>JAXLQJ010000061.1:0-41795 GCA_046331705.1 bacterium | reverse complement strand
CCGCTCTTCTTCGACCGCGGCGAGCGCGTGGTGGCGTTCCTGGGGCTGGCGTTCGCGCTGGGCTCCGTCCACGTGTTGCTCGGGCTGGTCTTGGGCGTGCTCACGAATCTCCGCGTGCACGGGCGTACCGCCGCGGCCCACGCGATCTCCGCCGTCATGCTGGTGCTGATCGGCGTCGCGGTGCTGGCGGCGTTGCGGGTGCTGCCCGCGGGCCTGCTCCGTCCCCTCGTGGTGGCGGTGTTGCTCGGCTTTCCGGTGCTGGTGCTGGTGGAGGGCATCGTCGCGCCGATCGAGCTCTTCATGGCGTTCGCCCACGTGCTGTCCTACGCGCGCATCATGGCGCTCGGCACGGCGTCGGTGATGTTCGCGGTGGTCGCCAACCACATGGTCGGCGCGTTCGGCAGCGCGTTGGTGGGCGCGCTCTTCGCGCTGCTCTTCCACGCCGTGAACTTCGCCCTCGGGCTCTTCGGCCCCGTGGTTCACGCGCTGCGTCTTCATTACGTGGAGTTCTTCGGCACGTTCTTCAGCCCAGGGGGGCATTCGTATCGACCTCTCGCGCATCCTCGGCCGGCGCTCGCCGATGCCGTGTGACGAGGACGAAGGAGCTGCTCATGGAGACCTTGGCCATCGTGTTGAGTGCAGCGGTCGCGATCGCCGTGCCGGCGCTGGCGACGGCGTGGGCCCAATCCCGGATCGGTCCCGCCGCGGCGGCGAGCCTCGCCGAGAAGCCCGAGCTCAGCACCACCGCGATCATCCTCCTCGCCATCCCCGAGACGATGGTGATCCTCGGCTTCGTCGTGGCGCTCATGATCCTGCTGCGCGGCGGCGCGGGCTGACGAGGACGTCATGGCTCTCGATCGATTACTCGCGGCGCTCGAGCGCGAGACCGACGAGCGCGCCGCCGCGGTGGTGCGCGCCGCGGAAGAGGACGCGGCGCGGATCCGCGCGTCCGCCGCCGCCGAGTGCCGACGTCAGCGCGAGCGCAGGCTCGCTGCGAGCGAGCAGCAGCTGCGCGCCGAATCTCGGCAGGCGATCGCCGCCGCGCGACACGGCGCCGAGAGCAGGGTGCTCGCGGCGCGCGCCGAGGCCCTCGAGCGGGTGATGGAGCTGGCGCGGCAACGACTGCCCGAGCTGCTGGCGAGCACTGCGAGTCGCGAGCGGGTGGCCGCCGCCGTCGGCGATGCGATCGACTGCGCCGGCGAGGCCGCGGTGCTCGTGCGCGCTTCGCCCGAGCTCGTCGCCGCGCTCGGGGAGCGCTTCGCGGGTCGCCGCGGGGTGCGGATCGAGGCGGACGCGGGGGCGGGCACCGGCGCTCGGGTGCAAGCCGTCGACGGCTCGTTCGAGATCGACGCGACGCTGGAGGCGCGGTTGGTCCGGTCGCGCGCGGCGCTGCTGCCGGCGATCGCCGCGCGCGTGGCGAGCGAGGCGCCGTGATGCGCTGGGAGGCCGTCGCGACCCGCGCCGCCGGGCTCATGGCTCGTCGCCTCGATCGGCGCGCCCTCGACGAGCTCGCGGAGGCCCCCGATCTACCGGCGCTTGCGGCGCGCCTCGCGCGCGCAGGGATCCCCGTGGCCGAAGCCGGCTCGTCGGCGCCTCGTGCGGTGCCGGGAGCGAGCGCGGCACCCGCGCGTCCCACGGCGCTCGGCCTCGAGCTGGCCGTGCGGCGACACGCGGCGCACGCGATCGGCACGCTGGCGCGCTGGCTCGACGTCGACGGAGCGCGCGACGCGCTCGCGGTGTTCCTGGATGCCGAGGATCTGCGCAGCGTGCGCGCGCTGATTCGTGGCGCGGTGGTCGGTGCGCCCGCGGAGAGCCGTCTCGCCGGCCTGGTGCCCACGCCCGGCTTGCCGAATCGCGCCCTCGAGCTTCTCGCCCGCGAGCCGCGGCCGGCGCGAATCGTGGCGCTGCTGGTGGCGTGGCGCCATCCGTTCGGCGCCGCGCTGGCGCCGGTGGTGAGCGAGGGCGCGGAGCCCGATCTCTTCCGCGTGGAAGCGGCGCTGGTCGATGCGTTTGCCCGCTCGGCGACGCTCGGGGCGGCGCGCGTCGGCGAACCGCTCACCGCGTTGGTCGCCGAGATCGTCGACGCGAGCAATCTCCAGGCGGCGCTGCGTCTCGCCGCCGAGGGTCACGACGTCGACGCGCCACGCGCGTTCGTCGAGGGCGGTGCGGTGCTCGATCGCGCGGCCTTCGTCGCGGCGGCGAGCGCCGCGGAGGCCAGCGACGCGAGCGCGATCCTCGCGTCCGCGTGCGAGCGCCGCGATCGTGGCCTGGCCGCGGCGGTGCGCGGCGCGGCCGGCGATCCCGTGACGCTCGAGACGGCGCTGGCGGCGCGGCGCGCGCGCATCCTGCGGGGCCGCGTCGTGAGCGCGCCGATCGGGCCGGCGCGGGTGGCGCTCTTCTTTCTCGCGCTGCGCAACGAGGTACGCAACCTGCGCGCGCTCATCTGGGGCATCGCGCTCGGCGTGCCGCCCGAGATTCGGCGCGCGGGGCTGACCGAGGTCTGAGGCGATGGCGAAGGGGGTCGTGGTCGTCGGCCGTCCAGCGGTGAGCGCCGGGTTCGCGCTCGCCGGCCTCGCCACGTGCGAGGTCGAGGACGCGGCGGCCGGCGCGCGGGTGCTGAGCGACATGCTCGCCGATCCCACCCTCGGCGTGGTGCTGGTCGAGGACGAGGTCTACGCGGCGCTCGATCCCGCGGCCGCGCGCGAGATCGCCCGCCGCTCGCTGCCTTTGGTCGTGCCATTCCCGGGACCGAGCTTTCGCCCCGCCACCAGTGGGCCCGAGGCGTTCGTGGTCGAGCTGTTGCGTCAGGCGATCGGCTATCGCGTGAGGCTGGGATGACCCGCGCCGACGAAGCCGCGCGCCTCGTCCGCGTGGCGGGGCCGCTCGCCGAGGCGGAGCCGATGCGGGGCGCCGCGCTCTACGAGCTGGTGCGCGTCGGCGCGCGCGGCTTGCTCGGCGAGGTGGTGCGCATCCACGAGGCGACCGCCACCCTCCAGGTCTACGAGGACACCTCGGGGCTCGCCACCGGAGAGCCGGTGGAAGGGACCGGGCAGACGCTCGCGGCGCAGCTCGGTCCGGGGCTCTTGGGTTCGATCCTCGACGGCGTCGGCAGGCCGTTGCCTGTGCTGGCGGCCACCATGGGCGCCTTCATCGAGCCCGGCGCGCGGGCGGCCACCCTCGACGGCGCCGCGCGTTTCTCGTTCCTGCCGCTCGCTGCTGCGGGTGCGAGCGTCCGCGGCGGCGACGTTCTCGGAACCGTGATCGAGCGCGGCGGGTTCGAGCACCGGGTGCTGGTGCCGCCGCGGACGAGCGGGGTGATCGCCGATCTGGCGGCGGGGTCGTACACCGTCCACGAAGCGATCGGCCATCTCGCCGATGGCACGCCGCTGGCGCTCGCCCACGGATGGCCGGTGCGCGAGCCGCGGCCGGTCGCGCGACGGTTGCCGGGAGATCGGCCGCTGGTCACGCGGCAGCGGGTCTTCGACCTCTTCTTCCCGGTGGCCGAGGGCGGCTCGGTGGCGGTGCCGGGCGGGTTCGGCACCGGCAAGACCGTGATCGAGCATTCGCTCGCCAAGCACGCCGACGCGGACGTGGTCGTCTACGTCGGTTGCGGCGAGCGCGGCAACGAGATGTCCGAGGTGCTTCAGGAGTTCCCCAAGCTCGTCGATCCGACCACGCAGCGCTCGATCCTCGACCGCACGGTGATGGTGGTGAACACCTCGAACATGCCGGTGGCGGCGCGGGAAGCGTCCGTGTACCTGGGCATGACGATCGCGGAGTACTACCGCGATCAGGGCTACCGGGTGCTGATGCTCGCCGACAGCCTGTCGCGCTGGGCGGAAGCGCTGCGCGAGATCGGCGCGCGTCTCGCCGAGATGCCGGGCGAGGAGGGTTATCCGACGTATCTCGGCAATCGCATCGGTCAGTTCTACGAGCGCGCGGGGCGCGTCGAGGCGTGCGGCGGCGCGCAGCCGCGGACCGGCTCGGTGACCCTGATCGCCGCGGTCTCGCCTCCTGGCGGCGACCTGGCCGAGCCGGTGACGCAGGCGACGCTGCGGGTCGCGGGTGCCTTGTGGGCGCTCGATCCCGCGCTCGCGCACCAGCGCCAGTTCCCCGCGGTGGATTGGGAGACCAGCTACTCGGCGTACGCGGAGCGGCTCGGCCCGTGGTTCGCCGCGCGCGGCGCCGCGCAGTGGAGCGAGCTGCGGCGCGAGCTGCTGGCGCTGCTCGGTCGCGGCCGCGAGGTCCTCGACATCGCCGGGCTGGTCGGGCCCGATGCGCTCCAGGACCAGGACCGCTTGCTGCTCGAGACGGCGCGGCTGGCGCGCGACGTGGTGCTCGGACAGAGCGCCTTCGATCCCCACGACGCGGCCTCGCCGCCCGCGAAGACCAGCCGCCTCGCGGAGCTGGTGGTGCGCGCGCATCGGGTTGCCGCGGAGCGAATTCAGGGTGGCGTGCGCTTCGACGCGCTCGAGCTCGGGCCGCTCAGGCGCATGCTGGCGGCGATCCGCCTCGCGCCGCTCGCCGAGATCGAGGAACGCGCGGCGCGCGCGGCGGCAGCGATCGACGCGCTCGGCGCTGGCGCGGCGGCGCCGCCGGCACAGGCGGCTGCGCAGGCGGCGCCGTGATCGGTCCGTTGCCGCCGCGCACGTACCACGGCGCCTCGGGGTCGTCGGGGCCGCTGCTCTTCCTGCGCGGCACGCGCCGCGTGGCCCTCGGCGAATGGGTGACGATCGCGATGCCGGGCCAGGCCGCGCGCCGCGGGCAGGTCATCGACGCGGGCGAGGCGCTGACCGTCGTGCAAGTCCTCGACGACACGCTCGGTCTGGCGCCCGCGCGCTGCGACGTCGTGCTCACCGGCGAGGTGGCGTCCGTGCCCGTGGGGCGCGAGCTTCTCGGGCGCGTGCTGGACGGCGCCGGCCGTCCCCGCGACGGGCTGCCGCCGCCCGTCGGCGAAGAGCTGCGCTCGGTCCAAGGCGCGCCGATGAATCCGGCGCGCCGCGCCAAGCCGTGCGATTTCATCGAGACCGGGATCTCGGCCATCGACGGGCTCAACACGCTGGTGCGCGGCCAGAAGCTGCCGGTCTTTTCCGGGGCCGGCCTGCCGGGGCTCGAGCTGGCGGCGCAGATCGTGGAGGGTGCGCGCGCGCCCCGCGGCGAGCCCTTCGCCGTGGTGTTCGTGGGCATGGGCATCACCACCCGCGAGA
Source organism: bacterium (assembly GCA_046331705.1). Lineage (GTDB taxonomy): Bacteria > JADJOY01 > JADJOY01 > JADJOY01 > JADJOY01 > JADJOY01. Next base: position 36,588 of record JAXLQJ010000061.1, on the reverse strand, counting down.
CGCAGACGTTCCTCGAGCGCTTCGAGCGCTCGGGAGCACTGGCGCGCGCGGTCCTCTATCTCAACGAGACCCGCGACCCCTCGATCGAACGCATCCTGGCGCCGCGGGTGGCCCTCGCTCAGGCCGAGTTCCTCGCATTCCACGCGGGCTTGCACGTGCTGGTGGTGATGGCGGACCTCGCGCACTACTGCGAGACCTTGCGCGAGCTGGCCACCGCGCGCGAGGAGATCCCCGGCCGCCGCGGCTACCCCGGCTCGATGTACACGGATCTCGCGGCGCTCCTCGAGCGCGCCGGCATCCTCGACGGCAGGCCCGGCTCGGTGACCCAGCTGCCGATCCTCACGATGCTCGACAACGACATGACCCACCCCATCCCGGACCTCACCGGCTACATCACCGAGGGCCAGCTGGTGCTCAGCCCCGAGCTGCACCGGCGTGGCGTGTCGCCGCCGATCGACGTGCTGCCGTCGTTGTCGCGACTCATGAACTCTGGCATCGGTGCGTCGCACACGGTGGCCGAGCACCGCGATTGGGCCGACCAGCTCTACGCGAGCTACACCCAGGGCCGCGAGGCCCGTCTGATGGCGGCGATCGTCGGCGAGGCGGGGCTCGCCGACGCCGATCGCCGCGCGCTCGCGTTCGCCGATCGCTTCGAGGCGGAGCTGGTGGGCCAGGCCGGAGCGCGGCGCACGATCGGCGAGACCATCGAGACCGGCTGGCGGCTGCTCGAGACCCTCGATCGCGACGACCTGATCCGGATTCGCGACTCGACCTGGGAGGCGCGCCGTGCGGATCGCGCCGCGCGCGCCGCCGCGACCGCCGCCGTCGACGCCGCGGGAGCGGTCCCGTGAGCGCGGCGACTCCGCGCACCGGCGCCGCGACTCGCCAGAACCTCGTCCAGACGGCGCGCCGCCTGGAGCGGGTGCGCAAGGGGTCGGGCCTGTTGCGGCGCAAGCGCGAGGCGCTGGTGAGCGAGCTCTTCCGGGTGGCGCGGCCGGCGGTCGAGCTGCGCACGGCCATCGCCGAGCAGGCGGCGGTCGCGTACCCGGCGTTGGCGGCGGCGCTCGCCGACGAAGGCTGTGCAGGGCTGCGCGCGATCGGCTGGCCGGGACGCTCGCTCGCCGTCGAGATCCGCGACGGCCGGGTGTGGGGGATTCCGGTCGCCGAGATCGTCGGCCGTCCCGCGCTCCGCCGCACGCTGGCGGCGCGCGGCACGCCGCCGGCCGCGCTCGGCGCTGCCGCGGCGACCGCGGCGACCGAGATCGAGCGTCTGGGTGAGTTGCTGCTCGACGCGGCAGGGCGGGAGGCGCTCTTGCGTCGGGTCGGGGAGGCGGTGTCGCGCACCTCGCGTCAGGTGAACGTCCTCGAGTACCGCGTGACCCCGGCGCTCACCGCGCGCCTCGCCGCGATCCGGCGGACGCTCGACGAGCGCGAGCGCGAGGAACACCTGCGCTTGCAGCGTCTGCTGGCCCATCGTCGACCCGCGCAGGCGGCGCGCTGAGCGGCTCGCGCACCGTGGAGCCGCGGCGATCCCGAGCCTTCACCTCGCGCGCAGCACGGCCATCGGATCGTAGTGCTTGCTGTTCGCGATGAGCGCGCGATCGTCGACGTCCCAGGGATGGAACGAGGGCCTCAAGAAGGCGATCACGTCGTAGGGCAGGGCGCCGAAGAGCCCGCGTGGGCGCGCGCCGGCGAGCACCCGCTTGCCGTCGGCGATCAGCCGGTCGAGGAGCTCGCGCTTCCACATGCGGCCGTCGAGAAGTCGACCGTCCGCGGCGAGCAGGTAGAGGAAGATCGCGTAGGTCACCGCGAGCAACATGGGCAGGATCAGGAGGAGCCCGGCGACGCGGGTCGCATGCCAGCCGCCGGTCGCCTGATGGACGTCGAAGGCCACGGATTTGTGCTCCATCTCTTCGATGGCGTGCCAGATCAGAAGCTCGCGCAGCACCGGGTGCATGGGCTCCAGGTCGTCGCGTGTGGCGAGCGCCTGGTGGCCGAAGCTCGAGGTGAGGTGCTCGATGGAGGCCGCCAGCGCCAGCTGGAAGCGCTTGGGCAGATGGCGCGACATGCGCTTCATGGTCCGTGACTGCAGCCGCTCGAACCAGCGCAGACCGGGGAAGCCTTGCTCGAAGAGGAATCGGTTCAGCTTGCCGTGCTCGCGGCTGTGGAATCCCTCTTGGGCGCAGAAGCGCGCGACGTCCTGACGCAGCGCCGGATCGGCGAGCGCTGGCTCGAAGCTGCGCACGCCTTGCACGACGAAGCGCTCGCCGCTCGGGAACACCAGCATCAAGGCCGTGCCGAAATGGGTCTTCCACGGGCTCCCGCCGAACCAGTACGCGGGCACGTCGCTGAAGTCGAAGCTGGGCTTGCGCACCGTGATCTCGACGTCCGCGGGACGAGCACGGCGCGCCGGGCGATGCGAGGCATGGGCTCGAGGCATGGCGTGGCTCCTTCGTGACTCCTGCGCGGCTCAGGCGTGAGGCCGGACGAGGTGCTGGGCGTCGAGGAACGCGAGCGTGCGGGTGATGGCACGATCCGACTGGGCGCTCGGGATCGACGCGAACGCGTGCGGGAACCCGGGCTCGATCGCGACGGTGATCTCGCCGCCCGCGCGTCGGTACGCGTCCGCGAAGCGCTCACTCATCGCCGGCGTGAGGTTGATGTCCTCGCGGCCCTGGATCACCAGGATCGCCGGCTTGGCTTGGAACCGGCCTTCCTCGACCCGCGCCAGCGGCGAGGCTTCGTGCATCGCGGCGAGCGACGCGAAGGCACCCTCGTGATTCGCCGCCAGCTCCTCGAAGACCGCGAGGCGTACGAAGTCGAGCCGGCTCGCGAGCGCGAGCGCGCGGTTCACGGCGGTGCCCACGCTTCGTCCCACGCGGCCGTGGCGCGTCTTGAGCGCGTGCAAGCGCTCGAGCCGCGCGATCGGTGCGGCGAGGTGTCGGCCGGCGCCGCGCCGCGGCGGACCGATTCGTTCGCGCAGGAATCGCGCGGTGGGCGAGAAGTGCGCCCCGCGGACCATCCGGTAGCGGCCGACCACGTCGAGGATCGGGTAGAAGCCGATCGCGACGCGTGGCGTCGCCGGCGCGAGCGTGTCGGGAGTGTCGAGGGCGGGCGTCGGCGTCTCGCCCTCGGTCCGCGGGCAGAGCGCGAGGAGGACCGCGAGGAACCCGCCTGTCGAGCCGCCGATGGTGCCCATCCGCGCGGGATCGGCGCCCAGCGCTGCGCCGTGCGCCGTGACCCAACGCAGCGCGGCGCGGGCGTCGGCGAGGAACGCCGGCCACGGGTGCTCGGGCGCGAGCCGGAACTCCACCGAGGCGCTGAGCACGCCGGCGCGCGCCAGCTCGCGACACCACGCCAGGTCCACGCGCGGGTCGAAATGGGTCCAGGCGCCGCCGTGGAAATCGAGCAGCACCGGGAAAGGGCCCGCGCCGAGCCCGGTGGGGCGCGTGATGCGCAACGCGAGTGTCCGGTCCGCGACGCGCGCGTAGGGGACGGTGAATTCTTCGTATCCGGGCATCACGAGCCTCGCGCGAGCTCGGTCTCGGGATCGAGGTCGAAGCTCGCCAGCTCGTCGGGCGCGCCCACGCGGGCGACGACGCGCTGAAAGGCGTGGAATCCGCCCGCCCGTCGGGCGAGATCGAGCACGGTGCGCCCGCGGGGCCCGTCCACGAAGAGCTCGACCATGTTGCCGTTGCCGTCGTGGACGTAGAGACCCTTGATCATGTCGCCGTGGTTCACCGCCCACTGAACGCGGATGCCGCGCGCTCGCAGCGTGTCGTAGAGGCGCCTCAGCTCGGCCTCGCTCGCCACGCGCAAGCCGATGTGCTGAAGCCCGGGCCTGAGCGCCATGCGGACGGCGCCGAGCGTCGGTCGCACGCGCCGCTTGCCGGTCGCGGAGCGTTCGTCGGAGAAGCGGACGCGCAGCAACCGCGCGAGTCGCGGCGCCAGGCGTGGCCAGCGCCACAGCGCGCGCGGTCCGCGCGGCAGGCATTCGCCGAGGGCGATGGTGTGGTGATCGTCGCCCGCCGAGAGGAAATGCACGCCGAGCTGCCGGTCGACGGCGGTGACCGTGTAGCCCAGGAAACCGACGTAGAACGTGAGCGCCGCGTCGACGTCGGGGACGTTGAGCACCACGTGCGCGAGGCGCGGGACGATGGGTGGCGACGAGATCTCGCCGTTGCGGGCGAGCTCGTCGACGACTTCGCGTAGTCGCTCGAAGGTCCGGTCGTCAGGCATCGGGGATGCTCCTCGAGGGGCGCGCGCGTGGAACACGCGTCACCAAGCGCGGAACGGGTAGGCCTTCCAGAGCCAAGTGGGTCCGAGCCACGACGTCGGCACCGCGGGCACGCGCGAGGCGCCGGGAGCGTCCGGGTGCCCGAGGTCGACGATCAGCCGGTGGCCGGCGTGGTCACCGGCGAGACCGAGGGTCGCGAGCGGGTCGCAAGCGCTCGCCTCGCTGGTGATGCGGAACGTGACCGCCTCGCACCCGTGACAACGCTCGTTGGGTCGCATCGCGATCAGCCACTGCGGCAGCACGCCGGGGATGCCGCGGAGGTTGACGATCGGGAACGGGAACGCCGCGCGCGGCGCCGCCGTCGCCGGTGCGCAGAGCGCGTCCATCGCGAGCACCCGCGCGCCGCGCCGCTCGACGGCGCCGCGCGGGCGCCGTTCGCGGGTCTCGAGCTCGATCCAGGCCAGCTTCTTGGGAAAGCCGAGCAGCTCGCGGCCGAGGATCAGCGCGGTGTCGTCGTCGACGACCATCCACGCGCAATGCAGCACCGGCTTGCGCCGCAGCGTCGCGTGCAACAGCACGCCCGCCTCCCGGTACGCGAAGCCCATCGCGGTGTCGGGGTAGTGGGCGACGAACACGGTGGCGCGCGCAGGCGCCGCCGGCAGCGCGAGCGCAGGCGGTAGCCACGCGCGCGACACGACGCGGTCCACCGCGACCTCCGCGATCAGGATCTCGGCGCGAGCCCAGGTCCAGCGGCGCTGACGCAGCAGCTCGCGCGTCCGCGCGAGCGACCAATCGGCGCCGAGCGCCGGCAGGCGATCCGCCAGCGAGTCCGCGGAGGTGGTCTCACGCGGGGCGGACGCGGCTGCGAGACGGTCATCGGCGGTGCTCATCGGTGGCCTCCTCTCGACGTGCCGAATCATACATTAATGTATGATTCGATCTAATCATACTACGATGTATGATTCGCGCAACCCCCGCGAACGCCGTGCGGAGCCGCGCATGCCACGCCCCAAGCCAGAGCCGAAGTCGCCGCGCCGCTCCGCCCGCCGCCGCGCTCACCGCCGTGTTGGCGTGGACGGGCAGCGCGTCGCGCTCCTGGTCGCGGCGCTGAAAGTGCTCGAGACCAAGCTCTACGAGCAGGTGAGCGTCGAGGACGTGCTCGGCGAAGCCGGCGTGTCGCGACAGACGTTCTACCGTTGCTTCCCCAGCAAGCAGGCGCTCTTCCACCAGATCTTCCGGGACGGCAACGCGCTCTTCCTGGGCGCCATCGCGGCGCTCGACAAGCGCGGCGGCGATCCCGTCGAGGTCGCCGACCGGGCGCTCACGGGAGCGCTCGAGCTCGTGGCGCACGGCGGTGCAGCGCTGCGTGCGCTCTATCGCGAGACGATTCGTCCGGAGAGCGAGTTCGCGCCCTACCGCGCGGAGGTGCTGGAGGCGATGGTCGAGGACATCGCTCGGTGGGTGCGCGACGATCTCCACCTGGAGATCGATACGCTGTTGGTGCGTGCCGTGCTGCTGGCGGTGGAGCAGCTCATGTTCCAGCTCGCCGAGCGCGGTTCCCTGGCGCCTGCCGAGGTCGAGCGCTTTCGCGTCCTGGTGCGGCTGCTGGTGGCCGGTGTGTGGCGCGAGCTCGCCGGCGAGCCACGGCGGGTGCGGCGGTCGCGGAGCGGGCCACGCGTCGCGCGGCGCGCGCGCTGAGCAACGCGACGATCGGCGGGGCGCGCGGAGTCCGGTGACGGCGGCCCGAGCGTGGAGCGGGGCGAGGCCGAGCGCCGCTGCAACGGCGTCGATGACGATCGTGATCCGGGTGCGCTGCGACGGGCCCGAGCGATCAGCGGACGTCCAGCGGCGCGAGCCGCATCCGCACCGAGGGCACGGGCTGGTTGACCACGAGGCGACCCGGAACGATCGCCCGGTCGACCAGCGGCGTCGTATCCCGCAACCACGCGAAGATCGCGTCGGCAGCCATGCGGTGGGCGATCTCGTTGGGGTGTGGGTCGAGCTGGGGCACCGCCTCGAGTCGCTCGTGAGGCACGCCGCGGAAGGTGTCGAGCAAGTCCAGGTACTGCACTCCGAGCGAGTCGAAGGTGCTGGCCAGCTGCTCGTGGATGTCCTGGAACGGATAGTTCCGATCCAGCGGGAAGCCGAGATGGGGCCAGATCACCACCCGCACCTCGGCGCCGCCCGAGCGTGCCAGCGCCGGCAGGTACTCGAGCTCGCGCGCGTGACGTTGCCAGACGTCGCCCTCGGGCCGATGGATCGCGCGGAAGTAGCGGATCTGCTCGTCGACGAGCCGCGCCGACCACACACGGAAGAGGATCGCCCGGGCCAGCTCCGAATGGCTCCGCAACCAGGATTCCCAGCGCGGTGGCTGCTCCAATCGTCGCATCAGCGCCGCCACGCGCTTGGGGGTGCGCCGCCCCGGGTCCGGATCGTTCAGGAAGTACCCGATCACGACCATGTCCGGCTCGTGCCCGGCGAGGCTCTCGAAGAGGGTCAGCTGATCGGCCGTGCACGATCCCGAAACGCCGTAGTTGAACACCTCGAAGGGACGAGTCGAGGTTCGATTGAGCACCCAGCTCAGATGGGCGGGATAGGTCGCGTCCGCCATGACGTTCGTGCCCCAGGTGAACGAGTCACCGAGCACGAAGATCCGGTACGTCCGGTTCGCCTTGGGCGGGATGGGCTCGACGTGCCGCACGACGTCGTTGCGCGCCGGTCCGACGAGGTGGGTCGGACGATCGAACACGGGGCTCGCCCGGCGAGGCACCAAGCGCAGGGCCGTCTCGCCGAGCGCGAGCGCCGTCACCGTGGAGGCCACGAAGGCCAGGCTGGCGGCGGCGATCTTGCGTGGCACGGTGTGATCGCTCGGGTCGCCACCGGAGAACGGCACAGCGGTGGGACAGCGCAGATGTAACGGCGCGCGCGCCGTTCGTCGAAGCGACGGAAGCGGCGAACCGCGCGCTCGCTCACCGCCGGCGGGGGCGTACGGCGGGACGGCGCGCGTCCGGCGCGGTCTCGAGCAGCGCGTTGCTCAAGAGCTGCGTGAACCAGTCGTGAAAGGCGCGCTCGCGCGCGGGCGTGCAGCGCCGTCCTTGGGCGGTCCAGATGGCGGGGCCGAGAACCGGCTCTCCCAGCAGCAAGAGCGCGCCGAGATGGACCGCGAAGAGGCTCGCCTCGCTCGAACGACCGCGGCGACCCGCGCCGGCGACACCGCGCACCGCGTCCACGGCTTCCGCGACGGGGGCGAGCGAGCGCGGCGGGCCGAGCGCTCGGTCCGGGTCGGAGCCGAGCGCCAGCCAGGCCACGAGACGGCTCGTGCCCTCGCGCGCGAACGCGCGTGACGCGGCCTCGAGGAGCCCGCGAGCGGTGCCGAGGGCGTCGTCGCCCGCGGACAGGCGAGTCACCACCTCGGCGTAGCGTCGCTCGAGCGCGCGCGCCACGACGGATTCGAGCAGCGCTTCGCGCGTGCCGAAGTGATGGAGGATGGCGGGATGGGTGATCCCGAGCTTGCGGGCCAGCTCGGCCACCCGCACGCCCTCGGGGCCGGAGGCGACGAGCGCTCGCTCGGCCTCGGCGAGGATTCGTTCGCGAGCGGCGTCCGCTGCGCGCCGACTGCGCCGAGCCGGCGCGCTCGCCGGTCGTCGCGTCCCGCCCGAGCGCGTCCCGTGCGTTGACCGTGAGCGAGTCATTACTTACAGTACTGTAAGTAAGGATTCGGACCGCAACAAGGGAGCGTTCACGATGCCCACCGCCGCCGAGCAGGCCGCTTCGACCGCGAGCCCCGAACCGCCGATCGACCCCTACGCTCCCGAGACCGTCGAGAGCCCGTTCGCGTTCTACGACTGGCTGCGCCGCGAGGCGCCGATCTTCGAGCTCGCGCGTGCCGGTTATCGCGTGGTGGCGCCCTACGCGCTGGTGCGCGAGACGGCGCTCGCCGTGGAGGACTACTCCTCGAACATCGTCGCGGTCCTCACCGCGCACGCGGATTCGCTGCCCACCTTGCTGGACCTCACGGGGATGAACCCGATCGTCGACGTGCTCGCCACCGTGGACCCGCCGCGCCACGGCGCTCAGCGCCGTCTCGCCAACCAGGCGTTTTCCGTGGAACGCGTCGCGGCGCTGGAGGCCGACGTGCGCGCGCGCGCCGAGCGCCTGGTGGACGCGGCGTCGGCGTCGGCAGCGACGGATTGGCTCCCGGCGCTCGCGGTGGCGCTCCCGATGGGCACGATCGTGAAGCTGCTCGGCCTGCCCGCGGACGATCTCGAGCGGCTGCGCGCGTGGTCCGACGCGACGGTGGCGACCGTGAACGGTCTGCTGGACGCGGACGGCTTCGCGGCCGCGGCGATGCAGGCGATCGAGCTCGCCGACTACTTGCGCGCCCACTGCGCAGCGGCGCGCCGCGCCGACCGCGCCGATCTGGTCGGCGAGCTCGGGCGCATGGTCGGTGACGGACCCGAGCAGTTGAGCGAGGACGAGGTCCTCTCGATCGTGTTCCAGCTCTTCGTTGCCGGGAACGACTCCACCACCAGCCTGATCGCGAGCGCGCTGCGGCTCATGGTCGAGGACGCGGCGCTGCAAACGGAGCTACGCGCGCGGCCGGAGCGGATCCCCGCGTTCGTGGAGGAGACGCTGCGCCTGGAATCGCCGTTTCAAGGCCATTTCCGCGTCGCCCGGCGCGACACCGTGCTCGGCGGCCAGGCCATCGCCGCGGGTACGCGGCTCATGTTGCTGTGGGCCGCCGCCAATCGCGACGCGAGCGTCTTCCCGAACCCGGATGCGGTCGATCTCGATCGCCCGAATCTGCGCAACCACCTCGCGTTCGGCGTCGGGATCCATCACTGCATCGGCGCGACGCTGGCGCGCCGGCAGGCGCAGATCGCGCTGGAGGTCGCGCTGGCGCGAACCGCGTGGCTCGAGAGCGCGTGGTCGGCGCCGCCGAGCCACGTGCCGAGCTTCTTCGTGCGTCGGCTGACGAGCCTGCCGGTGACGGCGCGGGCCCGCTGACCGCGTCCGCTTGCGGCGCGGGCGCTGCCGCCGCTCGCGCCGTTCAGGCGCGCAGCAGCTCGGCGCCGCGTCGAATGAAGCGGGAGGTCGCGGCGCGGGCCGCGGGAACGGCAGCCGTCATGAGCGCGAACCCGTGGATCAGATTCGCCTCGACCACGAGCTCCACCCGCACGCCGGCGGCGGCGAGGCGGTCCGCGTAGGCGACGGCCTCGTCGCGCAGGGGATCGAAGCCGGCGACCACCACGTACGCGGGCGCCGCGCCCGCCAGGTCGGGTGCGACGAGCGGCGAGACGCGTGGGTCGGTGCGAAGCTCGTCGCGTCCTCCGAGGTAGTGGCCGGCGTACCAATCGATCGCGCGCCGCGTGAGGTAGTAGCCGTTGGCGAGCGCGGTGTGCGACGGGTGCGAGAACGTGAAGTCGACCACCGGATAGAGGAGCAACTGGAGCGCGGGGGGTGTCGGGTCGCGGCGGGTCTCGAGGGCGACCACGGCGGCGAGATTTCCGCCTGCGCTGTCGCCGCCGATGCCCAGGCGCGCGGGGTCGATGCCCAGCTCACCGGTGCGCGCGGCCACCGCGCGAAACGCCGCGAGCGAATCGTCGAGGGGAGCGGGGAACGGGTGCTCGGGAGCGAGCCGCATGTCCACCGACACCACCCGCAGGCGACCCTCGACCGCCAAGCGACGGCAGAGCGCGTCGTGGCTGTCGAGGTCGCCGAGGGTGTGGCCACCGCCGTGCAGGTACACGAGCCCTGGCGCCGGGCGTTCGAGCCCGGGTGCTTCGTAGAGTCGCGCGGCGATCGGGCCCGCTGGCCCGGGCAGGGCGAGGTCGCGGACGGCGACGGCCGCGTGCGGCGCTTCGTCGACGATCGCCAGCGATTCGAGGAGCCTGGCGCGCGCCACCGCCGGAGTCTGGCGCCAGATCCGCGAGCCGCCGTCGACGTCGTCGAGGCCGAGCACGGCGGCGGTGTGCTCGTCGAGTCCGCGCCCACGGACGTCGTCGCGTCGCCGTCGGGCGAGCCACCTGCGCAGCGCGCGATTGCCGAGCCCCACGCGCACCAGCGGACGAGCGAGGGCGATGCGCACGCGCGCGGCTGCTCCGAGCTTCATCGGCTCGCGCTTCGTTCCCGGCTGCGCGGGCAATGCCTGGTGCGGCCGGGCATCGTCGAACGATCCCTCAGCCCTCAGCCGCGTCCGCTCGCGTCGGGGACGCACTGGGCCGGTGGGCCGCCGCCGCACACGCACGTCAGGTCGGGCGGGCAATAGCATTCGGCGGGCACGAACCGGCAGCCGGCCTTCTGCTCGCACGCCGCGGCGCTCGCATCGCGCTGGACGAAGCCCGCTTCGCAAGCGTTCCGTGCGGCGACGCAGACATAGTCGCCGGGACGGTCGCTGACGAGCAGCAACGTGCACTCGCCCGCGGCGATGCACTCGCCCTCGCTCGAGCCGCCGCACGCCGGGCCGTTGGCCGAGCCAGCGCAGGAGGTCGCGACCACCAGCACGACGGTGAGAAAGCGGAATCGCATGGCTCTCGGATGCGCTCGCGTGGGTGTGGCGAAGGCGACGCTCAGGGCGCCGCGCGCTTCGGTCGATCGGTGTCGGCGCTGCCGACACGGAGCAGAAGATCACGCGGATCGTCGGGCGGGAAGGGCTCGGTCGCGGTGACCCGGCGCTCGCCCAGGCTGAGCGTGGGAGCGCGTTGCCAGCGGATCGCCTCCGCCGCCACCAACGCCATCGCCAGCGCCGCCGCGCACACCGGCCAGCGGGGCAGACGTCGCGGCCGCGCCGCGCGGACAGCCGTGACTCGCTCGACGAGCCCGGCGACGCCGAGGCTCGCGAGCAATGCGATCACCGGAATCACCGTCGCGCCGAACCGCGCGTAACCGAAGAACGCCACGGTCACGACGATCTTGCTCGCCAGGTACGCGAGCCAGGGCGCCAAGGCCGCGCGTGGCCGAGCCAGCGCGAGCCCCAAGCCCGCCAGCACCAGCACCGCGAGCCGCCACGCCGTGGTCGCGAACGTCGTCCTGGGCACCACCAGGTCGACTGGCGCTCGTGTTCCGGAGAGCCCGAGCGGGAGGTTCCAGCCTCCGAGCCCGAGTGTCGCGCCCTTCCAGAAGGTCCCGAGCTTGGTGGCGGCGAGCACGAGGAACCGGGCAGGATCGGCGCGGATCGACTCCCAGCCCACGCGATAACCGTCCGCGAGCAAGCGAAGGTGTGGCGGGTACGTCAGGCTCAGCGACGCGGGCGGCAGCCCCTGGACGAGCGCCAGCGGATAGCGATCGGCGCCGCCGACCAGCGGCGGCGAATCGTCGAGCGGGCCGCGCGCGAAACCGCCGGGCGCGCGCGCGTCGTTGGCGAGCGCGAAGTTGAGGCCGCCGTAGCACGCCACGAACGGATGCGCCGGCAGCGGTCGCGGCACCGCGCCGAAGGCGTCCGCGAGGATGGCGAGCGCGGGCGGCGCCACGACGCTCTCGCCGCGAACCCAGTGGGTGGCGCCGATGAAGAGGCGAGCGGTGTCGCGGCTCACGGCGGGTAGCGTCTCGAGCTCGGCCGTCGCCTCGGGCTCCCACCGGACGCCCGCCAGACGCCGCTCCATGGCTTCCTGCATGCGCCGCGCGCCGGGCTCGAGCTGCACGGGACCGTGGTTGAGGCGGTGGAGCGCGGCCCACGCGTGCCAATGCCACGGCGCCAGAACCAGCACGAAGACCGCCAGCGACACGCCGACGCCCGCCAGCGACCGGCGCCCGCGCCGCTGCCCCTCGGCCCTCCACGCGACCGCCAGGCAGGGGAACAACAGCGCGAGATAGAGCACGTGCTCCGCGCGAACCAGGCAGGCCAACGCATGGAGCGCGGCCCACGCCGCCAGCGCCGCGGCACCTCGCTCCTGCACGACGGCCGGCCACAGGACCCACGTCGTCGCCACCAGCGTCAGGTAAGGGGTCTCGTTGTCGAGCGAGGTCGCGAGGATCATCCACCCGGTGGAGCCGGCAAGGAGGACCCCGACGGCCAGCCCGACATCGGGTCCGAAGCTCCTGCGCACTGCCGCGTGGACCAGGCCCACGGTCAGTGACGCCAGCACGCACCAGGCGAGCTTGAGGCGCGCGATGGGCAGCGGGCCATCGCCGCTGAGCGCGGCAATCAGGTAGGCGGCGCCCGGCGGGCGCAGCGGCAGGCCGTTTTCGAAGGGGATGCCGTCGCGGATGGCCTCGGCCCAGCGCGTCCACATCGCGGCATCGCCTTGGTAGGCGGCGGAGTCGGGCCAGCCGCGATCGGCGGTGGCCTGCCAGAAGAGCAGCCGCAGCACCAGCGCCAGCGCGACCAGCGCGAGCGTCGTCGCCGGCACGCTCGGCGCGGCGGCGCTCGGGCGCTGGGCCGGACGGGGCGTCGGCGAGCTGGATCGGAATCGGACCGGGCGCGGCACGGGCTCGATCATCGCCTCGCGCGGCAGCTCCCGTCTCGCCTCGATCCACCGCAGGGAGAAAATGCGGCTCCCGCGTTGCGTCCAGCGGTGTCGGAGGCGTAATCTCGACTTCCGCTCCAAAACCGACTTCGCGCATTTCGAGGATCACCGGACCCGAGCCATCCGAGGCGCACCGGTCCGCACACTGCCCGCAGCGTCGATGGCTGCGGGGCGACAAAGGAGCAGCATCGTGTTGAGACGAAACCGTTCGCACTTTGGCCGGTTCACCCGATCGCCCGCAGCGACGCTGGCGATCGTGTGCACGCTCGCGCTGGCGGCAGCCAGCCCGGTTCGGGCCTTCGATGAGCCGCAAGCATCCGGGCTGCATGGCAAGGAGTTCCGCAACGCGGCTCTCGACATCGAGACGAGTTACAAGCTTCCCGCCGAGCTGTCGGGCGATGCTGCGACCCGCGCGGCGAACGACCTCTCGGCGCTCGGCGTCGCCAACGACCGTGGCCGGATCGACGTCCGCAGCGGCCGCTGGGCGACCATCACGCCTTCGCAGCCACTCATTCCCGGTTCGGGCGTGGGCAACAACCTGAGCTGGCAAGGGATCGGCGAGGCCGCGCCCACCACCGACTCCGCGCTCGAGTCCGCGGCCGGCGAGGCGTTCGGCTCCTACCTGCAACGCAACGCCAAGGCGCTGCGCCTCGATCTGGCGGAGACGGCGGTCTCGGCGCGGGTGACGAGCCACGAGCGCGGCTCGATCATCCACGTCTACCTGCCGCGCGTCGTGAAGGGTGTGGCGGTTCGAGGCGAGTACCTGAGCGCCGTGATCAATCACGGCAACCTCACGCTCCTCGGCCTGGCCCAGTGGGGCGACATCGACGTCTCCACGACGCCGACGATCACCGCGGACGCGGCGCTCGCCACGGCGCGTGACCACGGCCGGCCGTTCGCCAGCGCGACGGTGTGGGGGAAGAGCGAGCTCAACCTCGTGGCCACCGCGAAGGCGCAAGCGGCCGGTGACGTGGGCAAGGGCTACGGCTACCGCCTCGCGTGGGTGGTCCGGCCGCGTTTCGCGGGCAGCGATGGCCGGTTCGAGGCTCTCGTGGATGCCCTGAGCGGCGAGCTGCTGTCGTTCGAGGACACCAACGACTACGCGACCGAGCGTGAGGTCAAGGGCGGCGTCTATCCCGTCACGAACGATGGCGTCGCTCCGGATGGCGTCGAGCAGAGCGGCTGGGCCATGCCGTTTGCCACCGTGACCACCACCGGTGGGAACGTGACGTCGGACGCGGGCGGGAACATCGCGCCAGTCGACGGCAACATCAGCGCCAGCCTGACCGGGCAATACGTGAACATGAGCGACGGCTGCGGCGCCAGCTCGCTCAGCTCGGCGACCAACCTGAATTTTGGCGCCTCGAGCGGCACGGACTGCACCACGCCAGGCGTGGGCGGCGCCGGCAACACCCACGCATCGCGCAGCGGCTTCTACGAGCTCAACCGCATCAAACAGATGGCGCGCGGCCAGCTTCCGAGCAACACCTGGTTGCAGCAGCAGCTCACCGCCAACATGAACATCAACCAGACCTGCAATGCCTTCTGGAACGGCTCGACCGTGAACTTCTACCGGTCGGGCGGCGGTTGCGCGAACACCGGTGAGATCGCGGCGGTGTTCGATCACGAGTGGGGGCATGGTCTGGACGACAACGATGCAAACCCCTCGATCGTCGCCATCACCCAGGAGGGTGTCGCCGATCTCTACGCGGCGTTCCGTCTCAACACGTCGTGCATCGGGCGCAACTTCACGGCCAGCAATTGCAGCGGCTTCGGGGATGCTTGCACCGCCTGCACGGGCGTTCGCGACATCGACTACGCGAAGCACGCCTCGGGTCAGCCGCACACGTACACGTGGGCGAACGCGAACTGCAGCGGCGCGGTGCACTGCACCGGCCATCCGTACTCGGAATCGGTTTGGGACCTGTGGAAGCGCGACCTCAAGTCGGCGCCGTACAGCCTCGACGAGCAGACCGCCCACACGGTCGCGACCCGGTTGCTCTTCATCGGCGGCGGCAACATGGGCGCTGGCTACTCGGGCGGAGCACCCAACGGTGGTTGCGCGGCGACCAGCGGCTACCAGCAGTACCTCGCGGCCGACGACGACAACGGCAACCTGAACGACGGCACCCCGCACATGGCGGCGATCTACGCCGCGTTCAACCGTCACCAGATCGCGTGCGGCACGCCGGTCGTCGCGACCTCCGGCTGCAGCGGCACGCCGGTGGCCGCCCCCGCGCTCAACGCCAACGGCGGCAACATGGTTGCCGACCTGAGCTGGAACGCGATCGCCGGCGCCAGCTCGTACGAGGTGTACCGCACCGACGGCGTGTTCGCGTGCGAGTTCGGCAAGATCAAGGTCGCTTCCACCACCAGCACCTCGTTCCACGACACCGGCCTGCAAAACGGCGAGCCGTACTCGTACATCGTCGTGCCGAAGGGCTCTGCCGCGGCTTGCTTCGGGTCGGCGTCGAACTGCGCGACGACCACCCCGGCTTCGGGTCCCGAGCTCCGTTACGAGTCGAGCGCGGTGGACGACTCGGCCGGCGACGGCGACGGCGTCGTCGAGCCCGGCGAGTCCATCCAGTCGTCGGTCACCCTCGCGAGCAACTCGCAGCCGTCCACCGGCGTGAGCGCGACGCTCAGCACCGCCACCCCGGGCATCACGATCACCGACAACGTCGCGAGCTTCCCCAACGTGCCTGCGAACTCGCAGGCCACCTCGCTCGCGCCGCACTACAGCTACTCGGTCAGCTCGGGTGTCGCGTGCGGCACCACCATCGACTTCGATCTCGCCATCGCCACCGGCCAGGGAACCTTCAACGACTCCTTCACACAGGTCGTGGGCGCCTCGGTCGCCGGCAGCGAGAACGCCTACGCGTCCACGGATACGCCCATCGCGATCCCCGACAGCCCTGCGGCCGGCATCACGTCCACCCGTTCGGTGCCCAACACCGGCAACGTCACGAACGTGCGGGTGGCGGTCAACATCACCCACACCTACCGAGGGGATCTGGTGGTGAAGCTCGAGTCGCCGAGCGGCACCGTGGTCACCCTGGCCAACAACTCGGGCGGCAGCGCCGACAACATCGTCGCGACCTATCCGGACACGGCGGCACCGGACGGCCCAGGCGCCCTCGCCGATTTCGTCGGTGGAGCGACGGCGGGTAACTGGAAGCTGACGGTTCAGGACACCGCCGGTGCGGATACCGGCACGCTCAACTCGTGGACGCTCTACCTCACCGGCCAGACCTACGTGTGCAGCAGCACGCCGGTGTGCTCGGATGGCGACGGCGACGGCTACGGCAACCCCGCGTCGCCGGTGTGCAGCTTCCCGCAGCTCGACTGCAACGACGGCAACGCCGCCGTGAACCCGGGCGCCACCGAGAATTGCTCGAATGGCATCGACGACGATTGTGACGGGCTCGCGGACTCCGCGGACCCGAGCTGCGCGTCGGCGTGCGTGGACGGTGACGGCGACGGTTACGGCAATCCGGGCAACGCGGCTTGCCCGGCTGGATCCGCCACCGACTGCGACGACGCCAACGCGGCGGTGAATCCGGGTGCGACGGAGGTCCCGCGGGATGGCGTCGACAACGACTGCAATCCCAACACTCCGCCGCAGACGGGCTGCAACCCCACGCCGCAGGATGCGGAGGCGGCCGTGGCGGGTGACGCGGAGCGCGGCTTCGAGGTGCCGATCGATCTGGGCCTGTGGCTGATCCCCGCGTCGCTCTTCGTCTTCGGGTTCCGCGCACGGCGTCGCCGTCGCGCGTAAACCCTCGCACGCGTTTTCCCCGACGGGGCCAGAGCGGACTTCGCTCTGGCCCCGTTTTCTTTGCGGTGGCGCCCCGCGCTGTGCCCTGTGCCCGGTGCCCTGCGTCCTACGCCCGGACGCCTGCGCTCAGCGGCTGCCGAGCGTGTGCGGGGCGAGCGTCGAGAGCGGGACGGTGTGGCCGAAGGCGCGGGTGCCGGTCGCGTCGCGGATCCCGAGGGTGACCAGCGGATCGGGCTGCGACCAATCGATCTCGACGGTGCCGAAGTTGGCACCCCAGAACACGTCGCCGATCCGGTGCCGGTTCACGTCCCACGTCCAGGGGCGCGGCGCGTTGAACGACGACGAGGTGAGGTCGAAGAGTGGGTACGCCGCCGGGTTTGGGGTGCGCTCGCCGGTGAGCCCGTCGACGCCGCCGGCGGCGGGAAGCAGCGAGAGCTCGGCATCGTGCCGATCGCCGGAGAGAAACACCACACCGCGCGCGCCGGTCGAGTGGATCAGCGCAAGCAAGCGATCGCGCTCGCGCGGAAAGTTCCGCCACTTCTCGTACGGGTGGTCCTCGGCGAGCACCTGGATCGAGGAGCCGATGAGCCTGAGCTCGGCGGGTCGCTCGAGCTCGCGCGCAAGCCAGCTCCACTGGTCCGGCCCGAGGATCGTCGCCGCGGGATCGTCGTTCGGCAGGTAGCCCTCGATCGGCCCGCCGCTTGGCGACGTCCCGGCGAGGCCCGAGACCAGCGGGCTGCGGACCCAGCGCAGGTCGAGGAGGATGATCTGCACGCGGCGGCCTTCGGGACCGAGCACGTACGATTGGTAGACGCCGTCGCGCAGCCGGCGCGGCGAGTCCGCGGGCTCGCCGAGGAAGTCCAGGAACGCGCGCTTCGACTCGGCGCGCATCGGGTACTCGGCGCCGGCATCGTTGCCTCCGTAATCGTGATCGTCCCAGGTCGCGTAGAGGCGCGTGGCGGCGCGCAATCGTTGGAACCCGGGCTCGGCGGCGAGCTGGGCGTAGAGCGCGCGCATTCGCGCCATGTCCTCGGTGTCGGCGTAGACGTTGTCGCCGAGCAGCACCGTCGCATCGGGCGCGTACTGGACGATGGCGTCCCAGATCGGCTGCGGAGCACCCTGCCGAATGCAGGAGCCGAACACGATCCGCGACAGCGGTGCGGCGGCCGGCGACGCGACCGGTGCGTCATCCGCGCGTGCTGCGCGCTGCGCTCCCGGGCTCCACGCGATCAGCGCCGCGAGCAGCGTTCCGCGGACGGCGGACCTGGCCGGGGGCGGGACGTGACGACACCTCATGAGCGAACCTCCTCGATGGAGACGAGCCGTCGGTGGACCGATTGGCAGGGCGGGGCTCTCTGCGGTCGTGACGGCGGGCGTGGGCGAAGGCCGCGCTCAGCGTGGTGCGTGCGCGGAGGCGGGCGCGCCGAGACCGGCGACGGCGGCCGCGACGCTCCGGCGGGCTTCCAAGAGCGCCCGCTCGCGCCACCGGTCGTCGCGGGGATCGAACGCGTCGGTGATCGCGGCGAGGATCGCCCGCGTCCGGGGATGATCGGGGGCGAGCTCGCCGTGATGGCAAAGCCAGTTGCGCGCCCGCAGCGCGAAGAACACCGCCTCCGGCGGCCGCGTGCCGATCTCGGCGGTCACCATGGTGGCTTCGCGCGCCGCGCCGAGCGCGTCGAGGAGCGCCACATCGAGCGAGCCGTGGGTCACGACCGACAGCGCTTCGCCGCCGACGAGGCTCTGGAGGTCCGAGCCGTACCAGCGCGCCGCGCGCTGATAGGCCGGCTCCGCCGGCGCCAGGTCGCTGAGCAGCGTGACCTGGCCGCTCGCGCCGAGCCCGGTGTGGACGTCGATCCACGCGACTCGCTCCACGCCCTCGGCGGCGGTGCGCGCGCTGCCGAGCAGCCGCTCGGCGGACCATTGGATCTCGTGCCCGCCGAAATAGAGCCCGCGTGGGTGGGTGTACTGGCCGCCGCTCACCGCGTTCTCGAATCGTCGCGCGCCGTGCTCGGCGACGAAGCGGCCGAGCCTGTCGAGGCGCGCGCGATCGGCTTCGTCGTCGAGCGACGCCGGCGCGATGTCGTCGGCCAGCGTTTCGTAGTCGGGGTTGGGGCGGTGCCCCGCGGGATGCGCGACGAAGTTGCGGTTGAGGTCGACGTTCCGCTCGTTGGCGCGATCGAGATGGGCGAAGCCGAAGGGGTTGACCGCGTGTACCAGCAACAGGCCGAGCCCGCGATGGGCGGCCAGGATCTCGGTGGCCGTGTCGAGAAGCAGCGTCTGGAGCGCGCTACCCACGAACGCCTCGACGCCGTGCAGGCCCGAGCTCACGGCGAGGAGCCGGGAGGGCTGGCGCGGGCCGACGCGCACCACGTCCATCGCGAGCTCCTCGTCGGCGGGTCCGCGCACGTCGAGAACGTGGCTCTCGACCCGTGCGTTCGCCTGCTCGGCGGCGCGCCAGAATCGTCGCCGCGCTTCGGCGTAGTCCCTCGCGAAGTATCGGGTGTGGCTCATGGCCGTCGGGTGCGCAGGGCGGGGAATCGGCCCGCGTCCGGGGGGATCATGGGCCCGCCTCGCGCCGGTACTCGCTCGGGCTCACACCCGTCCAGCGCTTGAACGCGCGCCGAAACGCCGCGGCCTCGGAAAAGCCGAGCAAGAGCGCGATCTCGTCGAGGGAAAGGCGACCCGACGCGACGTGGGCCCGCGCCATCTCGCCGCGCACCTCGTCGACCAGGGCGCGCACGCTCGTCCCTTCGCCTTCGAGACGTCGCCGCAAGGTGCGCTCGCCCACGTGCAGCTCGTCGGCCATGGAGGTGATGCGTGGCTCGCGACCGGCGTGCACCTCGCTGCGGATCCACGCGACACAGCGTCCCGCCAGGGTGGAGGTGGCGGGCAGGCGCTGGGCGATGCGGCGCGCTTCGTCCTCGAGGATCGCGCCGAGGTGGGTGTTGGCGCTGTCGAGCGGCATGCGCAGCGTGCCCAGATCGAAGACGATCTCCGTGTGCTCGCTGCCGAACCGCACCGGTCCGCGAATCACGCGCTCGTGCTCGGAGGTGTCGGCAGGCGCGGTGTGGGCGAAACGGGCCTCGCGCGGACGAGGACAGTCGTTGCCGAGGAATTGGACTCCCAGCACCGAGCCGATCGCAACCATGTGTTCCGCCAGGATGCGAGGGTAGGCGAGGCCGGGCAGGAAATCGATCCGGTAGCAGCCGATGCCGCCGTCGATGAGCAGGCTCAGCACCATGCCCTCGTGGACGATGTGGAAGTAGCGGTCCAGCCGCGCGAGGCCTTCCTCGAGGGTGGGCTGGCTCTGGATGAGCAGCGCCGGAAGCGCGTAGCTGCGTCTCGACAGCTGCTCGGCGGCGTGCACGCCGAAGCAGGGGTCGTGGGTGGCCATCGCGCCGATCTCGAGCAGCGCCACCCAATGCTCGTGATCGATCCGCCCGTCGGGATCCTCGAGCTGCGCTCGCCGCAATCCCGCCGCCGCCAGCACCGCGTCCACGTCCGCGCCCGCGAGCTCGAGCTGTGCGACGATGGGCAGCGCGATCCGCGCCATCAGGCGTGCCGTGCGGCCGGGGCGGGGACGGTTCCAGTCCATCACTCGCCTAAAGCTCTCGAAGCTCGCACCGGCGCGTCAAGGCTGTCCGTTCGCGTTCCATGATTGGCCGCTTCGGTCCTCGTCGCCGCGGGCGCGCGTTCCTAGACTTTCCGACGCGCTCGCCAACCCGCCCGGTGACGGCCTCACGTGGTTCGACGAGCTCGCGGCGCGAAACGACGCGGCTCCGCTGGCTCCCGCGTACGACATGCGCGATCGACGACGGTGCCCGCACCGACGATCCGCCCAGCGAGGTCAGCAGTGAACGCCAAAGGGAAACCCGCAGCGCCGACGATGTGCGCAGGGTGCGAAGGGTGCGAAGGGTGCGCGAGATGATTCACCGGGTTCCGGCACGCGGGACGGCGCATCCCCGACGCATCCATCGTTGGGCGGGGCGCCCGAGCGGCAGCACCTCGGCCCGCGGGTGGCGGGCTGCCGTTGCGACGTGGATGGCTCGCGGCTCGGGTCTTCGCGAGCGAGTGCCCTCGCCACGGGCCGACGACCTGCGTGCTCGGCGATGGATCGCGTGTTGCGTGCTGACGCTCGTTGCCGCCTGCGCCAGCGGCGCGTCCGCGCCGGGCATCCCTGGGGCGCCGAACACGACGGCCGTCACCTCGCTCGGCACGGCGCAAGGATTCGTGACGACCGAGGGTGTGGCGGCGTTTCTGGGCCTGCCGTATGCCGAGCCGCCTGTCGGCGCTCGTCGCTTCGCGCCGCCGCTCGCCGTGCAGTCGTGGCCGGCGCGGGTCGACGCCACGTCCTTCGGGCCGGCCTGCCCGCAGCCGCCCGAGGAGTTCGGCTACGTCTACACGCGTCAGGACGAGGACTGTCTCCATCTCAACGTCTGGACGCCCTCCGCGGACGACGGCCATCGGCCGGTGATGGTGTGGGTGCACGGCGGCGCCTTCGCGTACGAGGGCACCGAGGACCCGTTCTATTCGGGAGCGCGCCTCGCGGCCCGCGGCCAGCTGGTGGTGGTCTCGATCGAGTACCGGCTGGGAGCGCTCGGCTTCACCCAGCTCGAGGGTGTCGAAGGCAGCGGCAACGCCGCGATCCTCGACGAGCGCCTGGCGCTCACCTGGGTGCGCGACCACATCGCGTCGTTCGGCGGCGATCCCGGCAACGTGACGCTCTTCGGTCAGTCGGCGGGTGGGATGGCGGTGGCAGCGCTGCTGGGCTTGCCCGGCGGGAGCGAGCTGATCCACAAGGCGATCGTGCAAGCCAACGTCGCATCGCTGATCCGGCCCTGGCAGGCCGCGCGAGCGGTCACCGGCGAGCTGGCGGCGGCGCTCGGGCTCGACGACGAACGTCAGCTTCGAGACGCGCCGGTCGCGGATCTCCTCGCCGCACAGGCCGCGCTTGGCGACGGCAGCTTCGGTCCCACGTTCGATGGCGTGGTGTTCCCGGTGGCGCCGATGCGCGCCGTCGAGCTGGGTTCCGCGGCGCACGTGCCGGTGCTCACCGGCACCACGCGTGACGAGGCGCGCGGCTGGTTGCCCCGCATCTCGTTCCTCCAGTCCCCGCTCTTCGTGCCGGCGATCCCGATCGCGCTCCTCGAGCTCCTCACCAACGCGTTGGCCGAAGGCGTGAGCGCCGCCGACGCCGTCGACGCGTATCAGCGGTCCAACCCCGGGCTGCCGCCCAATCTGATCTCGATGGCGATCGGGACGGACGCACTCTTCCGCTTGCCGATCCTGCACCTCGCCGAGTCCCAGCTCGCGTTCGAGCCTGGCCACGTCTTCGTCTACCGCTTCGACTGGGTGCCGCCGAGCCCGGATCACCCCGGCATCGACATGGGCGCACGCCACGCCGCCGAGGTGGGCTTCACGCTCGGTACGCCCGACGGCTGGCCGGGCTGCTACGGCCCCGGGGGCGAGTCGGCGCCGCGCGCGCTCGTGGACCAGATGATGGACGCGTGGATCGCGTTCGCGCGGACCGGCGATCCGAGCGTCCGCGGCGGTCTGTCGTGGCCGCCCTACGACACGGCGCTCCGTCCCACGATGGTGTTCGACGCGGACGGACCCACGGTCACGACGTCGGTGGTGGCGGACCCGGGTGGAGACACCCGCGCGCTCTGGATCCCCTCCCGCCTCGCGCTGGGAAGGAACGGCTGAGGGCCGCCGTCAGGGGTGGCCGCTTCTGTCCGGTGATTGGCCTCGGCGGTCCTCGCCTCGCGGAGACACGAGCGCCTAGGATCGTCACCGTGGTCACCGGCATTCGCGCCCGGTCGACGTCGCGAGCCAGGAGGCACCGTTGAAGCTGCCGGTCAATCACGACACCGCGTTGCCCTTGCCCAACGGCTGGTTTTGCGTCGGCTGGTCGAAGGACCTGGTGCCGGGCGAGGTGAGGAAGATCCACTACTTCGGCGAGGACCTGGTCGTCTTTCGTACACGCGCCGGCAAGCCGGTGGTGCTGAACGCGTACTGCGCGCACCTGGGCGCCCATCTGGGGCAGGGTGGTCGGGTGCTCGGCGAGCGCATTCGCTGTCCGTTCCACGGCTGGGAGTTCGGGGCGAGCGGCCAGTGCGAGTCGATCCCCTACTGCGATTCGATCCCGCCGCGGGCCCGCCAGAAGTCGTGGCCGGTGATCGAGCGCAACCGCATGATCCTGGTCTGGCGGCACGCCGAGGACGAGCCGCCGTCCTGGGACGTGCCGGAGCTGAGCGAGATCGGCGGGGAAGGCTGGACCGAGCCGATCATCCACGAGGTCGAGGTCGGCGTGCACATGCAGGACATGGCCGAGAACAACCTCGATCCTCAGCACTTCCTCTACGTGCACCACGGCCCGCCCGAGGACGAGGTGGAGATCTCGTACGGCGAAGGCGGGCGGTTCCTGCGGGTGCGCAGCAAGCACACCAACGACACGCCCTACGGCAAGTTCACGGTGGATCTGGAGCGCGACACCTGGGGGCTCGGCCTCACCTCGGTGCGCATGATGGGCTTCGGCGAGAAGGGCCTGCTCATGTACACCTCGACCAGCCCCATCGACGCGCACCGCTGCGTCTCGCGCTGGCTCATCACCGTGGGCGAGGACCTCGCGGACACGGTGGGCGCCGAGTTCCTGCCGTGGGCGATCGAAGGCGTGAAGCAAGACATCCCGATCTGGGAGAACAAGATCCATCGGCCCGATCCGGTGCTCTGCAAGGCCGATCGCGAGCTGGCCGAGTTCCGGAAGTGGGTGCGTCAGTTCTACTCGCGTCCCGTGACCGAGGCCGCGCAGCGGCCGAACGCGGCGGCGCCTGCAGCGGCAGCGCGAGACCGCACGCTCGCGCAGCCCCTCGAGCATCGGGAAGCGGAGGGCCACGCATGAGCAAGACCGATCGCTACCTCGTCATCTCCTCCGATTGCCACGCCGGGTTGCCGGGCGCGCGTTATCGCGACTACGTGGACCCGGAGTTCCGCGAGATGTTCGACGCGGCGCTGCCGATCCAGGAGCAGGAGGTCGAGCGGCTGACGCGCAAGTTCATGCCCGACGAGTTCAAGGCGGCGTGGCGGCGCGACACCGGCGACGGCTGGAAGGGTGCCTGGGATTCCGACGAGCGCACCCGCCAGCTCGACGCCGACGGGATCGCCGGCGAGGTGATCTTCCCGGACGGGGTCAACGACGGGAACCTGCCGCCCTTCGGCGCCGGGCTCACGTTGCCCCCCGAGGTCCCGAGCGAGCTGATCTGGGCCGGCGCGAAGGCCCACAACCGCTGGATCTCCGAGTTCTGTCAGCAGTCGCCCAAGCGCCGCGCGGGGATGGCGGTGATCCCGATGGCGCACGATCCCGTGCGCGCCGTCGAGGAGATCCGCTGGGCGCACGCCCACGGGCTGCGCGGGGTCTTCATCGGCCCGATGTGGGGCAAGCACGAGCCTTACCACTCGCCGGTCTACGAGCCCGTGTGGTCGCTCTGCGAAGAGCTCGACATGCCGGTCAACATCCACGGCGGCGCCGCGCCCACCGAGGATTACGGCGACCACCCCGGCTGCATCGGCATCTTCATCACCGAGGTGGCGTGGTGGTCGACCCGCCCGGCGTGGTTCCTGATCTGGAGCGGCGTCTTCGAGCGTCACCCCAAGCTCAAGTTCGTCATCACCGAGCTGGGCGCGTCCTGGGTGCCCGAGCTCAAGGCCCTCATGGATCAGCGCTTCGAGGCGAACCACTTCACCGCCAAGCTCGCGCCTTATCGCAGCGAGATGAAGATGAAGCCGAGCGAGTACTTCGATCGCAACTGCTTCGTGGGCGCCTCGGTCACGAGCCGCGTCGACGTCGAGATGCGGCACCTCATCGGCGTCGACCGGATGATGTGGGGCAGCGATTACCCGCACCCCGAAGGGGCGTGGCCGTACACGCGGAAGTTCATGTCCGAGTCCTTCCACGACATCCCCGACGAGGACGTGCGCAAGATGCTCGGGGGCACCGCAGCGAACGTCTACGGCTTCGACGTCGAGGCGTTGGCTCCACTGGTCGCGCGCATTGGCCCGCGCCCCGAGGATCTCTCGCTGCCGACGGACGCACCCACCGCGCTCGCGGGCTGAGCCCTTCCGGGGTTACCATCGCGCCCCTTCACCCATCGCATCGAGGAGCACCGATCCATGGCACGACTGCGTTACGCGAAATCCGCCCAGCAGCTCGCCGAGGCGCGCGCGGCGGGACCCGGCTACCTCCGCAGCGAGGTGCGCTCGATCCGCGCCATCTACGAGACCGACCCCGAGCTGATCGCGGCGGTGCTGCCGCGCCCGCTCGCGCCCGCTGCACGGCCCGAGGTCCACGCGATCGTGAGCGACGTGACCATCCATCTGCCGGGCGACATGACGTTTCCGCTCGGCGCCGGGACCTTCGGCGTGACGTGCAGCTACGAGGGCGTCGAGGGCCTCTACCCGCTCACCATGCCCATGACCACGGAGGCCGCCGTCGTGGGCGGACGCGAGATCTACGGCGAGCCCAAGAAGCTCGCCGAGATCACGCTCGGCGAGGAGCACGGGTTCCACGTGGGCCGCATCAGCCGCATGGGCATCCCGTACCTCGAGCTGCGCGGACGCGCCGTGCGTCGTGGCAAGCCGGCGAATCGCGTCGATCGCGCCTACACCTTCAAGGCGCTCCCGGCGCCGCCGCCGGCGCAAGGTTTCGACGGTGATCCGTTGCTCTGCCGTCTCGAATGGAAGCTGGTGATGGCGAGCACGGAGGTCCTGGACGGCGAGGTGCTGCTGTCGGATTCGCCCTTCGATCCGGTGGCGGACCTGCCGGTGCGCAAGCTCGTGACGCTCGAGCTCGAGGTGAGCGACGTCGAATCGAGCGGCGCCGTGCTGCGCTCGGTGCCGGGAGAGTGGCTGGCGCCCTTCATCCACCAGCGCTACGACGATCCGATGTTCCCCGGTCTCGAGGTCGCGCTCGCGTCGGAGCAGGCGGCATGAAGGACTTTGCCGGCAAGGTCGCGGTCATCACCGGTGGAGCGAGCGGCATCGGCCGCGCCATCGCCGATCGCTTGGCGCGCGAGCACGTCAAGATCGTGCTCGCCGACGTCGAGCCGAAGGCGCTCGATGCGTCGGTGAGCGAGATGCGCGCCCGCGGTCACGAGGTGATCGGTGTGGTCACCGACGTGCGCAAGCTCGACGCCGTGAAGGCGCTCGCCGCCAAGACGCTCGAGACCTACGGCGGCGTCCAGCTGGTCTTCCTGAACGCGGGCGTCGGGACCGACGAGACACGCTCGATGATCTGGGATTCTCCCGAGACCGATTGGCGCTGGGTGCTCGACGTCAACCTCTTCGGCGTGCTCAACGGCATCAAGGCGTTCGTGCCGATCCTGCTGCAACGCGACGAAGAGGCGCACGTGATCTGTACCTCGTCGGGCAACGGCGGTCTCTTTCCGCTGCCCACCACGCCGATCTACGCGGCGGCCAAGGCCGCGGTCACGTGTGTGGCCGAGGTGCTGCACGCGCAGCTCTCGATGTCCGGGGCGCCCGTGAAGGCGGGAGTGCTGTTCCCCGGGCCGCACCTGGTGCGCACCAACATCTTCACGGCCTACCGCAATCGTCCCGCCGACTTCCCGGACGAGAAGCCGGCGGACTCGCCGCCGCCCACGCTGGAAGACATCCGCGGCATGATCGAGTCGGCGGGCCTCGAGTTCGCGGTGACCGAGCCCGCCGAGGTCGCAGAGCTCGCCATCGACGGCATCCGCCGGGATCGCTTCTGGATCCTTCCCGAGAGCGAGCAGACCGACGAGCGGGTGCGCGAGCGTTTGCAGGGGATCCTCGCTCGCGAGAACCCGCCGCTGCGCTTCATGTGAGCGGGTCCAGCGCGCCGCGAAGCCGGGGCGCCCGAGGGCACGCGCGCGCGGTGCTCGCCGCGGCGCTGGCCGGTGCGTGGCTCGCGGCGAGTGGATGCGGTGCGGAGGGCGGCCCCACGATCGCCGTGAGCGCCGCGCGCGTGGCGCTCGAGCCAGTGAACAGGCAGAGCGCCCTGGTCTCGTTCCAGACCGCGCGCGCCGTCCGCCCGCGCGTTTCGGTGGTGGGTCCGAGCGGCACCTGGACGGTCCCCGAGTCGGGCACGCTCACGGCGAGCCCTGGCACCTCGCACGAGGTATTGCTTCTCGGCCTCGCCCCCGAGACTCGCTACGAGCTGGTGCTGGCGGGCGAGGGCGTGGTGCCGGACCGCTCGCTGAGCTTCACGACCGAGCCCTTGCCCGCCGGGTTTCCCACGCTGGACGTGCGGGTGAGTCAGCCCGAGCGGATGGAGCCCGGGGTCACGCTCGTGGGCTTGAGCGGTCTGGATCCCGGCTGGATCGCTGCTTACGACGCGGCTGGGGTGCCGGTCTGGTACCACCGACCCGAGCCGCCGGTGATCGTCACCCACGTCCAGCGCCTCGCCAGCGGCAACATCGCGTACGTGGCGGGCACCGAGTGGGAGCGCATCGTGGAGATCGACCTGCGCGGCCGCCTGGTGCGCGAATACGCCGCCGCGGCCCTCGGGCTCGAGATGCTCCACCACGACTTCGACGTGCTGCCCGATGGCCATCTGCTCGCCCAGACGTCCGAGCTGGTGCCGGTCTCGGGGTTCCCGCCCGGAGATCCGCCCGGGCCCAACACGCTCGAGCTGGTCGCCGATTCGCTGGTCGAGCTGGATGGCGCCGGGCACGTCGCTCGCCGCTGGGCGATGCTCGACGTGCTGGCGCCGCACCGAATCCGCCTCGACGCGCTCTTCCCGTACTGGAACCACTGGTACCCCGGCTCGTCGCTGGTGCGCGGCTGGTGCCACTTGAACAACGTGACGTACGTGCCGAAGCGCGACAGCGTGCTCCTGAGCGCGCTCGACCAGCGCATGGTGTTCGAGATGGGGCTCGCCGACGGCAAGCTGCGCTGGGTGCTCGGCAGCGACGATCCGCGCACCCACGAGGACGACGACTGGCCGTTTCTCGCGCTCGAGCCGGGCGGCCGCCTGCCGGCGCGACAACACGACGTCGAGGAGCTCCCCGACGGCGACATCCTCGTCTACGACAACGCCATCGACACCCTGCGGAGCCGCTGCGTGCGCTATCGCATCGATCCCGAGCACCGCACCGCGCGTCAGGTCTGGGACTTCATCGATCCCGACCTTCACCCGCCGGCGTTCTCGCTCGTGGCGGGCGATTGCGACGGGCTGGGCAACGGCAACATCCTGGTCTTCGACCCGCTGGCCGTGGGCCTCCGCACGCGGATCGCCGAGCTCGACCCGCGCGACGACAGCAAGGTCTTCGAGGCGTTCACCGCGCCGACCGTGGGCGGGTTCGACGCCGAGCGCATTCGGTCGCTCTACCCGGATTGAGCCTCGGCCGCGGCCGCGACGGCGAGCGGCTGTCCCCGCGCCGGGTGCGCGGCTCGGCTCGGGCCGCGGGTATCCGGGGGCGTGGCCATTCGTCGCTGGCGTCGTTCTCGGCCGCAGGCGGCGGCTTGGCTACCGTGCGGGCAGGCGCAGCGCTGTTCTGAACGATCCCATCCCCAAGCGCCCCAAGCGGGCGGAAGGAGGAGCTCGATGCAGACGAAGCACGCCCTGATCTCCCTCATCGCCGCGGTGACCGTCCTGGCGGCGGCGCCGAGCTCGGCCGCCGAGAAGGCGGCGGCGAAGCCCACCGACAAGCAGCTCATCGCGAGTGCCATGGCCGCCGCGCCGGCGAACGTCGCCAAGAACGCCACCATCGTTTCCATGGAGGCCGACGGCACGATGCGCACCCTGAAGCCCGGGACCAACGGCTTCACCTGCATGCCGGACAGCCCCGCGACCCCCGGACCCGACCCGATGTGCTTCGACGCCAACTCGAGCGAGTGGGTCCACGCGTGGATGAGCCATCAGCCACCGCCAGCCGGCAAGGTCGGCTTCATGTACATGCTCGCGGGCGGCACCGACGCCAGCAATACCGATCCCTACGCGACCCAGCCGACGGAATCCAATCATTGGATCAAGACCGGGCCGCACGTGATGATCGTCGGCGCCGATCCCTCCTTCTACGACGGCTATCCCAAGAGCGCCGATCCGGACACGAGCGTGCCGTACGTGATGTGGGCCGGGACTCCGTATCAGCATCTGATGGCGCCGGTGAGATAGCCGGCGCCGAGCGCGCCGCGAGCGCTGGGTCGAGGCGAGGATCGGACGCGGCACTCTTGCCGCGTCCGCTTCCGCCGCTGCACGCGATGCGTCAGGAGCGCTCGGGGGTCCCCGCGCGCCGGGGACGCTCGGGCAAGGGTTTGCGCTCGTCGAGCCAGTGCCGCACCGCGAGGATCGGATGCTGGATCAGCAGCCGTGGCCCCGCGTAGCGCATCACGTCGCGGATCTGCTCGCGAATCCGGGGCTGGTAGCAGTGGATCGGGCAGTGGACGCAGGTCGGCTTCTCGTCGCCGTACGGGCAGCGTTCGAGTCGCTTGCGTGCGTAGCTCGTGAGGGTCGCGCACTCGTCGCAGAGCGATGCGGCGGGCGCGTGATGATCGCGGCAGAAGCGCTCGATGAGCGCCGCGATGGTGCGGTACTCGCGGTCGCGACGGGGCGGCAAGGGCGATGGGGCGGCGGTCACGGGGAGCTCAGGATGCCATGCGCGCGGCCGTACGACCGTGCGTGGGACAGGCGGTCACGGCGCGCCCGGCGCGTGGGCGAGGGGGACGCGCGCCGCGGTGCGCTCGGCGCAGCGCACGCAGAAGCCGCGACCGCGCAGGTCCAGGCTTTCGACGTTCGGCACGAAGCTCATGATGCAGCCTCGGTCGGCGCAATGGTCGAGCCCCGCGACGTGACCGAGCTCGTGGAGGATCTCGGTGACGCCGCGTTCGAGGGTGAGCGTGGGATCGGGCGGCGCGCCGTAGAACTCGGGGCCGAGCCGCGCGAGCGAGATCAGCGCCGCTGGTCCGCCCAGCATGGCGCGCCCGAACACGTGGGTGAACACCGGGATCGCGAGATCGAGCGCCGTGACGCCCACCACCACCGTCCGCGCCGGGATGGCGAGCGCGCCCAGCCCGCGCAGCAACGCGTCGGCGTCGTGCTGGGCCCGCGTCCCCAGCCGGGGCGGTGGCTCGACCTCGGCACGAGGGCTCACCTCGCACGGGACGGCGACCCGGCGGCTGAGGAGCGAAGCGAGTCGTTGCGCGGTCTCGATCGGTAGCGCGACCGGAACCAGGCTCACGCGCTGAATGGCCGTGGCCGACTCGTGCTGCGGAGATGCTGGCTCGACGCGGTCCACGAGCGCGCGTCTCGCCGTCGGCGCGGGACGCGCCGGCTCAGCCGCCCCGACCCGACGCGCTGGGAGCCTTGAGCTCGTAGCGGTTGATCTTGTCGTAGAGCGTGCCGCGATCGATCTCGAGAACGCGTGCCGAACGAGAGATGTTCCAGTCGCATTCCGCGAGCACCCGCAGGATGTGCTCCTTCTCCACCTCGGCGAGCGAGCGGTGCTCGCCCTCGGTGCGGGTGCCGAGCACGCGCAGCGGCAGCGCCTCGATCTGGATCTCGGGCGAGCCGCCGAGCACCAGCGCGCGCTCGATGGCGTTTTGCAGCTCGCGCACGTTTCCCGGCCAGTCGTAGCTCTCGAGCGCCTCGCGCGCCGCCGCCGAGAGCTTCACCGGCCCGCGGTTCATGGCGCGCGCGTAGTGATCCACGAAATGCTCGGCGAGCGGCACCACGTCCTCGCGTCGCTCGGCGAGCCGCGGGATCTCGATCACGAACACGTGCAATCGCCAGTAGAGGTCCTCGCGGAGCTGGCCGGCCTTCACCATCGCGTCGAGGTCCTGATTGGTCGCGGCGATCACCCGGAAGTCGAGCGCGACCGGCTGCTGGCCACCCACGCGGGTCACCGTCTTCTCCTCGAGGACGCGCAGCAGCTCGACCTGCATCCGCGGCGAGACCGTGCCGATCTCGTCCAGGAAGATCGTGCCGCCGTCGGCGAGCTCGAACTTGCCCTTGTGACGGTGCTGCGCGCCCGTGAACGCCCCCTTCTCGTGACCGAAGAGCTCGCTCTCGAGCACCCCTTCGGCGAGCGCGCCGCAGTTCACGACCACCAGCGGCCCGTAGCGGCGCGCCGAGCGCGCATGGATCGCCCGCGCGATCAGCTCCTTGCCCGTTCCCGACTCGCCGCGCACCAGCACGGTGGCGTCCGACTCGGCCACCGCCGCGATCATCTCCTTCACCCGCGCCATCGCCGCCGAGCGGCTCACGATCGGCGCCGGCGACACCACCGCCTCGAGCTGCTCCTTCAAGCGCTGGTTCTCGGTGCGCAGCGAGCGGTGCTCGGCAGCGCGCCGCACCAGGAGCGAGAGCTCCTCGGGATCGAACGGCTTGGTGATGTAGTCGTACGCCCCCGCCTTGAGCGCGGTCACCGCCGATTCCACGGACGCGTACGCCGTCATCACGATGACCGTGAGATCCGGCTGTGCCTCCGCCAGGCGGCCCTGCAACGTGAGGCCATCCATCCCGGGCATCTTGATGTCGACGAACGCGATGTCGGCGGGGCGATCCGCGAGCAGCCGCAGCGCTTCCTTGCCGTTCTGCGCGGTCTGCACGTCGTAACCGTCCTGGCGGAACCAGTCCGCGAGCGACTGCCGGACGATGGTCTCGTCGTCGACGATCAGGATCGAAGGGGGACGGCGTCGGTCGGTCTCGCTCATGGCTCTCACGCCTTCGGGGATGGGTCGGGAGAGGGCGCCGCGCGCGGATCGGCGGGTAGCTCGACGATGAACTTAGCTCCTTCGCCGGGCGCCGAGACCACGTCGATCAGGCCGTGGTGCCGTTCCACGATTCCGTACACCACCGCCAGGCCGAGGCCCACTCCCGCGCCCGCTTCCTTGGTGGTGAAGAACGGCTCGAAGATCCGCGGCAGCACCTCGGGCGGGATCCCGCGGCCGGTATCGGCCACCTCGAGGCGCACGCCGCCATCTCCCCGCGGGGCCGCGGCGAGCGTGATGCGCCCGCCCGGTGGCGTGGCGTCGATGGCATTCATGAGCAACGCCAGCATCACCTGCTGGCATTGCGCCGCATCGCACACGATCGCCGGCAGCTCCGGCGCGATCCGCGTCTCGAGCGTGAGCTCCTGCAGCTCGAGGCGATGTCCGACCAGAAGCGCGCAACGCTCGAGCAGCTGCTTGACGTCGGCCGACGCGAAGTGGGCGGTCGGCGCGCGGCTGAAGAGCAGGAGGTTGCGCACGATGTTGCCGCAGCGCACGGTCTCGCTCTCGATCAGCTCCAGGATCCGCTCGGTGTCGGGCCCCGCGAGCTTGCTCGCCGCGACGGGGTCCTCGCCGTGCCGCCGGCGCAGGAGCCGCGCGTAGGTCACCACGCCGGCGAGCGGATTGTTGATCTCGTGGGCGACCACCGCCGCGAGCTTGCCGAGCGACGCCATCTTCTCCACCAGCACCATCTGGCGATGCGCTTTCTCGAGCGCCTGGGTCTTCGCCGCGATCCGTTCCTCGAGCGTGCGATTCGCGTCGGCGAGGCGCGCATGCGTCTCGCCCAGGTCCTCGACCATCGCGTTCCAGGCGTCGACGAGCTTGCCGATCTCGTCGTGGCCCAGCGAAGGAACGCGCACCGAGAAGTCCGCGGCCGCGACCAGCGGTGCCGCGCTGGTGAGCTGGTGGACGGGCTTGAGCACCAAGCGCCACGTGACCACGCCGCTCAGGCCGAGCAGCAGCAGCGCGGTGAGCGAGAGCGCGAACACCAGCTGGCGCTCGGATGCGGCGACGCTCGCGTCGACCTCGTCGAGGGAGAGCTGCACGTCGAGCACTCCGAGGATGGTCTTCTCGGGCGGATGGGCGTGGCAGGAGGCGTTCGAGCACGCCGGCTCGTTCTGGACGGGTGCGATGACGCCGAGCACGCGGCGGCCCGCGGGGCCGAAGATCCGCGTGCGCTCGCGGATCGTCAGCCGCTCGAGGGGCCGTCCCGCGCCGTGGCACGAGACGCATTGCTCGGCGTCCATGTCGACCGGCTGCCCCTCTTCGGTGCGCTCGGTCGAGATG
Organism: bacterium; assembly: GCA_046331705.1. GTDB lineage: Bacteria > JADJOY01 > JADJOY01 > JADJOY01 > JADJOY01 > JADJOY01. Next base: position 4,076 of record JAXLQJ010000061.1, on the reverse strand, counting down.
CTGATGCGGCCTTGCTTGTCGAACACCCGGATGCGCTGGACGTCCTTCTCACTGGCCAGCGCATCCACCATCCCGCGCAAGGCGCGGGAGTCGTTGCGCAGCATCGCCTCGTGGGTGGAGCGACGCACGACGCCAGCGAGCTGGGTGGCCTGCACCTCGACCAGATGGGTGAGCTGGCGCCGGTGGAGCGCCACGTTCCACACCCCGATCACTCCCAGGATCGCGACGCTGCCGAGCACCAGGAAGAGACCCAACCGGAAGCCGAGCCGGCGGGTGAGCGCTTCGCGAAGCGTGGCGAGAGGCATGACAGGGAGGATGTCCGAGACGAGCGGGTTGACGAGTTAGCAGATGGTCCGAGAGCGCGACAGCGCCTTCGGGACCGCGACGGCCCGCGCGCGGCAGCGGCGAAGGCGCCGGCTCCCCGAGCTCTGGGGGGCCGGCGCCGAGCGTGCTGCGAGAACGCGAGCCGTCGTCACACCATTCCGCCGACGGCCGGAGGCAGCGCCGGCGGCGCGCCCGCCGCTGCCGAGGCGGCGCGCTCACCGCGGGCGATCGGGCCGAACACCGGCAGCACGCGCGCCGCGGCGGCGAAGCCGGCGAAGCCGACGCCGACCAGCATCACGCTGATCAGGATCTCCGACCACGCGGGGATGTAGTGTCCCTCGTGGCCCTCGAACCCCGTGATGCTCACGTTGAGCCGGTTGGCGACGAATCCCAGCACCACGGACAAGCACGCCGCGTAGAGCAAGCGCGGGCTGCGGCGCCCGGCGGGCGTGCTGAGCAAGGCCGACGGGATCAACAGCCCGAGCGCGATCTCCACCCAGAACATGCGCGCTTCGTAGCTACCGGTGAAGGCTTGCACCAGCACGCCGCGCGAGGTCAGGTCGAAGAAGCGCAGCGCCGCGTAGACCGCCAGCACCGCCACCAGGATGCGGCCGATCTCGCTCACCAGCTCCACCTCGAGCTCGCGTCCAAAGGCGCGCGACGAGAACCGCGACTCGACCACCACCATCGCGAGGCCGACACAGATCGACGAGACGTAGAAGATCCACGGCAGGTTGGGGCTGTACCAGAGCGGGTGCAGCTTGCCGGGGACGATCAGGTACACGGCGCCCAGCGACGACTGGTGCAGCGTCGAGAGCAGCACGCCCGTCACCACCAGCGGCACCGTGGCGCTGCGCTGCCAGCGCTGCGCGCGCTTCCAGCCGAGCTTCTCGAAGACCATGCCCGAGAGCTCGAGGCTGAGCACGGTCGTGTAGAGCATCACGCACCACGACACCTCGAACATGACCGAGTGCGGATTCCACATGACCAGCGGATGCCACAGGTTCCACGGCCGTCCCAGGTCGAGGAGCAACGCCGCCACCACCAGCAGATAGCCGAGGAACGCCGTCAGCACCGTCGGTCGCACGATCGGCTCGAAGCGCTTGGCGTGGAAGAGGTGCACCATGGCGGTGATCGTGAATCCGCCGGCGGCGAGACCGACGCCGCACAGCACGTCGAACCCCACCCAGAGTCCCCACGGCACGCGGTCGCTCAGGTTCGTGACCGAGCCGAGCCCGGCGCCGTAGCGCATGCCCACCAGCACGCTGCCCGCGATGGCGAGCAGCACGAAGAAGGTGCGCCAGAAGGTGAGCTGGAAGCGGCCGCGGCGACGCGGCTCGGGTGGCGGCGCCGCCGCGCGTTCGCGTTCACGCTCGGCCTCCGCCAGCGCCACCTCCTCGCGACGATTGGTGATCCACCACACGCCCCACAGCAGCGCGCCGCCCACGGTGACGATGCCCGGGATGCGCGCCAGCGCCCGCCGGGTGCGATCGGGCAGCGGCTCGTCGCCGAGGCCCATCGGGAACCCGAGCTTCTCGAACGGGACCGCCGACAGGAAGAGCACCGAGGTGCCGCCGATCTCGTGCTCGCCGTAGACGTGGGGCTGATAGACGTCCGGGCTCTGGTCGATGCGCTCGTGCGCCTCGCGGATCAGCTCCTCCCGGACGCCGAACGTGGTGGCGCCCGCGGGGCAGGCCGCGGCACACGCGGTGGGCTCGCCGCGTGCTTGGCGATCGACGCAGAAGTCGCACTTCACCACCGCCGGCTTGGCGCTCAGCCACTGGTAGGTCGGCACGCCGAACGGGCACGCCTGCATGCAGTAGCGGCAGCCGAGGCAGCGGCTCTCGTCGTAGACCACCGGGCCTTCGGGGGTCTTCCGCAGCGCTTCGACGGGGCACACGCTCGCGCACGAGGGGTTCACGCAGTGCATGCAGAGCTGACGGCGCCACACGTCCTCGTGTTGGACGAGCGCGGTGCGGGCGTTCGCCGAGAGTCCGGTGATCTCGCTCGCGTCGCCGGTGGCGCCGTGAGCTTCGAGGCAGGCGTTCACGCAGGAGCCGCAACCGACACATTGCGTGGTGTCGATCAGCAAGCCGTGGGGTTGGGCGGTCATGGTCGTTGCTCCGAAGTGTCGAGGTCCGTACGGTGCGTCAGGCCAGCAAGAGCTCGTGGGTCAGCCGCTGCCAGTCCTCGTCGGAGAGCTCGCGTGCGAAGTCGGCGATCGGAACGCCGCCGTCCTGCAGCACGGATCCGGAGAGCGCCATCAGACCGAGCTCGAGCTGCTGGCGTGCGTGCTCCATGAAGCGCTGGGCGAGCCCGCCCGAGAGCAGGTTGTTGAGGCCACGCTTGATGGCGGCGGGCTCGATCTCGACCAGCCAGCCGCGGCCGTAGGGCTCGTCGGACGCGAGCGCCGGGTTCTCGGCGAGCGCTGGGTTGACGGCGACCACGTGGCCATCGAGGGGAGCGACCAACGAAACCGCACGGTGCCCGACCCGCACGCCGAAGGCGTTGGCGCCCTGGCGAACACGCTCACCAGGCTCGGGCAGCCGCAGGGCGGTGGCGCGGCCGACGAGCTGACGCGCGAAGTCGTCGAGCCCGATCCGGGCGCGGCCGTTCGGCAGCACCTGGGCCCAGGTATGACCGCGGTGGTAGTGGAGCTCCTCCGGCATCTGGTAGCCCGCCACCCAGATCGGCGCGAGGGGAGCGAGCACGGGCACCGGCTCGGCGTCGGGAACGCGGACGGGAACCCGCTTGCGGGAGACGATCGCGTTGCGGATCACGTCGATGGTGATGAACGCGGCGAAGATGGCGAGAACGAGCGCGACGGTCATGGCAACCTCCTCGGGTCGACGGCCGGGCTGTCATCGCCCGGCTTGGGGATGTGCCATGAGCAAGGCGCACGCCAAATCGAGTTTGCCCGTTTAAGTATTCGATATTGCTGATAAAAAGATCGGTGCTGGCGCCCCGAGTCGGGGCCTGCCCACGAGGCCTGTGGGAAATCCCCACAGACGCCGCGCTGGCGCGCTCCGCCGCGATCCGGCGCAACGCCCTGAGATCATGAGATTTGGAGCGGAATCGACGAGCGCGGGGGGGGTGTGGTGATTCCCCACGTCCCGTCACCCGACGCTGTTGGCAAGCTCGACAACGCGGTGGGTCCGGACCGGGTGCCGCATTGCCGGCCGAACGTGGCGATTGCGCTCGTGCGCCACTCCGTCGGCTCCGTGGCGAAATCCGGCAATCGGCTCACGGCTCGCACGCGCTGGACCTGAACGGAGCGCGTCGATGAATCCCACGAGAATCCGCACGCGAGGACTTCACGCGCCCGCGGCGCGACGGCGAGCTGCGCGAGCCCGCTCGGGTGGGGCCGCGCGAGAGCCGCATCTCTCGCGGCGCGGGGGCTCGGAAAGCTCCCCGAGAAACCTCACCGAGTCCGGACCCAGGCGCTTCGCCTCACTTCAGGGCTAGAGTGCGCGCCATGCGATGCCCATCCGTGTGGAAGGTGTTGGCGGTCGTCGCCCTGTGGACCGGCTGCGGCCCACCCCTGGTCTCAGGTCCGCCCAAGGTCCCTGCCGAGGCGATCGCTCACGCCGTCATCCGCGACCCCGCGCTGCTGGAGCGGGCGTGGTCGCTGCCCGTGGCCCGCGAATACAGCCGGATGCTGCGCTGGCAGCGCAACGGGTCGCTGTGCGGACCCGCGACCTTGCTCAATCTCTTCGCCTCCCGAGGGCGGATGTTCGCGGACGAAGCGGAAG
>JAXLQJ010000060.1:0-41812 GCA_046331705.1 bacterium | reverse complement strand
CAGCGTGCCAGGTATCAGGGCGACGATCGCGAGCGGCCAGAACACCCAGGCGCGCGGGCGGCGCCCATGCAGCAGGTCGACCACCAGGGACGGGGTGAGCGCCAGCGCGAGCGCCAGCAGCATCAATCCGCCGAAGTCGTAGCGGCTCGGGAACTCGTGCAGCCGATCCTGCTGGATCATTCTTCCCTGCCACCGATCGTCGGGACTCCAGGTCCACTTGGCCTGTGGCAGTTCCAACAGCGCGGCATTCTCGGGACTGAGCTTCCGCCAGCCGACGATTCCCGTGCCGGCCAGCACACCACCACAGGTGAAGCCCAGCATGAGGCCGCCGAGCACCGAGCGGTCCGCGAAGGATTCCCGGAAGACGATCGCGTTGACGACGCCCGCCGTCGCCGTCAGCACCCCGAACACGGCGAGCCCTGCTGCCGACGCCCGCTCGGTGCTTCGCTTGTACGGACGCGAGCGGGTATTCCCCTGGACGCTCACAACCCGACGAGCTTGGAGATGATCTCCTTCATGATCTCGCTGGTGCCGCCGCCGATGGTGATGAGGCGGACGTCCTTGAAGGCGCGACCGATGTGGTACTCGGTCGTGTAGCCGAAGCCGCCGTGGAATTGCTGGCAGTCGTAGACCACGCGCTGGGCGAGATCGCCGGCGAAGAGCTTCGCCATCGAGATCTCCTTCACGCAGGTCTCGCCGCGGTTGTAGAGGTCGACGGCGTGATAGGTGAGGCGTTTGGCGGCCTCGATGGCGGTCAGGTGCTCGACGAATTTGTGCTTCCACACCTGGAACTTGATGATCGGCTTGCCGAACGCTTCCCGGGTGTTCCCGTACTCGATCGAGTCCGCGATCATCTTCTCCATGCCGGAAACACAGGCGATGGCGGCGATCAGACGCTCGCCCTGGAAGTTCGTCATGATGTGGTAGAAGCCCTGATTCTCCTCGCCGAGCACGTAGCGCTGCGGGATCTTGCACTCGTCGAAGTACAAGAGCGCCGTGTCGCTCGAGAGGTTGCCGATCTTCTTGAGCTTCTTCGACACCGAGAAGCCCTTCACGTCGGTGGGGAAGGTGACCAGCGAGATCCCGCCGAAGCCCTCGCCGCCGGTGCGCACCGCGAGCGTGATGAAGTCGGCGCGGGTGCCGTTGGTGATCCAGAGCTTCTGGCCGCTGATGACGTAGTCGTCGCCGACCTTGCGGGCGACGGTCTTGATGTTCGACACGTCGCTGCCGCAGCCCGGCTCCGAGACGCCGAGGGCCGCGATCTTCTCGCCCGCCACCGCCGGCGCCAGGAACTCGGCCTTCTGCTCGTCGGTGCCGATCTCGGCAATGATCGGCGTGGCCATGTCGCTCTGGACCATGAGCGCCATGTTCACGCCGGCGTTGGTGGTGCGCACCAGCTCTTCGGCGTAAGCGGTCGTGTACCACCAGTCGAGGCCGCTGCCGCCCCACTTCGGGTCGACCCGGATCCCGAGCAGCCCCAGCTCGCCAGCGCGCTTGAAGACCTCGCGGGGGAAGATGCCGGCCTCGTCCCAGTCCTCGGAGTGCGGCGCGCACTCCTTCTCGGCGAAGTCGCGCACGGTCTTGCGGAACATCTCGTGTTCTTCGGTGAAGGGATTGCCGAGCATGGTGACGCGTCCTCCTCCCCTCCGCGTGGTAGGGGGGTGCGATGTGTGCCCGGAACTCTAGCCTACCGATCGGTAGGTGTCGGTAGGCGCGCGACCCTTGGGCGAGCCAGATTCCCGCTCCATGCGTGTGATCCGAAACGGCGCGGACGTCGACGCCAGCGCCGCGCGGGTTTGGTCGGTGCTCACCGACCTCGCGGCCTATCGCGAGTGGAATCCGTTCGTGGTCCGAGCCAGCGGCGCGCTCGCCGTGGGTGCCACCCTCGACGTCACCTTCGCGCCGCCTGGCGGACGCGCGATGCAGTTCCGGCCAGTGGTCGTGCGCTTGGTGCCCGAGCGTGAGCTGGCGTGGGCCGCGAAGCTCCTCGTGCCAGGCCTCTTCGATGGCGAGCACGCCTTCCGCATCGAGCCGCTCGCCGCCGATCGCACGCGGCTCGTCCAGGTCGCGCGCTTCGACGGTTGGGTGGTTCCACTCTTGCCGTGGAAGACCGGTCCCGGCTTGCGCGCCGGCTTTGCCGCGATGGTCGCCGCGCTCAAGTCGCGCGCGGAATCGTGATCGCCGCGCGCGACTTGAGCGCGAGGATCGCCACGTCGAAGACGCTCAGGAAAAGGACACGGTCCGCGTCTCGGCGCGGCTCGCTTCCAGCGCCAGGCTGTACTCGATCACCGCGGTGATCGAGATCGATCGGTAGCCGGCTTTCGGGCGTGCCTCGACCCAGATGTCCACGTCGCCGAATGGCCGCATTGGGTCGAAGATCAGTGCGCCGCGGGCGCCTTCGCCGTGGATGCGAATCGTGTCGGGCACGAACGGCACCGTCGTGTCGCTGAAGTCGGCCAGCGGCGCTGGGACCTCGATCACTTTCCAGATCGGAACGCCGGCTGCGTCGACCCCGGCGTTCTGGTAGTAGATCAGGTCGTTCATGTTCGGATCGAGCGCCGGCCGGAACTCGGCCTCGCTGCTGGTGAGCGTCAGCACGGGACGCAGGAGTCGTGGAGGACCCGGCGGGAGGAACGGAGTGCCGATGTCGAGGAGCCACCGGAAGCTCAAGAGCTTGGCGCCGGCGGCGGGAGCGCTCACGCCCGCGCCGCTCGGATTCAGGCTCGGGCGCATGCGTACCCGGTTGCACACGTAGTCGCGAAGCTGCGCGTGAGCGTCGCTCGTGATCTCGTTCGCGGCGTTGCAGCTTCCGGAGGTGGGGATCGGATCGGGGCTCACGTACTGCGCCATGGTCGAGGCTCCGCGCACGGCGCGCGCCGTGCGAATGCTGACCGGTTGGTGCCGTGCCCGGGCACCGGGCACGGACGGCAACGAGCCCCCGTGACGCAACTCGAGTGCCGAGTGGGGGCGTAGCCGGTCGGAGCCCGAAAGTCCTGGAGTCCTGGCGCGTCTCTCGACCGCGGACGGCACGCGGGTGCGTTTCCGAGCACCCGGGCCGTTCGGGATCGAGACGTAGGCGTTCGATCTTCGAATGGCGCGCGCGGCGCGAGCGCCATTCGAGGCGCTGGAGCGCGCGTCACTCCTCGAGCAGGTCTTTCGCGGTGAGGTCGGGCGCGGCCTTCTCGTTCTCCCATTCGAGCAAGCCGAGCTCGGCGTACGCGGGGCGGATGCGGTCGCTCAAGAGCCCGATGCGCTTCAGGTTGGGGACGATGCGCTTGAACATGGTCTTGCGGAAGAAACCCATGAACTCGGACTCGAGGACGATCCGGTTCCACTCGGAGCGCTTCATGCGATGGGCGTAGTACTCGTCGTAGAACTCGTGGGCGAGGAAGCGATTGCGCATCAACACCGACATCTCGAAGGCCCAGTCCTCGCGCTCGCGACGATCCTTGTCGCCGAGCTCCTTGGTGTAGTAGTCGCCGAGCGCGACCACGCCGTAGTGCACGTGCCGGGCCTCGTCCGTGATCACGAACTTGAGCAGCTCCTTCAGGAGCGGCTCCTTGGTGGCGGAGCGGATGGTGCCGAAGGCGCCCAGCGCCAGCCCCTCGACCATGATCTGCATCGCCAGGAACTTGATGTCCCAGCGCGAGTCGCTCATGAGCGCGTCGATCAGCACGTAGAGGTTGTCGTTGATCGGGTAGAACTTCTCGAGCTTCTCGGTGAGGTAGCGGTGGAAGACCTCGACGTGTCGGCCCTCGTCCATGACTTGCGTGGAGCCGTAGAGCTTGCCGTCGATCCACTGCACCGCCTCGGTCACCTGGCACGCGGCGAAGAGCGCCCCCTGCTCGCCGTGGAGGAATTGGCTGAGCATCCAGGCGAGGAGCGCATAGCGCTGCTCGGCGCGCTCGCGCTCCGACAGCTTGGTGTAGACGGGGATGTCCGAGAGCGGCAGCAGGGCTTCGGGGATGAGCTCGCGCGCCGGATCGAAGGGGTCCACCTCGGTCTTCCAGTCGAGCACCTCGTCGGAGTTCCACTGGCCGGCCTTGGCGGCGGCGAAGAGCTTCGCCAGCTCCGCGTGATCGCGGCTGTACTCCCACACGAAATGCGCGTCGTAGCCCGTGGCGACGTCGGTGGAGTGCTGCCCTTTCCCGCGCTGGAGCACGTAGCCGCGGGTGGCCGGACCGAGCAGCGCCTTGAGCACCTTGGGGTTTCGGATGTGCACCGCGTCGCGGATGCTGTCCGAGTTCGAGGCCAGGTTCTGGATCATGCGCAGCGGGTGCATGTGGGCTCCTTGGGGTGGGGTGTTCGTCGCGACGCGTGGTTCACGCGGGATTCTCGAAGAACAGCGAGTGCGCGAGCTCGAGCGTGCGGTCCGTCTTGCCCCACAGCGGCTCGCGCAGCGGGCCGGATGCCGTGCGCACCACCGCGCCCGACACGATGTCGAGCAGCGCCGCGCGCAGCGGCAGCTTCTTGCGCACCAGCCCGCGTCCGTCGACGCGCACGAAACGCTCGATGCGATCCAGGATCGGTAGGCCGGCGGTGAGCAGCACCTGGTGGCCGGGGCCGCGACCGTCGAGCAGCTCGCGCAGGATCAGCCGCACCAGCTCGGGATTGCCGTCGATGAACGCGAGGTATCGCTCGACCACGGCGTCGAAGCGTGTGCGGAAGTCGCCTTCCATCTCGATGGCGCCGGTGAGCGCGGCGCCCAGCCGCGCGAAGCTCTCGTTGACCGCCGCCGCGTAGAGCTCGTCCTTCGAGCGGAAGTGGTAGAGCAGCGACGGACGGCTGATGCCCGCGGCGCGCGCGATGTCCTCGAGCCGCGCCGCGTCGAACCCGATCCGCCCGAACTCCGCTTGCGCCGCTTCCAGCAGGCGCTCGGTGGTGGCGACGTCGTTGGCGGCGAGCCGGGGTCGTCCCATGACGAGCAGCACGTTATCTACTCGTGAGTAGATTTGTCAAGCGCACCGTTACAGCGTGCTGTTCGGTGCGGCGCTCGCGCTCTATGCTCGAAAAAAAACGCGACGGTTCGCGACGCGGAGGAGTGGGCGATGGGGGAGATGATCGAATTCCAGCGGCCGGACGGAACGCGAGCGACGGGCTACCTGGCGTTGCCCGCGCGAGCCGAGGGCGCACCGGGCGTGGTCGTGGTCCAGGAATGGTGGGGGCTTCAAGACCAGATCAAGGCGGTGGCCGATCGCTTCGCCGCCGCGGGGTATCGGGCGCTCGCCCCCGACCTCTATCGCGGCAAGGTCACGCGCGACTCCGCGGAAGCGGCCAAGCTCATGGGCGCGCTCGACTTCGTGGAGGCCGCGCAGCAGGACGTCCGCGGCGCGGTGAAGCACCTCGCGCGCGGCGGCGGGAAGGTGGCCGTGGCCGGCTTTTGCATGGGCGGCGCGATCACGCTCATCGCCGCGGTCCACGTGCCGGAGTGCGATGCGGCCGTGTGCTTCTACGGGATCCCGCCCGAGGAAGCCGCGGATCCTCGCAGCGTGCGCGTGCCGTTTCAGGGACATTTCGCCGATCACGACGGCTGGTGCACGCCGCGGGCGGTGAACGAGCTGGAGCAGGGGCTCCGCGACGCGGCGGTGACGTTCGAGATCCACCGCTACGACGCGCAGCACGCCTTCATGAACGAAGCGCGTCCCGAGGTTCACGATCCCGTCTGCGCCAAGCAGGCGTGGGACCGCACCCTCAAGTTCCTGCGCAAGCACCTCGCCTGACGCCGCGCCGCAGCGCGCGCAAGAATCCCGTCAGAAGCGCGCGGGCGAGGTCTGCGGCTCGCTCGCGACCGATCGCGCGGGTGCGCTCGGACGGGCCTCCGCGCAGCCTCGCGGTCGCGGTCTCACGCGGGCGCGCGACCTCGTCCGCGCCGGCGAGGAACCGGCTCGTTTTGCCGATGCTTGGCCAAGTTGTCGGAGGCAGCCGGGCAGAAGTGCGTACGCTCGTTGGCGGGCGCTACGGCTGTGTACTGTCGACACCCAGCGACACCCTGATTTCATTCGAGAAAGCGCTGGTGAACCCGCGGTTACTGCTTGGCTCGTCCCTTGCTTCGAATCCCTGCAGGCGAGCGAGGGCTGAGCATCCTCGCCAAGGGGGGATCGTCGTGAAGCTGACAGATTGGCTCACCCATCGGACGAATCGCGCCCGGCCTCGCGTTGCCGAGGCCTCTCGAGTCATTCGCAACGCGGCGAGCGGTGACGTGGATGCTCGCCGACGCGTCGCCGAGATGGGGCCCGACGCCATCCCGTTCCTGCGCGACGCGCTCGAGCACGGCGATCCCGAGCTGCGCCGCTGGTCGGTGGCGACGCTGGCGGACCTGAGCCAGCGCGTCGAGGAGGCCGTGCCCGTGCTGTCGCTCGTCCTCGACGATTCCGATGCCGAGGTGCGCGACGAAGCGCTCCACGGCTTCCTCGCGGCGGCCTCGCGGCGTGATTCCGCCGGCTGGGCGGACCACGCCCGCTGACCTCGATGGCGCCCCCCGAGCGCTCGGCTCGCGCCGAGCAGCGCGCCCGCCCCCGGGTGCTGCTGGTCGACGACGATCGCCCCGTGGCCGATGCGCTGGAAGAGATCCTGATCGACGACGGCTACGACGTCGTCAAGGTGTACGGGGCCCGCGACGCGCTGCGGGCCGCGGACGGCGCCTGCTTCGACCTCTTGCTTCTCGACCTCATGATGCCGGACATGGACGGCATGTCGCTGCTTCGAATCCTGCGCCAGCGCCACGCCACCGAGGGCGTCGCGGTGGCGCTGATCACCGCCCGGCCCCACGTCTCCGACGAGGTGCTGGCGTGCGAGGGCGTCGGTGCGTGCTTCCACAAGCCGTTCGACGTCGCCGCCTTCCTGAGTCGCGTCCACGGTCTTTGCCCGGTCTGATCCGCGCGCGTCTCGCTCGCGTCCCGCGCCGGTTCACTTCGCGAATGCCCGTGAGATAATCCGCCGCCTCCCGCGTTCCTCCGAGGCGAGCGACCCACCGTGCGCCCACGATCCGCGGCCAGCGCCCTGCTCCTGGTAGTGACCGTCGGCTGCGTGTGCGGCGGTTCGGCGCGCGCTTCCGAGTCGTGCCCGGCGCCCGAGAGCGCGAGCGACGAGCTCGCGTGCGGGACCTCGAGCGATCCCCTCGACGAGCTCGAGTGCTGGCTCAAGTCCGAGGAGGAACGCCACTACGTGCGGGCGCCGTCGCGCCGGCGTGAGCGCCTCTTCCGCGCGCCCACCGCCGTGACCGTGCTCACGGCCGACGACATCGCCGCTTCGGGAGCTCGCAACCTCGGCGAGCTCTTCCGCACCGTCCCCGGGCTCACGCTCACGGTGCGCAGCCTTGCCGAGACCTACATCGACGACGCGCGCGGCGTTGGCACCGGCATCCTCGCGTTCCTGCCCTTCGTCGAGGTCTATCTCGATGGACGCCCGCTGCGCGACGAGTCGTTGGGCGGAACGCCGAGCTTCGCCTCCATGCCGGTGGCGCTCGAGGACATCGAGCGCATCGAGGTGGTGCGCGGGCCGGATACCGCCATCTACGGATCGGGCGGCCTCAATCTGCTCATCGACATCACCACGCGTGCGCCGTCGCGAGCGCAAGGCACGCTCGTGCACCTGCGCGGCGGCGGACCGACGGCGCTCGGCGACGGTGTCGCGGTGCAGGGCTTCGAGCTGGGGCCGATCGCGAACAAGCTCATGGTGAGCTATGGGTACCAAGCCGAGCTGCGCCCCGACACCCAGAACGCCGAAGGCAAGCTCGTCGCGCAGCTCGAAGGCGACCACAACGACGTCGGCGAGGATCTGTTCAAGAGCTCGTGGCGTGCCGAGTGGGATCGGGGCTCGGGCGGACGCTGGGAGGCGATCGCGAGCTACGTCGCCGGGCAATACGACGGCTACGTGTTCGTGCCGATCGAGAGCCGCGACATCACCGACGGCAGCGTGCTGGTTCGCCACGAGCGCGACTGGTTCGCGGGCACCACCACCGCGCAGGCGTCGTGGGAGGGATACACCGGCCGCGCCGTGAATCAGGCGGCGCTCACCGATCGCGATCCGGTCGATCCGCAAGGCCGGCTCTTCACCGGCTCGCACAACCTGTCGAGCGAGCTGCGTCACGAGGTCGAGCTCGACCTCGGCTGCCCACAGGACCTGCTGGTGGGGACCTCGTTCCGCTGGGCCGAGGGTCGCGGCGAGGTGCTGGCCCGCTCCGCGGAGCCGACCATTCGCACCGTCGGAGGCTACCTCTCGGACGAGTGTCGGCTGGGCAAGAGCGTCGCGATCCGCGGTGGCTTGCGCGCCGAGGGCCTGCACCCCGCAGGTTTCGAGCTGCTGCCGAGCGGCAGCATCGTGTGGGAGCCCGTCGAGGAGCAGCAGAGCTTCCGGCTCAGCGTGGCGCGCGGCGTCTCGTTTCCCACCAGCTACGAGCTGGGCGGCGCGCTGCCGGTCACGCCGCTCGGTCTACCGAACGCGACACCGCCGTTCGACCTCGCGCTGTTGCGCGAGGTGAGCCTGAGCGTCCGCGGCGATCCCCATGCGCCGCCTCCCGAGCTGTGGGCCGCCGAGCTCGGCTGGCGCGGGCGTTTCCCCCGTCCGCGGCTCTCGGCGAGCGCCGAGGTGTACTGGGAGCGGGTCCGGAACCTGCCCGGCGCGGGCTCGACCCTCGACGACGACGGCGACGCGAGCCCGTTCACCTTCGGCTTGCCCATCTCCTACGACGGCGGCTACTCGGTCGTGGGCGTCGAGTACGCGCTCGACTGGGCCGCGCTCGACTGGTTGAGCCTCGCGGCGACCTACGGGCTCGCGTACCCGTTCGACGATCAGAACGCGGCCAACCGGGCCCCGGGCACCGAGCTCGGCGACACGATCCGTCGTCATCGCGGCTCGGTCGGGCTGACGCTCGATTTCCGCAAGGGCGCGATTCCCGCGCCGTTCCTGCGTGGCTTCTCGTTCAACGTCCTCTACCAAGCCACCTCCGACGTCCGCAACACGTTGCCGTCGGCGTTCCCGTTCCTGGGCCGCGAGATCCGCCTCGACGATCTCGTGCCCGGCTTGCGCGACTTCACCACCGTGCCGGAGACGCGGATGCTCAACGCGCGGCTCGCGTGGGAAGCGATCCCGTGCGCGCTCGACGTGGCGATCGCGGGCTGGAACCTCCTCGACGAGCCGCTTCCTGCCTGGGGCCGCGGCAACCGGATCTTCACGGGTGAGATCACGCTGCGGTACTGAGCGCGCACGCGCGGCGCGGCGCTTCGCCGCCGGCCTCGCGTGGGCGTGCGCGCTGCTCGCGGTGGGCGTGTCTGCGCACGCCGCCGACTCGGTCGCGCCGCATCCGCGCGTGCTCGCGCTCAAGAGCGGCGCGCTCGCGCTCTACGACGAGGTTCTCGACGGCGTCGCCGCGCGGCTCGGCTTTCGCCCCGAGGAACGCGTGCTGCCCGGCGACGGCGACGACGAGTCCGCCTTCGTCGAGTCCGTACGCGCGGCGAACCCGGCGCTCATCCTGACGCTCGGCATTCGAGCCTCGGAGTTCGCCCAGCAACGCTTCGAGGGCACGCCCATCCTCTACGCGATGGTGCTCGATCCGCGCGAGCTTGGCGGCCCCACGATCCGCGGCGTACCGCAGACGGTGCCGGTCGCGGTCCAGCTTCGCGAGCTCAAGGCGCTGGTGCCGGGATTGCGGGCGATCGGCGTGCCCTACACGGCAGCCAACAGCGCCACCGCGTTGCGCGAGGCGGAGGATGCCGCCGCCACGCTCGGCCTCAGGATCGAGCCCATCCGGGTCGAGTCGCGGGCGGAGGTGACCGGCCGCGTCACTCGCTATCTCGAGGACGTGGAAGCGCTGTGGCTGCCGCTCGACTCGATGCTCATCAACCGGCAGGTCATGCCGGCGCTGGCCGCGCTGGCGCGGCGCTCGCACGTGGCGCTGATGGTGCACAGCGCCGAGATCGTCCGGGACGGGGTGCTGGTCGCGCTCAACCTGCGCACCGTCGATACCGGGCGCGCGCTCGGCGAGCTGGCGGCGCGTTTCCTCGCTGGCGAGCCGCTCGCGCGCTTGCCGGCGATCGAGGTGAAGCCGCAGGTCGTGATCGATCCGGTGGTCGCCCGCGAGCTCGGCATCCCCGACGAACGGGTGCGAGCGCTCGAGGAGCGCTATCGATGAGCCCGACCGCCGGCCGCGCCGCGGGTCGCGCGTCGCTCACGCTGCGGCAGAAGCTCTACCTGGGCATCTTTCCCGCGGTGCTCTCGAGTCTCGCGCTCATGAGCAAGTGCACCGCGGACCGGGAGTCGGCGCTGCGCTTCCAGAACGAGGCGTCGCTCATCCTGGTGGAGACGCTCGATGGCATCGAGAAGCTGCTCGACGATCCGTCGCGCGATCTGCTGACGCTCTCGCGCGCCGCGGATTTCCACGACGCCATCTTCTGGGAGCGCAGCCACCTCGAGGCCGAGGCCACGGAGCGCTCGGGCGATCTGCAGCGCTTCCTGGCGGATTTCCGCGCCAAGGCGCCGCACTATCGGGCGGTGGCCTATCTCACGGCGCGGCGCGCGGCGGCGGCGGAACCCTGGTCGGTGTCGGTGCTCAAGTGCGTTCCCTCGCCGCCGTGCGGAGAAGGCACGGATTACGCCCGCGGGTTGGTCGCCACCGGAGCGCGGCTGCTCAGCGCATCGGATGCCGGCGAGCTGGGACGAGAGACTCCCGCCGAGCCGACCGCGGACGCCGTGCGCTACGCGACCGTCGTCGACGCCGGCGAGCCCGACGCACGGGCCAGCGAGATCGGCGTGCTGGTTCTCGATCTCGGGCGCGACGCGATCGCCGCCGAGCTCGAGCGCGCGCGCCGCGACGCGCCGGTGAGCGTGATGCTGGCGGACGCCTCCGGCACGCCGTTCCTGTCGACCCGCGGCGGCGATCTGGGCGCCGACGCCGCGCGCGCGCTGCTCGGCGCGCTGGCTCGCGATGCGGGGCGTCTCGCCGCGCGCCTCGCGCCGGCGCATGCGGGCTCGGCGGTGCGCGCGGGGAACGTCGACGGCCGGGTGGTGGCGCTCACGGTTCCCGCGCTCGAGCCGCGCCGCATTCGCGCGCTCGGCTGGAGCCTGCTCCTCGCCACGCCTCCCTCCCGCGGGCGGTTCGCGAGCTCGCTCTTTCCCGGCGACATCTACGTGCTCACGGCGGCGCTCACGGTGGTGGTGAGCGCCGCGTGCTTGTGGGGCCTGGGCTGGGCGACGCGTCCGCTCAGCGATCTCGCCGAGGCGATGAGCCGCGCCGGCGAAGGCGATCTGCGCGCCGAGGTCGCGGAGGGGCCCGCCGACGAGATCGGCCGCGTGGCGCGCGCCTTCAACGAGATGGTGCGCGCGCTGCGTGGCAGCCGCGCCGAGCTCGCGTCGCAGCTCGAGGAATCGCTCCGGCTCAAGACCACCCTCGAGAACGTGATCGAGAGTACCCCGGCAGCGGTGATGGTCATCGATCGAGAGGGCCGCGTCCTGCAGTGGAACCACGCCGCCGAGCGCCAGACCGGTCAGTCCCGGCGCGACATGGTGGGCGCGGATCTCTTCGCGCGCGTTCCCGAGCTGGCGCGGCACCGCGAGGCCGTCGCGCGGGTGCTCGCCGAGGGCGAGCCGATCCGCGGCGCCCGCGAGAGCTACGCGCTCGCCGGCGGCGAGACCGGCATCCGTCGCGTCTCGCTCTTCCCCGTGCTGGGCGCCAGCGGCGAGGCCGGCGGGGTGGTGCTCTCGAGCGAGGACGTGACGTCGGAGGAGCAGATCGAACGGATGATGGTGCACGCCGAGAAGATGGCGATGATCGGCCGCTTGGCCGCCAACATGGCCCACGAGATCAAGAATCCGCTCGCCGGCATCCTCTGGAACCTGCACAACCTGGAGCGGCGGCTCCACCCCAGCTCGCCGCTGGCGCGCAGCCGCATGCTGGAAGCGGGACTCGAGGTGGAGGCCATCGAGCGGTTCGAGCGCTTCCTCGATTCCCAGAAGATCCCGCACTACGTGTCGGTGATCCGCGAGTGCGGGCTGCGCGCCGACGGCATCGTGAAGACGCTCGGCGACTTCTCGGCGCGGGGCGAGAAGCACGTCGAGGCCGATCCGCGGGCGTTGATCGAGAACACGCTGCTCCTGGCGCGGGCCGCCTTCGACCTCGAGAAGCGCCACGACTTCCGCGACATCGACGTCGCCGTCGATGTCGCGGGCGACGTGCCGCGCATCCGCTGCAACACCCAGCGCATCGAGCAGGTGCTGCTCAACCTGGTGAACAACGCGGCGCAGGCGCTGTTCGCGCGGCGTCAGGCCGAGCCGGCGTTCCTGCCCCGCTTGCGCTGTCGTGCGCGCGGCGGCGACGAGCAGGTGCGGATCGAGGTCGAGGACAACGGCCCCGGCATCCCCGCAGCCGCGCGCGAGCACATCTTCGAGCCCTTCTACACGACCAAGGACATCGGCGAAGGGACCGGGCTCGGGCTCTCGATCAGCTACCTGATCGTGACCGAGGGGCACGGCGGGCGAATGTGGGTGGAGGACGGCGCCGAGGGCGGCGCGCGCTTCGTGATCGAGCTGCCCGTGCGAGAGGCCACATGAGCGAGACGCGGATCCTGGTGGTGGACGACGAGCGACCGGTGCGCGACGCGGTGGTCGATTTCCTCGAGGACGAGGGGTACCGCGTGGTGTCGGCGGCAGGTGGACCCGAGGCCATCGAGCTGGCGCGCGCCGAGCGCTTCGGGCTTTGCATCCTGGATCTGCGCATGCCCGGGATGAGCGGCACGGAGCTCGCGCTCGAGCTGCGCGCGCTGGCTCCCGACACCAAGCTGCTCATCATCACCGGCTCTCCCGACTTCGTGCCCGGCCGATCGCTGCGTGCGATCGGGATCGGTCCCGAGGACACGCTGGTCAAGCCGTACGAGCTCGGGACGCTGGCGCAGAAGGTGCGGCGCTTGCTGGGCGAGGGCTCGACGTGACGCCGGCGCACGTGCTGGTCGTCGAGGACGAGGCGGCCAACCGCGAGGCGCTCGTCGACTACCTGACGGACGAGGGATTCGCGGTGCGCGGCGCGGCCGACGGCGTCGAGGCGCTCGCGGTGCTGGGCGCCGAGGCCATCGACGTGGTGCTCACCGATCTGCGCATGGCCCGCATGTCGGGGCTCGAGCTGCTCGAGCGCGTGGGACGGCAATGGCCCGACGTGCCGTGCATCATCGTCTCGGGTCAGGGGACGATGCCCGACCTGATCGCCGCGGTCCGGCTGGGGGCCTACGACTTCATCGAGAAACCGCTGGTGCCGCTCGATCGGGTGCTGATCGCGATCGGACGCGCGCTGCAGCATCGCCGGCTGCGGCTCGCCAATCGCGCCACCCTCGACGAGCTGGAACGGCGCAACGCGAGCTTGGCCGAGAGCAACGCGGCGCTCGGGCGCGCCAAGGCCGATCTGGAGGAGGCGCAGCACCAGCTCGTCCACGCCGGCAAGATGGCGGCGCTGGGCGAGATGGTCGCGGGGGTCGCCCACGAGATCAACAACCCGATGGGCTTCGTGTACTCGAACGTGCGCGTTCTCGGCGAGGCGCTCGAGGCGCTGGAGACGGTGGCACGCACGCAGGCCGAGCGCATCCGCGACGCCGCCGCGCGCGCCGAGACGCTGGCCGAGATCGAGCGCCTGGCGCGGCGCGTGGATCGGCTGCTCGACGGCTGTCGCGTCGGCACCGAGCGCACCCGCGAGATCATCGAGCGGCTGCGCCGCTTCGCGCGACCCGGCGAGGCCACCCTGCACACCATCGATCTCGTGGAGAATCTGGAGGCGGCGGTTACCTTCGTGAGCCATCGCATCGGTGAGGGGGTCGAGGTGCACCGCGACTACGCGCGCTTGCCGCGAGTCCTGGGGCGCGGCGGCGAGATCAACCAAGTGTTCGTGAACCTGCTGGCGAATGCCCTCGACGCCGTCGGCGAGCGCGGCCACATCTGGCTCAGCACACGCGAGCGCACCGATCCGCCGCGCGGTCTGCAGCGCGAGGTGGCGGGGCCGTGGGTGGAGGCCGTGGTTCGCGACAGCGGCCCCGGCTTTCCCGACGACGCCGCGGCCCGTCTCTTCGAGCCTTTCTTCACCACCAAGCCGCCGGGGCAGGGCACTGGCCTCGGCCTCTCCGTCAGCTACGGCATCGTCCGCTATCACGGCGGCGTGATCGAAGCGCGCAACCATCCGGACGGCGGCGCCGAGTTCCGAGTGGTGTTGCCGCTCACCGCCGCGCCGAGTCGAGGGAAGCCCCGTGTCGAATCCGCCTGACAACTCGATCCTGATCGTCGACGACGAAGCGCTCGGGCTCGACGCGCTGGAGCTGGCGCTCGAGCAGAGCTACGTCGTGCACCGCGCGAGCGGCGGCGTCCAGGCGCTCGAAGTCCTCGCCAGCGAGCCGGTGGCGCTGGTGATCGCCGACCAACGCATGCCGGGGATGACCGGTGTCGAGCTTCTGGGACGCATCAATCTCGAGCACCCCGACACGATGCGCATCCTGCTCACCGGCTACTCCGACATGGGCGCGGTGGTCTCGGCGATCAACGACGGCCACATCTACTACTACCTGACCAAACCCTGGGATCCCTTCGACCTGCGGCAGCGGGTCGAGCGCGCGCTCGAGCATCGGCGCGCGGCGCTCGAGAACCGGCGGCTGGCGGCCGAGCTGAGCGAGGCCAATCGCAAGCTGACGGCGGCCTACGACCGCTTGCGCGTCGAGAACCGCCAGTTGAAGACCGAGGTCCGCGAGCGCTGGAGGCTCGAGGAGTTCGTCGGCAAGAGCCCGCGCGTGAAGCGGGCCCTCGAGCGCGCCATGCGGGTCGCCGAATGGGATGCGACCTCGGTGCTGCTCACGGGCGAGTCGGGCACCGGCAAGGAGCTGGTGGCGCGGCTGGTGCACGACGCGAGCCCCCGCGCCGAGGGCCGCTTCGTGGCGGTCAACTGCGCCGAGTTCCCCGAAAACCTGCTCGAGAGCGCGCTCTTCGGTTACCGCAAGGGGGCTTTCACGGGCGCGCAGACGGATCGGCGCGGGCTCTTCGAGGAAGCCAACGGCGGCACGCTCTTTCTCGACGAGGTGGCGGAGATGAGCGCGGCGATGCAGGTGAAGCTATTGCGCGCGCTCCAGGAGCGCCGAATCCGGCCCGTCGGCAGCACCGACGAGATCCCGGTGGACGTGCGGATCATCACCGCCACCAATCGTGACCTCAACGTCGAGGTGGAAGCCGGCCGCTTCCGGCGTGACCTCTACTTCCGCATCCACGTGTTCCCGATCGAGCTGCCGCCGCTGCGCGATCGTCGCGACGACATCCCGGCGCTGGTCGATCATCTCCTCGACCGGATCGCCAAGAAGCGCCGCAAGGATCGATGCGAGATCACGCCCGAGGCGTTGGCGGTGCTGCAGGCGTACTCCTTCCCCGGCAACGTGCGCGAGCTCGAGAACACGCTGGAGCACGCGTGCGTGCTCGCCGGACCGGGCGCGGCGATCGACCTCGATCACCTGGAGGAGCGCATCGTCGCTCAGTCGGGTGCGTCGCTCGACGACCTGGATGCCGCCGCCGCCGAGGCGAGCGCGGCGAGCCGGGGTGCGCGCGCCGAGGCCCACGACGATCTGGACCGCGCGATGATCGAGCGCGAGCTCGAACGCCAAGCGGGAAACGTGACCCGCACGGCGATGGCGCTCGGGCTGAGCCGGGTGGGCCTGCAGAAGAAGATGCGCCGCCTCGCGATCGCCAACCGTTGGGGCAAGGCGCCGCGCGCGTGAGTGGCGCGCGCGCCGTCGCTCACCGCGGCAGGCGCGCGATCGCGGCCGCGAGCTCCTCGAGACGGACCGGCTTGGTCAGGTAGTCGTTCATGCCGGCGGCGAGGCACGCCTCGCGGTCGCCCACCAGCGCGTTCGCCGTGAGCGCGATCACGTGGACGCGGCGATTCGGCCCGTCCTCGCCGCGCAGCCGCCGCACGGTCTCGAAGCCGTCGAGGCCCGGCATGTGCACGTCCATGAACACCAGGTCGAAGGGGCTGGCCGCCAGACGGGCGAGCGCGGCGTACCCGTCGGCGACCATCTCCACCTGGAGATCGAGCGTCTCGAGCATCGCGTTCAGGACCAGCTGGTTGGTCTCGTCGTCTTCCACGAGCAACACGCGGGTCGGTGCGGTGCGTGCGTCGGGTGACTGTGCCGCGGGGGACTCCCGCTCGGGTCCATCGGCCGCGGCCGCCGGGTCGCGATCGAGCAATCGCCGAAGCCGCTGGCAGCGCACCGGCTTCGGCAGCACCAGCCCGTCGGATCCGATCGCGCTGCCCATGGGGACGAGCAGCGCGAGCGGAACGTGGCACCCGAGCAGGCTTCGCAGCTGCGCGAGGTCCTCGCTGCTCGCGTCGGCCGCACGGCGCTCGACGCTGGCGCCGGTATCGAGCAGCACCAGGGCGGGCAGCGCGGCGTTCGCTCCGCGTGCGACCAGGTAGGCGCGGGCGTCGGCGAGGTCGGCGACCGATACCATCGATCCGCCGAGGCTCTCGATCTCCGCGGCGATCGAGTCGCACAGCGATCGCGAACGGGCGATCACGAGCACCTCCCGCCCGGCCCACGGCCGCGCCGCCGCTTCCTCGGGCGCTCGCTCGATCGTGGCCAGCGGGCTCGGGACCTCGAACCAGAACGTCGAGCCCGAGCCCGGCTGGCTCTCGACGCCGATCGATCCACCCATGTGCTCGACGAGGCTGCGGCTGATGGCGAGCCCGAGCCCGGTGCCGCCGTAGCGCCGACTGGTCGCCGCGTCCACCTGGACGAACGGCCGGAAGAGTCGCGCCGCGCTCTGGTCGTCGATGCCGATCCCGGTGTCCGAGACACGCACGCGCAGCACGACCCGATCACCGTCGCCGGGCGCCGCGTCCGCACGCACCACGATCTCGCCGGCGTGGGTGAACTTGATGGCGTTGCCGACCAGGTTGACCACGATCTGGTGCAGCCGCGTCGGGTCGCCGAGCACCGCGTCCGGGACACTTCGGTCCACGACCGCGCAGAGCTCGAGGCCCTTCGCGAACGCCCGCTCCGCCAGCAGGTCGAGCGCCGTGCCGATCACCTCGCGAGGAGCGAGCGCCGTGTGCTGCAGCTCGATCTGCCCCGACTCCATCTTCGCGAAGTCGAGGATGTCGTTGAGCACGGTGACGAGCCCCTCGCCCGAGCGACGAATGGTGCTCACCAGATCGCGCTGGTCCGGCGTGAGCGGCGACCGCCACAAGAGGTCGGTGATGCCGATGACCGCGTTCATCGGCGTACGCAGCTCGTGGCTCATGTTGGCCAGGAACGTGGTGCGCGCCCGCAGCGCCCGTTCCGTCTGTGCTTGCTTCTCGGCGAGCGCGGTGGCGTACGCCGACACCTCGCGGAACGCACGGTCGACGGGGCGGTGCAATGCGGCGCCGATCGCGCAGATCCCCATCAAGAAGCCCACGACGCTCGTGCACGCGCCGATGGCGCTGGCGGCGTCGCCGGCGGTGCCCAGAAGGATCTCGAGCCCGAACGCGAACACGGTTTCGGTGACGGCGATCGCGGCCCACAGCAGGATCCCCGACTGTCCCAGCACCAGCGACGCGCCCAGCACCGGCAGCGCGTTGAAGAAATACGTCGGCGAGACGAGGGGATCCTCGATGAGCGCGGTGACGGTGATCGAGGTGGTCACGAGCGCGAGCACGGCGTGCACGCGGGTGCGGCGGGTGGCCGTGCTGGGGCGGCGAAGCTCGCCGATCAGCAACGCCAGGCCGCCGAGGCCGGTCAGAAACTGGATCTGCGCGCTGGTCGAGAGCCCCACGCCCAGGTTGATGGGGACGAAGAGCTCGGGCAGGACGAACGCGAGCAGCGCGAAGATCCGTGCCCGCTGACTGGCGAGCCTGTCCTCGACGCTCGCTCCGGCGAGCCCCGCATCGAGCCAGCGTCGGTGGATCGGCGGCACGGTCGCCGACGCGTCCGCGTCAGGCGCCGCTTCCTGCTCGACGTTCATGGCGTTCGCGTGGCACTACCGCGTGTGGCTCGGAGCGGCGATCGAGGGAGCGCGGAGGGCGAGACGAGCCCGGCGGCCGCAGCTCATGGCACCAAGGGCTCGGGAGGGATCAACGGATGGATGACCATTCCGGAGGCGAGCTTCGGGTAGAAGAAGGTCGACTTCTGGGGCATCACCTCGCGGGCCGACGCCACCGCGGTGACCTGCTGGATCTTGGTGGGGCGAACCAGGATCGCCACGTCGCCAGCACCGCTCCGCACCTCGCGCTCGGCCTCGACCTCGTCGGTGAGGAAGTGGAGGTGCTCCTTCCGCGCTTGCGCGGCCGTGTCGATGCCCGCGACCTCCTCGACGATCCAATGATGGATGCGGCGCAGGTCGAGGTCCCAGAGCACGGCGGGGATGTGCGGCGGAGCTTCGCCCAGTCCCGGTCGTCCGGCGAGGTCGAGGATCGTCGCGCCGGGCCGACCGCGCACGACCAGCGCCACACGACGCGCGTCGGCGGGCTCGGCATCCAGCGCGGCGCGCGCCGCGCGCGCATCGGCGACCTCGCGAACCACGGGCAGACGCGACGTCACGCCCGCGAGAAAGGCGGTGGCGTCGAAGCCCGGTAGCCCGTGGAGCACCCGGTGGATCGGCAGGATCACCAGTCCCGGATCCTCGATGGCCATCAGGTACATGAGCACGTGCTCGAAGGTCGCGCGCTCGCCGGCGTCCGGGAACTGCTGGCGCGCGCGGTTGCGGAAATTGAGTGCGGTCGAGTAGCGGTGGTGGCCGTCGGCGATGAAGATCTGGCGGTCGGCCAGCGCGCGGGAGAAGACCGCGACGAGCGTGGGATCCGAGACCGTCCACAGTCGATGACGCACGCCGGCGGGATCGGTGCCGTCGAGGCGCGGCGGCGTCGCGGTCAATGCGCGGATGGGGCTCAGGATGCTGCCGTCGGCATCGGAGAAGAGCCCGAACACGGGGCTCAGGTTGGCGCCGGTCGCTTCCGTGAGGAGCAGCCGGTCGGCCTTGGGCGCGTCGAGCGTACGCTCGTGGGGCAGGATGATGCCGGCGTCGAGCGCTTCCAGGCGCACGCCGGCGATCACGCCGTCGCGGTCGCGGTCGTGCTGCTCCCAGGGAAAGCGGTAGCTCTGGCGATAGAAGTAGAGCGATGGCGCGCCATCGCGGACGAAGGTGCCGTCCGCGAGCCAGTCGCGCAGGTAGCCGCCGGCGCGGGTGTAGCGGTTCTCGGCGTCACTGTCGCCGGGCTTGTCCTCGCCCAGGATGAGGCGCACGAAGTTCCGCGGATGGCGCTGGTGCAGCTCGCGCCGCTCGTCCTCGTTGATGACGTCGTAGGGCGGTGCGACCACCTTGGAGAGGTCACCGCCGACACGCTTGGGATCGTAGAGAACTCCGCGGAACGCTCGAACCGTCGCCATGGCCTCGCCTCGGATGGGAACGCCGGGGCGGGGCGCCCGCGGCGGATCGGCGGAGGTAGCACGCCGCGGAGGTCCGAGCAACGTGCGACCGGAAGGGGAGTTGCGGGCGATCGTCGCGGGCAACTCTTCGGTGCGAGCGCGCGCGAGGTGCGTCGCACGGGGACGCCGACGCGTGCGACGCGCGCCGCCGTCCGCGGTCCCCGGTCGCGACCGGGCGGCGCTTACGGCGTAGCGGGCGCGGCAGGCGCGGGAGGCTCGGGTGCCGGGGCAGGCGCGGCGCTCTTCACGCGGCTCCAGTGGAACGTCATCGGGGGGCTCTCGGGCTCGCCCTTGCTGGTCCACGTCGCGTCGAAGTGATCGGCGTCGATCAGCTTCACCTCGACCTTGTGCATGTGGCTTTCCTTCGGGCTCGCCAGGTTGGTGGCGTCGACGAACGTGAAGACCGCGGTCTTGCCGTCGGCTCCGAAGCCCTTCGAGCGCATGCGCGGCTGGTTGCCCGCGGCGCAGTAGTGGGTGGCGACGAGCTGCTTCCCGTCCGGGCTGTACATCGTGATCATCGCGTGCGGCGTGCCTGGGAACATGCTCTCCATGAGCACCGAGCCGCCCGCGGTGAGCGTGATCTCCTCGCGCATCTTGGCGCCCCCGTCGTCGCCGGCTTCCCATTCGCCGACCAGCGTCTTGAGCTGGTCGAACGCGGGGTTGAGCTTGGGCGCGTGGTGCGCGCCTTCGCCAGCGAACGCCGGCGCGGCGACGAGCAACGCGACGAGAAGGGGCCGAGCGATGGGTGATTGCGGTTTCATGGGATCCTCCTGACGCGGTTTTCTAGGACGAGCGGTCGATTCGCGTCAATCGCGGCGGCGCGGCCAGCGCCGCCATGCCAACCCCACCGCCACGCCGGCGACCGCGAGCGCGGCCACGAGCTCGAGCGCCCGCACGAACGCGTGATCGATCAAGCCGCGCGCCTCGCGGACGCTGCGCTCGACGGCCTCCCGGGCGAGCGCTTCGACGTCGGCGCGAACGGCGAGCCGCTGGCGGTCCAGGGCGTCGAGAGTCGCCTGGCGCTCGGCGGCGATCTCCGCGAAGGTCGCGTCGCGCTGCGCGTCGAGGGCCGCGAAGCTGCGTGCTCGCAGCCCCTCGATCTCCGCGAACGTCGCGTCGCGCTCGCCGCGGAACACGCCGAGGAGCTCCCGGCTCTGGCTGGTGACGAGCGCCGTGGCCTGGTCGCTCGCCGCCGCGAGGCGCTTCAGCGAATCGTCCATGCCGTCGAAATCCGCGAGCGTGCGCCCGATGCGCTGATTTCGGGGCAGATCGAGGAGCAAGAGATCGGCCTGCCAGCGCACCATGGCGGGCAGCTGGGCGGCATACGCCACGATCATCTCCTGCATCGCCGACAGGTTGTCGCCCAGGTTCTCGACGGCTTGAAAGAACGCCGCCTTCTCACCGGCCCGGGCTGCCAGGTAGCTCGGCACCACCGAGCGGCGCGAGAACGTCAGGTCCGTGAGCGGCTCGTGGGCGGCGAAATCGCGCACCAAGCCCTGGGCCTCGTCGAAGGCTTTCGCGGTCGGCGACACGCGGCGCGCCAGCTCCTCGAACTCCTCGCGCAACCGGCTGGCGCACGCCGCGGCGGCGGCGCGTTCGTTGCCCAGCGAATCGCGCGGGGGCTCGGCCCGGAACAAGGCCTCCATCTGGAGGCTGAGCACCCACAGATCGCCGAGCGCGGCCTGCGCGTCCTCGAGCGTGCCGGCGCGGTATGCCGCGGGAATGGCGCCGAGCTTCCACGCGAGCGCGCCGCGTACCGCCGCCTCGTCGGCGGCGCGCGCTTGGATTCCGTCGGCGGTGCGCGCGATCTCGTCCGAGAAGCGCCGCACGTAGTCGTTGAGCCAGAGCCGCGTCTGCCGCGTGGTGAGCGCGTTCGCGCTGGCAGTCGCGCCGCCGTTCGCGCCGGGCAGGGTCGCGCATCCCGTCACGAGGCACGTCCACGCCAGTGCGGCCGTGAGGAGCGCGCAGCGCCGTTGGCGTGCCATCATCGCCCGATTCTAGACGACGATGGGCGATTTCGGTGGGGTCGATCCGGAGAACGTGCGGAGGGGATTTCGCCTGCGCGACCCATCGCGCCCACGGATATGTTGGCGGTCCCATGACGGACCCGAGCATCCGCACCGAGCGGCTCGTGCTGCGGCCCTGGACGCCCGCGCACCTGTCGGAGTTCCACGCGATCTGGAGCGATCCCGAGGTCGCGTGGTGGGGACCGACCAAGGATCTCGACGCGAGCCGTCGCTTGCTCGATCAGATCGTCGCCGAGAATGCGTCGCTCACCGCCGGCCTCGCGTGGTACGCGGTGACGGGGGTCGCGACCGCCGAGGTCCTCGGCAACGTCATGCTGCGTCCGGCGCCGTACGCGCCGGGCGAGATCGACGTCGGCTGGATGCTGGCGCGCGCGCAGTGGGGTGCGGGGCTCGCGACGGAGGCGGTCGGCGCGGCGCTGGCCCGGGCGTTCGCCGTGGGCTCGTTCGATCGCGTGGTCGCGGTGATCGTGCCGGGCAACGGCCGCTCGGTGCGCGTCGCGCGGCGACTGGGCTTCGCGCGCGTCGGCACCGCGATGCACGCCGGCCTCGAGCACGATCTGTTCGCGATCACCCGCGAGTCGCTGGCGTCGGCCTCGAGCTAGCCCGGTAGCAAGCGCGTGCTTCCGGGTGGGCGGAGGTCGTCGCGGCGGGCGGGCGCGTCGAGCCCGCCGCCTCACGAGAGCTCGACGTCGAGGTCGCCCGCGCGCAGGATCCGCGGCGGGTCGACGGTGCCGTCGACGATCGTCGAGCCGAGCTCGCCGCCGAGCTTCCCGCCGTCGACGATGAATGCCACGCCGCGGCCGATCTCGAGCGCTGCGTCCGTGGCCGAGCGTGGTGACGGTTCGCCGGAGCGGTTGGCGCTGGTGGCGACCAGCGGCTCGCCGAGGGCCCGCACGATCTGCGTCGCGACCGCCGACGAGGAGATGCGGCACGCGATCGTCCCACCCTCCCCGAGCACGCCCGCCGGCAGCCCCGGTTTCGCGGGCAACACGACGGTCAGCGCGCCCGGCCAGTAGCGTTCGATGAGCCGTTTCGCCACGCCCGGGATGCGCGCGGCCACGCGCGCCAGCATCGCGAGGTCCGCCACCAACACCGGAAACGGCTTGCCGTCCGGGCGGCCCTTGATCGCTTGCACGCGCGCGACCGCCGCAGCGTCGAGCGCCCGTGCGCCGAGCCCGTAGAAGGTCTCGGTCGGATAGGCGATCGCTTCGCCGACGCGCAGCGCGGCCACGACCCGCGCGAGATCGGCCTCGCTCAGGCCGTCCGGTCCAGCCGCGAGCGTCGGCGCCGGCGACTCGCGCGGTTCGCTCACGTCCTGGCCGCGGCCCACGCGGACTTCACCTTGCGATCGCCCTCGACCACCGAGGCCTCGAGGCGATCGCGCTCGGTGACGAGGGTGGCCGCGATCGCGGCGTCACCGAGACCCAGGATGCGTGCCGCGAGGTAGGCGGCGTTGCGGGCGCCCATGTCGCCCACCGCCACCGTCGCCACGGGGATCCCGGGCGGCATCTGCACGGTCGAGAGGAGCGCGTCGAAACCGGCGAGCGGTGTCGAGTCCACCGGCACGCCGATCACCGGCTTGAGCGTGTGCGCCGCGACCACGCCCGCGAGATGGGCCGCTCCGCCCGCTGCGGCGATGAACACGCGTACGCCGCGCTCCTCCGCGGAGCGGACGTAGTCGACGGTGCGCGCCGGGCTGCGGTGTGCGCTGGTCACGGTCACTTCGAAGGCGATGCCGAGCTTCTGGAGCACGTCGCGTGCACCGGTGAGCTTGTCGGCGTCGGAGGCGCTGCCCATCAGGATCGCCACGAGCGGCGATGCGCTTGTCGTACTCGAGGTCATGGTCGGATTCTCCTGGGAAAGGTCATTCGTATTCGATGGCGTCGAGGATGTTGAGCCGCCCGGCCTGGCGCGCGGGGTGGAGCCCCGCGAGCATCGAGATCGCGACCGCCGCGATGCCGGCGCCCGCGAGCGCCCACACATCGAGGTGGAAGTCGAGGTGCCAGCCGACCAGTCTCAGCATCGAGACGCGGACGAATGGATAAGCGTTCGCGAGGCCGAGTGCCAAACCGATGAGAGCGCCCATGGCGCCGAGGAGCCCCGCCTCGGCGAGGACGGCACCCTCGATCTGACGGCGCGTGGCGCCGACCGCGCGCAGGATGCCGATCTCGCGCGTGCGGTCCAGGATCGCCGCCAGCAGCGTGTTCACGATGCCGAGCGCCGAGATGATGAGCACGATCACCTCGGTGGCCTTGCTGACCTCGAAGCCGGCGATGATCTGGGTGCGGATCTCGTCCTTGAACTCCTTCGAGGTCATCACCTGCAGATCGTATTTCGCGCCGAATCGGGCGCGGATCTCGCGCGCCACCTCTTCCCAGCGGCTCGGCTCGGCGAGATCGATGTCGATGCCGTCCACCAGGCTCTCGTTCCACACCTTCTGATAGAGCGCGCGGTCGATGTGCACCGTGCCGGTCTTCCCCGCCCAGTCGGCGAAGGTGCCGATGATCCGGAAGTCGTGGGGCCCCGTGGGAGTGTTGAGCGTGAGCGTGTCGCCGACGTTCTTGCCGAAATGGAGCGCGAACGCGTCGGAGACCCCGACGCCTTCGCCGCGTGCGAGCGTGGCCATGAAGGTCTTGGCATCGGGCCCGCTCACCATCTGGTAGCCGCCGCGCCGGCCGTGGGCCTCCAGGTCGAGCGTGAGCAGGTAGGCGAGCTCGTCCTGGTAGAGGAGCTCGATGTAGCGAAAGGGCTTCACGGTCTCGATGCCCGGCACCCCGCGCAGGCCCTCGACGACCTCGTCCGGGATGCGGTTGCTGGAAGGTCCGGCGAGGCGGCTCGACGCGGCGATCGAGAGGTCCGCCGAGATGTACCGATCGATCCAGTTGCCGAGCGTGACCTGCAGGCTCTCCACCAAAGCGCCGACGATCACGTACGCGCTGATGCCGATCATCACCGCCGTCAGGGTCACCGCGGTGCGCCCCGGCGCGTTGGTGAGGTTGTCGCCGGCGAGCTTGCCCTGGATGCCGAAGAGCGCGCCCAGCACGCGGCGCGCCGGCCCCAGCACCGCCACCACCAGCCACGGCATGAGCAGCGCGACGCCGACGATGCGAAACCCCATCGTGCCCAGCGAGAGCCAGTTGGCGCCGATGCGGCTCTGCAAGAAGTTCCCGGCGATGCTCGCCGCCAGCCCGGTGACGCCGAGCCACGCCATGATCCGGATGGAGCGGGGCTCGACGCGGGTGGCGGCATCGCGGCGCAGCGCCACCAGCGGGCTCACCCGACCCGCTTGGATCGCGGGCATCAGCGACGCGACCAGCGCGAAGCCGAAGCCCGCGCCCACGCCCATTGCGATCACCAGCGGGTCGAGGCGCAGATAGCCGACGGTGGTGCGCGTCACCATCGTCGCCAGGACCTTTTCCATGGCCGGCAGGATCAGTCGCGCCATCCACCAGCCGAGCCCCACGCCCGCGACGCAACCGATCGCCGCGAGCACCAGGGCCTCGGTCACGAAGAGCCGCCGGATCTCGGGAGCGGTGGCGCCGAGCGAGCGCAGCACGCCGATCTCGCGGCGGCGCTGCACCACCGCGATGCTCATGGTGTTGTAGATCAGGAACATCCCGACGATGAACGAGAGCGCCTGGCTCTGCGAGAAGCCGAGCTTCATCGCGCCGAGCAGTCCCTCGATCTGCTCGCCGCGTCCCTCCGGCCGATCGACGTGGCCACGCCCGGCGACCAGTGCCACCAGGCTCGCCTTGCCGTCCTCGAAGCTCACGCCGTCCTTCAGCACCACGTCGATCTGATCGAACTTGCCAGGCACGCCCGGCGTGCCTTTCCCGAACGCGATCTGCGCCGCGAAGATGTCCATCAGCGCGAACATGCCGCCGTACGCCTTGGCGGGGCCGCTCTCCTTCAGGATCCCGCGCACCACCAGATCCACCGGCCCGCTCGTCACCTGCAGCTTGAGCGGCGAGTTGAGCGCGAGCCCGTGGCTCTGGGCGAAGCGACGCGTGACGAAGATCGAGCTCGGCTGCGAGAGGACCACGATGGGGTCCTCGATCTCGCTCTCCTTTGCGTCCTTCTCGAGCTCGTAGCTGCGGATCTCGGTGTCGGCGAGGTAGTCGACGCCGAAGACCTGCAGCCGCTCGCCGGCGTTGGCGCTGCCGATCACGAGCCCCGAGTCGAGGATCAGCGCCGCGGCGCTCTTCACCGTGGGGAGCGCGCGCACCTCGTCGAGAAGGGACTCGGGCAGGCACGCCGTGCCGTTGGCGATCGAGAGCGTCGCGCGTCCAGCCGTGTCCGCCACCGACTCGCGCACCGACGCGAAAACCGAATGGTTCACCAGCCGCATCGCGATGATCACCGACACGCCGAGCATGATGCCCACCGCCGTGAGCGCGGTGCGCAGCCGGTGCTGGCGCCACTGCGGCCAGGTCACGTGTCGAAGGAGGTTCCACATGGGTTTGCTCTAGCGGGGGGCTGTTCCAGCCCCCCGCCCATCGCGGCGGAGCCGCGCTGGGTCCCACTCCAAGGCGCTTCGCTTCGCTCGCGGCTCGCCGCTGGCTCGCGGCGTGGTGGAAGGCCGCGCGTGGAGACCGATGGGCCGGTCGTCGGGTGCGAAGCGCGGTTGGGGCTGTTCCAGCCCCGCCCATCGCGGCGGAGCCGCGCCGGGTCCCACCTCTAAGGCGCTTCGCTTCGCTGCGGCTCGCCGCTGGCTCGCGGCGTGGTGGAAGGCCGCGCGTGGAGACCGATGGCCGGTCGGGTCGCGAAGCGCGGTTGGGGGCTGTTCCAGCCCGCCCATCGCGGCGGAGCCGCGCTGGGTCCCACCCCAAGGCGCTTCGCTTCGCTCGCGGCTCGCCGCTGGCTCGCGGCGTGGTGGAAGGCTGCGCGTGGAGACCGAGGGCCGGTCGTCGGGTGCGAAGCGCGGTTGGGGCTGTTCCAGCCCCCGCCCATCGCGGCGGAGCCGCGCTGGGTCCCACCCCAAGGCGCTTCGCTTCGCTCGCGGCTCGCCGCTGGCTCGCGGCGTGGTGGAAGGCCGCGCGTGGAGACCGATGGGCCGGTCGTCGGGTGCGAAGCGCGGTTGGGGGCTGTTCCAGCCCCCCGCCCATCGCGCGGAGCCGCGCTGGGTCCCACCCGGCGCTTGCTTCGCTCGGCTGCCGCTGGCTCGCGGCGTGGTGGAAGGCCGCGCGTGGAGACCGATGGGCCGTCGTCGGGTGCGGTCGCTTGGGGGCTGTTCCAGCCCCGCCCATCGCGGCGAAGCCGCGCTGGGTCCCACCCCAAGGCGCTTCGCTTCGCTCGCGGCTCGCCGCTGGCTCGCGGCGTGGTGGAAGGCTGCGCGTGGAGACCGATGGGCCGGTCGTCGGGTGCGAAGCGCGGTTGGGGGCTGTTCCAGCCCCCCGCCCATCGCGGCGGAGCCGCGCTGGGTCCCACCCCCAAGGCGCTTCGCTTCGCTCGCGGCTCGCCGCTGGCTCGCGGCGTGGTGGAAGGCCGCGCGTGGAGACCGATGGGCCGGTCGTCGGGTGCGAAGCGCGGTTGGGGGCTGTTCCAGCCCCCCGCCCATCGCGGCGGAGCCGCGCTGGGTCCCACCCCCAAGGCGCTTCGCTTCGCTCGCGGCTCGCCGCTGGCTCGCGGCGCTCGCCGTGCCCGCTCGCTGCGCGATTCGCGAGCGTCATCGGTCAGTGCCCCGTCGTGCGGCGATCTTCTTCGATCTTGCCGTCGCGCAGGCGGATCACGCGATCGCCGAACTCGGCGGCGCGCGGGTCGTGGGTGACCATGACGATCGTCGGTGCCTTCTCCTGGTGCACCGCGCGCAGCAGCTCGAGGATCTCGGTGCTGGTGGCAGAGTCGAGGTTGCCGGTGGGCTCGTCGGCGAGCAGCAGCCTGGGGTCGACCACCAACGCGCGGGCGATCGCGACCCGCTGCATCTCGCCGCCGGAAAGCTCGTCGGGTCGGTGCGTGCTGCGGTCGGCGAGCCCGACCACGCCGAGCAACGCCTCGACGCGCTCGCGCACGTCCTTCATGCGCTTGCCGTTCAGCAGGAGCGGCAGCGCCACGTTCTCGGCGGCGGTGAGCGTGGGCAGCAGATTGAAGAACTGGAAGATGAGGCCGACGCGCTCGCGGCGGAAGATCGTCACGTCGGTGTCGGGCATGTCGCTCAGGGTCACGCCGTCGACCCGAATGGCGCCGCTGCTCGGCCGATCGAGCCCGGCCATCAGGTGCAGCAGCGTGCTCTTGCCCGAGCCGCTCGGCCCCATGATCGAGAGGAACTCGCCGCGCGGCACTCCCAGCGACACCCCCGCGAGCGCGCGCACCTCACGATGACCCTGCGGGTAGACCTTGGTGACCTCGTCGACCTCGACGAGCGCTTCCGCGAGCTTCGTTTCCGCCACGCCTCACCCCCACGCTCGTGCGCGAGCGGCGCGCAATATGGATGCGCCTCGGGAACCCGGGCAAACCCCTGCAAGCGGTCCCGCGGCCAGCGTCGCGCTCGCTCCCTCGCCCCCGCGTCCGCTCGCTCACTCAGGGTCGCGTCGCACGCTCCGCCGCGAGCGCGAGCAGCGCCGCCGTGAGCGAGCCGAGCGCCGACACGTAGAGCAGCCCGTCGGATCCGATGCGCTCGAGCGCCACCGCGATGGTGCCACCCGCCACGATCGCGCCCATGCCGTAGGCGCCCACCGCGAGCACGCCTTGCGCGGTGGCGCGGATTCGCTCCGGTGCCTTGAGGCGCAGGATCTCGACGGAGGCGATCCAGAAGGCGCCGAAGACCATGCCGTGCGACGCCTGCGCCACGAGCAACACCAGCGGGCTCTGCGTGCTCGCCGTCGCCACCCAGCGCAGCGCGCCCAGTCCCATGGCCATGACCAGCACGCGAAACGGATCGATCCGGACGAGAAGCTTCTGGCCGAGCCACATCAGCGCGATCTCCGTGCTCATCGCGACGCCCAGCGCCGCACCCGTCCAGCGCGACGAGAGGCCGATCGCGGCCACGTGGATGCCGATCAGATTGTCCCAGCTCACGAGCGCGAAGCCGTGCAGCACCACCGCCGCGACGAAGGGCCGGAAGAACGGCTCGCGAGCGAGCGTGCGGAGCGCTTCCCAGATCGGCACCGGCATCGAGACCGGGCCGCGCGGGAAGGCAAGGGTGAGGAACGCGCCGCCGATCCACACCGCGATCGCCAGGTCGAGCGGCGCTCGCGGATGGAGATCCGCAACCCAGCCCGCCACCACGCCGAGGACCATGAACCCCACCGAGCCCCAGAGCCGGATGCGCCCGTAGTGGCGCGCGTCGAGACCCCGCCGTTCGAGCGCCAAGATCGTCTCCGCGTCGAGGAGCGGTCCGATCGGTCCGCGCGCGCCAGCGAAGACCACCAGCAGCAGCACCAGGCCGAGCGTCGGCACCGGGAGCCAGATCGCCGCCATCACGGCGAGCAGCGACACGAAGCTCGTGAGCACGAGCACCCGCTCGCCGCTGCGAAAGCGATCCGCCAGCGCCGTCCAGAATGGCGCCGAGAGCACGCGCGCGAGCGTCATCGCCGCGATCAGGAGCCCCAGCGCCGCGCCGCTGTATCCGATGCGCTTGAGGTAGAGGCCGAAATACGGCACCCACGCTCCGGCGCCGCCGAGCACCAGGAAGAACGTCGCTCCGATCACGGGCACCGAGACCACGCGCTCGTGACGTCCGACGCGAGCCGGCGCGGCGCCAGACGCGTCGCGATCCGCGTCCGATTCTCGAGCGAGCTTTCCGATGTCGTTCACGAGCTGGCCGACCGCGAGGGGAGCCCCGCAGTCTGCGAACCCGCCGCCGCAAATCAACCGGGTCCGGAGCGCGTCGTGGTGCCACGCGAACACGACACGCCAAACCAGCGGCCGCCGCGCGACGTAGATGCCAGGGAGGAACCGGGGTCGAAACGGTACAGTTGGACCACGGTCGGAGAATGACGATGCTCAGGCGGATCGGACTGGTTCTGGCGATGACTTGGATCGGCGCATGGAGCGCGGGGTGCTCGCACCTGGTGTATCGGGTGGGGATCCCGTTCTTCTACGAGCAGGCGGATCTGCCGCCGAATCAGGTGCTGCACGATCTCGCGTATCGCAGCGACGCCGGCGCGGACCCGGAGAAGCACAAGCTCGATCTCTTCCTGCCCGCGCCGTCGGTGGAGAAGCCGCCGGTGCTCGTCTTCGTCCACGGCGGCGGCTGGCGGACGGGTGACAAGTCGCTCGCGCCGGGTGGGCACGATGTCTATGGCAACATCGGCCGTTTCTTCGCGGGCCACGGCATCGCCACCGCGGTGATCAGCTACCGCCTCATGCCGAAGGTGAAGCTCGAGGATCAGATCGACGACGTGGCGCACGCGGTGGCGTGGATCCACGCGCACGCGGCCGAGCACGGCGCCGATCCGGACACGATCTTCCTCTCGGGCCACTCCGCGGGCGCTCAGCTCGCGGCGTGGGTTGCGCTGGATCGCTCTCGACTCGCAGCAGTGGACGTCCCCGCCGCCACCATTCGGGGGCTGATCGCCGTGAGCGGCGCGGCGTACGACGTGGCGGACGAGAAGACCTACGAGCTCGGCACCGACCTCGACTACTACGAGGCCCGCTTCCGAGACGGGGACTCGGGTGAGGCCTGGAAGCTGCGCGCCTCGCCGATCCGCTTCGTGCGCGCCGACGCGCCGCCCTCGCTGGTGCTCTACGCCGACGGCGAGACCGAGGCGCTCAAGCGCCAGGCGAAGCTGCTCGCCGATGCGCTCGCCGGCGCTGGCGCGAGCACCCGGCTGCTCGGCATTCCCGCGGGCAGCCACGAGCGCATCGTGCTCACGCTGAGCCGCGACGATCGCGTCGCCGGTCCCGAGATGCTCGCGTTCATCCGCTCGGCAAGTGGAACGTCTCGCCTATCGCGAGCACCTTGATCCGCTCCCCGAGCTCGGGGCGAGACGCGGCCACACGCGCGAGCTCGCGCGGCGGCTCGTCCATCGGCTCGTCCGAGAGATCGAAGGTGCCCCAGTGGATGGGCACCATCCAGCGCGCCCCCAGCTCCGCGAAGGCCGTGAGCGCCTGCGCGGGATCCATGTGCTGGTACGCCATGAACCAGCGCGGCGCGTAAGCGCCGATCGGCAGCAGCGCCACGTCGATCGGCCCGAAGCGCCGCCCGTACTCGGCGAAGCCCGGGAAGTAGCCGGTGTCGCCGGCGAAGTAGTAGCGCCGGCCATGGCCCTCGACGAGCCACGAGGCCCACAGCGTCTCGTTGCGATCGAGGGTGCGCAGGCTCCAGTGCTGGGACGGCAGGCAGGTGATCGTCCAGTCGCCGACGAGGGTGCTCTGCCACCAGTCGAGCTCGGTGACCTGCTCGCGCCCCGCGTCGCGCATCCAGTCGCCGAGCCCGAGCGGCACCACCATCACCGTGCTCCCGGGAAGCGCCTCGATCGTCGGTGCGTCGAGATGGTCGTAGTGGTTGTGGCTCACCACCACGAAGCGCGGCGGGGGGATGCGCTCGAGCGGGATGCCGGGCGGATGGAGACGCTCGCGCAGCCCGAAGATCGAGTCCGAGAAGATGGGGTCGGTGAGCCAGACGTCGCCCTCGTCCTCGACCAGCGCGGTCGCGTGGCCGATCCAGGTGACGGACGGATCCTCGAGATCCGCGAGCAGCGTCGAGCCGTCGTTGGCCACCCTCGGCACGTCGGGCGTGCGGCGCTTCGCCTCGCTGAACTCGTTGCGGGAGAGCTTCCACCGCAGCAGGTCCGTGAAGCCGGTGGTCATCTCCGCCCACGGGTTGAAGAAGGTGGCGCCGCGTCGGTGCGACGCGTAGAGCGTCCGCGCGTCGGGCTCTTCCTCCACCATGGCGGCGGGGGCGTCCGGGATCGAGCAGCCTTCGACCAGCGACGCGCTCGCGGCGGTCAGGCACACCGCGAGGGTCCACTGCGCGAAGCGCACGTCCGCCGGCATTCAGCCACCGCCGTCGGCGAGGGTCTTGGTCGTGGAGGTGGCCGCGCGAGTCTCGGGGACGCCGCCTTCGCCGCGCGGGAACACGATGCGCGCGTCGTAGGGCTTGTCGCGCTCGTCGTCGAGGTTCGAGATCCCCTGCCACTCGAGAAGCTCGTGGGTCTCGCGGTCGTAGGTGAGCGTGATGGGATCGAGCAGCCAGCGCACCAGGGGAGTCGCGAGCTCGACGGCCACCACCATCGCCGGGCGCCCGCCGACGTCTCGCTCGCCCATGCGCCGCGCCTGGAAGCGGTAGGTGTCGAGACGCGTCGGCGCGGCGAAATCGAAGGCGAGCACCTCGCCGCGGGCGATCGCGTCCCAGTGGTTGCGCATGAAGTAGTTGAAGCCGGCGTCCACCACCAGCTCGGCGGGGCGTGGCAACGTCGCGCGCTCGAGCTCGCTCTCGCGCTTGTCGCGCTGGAAGAGCTCGATCTCGGTGGGTCGGACGCTCACGCCCTCGACGTAGCCGTCGCGCGCATCGTCCATGCGGAAGGTGGGCCGCTCCGCGCCGTTGGCGAAGTCGAGCGTCTTGGTCGCCATGACGCTCCCGTCGGGGGCGCGGTAGGTCACGCGCGCGGACACCAGACGCGCGCCGTCCCAGGACTGCTCGTGCTCCTCGGTGTAGAGGAAGTCGCCGCTCGAGCGGTCGTACGCAAGCCCCCGGAACGAACGCGTCGCCGTCCCCGAGGCTTCGGTGAGCGGCGCGGCGTGCAGCGCGGGCGCGGCGGCCATCCAGCCGGCGGCGACGATCCAGACGGGAATCCTCATCGGTTGCCTCGCTTCTCGAAGCGATAGTGTGCCACCAACCATTCCTCGCCGCCGTTCGCCGCGAAGAGCTCGGCGCAGGCGAGCAGGAACATGCGCCAGCGCTGAAGCCAGCGCCGCTCGGTTCCGGCGCCGTAGGCACGCGCCAGGATCGGCAACGCCGCGGACGCGTTGGAATCGAGCCGCGCGAGCCAGGCCTCGAGTGTCCGCGCGTAGTGGAGTCCGCTCACGAGCCAGCGCTCCTCGACGGCGAGCAGCTGCTGGTGCCGCAGCAGCAACTCGGCCGAGGGCATCATCCCGCCCGTGAAGAAGTTCCGCGCCATCCAGTCGTCTTCGCCGTGGGTTTCGTAGGGATAGGCGAGGCGGCGGTGACAGAAGTGGTGGACGAAGAGCTTGCCCCCCGGCGCGAGCCAGCTCGCGATCCGGCGCAACAGCTCGCCGTGGTTTCGGAGGTGCTCGAACATCTCGACGCTCACCACGCGCTCGAAGGGACGGTCGAAGGTGAGCTCGTTCACGTCCGCGGTGATCACCGCCAGGTTGTGCGGCGCCCGCGCCTCGATGAAGCGCCGCTGGTTCTCCGAGTGCGAGACGGCCACCACGCTGCACGTCGGATCGCGTAGCGCCATCCACAGCGACAGCGCTCCCCAGCCGCAGCCGAGGTCCAGGATTCGCTGCCCGTGGCGGATGTCGGCGCGCTTGCAGGTGAGGTCGAGCATGGCGGCCTCGGCTTCCGCGAGGGTGGCGCGGGGCGACTCCCACAGGCACGCGCTGTACTTGAGCTGGGGGCCGAGCATGAGCGCGAAGAGCTCCGCGGGCACCTCGTAGTGCTGGCGATTGGCCTCGTCGGGAACGAGCGCGACCGGGCTGCGGTCCAGTTCCGCGAGAAAGGCCTCTTGGCGGTCCAGGCGCTCCTCGGCGGCGATGCGCCTGGCGAGGATGCGCCGAACGCCCCAGCGAATGGCCGCGTCTGGCACCAGCGCTCGCTCCGCGAGCTCGACGAGCAGCGAGTCGATCATGGTCGTCAGCCCGCGCGGCGTGGAAACCACGGAACGAACGCCGAAGTGGTGCGCTGGTACTCGCGGTAGTCGTCGCCGCGACTCAGCAGCGCCTGCGCCTCGGTGTGCGGGATCCCGGTGACCCGGTAGAGGAAGGCCAGCATCACGATCGGGCCCAGCCAGGTGAGCGGTGCGCCGCGTCCCACCAGCACGTAGCTCCACCAATGAATCCATTCGAAGAAGTAGTTGGGGTGCCGTGAGTAGCGCCAGAGCCCCACGCGGCAGGTCGTGCCCGCGTGAGCGGAATCGCGGCGGAACCGGCGGAGCTGTCCGTCGGCGACGCTCTCGCCGGCGACGGCGACCAGGGCCACCGCCAGGCCCGTCCACGCCCAGCCGTCGAGGGGCTCGGGCCCCATCGCCGCGAGCGGCGGCAGCGAGAAGAGCACCGCCAGCGCCGCTTGGACCTGGTAGAGGACGAAGAACCGCGGCTGCGCGTTCGCGCCCCACGCTCGCCGAAGTCGCAGGTAGCGACCGTCCTCGCCCACGTGCGAGAGGACGCGATCGCGAAGCAGATGAGCCGCGAGCCGCGCCGACCAGATCGTCGTGAGGATCGCCACCAGCGCCCGTCGCGCGGGCGCGCCGGGCAGCGTCACCGCGTAGGCCACCACCAAGAGCGCGATCGCGACCGTCCAGCACGCGTCCACGCTGCTCGCGTCGCAGGTCTTGCGCTGGCGCACCCACGCCACCGCGAAGCCGAGCGCCGCGGCGAACCATCCGAACACGATCGCGAGACCCATGGCCGTCACGACCGCCAGGATAATATCTATACAAAATCTATGCAATCATTCCGCATGTCCGCCGAGGTCGCGTAGCATCGCGCGCAGGGCGTTGCGCAGCCCCGTCTGCTTGCCGCCGCGCCGCATCTCCTGGAAGGCCACCTCGGCAGTCATGGCGACCACCAAGCGCGCCGTGGGGCGCGGCGAAGGATGGCGAGCGGCGCGCAGCTCGCGCGCCACCGCCTCGCTCGTCTTCTCGTTGCGCCGCACGACCTCCTCGCCGAGCGAGCTCTCCGAGCGGGCGTCGAAGAGCAGCGCCTTGCACGCCCGTTCGGCCAGGCA
Source organism: bacterium (assembly GCA_046331705.1). GTDB lineage: Bacteria > JADJOY01 > JADJOY01 > JADJOY01 > JADJOY01 > JADJOY01. The sequence continues at coordinate 7,526 of JAXLQJ010000060.1, read as the reverse complement.
CCCGTCGAGGTAGGCGACGATCCCGAGCCACAGGCGATCGATACCCGCCTCGCGCTCGGCGCCGCGACGCGCGACCTTCGCCTCCAGGCGGTCGTGGAACTCGCGGTGGATCTCGCACAAGAACGCGTCTCGGTCGCGGAAGTGGACGTAGAAGGTGCCCTTGGCGACACCGGCAGCGCCCACCACGGCGTCCACCGTGACGGCCGCGAGCCCGAAACGCGCGAAGAGATCGAGTGCGGCGTCGACCAGCGCCCGCCGCGTGCGCTCACCCCGAGGCTCGCTCACGGTGCCCCCGCGAGGAACGGCTCGAGCGCGGCGAGGAAAGCTGCTGGCGCCTCGGCGAACGGCATGTGGCCGGTGGGGAAGCGCACCAGTCGCGCGCCGGGGACGAGCTCGGCAGCGCGCTCGCCGTCGCGCACCCGCAGCACGGGGTCCCCTTCTCCCCACGCGACGAGGGTGCGGGCGCGGATGGAGGGCGCCTCGGCGCGCAGGTCGTGGGCCGGATCGAGGAAGCTTCGCCACACCGCGGCGTGCAGACGAACGGCGGCAGGCGACTCGGCGGTCCGGACCCGATCCAGGATCTGGCGCACCGGGTCGTTGCGGATCCGGAGGTAGTGCTCGGGGAACGCGTTCCACACCCAGCGCGTCACCGTCTCGGTTCCCTTCACGCGGCAGAACGCGCGATCGATCCAGCCGAGCTCGCCGAATCCGCCTGGATCGACCAAGACCAGCGTCGCCACGCGGTGTGGCGCGCGTGCGGCGAGGCGTGCCGCGGCGAATCCGCCCACCGAGTTCCCGAGGTAGGCCGCGTTCTCGAGCCCGAGCTCCGCCACCAGATCCTCGAGCGCGTCCGCGAAGTCGGTGGCGCGCACCGATTCGGGTGCCGCGGGCATCGGCGAATCGCCGTGCCCGGGCCAGTCGACCGCGAGCAGCCGATGGCGCGCGGCGAGGCGCGGCACGATCGCGTCGAAGTCGCGGTGATCGTGCCCGATGGCATGCAGCAGCACCAGCGGTGCTCCCGCGCCGGCTTCGTGGACCACCACGGGGCCGAGGCGCGTCGCGACGGTTCGCGCACCCTGGCCGAGCGGATCGGCCGGGGGCGGCGCCGCCGGCGCGGCCGCCGAGCACGCGGCGGCGAGCGCGAGCAGCGGGATCGTCGAAGGGGCTCGGTGGGCTCGGCGTCGGCGCATGAGGACCTCTCGATATGACTGACTAGTCGGTCATATCGTAATCGGGCTCGGGACGAACGTCGAGGCGCGCTATTCTCGCGCTGCCGGCTCGCGCGCGGACGGGCCGGCGAGGAGCGCCCGTGGACGTTCGCAACGCCGATTACCGGAGTCTCGTGCAGCAGGTCTTCGAGCGCGCGGGCTTCGTGCGCGAGCTGGGCATCGAGCTCGTGGACGTGGGCCCGGGCTGGTGCGAGACGCGGCTCGCGGTCGAAGCCCGACACCTCCAGCAGGACGGCGTCGTGCACGCCGGCGTGCACTCCACGTTGGCGGATCACACCGCCGGCGCGTCCGCGGCGACGCTGGTCGGCGCGGACGAGCTCGTGCTCACGGTCGAGTTCCAGATTCACTTGCTGCGCGCGGCGCCGTGCGCGCCGCTCGCGTGCCGGGCGGAGGTGCTGAAGCCGGGCAGGCGCTTCAGCGTGGTCGAGTCGTCGGTCTATTCGGTGGGCGCGGGCGCGCGTGAGCTGGTCGCGAAGCTCACCGCCACCGTGGCGGTGTTGCCACGCGCGCCGCGCTGATCGCCTCGCGGCGGATCAGGGATCCTTCGACGCCAGCGATCGCAGGGTCTTGGATCCGAGCAGCCACACGAGCGTCCCGCCCGCGTGACCCGGGACGAAGAGCTCGACGCGCGCCGCGCCCGCCTTCTTGATCTCGGTGAAGGGGGCGCCGCCGGCCGCGACGGCGTGCGCCAGCACGCGGTCGAGATTCGGCGCATGGCCGACGCACAGGATCTCGCCGGCCTTCTCGCGCGCGAGCAAGGTGAAGAGCGCCTTGGGCTCGGCGTCGGGCAGCAGCGCTTCGCACTCGTGCAGGTGGTCGAGCCGCACGCCGAGCTCGTGGGCGGCGATGCGCGCGGTCTGCAGGGCGCGGGTGTACGGGCTGGTCAGGATCAGCGCCGGCTCGACGCCGAGCGCGTTGAGACCGCGCGCCGCGAGCGTCGTGCGCTCGATGCCCTTGAGGGTGAGCGCTCGCTCCGGATCCGGCGGGCAATCGGGTGCGCCGCGCGCGTGCGCGATGCCATGACGAAAGAGCACGATCCTCATGTGCCGCCCGCGTTTCGGTTCACCGTGCGCGAGCCTCGAACCCCGTTCCCGCGCCTCACTCCGGCCAGCGCCAGCCCTTGACCGAAGGAAGGTCGTCGCCGACCCGGGCGATGTGCTCGCGGTGCTCGGTCAGCCGGTCGCGGATGGCCTGTTTCGCGTAGGCCGCGATCGAACCCAGCTTGGGCACTCGGTCGATCACGTCGGCGACCAGGTGGAAGCGGTCGAGGTCGTTGCGCACCACCATGTCGAAGGGCGTGGTGGTGGTGCCTTCTTCCTTGTAGCCGCGCACGTGCAGGTTCTTGTGGTTGGTGCGCCGATAGGTGAGACGGTGAATCAGCCATGGATAGCCGTGGTACGCGAAGATGATGGGTTTGTCGGTGGTGAAGATGGTGTCGAAGTCGGCGTTCGAGAGCCCGTGCGGGTGCTCCTCGCGCGGCTGCAGCGTCATCAGGTCCACGACGTTGACCACGCGGATCTTGAGCTCGGGCAGGTGCTGCCGGAGCAAGTCCACCGCCGCCAGCGTCTCGAGCGTGGGCACGTCGCCGGCGCAGGCGAGCACCACGTCGGGTTCGCCTCCTGCGTCGTTGCTCGCCCAGTCCCAGATCCCGATCCCCGCGGCGCAATGCTTGATGGCCGCGTCCATGTCGAGCCACTGGAGCGCCGGCTGCTTACCGGCCACGATCACGTTCACGAAGTCGTGGCTGCGCAGGCAGCGATCCGCGACCACCAGCAGCGTGTTGGTGTCGGGCGGCAGGTACACGCGGATGACGTCGGCCTTCTTGTTGACGACGTGGTCGATGAAGCCTGGGTCCTGGTGCGAGAACCCATTGTGGTCCTGACGCCACACGTGCGAGCTCAAGAGGATGTTCACCGAAGCGATCGGCGCGCGCCACGGGATGTGCTTCTTGGTGACGTGCAGCCACTTGGCGTGCTGGTTGAACATCGAGTCGATGATGTGGGCGAAGGCCTCGTAGGTCGAGAAGAGCCCGTGACGGCCGGTGAGGACGTAGCCTTCGAGCCAACCGAGACAGGTGTGCTCGCTCAGGATCTCCATCACGCGGCCGTCGGGTGACAGCTCGCCGCCCTGATCGTCCTCGGGGAGCCGATCGGCGAGCCACGTGCGTTGAGTCACCTCGAACACCGCGCCGAGCCTGTTGGACGCGGTCTCGTCGGGCCCGAAGACGCGGAAGTTGGTGGGGTTGAGGCGGATCACGTCGCGCAGCAAGGCACCCAGGCTGCGGGTGGCTTCCGACTCGACCGCGCCGGGACGCGGCACCGCGACGGCGTAGTCGCGGAAATCCGGCATGCGCAGGTCCTTGCGCAAGAGCCCGCCGTTGGCGTGCGGCACCGCGCCCATGCGCTTGGTTCCCACCGGGGCGAGCGCGGCGAGGTCGGCGCGCAGGCGACCGCTCGCGTCGAAGAGCTCGTCGGGCGCGTAGCTCTTCATCCAGCGCTCGAGCAGCGTGAGATGCTCGGGCTTGCCGGCGATCTCGGAGAACGGCACCTGGTGCGATCGCCACGAGCCCTCGGCTTTCTTGCCGTCCACCTCCGCGGGGCCAGTCCAACCCTTGGGCGTGGCGAGCACCAGTGCCGGCCAGCGGGGGCGCTCGGCCACGCCCGTGGCGCGCGCGGTGCGCTGGATCGACGCGATCTCGTCGAGCATCGCATCGAAGGTCGCCGCCATCGCGCGGTGCATCGTCATCGGGTCCGAGCCCTCGACGAAATGGGGCTTCCAGCCGTAGCCGGTGAGCAGACTCGCGAGCTCGTCGCGCGGGATGCGGGCCAGCACCGTGGGGTTGGCGATCTTGTAGCCGTTGAGGTGCAGAATCGGCAGCACGGCGCCGTCGTGGATCGGGTTCAGGAACTTGTTCGAGTGCCAGGCGGTCGCGAGCGGGCCGGTCTCGGCCTCACCATCCCCGATCACGCACGCCACCAGCAGGTTCGGATTGTCGAACGCGGCGCCGAACGCATGCGAGAGCGAGTAGCCGAGCTCGCCGCCCTCGTGGATGGAGCCGGGTGTCTCCGGTGCCACGTGGCTGGGGATGCCGCCCGGGAACGAGAACTGCTTGAAGAGCAGCTTCATCCCTTCCACGTCCTGGGCGACGTTTGGGTAGACCTCGCTGTACGTGCCTTCGAGATAGGTGTTGGCGACCGCCGCGGGTCCGCCGTGGCCAGGCCCGGCGATGAACACCACGTCGAGATCGCGGGCGCGAATGACGCGATTGAGATGCGCGTAGAGGAAGTTGAGGCCGGGTGTCGTGCCCCAGTGGCCGAGCAGCCGCGGCTTCACGTGCTCGAGCCTGAGAGGCTCTCGGAGCAGCGGATTGTCGAGCAGATAGATCTGACCCACCGAGAGGTAGTTCGCAGCACGCCAGTACGCATCGATCTGGGCAAGCTCGGCTTCGGTCATGGACGGATCCCCCTCGGTGGGTTGGGCTCGTATGGCCTAGCACAACCCTACGGCAGATTTGACGTTAGGTTGAGGCCGCCTCGTAACCGGAGAATCGACGATGAAGATCGTGTGGCTGTTGCTGGCGGTAGGAGTTGCGTGGTGGATCTACAAGAACTTCGTTGCGGCGCCGAAGGCGTCTGCCATCCCGAGCGCTCCGCCGCGGCCGACCGAGCCCGCGGGCCCGCGGGTCGGTCCCATGGACGTGCAGATCGATCCCGAGACCATTTTCGAGCGCCAGAAGGAAGGGAAGGCGCTGGTCTTCGTCGACGTCCGCGAGGCCGCGGAGCTCGCCGGCGGCATGATCGAGGGCGCCGTCCACGTGCCTTCGGGACAGATCGACACGCGCTTCACCGAGTTCCAGCCCAGCGACGAGATCGTGCTCTATTGCGCGTCCGGTGGGCGCTCGACGAACGCCGCGCTGTTCATGCGTGGCAAGGGCTACGACAAGGTGTGGAGCCTGGTGGGCGGCTTCGGCCACTGGCAGCGCGACGGCGGCAAGACGATGTCGCCGGGGGCGACCCCGCCTTCGTGATGTTGCTCGGGGGGCTCGAGAGCCCCCCGCCCGTCGCGGCAAGGCCGCGACGGTGCCCACCCCCGAGTCGCTTCGCTGCGCTCGCGGCTCGCCTTCGGCTCGCGGAGCGAGCGGCGGCGCGCGTGGAGACCGAGAAGCAGAACGGTCGGCCGTGGTGCCGTCGGGCGCTGGGCGGCAGTGAAGCTCGCGTCATTCCGCGACGATCGAGTCCCAGTCGCCGTGCTCCAGCATCGCTTGGAGCCACGTCGCCACGTTCGTGCCCTGGACGGTCACCGAGTCGAGACCCACGTAGATCACCGTGTGGCCGACCCCCGGGTAGAGGAACCGCTCGTAACGTCCCGGGTAGCGGTCGGCGAGGGTCGCCGTCTCCGACGTGAGTGCGGCCTGGAAATCCTGCGGGGGAATGTGCAGGAAGACCGTGCCGATCACGAAGTCCTGAAGGGACGAGATCGCCGCGATGCGCAGGTTGCGGTCGTGGGCCAGCTGCCAATCGATGAAGCGCGTGACGTGGCCGTTGCCCGTGCAGTCGACACAGCTCTCGGGGATGAAGCGGGTGATGTTGAACTCGTCCAAGAGCCCGCGCACGAAGCTCGGGTCGTTGGGCTTGGCGAGCCCCACACCGGCGTCGTTGATCACGTCGATGGGAGCATCCGGCCACACGCGTCGCACCAGGAAGGGCGCGATGATCGTCGAGTAGCCGCCGCCACTGGCGCCCGCGATCACGATGCGCCGCGGGTTCGGGAACTCTCGCTTCGCCGCGTCGAGGCCCGCCGACATGTTGCGCAAGCCCCGCTGGAAGCGGTCGACGGTGCCGTCGCCGTCGTCGTCGTGGTCGGCGTCGCCCGAGAAGAGTGAGCCGTCGCAGTAGGAGAGGCTCGCCAGATTCCACGAGCCGAGCGGCGTGCCGTCCACGGGGACGTTCAAGAGCTGAGTGGCCGCCGCCGCGAGCGGACCGGGAATCGTGAAGAACGACGCCGCGCACAGATCGGACCAGCAGGCACCACCGCCCGGGAAGAAGATCATCAGGTTCTCGGACTCGGTGTGCCGGAAGTCCGGCCGAAACCGCGACCCATCCATGCACTCGGGGCCATCCGCCGGATCGAAATCGTACGAGACGAAGTCACCCTCGGACTGCGTCCCCGTGGGCTCCACCGTGCCGAGGTACTGATCGATCCCCAGATCGTAGACATCCTGGAACGAAGCCGCAGGATCACCACCACCGCCGCTGCTGCAGGCAGAGGCGGTGGCGAGTGCAGCGATCGCCAGCAGGATGGTCCATCGAATCGCGGTCATTCTCGGCCTCCGTCGGCAGGAAGAGCGGCCGTGGCGCAGATCGGAGCTCGCGCCTCGCATCGATGCTTCTCGCGCGCCACGTCGTAGTCGGCCTTCGCGTGCGAAGCAACATCCCCGCTCGCCTCGGTCGAGGGGCGGACGTGATTCGCACGCGACTCGCAAGGGTGGCGTCGGGTGCCGCGTAGCCGCCGTCGTAGGTTTGCCACACGTCGTTCAACGCCCGCTGCTGTTCGATGGATCGGGCGTTCCTGTGTGGGCCGCCGCCGGGCACAGTCTGGCTCCAGCGCTCCGTGCCCGCGTCGTCGATCGCGAGCAACCACGCGTCGACGTTGCCGTTGGCCTGGTTCACTCGCCCGCCCGCGACGACGAATCCGCCGCCCACGGCAGGTTCGATGGTGGTCAGCGTCGCAGAACCGAGCTCGCCAAGCGATCGCTGCCACAGATCGTTCCCCTGGAAATCCAAGGCTGCAAGATGCGCGTCCGTTGGGACGCTGTCGTTGGCACGCGTGGTCCCGACCAGCACGTAGCCATGATCCATTCGCTGTCGGATCGCGCTCGCCGTTTGGTAGCCCTCGGCGGCGACGACATGTTCAAAGGTGGGGTCGTTGCAGGCAGTCGTAGCGAAGGCGAGCAAGACCGCTCACGCGAGCCGACGAGTCGCGGTTCCGGTCGACATCAGTCCGTCATACCGAGCCGGAGACCGCGACGCAACGATGTGGCGTCGCGCATGAGATGCCCCGTGGTAGCCTCGACGGGCCATGAGCGATCCGTCGCGGCGAGCGGCGACCTACGAGGATCTGTGTCGGGTGCCCGACACGATGTTGGCGCAGATCGTCGATGGGGAGCTGATCGTGCTGCCGCGGCCGACGATCGAGCACCAGCGCGCGGCTTCGGTGTTGAGCGCGAATCTCGAGATCGGGTTCGGCCGCGGTCGCGTCGGGCCGGGCGGTTGGTGGCTCCTGTACGAGCCGGAGCTA
>JAXLQJ010000059.1:0-45118 GCA_046331705.1 bacterium | reverse complement strand
GGCGCGCTGGCGAGCGCGCGCGCGCTCGGCCCGATCCACACCAGCTCGCCGACCCGTCGGATCGCCACCAGCGGCAGATCGGCACCCGCGCGAATCTCGCGTGCGTCGCCCACGTTCGCGACCTCGACGCGCCCCGCGCGGCGCGCCGCCGTGGATCGCGCCAGCGCGAGCAGCTCCTCGTCGCGTGCCGCCGCCCACGGAACACCCAGCATGCGCGAGCCGTCGCGTGCCACCGCGAACGCGAAGCCCGCGACCGGGTTCTTCTCGAGCCACGCCCGCCAATCGGCGAGCTCGCCCTCGTCGGTGGACGGGGCGCCGGGCTTCGCGAGCGGCCGTAGGAAGCTCACGAGGTAGCGATCGTCGCTCTTGTCGACGGTTGCCGCAGGAAGCAGCCCCAGCGAGACCTGGGGCCGGTCCGCGGGATCGGGGACCGGCTCGAGGATGCCGCGGCGAAGCGCGGGCCAGAGCAACGCGCCGTCGCCCTCCCAGCCCGCCGTGACGGCCTCGGCGAGGTCGAAGTCGTAGCCGGCGGCACGGTTCTCGTGGGCACCCTCGCGGACCTCGACGAAGCCGCGCCCCTCGTGCCGCAACGCCGCGCGCACGCGGCCGGATTCGGGGCCGGGCGCGAACAGGAACTCGCGCTTGAAGTAGCGATCGGCGCGCAACCGATCCAGGTCGAGCTCCAGGCTGACGAGCCCCGCGAGCGGCGCCGCGAAGCCGCGCCCCGCGCCGAGCTCGTCGAGCGATGCGAGCAGCGCGCGCTCGGAGGTCGCGATCAGCAGCCACTCGCCGGCGACAGTCCAGGCGAGCCCCATGCGCCGCTCGCCCTCCTCGGTGGCCGCGCCGGTGCCGGCGCCGCTCGCTCCCGCGTCGCCTGCTCCCGCGGCGACGACCTGATACCGCATGGCGCCGTGGCTGCGTGTCTCGCCCTTGGCGAGCGTCGCGGGCAACGCCGCGACAGGTGTCGAGATCGCGAGCACCGTCTCCAGATGACCGACGTCCAGGACCGCCAGGCCGAGCCGGCGCGCGCCGAGCGCCGGGATCTGCTCCCACGTCCAGGGCAAGTCGGCTGCGAGCTTCTCCCATTGCGCGATGAGCTTGGCGCCCACTTGCGACTGGCGCCACGCGCCATAGGCGGGGTCGTCGTCGGGGAGGCTTCCGGTGAGCGCCGCGCGAAACGACCCGCCGAGCGCGGCGTCGAAGGCCGCGACGTCGGGAATGACCAGCCGCAACGGCGCATCCGGCAGCGGCGGGCCGTCGGCGGCGTGCGCCGGCCCTGCGGTGAGTCGGGTCGCGAGCAGCAGCAGCGCCGCCGCGCGCGCCACGCGTTCGAGGCGGAGGCTCATCGGCTCACCTCCGATCCCGCGGCAACGCCGGCTGCCGAAAGCGGGGCCCCGGCCTCCGCAGCCGCCTCGACGAGCGCCCAGTCGAGATCGCGGGGCCGATAGGGGCGCGGCGCGCCGTTCTCGAAGCGATACGGCTTCGGCACGGCGGGACGCTTGCGGATCGCGGCGAGCTCGCGGCGCAGCGTGGCGCCGCTCGCGGCGCTTCGCTCCTCGACGACCTGCAACACGACTTCGGTCGCGGCCGCGTCGTCGTCCTCGGCGTGCAGCCGCGCCAGGTCCGCGAGGGACGCGTCGATGTCCGCCGCGCGCATGCGCCGGCGCGTGAAGTCGATCACGACCTGGCGCGGATCGACGTAGCTCAGCACCGAGTCGGCCGCGCGCCAGGATGCGGGCAAGAGCCCGCGCATGGCGCGAATCCGCAGCAGATCGGTGTCCGTGCCCGCGCTGTCGAACGACTGCATGGTGCGATCGCGCAAGGTCGCCGTCGCGCGCGCCGCGACCTCGGCGGCGAGCGGCGTCACCGTGCGCAGCGCCGCGCGCGCCGCCAGGAGATCGAAGGGATGGGCCCCGAGGTGGCGGGCCAAGTCGTCGCCGACCTTGCTCGCGGGCTCGCGCCAGAACGTCGCAGCGAGCGTCCAGCTCTTCGGCACGCGCGCCGTGGCTGGCGGTGCGCAGGTCTCCACCTTCCGATCGCAGGCTTTCTCGGCGGGCAGTCGGCGCCACGCGTCGAACGCGCGGACCTCGTCGGCGGCGGACCAAGCGCCCCGAGAACGCGCCGTCGACAGGAGCGCGTCGGCAGCGGCGCGATCCCCGAGACGCGCGATCAGCTCGGCCCGCTCCGCCGCCTGCGCCTCGTCGAAGGCGAGCGGCCAGCGCGCGAGCCAGCGAGGCGCTTGCTCGGGAGCGACCCGCGCCAGCGCGGCGACCACCGAGCCGAGCTGGTACGCCACCAGGTCACCGCGAATCCACGCGCGCTCGAGGCGCGCGAGCACCTCGCTGCGCGCGTCCGGCGTCCGCGCCAGCTCGAGAGCGAGCGGCCAATCGGCGAGCGTGCTCGCGTCACGGGACTCGCGATCGAGGAGCATCGCGAGGGTGCGCGCCTCGGCTTCAGGAAGCACGTCCGCGCCGCCCGACTGCTTGGCGTCACGGAAGGCGTCGAGCCAGCGGTGCAGCCGCTGGATGGTGGCGTCGTCGGTCGCGACGCTGGCAGCCGCTTCCGTCGCAGGCTCCTCGTCCTCGGTCGCTTCCTCGTAGTCGCTCTCGCCGGCGCCACCGGACTCACCGTCCTCCGTCGCCTCTTCCTCCTCGTACTCGGTCCCCACGCTGGTCGTGGCGGCGGACGCGACGCTCGGCGCCGCGTTGCCCACCGCCGCGTCGTGCAGCACGCCGTCGAAGAGCGCCAGCGCCGCGGGCGCCTCGTTCCGCGCCAGGAACACCCGCGCGAGGAAGAGCCGCGTCGCTTCGTCGCGCTGGCTCGCGTCCTTCGGCAGGAGCGCCGTGAGCGGCGCCACGTCCGCGGGAAGCGCGCGCACGGCAGCGAGCGCGGCGGCACGACGCGCCTCGCTCTGGCTCGCGAGCCAGTCGGCTGCGGCCGGCCACAGTCCTCCCAGCTTGACCAGGCCCGCGCGCGGCAGCGACGCGGATCCCGGCGCCCACAGCTCGTCGAGCCAGACCTCCACGGCCTCCTTCGACAGCTCCGCCTCGCGATCGCACCAGCGGCTGGCGAGCGCGCTGCGGAAGGAGATCACGTCCACCGGCTTCCAGCGCCGTACGACCTCGAGGTCCACCGCGTCCGCGAGATAGGCGAGCAGCGACGGATCCACCGGCTGCCCGGGATCGAGCGCCGTCACCGGGTCGGGCAAGCCGAGATCGAGGGCGAGACGTCGCAGCGCCCGGAACGCATCCGGGCGCAGCTTCGACTGCTGCTTCGTCACCGCGGCGCGGATCGTCGCTCGCGCCTCCTCCGGACGGCCCGCGGCGACGAGCGTACCCACCCGCCACGCGATGTCGGCGCTGCTCGGCGCGCCGGCGCGGTGCGCCGCCTCCACCGTCAGCGCGAGCGCCGGATCGCCGGTGGCGAGCGCCAGCTCGCGGGCGACACGATCGCGTTCCGCCTCGCCGCCGCGGTCGGGAACCTCGAGCGGCACGCGCCAGGCGTTGGCGTCGCGGTCGCGCAATCGCGCCAGCGCTTCCAGCGCGTACCAGGCCTCGCCTGGCCGATCGCCCCACAGATCGCGCGGGAAACGCAGCGTGTCGCGGCGCGCCGCGACGCCCGGGCTGGTCTCGGTGGGCTTGACCTCTGGCCACTCGAAACGCGGATCGTCCCCGATCGCCTCGCCCACCGTTCGCGGTCCGCGAAGGCGCGCGAGCAGTGGGTCCGTGGTGGCACCCGCCGCCGCCGTGGCGAGGTTCCCCAGGGCCTTGGCCACGGCTTCCCGTGTGGCCGGCGAGACGGGGTTCGGCACGCTGTCGTTCGCCCAATCGACGCCGAACGCTCCCGCCACGCGGAACCACGCGTCTCGTGCCTCCGGCGATAGCAACGCCACCAGTCGCGGATGCGACCAATGCTTGGCCCCGAGCTCCAGGAAGCGCGACCAGCGCCCGACGTCGGTGAAGGCGTCCTCGATCTCGTGCACCAGGTCCGGCCGCGCCACGAGACCGCGGCACCAGGTCTCGAACGCGGTCGAGCCTTCGAGCCACGCGGTCCAGCGGAACGGTCGATCGCCGGGAAGCGGCGCACCCAGCGCGCGCACGCGCGCCATCAGCTCGCGCACCCGCGGTGCCAGGAACTCGGCGAGCGCGACGGGTTGATCGCGATTCACCAGATCCTCGACCCAGCTCGCCTCCAGATCGGGCAGCACGATCCACGGCGTCGTCTCGGTTCGCACCACGACGTGCTCGGCCACGTTCTGCGCGAACGAGAACGGTGTCGCGGATTGCCACGGGCCGGGCACGCCGCTCGCGAGCTTGCGCGCGAGCGTGAGTCGAAGCTCGTCCTCCAGCGCGGCCTCGCGAGCGAACGGCCACCACTGGGCAAGCGCTACTTCCGAGGCACGAGCCAGGCGGCCGCTCTCGAAGGTCACCCGCTTGCCCAGGATCGCCGCGAAGACCTCTTCCTTCTGCTCCGGATTCGCGCTGGACGCGATCACCTGCGCCGCGGCGAGCCGCGCCTCGTCGTCGACCCCGGGCTCGTTCAGGTAACGCACGAGCTTACCGGCGCGTAGCGCCAGCTCGGCCTGCTCGTTGAGCCCGAGGCCGCTCCTGCGAACGCTCGCGACCTTGTCCGCGCTGCCCGCCAGGAAAACCCACGCCTCGCGCGGGTAGCCGAGCTCGAGCAAGCGGCGCACCGCGCGCGCCTCGCGCCGCGTGAGCTCGGCGCGGCGCTCGTCGTCGAGCGGTCGCTGGCGCTTGAAGGCGGCCAGCGCCGCGCGCTCGAGCGCCACGATGCGCTGCCCCGCCGCGGTGATTGCCGCCGGCGTGCCGGTGGCGTTGGCGGCGCGCGCGTAGAGCACGCCGCGTCGCCGCGCGACGTCTTCGTTGCCGGGCTCGATCGCGTCGCGGCCCGCGAGATAGTCGGCGGCTTCCTGCGCCCGTCCGGCGCGCTCGAGGAGATCAGCCGTCTCCACCCACAGCTCGCGATTCTCCGGCCGCACCTGCACCGCCGCCTTGGAGGCCGCGATGGCGCCCTCGAGGTCGCCCTTGGCGAGCCTGAGCTCACGGACCACCACGGCCCAGCGCACGTCACGGGCGCTGCGACTCTGCTGGCGCTCGAAGAAGGCCAGCAGCTTGTCGGAGGCCTGGGCACGCTCGGCGGCGCGCATGGCCTCGCGAATCCACGCTCGCTCGGTGCGCCGGTTGAGCGCCTCGATCCAGAGCGTCACGCTCGTGGTGCCCGCGTGCTCGCCGTCGGCGGCGCGCGCGCCTTCCGCGTAGAGGTCGGGAAGCGACGCGGGCGCGAAGCGCTTCGCTTGCTCGGTCACGAGCGCCAGCCCGTCGGTCTCGGGAGCGAGCGCGAAGCGAGCGCGCGCCAGCGACCGGAACGCCGCCACCCGGCGCGACTCGTCGAGCTCGCTCCACTCGCTCTCGACCAGGCGGCGCGACGCGGCCTCGACGCACGCGAGATCGCGCGCATCCAGGCACGCGCCGGCGAGCCGCTCGAGCAGCGCCTCGCGGTGGCCGAGCGCCGCGCGCTCGGCGGCCGCCGCGAGGACCGCACGCGAGTCCGCGGCCATGCCGACGCGAGTCAGGAACGCGAGGCGATCGTCGAGAACCCCCAGGCTCCACGGATAGCGCTCGCCGATCTCCGCCCACGCTCGCGCCGCCGCCTCGACGCCCGCGGTCTTCTCGACGTAGCCAGCGCGCGCGACCCAGGCGCGAATCGGCGCGCCGCCCTCGGGGAGCGCCTCGATCCGCGGCAACAGGTCGGCCCACACCCGATCGGCCTTCTCGCGCTGGCCTTGCTCGAGCAGCGCCGTGGCGCGCTCGATCTCGCGATTCACCCGTTCCACGTCGGTGGTCGCGAGCGCCGCGCGCCGCGCCGCCAGCGCGTCGTCGAACGCCACCTCCCGCGCCCCCGCCCAGCGAGCGTCGAGCAGCCGATCGCGCCAACGCTTGAGCGTGTCCAGGAACTCGGTGGAGGTGGCCTCGTTCGCGAGGTCGAGCGCTCGGGTGAGGATCGCCGCGCCTACCTCGACGGCACCGGCGCGTTCCGTCGGACGCCGCGCGTCGCGCTGGGCCTCCCGTTCGGCGCGCGCCACGGGATCGTGGGGCAGCTCTTCCCGATCGACGAGCCAGTCGAGGAACTCTCGATCCTCCGCGGACTCGTAGGGCGGCGCGACGTCGAGCAGCGGCAGGAACGCGACCAGCGCCTCCTCGTCGGCCTTCTCGCCGGCGCGCAATCGCGCGAGCGCCGCGAGCACGGCGGCGCGCGGGCGCGTGCGCCCGAGCAGCGTCGCGATGCGGCGCACCGCGCGGTCGTCGGACACGGTCGAGTAGGGAAAGCGATCCGCCATCTCGGCGTCGCGGGTGTCGAGGGCCGCCAGGTACTCGCGCACCGCGCCGTCGAGATCGCGCAGCTCCTCGCGCAGCACGCCGGCTTCGAAGGCGAGCAGGCGCGGCTGAGCGAGTCGCTTGCGGCCGTCCTCGACGATCTCCAGAGCCTCCGCCATGTGCTCGTAGTCCCAGAAGAGCGTCGCCAGCTCCTCGACGCGCTTGGGATCGCGCGGATCGAGCTCCAGGATGCGGCGCCACACCACGGCCGCCGCGTGCGGCCTGCCGCGCTCCTCCTCCATCTCGCCGAGCTCGGTCAGCACCGCGTTCGCGTCCGCCACCGCCGCGACGCTCGTCTCCACCACGGCGCTCGCGCGCTCCGCGTGACCGGGCTCGAGCGCCTGGAGCGAGCGGTGCAGCGAGAGCGCGCGGTGCACGGCCACCGAATCGGACGGATACGCGGCGGCCACGCGATCCGCCGGCGCGGACGCGCGCTCGAAGTGCGAGAGCCGCGCCCAGCCCTCGGCCAAGAGCTGGTCCTCGACGGGGGTGCGGTTCGGCCGCTTCTCGATCGCTTCGAGCCGCGCGGCGAGGTTTCCCGCGCGCATCGCGTCGGCGAACCAGCTCTCCCGGCGCGTGGGATCGACGAAGAGCAGCGCCCACTCGCGCTCGTGCACGAGCGCGTCGGCGACCACCGGCGACGCGACACCCGTGGCGGAAGGAGCGGGATCGCGCGAGCCGTCGTTCGCGAGCCTCAGCCGAGCACGCGCCTCGCTCACCACCCGCGGGCTGTGCGGGAAGCGCTCGAGCGCGCGCAAGCGCACCCAATCGGCCCACCGCACCAGCCGCACGCGGTCGCCCCAGCGCGGTTGCTCCGGGATCTCGAGGGCCACCAGCCCGGTGCCGGAAGCGTTCAGGTCGGCGCGCGCGAAGATGCTGGCGCCGCGGAACTGGTTCACGAGATCGTCGGCGAGCACGCGCAGGTCCTGGTGCCGTGAGCGGCGCGCGTACCAGCGCGCGAGCCGCGACCACCAGCCCGGGCCGCGGAAGCGCTTGAGCGCCCGCTCGTAGCGCGGGCCGAGATCGTCGTCGAGGTTCCAGCCATCGAGCCGCTTCACCAGCGCGAGCCACAGATCCTCGGCGTCGGGCAAGCGGTCCAGCTCGCCCAAGAGCAGGCCGACGGTGGTGCGGTGGCTCGCGTCGCGATCGTCGAGACGCGCGATCGCCTCGTCGAGGAGCTTGCGGTAACTCTCGGGCTGCGGGTTCATGGACGCGCGGCCCCAAGTGGCGATCTCGATCCGGCTCTCGTCGACCTCGGGTTCCTCGGGCGGCACCAGCTCGGCGTCGCGCCAGGTGCTCTCGCCGGAATCCGCGAGCGACGGGCGCGTGCCGTCCGGAGCGAGCGCGCGCAAGCGCTCCCGGTAGAGTCGCGCTTCCTCGGCGAGCGGCGACTCGACCTGGCGCATCGCCAACAAGGCCACTCGGCGCGCGGCGTCGGCCACCGCCGCGGGGGCCGTGGGCTCGAGGGCGGAGAAGATCGCGAGCGCGGCCTGGCCTTCGCCGCGGTCGACGTGGCGCTGCATGATCGCCACCCGCAGCGCGGGGATCTCCCCGTGGGCGGGCGCGCGGCGCGCCAGCTCGTCGACCAGCGCGCGCGCCGTGGCGAAGGTGCGCTCGCCCAGCGATTGCCCCTCGAGGTTGGCGAGCGCTTCCTTCCAATCGCCGCCGGTCAGCAGGAACGAGACGCCACCCGTGAGGAATCCCGGCGTGGTGTCGAGACGCGCCACCCAGCGATAGGGCTCGTCGTTGTAGACCCCCCACGGCAACGGCCGCGAGCCCGCATCCAAGGCGAGGCGGGCCAGCGCCGCGAGGTCGCCGAGCTGCTCGTCGACGGTGCCGAGCCGCGCCGCGGAGAGCCGCGCGCGGAAGGCCTCGGGCACCGCGTCGATCTCGGATTCGAGGCGCGCGAGCAAGAGCCAATCCGCGCGCCCGAAGCGCTCGGCATGACGCCGCTCGACCTGACGCAGCAGCTCGGCGGTGTCGAGCCCCCGACCGGCACCCTGGAAATAGGTCGCGAGCCGCACCAGCGCTCGCGGATCGAAGCGGGCATCGAGGGTCGCGCGCCACGCCTCCGGCAGCTCGGGGCGAGCGAGCGTGGTCTTCTCGCTGAAGTGGCGCCGGAACGTGAACGACCAGCCGTCGGCGTCGACGGCAGCGTCGAGGATCTCGAAGGCCCGTCGCTCGTCGTGATGAGCAACGGCGAGGTCGGCGCGCACGATGAGCAGCCGCTCGGGCGTGAGCGCGTGACTGGCCGCGATCGCGCGATCCGCTTCCTCGAGGCGCCCCGCCGCTTCCAGCGAGCGGACCCAGGATTCGAGCGCGCGGCCATCGTCGGGGAAGAGCTCCGCGCGGGCGCGGCGCATCGCGACCGGATCGGCGAGCTCGGGATGGGCATCGGCCCACACCACGCGCTCGTCGGCGAGCCGCTTGCGCGCGTCGGGAGCGATGCACGGGATGGCGCGCGTCGCCGCATCGAGCGCCAAGGCGAGCTCACGGTGCTCCTCGGCCCACGCAGCGACGTCGGCCCACGCCCAGGGCCCGCGCGCGGCGCCCCAGCGCCGGATCGCCTCGATCGCGCCGGCGCGATCGCCGAGCGCCAGCCGCGCATCGGCGAGGTGGCGCAGCGCGTCCGGCTCGGCGCGCGCCGCGAGCTGGGCGGCGAGCTCGGCGGTGGGTGTCGGGTAGTGGACGCGGTGACCATCGACGTCCGCGAAGCGCGTGGTGACGCCGTAGATCCAATCCGCCTCGGTCTGATCCACCCACGGAATCGCGCCCTCGACGCGGCCCTGCGCCGGATCACACGCGGGAGCGGGCGCGTCCGTCGCTTCTCGAGCCGCCCGCGCCGCGCCAGCGATCGTGACGAGCGCCGCCGCAACCACCGCGGCGTGGAGGGACGCGCTCGGTCGTGTCCGAATCCGAACGTCTGGCCCACCGCGGGAACGGTGGGCCTCCAGCATGCGCTTGCGGTCGTGAAGGCCTGCGCTCATGGCAGCACCTCGACCGACGCCCGCGCGAAGCCGCGGTTCTTGGCGCCGTCCACCGCCTCGAAGAAGAGCGGCGTGGCGCCGCGTGCGCTCGTCGGCACGATCAGCTCGCCCACCGAGGCCTTGCTGGTCGCGTCCCAACGCAACGGCACGGGTGCCGCGTCGGCGATGCGTGCCGACAGAAACACCACGTCGGAGTCGGTGCGCGCTGCGACGCGCAGCCGCTCGCCGGCGCGCGCTCGAGACACGTCCTGGGGCGCGATCGTGGGTGCGGTGCCGTCGAGGACGAAGTGCTTGGCCTCGGTCACGCGCGCGCCGCTCGCGTCGGTGAGCACGATGCGGATCGCGTAGCGCCCATCCGCCAGCCCCTCCGGCACCAGGAAGCGCCCCTCCCACAGGTTCGACTCCGGGCGACGCACGAGCGGCAGCCGCTCGCCGAAGGGCAGCAGCGCGGTAGCGGCAACGGTGCTCTCGTCGCATTCCACGCGCAGCACGGGATCGCCCGGCTGGATGCGGCGCGGCCGCAGCAGCGAGCGCGGTGCCGCGAGAAACGCCGTGTACGGAGTCACGAACTTGTAGCGCTTCGAGAGCGCCACGATCTCCTCGACCCACTCGCGCCGCTCGCCTTCGCGCTCGATCCGATCGAGCAGATAGTCCACGCGCGCACGGGCCCAGCGGCGCGGCAGATCGCGAGCCTCGAGCGCGCGCTCCGGCAGGTCCGTCGTCACCGCTCGCGCCGCCTCCGGCAGTAGCGGCGAGTCGACGCGGAACGTGAGCTTGGCGGCCGGCGCCGCATAGCGCCCCACCCAGCCCGAGAGGCTGCCGGGCTCGGGCGGCTGGATGAGCACGGGATAGACGTCGCGCAGCGCCGGGTTCCCGCCCGAGACCACGAACGGCTGATCGTCGCTCGACGCCGCCGGACGACGCTCGTCTCGCGTCTCGATGGGCTCGAGCACGCGCCGCTCGAAGAGCTCGGTCTCGAGATCGGCGGCGCCGCCAACGAGGTAGCCGAGCGCCGCGGCGCGGTACGCCTCGGGAGCCTCGACTCCCGTGAGATCGGCGAAGAGCGGCACACCGTCGAGCGCCGCGGTCAGCTCCTGCGAGCCCGGCTCGGGCGGACCGTCCGAGATCAAGAGCACGCGCCCTCCGGCGACGCCGCCGAGCGCGCGCGCCGCCGCTGCGAGCCCCGCTGGCACGTCCGAACCGAAGCCGAGCGCCTGCTCGCGAAGCGCCGTGAGCGCCGCCTCCACCGCGGCGGGCGTCGCCGCGCCGAGCGCTGCTCCCACGCGCGGCTCGGCGTCGAACGAGATCAACGCGAAGCGATCCTCGGGCCCGAGGGCACGCAGCACGCGCACGAGATGCGCGTAGCCGCGTTCCAGGCCGGACCAGCGATGGCTGAACGAGGTGTCGAACGCGATGGCCACGGCCACCGGCGGGCGTCGTGCCGACGCGGTCGCCGCGGTGCCGGCCGGCGTGCTCCCCGCTGACGGGGGTTCCGCCGCTGCGGGCGGCAGCATCTCGAACAGGAAGAATCCGTCCTTCTCGGGTGGGATCTCGTCGCGGCGCTCCCACGGCGCGAGGGCGATCCCGTCGGGAAGAGCTCCCTCGGGATTTCGGAACGCGCTCACACGCAACGCGGCACTGGGCGCCGGCCGGATGCCGATCGCGAGATCGCGATCCAGCCGCACGGCGCGGCCGCTGAACGCGAGGGTCGCGGCGTTGCCGCCGGCGGTGAGCGGCAATGCCGTCGGCAGCGCCGCCAGCGCCACCTCGCTCGGGTCGCCCGTGACGTGAACCTCGAACGACCCTGCGATCAGCGGCTCGCCGTCGGGCGGGGCGAGCGCGATGCGCAGCTCGCCTTCGCTCTCCGTGAACGGCAGCTCTTGCTGGAACTGAAGCTCGAGGCGCTTGGTGGCATGGGGCGGGATCGGTGCGACCGTCACCGAGAACAGCGCACCGCCCGAGGGCCGTCGCGAGCCGGAGGTGCCGCCCGGCTCCGGCTCGCCTTCGTCCTCTTCCTCGCCCTGCTGCAAGAGGCCCGGGTCGATGCGTTGGGTCGTGAGATCGCGATAGATCGCCCGGGCGCGGCGCTTTTCCAGGATCACGCCGGGGATGCGCACCACGCCGTCCCAGATCGCGAAATCGCCCACCGCCGCCGAGGGCGGAAGCGCGAAGCGGTACGTGCCTTCCTGCACCGAGCCGGTGTGGTTCTCGAAGATCTGCACCGCGTTCACGCGGGTGTAGCCGCGAGCGATGCCCACGTCGACGCGCATCTCGCGCAGCGACAGCACCTTCGGGTCTTGCGTGCCGGTGCTGGTGGGGACCAGGAGCCCGGCCTGCGCGGACGCCCGGCCAGCCCCGAGCAGCGTCGCCACCAGCGCCGCGGCGACGGCGACGGCCAGCCACGCGCGCGATGAAGCCACGGCGGTCATTCGAGCTCCGATGCGAGCATCGCGACTCCCTGGTCCGTGCCGATGTAGAGCGCTTCCGGGGTCGCGGTCAATGCCGTCACGCGCGACGACGGCAACGTCACCGCAACGGGCTCGAAGCGACTACCATCACGCGCGAGCCGGAAAAGCCCCTGGCCGTCGGTTCCGGCGTAGCATCGACCGTTCCACGCGGCCAATGTTCCCGGGTTCACCTTCCATCCCTCGGTCTCGACGAAGGGCACGAGCGCCGGCACGGCGGCGCTGGCGTTCGCCGTCACCCAATCGCCGAGCGCGTGCCGCGCGATGCCGCCGCCGTACGTGCCGACGTAGAGGACACCCTCGTGGATCGCGAGCGCCGTGACCCACGGATTCGGCAGCCGCTCGTCGCCCGACGTCATGCGCCAGCGCGCCTTGCCGTCGCGGACCGCCCCCAGCCCGCTCGGCGTGCCCACGAAGAGCGTGGGCCCTGCGCTGACGAGCGCGAGCGCTTGGTTGCCGGGCAGGCCGTGGAACGCCGAGAGCAGCTTGCCGCTCGCGAGACGCACGCCTTGCGCGTAGCCGATGGCGATACCGTCTCGGGTCTCGGCGAGCGCGAACGCCGCACCCGGCCCTTCGAGCGCGGTGAGCTCGCCCGCGACCAGGCGCGCCGCGCCACGCAAGCTCGCCACGTACGTGGCCCCGCCCGTCACCAGCAGCGCGTTCACGCCCCACGCGCGGGCGCTTTGCAGCGCGTGCCAGCTCGGGTCGCCGGCGACGGTGGCATGCTCGATCAAGCCGCCGTCGAAGACCCCGGCGAGCACCCGCTCGCCGGACGCGGCGAGCGCGGTGACGTGGGCCGAGCGCGCCGGCAGCGCAGCCGGCAGACGGAACGGAGTCGGCTTCCAGTCCGCGCTTCCGTCGGTCCACCAGGGCCCAGCGTCGGTGTCGACGAGCAGCGCGTCGCGCGTCGCGAAGAGCCGCCGCGGGGCGTGCTCGAGCCGCTCGCTGCGGGATCGTCCGTCGCTCTCGAACCAGCGCAGCGCGCTCTCGCCCGGGCGGCCGCCGAGCTCCGGCGCGACCTCCTCGATCCCCACGAATCGTCCACGGAAACCGACGCCGGCGACCACCCGCTCGCCACCCGCAACCGGCAGGAGCGGTCCCGCGGCCGGTCCGCGCACCAACCCGGTGGCGGTGACCACCCACGCCTCCGTGCCCGGGCGCGACGCGTTCGCGAGCAACGTGACGGCCTCGATCCACGGGTCGGAGGCGTCGAGGCTCGTGACGTCCCCGGGCGCGACACGCTCGAGCCCCGCTTCGCCGCCAGCGAGGACGACGCCGTCCCCGATCGCCAGCGCGCGCACCGGCTTCGCGTCGAGGCGCTCGAGCTGGCGCGCGGCGAACGGCAAGCGAAAGAGCCCCTGCCGGGCACCCACCAGCAGCTCACCCGCGGCGGTCTCCGCGAGCGCCCGCACCTCGAGCTTGCCCCAGCCCGACGTGAGCTCGCGCCAACCGGCGTCCTCGAGGACGAACAACCCGCCGGCGCGCGGCCCGACCACCGGGCGGCCGCGCCACGACGTGATCGCTTCCACTGCCAGCGAGTCGAGCGCCGGCGCCGGCGAGACGTCGACGGCCCCACCATCACTCGCGACGTCCACGGCTGCGATCCGCGCGACGCCGAACCCGCCGGCGAGCCACGAGCCATCGCTCGTCACGCCGCTGATCTCCGAGCCGCCCCACGCCCTGAGCACCGGCCCGGGACGGCGAACCTCGACGTATTCGAGCGGGCGGAGGTCGCGCACCGGCTCGGCGACCGCGTCGCGGACCTCGTGGCGGACGCGCAACACCAGCGCCGCCACGACGCCGGCACCCGCAAGCATGGCGATGGCCGCGCCGCGCGTCCGAAGTCGTCGGTTCATCGGGATCACGAAGAGCGGCGGCACCACGCGCACGCGGCACCGCAAGATCGGCGCCGCGGCCGCGCGCGATCGAAAGTGCGGAATTCGCGCGCGATGCGCCGGATTCCCGCACCGCGACCCGCGCGCCGAGCGTGGCGCGCCAGCCACACGCGTGTCTCGCCGGCCTCGGTTATGCTCGCGCCTCCCCGCGAAACGGCACTCGCCAGCCTGACCCACGCCATCGGAGAGCGACGACGATCCATGCGATCACTCGATCACTTGCTCACCAACAATCGACGCTGGGCCGCCGAGATGCGCGCGGCCGATCCGAAGTACTTCGAGCGCCTGGTCGCGCAGCAGAAGCCGCAATATCTGTGGATCGGCTGCAGCGACAGTCGCGTCCCCGCCAACGTGATCGTCGGGCTGCCGCCCGGCGAGCTCTTCGTCCACCGCAACGTGGCGAACGTGGTGGTACACACCGACTTCAACTGCCTCTCGGTGCTCGAGTTCGCGATCGACGTGCTGGGCGTGCGCGACATCATGGTCTGCGGCCACTACGGCTGCGGCGGCGTGCGTGCCGCGCTCGGCTCGGCGCAGCTCGGGCTCTGCGACAACTGGTTGCGCCACATCCGCGACGTACACCAGAAGCACGAGGCGTTGCTGCGCGGGATCGAAGCACCCGACGCGCGCCTCGACCGGCTCTGCGAGCTCAACGTGATCGAGCAGGTCGCCAACGTCTGCCACACCACGCTGGTCCAGTCGGCGTGGCGCCGCGGGCAAGAGCTCTCCGTTCATGGCTGGATCTACGGCATTCAGGACGGGGTGCTGCGGGATCTCGGCACGACCATGTCGGGGCCCGACGACATCTCTTCCGTTTATCACGTGGCCGTCGAGGCGCGCTGAAGGTGACGACCCGATGAGCACGGCCCCCGCGCGTGCCCTCGGCGCGCTCACACTGCTCGCCGGCCTGGCCGGCGGTTGTTCGGGCAGCGAAGTGCTCCCGTCGCTCGGCGACTTTCCGCCCGAGCCGCGGGTGGCCGCCTGCGTGACGCCCGTGGACCCGAGCCTCGGAGCGCTGGGCGGCACGTTCGCCAGCGCGGGAACGGTGATCGAGCAAGGCGGCGGCGACCCGCCCGACGACTGCTTCCGCGGCGCCGGAGTCGTGGGTCGGACGCTGGCGCCGGGCGCCGCCACCGAGGGCGCGTTCTGGTATCGGATCGCTCGACCGGACGGCGGCGTGCTGGTCGTCGGGCTCGAGGTCGAGCAAGCCAAGGCACCGCCGCTTGCCGTGGGCGATCCCGCGAACTTCACGCTCACGTACACCTACGACCCGCTCGCGCGCGCATCGCTCACGCTGCGAGGCCGCGACGACGAGGTCGAGGCGTGGGTCTCGGCAAGCGCAGAATCGCTGGCGCTGGAACCCAAGATCGAGGTCGAGGCCGCGCGCATCGCGGGACGAGAGCCGAACGGCTGCGGTTCGACGGATCTCTACGACGCCCTCGTGCGCTTCGACACCCTGCGCGCCGTGATTCCCTACCACTGGGTGGGCACGGTGGGCGAGATGCGGGTAATCAACGCCGAGTTCGGCGTCCCGAACTATCCGGCGCCCGATTGCGCGGCCCCTCCCGGCGCCGTCGAGACCTTCCTGGTGGCCGCCACACGCATGCCGCCCAAGCGCTGAGGGACGTCGCCCGTTGATGCGAACAGGCCTGCTTTCGAGCCACTTCGACGCTCGACGACGTTCTCGCCGCGCCGTTTCACGACGACGCACACCGTAGCGGCTAGCCGTTCCAACGGGCTCACCGCCGAGTGAGTCGTGGCCGGCGGCGGGTCACGCCGCGGGTGCGTCGAGATCCTTGCCCATGCAGATGCTGGTGTCCGGTGAGAGGCAGTACTCGCCGAAGAGCGGGATGCGCCGGAAGCCGCATTTTTCGTAGAGCGCCAGCGCCGCATGCTGGCGCGTGCCGGTCTCGAGGACGAGACGCCGCACGCCGAGTGCGCGCGCCTCCGCTTCGAGTGCCGCCACCAGCTTTCGACCGAGGCCCGTGCCGCGTGCCACGGGTGCCGTGTACATCCGCTTGAGCTCGGCGGTTGCGTCGTCGAGCACCCGCACCGCGCCGCAGCCCACGGCGTCGCCATTCACGCGAATCACCAGGAACGCACCGCGCCCGCCGGTGACCTGCTCGGGATCGAGCGTGAAGTGATTGGCACCCGGCTCGGGGTAAAGGTCACTCAGCTCGGCGTTGAGCGCCGTGATGAGCGCGAGGCTCGTCGCATCCGTGAGCGCCGCGCGGGTGATGGTGATGGAGTCGTCGCGATCCTCCGCGCTCATGTCGGCCGCCGTGCGTAGCTCACCGTGAGCATCTCCCATTGGTGCCCGTCGGGCTCGTTCCAGTAGACGATCTTGCCGCCGTGCTCGGTGTGGATCCGAGAGTCGACTGGGCCGTGGACGCTGCTGCGGTACCGGATGCCCGCGGCTTGGATGCGCGCCAGGATCGCATCGAACTCGTCCGCGTCCACCCGGAAACAGTAATGGCCGAGCGAGAACGGCTCGGTCCATTCGTCGAAGTCGAGCGTGAGCCCGTCGTTCACGTACACCGGCGCGAACGGCCCGACACCCGTTTCCGACCACGGCACGCCGAGCAGCTCGGCCACGAGCTTCGCCGCAGCGACCTTGTCCCGCGCCGGAACCAAGACGTGATCGAGACCGATGGGCATCGCACTCTCCATTCCGCGAGCAGCGGTGCGCGGCAGCAGTTCCACGGCGCACGGCGACCTACCGTACCCGAGTTGCCCCGGGGTGAGCCGAGGCGCCAGGACATCCGCGAGCAATCGTATGGCTTAGACTCGCCGCATGGGACTCTTGACCTTCAGCATCAACGTCACCCTGGACGGCTGCGTCGACCACCAGGAGGGAATCGCCGACGACGAGACGCACGCCTTCTTCACCCGCCTCATGGACGCGGGCTCGCAGTGACGGCGCTCTGGGTTCTCCGCTCATCGGAAAGCTCGGTCCAAGAGATCCGGATCGGGGCAAGATTCGTGGCCATGTGTGACCTCGAGCAGGACTCTACACAGCCACCTGGGCCTCAGCAACGACGCCGCCCCGTCGAACCGGGTCCGGCGGTGCGCCGGCTTCTTCACCGATCGTGATCGGGGCAACGAACAGCCTGGAACCGAAACCTCGCAACGGGCTGGCATCGCGGTTCAACGGCCGCCGTGCGTAGCCACCGTGAGCATTCCATTGGTGCCGTCGGCTGTCCAGACGATCTTGCCGCCGTGCCGGTGTGATCCGGAGTCGACGGGCCGTGGACGCTGCTGCGGTACCGGATGCCCGGGGCTTGATGCGCGCCAGGATCGCATCGAACTCGTCCGTCCACCGGAAACAGAATGGCCGAGCGAGAACGGCTCGGTCCATTCGTCGAAGTCGAGCGTGAGCCCGTCGTTCAGTACACCGGCGCGAACGGCCCGACACCTGTTTCCGACCACGGCACGCCGAGCAGCCGCCACGAGCTCGCCGCAGCGACCTTGTCCCGCGCCGGAACCAAGACGTGATCGAGACCGATGGGCATCGCACTCCATTCCGCGAGCAGGTGCGCGGCAGCAGTTCCACGGCGACGCCGACCTCCGTACCCGAGTGCCGGCCTGAGCCGAGGCGCCAGGACATCCGCGAGCAATCGTATGGCTTAGACTGCCGCATGGGCCTCTGACCTCAGCATCAACGTCACCCTGGACGGCTGCGTCGATCACCAGGAGGGAATCGCCGACGACGACGCACGCCTTCTTCACCCGCCTCATGGACGCGGGCGGGCGATGCCGTGGCCGCGTCACCTACGAGATGATGGAGAGCTATTGGCCGGCGATCGCACGCGGCGACGAGGCGGCGCCGCCGGCGGTGCGCGAGTGGGCGGTCAAGCTGGAGGCGAAGCCGAAGTACGTGGTGTCGTCGACGCGAAAGGACTTCCCGTGGACCAACAGCCACCACATCACCGGCGACCTCCGCACGGGCGTGCAGAAGCTCAAGGACGCGACTCCGGCCGGCGTGCTCCTCGGTAGCGGCAAGCTCGCGACCGAGCTGGATCGGCTGGATCTGATCGACGAGTACAAGTTCCTCGTCCACCCCAGGATCGCCGGCCACGGCCCGACCCTGTACCAGAGCGGGCTGCCCAGCACGCGACGGCTCGACCTGGTCTCGGCGACGCCGCTCCGCTGCGGCGCGGTCGCCATGCACTACCGGCGCGCGCGCTGACTCAGAGCAGCCCCATCGCGCCCGGCTCGCCGGCCAGGGCCGCCCAAGATCACGATCTGGGCGGTGGCATGGGCGAGATGCGTTTCGTCGACGCCCGCAAGGCGAGTCTGGCCGAACCCAAAACCAAGCTGCGACCCCGAAATACCACGCGCTCCAGACGAGCACACCCCGCGTGCCGTCAGCTTCAGCGTCGAGCTCGGCGACCGCGCTTCGACAACGGTGTTCGTGGGCGTGCCCGCGCCTCGGCCAAGGAAACGAGCCGGCGGAGCGTTTCGTTGACTGCCGCCGAGTCTGGAAATGCCTCGGCCACGTCCGGATCGAGAAGCACGACGTTCGTCCCCTCGCGATAGCGCTCGAGGTACTTTCCGCGAACGCCGCCGGTGAAGTCGTATTCGGGAAGGAGGTCGTCTTCGTGCTGTGGAGGCTTACGGTGTGTTCTCATATTGCCGTCTCTCACGTCGGCCAACGTGAGTCGCTTGAGGGCTCCGCTGGGATCGCCGAACGACCCGCGCTTCAGCGGCTGGCATGAGCTGGCCGCGAGGCCGCAGGCCGCGCATGCCAGCGAATGCCAGTCCGCTGCAAGCGCGGGTTAGGCCGCTGCGCATATTGCCTCGAAGTGGGAGGCGACGACGTACGACTCGCCGCAGTGCAGAATCCTTGGACGAAGCGGTTTCTGTCGCGGTTTCGGCTGAGCTACTCACCGTCGCGATGATCAGGGATTGAGAATTACCAATGCAGCGCGTTTCGTACGTACGCGACTTCTGGGCTGTCGAAGAACCGACGCACGAGGGCGCGATCGTCGCGGATTTGCACCATCGTTTCGTGCACTGCACTCGTGAGATCCTCGCCAGGCTCCACGGGGTCGCGTCGGAACAGGCCCTTCAAGTACGACCACACGTGCTCGTCAGGATTCAGCTCTGGTGCGTAACCGGGCAGGTAGTGGATCGTCAGGCGATCCGCGTGCTCGTGAACGAATCGCCGCGTCGCCGCAGCCACGTGAGCGGGATGCTTGTCGAGCACGAGCTCGATCGGTCCACGCACGTCGCGCAGCAAGTCGCGCAGGAAGTCGACGAAGCGCCCCGCGTTGAGGTTTCCGTGAAAGCAGCGGAACCACAGTCGCCCCCGCGGGCTGATCGCCGAGATCACGTTGACTCGGCGTCGGGAGCCGGTCACTTCGACGACGGGGCGGCGCCCTCGTTCACCCCACGTCCGGTCCAGCGGGCCGTCTTCCTGCACGCCGGTTTCATCCTGGAAAAGCAGCGTCGCCTGGCGCTTCTTGGCCCGCCGAACTATTCCCGGAAAGTCCACGGTCGCCCAGCGCGCGCATTCCGCTTCGTCCCGCGAGAAAGCTCGACGTCGCGGCTTCTGAGGGGTGAGCCCCATGCGGTGCAGCAGTCGACCGATCGTGCCCTTGTGCAACACGACCCCGAACGTACGCTCGATCACCTGCCCGACGATCGGCAAGCTCCACAGCGCGGCACCGAAGCCGAGCTGGCGGGGGTTCTTCCCAACGATGATCGTCCGCAGCTTGGCGACTTGCTTCCCGTCGAGCTTCGGCGTCCGGCCGGGCGCCTTCCTTCGGCGCAGCGCGGCGTCGCCGCCCTCTCGGTGCGCCGTCATCCACTTCGAGATCGTGTTGGGATGCACTTCGAGGCTGCGCGCAACGTCGACACACGCCTCGCCCGCAAGCACACGCTTCACCGCGAGGCGCCGCATCTCTTCGAGCGTGCCGCGATCGAGAGATCGCGCGTCGCGCTTTTCGGCCACCGCAATCACGGCGACGACTATAGCTTATATCTCTAATCAATGCGACTATGAGTATAGGAGTTCGACCGCCCTGCGATTCTACGCGGCGCGGCGCTGCTGTCGCCTCCGCTTCGAAGGACTGCTCGCCTGCTTGCGCTCAACGGCCGCCCATAATGGTCTGCGACCCGTGGTCGCGCAATCCCGAAGGTACATGTTCATGAGGGTCTGGTAAGGCAAGCCCAGTTCGTTCGACAGTCCTTGGAAGTAGCCGATCGTCTCCGTGTCCAATCGGATTGTCAGCTGCTTCTTGAGGCGTTTAGCGTACGGGTTCTTGATGCCCTTGGCGAAGTCGTAATGATCTCTCATGTTCGGTTCCGATTCTCGTACTGCCGCCGCTCCCGCTTGTTAGCGCGGCGGGCTGAGATGATGCGGATAACGTCGTCGTTGCTCCGGTAGCAATGACACACGGTCAGCACACGAAGGTGCAGGCTGAGTCCAAGAAGCACGAAGCGATCCTCGCCTACCGAATGATCAGGATCGTGAATGCGGATCGCGTTCTCGTCCAGGAAGACGCTGCGGGCCTCCTCGAAGGAAACGCCGTGCTTTCGCCGGTTGGCGATCGCCTTGCGCTCGTCCCATTCGAAGCGAAGGTCCGCTGCCACGATCCGCAGTGTACCTACAGTGTAGTGGGCACACAATCTGGTCGGTCGAACCCCGAGCTCAGCAGCGGCCCCGAACTATCTGCGATCCAGACGAGCGCATCCCGGGGGCTGCTGCAGCGTCAAGTTCGGCGGCCCTTGGGCGCAGCCTTCTGCGCCCGTTTCTTCGCTGGTGGACGAAGACGGTCCTCCTCCGCCGGCTCGACATCCGGGACTTTGGTCAAGGCAGCGAGGAACGCCCCGCGCGTGCCCTTCTTCGCGCGCGCTGCGAGATATTCCTCGGTCAAGAGCGCTGACATCTTCTCCCCGACTGCAGAGCTGATGAGCTGATTGATCGAGACACCCTCCTGCTCGGCGATCTCGCCGAGGCGACGGTGGAGGGACTCTGGTAGGCGAAGGCTCAGGGTGCTCATCTTCGGATCCTCGCCAGCAGTTCTTGTGGCGACCAGACCTTCAATCCCAGTCTCTCGACACCTACGAAATCACGATGATTGTGGGTGATGATGGCGTCTGCCCCGGCTGCGACCGCGACCTCCGCGACCATGTCGTCTCTCGGATCACGCAAGAGTGGGCGCCACAGAAAAAAGATCTCCTGGTGTCGGGCGACGCTGCAGACGTAGTCGAGGACGTCGCCGACTTCCGGGATCCTGAGCGCACCCCTGTGGCGCAGCAATGCGTCCTCGTATTCCAGAACGAGGGGCACCGACACCGCGATCTCGAATCGGTCGCCCCCGAGTCGCTCGAGAAGTGCGAACGAAGCGCCGCGACGCGATCGGACCGCCGACACCAGCACATTCGTGTCGAGTACGACGAGGGGGTGCGTCACCACGGCATGGTATCATCGGCGATACCGCCCCGCAACCGCAAGCAGCCTCCGGCCCTTCGAACCCAGAGCTAAGCTGCGGCCCCGGCATATCACGGGATCAAGACGAGCGCACCCCGGGTGCCGTCAGCTTCAGCGATTCGACCCACTTTGCATTTCATCTCTTGAGCGAGGCAAGGATTGCCATAGCCCGAGCCGGCTGGTGTGGAACGACACGGATACGACGACGAGGGAGTGGCAAAGGAAGACTTGGGATCGCCGGGAATGAAGGAAGGGTCCAGGATGTGGGAGACGGCGTCCGAGATCCACGATCGGGGGAGGGGATGAGTCGGGACAATGCGGGGTTGAAACCCTGATTGCGTATCGGCAACGTCTGCGCCTACGAGAATCTGTCCTAAGGGGCACCAAGTTGGTCGACAAATCGCGCGCGAACACACCGCTAAGCTGCGGCCCCGGACCACCACGGGATTTTCACGAGTGCATCCCGGGTGCCGTCAGCTTCAGCGACGAGTTGGGCGGCCCTCCGCTGCACCGTTTCTTGCCCTATGCGGCTTCGATGTCTTTGTCCGCCTCAAGCGCTGTCACGTAGCGTTCAAGATTATCGGCAATCTTCTCAAAGACCCGCGGCAGGAATGGTTCGATGTCCTCGAAAGTTGGGTTCGCTTGATGTGGACCGCCGTGATAGTACCGCAGGTGATGGAGGACGGCCTCCTTCTCTCCGCTGTCGAGTTGGTCTAGGGCGTCCCGCGACCTGTAATCATGGAGTGCGGACAAGTGAATGAAACCACAACCAAAACGATAGACAGATTCGGTCCAGCCGTGCAGGCCATTCGCGATGGACACCATCTCACGATCCGTGATTTTGCGGCGAGATGACGGGGCCGTCCATTTCTTGTCGTGTACGGCGGCATCGATCAGCGCATGTCGGTACGATCGATCCGGCTGGGCCAAGAGGAAGATGAGCCTGACCATTGAATCGAGCTCCTGGCGAAGGATCGACACGATCTGACCAGGAAGCCCATCGAGTCTTCGCACGGCCTGCCTGTGCTCAGCCGAGCGAGCACGCACTTGGCGGCAAAAAATTGCGACCATGTTCACAATTGGTCCGCCCAACTCGAATTCGACTGAACTACCCAGTTCACCCTACGAGGGTGGCTACGCCCACGTATCGGGGATTCTGCCCGGAGCGGCGGTATGGCGCAAGTGTGCGCCGTATCAGCAGATTCGAAGGTGGGCGAAGCGTTGAGCCAGACCGGAACCGCGCTACCGAGACCGGGGTAGCGGGTATTGGGTGGGTCGGCTTTCGAGGCGATCCATGGGGCTGCGGATGTTGGCGAAGCGGTGCTGGATCACGTGGGTGTAGATCATGGTGGTGCTGACGTCGTTGTGGCCGAGGAGCTCCTGGACGGTGCGAATGTCGTAGCCGTCCTCGAGGAGGTGCGTGGCAAAGGAGTGGCGCAACGTGTGGCAGGTGGCCCGTTTGGAAAGGCGTGCGCGGACCACGGCCAGGGAGACGGCTCGCTGGAGCACGGACTCGTGAAGGTGATGCCGGCGACGCTCCCCCGTGGGTGGATGGACGTAGGTTCGGGTCGCGGGAAAGACCCACTGCCACGGCCACGACTGCGCTGCGCCGGGAAGCTTCGCGGCGAGGGCGGCGGGTAGCTCGACGTAACCGGCGCCGGCGGCGAGATCGCGCTGGTGCTGGGCACGGGCGAAGGCCATCTGGCGAGCGAGGGGCTCGATCAGGGATGCCGGCAGGAGTGTCACGCGGTCTTTGGCACCTTTCCCCTGCCGAACGGTGAGCTCGCGTCGCTCGAGATCCACGTCTTTGATCCGAAGCTGTGCGCATTCGAGGAGCCGAAGGCCCGATCCGTACAGCAGTGCAGCCATCAGTCGCGGGATGCCATCGAGGGCATCCAGCAACGCGGCGACCTCGTCGCGCGTGAGCACGACGGGGAGGCGTTCCGGCCGTTTGGCGCGTACCACGTCGTCGAGCCAGGGAAGCTCGAGGCCGAGCACGTCGCGATAGAGAAACAGCAGCGCCGCGAGGGCCTGGTTCTGCGTGGAAGCGCTGACGTGCCGCTTGACGGCCAGAAAGCTCAGGAACGCCGTGACCTCCGGCGCTCCCAGGTCGCGCGGGTGGCGCTTGGCGTGGAACACGATGAACCGGCGGATCCAGCCGACGTATGCCTTCTCGGTGCGGCGGCTCAGATGGCGGGTGCGGGCGGTCTCGCGCACGCGATCCAGGAGACGCGGCGGCGGGTTGGCTGGAGCGGCGGGTTGCATGGCGTTTGGGGCGACGACAGGTGGTGGCGGCGACATGGAGCGAACGGCATGCCAGCGATGTCACTCGCGCGCGGACTGGAGAGTTTCGATCCTGGCCGGCGCGACCGCGCCCGGTGGGGCGCGCCGCGATGCGCGGGATGCGCCTCCACGGGCGCGGCCGTCGGGAGGTGGCGGCTGCCTCCCGCGGGAGACTCAATGAGAATCAATCTCAACTGGCTGATGCGGCCGGATCTAGAGATCGCGCGAAACGCCGCGTCCCACGGCAGGGGCAGGCGCTATCCATCGGTTCGTGGCGCGAGTCGATCGAGCTCTTCAATGCGCTCGAAGCCGATCGAATGCTCGGCGTAGATCCGAGGGTTGGTGGCGCGAGGGGCGCGGCTCGTGCAGTGGGCGAGTTGTGTGGACGACCAGTCGAACCGATCCGGATCCTGGGTGAGGACGTCCAAGAGCATGTTCGAGTCGACCAGGATCGCTGTCATCGGCCACTGCGGGTGAGGGCCAGGATCTGGTCGGTACTCAGGCGGGTAGTCGCTTTGCCGCGCAACCGCGCGACGAGCTGCCCACCTCGCGATGCGGTCTTCCGATGCTTCCGGAGCTTGACCGCATTTCCATCGATCGCGATCTGCACCTCCGTACCGGGCAGGAGCCCGAGTTGCTCGCGGATGGCCTGGGGAATCGTGACTTGACCCTTCGAGTTGATGCGCATGCGCTTGATCTCGTCTTGGTGTGCGTCCGGCCGGTCCCACATCGTGACATTCCGGGCGCGCACGATTCGTCCCGCCTCACCCTGTCAGCCGAGCGCGGCGGAAGGTGCCGAGGCTGCGGCCGGCGATGGCGAGGAACCAGCTCGGGAATAGCCGCCAGAGCCACCAGGAAGCCCAGGCGCTGGCGCCCACGAGGATGAAGGCGCGATTGCGCTCCACACCGGCGAGGATCACCTCGGCGCAGCGTTCCACCGGGATGGGTGTCACGGGGATCGCGTCGATGACCTTGGCGCGGTCCACGTTCACGTAGAGGGCGGAGTCGTAGATGGGTGTGGCGATGAACGACGGGCACACGACACTCACCCGCACGCCGAGCTTGGTGGCCTCGGCGCGCAGTGACGTGGAGAGCGCCACCACCCCGAACTTCGAGACGCTGTAGGGCGCGCCGCCGGGAAAGGGCACCAGCCCGGCCATGGAAGCGGTGTTCACGATGTGGCCGGAGTTCCGCGCCAGCATGTGCGGATAGACGGCGGCCACTCCGTGGATGACACCCATCAGGTTCACGTCGAGGATGCGCCGCCACACGTCGAGCGGGATGTCGCGCACCTCGCCGCCGATCGCCATGCCGGCGTTGTTGAAGAAGTAGTCGATCCGCCCTTCGCGCACGACGATGCCATCCACCACCGCGCGAAACGCGTCCGCGTCCGTGACGTCGAGCGCGACGCCGCTCGCCTTCCCGCCGCGAGCGCGGATCGCGTGCGCGGCGTCCTCGACGCCGCTCGCGTTCTTGTCGGCGAGGATCACGCGCGCCCCCCGCGTCGCGAGCATGGTCCCCACCTCTCGACCGATTCCCGACGCGCCGCCCGTGATCAACACCACCGCTTCCGCGAAGCTCATCGTTCGTCTCCGTCGGCCTCTCCGGGGTTGCCGCTCGCCGCACCGACGCGCTCGACGGCGCGTGCGAGCGCGCTCACGAGCCAGCGCATCTCGCCCTCGGTCAAGGACTCTCCGACGTGCGTTGCTGCGCGCGTGGTTCGAATCGCGGGACGCATCACGTGCGGTGCGGCGCGGCGCGACCCGCGCCAGCGCGAGGGAGTCTCGATTGGTGACGAGGGCGCCGGATCGCCGTCCAGCTCGATGGCGCGGATCTCGTCGATTCGCACGCGAGTCGTGCGCGGAAAGAACGGTCGGCGCCTGCGGATCGAGAGCCGCTCGCGTGTGAGCTCGATCCGCTCGGTTCCGAACGTGCGATTCAGGAAGATCCCGAGCCACCCGAGAACCGGCGTGAGCGCGATCGCGAGCGGGCCGAGCCAGAACGGGTCGCCGCGCCGCAAGCCGGGCACGGCTTCCCGCCACGGCGCGAAACCCAGCCACAGGACGCAGCCGATCAGCGTGAGCAGCACCCCTGGCCACTCTCCGCGCGGCAGCCCCCGCCGCCGAATCGCGAACACGATCGAATCGGGCGAGCGATCGGCGACTCGGATTCGGTGGCCCGGCGGGCGGGTGGGATCGTCGGCTCGACTGTCGTCGCGCTCCGACCAACGCGCGATGCGCTCGCGCATCCAGACCACCAGCCACTCGAGCT
Source organism: bacterium (assembly GCA_046331705.1). Taxonomy (GTDB): domain Bacteria; phylum JADJOY01; class JADJOY01; order JADJOY01; family JADJOY01; genus JADJOY01. The sequence continues at coordinate 19,384 of JAXLQJ010000059.1, read as the reverse complement.
CGGTCTCGGTCAGCGTGGCGCCGATGTCGACCGAGGTCGTGCCGGCAAGGATGCGCAACACGTGGATGGGTGCGTCGCGCGCGGCGCGCGAGCGCTCGGCCCCTCCCGGGCGGGCGCGCGCCAGAAGCAGCTCGTCGAACGGTGCCGGGCGCGCCAGCTCGACACCGGTCACGGCATCGAGCGCGAGCGGAATTCGTTGCGACATCCATTCTCGATCGCGATGAACGGTCGCACGATTGGCGCCAATGGCGACCGATTCTCGCTGGCGAATCCGATCGAGCTGCAGCAGTAGGATGCCGAGCGCGACGCCACCCGCGGTCACGGGCGGAAGCCAGCCCGCGCCGAACACCCGCGCCACTTCCACGGACACCACGGCACGAAGCAGCGACGGGAACGCGATCTCCATCACGAACAACGTCTGCATCCCGAACACGAGCGCGGGCACGAGGATCAGCATCAGCGCATCACCGCCCAACGGAACCGGCGCGATGTCCACGCGGGACTCGACGTCATCCTCGGTCACGCGGATGCGATCGCCGGGCGGGGTCTGCGGGTGCATGCCGGAGGAGTCGGGGTGGGCGCGGAGTGACGTCGCTTGACCCTGCGCCGCCCTTTCCCTATCACGGTCCGAACCTCGAGCACCTCTCTTTCTCGGGGCTGGACGGAGTCGACATGCGAAGCGACACGCGGACGGAGCCCCGTCTCGGGCTCGTGGCCAGTGCGATCTTGCTCGGACTCGCCCTCGCGCTCGCGGGCTGCGCGAAGAAGGGTCCGTCACCGGAGGCGATGGCGCTCACGGCGACCGCCGGGCGATCGGTGCTGGCGCTCGACGCGATCCCACCGCGCCCCGGCGGCGAGCTTCTGGTGGGCGCGGCGCTGGTGGATCTCACGCCCTACGAGAAAGCCGCGGCGGGCGACGTGTACATCGCCGGCTTCGGCCCCGGACGCAGCTCGGACGGCGTTCTCGATCCGGTGCTCGGCCACGTGCTCTATCTCGACAACGGCTCGGAGTGGGTGGTGCTCGCGTGGCTCGACTTCGTGGGGCTGCTCAACGACGAGGTGCGCGGGATTCGCGCGCTCGTGACGCGCACCCACCCGGAGCGCGTGATCGTCGGTTCGACCCACAACCACGAGGGGCCGGACACCATGGGTTATTGGGGCCCGGGGCTCTTGCTGCCCGTCGCGTCCGGGAAGGACCGCGACTACATGGCGTGGATGCGCGCTCAGGTGGCGGACGCGATCGCCCGCGCGGTGACGAGCGCCCGCCCGGCGCGGCTGCGCTTTGGCGCCGCCACCGTGCCGGAGGGGATCTCGGCCAACCTGTGGTTCCCGGACGACCCCCATCGCAAGGACAACCAGATGACGGTGCTCGCCGCCGAGACCGTGGACGGCAAGCGCATCGCGACGCTGGTCAACTACGACTGCCACGCGGAGGCACTCTTCGAGAACAACACGAAGCTCTCGGCCGACTTCCCCGGCAGGCTCTACCGCGCGCTCGAGAAGCGCAATCCCGGCTCGGTGCCGATCTTCGTGCCCGGCGCCATCGGCGGGATGGTGATCCCGTACCCGAATCGCTGGGACAAGCGCGACGAGTACGAGGATTTCTCGAAGCGCGTGGCGTTCGTGGACGAGGTCGGCGAGACGCTGGCGCGGATCGCCGAGGAGGCCATCGCCGCCGGCTCGGCGCCGCTCGGTCCCAGCGACGTGGCGCTCGCGCACAGCGAGCGCGACATCTGGCTCGAGCTCGACAACACCATCTTCGAGACCGTCACGTCGCTCGGCATCGTCGACCTGGCCGACCGCCCCGTGCGCGACGAGCGCTTCCGCGCGGAGGTCCATCGCGTGGACCTCGGCCCGGCGCGAATCCTCACCGTTCCCGGGGAGATCTTCCCGAGCCTGGGATTCCTCTACAAGGACTGGCTGGCCACGCCCTATCCCTTCATCTTCGGCCTCGCCACCGACGAGCTCGGCTACATCATGGGGGCACAGGAATTCCAGGACGATACCTACGCCTACGAGCAATCCATGTCGGTCGGTCCGCAGACCGGGCCAACTCTGACCGGTGCAGTTCGCGAGCTATTTGGTGCTGAAGTACCAGTGCCATCGGGCCTTCTTGGCCCTTGAGCGCCACCGAATGGAAACCCGCTGGTTCGGGAATCGAACGGCGATCGGGCCAAATCCGTTTCATTCTCGAACCATCGGCCCACCAGGGCTTCGGTTCTCACCCCAAAGTCGTTCACTTTTTTCCTCGCCGACGATTGGCAAGGCACTTGCTGGTGACAACGCCGTGGGCGGGCGATGCTTGGGCGACTGTGGGTTCCCGCACGGGTTGGATCGGATAGGCCGGTTTCGCTCGTGACCTAGCTTCCCTCTCTCCTGTCCCTTCGGGGTCGCTTCCCAGGCTCTGGGAAGCGACCCTTTGCTTTTTCTGGGCGCCGCGATGCGCGGCTCGCTGCCGCCGGCTCGGCGGCTATCCTCGAAACCTGCACAGCCGTGCGCGATCCCAGGGTCGCGCTCCCTCGCAGGTTCCGAGAGGCCGACCATGCCCAGCCGCCGCCCCGCCCGACGCCCACCTCCGCCCGTGCGCCGCGTCTCGCTGCGCGCGGCGGCGTTCACCGCGCTCTTCGCCGTCGCCGTCGGCGTGGCGCTCTCGAGCGGTGCGAGCCGCATCGACTTCGATCCCAAGGCGGTCGGCCAATCCGAAACCCGCATGTGGCGGGCCTATTACGGCGGCGACGTCCTGACCCTGGGACGCGAGATGCTGGCGCTGCAGATGAGCGAGCTGGGGGTGTCGGCGAACGACGCGCTCGCCATCGGCGAACCGCTGGCGCGCGCCGCCGCGACGTTCTCGAACGTCCACGAGAACTACGAGCGCGACGTGCTCCCCGCCCTCGTCGAAGGCTACACGCGCATGGCCAAGGTCACCGGTGCGACCTGGGACCCGAATGCGGCCGCCAAGGCCGAGCTCGCGTGGTGGCTGGCGCGGCGATCGCCGGGCGAGAACGCGCCCCAGAACGTCGGCCGGCTCATCGCCGACCTGTATTCGCTCCTCTACGGCAAGCGCAACCCGGACATCGATCGCGCGGGCTTGCTGCGCGCCGAAGCCGCCAACCAGCGCGACAAGGAAGCAGCGCGCGGGCAAACGCCCTCGTGGAGCGCCATCGAGGCCAAGCTCGTCCAGTCCTACACCGCCCTCAAGAAGGGCGCGAGCCGCTGAGCCGCACAGACCAACCGCGAGAGCCGTCGGGCGAGGCGAAACGAGCGCATGCTCAACCCTGGCCGGTCGCTCCCAGCACCAGCAGGGCTTGGGCGATCCAGTAGGTACCGTTGATCGCGAGGCTCCGCGCCGGCACTGGGGCAGCGAACTTGTCGATGGCGATGAGGCCGTCGCTGACGACGAAGAACGTGGCGCCGATGCCGGCGAACGGGCTCCAGTTCCAGGCCTTCCACGCCATGAACGTGAGCACGAGCATGTAAGCGACCACGGGGACCAGGAGCTTTCCGACCTGCGAGCGGATCGCGAAGAGCACCGAGCCGCCGCCGGCCAAGAGCAGCACCAGCGGCAGCACGGACCAGCGCGGCGACCAGAACCCGGCGATGTAGGCGAGGTGTCCCACGAGGAACGACGCGAGACCCGCCACGAAGAAGCGCTTCGGCTCGAGCAGAAACGCGTCGCCGAGGGTACCGAGCACGATCCCCGCCGCCATCGCCGCCAATCTCCACGGCTCGGCAGGGCTCGGGACCAGCAGCAAACAGCCGATCGTCAGCGTGGTGACGATCTTCGCGATGCCGAAGAGCGCCCGCGACTGCTTGAGCGTGTCCGCCGTGATGAAGAGCAGGCCCCAGCCCGCGGCACCCATCAGGATCAGCGCGCGCGTCGTGCAGGCATCGAGCGTCGGGAAGGTCATCGCGAAGTCTCCGGTGCGGCGCGGCGCGGGGGTGGCGGTCCGGCGGTCAGCGATCGGGTGTTCAGCGCTCGGTGGGCAATCCCGCGTCCACCCACGAAACCATGCCGCCCTTCAGGTTGGACACGTGCTCGAAGCCGAGCCCGGTGAGAATGGCCGCCGCCGTGGTGCTGCGTACACCGGAGCGGCAGATGGCGATCACGTGCTCGCGCGTCCAGCGCTCGAGCTCGCTGGCGCGAAACGGCAGATCGCGCAGCGGCACCAACACGCTGCCCGCGATGTGCCCGAGCTCGTCGCTGCGCTCCTCGGGCTCGCGCACGTCGAGCAGCAGCGGCTGTCCGCCGCTGGTGACGATGGCATGGACTTCCGTGGGGCTGAGCTGGCCCACCTGATTGAGCTCGGCGAGCGTCGGGAACTTCACGCGGTCGTCGTCGAGCGCCGTCTGGTTGGGCTGCAAGACCTCCTGGATCTTGTCGGGCAGCGGCAGGCCCAGACTCGCCATGATGTCCACGTATTGCTCGCGGGTCTTGCCGGCGAGCCGCGGGTTCGCGCGCTTCTCTTCGCCGATGGTCGAGCGGGTGTTGCCGCGATAGTCGTGGGCGGGCAACACGAGGGTGTCGTCGGGGAGCGTGAAGAGCTTGTGGGTGATGCCGTCCCACTGGGCGCCGGCGTCGCCGCCTTGGAAGTCCGCGCGACCGGTGCCGCGGATCAGCAGCGTGTCGCCGGTGAAGGCGTAACCACCACCGACGAGACAGAGGCTGTCGGGCGTGTGGCCCGGTGTCGCGAGCACCGTGAGCTCTTCGTCTCCCACGGCGATCGTGTCCTCGTCGTCGACGTGGATGTCCACGTGCGGCGAGGGCGCGGCTCGGTGCATCACGGTCTTCGAGCCCACCAGCTCACGGAGGTCGAGGGCCGCGCTGCGGTGGTCCGCATGGGTGTGGGTGTCCACCACCAAGCTCAGCGTCAGCCGATCGTAGGCGAGCACCGCCAGGTAGCGATCGATCCGCTCGCGCAGCGGATCGATCAAGAGCGCCTGGCGCGTCTCGTCGCACGAGACCAGGTACGTCTTGCACTTGGATCGATTGAGCTCGCGGACTCGCATCGCGTTCCTCCCAGGGCTCGGCACGGAGAGCTCAGCGCGTGACCACGATGTGGACGTCGCGCCAGTTCCAGCCGTGATCGTCGCTCACGACCACCACCCCGCGGTAGTGGCCCGGCGCGAACGGCGCGCCGCCGAGCCGCGTGCCCCCGGCGCGCGCGTCGCTCGAGAGCGAGGCTTCGGCGCCGATCGAGCCGGTGTAGAGAAACGGGATGCCGTACACGTCGACGCGCGCCGCTCCCGGCGTGACCCACCATTCGACGACCTCGCCCACCTTCGCCCGCGCCGGCGGCCGCCCGATCGCGGGCGCCGTGACGTTCCGCGCCCGGGGTGGGTCTTGCTCGAGCGTCCACTCCAGATACTGGACCACCAGCGGGCTGGTCTGGAAGCGATCGAGCAGCGCCCGGTGCAGTTGCTCCTTCGCCGCCGCCAGCGATTCGGCGTCGGCTGGCCAGCCCGCCAAGGACGCGCGCGCGAAGTCGAGGATCTCGAGCAGGGCCCGCCCCTCGTGAACGAAGCGCTCGGTCGGATACCAGAGGTCGTCCACGAGATCGGGGGCGAGATCGCTCCACGCGAGCGCCTCGTGGACGGTGGCCATCTCGGCCGCCACGCGCGCCAGCTTCCCGCCAGCCAGCGCCACGGCCTTGCGGCCGCCGAACGGCAGCGCGTCGCGGAAGCCTTGGATGGCCGCTTCCATGGGCGCATCGATGGGCGTGGCGACGCCTTCGGGATGCTGAGCGCCGTGGCCGAGGAACATGTCCATGAGCCGGCCCAGCACCTCGGAGTACGATCCGGTGCCGAGCTCCATCTCCACGGCGCGCCGCCGCGCGTAGTACGGGTCCTCGCCGCGCGCCAGGAAACCCGCGTAGGTGGGGAGCACCAGGCGATCGAGCGAGCCCTGGATCATCGGGTTGGCGAGCAGGCCGCGTGTGGCGCCGCGCAGATCGGAGGAGCGATTGCCGAACGGAGCGAGCCAGATCTTGCCGAAGAAGAGATCGCCGCCGTCGTTGGCGTGCTCGTTGTCCCAGATCACCACCGCGCGCCCGAGACGCCGGGTCACGTCCGCGAGATCGGCTGCGGAAAGTGTGGGGCTCAGCGTGTCGGTGCCCGTCCACATCACCTCGATCGAAGGGTCGAGGGAGCGCAGCGCATCGAGGTATCCATCGCCGCCGGCGAAGCGCCGCTGGCGCTCGGTCGAATAGACGGTGGGCACGAGCGCGAGCGACACGCGCTCGCCCGCGGCGGCTTCGAGCGACGCGAGCAGCCCGTTGGCGAGGTCGCGGTGCTCGGCGCCGAGCGCCGCGTCGATCGGCCGGGTGAGCGAATCCTCGATGTCGTCGAGGAGCAGCGTGAAGTCGCGGAAGCCGCGCGCCACGAAGGGCAACAGCTTGGCGACGAGCGCCGCGCGGTCGGCGGGATCGGCGATGACGATGTCGAGCCCCGGGCTGATCCCCATCGACACGACGACTCCCACGCGCTCGCCCAGCGCCCGGATCTCCGTGAAGCGCGCGAGCGCCTCGTCGCCGTACGGCGTGCGCCAGTCGGCGCGGTGCAGGGGATCGTTCTTGGGCGCGTAGACGTAGCGGCCGAGCCCGGAGGTCGCGAGGCGCACGATCATCTCGCGGCGCTCGTCGTGGGACCACGGCCGGCCGTAGAAGCCCTCGACGGCGCCGCTCGCCGCGAGCGTCACGGGAGCGCGCCCCGGCAACTCGGCGAAGATCGGGCTGCCCGCGCTTCCGTCCTCGGCGATCGGCACCGCCGCGGCGATTGCGGCGCGTGCCGGCAGGGTGATCTCGCGCACCAGGCCGGCGTGGGATCGCGTGACACGATTCGCCGTCGTGAGCGGCTCGGCCGCCGAGGTCAGATAGTGGACGTCCACGTGGTGCGGCGACGCACCGTCGCCAGCGACGCTCCAGAGCAACCGCACGCCTCCCGGCGCGACGCTCGCGAGATCGGCGCGCAGGTCGGCGATCCGCGGCGGCAGGGCGACCGGGGCCGCGAAGACGCCTAGCTCCGCCAGCGCCGGAGCTCCGTCACCAGGGACCGTCAGCGTCACGCAGCTCGCCACGGCCGCCGGCTCGATGCGCAGCTCCTCGCCAGGGCGATCCCAGGAGAGCTCGCGAACGAGCGCCCCGCCGCACCCGTCGAGCAAGCGCAATCGGGGCGGGCGCGTCGGCGCGACCGACCACGTGGCGCGCACCCGGGCGAGCGTCGGCACCTGGCCCACCACCGGGAAGAAGTCGAGGCTCAGGGTCGCGCCGTCGCGAGGCACCTTCCACGACGTCGCGGGATCGCCGTCGCGCACCGTCGCGGGCGCGTCGTCGCTCTCCCGCGGCCACAGCCCGAACGTCGTGTTGCGCGTGCCGCTCGCAGTCACACGCGCCCAGGGCGCGAGATCGAGGGGCTCGGCCCGGGCGGACGTGCCGATCGCCATCCAGACCACGACCGGCAACCAGCGCCGCATGTCACGCCTCAATGGCCGGAGTCGGCTCCGCCCAGGCATTGCGCGACGTCGAGCTCGCGGCCCGCCTTCACCGCCTGGTACTTGGTCCAGAAGAGCTCGTCGATCTTCTTGAGGTCCGCGCGTTCCTTGGGGTCTCGGTAACGTCGGAGGTGGCCCGGCCCGCCGTTGTAGATCGCGTAGGTGGAGCGCGCCAGGTTGTCGACGTTTCCGGTGGCGCTGTGCTCGCCCTTCCGGATCGCGTAGTCGGCGAGGTAGTGGATCAGGATCTCGGCACCGGCGCGCGCGTTGTACGCGACGTCGGACACCAATCCCTTGAGGTCGTAGACCCCACGCCACACGGCCTTGTTGATCTGCATCAGCCCGACCGAGCCCACCGCGGACTCGATGGTCTTCACGCGCCCACCGTCCTTCACCCACTGCCGCCAGCAGCTTTCCTGCCAGGCGGTGGCGTAGACCGCGCGCTTGTACACGTCGGCGAACGGCGGGTCGAGCTTCTTCGACTCGAGCGTGCGCGCGCCGATCTGCTGCAAGAGCTCGCGCATGACCGGCAGGTACTGGTCGAGGTCGGCGGCGCTCGGCACCCATTGATGGAGGCGCTTGCCGAGCGTCGCGTCTGCGCTGTCGGCGGCCATGGCCGTGGCCACGAAGAAACGCGACAGCCACGCGAGCGGCGCCTCTTCGGGGTACTCGTCCGGCGGCTCGATCGCCGGGCCGAAGCCGAAGAGCTCGCGAAGCTGCGGGTCGACGTCGGTCGAGTAGACGAGCGGATCGCCCTCGTCCTTGGGCCCGACGATCCGCGCCATGCGTCGCAGACCGTCCGCGGAGAGATCGAGCGGGCTATCCGGCCCCAGGGCGTCGAGCGCCTCGAGCGCATCGGCGGCGGCGATGAAGCTCAGGTATTGAAGCCCCGACTGGCCCGGCAAGGTCGCCACCATCCGGTGCAGCACCGGCGCGAGCCGCCCCCAGCTCTTCACGAAGAGCCGCCGCACCGGATCGGGCTGGCCGGGCTCGGTGGGCCGAAGCGCTTCGAGGAGATCGAGACGCGCCTCGATCAGCACCGCGAAGAGCTCGCCGCGTAGCTCGTCGGCCGTGGCCGGATCGGCGTCGATCGCGGTGCGCTTGATCACGTACGTGAAGAACGCGTCCCATTGCTGCCACGAGCGCTCCCAGGCCGCGATCTCCGCGTCGGTGAGGGCCGGCTCGGCCTCTTTCGGCAGCGCCGAGTCGGGCGCAGGCGCGCGCGCCGGCACGTCGAAGGCGAGCGTCGCGGCCAGGCCGTCGTCGCGCGGATCGAGCCGCGAGAGTCGCAAGGAATCGACCACGGTCTGCGTCCAGGCGGCGTCGTCCTGGGGCAGCACCGTGGGCAGGAGCGACGCCAGCTCGCGAAAGGCACCGCTCAGGTCCAGCGTCACGGCGGCGAAGCGCGGTTCCGCGACACCCTTGGCCAGGTCCCAGATCGTACCGGCGATTCCCTTCTCGCCCTTCTCGTCGAAGACGCTCGACTCGACGACGCGAAATCGCACCACCGCGCCCGCGGGGTCGATCGACGCTTCCTCGAGAAGCGCGAGGCTGCCTTTCCACTCGACGGGGAGCACGCACCAGCCGAAGAGCGGGGTCGCGGCGCGAGCCTCGGCGTGGGTGGTGATTCGCAGGCGACCGTTGGCGCCGTCGACGTGCGGGTCCGTGAGCACCAGCGTGTTGCAGTCGCTGTCGTCACGCCACACATCCATCGCTTCGCCGGGCGCGGTGAAGAGCTGCTGCACGAGCCGCTGGCGCACGAGCGCGTGATCGAAGACGATCGGCACGCGCACCTCGCTGGCGCGCGCCGCTGGCGCGGCGAATGCCGCCGCGACCATCGCGACCGACGACAGCACGACCCACCGCGCACTTCGCGTTCGATTCACGGGGCCTCCCCACCGCACTCGGGCGCGGCGAATATAGCCCGCCTCCCGACGGCGCCCGGCCAGCGGCGAGGGACACGGACCCGAGCCGGAGACCGCCGCGCATGACGGAGACGACCTCCCCCAGCCCCGCGCCCGCAGCCCCCGTGCGCCCGTCGTTCGGCGAGGCGTTTCGCTTCTGGACGAAGCTCGGCTTCGTGAGCTTCGGCGGACCGGCGGGCCAGATCGCGCTCATGCACGAAGAGCTGGTGACGCGAAAGCGTTGGATCAGCGAGCCGCGCTTCCTCCATGCGCTGAGCTTCTGCACGCTCCTGCCCGGCCCCGAGGCGCAGCAGCTCGCGACGTATTGCGGCTGGTTGCTGCACGGCACCGCGGGCGGCATCGTCGCGGGCGCCTTGTTCGTGGTGCCCTCGATCTTTCTGTTGTGGACGTTGAGCCTGGTGTACGCGCTCTACGGCAAGGTGCCGCTGGTGGCGGCCATCTTCGACGGCCTGAAACCGATGGTGCTGGCGATCGTCGCCCACGCGGTGCTGCGCATCGGGAAGAAGGCGCTGCCCAACCGGCTGGCGTGGGCGCTCGCCGGGCTGGCATTCGTGCTCATCTACGTCGCCAAGGTGCCCTTTCCGCTCATCATCGCCGGCGCGGCGGCGATCGGATTCCTGGGCGGGCGCGCGCACCCCGAGCTCTTCGCATCCAAGGATCCGCACGCAGGTGGCGCGCCGGACGATCACGCGGAACAGCCGCTGCGTGCGGCATCCGCGCGCCCCTGGCGCCGTCTCGCGCGGGTGGCCGCGCTGTGCGTGACGCTGTGGTGGCTACCGGTGATCGCCGCGGGCTTGGCGTTCGGCTGGCACAGCACCTTCGTGAGCTTGGGAGTCTTCTTCAGCAAGGCGGCGATGGTCACGTTCGGTGGCGCCTATGCCGTCCTGCCCTACGTCGCGCAGCAAGCGGTGGAGCACTTCGGCTGGCTCCAGCCGAGCCAGATGATCGACGGGCTGGCGCTCGCCGAAACCACTCCCGGCCCGCTCATCATGGTCGTGCAGTTCGTGGGATTTCTCGCCGCGTTCCATCACCCCGGAACGCTGGCGCCGGTGGTGGCGGGCACGCTGGGCGCGCTCATCACCACCTGGGTGACGTTCCTGCCGTGCTTCCTCTGGATCTTCGCGGGGGCGCCTCACATCGAGCGGCTGCGCCAGGTCCGCTCGCTGCGTAACGCGCTCACCGCCGTCACGGCGGCGGTGGTGGGAGTGGTGCTCAATCTCGCGGTGTGGTTCGGCGTGCACACGATCTTTCCCGACGGGGGCGGCATCCACCTCTTCGCACTGGTGCTCGCCGCCGGCACGTTCTACGGCATGATGCGCAGGAACTGGGGATTGATCCGCGTGGTGCTGGCGGGCGCCGCCATCGGGCTGGTGCGCGGGCTGGTGTTCGGAGGCTGAGGTCCAGATGAGACGCACGCTGCTCTCGATCGCTGCCACGGTCGCGTGGCTGACCGCGCTCGGCTGCGGCAGCGACGGCGAGGTGGGCACCAGCACGCGCTTCGACGGCACCTGGCACGGCGAGACCTCCCAGGGCCGCGCCGTCGATCTCGTGATCCACGACGGCCGGATCGCGATCTTCGAGATCGGCTATCGGGTGGCGGGCGGCGGCGGTTGCTCGCGCGGCGATGACGTCACGCTCGTTCCCGATCCCGCCCAGAATCGCGTGCGCGACGGGCGGTTCTCGTTCGAATCCGAGGTGGCGGACCTCACCGACTTCGACGGCACCGTGCTCGATCTCGAAGGCGACTTTGCCGACGACGGGCACGTGAACGGCAAGCTCACCATCGCCCGCCCCAGCCCGTGCAGCACCGAGTCCTACCTCTGGTCCGCGGCGCGGTGACGTCAGCGCGGGATCGCCTGCAGTCTTCCGATCAGTCGTAGTCGACGAAGTTCCCGTGGCCGTCGCCGAAATAGAACGCGAGGTATCCCCAGTAGGTCCATTCCACCAGGTCCATGTGCCCATCGTCGTTGATGTCCGCGATCCGCGAGAGCCCGTCGCTCCGGGCGTAACGATCTTCGCTCGGCGTGAAAGCACCCGATCCATCGCCGAATGCGATTCGAATCCCGGTCGAATAGTCGCCCACGACGTCGGGCCAACCGTCGCCGTCGAAGTCGCTGATGCCGGCAGGTACGCCCAGGTAGGGAGACACGGTCGGGCCGACGAACGTTCCGTCCCCGACCCCGAACCAACTGCGATGGGAGGCCGGCACGTGCAGCACGTGATCGTCGGAATCCAAGAGATCGGGGATGCCATCCTGGTTGAGGTCCGCGACCCCGAGCGGCCCGCCGTCAGCGGGAATCCGATCGCTGAGCACGAACCCACCGAGACCGTCACCCAGATAGACGCGGATGTCCCCATCGAACGGCGGATACGACGACACCTTGAACACGATGTCGTCGAAGTCGTCACCGTTGACTCGCGCCACCGACAACGCAAACTCATCGGCGTACACATTCTCGAGCACCGCGGGAGAACCGAACGTGCCGTCGCCGTTCGAGAGCCAAAGCTGAAGATAGGGACCGAAGCTCACCACGACGTCGTCCTTGCCGTCCCCGTTGAGATTGCCGGCGACGATATTCGACAGGCCCGTGGTCAAGTTGAGCGACGTTCGGGCGGGTGCCGAGAAACCGCCGTGACCATCACCGAGGAACGCCTCCAACGCATAGCTCGTGCCTGTCCATGCGTTCCGCACGATGTCCACGTGTCCGTCGCCGTTCACGTCCTCGGATGCCAGGTGTTGAAGGCCCTCCGACCCCGTAACGGGAATCCAGGTTTGCGTGAACCCGCCAGCGCCATCGTTGAGCAGGATCGCCATCTCGTAGCCGGGGTCGTTCGTGGCCACGTCGACCACCAAATCCACCTTTCCGTCCTCGTTGAGATCCGTAGGGATGACATCCTTGAGCGCGCCATAGAGCCACGTGAGCTGCAAGAAAGTCGCGGACGCGAGACCGCCACTCCCGTCACCCAGGATGACGGGCGACCCATAAGTACCCCAACTCCATACGTCCGCCCGCCCATCGAGATTGAAATCCGCGATCGCGAAGCCGCCGGCGTAGTCTCGGTAGGACGCGTCCCATTGAAGAAATGTCCCGTCGCCGTAGCCGAGGAACGTGTAGGTTCGATCGGATCCGCCCGCCACGAGATCAACGATGCCATCGCCGTTGAGATCCGTGCTGTTGAGCCCGATCATGTGGTCGCTCATGGGCAGATCGAACGACCGCACGAACGATCCGGTGCCGTCATTCTCGAACACCGTCAGATCATTCGTGGAGGCGAAGTACTCGTCGTGTACCAGCGCCACATCCGCGTCGCCGTCGCGATCCACGTCTTCCAATACGAAGCCCTCCGGCGCAGAGTCCGTGGAAATCGACGGCGCCGACACGAATCCCCCTTGGGTATCGTTTCGCAGCACGCTCAATGAGCCCATCTGGCCCACGGCGGGCGCGCCGTTCGTCATCACGATCTCGGGATACCCGTCCCCGTCCAGATCCGCGGCACCGATCGCTTGCGCGTACGGCGGGATGGGTACGCTGACCAGCAACTCGAAGCCCCCCTGCCCATCACCGCCAAACACATGCACCACGGACCCGCCGAGCGCCGCAACATCGAGGTGTTGATCCAGGTCGAAATCGGCGGTCACGAGCTGTGAAACGTTGGTGACCTCCGCGGAATAGATCGGCGCGAGAAACCCGCCGTGCCCGTCCCCGCGCAACAACGCGAGGCGCGTCTTCACCGACGCCACGAGATCGCCATGCGAGTCTTCATCGAAATCACCCAGGGACAGGCCCCCTGTGCCCGCACCGGGAATGCCGAGGTCGGTACAGACACCGGCAGAGAAGCGGCCGTCACCGACCCCGAGACGCACGCAGACGTCATTGCTGACGCCGTGGGCTAGGTCGGGCAGGCCATCTTCATTCCAGTCGCCAGTGACGACGCCGTGCTGAGAGGTCAACGTGGCGTCTTGGGGTGAATGCGCTCGATCATCCCGGTCCATAGACCGCTGCGCGCTCGAGCTGAGGCTCAACTGATACGGCGGTAAGTACGTTCCGATGCGGAGCCCGTTCGCTCGAGGGGAAGACACGATGAACGGCTTGGCGATGCTGGTCGCCGCTCCGACCTCGACCGTGACCGGACCGGTCGTCGCCCCGACGGGAACGACAATGGTGATCGAGGACGAGGACCACGATGCAGCCACACCCGCGGACACCCCGGCGAAGAAGACCTGGCTCGAGCCCTGATTGCCGCCGAATCCGCTGCCGGTGATGGTCACCAGCGCACCCACGGGCGCGGCTTGTGGGCTGATTGCCGTGAGGCCAGGACCGCAGGCGCTCAACAGCAAAATGTGGATCAAGGTCGCCGCTCGGCGAGCGATGACGTTTCGATCAGACATGACGCATCCCAACTTACGGCAGCGGATGGTAAAGGCGGGATAGGTCTGGCAGCGCGATGCCGATATCCACCGCGGTTCTGAAAAAGATCAGATCGGGTGCCTGATCGCCCTTGGATGCATCGGGGTACCAGGCAGCAGAAGAATCGAGCGAAGCATCTTGCACGCTCGACTGTGCGTTGGTTCGGTCGAAGTCTTCACCAACTAGGAATGGAACGTGGATCGTATAGATGTCGCTATCGTTCGCATTGTCGGCCGTCACCAACGCGAACGCGATCCTGTCGGAATCGGGGCTCCACCGTGGGATCTGATCGGCGCAGAGGGCTGGGCCCTGACCACAGCCGGCACTCGGGTCGCCATCGTCGCCTCCGGTGAGGTTCAGGAGAGCGCTCCCGTCGAGCGTCTGGGCGAGAATGTCGTAATTGCCGAAGTGGTCGTCGGCGCCCTTGACATTCTCCTCGTTGAAGCGTCGCGAGAACACCAGCCACCGCGTTGCGCCGCTCGCCGGCTCACCAAGGATGATCCGCGCTCCTGGAGAAAGGTCTGGATCGGTATCGCCAAGGTGTCGCCTCTGCGATTGAGGGTTGATACTCGCGCAATCCACGGGGATGGAGTCGAGGTGAGGGAACGTGAGCTGGGTGATCGGGAGGTTTCCACTCGGTGCGCTCGTGTTGAGATCAACCTTGGCAATGCCCTGCACTCTCGCGGTCGCCTGGTCGCTGCACCTCACAGTGGGTGCGCCGACGGTACCAAGGTCTCGTGCGAAGACCACGGTCAAGACAGGGACGCCCTGGGAAAGAAAGCGTGCGGCTGGGTCTGCGTGAACGTGATGGTCGTGCTGGGTAAGATTCCACTCTTCACCCGTGGACATGCGGCGGGCGATGATGTCCGGGTAGACGATGTCGTCGGAGTGACGGGTTTGACGAACGTAGACCAGCCACGTCCCATCGTCGGACCAGGCGGGTAGTAACGCTCCATTCTCGCCGTCGCTCTGGGGGCTGCAATCCGTGGGCGGATCGCACGAGCATCGACTCGTGTCCGTGCACGACAAGAACTGCTCGTTCGTGCCATCAGCGTTCGCGATGGCGATGCGTCCCGTCCGTACGTCGAAAGTGGGCGGAACCGATGAGGCGTTGAACTCGGCCCGCCAGTAGGCGAGCTTGGGCTCGGTCGCACGCAGCTTCGGCGATCGGATCGTCGTGTCTCGAGCGAGGACCTGATTCTGGGACGTGAACACCCACGGGTTAGCGCCTTGCAGGAAGGCGCCGGCGACGATTGCGTGATTGGTTTTGGGAATCACCAACGGCTCGGTCGTCTGCCAGAGCCCGCGGTAGTCCGTCTCCGGGTCGTTGGTCGTCGAATCTTGGTTCCCTTGGTAGAGCTTGTAGCGCTTGCCCGCCGCATCTTGCGACGCTGTCAGTGGAATGCGCGCGACGGAAAAGACGCCCTCGGGTTGCCCGATCGCGCCGAGCAGTCGGTTGCCGGTCAATCGAGCGAAAGGTGAAGGATTGGCGTCGACCACGATGACGCCCGCTTGCTCAGGACCGACGACACCGGCGTCGTAGAGTCTCGCGATGTAAGCACGCTGTCCGTCGGAGCTACTCGCAATCGAGCCAGAGACGTGGAGTGCTGAGAGCACATACGGGTCACCGATCGTGCATTCCGGGGACGTCGGATTCGCCGGCTTGTTGGCGAGAATACCCGGAGCGATGGGGCAGTCCTGGGACATCGGGTATTCGGGCCACACCCAATGTTGATAGAGGCTGCCATTCTTGAAGTTGACGTCGACCATGCTGAAGGTGGGAATGTCCAAGAACGCAGTGTCCCCGTCACGCCACTGGCCACTCGCAACGACCAGGCGAATACCGGCCTCCGGCCAAGACTCTCCTGGGTGGTCGAATTTTGGGACCACGACCGCCGAGGGAGTCCCATTCTTGAGCAGCGCATGGACGCCGAGCGGCTGTCCGCCCAAGCTGATAGGCGGATTCGTGACTCCGACAACGAATACTTGGCCGTTCCCGTGAAGCCACCCCTCGACGGTCGGGGCGTTGGTGAGGTTCTTGATGACGGCAATCTGACCCTTGGTTCGGTCGTGTGGCGCCTGGTTCGGGTACGCAACCGTGACGAAAGCGCGGGCGTTGGCAGGACCAGTTCCACCCGCGCCAGAGATCTCTTCGACGATGTCGATTCCTCTACTGATGACCGTGAGCGGTCCGCTCGGATACGTCGGGGGATATCCGCCGGGACGAACGTCGATCGTGGCATCCACGCCGACGTCAGAAGGCGTGAACGCGTCCTCGAGTGCAGGGAGGTCGGACAAGACGGCCGACACGTTGATGCGGCTCACCGTTCCCGAGTACTCGTTCGCGACGAAGATGTAGGCGTCGTTCGAGGTGACGTCCATGCCGTGCGGTCCACAGCCCACCTCGATGGTCGCGACGACCTGGTCGTTTGCGATCTGCTCGTTCGAGGGCGCGAACTGCGCGGGATCGATCCGAACCACGGTGACGGTCTTGCCGATGTACTTGAGGTCAACCTGAGGATCGACCGGGCAGAAGAGGTCGACGTCGTTCGCTCTCGGTTTGTCCTGGTTGTGGTTCGAGAGGAACGCATAGTGGGTGCCGCTGCCTTGCGGATACTCGACGATCACGATGCCATAGCCGGCGTTCCGCCCCTCGTCGAGAGCCTTGTTCGGGTTGCCGAGGTAGAGGACGTCTTCCTTCTGCGTGTCGAACTGGCCGGAGACCAGCCCCCACGGCTTGTTGAGATTGTTTACTGTCGCTGGTGCCGCGAACGTGCCCGGATTGGTCGAGTTGTTCGCGAAGGCTGCGATCTTGTTCTGGCCGTAGGAGGTGACCGCCAGATCCGTGTACTCGTCCTCGCTCCACTCGCCCACGACGATCGCCTTCGGCTGGGCATCCACCGTGGTGTTGTTCGGAAGAATTCCGAAGTTCACCGTGTTGGTGAATCCGCCGCTACCGTTGCCGATCAAGATGCTCACGGTGTCGTTGTTGCCGGAGCGATCGTTCGCCGTGGCTAGATCCAGAATGCCGTCGTCGTTCAAGAATCCCGCCACGATCGCAACGGGAGGCGCGTCGACGGTGGGATGGGTGGCGACCCCAAAAGAACCCTGCCCGTCTCCCAGCATGACGGAAACCGAGTTGGTGCCGCTATCCGGGGTCGCGACGTCGAGCTTCGCGTCCCCGTTGAAGTCCGCGAGCACGATCCCGGCAGGCTTGTTGCCGGTGGCCTGCTCGTTCACCGTGCTGGCGAAGCTGCGGGTGCCGGCGCCCTGGTTGGCCAAGGCGCGTACGTAGCCGGTGTTCGGCGAACCTCGCTCGTGCTTGGCGACGATCAGCTCGGGGTACTCGTCGCCGTCGAGGCTCCCGATCGCGATGCCGGTCGGTATCTCGTTCGACGGGGAACCCGCGGAGATCGTGGAGCCGGTGGTGAAGGATCCATTGCCCAGTCCCCAGAGAACGACTGCCGAGCAGTTGGCCGTGGTGGTCCCCGCCAGCGTGACCGCGATGTCCACGTGACCGTCCTTGTCGACGTCGCCTACCGCGAGCGCCGAGGGGCCCCAACCGACGGTGATCGTCGAACCGTTCGGAAACGAGACCGTGTCCGCCTGACCGTCGCCACGGAACACGGAGACGGTGCTGCCGGTGCTGTTCGCAACCACCAGGTCCGAGTCGCCGTCTTCGTCGAAGTCGCCCGTGGCGATGGCTTTCGGCTGCGGACTGGTGATCTTCACCGTTCGATTGGTGAAGCCGACCCCACCCGTGATCGTTCCTTGCAGCACCTGCATCGCGTTGCCATCGGGCCGCGTGTAGGCGAGGTCGATCTGTGCCGGTTGCTGACCCTTGTCGGTGTCCGTATCGACCACCGCGAGCACCCCGCTCCGAAGCGTGGCGTAGGCATACTTGTAGTCGGGCGGCAGGAACGCCAGGGCACCGAAGGACGTGTCCTGCTCGGCGAGGTCGGATTCGGTGGCGTGCGCGCTCAGGTAGTTGAAGACCTGGGTTACGCCAGTGATTTCGAGCCTGTAATCACGGTCGAATACCTGGTCGTCTTGGTCGCCAGTCCCATTCTTGGCCAAGATCGACACGGGCACGACCTGTCGATCCGGTGCTGTGGCGTCGACGGAGTACGGGATGTCCATGTAGTACGTGTTGGTGTTGCCCTCCTCGAGAAACTGCGTGCCAGCCAGGAAGGTCACCCCGAGCGGCTTGCGATTCTCCTCGGCGCAAGCGGTCTCGTTGTTCTTGTCGCAGATCGCGTAGCCTTCGCTGAGCAATAGGTCGTTGCGCGCGGTCTCATCAAAGCCGCGAATCCGAACGACGTGACCGGGGACACCTCCGCTTCCGGGGCTGAGGGTGAGCGGCGCGACCGTTTCCGACGCGAGCGCTCCATTCGCAGGCGGCGGGCTCACGCGCTGCACCGAGCTCGTATGGTTCGTGCTCACCGGCACGCACGCGATCCCGAGGAGGATTCCAAGGCTCAACGCGTTGCGGCTTCGCTGCGCGCGATTCATGACGTTCCGACCTCCGTTCGGGTGCCGCAGGGGATATCCGGTCGGGCTCACGCCCGAGCAAGGTCTCTCGGCCCCCATCCGGGGAAGTAGTGCCCAGTGCCGGTCAGTTTGGACGCTACGCCCGTTGGGGGGGGGAGCAGTCAAGACGTGATCGATGCACGCCAATCGAGAGCGCTGCGGATGACTTGGGATGCAGAGGGCGAACCGCATTCCACGCTAAGATCGGGGCTCGTGGAGCGCGCGTGTGGGTGCCGCTGCGCTCCGGGGGGAACATGACGACGTCATCGGGAGCGAAGCGCGCCGTTCGGCTGCGCGCGATCATGGTGTTGGCCGCGATCGGCGTGGCCGCCGGGAGCGCGGCATCGGCGGCGGATCGCGTCGCGGACGCCGTGCAAGCCATGCAAGCGGCTTCCATGGGCGCGTTGACCACCACCCGCTCGCCGATCACGGGCTTGGTGAGCTTCGTGGCCGCCGAGCGTGGGCGCTCGATCGCAAGCGCGGGCGATGCCGCGCGCTCCGCGGCGGATCGGGCACTCGACTTCGTGGAAGCCTACGGCGGCGCCTTCGGGCTCGGCGGCCGCACCGATGTCTCGGTGACCAGCGCGAGCGCCCCGGACGAAGTCGGTGTCGAGCACGTGCGGCTGCGCCAGCTTCACCGCGGTGTTCCCGTGACGGGCGGCGAGCTCACGGTGCACGTGGGCCCTGACGGCGCGCGCGCGGTGCTCGCCAAGACCATCGCGGTGCCCGCCGAGCTGGCCATCACGCCGCGCATCGGCGCCGACGAGGCGCGGTCGGTCGTGCGCGAGCTGCTCGCCAAGCACGGCGGCGTCACCGATGCCACGCTCTCGACCCCGCGACTCGAGATCCTGAAACGCGCGATCCTGGATCGCGCGACCTATCCCCCGCGGCTCGCGTGGTTCGTGGAAGCCCGCGGCGCCGAGCTTCGCGAGTACGTGTGGATCGACGCCCAGACGGGCAGCCGACTGCACCAGTGGAGCCAGCTCGAGCACGCCCGCAACCGCAAGGTGTACACGGCGTCGAGTGGCCCGACG
>JAXLQJ010000058.1:0-46305 GCA_046331705.1 bacterium | reverse complement strand
ATCGACGACGATCTCGCCGCGTTCATCGCCGCGCAGACCAGCTTCTTCCTGGCCACCGCCAGCGCGCGCGGCCAGCCCTACGTCCAGCATCGCGGCGGACCACCGGGATTTCTCCACGTTCTCGATCCGCGCACCCTCGCGTTCGCCGATTTCCGAGGCAATCGCCAATACGTGAGCCAGGGCAACCTCACCGAGAACCCGAAGGTCCATCTGTTCCTGATCGACTACGCGAATCGCAGCCGCGTGAAGATCTGGGGCGAGGCGCGGGTGGTCGAGGACGATCCCGCGCTGCTGGCCCGGCTCACCCCGCAGGGCTACGCCGCCCATCCCGAGCAAGCGATCGTGATCCGCGTCACGGCTTGGGATGCCAACTGCCCGCAGCACATCCCCCAGCGATTCGAGGCGGCCGACGTGGCGCGCGCGCTGGCCGAGCGCGACGAGCGGATCCGCGCCCTCGAGGCCGAGCTGGCGCTGCTCCGGGCCGAGCGCCGCGGCGAGTGAGCGCTCGCGCGCGCCAACCCCGGGTGGCGCCTCTCGGCGGTCCGGGGTAAGACGCTCGCCTCCCCTCGTTCACCCGCAGGAGCCGCCGCGTGCACGCTGCCCACCTCGCCTTCGTCCTGCCGCCGAGCCTGGTCGCGTTCTACGTGCTCGGAGCGACGTGGCGAGGGTTGGCGAGACTCCGGTGTCTCGCCGACGTGACGCCGGATCTCGCGTCGTGGCCGCGCGTCTCGATCGTGTCGCCGGCCTGCAACGAGGAACGACACGTCGAGCTCGCGCTGCGCAGCATCCTCGGCGTCGACTATCCCGATCTCGAGCTGATCGCGATCGACGACCGCTCCTCGGATCGGACCGGCGAGATCCTGGATTCGCTCGCCCGCGAGGACGAGCGAGTGGTGGTCGAGCACGTTCGCGAGCTGCCTGCCGGCTGGCTCGGCAAGCTCAACGCGCTCGCGCGGGGTGTCGACGCGAGCGACGGCGAGTGGTTGTTGTTCATGGACGCCGACGTGCACCTGGCGCCGAGCGCGTTGCGCCAGGCGGTGGCCGAGGCCGAGCACCACGGGCTCGATCTGCTGACGGTGGTGCCGACGATCGAGTCCGCGGGCCGTTTGTCGGGCGCGATCTTCGGCCTCTCGCTGGCCATCCTGAGCGTGGGCGGTCGGCTCGAGCGGGTTCGCGACCCGCGCTCGCCGGCGGTGGCGGCGACGGGCGCCTTCATCCTGGTGCGGCGCGCGGCGCTGGCGCGCACCCCCGGCTTCGAATGGCTCAAGCTCGAGGTCGCCGACGATTTCGGGCTCTGCCTCCTCGTCAAATCGCACGGTGGGCGCTGCGACATCGTGAACGCCCGTGGCGTGGTGACGCTCGAATGGTATGCGAGCTTCCGCGAGATGCGGGTGGCGATGCAGAAGAATCTGTTCGCGATCCTGGGACGCTTCTCGGTGCCGCGCATGCTCGGGCTCGCCGGCGTGTTCGCGTGGATCGGGCTCTTGCCGTGCGCGCTGTTGGCGCCGGCGTCCCTCGCCGAGCACGCGCTCACGATCCTCGGCGAAGCGGCGTGGATGGCGAGCGTGGCGCTCGCGAGCCGCGTGACCGGACGCTCCCGAAGCGGGGCGTGGCTGGCGCCGCTCGCGTGTCTGGGGATGAGCTGGATGGTGCTGCGCGCTGCGTTCGTCGGCTGGCGCGTGGGCGGCATCGTGTGGCGCGGTGTGCGCTATCCCTCGGAGCTGCTGGCGGCGAATCAGCGCGTGCGCGTGTGACCCCGCGCTCGGGGCGGCTCAGCCCGTCGGGCTCGAGCCCGGACAGCTCGAGTCGCGTCTCCACACCTCGAGGCCGGTGACGGGGAAGTCGCAGAAGAAGCACTGGGCCGTGCCGATGTGCAGGCTGCCCTGGAAGCTCTCGAAGGTGCGAATGCCGTAGTTGAGATCGTCGCCGATGCCGGGTGGCGCGAGCGTTCCGAACGGGCCGACCTCCTGGACCCAGCTGGTGCCATCGCTCGTCCGGTAGAGCCGGCCGCCGACGCGAAACGCGTCGCTGCCGGTGGTGCTCACCCAGGTGCCGAGGTAGAGCTGGCCATCGTGGACGTGCATGCGCCAGCCATAGCGCTGGCGCGGGTCGCTGAAGCCGTTGGCCACGACTCGCTGCCAGGTTGCGCCCAGGTCCGCGGAACGCCAGACCGAGAATCCCTCGACGAAGTTTCGGGTGCTCACGTAGAGGGCGCCGTGGAAGTCGAGGATGGTGAAGATGCCGGTGTTCGCCGCGTCGCCGAAGCCCGGCCCAAGAGCGGCGGTCGGACCCACCAGCTGCTCCCAGCTCGTGCCGTCGAAGCGATGCAGCTGGGCGCCGCCCTCGTTCCAGGTCCCCGCGTAGAGGCGGTCCTCGAAGGCGAAGAGGTCGGCCACGGTGTCGTTGGTCGGGTCGCCGATGCCGCCTGCGGCGGCGTTCGTCCAGGTGGTGCCGTCGTACGACCAAACCTCGGCGCCCTGCTGGTTGACGGTGCCGACCCACAGCCGGTCGCGCCACACCGTCATGCCTCGAACCGAGGTGTTGGCGGGGTTGCCGAAGCCGTCGGGATTGACCTGTGTCCACGCGAGCCCGTCGTCGCTCTGCCAGACCTCGGCGCCGGTGGTCACGTTGAGCGTTCCCGCGTAGAGCGCACCGCGAAACACCTCGAGGTTGCGCGCGCCCTCGTTGCCGAGATCGCCGAAGCCCGCGCTCACGACGTTGGTCCACGCCGTGCCGTCGAAGCGCCAGATCTGTGTGCCCTCGGTGGCGTCGCGCGGGTCGCCGGGGGCGGTCGCGAGCGGCTCCCCATCCGGCGTGGCGCTGGCGTCGATGGTGTTGAGGGTGCCGACGTAGAGCGTGGAGGCGAACTCCTTCATCGACCAGGCGTAGCGATTCTTCGCATCGCCGAAGCCATCGCTCGACACCTGGTGGAGGCATGGATCGACGTCGGTGGGCGGACAGCCCGCGAGGATCCACACCGCGCTCGCGAGCGCGGTCACCAGCGACCGTCCGAGCACGCGCCCACGCGTTTCCACGGGTCTCATGGACGAGCTCCCGAAGCCGGCAACCCGATGGGAGGCGAACGGGAACGCCCCACGTTCCGGTACGACCAGGGACGGATCCCGTCCCGCGACCGGCTACGTGGTGCTGGAGCAAGCACGACGCCGTGAGCCGTGAACCGTCCGGAGGTCCGCGCGCCCGCCAGCGCGGTCGCCGCTTGCTCAACACTCTCGGCGGGTCACGACGGCGAACGGTCCCCAGGCGGCTCGGCGACGGCGCGCCGCCGCTGCGCGGACGGTGACGGGATCCCGCTCGCGCGACGTCCGCCGACTACCGAGGGGTAACGGATTCGGGCCGTCGCACCGCTCGTCGCTGCGACGCGCACCCGGCCACGGTCGGGTGCGCGAGCCGGTTCGTCGCGCGTCCGTCGCTCGGTTGCGGCCGGCTGGCTACGCCGCGTTGCGGCTCGATCACCCGAGCAGAACCGGCGCGGGCGCACGCTCGCTGGTGACGACGGTCATCGCCCAGTCGCCGTCGGTCTTCCACCATCCGAACCAAGAGCAGGCTCGCTCGGCGTCCGCGAGGACGAAGCGTTCCCACTCGGTGCCGGGAGTGCGCCGCTCGGCGAGCAGCCGCGCGTGCGCGACCGCGCCGTGGGAATCACGTCCGTCGTCGTCTCGAGGGGGCGGCGCGGGGGATTCCTCGTCGGCTGGCGCGAGCGCGCGCAGCTCGACACTGCGGGTGTCGAGCCTCAACCCCTCGCCGATCGCCTTGAACGCGCTCTCCTTCGCGCTCCACAGCAGGGTGAGCCATGCGGCCCGGGCGTTGGCGCTGGTCACGGGCGCCAGCCAGCGTTGCTCGCGGTCGGTGAAGAAATCGCGCTCGAAGACCGGCGCGCGCGGCTCGATGCGCTCCAGATCGCAGCCGAGGCGCCACTCGGGGGTGGCGACGGCGCAGATCGCGAGACCGGCGCTGTGGCTCAGCGACATGCGCAAGGGCAAACGGCGTCCCTCGCGCCAGGCCTCGGGTGCGCCGCTCGCGGCGGCGCGAATCTCGATCGAGCGTGGAGGAGGCGCGTCGGGGGCCAGCGTCATCGCCACCGCACGCTTGGCCGTGAACCGCCCCAGTCGCCAGTCCGCGCGGCGTTTCGGTGCGCGGAAGCGTCGCAACGCGTCGCGCTCGAACGGCGCGAGCCACTCGTCGTGGGCGGGAACGTCGCTCGCCGGGCAGGACCAATAGCGCACCGTCGTCGTCGCCGAGCTCATCGCGGTGCTCCTTCGCTGGCGCGCTGGATGCCTCGCTCGACGGCATCGATCAGATAGGGCCTGAGCTCGCTGGGTGGCAGGATGCGATCGAGCGAGCCGACGGCGAGCGCGCGCTGGATGCTGTGGATTCCGTCGAACTCGGCGGCAACCTCGCCGAGCTTCTCCGAGTGGACGCTGCGGTAGAGGGTGTCGAGCTGCGCGCGCAGGCGTGCTTTCTCGGCGCCGTCGGCGGCGGCGATGCGCTCCTCGAGCGCCACCACGCGACCGTCGCGGCGGGCGCGCGCCTCGACGTCGCCGGCGAAGACCACGGCGGCGGCCGGCGCGCCGCCGATCACCGACGCGAACGAGCCCTCCACCGCCGCGACTTCCAGGTTCTCGTTCAGCCAGCCGGAGAACACCACGTAAGCGCCGCCGTGGTAGCGGGACACGACGCAGAACACCATGGGGCCGCGGAAGTTCACCACCGCGCGTCCGATCTCGGCGCCGTACTCGAGCTGCATCTCGCGCATCGACTCGGGCGAGCCGTCGAAGCCCGAGAGATTCGCGAGGATGACCACCGGCCGGTTGCCGCTGGCGGTGTTGATGGCGCGCGCGATCTTCTTGGAGGAGCGCGGGAAGAGCGTCCCCGCGGTCCACTTCTCCGGTCCGTCGGCGGGCAGGAAGCCGAGCCGCGGCAACGGATGCGACTCGATGCCGATCAGGCACACCGGAAAGCCGCCCAGGTGGCTGTCCCACACCACGCCGATCTCGGCGTCGCGCATCGCCCCGAAACGCTCGAGGGGCGGGTGATCGGCGTCGATCACCGCCTGCATCACGCTGCGGATGTCGAAGGGAAGCTTGCGATCGGGGTTCTTGTCCGCGGCGAAGATCTCGCCGACACGCACGAACGGCGATCCTTCGACGGGGGGATGCGGCGACGCGCACACGTCTCGATCGAGCGGGTCGTGGGTCGCCGCGCGGCGCGGGAATCGCTCGCCGGGGGCGACGTAGGTGTGCTGGTAATGGCGCAGCAGGATCTGTGCCGCCTCCCCGACGTCGCGCGCCCAATACTGGGCCTGGCCGTTCGGCCCCATGATTCGCTCGTAGCCGCCGATGCCGAAGTTGTCCTCGGCGGAGACGCTGCCGGAGTAGTCGAGCGCCTGCTTGCCGGTCAGCACCATCGCCGCCTGCGGCGTCATGACCAGGATGCCGCGGGTGTGCAGCAGCATCGTCGCCTCGGCATTCCAGTACGGCTGGGCGCCCACGTTGATGCCGTTGACGACCACGTTCACCTCGCCGCCGGCCTGCGTGAACTCGATCAGGCGGCGCAGCGTGAGCGCGATCCAGTCCATGTTCTCCGTGCCGCTTTCCATCGAGATCTTGGCGCCGGCGGAGATCGGGAACCACTCGAACGGCACGCCGAGCTCGCGTGCCAGCGCCAGCGCCGCGTTGATGCGCCGGCACTCCGGCTCGGCGACGGCGCCCATCGCCTTGCTGGGATCGCCGAGGGCGATCACCCGGGTCACGCCCTCCGGGTACTCGGCGGTGAAGTTGCGGATCACGCCGACCACCACGTTCGCCGAGTTCCGCCCGGGCTGCCGCTCGACGGGGACCAAGCGCTCGCCGCTCTCGTCGAGGTCGTGCTCCGTGAACTCGCCGGGCGGCAGCTCCGCCGCCGCCGAATCGCGTGGCGGCGTCAGCATCCGGATCACCTCGTAGGGATAGGCGAGCCCGCGCTGGCGCATGCGCACGACCTTCTGGTCGTACTCGCTGAGCGGCTGGAGCGGACGCAGCGGCACCGGCCCCGTGGTGATGCTCAAGCCGGCGCCACGCGGATTCGAGATTCGGATCACGCGATCGAGCGGTTCGCGCGTCACCGGATCCGGAATGGTCGCCTGCACCACGACCTGCTCCAGTCCGAGGCCCTGGGTGGCGGGTGCGAGCGCGTGCACGACGGTGCTCAGATCCTCCACGGAGAGATCGAGCAGCGGCCGAACGTAGAGCAGCACGCGATTCCAGAAGAGCCGCTCGCGTGGCGGGCGCTGCCCCTGGAAGCGGCGGATGCCGGCGAGCGCTTCCATGAGCATGCGCTCGAGGTAGGGAAGGTGGGTCACGCGACCCGTCGCGTCGCGGACGGGTGTCAGGTCGCGAACCTCGGCGATGGCGAAGAGCCGTTCGTCCTTGGGGTTCGTGCGCGCCACGCCGCGAAACAGGTAGACGTCCTCGACCGAAGGCAGCCGCTCGATGTCGAAGTTCGCGAGCCGCCAGAGCTGCATGCGCTTGCCCATCATGGGGTGCATGCCCCGATGGACTCGCTCCTCGCCGTAGCCGTCCGCGCCAGGGCGGAACGTGAAGTGCTGGACGCTCGCGAGGCCGCGGCCCTCGCCTCGACCGCCGAGCACCACGACGAGTCGCCGGAGCGGGCGATCGAGCGCGAGCTTGCCGATCCACTCGGTGAGCTCGGCGGCCGTCGACTCCGGGTCCCGGAGCGCGGCGGCGCGCCAGCCGTAGAGATCGACCACCACGTCCTCGCCGGCGGGGAGCTCGGCGAGGATCGGCGCGAGGCGGGAGATGGCGTGCGGGAAGGCCGTGTACTCGGCGTGGGTGGCCACCACGTGGATCTGCTTTCCCTCGTGGCGGTAGGCGGTGATGGCGATGCTCGTGCCGTCGCGGTCGCAGCAGAGCACTGGTGCGACGTCGCGGATCCGGTAGTAGCGCAGCGTCAGCACCTCGAGCATCAGCTGGCGCAGCGGCAGCTCGGCACCGGCGAGTCGGTTGGCGAAGACGCCCACCAGCGGCTGCGGGCAGTGGACCAGCGCGGCGATGCGCGCGGCGCGGTCCGCGGCAGCGGGCTCGGCGACCAGCCGCGCGAGGTGATCTTCCATCTCGGCGTAGACCTGGGCGCGCGCCGCCTCGAAGAGCGGCTCGTCGAAGAATCGGAAGCGCACCTCGCGCGCGACGTCGGCGACCGCAGGAGACGCGCTCTGGCTGACCGCGATCAGGTCGTCGAGGACGCCGCGAAAGCCGTCGGTGGCGAGGGCCCGCAGCTCGGTGATGCGATGGAGCCGTTCCTCGAGGATGCGCAGCACCACCTGCGCCTGGGCCTCCAGCCGCTGGCGCGACTTGAAGATGCGCACCAGCGCGTCGTCGAGGGCGGGCGCGGGCGCGAGCGACGTGCACCCGTAATGCGCGAGCGCTCGCCGCAGGCGTTCCTGGAACGCGGGCGGCAGCTCGCGCCCCGCCCGGTCGAGGGAGCGCACGAACGTGAAGAGGTATTCCTCGCTGCGCGGTGCCTCCGCCGCGTCGGGGCGCTCGCTGGGCGGCTCCCGGCGGAACAGGGAACGCAGGTCGGCGAAGATCGACAGGATCTCGTCCTCGCGCGCCAGCAGCCGCTCGATCCCGCCGCTCGCGTCGCGGCAGAGTAGCGGTCGCTCCGTGGAAAGCCGCTTCGCCTCCGACGGATCGACGTCGTACCCGAGCATCAGCCGTCGCGTCGTGTCGAGGTTGCGGAGGCAGCGGGTCGCGAGGTCCGCGCTCCCACCCGACTCCGCGCGCAGCAGCTCGAAGCTCAGTCGCCCACGCGTTTCCTCGGTCTCCGCGCGCTCGACGGGCTCGAGCACGACCAGCGGCGTGCCCGCGTTCACCTGCAGGTTGGCGATCACCATCACCTGGCGCACGCGGCCGGCCATGGGTGCCAGCACCGGAGCTTCCATCTTCATGGCCTCGAGAACGGCGAGGCGCTCACCGGTGCGTACCCGCTGACCCACCTCGACGGAGACCTCGAGCACCACCGCCGGCGATGGCGCCCTCACCACGCCGGCGTCGTCGCGCGCGATGTGGTGCATCGTGCCCTCGATCTCGACGAGCAGATGGTCGTCGTCCACCAGCGACACGACGCGATGGCGCCGCCCCGCGCACACCAGCCAGCGCTCGAAGCCGCTCGCCAGCTCGACGGCGACCTCGAGGCTGCGTCCGCCCACCTCGACGCGATAGAGGTTCGGCTCGAGCTGGTGCACCGCGAGCTTGTAGCTCTGACCGCGCAGGCGCAGATCGGCGACGTAGCCGATCTGCTCGCGGACGCGCGGACGGCCACGCGCGGCGGCGCGGTAGAAGTCCTTGCGCTCGCGCGCCAGCTCGGTCTCGTAGACGGCGAGCGCCGCTTGGATCAACGCGAGCTCGGCGAGCCGCGCAGGCGGCTCCAGGATCAGCGCCGCGTTGCGGTCGACCCAGCCGCTGTCCATGGACGCTTCGCGGAAGCCCTCGTGGGCGAGCAAGCCCATGAGGAACGAGCGGTTGGTGGCGCCACCGCGCAGCAGCACCACCGTTTCCGCCAGCGCGCGCTCGACGCGCGCCAGCGCCTCGTTGCGATCGCGCCCCCAGGCGATGAGCTTGGCGAGCATCGGATCGAAGTCGGACGTGACCACGGTGCCTTCGGTGACACCGGCATCGACGCGGATCCCCGGACCGTTGGCGGCGCGGAACGCCACCACTTCCCCCGGTGCGGGGGCGAAGCCGCGGGCGGGGTCCTCGGCGTTGAGCCGCACCTCGATGGCGTGGCCCGTGCACGGCGGCGGCTCGCCGTCGAGCACCAGGCCGCGGGAGATCTGCACTTGCAGCTTGACCAGGTCGAGGCCGGTGGTGAGCTCCGTCACGGGATGCTCGACCTGCATGCGGGTGTTCACCTCCAGGAAGGTGAAGCGACGGCTCGCAGGGTCGTAGAGGAACTCGACGGTCCCGGCGTTCTCGTATCCGGCGGCCGTCGCGATCCGCTTGGCCATCGCGCGCAGCGCGCGGTCTTGCTCCTCCGCGAGCACCGGCGAGGGGCCCTCCTCGATGAGCTTCTGGTGGCGCCGCTGGATCGTGCAGTCGCGCACGCCCACGGCCCAGGTATGCCCGTGCGCGTCGGCGACGATCTGCACCTCCACGTGGCGGGCGCCCTCGACGGCGCGCTCCAGGAACACCGTGGGATCACCCACCGCCAGCGCCGCCTCCCGCCGTGCTCGCTCGAATCCCTCCGCGAGCTGGTCGGGACGCTCGATGCGCCGGATGCCGCGTCCGCCGCCACCGGCGCGCGACTTGAAGAGCAGCGGGTAGCCGAGGCGCTCCGCGTGCGTGCGCGCCTCGTCGAGCGTCTCGACGGCGCCGGCGCTCCAGGGCACCACCGGGATCCCGCAGCGCTCGGCGATGCGCTTGGCCTCGATCTTGTCACCCAGCACCCGCATCGCGTGGGACGGTGGACCGATGAAGACGATGCCCAGGTGCTCGCAGAGCTCGGCGAACTCCACCTGTTCCGCGATGACGCCCCAGCCCACCCACGCCGCTTCGGCGCCGGTCTCGCGGAACGCGCGCGTCAGCCTGGCGTAGTCGAGGTAGCGACTCTTGCGGCGCCCGTCGTGCTCGTCGACGAAGGCGGCGGATCCGAGGTCGTAGGCCTCGTCGCAGCGCCGGACGAAGGGGGCGCCGCGGTCGGGCTCGGTGTGAAACGCGAGGGTGACGAGCGGCGGAGAGTCGGGCGCCTCGCGCGACAGCTCGCGCGCGGCGTGCAGGAAACGCATCGCGGGCTCGGCACGGTCGAGGATCGCGATGCGCGTGAAGTCACGGGACATGGTGCCTCGCTCGCGCGGTCGGGCGTGGCGCTCGCCGCGGGATGGGCGGATCGACTCCTTCAGGTCATCGCTTCCTGCAGTGGCCGCAGGGGCTCGGGCTCGAGCGGGTCCGGCAGCTCGATGGTCCGGTAGTCGAGAAGCTCGATCAGCACTCGACCGGTGGCGTCGACCACGCGTGCGTCGAAGCCGCCGTCGCGCGCGACGATCGCCGCGCGCACCTCGCCGCTCGGCGCGCTGGCCGCGGGATGCACGACGAGCGAGCCGAGCTGGCGCGGCAACGCCATGTGGCCGGCCGTGCCCAGCTGCCAGATGCCAGCGGTCTGGAAGCACAGCTCGACGAGCCGGGGCGCCGCCGCCAGCGGTCGATCCGCGGGCGCGTGGTGCGGTGGCAGATCGGCCGCGAGCCGGCCCACGGCACCCTCGCCGGCGCGCCAGGCGCCGTCGAGAACGCGATACGCGGGGCCGTGGAAGTAGACGCGGTACACGTCGGCGGCCGTCACCACCGCGCCCTGCGCATCGGGTGGCGGCTGCGCGTGCAGCGGGGCCGGCGGCGCGGACGAGAGCCGGACGCGCGCGCGGAAATGCGTCGTGAGCGTCGGCTCGCTCTGGCCCACGACGCTCCGCGCCGCGACCAGCCGCGCCTCGGCGCCGACGGCGTCGCCTTCGCCGTGGAAGCGAGCCAGGAAGCGCAGCGTGCGTGGCTCGTGACGGTAGAACTTGCAGGGCGCCTCGAAGCGCACGTCTTCGACGCGAGCCAGGTGGCGATCGGGGAAGAGGGCCCTCGCCGCCTCGACGAAGCCCTCGATGCCCATCACGCCCGGCAGCACGGGAGTGCCGTCGATCTGGTGGTCGTGCAGGAAGGGCTGCGCCTTCGGGTCCAGCGTCACCTCGACTTCGAGGCCGTCGTGAAGCCCCATGCCGGTGACGTTGCCGAGCATCGGTCCCGCGGCGACGACGGGGACGGCTGCCGGATCGAGGCCGCCGGTGGCGTCCCATTCCTTCACCAGCACGCCGAGCCGCTCTCCGATGACGATCTCGCCGCGCGTGGCGCCGCAGACCAGCTCGCGGCGGACGATCGGGATGCCGGCCTCGGCTGGCAGCATGTCGATGCCGGCGGCCGCCATCATCTTGGGAATCGACCCGCGGCTCGCCATGCCGATGCCGGCCCACGCGGTCCAGTCGATGACGATGCCGCGGGTGTCTGGGCGCAGCCTGCGCAGGTTCGACGTGAGCTTGCAGAGCAGATCGTTGGCGGCGCTGTAGTCGGCTTGGCCGCCGTTGCCGAAGCGGCCCGCGACCGAGCTGAACGCCACCGTGGCGGCCAGCGGCAGCTCGCCGATCGCGCGCATCAGGTTGAACCAGCCGTCGCTCTTCACGTCGAAGATCCGATCGAACTCCGCTGGGGACTTGTCGGGCAGGAAGCGGCTCACCTCCAGCCCGCCGGCGTGGAGCAGCACGTCGATCCTGCCGCTCGCGGCGCGCACGGCACCGATGACCTCCGCCACCTGGGCGGCATCGCAGAGGTCGACACGGTGGTAGCGCGCGGTGCCGCCTGCCGCCTCGACTGCCTGGATGGCGGCGAGTGCGGCGAGGCTGCGCTCGATGGTGGCCAGCTCCTTCTCGACAGCGGCGGGCGTGGCACGCTCGCCACGCGCCTTGATGCGCTCGAAGAGATCGCGCTTCAGACCTTCCTTGTCCGTGGTGAAGCGCGCGAGATCCGGGTTCTCGCGATCGGGGGCTTGCACAAGGTCGAGGAGATGGAACGTGCCTCCCGAGGCGGCGGCGAGGTCGGCGGTGATCGCCGACGTGATGCCGCCGGCGGCGCCGGTCACGACGAAGACCGAGTCGCGATCCAGCGTCAGTCCCGGGTGGCCGTCGACGGCGCCGCGCTCCTCGATGCCGATGGCGATGCGGTCGCTGCCGCGCGAGCCCACTTCCACCACGCCGGGATCGAGCATCGTCTCGTCGACCAGGCTCGTCGCGATCTCGCTGGCCTTGCGCTCTGCGCCGAAGTCGACCGCCTTCACCAATGCCTCGGGGCGCTCGCGCTTCACGGTCTTGGTGAAGCCGACCACGGCGCCGCCGAGCGGGTTGGTGGCTCCGGCTGCGTCGTAGCCGTGGCAACCGCCGAGTCGCGTGGCGGCGACCAGGAACGAGCCGGCAGTGGCGAGCGATTCGTAGAGCTTGCGCGTCGCCGCGTAGAGCAGCTTGACGCGGCGCTCGAGCGCCTGACGCCAGGCCGCCAGATCCATCGCTGCCAGCTCGCCCTCGGGATCGAGGCCGGGCAGCCAGTAGAGGCCGTGCACGGGGCCGGTCGCGAGGATGCGATCGAGTTCGGCGTCGAGCGTGTTCCGATCGACGTTCTCGGCGAGGACGTGGACCTCGACCTTGCGCTTCTTGAGCACCTTCAGCAGCGCCTTGGCGACCCCGCCCGAGTCGGGCATCACGATCGCGCGCGTGCCGGCAGCCAGGCTCACGCCGGTGGGTTTGCAGAGCGCGAGCGGTGGACGCAGAAGCACGATGGGGACGCGGCGTGGGATCGCGTTCGCCGCGTCGAGGCTGCCGCGGGGCGTTGTCGGATCCAGGGTCGCTGCGACGGCGGACGCCCGAGGAGGAGCGGCCGGCGTCGCCGCCGCAGCGACCGACGGACCAGGGACGAGATCGGGTCGGCGATCCCGCACGAAGCCGACGACGTGGGCGAGGGTGGGGAAGTCGCGCAGCTTGAGCTTGTCGTCGCGGGGGATCGCGAAGGCTTCCCGGATGGTGGCGAACATCTCGGCTTGCTTGACGGTGTCGATGCCGAGGTCGGCCTCCAGATCGAGATCGGGCTCGAGCATGTCGCGCGGATAGCCGGTCTTCTCGGCGAAGAGCGCGAGCACCTGCTCGGCGATCGGATCGCCCGTCGCCACCGAGGCAGCGGCGGCGGGAGGGGCCGCTGCGACGGCGGACGCCCGAGGAGGAGCGGCCGGCGTCGCCGCCGCAGCGACCGACGGACCAGGGACGAGATCGGGTCGGCGATCCCGCACGAAGCCGACGACGTGGGCGAGGGTGGGGAAGTCGCGCAGCTTGAGCTTGTCGTCGCGGGGGATCGCGAAGGCTTCCCGGATGGTGGCGAACATCTCGGCTTGCTTGACGGTGTCGATGCCGAGGTCGGCCTCCAGATCGAGATCGGGCTCGAGCATGTCGCGCGGGTAGCCGGTCTTCTCGGCGAAGAGCGCGAGCACCTGCTCGGCGATCGGATCGCCCGTCGCCACCGAGGCGGCGGCGGGAGGGTCGCTGCGACGGCGGACGCCCGAGGAGCGGCCGGCGTCGCCGCCGCAGCGACCGACGGACCAGGGACGAGATCGGGTCGGCGATCCCGCACGAAGCCGACGACGTGGGCGAGGGTGGGGAAGTCGCGCAGCTTGAGCTTGTCGTCGCGGGGGATCGCGAAGGCTTCCCGGATGGTGGCGAACATCTCGGCTTGCTTGACGGTGTCGATGCCGAGGTCGGCCTCCAGATCGAGGTCGGGCTCGAGCATGTCGCGCGGGTAGCCGGTCTTCTCGGCGAAGAGCGCGAGCACCTGCTCGGCGATTGGATCGCTCGTCGCCACCGAGGCGGCGGCGGAGGTCGCTGCGACGGCGGACGCCCGAGGAGGAGCGGCTGGCGTCGCCGCCGCAGCGACCGACGGACCAGGGACGAGATCGGGCCGGCGATCCCGCACGAAGCCGACGACGTGGGCGAGGGTGGGGAAGTCGCGCAGCTTGAGCTTGTCGTCGCGGGGGATCGCGAAGGCTTCCCGGATGGTGGCGAACATCTCGGCTTGCTTGACGGTGTCGATGCCGAGATCGGCCTCCAGATCGAGATCGGGCGCGAGCATGTCGCGCGGATAGCCGGTCTTCTCGGCGAAGAGCGCGAGCACCTGCTCGGCGATCGGATCGCCCGTCGCCACCGAGGCGGCGGGCGTCGCTGCGGCCGGAAGCGAAGGGGCGCGCTCGTCCGGCGCGGGCGCCACCGGCGCCGGCGGCGGGGTGAGCGGATCGGCTGCGCGTTCGGTCTTCGGCTCGACAGGCGGCGTCGCCGTGCGCCGCGGCTCTCCAACGCGCGCCGCCGGTCCTTGATCGACGACCCGAAGCGTCCGCTTGACCACCTCCAGCTCGGCGCCAGGCTGGCGCGAGACCCGATCGATCCACGCCGACCACGCGCCGCGATCGGAGATGCGCGATGCGTAGCCGAGCTGGTCCGGGCTGGGACGCGAACCGTCCGCACTCGGCACCCAGCGGCAGAGCGTCATGCTGATCTGGGAGCCGAACCCGGCGCCCAGCCGCAGCGCATAGCGCACCGGATACACGCCGCCCTTCGAGAGATTGAGGTGGCCGAGCTCGGGATCGGCCTCCTTGAAGTTCGCGACCGGCGGCACCAGCCCGGTCTCGAGCGCCTTCATCGCCACCACGTCCTCGATGCCGACACCCATCGCGTGTCCGGTGAAGCCCTTGGTGTTGGCCACCACGATGCGATCGGCGGCGGCTCCGAACACCGTGCGCAGCGCGTGGACCTCGGCGGCGGCGCTGCCGCCACGCGCCGGCGTGTAGGTCTCGTGGGAGACGAACACGGTCTCCGCGGCGATCGCCTCGCGCCGGATTCCCCAGCGTGACTCCGCCTGCGCGACCAGCGATTCCATCACGCTGGAGATGTGACGCACGTCGAGGCGCGTCCCGTGGAAGGCGCTGTTGGCCGTCACGGCGCTCAGCACCTCGCAGATCGGGCGCAGCCCGCGCTCGCGAGCGGCGGCGGCGCTCTCGACCACGAAGGCCGCGGCGCCCATGCCGAGGATCATCCCGTGGCGGCGCCGGTCGAACGGGATCGCCGCGTCCTCCACGACGTCGTCGGTGGCGGCGGCGCCGGAGGCCAGGAATCCGGCGCCGATCCATTCGAGGAGGTTGTCGCTGGTGACGTCGTCGCCAGCGATCACGATCACGCGTTTGGCGCGCCCGGCGCGGATCCAGTCCTCGGCGAGCGCCACCGCCTGGGTGGTGCTGGCGCAGGCCGCGTTGACGTGGGTGTTGGGTCCGCGGGCCCCGATCAGCTCGGCGAACTGCGAATGGCCCATGGCCAGGATGCGGAACAGGAAGCGCCGGTCGAAGGAGTAGGGCTCGCGTTCGAGGGCGGCCTCGAGCTCGTGGATCTGATCGTCGAGATCGGCCAGCACGCGCAGCGCGCTCGGCACGGTCTCGCTGGTGCGCGCGCGCAGCCGCTCGAGGAGCGCGAGCTGCTCGCGGCGGGCGCGATCGACGTGGAAGCGGGTGAGGTCGGCCGCGAAGGCGTCGTAACCGGGAAACGCGGCGCCGAAGACGATGCCGGTGTCGTCGCGCAGCGACTCGGGCAGCATCCAGCGGTCGGGGAGCAAGCTGCCTTTGGTGGTGGTCCGGTAGTGCATGACCAGCGGGATTCCCGCGTCGCGCAGAGCGTCGAGGCCGGCGCCGATCGCGAGCCGCGTGACGGTATCCAGCGCGGGCATGCGCTCGAGCGCCACGCCGAACTCGTCGGCGAGGTCGAAACGCCCGGCCCGGCCGGCGAGCTTGATCACGTCGCTCGGGCTGGAGATGGCCTCGAAGCTCGCCTCACCGTCCGCCTTCTTGGCGAGGCGCGTGATGTGCTTGTCGAGGATCGCGCGCCGGAAGCGCGCCGGGATCAGATCGATGAAGCCCTGGCCGTGGAGAATTCGTCCGACGTTGGCGTCGTCGAAGACCCGCTCGACGCCTGGCAAGCCGAGGGCCGCGCCGGTGATCACCACGGGTTCCGCCGCACGCTCGGGGGCGCTGCCGCGATCGCCGCGGTACACCTGCCAGCCGCGTTCCAGCACCTCGGCGAACATCCGTCCCAGATCTTCGAGCTGGCTCGGGGATGCTGCGCCCGTGGGCGCTGGCGTCGCGGCGAGGACCGCCGCCGGCGCGCGTGGTGGCGCGCTCGCGGCCACGGCGCTCGCAGCGCGTGCGACCTCGACGGAGCTCGCTTCGCGCGCGCTTCCCACGCCCAGCCCCGCGGCGTAGAGGCCGCACAGCGCCTGGTTGAAGCTGATGCGATCGCCGAGCTTGGGGTGGTTGGTGTGGAGCGAGAGCGCCTCCGGACGGTCGGCGAACACGTCGTCGACGAAGCCCGCCAGCGCGCGCTTCGGGCCAACCTCCACGAAGAGCCGAATCCCCGCTGCGTAGAGCGTCTCGAGCCCCTTCACGAATTGCACCGGGGCGGCGACCTGACGGGCCAGGATGTCGAGCATGCGGGGCACCGCGTCCGGGCCGCTCGGGTAGAGCTCGCCGTCGACGTTGGCCACCACCGGGATGCTCGGCGGCGCGAGACGCAGCTGGGCGAGGGTGCGTCTCAGCGGCTCGCTCGCCGGCGCCACGATCGACGTGTGGAAGGCGTGGCTGACGTTGAGCGGCACCGCGCTGAAGCCCGCGGCGCGGAATCGCTCGATCGCCAGGTCGACGGCGTGCGAGCTGCCGCCGATGACCGCTTGCTTGCTGCTGTTCAGGTTGGCGATCACCACGTAGCCGCTGATCGTCGCCAGGATCCGCTCGATCTCGGCGAGCGGCGCCATGACCGCCGCCATGCGGCCGTTGTCGGCCACCGAGACGTTGGTCATCTCGCGGCCGCGGGCGCTCACCGCTTCCAGCGCGTCGGCGAACGGCAGCCCGCCGGCGGCGACCAGCGCGCCGTACTCGCCGAGGCTGTGGCCCATCACCATGTCGGGCACCACGCCGTAGGTCGCGAGCAGCCGGGTGAGCGCGGCGTCGACGGCCAGCACCGCCGGCTGCGTGATGGCGGTCTGGCGCAAGTGCTCCTCGGCGCGCGCCACGGCGGCGGCGTTGCTCGCGTCGACGAACAGGTAGTCGGTGAGCGGCTTGCCGAGGAGCGGGCTCATCACCCGATCCGCCTCGGCGAAGGTGTCGCGCGCCACCGCCTCGGTGGCCGCGAGCTCCTGGCCCATGTTCGCGTACTGCGATCCCTGTCCGGTGTAGAGGAACGCAACCTTCGGCGCGGCCCCCTCGCCGAGGAAGATTCCCTGACCCCGCAGCGCCTTCCATGCCACCGGGTTGGTGCCGGCGAGCGCCTTCTTGGCGCGGTTGATCTTGTCGGCGAGCTCACCCGCGTTCCCGTGGTCGATGGCGATCCGGCACGGGGCGCGCAGGTCGAGCTCGGCGGGCGCGACCGGCGTGGGCGCGCGGCCCCGCGCGGCCTCGGTCTCGAGGGCGGTGAGACGCGCCAGCAGATCGGTGCGCGACGCGGCGCCCACCACCAGCGCCCCGCGCAACGGCGCGGGCAACGAAGTCCGTGCCGAGGCGCTGGCCGCCGCGCCGACGTGCTCGCCCACCGTGACCTGCGGGGTGCGATGGCTGCCGGTGAGCAAGCCCGGCACGTGCTCTTCGAGGACCAGGTGGAAGTTGGTGCCCCCGAAGCCGAAGGCGCTCAGGCCGGCGCGCCGTACGCCGCACGCCGGCTCGTCCCACGCGCGCAGCTCGGTGTTGACCCGAAACGGCGAGTGCTCGAAGTCGATGTCCGGATTGGGTCGCTCGAAGTTGAGGCTCGGCGGCAGCAGCTTCTCGTGCAGCGCCATCACCGCCTTGAGCAGACCCGCGGCGCCGGCGGCGGCCTTGAGATGGCCGATGTTCGATTTCACGGAGCCCAGCGCGATCGCGCCGCGCGCCAGCGTGGTGGCGCCGAACACCTCGGTCAGGCTCTGGGTCTCGACGACGTCCCCCACCTTGGTGGACGTGCCGTGGCCCTCCACCAGCGTGGCGGTGGCGGGCGAGAGCGCCGCGTTCTCCCACGCGCGGGTGATGGCGAGCTTCTGGCCCACGGGATTGGGCGCGGTGATGCCCTTGCCCTTGCCGTCGCTCGAGCCGCCGATGCCGCGGATCACGGCGTAGATGCGATCGCCGTCGCGCTCGGCGTCGGTGAGGCGCTTGAGCAGGAAGACCGCGGCGCCTTCGCCCATCACGAAGCCGTCGGCGCCCGCCGCGTAAGGCCGGGTGCCGGTGGCGGAGAGCGCCCCGATCTTGCAGAACTTCACGAATGCGCTGGCGCCCATGTTGCGATCGATGCCGCCGGCGATGACCGTGTCGAAGTCGCGCTCGTCGAGGCCCTCGATGGCGGCGCTGATCGCCGCCATCGCCGACGCGCACGCCGCGTCGACGACGTAGTTCGGGCCGTGGAAGTTGAAGAGGTTGGCGACCCGCCCGGCGATGCAGTTCGAGAGCTCGCCCGGCATCGTGTCCTCGGTGATCTCGGGCAGCCGCTCGCGCACCGCGCTGCCGAGCTCGGCGGTGATGGCGGCACGTACCTCGGCGGGGAGCTGGCCGAAGCTCGGTGCGGTCGCGAGGGCTTCGGCGTACTCGGGGAAGAACACGCGCAGCGCGGTGAGGTAGTGCTTCTCGCCGGCCATCGCGTTGCCGAGGATCACGGCGGTGCGATCGAGGTCGAGCTTGCGCGCTGGGTAGCCGAAGTCGACGAGCGCTTGGCGCGTGCAGGCGACCGCCCACTTCTGGCCGTCGTCCATCGCGTCGGCGACCGCCGGCAGGATGCGCATGCCCCAGTCCAGCGGCTTCCATGCCCAGTCGCGGACCCAGCCGCCGATCTTCGAGTAGCTCTTGTCGGGCGCCTTGGGGTCGGGGTCGAAGTAACGCGTGGGGTCCCAGCGATCCGGTGACACCTCGCTGATGCTGTAGCGGGCGTTCTTGACGTTGCTCCAGAACGTCGCTGCGTCGGGCGCGTCGGGCAGGATCGCGCCGACGCCGACGATGGCGACCGCACGATGAGCAGTGGCTTCCATCGCTTCCTCTCTTGGCGCCCGACATCGAGCGCTCGGGTGGAATCAGGCGGATGCGCCGCGGCCGTAGAGGGCGTCGGCGATCCGGTCCAGGTCCGCGAGGGTTCCCTGTTGCGCACGGTGGATGGCGGCGAGACCGATCGCGGCCTCGAACCCCGCCACGTCGTGCTGCGCCACGCCGTCGGCGCCCACCACCCAGCGCAGCCCGTCGGACGCGACGGCGAGCGCCGCCTCCCGGGCGAACGAGCGGCTCAGCGCCGCGAGCGTCGTGGCATCGAAGCGCTCGGCGGTCTTGGGATGCGCCGCGCCGGTGGCCGCGCGATGGGCGCGTCGCACGGCGCTCGCAGCACCTTCCGCCTGCGCGATGAGCGCGCCGAGGCGGAAGAGCACGTGCTGGTGGCGCGTGAGCCGTGCGGCGCGGGCGCGCTCCAGCACTTCCGC
The DNA here is from genome assembly GCA_046331705.1 of bacterium. Lineage (GTDB taxonomy): Bacteria > JADJOY01 > JADJOY01 > JADJOY01 > JADJOY01 > JADJOY01. The sequence continues at coordinate 27,208 of JAXLQJ010000058.1, read as the reverse complement.
CAGCGCGTGACAGGCGAGCGCGGCCACGTCGGCGCCCACGCGCGGCTCGCCGGCGTGGATGGCCTCGAGACGGCGCGCCTCGTCGTGGTAGTGGGCGCCGCGCGTCTTGAGATGAAGCTGCCAGCGGTCGCGGCTGATGGTCATCTCCATGATCTCCGAGGTGCCCTCGTAGATCGTGGTGATGCGCACGTCGCGCTTGATCTTCTCGACCAGGTACTCCTTCGTGTAGCCGTAGCCCCCGAGGGCCTGGATGGACGCTTCGGCTGCGGCGTTGCCTGCCTCGGTCGCCAGTAGCTTGGCGATCGCGCCTTCGGTGTTGAGCAGCTCCTCGCCGGCGTCGATGCGCTCGCCCACCTCTTCCATGTAGGCGCGCGCCGCTTCCAGTCGCACCACGTGCGGCACGATCAGCTTGTGCGTGTAGCCTTGCTTCCCCGAGAGCGGACCGCCCGCCTGGATTCGGTTCGTCGAATAGGGAATGGCGCGGTCGAGCGCCGCCCAGCCGGCGCCGAGACCGAAAGCCGCCACCATCAGCCGCGTGTAGCCGAAGACGGCCTGAGCCTGGACGAGGCCTCGACCCTCGACGCCGCCGACCAGCCGGTCAGCGTCCACGTAGACGTCGTCGAGGGTGAGCGGCGCGGTGTTGCTGGCGCGGATGCCGTGCTTGTCCTCGGGTTTTCCCTTGCCGAAGCCCGGGGTGTCGCGGTCGACCACGAACCAGCTCGGCCCGGCGGGCGCGTTGGCGAGGATCGTGTAGAGATCGGCGACGCCGCCATTCGAGATCCACTGCTTGGCGCCGTCGAGCTTGTAGCCGACGACCCGACCGTCTCGCTCCACGGGCGTCGCGGTGGTGCGCAGCGCGGCGAGGTCGCTGCCGGCTTCCGGCTCGGTCGCGCCGTAGGCGAACAGGATCCCCTCTTCGGCGATGCGCCCGATGTAGCGCGTCTTCTGCTCGGGCGTGCCGCCCACGGTGATCGGGTCACTGCCCAGGAACGTCGCCAGCACGCCGGTCGCGACACCGACGTCGATGCGCCCCATCTGCTCGCAGATCCGGTAGAGGTCGAAGGCGCCGCCGCCCATCCCGCCGTACTCCTCGGGGATGAAGAAGAGCTGGATGCCGAGCTCGGCACCGCACATCTCGCGCACGATCGCCTCGGGGAACTCGTCCCGGGCGTCGAGCTCGAGCAACGTCGCGTCCGGCAGCTTTCGTGTCGCGAACTGGTGCAGCGCGGCGATCGCTGCGTCCAACGTCTCCTTGTCCAGACCGGCCATGATCCTGCTCTCCTCCTCCCGCACCGAGTGGTGCGGGTGCGGATCGAACTTCGAGCCATCCTCGGGGTTCCATGCATCGCGTGCGCGACGATGCCGTGGACGACCCGAAGCGGGCGTCGATCGCTGCGCGTCCTCATCCCTGGTCGCGCGTGGCTTGGATGCGCTCCCTCGCGAGATGCGTGCCAGCTTCGATCGTCGCTCGACGGGTGCGCGTCGTGGCCGGTTTCGACGCCCTGCGTCGCAACGCGCCGCGCGAGGTCGCGTGCGCCGTTTCTGGACACGCGCTCGTAACGAAACGCGTCGGCGGCACCGTGACGTCGCAACGGACGCCGCTGCTGCGGGCAAGTCGTGAGCTCGCGACTCGTCGGAAGGACACCGGCGTTACGAGCGCGGAGCCAGGATTCGCAGTGAGGAGGATTCTCCGGTACGCCGTCGCGCGAGACGGCAGACGACGTTACCGAGCGTGCCCACGCCTTTTCGTGGCTCAGCGCGTCAATTCGATCACGGAGCCGTGACCGTGCGTGACGGGCGCTGTTACCGCGACGAGACGAAATGGCGCCGGTGACGCGCTCGAGCGTTTCCGCTTTCGTGACACCCCACCGCGCGCTGGTGTTCTCGATGGCGTCGCGCGGAAGCCGCGTCGTGCGCGGGTCTCGCGGGGCGTCGCGTCGCGCTCGTCGTGGGAGCGCTCTGAACGCGAGTTGACGAGGAGCTCGGGGCGTCGTAGATAACCAAAGGGTTAATTAACCATGAGGTTATCATGACCCTCGCCGCCGACTCGCTCAGTGCGACCTTCGCCGCGCTCTCCGATCCCACACGGCGAGCGATCCTCGCGCGCCTGGCCTCGAGTCAGGCCTCGGTCACCGAGATCGCCGAGCCCTTCGACATGAGCCTGCCGGCGATCTCGAAGCACCTGCGGGTGCTCGAGCGCGCCGGGCTCGTCGAGCGGGGGCGTGACGCCCAGTGGCGGCCTTGCCGGCTGCGCGCCGCGCCGCTGCGCGACGTGGACGCTTGGCTCGAGCGCTATCGGCGCTTCTGGGAAGGACGTTTCGATCGTCACGGCGCGTACGGGCGTGACGTCGACCGCAAGGAGAGCAAGCCTGCACGTCGGCGCTGATCGGTGCCGCGCGGCCGGGCGATCCGCGGCGGGTGCGCGCGCGATCCGGCGACGCTCGTTCGCGGAGGTTACCCCTCGATTGCAGGTTCACGCGCACGGGTGGTAAGCGTGCGCGATCGACGCGCCGCAGCGGTGCCGTCGAAGGAGAGAGCGATGGCACGGAACGTCACCCGATCGGCAGCGCGTCCCCAGGCAGCGAAACGCGGCAAGACGACGGTCAAACGACCGTCCGCCGTGCGCAAGTCCGTGGTGCTGGTCGCGACCCGCAAGGGCGCCTGGCTGCTCCACGGCGATTCCAAGCGTCGCGACTGGCGCGTCGACGGCCCGCATTTCCTGGGTCACATCATCCAGCAGCTGGTGCTCGATCCCCGCGACGGGCGCACGCTCCTCGCGGCGGCGAAGACCGGACATCTCGGGCCGACCGTCTTTCGCTCCACCGATCTCGGGCGCACGTGGAAGGAAGCCAAGCGCCCGCCGGCGTTCGCGAAGGTCCCCGAGGGCGAGAAAGGCCGTGCCGTCGACCACACCTTCTGGCTCACGCCTTGCCACGCCAACGAGCCCAACGTCTGGTACGCGGGCACGTCACCGCAGGGGCTCTTCCGCTCGGAGGACGGCGGAGTCACGTGGGATCCGTGCTCCGACATCAACGACGACGCGCAATACCGGACCTGGATGGGATCCGTGCAGGACGGCACTCCCGACGGTCCGAAGCTCCACTCGATCATCGTCGACCCGCGCGACCCCAAGCACCTCTATTTCGGCATGTCGGGAGGCGGCGTCCACGAGTCCACCGACCGCGGCCGCACGTTTCGCCCCCTGGTGAAGGGGATGGAGGTCGTCGAAGGCTTCGACCCCGCGGTCATCACGTTCCACGACCCCCACTGCGTGCGCATGTGTCCGTCGAACCCCGATCGCCTCTACCAGCAGAACCATTGCGGCATCTATCGGCTGGATCGACCCTCCGACGAGTGGGTTCGCATCGGCAGGAGCATGCCGAAGAAGGTCGGCGACGTCGGCTTTCCGATGGTGGTCCATCCGCGTGACGCCGACGTCGCGTGGGTCTTCCCGATGGACGGCACCACCGTGTGGCCGCGCACCAGCCCTGGCGGCGCGCCGTCCGCCTACGTGACGCGCAACGCCGGCAAGACGTGGCGGCGCCTCGCCGCAGGGCTTCCCGAGCGCCAGGCCTGGTGGACGGTGAAGCGCCAGGCGATGGCCGCCGACGATCACGATCCCGTCGGGCTCTATTTCGGCACCACCAGCGGTGAGCTGTGGATGAGTCGCGACGAAGGCGAGCGCTGGTCGTGCATCGCGCGCCATCTTCCCGAGATCTACGCCGTCGAGACCGGCGTGCCGGCGTGAGCCGGCGCTGCCGACTCGCATCCTGACGTGCGATGAACGTGCTCATCCCGACCCCGCTTCGCTCCTACACCGGGGCCGCGATCGTCGACGTGGGCGGCGCGACGCTGGGAGCGCTGCTGGCCGAGCTCGACTCCCGCTTTCCGGGCATTCGTTTTCGGATGATCGACGAGCAAGACCGGATGCGACCGCACATCCGTTTCTTCGTGAACGGCGAGCAGACCTTCGATCTGGCGCACCCGCTTGCCGCGCGCGACGAGATTCAGATCGTCCAGGCGTTGAGCGGCGGCTGAGCCCGCCGCTCGACGCACCTCACGCTGGCGCGGAGCGCTCGGTTCCCGAGCGCCGCGCGACCGACGCGGCGAGTTGTGCGAGGCTTGGCGGCGCGGAGCTCGCGCCATGCTGGTTCGAATCCTGGATCTGGACGGCGCCGTCACGCCGCAGGCGGCGCTCGCGAGCGACGCGCCGGCCATCGTGCCGCTTCGGGATTGGGGCCCCGCGATCCGCATCTGTTGCTCGTTCGGGCGGTTTCGTCGCTTCGAGCGCGAGCTGGCCGAGCGCTCCGCCGCGGACGCGGGCGAGCCGGCGATTCGCTTCTGCGGCTCGGGCGATTTCCACCACGTCACGGTGGCGTTGCTGCGCCAGATCCGCGAGCCGTTCAACCTCTTGATCGTCGACAAGCATCCCGACTGGGTTGGCCACGCGCCGCTCATGCACTGCGGGACCTGGGTCAACCACGCGCTCGCGCATCCGCAGCTCGCGCGCTTGTTCCACGTCGGCGCCGACTTGGACTTGGACAACGTCTTTCGCTGGGTGGCGCCGTGGTGGGCGCTCGAGAGCGGCAAGGCCGTGGCGTTCCCCGCAGTGCGGCGGTTGTCGCGCGGGCGATGGGAGCGCGTGCCCACTCGACCGCTGCGCGCCGAGCCCGACCGGCCGATGGCACCCGAGCGGCTCGACGAGGTCTGCGGCGGCTTGCGCGGCGAGCTCGCTCGCCTGCCGCTCTACGTCACGATCGACAAGGACGTGATGCGGCCTGCCGACGCGCTGGTGAACTGGGATTCGGGACGTCTCGAGCTGAGCGAGATCCTGCGGATCGTCCAGTGGTTCGTGGCGGCCGCCGACGGGCGCCTGCTCGGCATGGACGTGATGGGCGATTGGTCGCCGCCGCGGGTGCACGGGCTGCTGCGACGCGCGCTCGACAAGGCCGAGCGCGCCGCGTATCGGTTCGATCCGAGCGAGGCCGCGGCACGGAACGGCCGCACCAATCGCGCGCTCGTCGACGCCGTGCGACAGGCGATCGCCGCCCGCGCCGCCCGGCGCTGACGCTCATTCCACGTAGCCGAGGGCGCGCAGCGCCTGCTCGGCCGTGGGATCGACGGTGAGCGCCGCCTGGGCGCCCCGCGTCGCCGTGGCGTCGCAGCCGACCACCCGGTGCCAGGCGGCGAGCCCCGCGACGAATCGCTCCACGTCCGCCGGCCGCGCCGCCGCGAGATTCGTGAGCTCGCCGGGATCGGCGTCGAGGTCGAAGAGTTGGCGCTCGCCGTCGCTGCGCGCGATGAACTTGAGGTGGCCTTCGTAGAGCGCCTTGTGGCCGGTCTTCTGCCCGGCGGTGCGGGCGACGTCCGCGTCCACGGCGCGCACCACGCGAATCAGCTTGTCGACCGATTCGACCTCGGAAACCACCGGGTGCGTCGGCAACGGCTGCGCGAGCAGGTCCGCGGAGATCGCTGCGGACGGGTGCGCGGGCGTCGCGATCCCGGCGAAGCGCAGCACGGTCTGGAAGAGATCGGCGGTCGAGACCGGCGTCCGCACCCGGGTACCGGCGGGGCCGAGCCGCGGGTGGCGAAGGATGAGCGGCACGCGGGCGACCTCGTCGTAGACGCTCTGGCCGTGGCTGAAGAGATCGTGATCGCCGATCGCCTCGCCGTGGTCCGCGGTGATCACGAGCAGCGTGTCCTCGAGCAGGCCGCGGGCCTCGAGCCCACGCACGAAGCGGCCGATCTCGACGTCGGCGAACTTGAGCTCGCCGTCGTAGAGGGTGCTCAGGCGCCGCGCGTCGTCGGCGCGCAGCGCCGGCGGCTCGCGCACGAGCTGAAACGCGGTCTGTGGCGTGCGCAGCAGGTCGTCGACGCTGTCGCGCGGATCACGGAAGGCGTCGGTGACGCCGGGATGGTAGGTGAGCCGACTGTGCGGCTCCATCAGGTTCACGAACGCGAAGAATGGCCGCGCCTCGCCGGCGTCGCCGTCTTGCTCGCGGACCTCGTCGATCCACGTGAGCACCCGCGGCAGCGTGTAGTCGGCGCCGCCATGGTTCTTGCCGCGCTTCCACTTGGCGATCACCAGCTCGCCGAGGCGCTGGTAGACCATGAGCGGCGCGAATCCGCCGCCGCGCCAATGGTCTTCGAAGCGCTCGAAGCCACGGGTCATGCCGGTGATGCTCGATACCAGCGGATTGTTGCTGAATCCCGCGGTTCGATAGCCGTGGCGGGCGAGCACCTCCGGCAGCGTGGCCAAGCCGCCCCGCAGGTACGGGCTGGTGGCGTCGGCGCCGTGGACGCAGAGCGGCACGCCCGTGAGCAACGAGGCGTGAGTCGGCACCGTCCACACGCCGGGGGCGATCGCACGCTCGAAGAGGATGCCTTGCCCCGCGAGCCGGTCCATCTCGGGAGTGGTGGGCGCGTGGTAGCCGTAGGCGGAGAACCGATCGGCACGGGCGGTGTCGATGACGACGACGACGATGTTGGGCGCCGATCTCGCGCCATCGGGGCGCGCGGAGTCCGCCGCGCTGGGCCGATCCACTGGCGCGAGCGCGGTGGCGGCTGGCGCCAACGCACGCGGCACGATCGCCACCACCACCGCCACGACGGCGAGCGCGATCCCCAGCTTCCGCCACGGAGGCCGCCGGATGAGATGGGTCGCCAGGCGGATCGCCAGCAGCCGATCCAGGATCGCGGCGATCAGGCGCATGACGCCGTAGAGCGCCGCCACGCCCAGGACGGCGCCGAGGATCACGAGGCCGGGCGTTCGCGACGCGCGAGCCAGGCCACAGCCGAGGCCGAGCACGAAGAGCGCGACGGCGCCGAAGACCAGCGCCAGCGCATCGCGCATCAGCTCGCTGCGTAGTCGCGCCCGCGGCCGGCCCGCGCGGGAGCGCAGCCAGCCGAGCCCGGCGCCGAGCAGCGCTCCCACCGCCGCGTTGACCAGCGGCGCGGTCACGAAGAGCGGGCTCAGCCGCCACACGGGGCTCGGAGTCAGGAACGCCGCGAGCGAGCGAAGCCCACGGGCCGCGGGGCTCGCTTCGTCGAAGCGCCACACGAAGATCGCGTCGACGAGGCCCACGATCACGCCGAGCGTGATTCCCGCGATGACGCTCACGCGGCGTCGGTCGAGCGGAGGGCGCTCGGCGGTCGCGGCGAGGCCGTTGTGCGGCCGATCGGCCATCGTCTCTCCGATGTGCTGCGGCCGAAGGGGATCTCGCCGCGAGTGGGGGTCGGGACGCGAGACTACCGGCCAACCGGTTTGTGGTCTAGACGTCGTTCGAGCCGCGGAGATCTCGCGCTGGCGCAGCTACGACTTCGCGCCCTCGGAAGATCCGGTCGCGGGACGGGTGCTGCGTTCGCGGCTGTCACGGAAACGTCGCGTCGCGAGGCGAGCGAGGTGCCCGGGGTAGCGCGACCACGGCCACTCGCGGGACGTGGCGGGAAACGTGGTCGCGCAATGCTCGAGAAAGCCCGTCAGGCTCCAGAACTCCTCGGGCAGCGCCGCGCCCTCGTCCTGCGCCGTCGGATAATCGAAGCGCTCGGCGCGCGCGATCCAGCCGTCGGCGCCCAGGAACTGGCGGTAGTACTCGGCGGCGCGCGGCAGGATCAGCGCCACCAACCGGTTGTCGCGGCGCGCCCGTGCGCTCTGGTTCTCGAGGAGCTCCTTGGTGCGGGCGCGCAATCGCGCGAGCCCATCGGGGTGGGTCTGCACCACCTGCAAGTCGAAGACGGGCATGCCCTGGTGATGGGTCAGGTGCAGGTGCGCGCACACCGAGCCGAGCTTGGCGCCCAGCGCGGCGCCGGTGCGCAGGTGATCGAGACCCACCCGCGCGAAGATCAGCGGCTGGCGCAAGATCGGATGGCCGAACGGCGTGCCCGCGTAGCGTTGCTCGGCGGTGGCGTCGGAGCTCAGCACGTAGGGCGTCATCTCGAGGGTGCCCTGCAGCAGCTGCCAGCGGGTGGGCACTCGCCGGATGAGCCCTCGGGCGAGAAACGGCGCGAGGCGCCGCTCGATCTCCGCGTCTTGCACGCTCGCCGTCATGAGCGACCGCATCGGTGTCGGTGGCTCGAGCGCGGCTGGGTTCCCGGGTGCGACGGGAACCACGAGACCACCTCGTCCGGTGCCGCCGCGATCCATTCGTGGTCCGAGACGAGCAGGTCGCTGGTATCCCACGGACTGGCGCCGTGGATGAGGCACTCGACCCTCTGCGTCGGATCGTCGGCGCCGAAGGGCGTGGCCTTCGAGGCCTGCCAGGTGAGCTGGGCGCCGATGACGGATCCGTGAAACGGGATCACCACGGGCCATCCGTGCGCGGGCGAAGGTCCGGCAGGCACCGCCCAATGATCCATGCGCTGCTCGCCCAGGATGTCGAATGCGACGGTGTGGCGGGGACGGACGAGATCGGCGTTCTCGATGGGGCCGGACGAACCCTCCGGCACCGGAGCGAGTTCGGGGACCCACGATCCGATGACGCCGAGGAGTGCCTGCGACGGCAACACGATCGCGAAACGGTGCGGAGCGCGCATTCAGAGCCTCGCCGTGGGCCGTGCGGAACCGCCGACACGGACGCCACGCCTGGATCATGTTGCAGGAGTCGCCGAGGTTCCAGTCCCTGGGGCGAGCGGCTCCCGCGGGCGCGCTCCACTCGCGTCGTGGTGAGCCCGGCCGGCAACTCGTGCGCGAGCGCCGCGCGGCTGCGTCTCGACGGGGACGGTTGTGGCGGGCTTCTCGGCGGGCCAGAATCCCACGCGTCGTCGCGCGCTCGTGCGCCGTCACGCGAATCGCTCGCGATCGTCGCGCGACCGAGCCGGATCGCTCGGGCCGCGCGCGGTCGCTGCGTCGGATGCCCGCGCTGTCGCGGGCGGCGTGGTGGCTTGCGAGGCGGCGCAACCGAGGAGCCTCACGGAGGTCCGAATGCAGCGCCTACACCTGCTCGACGCGCAATTCCTCCATCTCGAGGACGCCGCGGCGCCGATGCACATCGCGTGCATCTCGATCTTCGCGGGGCCGGTGCCGCAGGCGGCGGAGATCGAGGCGCTCTTTCGCTCCAAGCTGCACCAGGTCCCGCGCTACCGGCAGCGCGTCCGCTTCGTGCCCTTGGAGCTCGGCCGCCCGGTGTGGATCGACGATCCGCGCTTCGATCTCGGCTACCACCTGCGACGCACGGCGTTGCCCGCGCCCCACGACGATCGGGCGCTCTGCAATCTCATGGGCCGCATCATGTCCCAGCCGCTCGATCGCGACCGGCCGCTCTGGGAGGCCTGGGTCGTCGAGGGATTGAAGGGGCGTCGCTGGGCGCTGATCTCGAAGATCCACCATTGCCTGGTGGACGGGATCTCGGGCATCGAGCTCCTGGCCGCGTTGCTCGACACCGAGCGCGAGTCGCGGCTGCCCGACGTGGTGCCGTGGACTCCCGCGGCCGAGCCGTCCGATCTCGCGCTGGTGCTGGACGCGTGGCGCGGCCTGGCCGGCGATGCATTCGCCTGGGCGCGCAAGACACGCGACGGGCTCACGCACCCCGCCGACGGCGTGCGCGCGGTGGTCGAGACCGGCCAGGGACTGATCGGATTCGCGCGGCGCTTGCTGATCAAGCCACCCTCGTCGATCGTGGGCACGGTGGGAACCCACCGGGTCTATGCCCACGCGTCGGTGACCCTCGACGACGTGCGCACCGTGCGCAAAGGGCTCGGTGGCACCGTGAACGACGTGGTGCTGGCGGCCGTCACGGCTGGCATCCGCGCGCTCCTGCTCCATCGCGGCGAGCCGATCGGCCCTGCCGGAATCCGCTCGCTGGTGCCGGTGTCGGTGCGCACCGCCGACGCGAGGGGAATCAGCGACAACCGCGTCTCCGCGCTGCTCTGCGATTTGCCGGTTCACCTCGCCGATCCGCGGGAACGGCTACGCGTGCTCTCGGCGCAGATGGCCGAGCTCAAGGGCTCCCACATGGTCGAGGCAGGCGAATGGGCCACCGAGCTCGGCGATCTCGCTCCGCCGATGGTGGTCGGCACGGTGACGCGGCTGGTGACCCGCGCCATGCACCAGCTCCCGCAACGCGCCATCAACACCGTCGTCACCAACGTCCCGGGTCCGCCGTTCACGCTCCATTGCCTCGGTCGGACGCTGCTCGAGTGCTTGCCGTACGTGCCGATCATCCAGGGCGTGCGGGTCGGCACGGCTGCGCTTTCCTACGACGGCCGGATCGCGTTCGGCATCACCGGCGACTACGACAGCGCGCGCGACGTCGACGTCATGGCCGCGGCCATCGCGGTGGAGGTCCGTGCGCTGGTGCGCCTCGCGCGGCGCGCCGCGAGCGCAGGACGGCGGCGCGCGGATCGCCCCGCGGGTCGGGCGCGCTCCGGCGCTCGTTGAGGGGGCAGAGCGCGCGTCGCGGCGGCGAACGCGGGTGCGGTCGCGACCTCCCGGGAACGTCGCGCCTGCGAGGATTTCGCGCTGGCGAGGCGGGTTTTCCTGGGTGTATGGTCGAGCGGCCCCAGCGTCCCGCCCGGCGCCGTGCGCCGCGCGCGAGAGGTGAGCCCGCGTGCCGCGTCCTCGGTTCGACCTTCGCCCCGTACTGATCTCGATCGCGACCGTCGCAGGCCTCGCGGTGCCCGCCAGAGCCGCGGACGATGCGTCCGCGACCATCGACATGCTGTTCGGCAATCAGCCCGTCGAGGTGGCGTCGCGTCGTGGCGAACGCGCCGCCACCGCGCCGGCCGTGGTGCGCGTCTACACGCGCGAGGAGATTCGCGAGCTCGGCTTGCGGACGCTCTCCGACGTGATCCGCATCACGCCGGGATTCACGATGGTCACGGACATCGACGATCTGGTGATCGGCACCCGCGGCATCGTCACCGACAACAACTCGAAGTTCGTGGTGCTGCTCGACGGCCACAACCTGACCAGCACCTTCAACAACGGCGTCAATCCCAATCACGTGTTTCCGATGTCCTTGGAGAACGTCGCCAGGATCGAGGTCCTCACCGGCCCGGGCTCCACCCTGTGGGGCAGCGGCGCGCTGCTCGGCGTGTTCAACATCGTGACCGAGGACGCCGACACGCTGGTGGGCGCGGATCGAACCAAGACCGAGGTCGGCGCCGGCGTGGGCAACGAGGACCTCGTGCACGTGTGGGCCCAGCACGCCGACGTGGGCACGCTCGCGGGCACGCCGGCGAGCCTCTACGCATCGGGCAAGTTCCACCAATCGCATGGCACCCCGGACGGGAAGATGCTGTTCCTGGGCGCCGAACCGGTGGACACGGATTCGCGCCTCTACGATCCCGGCGCCGCGTACGAGCTCTTCGCGAACGCTCGCTGGGGTGATCTGAGCGCCACGCTGCGCGCCCTCGATCTGCCCGAGAACCGCGATCTGCCGCGCCCGGACGGCACCGAGCGCAACCTGAGCAACTTCGCCGAGCTGGCCTGGGACGCGCGCCCCGCGACCACGCTCAGCACCCGCGTGACGGTCTCGGGCGATTGGTGGCGGCAGCGCAAGGACATCCGTAACGGCGATGCCTCGACGCCGCGCGAGCTGCTCACGGGCGGCTTCGACGCGCCGGTGCGGCAATTCGACGAGTACCGTGGCGCCAGCACCGTGCTGCTCGATTGGTTCCCCACGGCCGATCACCGTTTCACGTTGGGCGGGGAGGTCGAATGGTCCGATTACCAGGACTCCTCGCGGCTCGCGGCCACCGAGAACGGCAAGCGCATCATTCCCTTCCACGCCCTCGGGGGCTCGCTCTTCGCGCAGTACGAATGGTGGATCGCGTCGTGGCTCTCGTTGGTGGGGGGCGGGCGCTACACCGGCTCGGACGTCTTCGACGCCTCGGTGGACCCGAAGGGCGCCTTACGCATCCAGCCCTTCGGCGACGACTCGTTCCAGATCAAGTACGTCTTCCAGAAAGCGTTCCTGCACCCTTCCGCGTTCCAGCGCAACGCGCTCGTCACGATCCCGCCCGGTAGCCCGCTCACGCCCGACGACGTGCCCGAGCTGCAGAAGGCGCAGCGCAACATCGACAACGAGCGGCTCACCTCCCACGACCTTCAGCTGCTCTGGCAGCCGCTCGCCTCGCTCGGCTTCTCGGTCACGGGATTCCATCGCCGCCTCGACAGCCTGATCAGCTACAACGCCCGCTTCGACGTGCCGCCTCCGCGCACCTTCGTGAACTTGGGCGACGTCGTTTCGTGGGGAGCGGAGGCCGAGGTCCACGGGCAATGGGCGCGGCTTCAGGAAGAGGTGAACGTCTCGTGGGCGCACGCCGAGTTCGAAGCTGGGCGTTACGGCTTGCTGGGCGCCGCGGACGCCGAGGGGAACCTGCTCTCGTATCCCGAGCTCATGGCGAACGTGATCACGCGCTACCACCTCGGTCACGGTGCCTCCTTGGCCGCGATCGTGCGGATCGTGGGCGCCGCCGATTACTTCGCCACCGGAACGGATCAAGGCCAGCGCATCACCCACTCGAGCGACGTGAACGCGGACCTGGACCTCAATCTGCGCTGGGAGGACGCGGGCGTGGACGGACTCACGCTGGCGCTCACCGCGGTGAACGTCCTCGACGATGCCGTTCGCAGGCCGCTCGCCGCCAACCCCGGCACGGCGTTTCCCGAACGACTCAGCGTCTACGCGAGCGCGGCGTACCGATTCTGAGCACGGCCGGGGGAGGTCGCTGCATGTCGCTGGTCGACACGGTGGAGCCCATTTCCCGGACGCCGAGGTGAAGCAGCGAGTGGCGTGCGCCCGCGGGCGAGCACGCGCGGGGCTTGGGTCGAGCGAACGCCCGGACCAACGCTCGGCGCGCCGCGGGTGGGCATTCGCGCTGGGGGCGGCGTGGCTGCTCGTCGCGCGCTGGGCCGAGAGCGGCGCACCGCCGAACACGGTGGTCGTGCTCGCGCCGTCGCGTGAACGCGAGCCTTACGCGGCGGCGATCCGGGGCTTCCAACGAGCGCTGGACGGGAAGGGCTGGACGATCTCGGTGCGGGCACCCGTCGCCCAGGCCTCGCTCGTGGGGGAGACGCCACGCTGGATCGTGGCGCTCGGCTCCGAGGCGCTGGCGCTGGCGCGAGCCGAGTCGCCATCGGTGCCGCGGGCCTTCGCCTTCGCCGAGGACGAGCGCTGCGAGCTCGTCCCGTCGGAGCACGAGACCGGAGTGGTGTTGCGCATCGACGCCGAGCGCATCGTGCGGACGCTCGTGGAAGCGAGCCCGAAGGTCGCGACGGTCGGCTATCTGCGCCGCGCGGGTGAGCCGAGCTGCGTGGCCCGCGAGCTCGCGGGAGCGCTCGCGCGTCACTCGCTCACCGCGATGGAGGCGGCGGTCGGCGACGTGCGCGAGGCGCTGCACGCCCTTCGTGAGCAGCGCTCCAAGGTGGATGCCTGGGTATTGATCCCCGAGCCGTCCATCATGACGCGCGAGACCATCGATTACGCGATCCTGGCGGGATTGGAGGAGCGGGATCCGGTGATGGGCTTCAACCGCGCCACCGCAGCGGGTGGCGCCTTGCTGGCGCTTTCCCTCGATCCCGAGGCGTTGGGCGCGCAGCTGGGGGCGTTGATCGCGCGTGCCGACGAGCGCCGCGCGCAGGCGCTGCTGCCAGCGCCGGAGCTGCCCCAGGCCCTCGGCCTCACGATCAATCTGAAGACGGCGCGCGCGCTCGGGCTCGCGATCCCGCCGAGCCTCGAAGCGCGCGCCAGCGAGTCGATCCGATGAGGCTGCTCGGCGGCCGACGCTCCGCTCCGCGTTCGCTCGACGTGCAGCTCGCGTTGCTCGCGGCGGCGTTCGTGATGCTCGCCTCGGCGACGCTCGCGAGCCTGGGGGCGTTCGTCGGGACGCGGCTCGCTCGCCAGCAATTCGAGCGCAACGCGCGCTCGCTCGCCTACCACATCACCGCGGGCTTGCGCGTGGCGGTGACCGCGGGCTCGACCGATTTCCTGCGCGAGCAAGCGGAAACCACGATGGCGGACTCGTCGGTGCTCGGCATCGCCGCGTTCGACCGCACCGGACGGTTGCTGGCGCGCCACGGAGTCGGTCCCGCGTGGAGCTCGCTTCCCGACGCCGTGCTGCGCGACGGCGCGACCGTGGTGCACCGTGACCCGCGCGGCTTCGACATCGCCACGCCGGTGGTCGGTTCGTCGCGTCGCGAGCCCGGCGCGGACCCGACCGACCTCTTCTTTCCCGGCGACCCCACACATCGGCCGGCGCGTGTGGTGGGCGCCATCGCGCTGCGCTTCTCCACAGCCGCGCTCGACGAGATCCAGCGCGAGATCTTGCTCATCAGCGCACCGATCGCGGTGCTGCTGGCGAGCGTGTTCGCGGGGCTCGCCGTGTCCGCGAGCCGCTCGATCACGCGCCCGCTACGTCAGCTGGCTCGGCGCGTGGCGCGCTTCCCGGTGCCGCTCGAGGAGCTGGCGAGCGGCCCCGACGAGCGACCCGAGATCGCGAGCCTGACGGCGGCGCTGCGCCAGGGCGTCGAGGACAGCAGGCGCTACCTGCGCGCGCTCGAGGACTCCGAGCGTCGCGCGCGTGCCGTCTTCGAGCAGAGCCCGGACGCGATGGCGCTGGTGAACGCCGCGGGCGAGCTGGTGGACGAGAACCCGGCGCTCGAGCGCTGGACCGCGTCCATCGCCGTGCCGCACCGCTTCGAGTCCATCTTCCAGGTCGAGGATTCCGTGAAGGCCCACGCGGGCGGGGTGGGCGGCGAGGGCACGCTGACGTCGTTGCCCGCCACGCTGGCGTTGCCGACCGGCGAACGTCGGATCGGGCAGCTCACGCTCCTCGAGCTCTCGCGGGTCGGTGAGCCGTTGATGCTGGCGCGCTTCGAGGACCGCACCGACCGGCTGCGGGACGAGGCTCGCCGTCGCAACCTGGAGGAGCAGCTCGCCCACGGCGAGAAGCTCAAAGCGCTGGGTGTGATGGCGGCGGGCATCGCGCACGACTTCAACAACCAGCTCAACGTGATGCTCGGCAATCTGCGCATCGTGCGGGAGGATCTGGGGCCGGACCACGAGCTGCAGTCGCTGCTCGCGGACGTCGAGACCGCCTCCCGGCATTGCGTCGAGCTGACCAAAGGGCTTCGTCACTACACCCGGCTCGAGCCCATGATCATCTCGCCCTTCCGCATGAACGACTTGATCGGCGAGATGCTGCGGATGCTCCGGCGCTCGTTGCCGCCGAACGTCGAGGTGCGCACCTCGTGTCGCGCCGCCAGCCTGAGCGTGCTCGGCGATCCCGCGCGGATCCATCAGGTGCTGCTCAATCTCTGCCTGAACGCCGTCGACGCGATGCCGCGGGGCGGGGTCCTCAACATCGAATGCGAGGAGCGCACGGGAGAGCGCGCGTCGCCCGAGCCCGCCGCCGGCGCCGCGCCGCCCGACGCGCTCGCCGGCCCGACGGTGCGCGTGACCGTGACCGACAGCGGCACCGGCATGGATACCGACACGTTGTCGCGAGCGTTCGATCCTTTCTTCACCACCAAGCCCGTCGGCAAGGGCACCGGGCTGGGGCTCTCCACGGCATTCGGGGTGGTGCGCGCCCACGGCGGGCGCATCCACGCCACCACCCAACTCGGCGTCGGCAGTCAGTTCACGATCGAGCTGCCGGCCACCGAGACCACGCAGCAGCTCGAGCAAGCGGACGCCGCGCAGCTGGTCGGAGGGTCCGAGACGGTGCTGCTCGCCGAGGACGACGAGCGCTTGCGTCACATCACGCAAACCATCCTCGCCCGCCTCGGCTATCGGGTGATCACCGCGTGCGACGGGCAGGAGGCGCTGGCGCTGTTTCGCGAGCGCCACCCCGAGATCGATCTGCTCATCCTCGACCTGGTGATGCCCGGGCTCGGCGGCGACGACCTGCTCGATTGGCTGCGCGCCCACGGTCACTCGCATCCCGTGCTGCTGATCAGCGGCTACGCACGCGAGCGGGTCGGAGCCAACGCCGAAGCGGCCGGTTTCACGTTCCTCGCCAAGCCCTACAGTGCCGCCGAGCTCGCCGCGCTGGTACGCGCGACGCTCGTCGGCGCCCACCAGTGGTGACGCACCCGCTCGGCGGCTCGCGGCCGCGCTCGCCGCTGCGACGCGTCTGGTGCTATCCGACCTCGAGCACGTGGACGCCACGAGGATGAATCCGGTGATCGGCAAGGAGCCCGAGGCCATCGTCGGCGGGCCGGCCTGGCCGCTGGCGAGCGGCGTCCCGCTCGAGCCGAGGCTCACGCGCATGCCGGGCTTCGAGGACTCCGCCGACGATCTCGCCGCGCGAGGCTTTCCCGTCATCCAGGAGGACGCATGACCGCGTACGAAACCCTGCGCTACGAGCAGCATGGCCCGGTGGGCGTCTTGACCCTCGATCGCGCGCGCTGCCTCAACGCGATCAACTTCGTGATGCGCGACGAGCTGCACGCGTGGCTCGACGAGCGCGCCCGCGATCTCGACACCCGCGTGCTCGTCGTGACCGGCGCCGGTCGCGCCTTCAGCGCCGGCCTCGACATCAAGGATCCGACCATCACGGGCGGCGCGTACTCGCCGCGCCAGGCGTACGTGGCGCAGCGCACGTTCTCGGAGATGATCTTGAAGCTCCGGCGCTTGCCGCAGCCCATCATCGGCGCGATTCACGGCCCGGCGATGGGAGCGGGCTTCTCGATCGCGATGGCGTGCGACATCCGGCTCGCGACCGCCGAGGCGGTGTTCCAGGCGGCGTACATCAACCTGGGCTTCGGCGGCGCGGACATGGGCTCGTCGTGGCTGCTCACGCGCGCGGTCGGCGCGGGGAACGCCGCGCGCTATCTGCTGAGCGGCGACAAGCTGCCGGCAGCCGAGGCCCACCGGATCGGCTTCGTCCAGGCGATCGTCGAGCTTCCCGCCTTGCTGCCCGAGGCGCGTGCGCTCGCCGAGAACCTGGCGAGCAAGTCGCCGCTCGGGCTGCGGCTCACCAAGGAGGCGATCGATCTGAGCGCGGGCGGGATGACGCTCGAGGAGACGATTCGTCTCGAGGACCGCAATCAAGCGATGTGCATCGCCGAGGTCGCGGCGAGCGGCGGGCTCTGATCCGATCCGCGCGGGAGGTCGTGTCGTGGCGCCGACGTTCATCCACCTGCGGAACTTGCGTTTCGTCCTCCACGAGGTCCTCGATCTCGAGTCGCTCACGCGTTTTCCGCAGTTTGCCGCTCACGATCGCGACACCTTCGATTCGGTGCTCGACACCGCGGCCGGGATGGCCGCCGACATCCTGTGGCCCGCGTTCGAGGAGATGGACCGCCGGCCGCCGGAGCTGGTGGACGGCGCGATCCGGGTGCACCCGGTGGTGCGGACGGTGATGCGCGAATGGGGGCAAGGGGGGTGGATCGGCGCTCACGCGCCCCTCGAGCTGGGCGGACAGCAGCTTCCCGGCGCGCTCTTGGCGGCTGCGCGCGGCATCTTCTCGGCGGCGAATTACTCGGCGTCGGTCTATCCGGCGCTCACCTCGGGTGCCGCGCAGCTGATCGCGTCGTTCGGCTCGCGCGAGCTGATCGAGACCTACGTGCCGCGAATGTTCGCCGGCGAGTGGCAGGGAACGATGGCGCTCACCGAGCCCCAGGCGGGCTCGTCGCTCGCCGACGTGCGGACGCTCGCGGTTCCCACCGCGGACGGATACTTCCGGATCCGCGGCCAGAAGATCTTCATCTCGTGCGCCGATCACGACGGCGTCGAGAACGTGGTGAACTTGTTGCTCGCCACCACCGAAGGCGCCCCGCGCGGCATGAAGGGGCTCTCGCTCTTCGTGGTGCCGAAGAAGCGCCTCGACGAGCACGGCCGGCTGATCGACAACGACGTCGCCGTCGCGGGCCTCTTCCACAAGCTCGGCTATCGCGGCTCGCCCATCACCCAGCTCGCCCTCGGCGAGCGCGGCGATTGTCGCGGCTGGCTGGTGGGGGAGCGTCATCAGGGACTGCGCTACATGTTCCAGATGATGAACGAGGCGCGGGTGGACGTGGGCATGTCGGCGGCGGCGATCGCGTCCGCCGCGTTTCATCGTGCGCTCGACTACGCACGCGAACGGCCGCAGGGCCGCAGGATCACCGATCGAGACCCCGCGTCGCCGCCGCTCCCGATCATCGAGCACGCCGACGTCAAGCGCATGCTGCTCTTCCAGCGCGCGGTCGTGGAGGGAGCGCTCGGTCTGATCCTGAAGTGCGCTCACTACGCCGACCTGGAAGCGGTTCTCGAGCCCGGCGACGAGCGCGAGGAGTGCGCGTTGCTCCTCGGGCTGCTCACGCCGGTCGCCAAGTCGTACCCGTCGGAGATGGGGATCCTCGCCGTGAGCCAGGCGCTTCAATGCCTCGGCGGCTACGGATACTGCAGCGAGTTCCCGCTCGAGCAGTACTATCGCGACATCCGGATCCACGCGATCCACGAGGGCACCACCGGCATCCAGGCGCTCGATCTGCTGGGGCGGAAGGTGGTGATGGAGGGCGGGCGCCCGTTGCTGCTCTACCTGCGCGAGCTCGAGCGCACCATCGCCGCGGCGCGCGACATCGACGGTCTCGCGAGGGAGGCCACGGCCCTCGACGAAGCCCGCGCCGAGCTCGAGCGCGTGACCCGGCATCTCACCGGGCTGGCGCTCGGCGGAGAGGTCGAGCTCTTCCTGGCCGACGCGACGCTCTACCTCGAGCTCTTCGGCCTCGTTGCCGTCGCGTGGCAATGGCTCGCGCAGGCCATCGCGGCCAGTCGCGCGCTGGCGCGCGAGCCGGCGCCCGCCGAGGCGCGTTTCTACGAAGGGAAGCTCGTCACGTTCCGCTACTTCTACGGCTACGAGCTTCCCAAGCTCGCCGGCCTCGCGCGCCGCCTGCTGGCGAGCGACGGCCTCACGCTCGCGATGCGCAGCGAGCTCTTCGATGCCTGACGGCTCGCCGCGAGGCTGCGCGTGCTGCTGCCGCGCGGCATCGCGACGGGGCCCGTGCGCCGGCGTCGCGACCGCGTCGCCGGCGGGCAGTGAGCGCGTGTCGGGTCCCGCCCCGAGCGCTTCCTCGCGCGCGCCATACGACGTGGTGGTGGTCGGCGCGGGCCCCGCCGGCGCAACGCTCGCCTACGACCTGGCGCGGCGCTCCCCGCACGGCCCCCCGCGACGCGTGGCGCTGCTCGAGAGAGCGGTCTTCCCGCGCGACAAGTACTGCGGCGACGCCTGGTGCGCGCCGGCCCTCGACATCCTCGACGAGATGGGGATTCTCGGGCGTCTCGAGGCCGAGGGTCTGGCGCGCGCGACGGTCGTGGGCGGGTTCGTCTCGCCAGCGGGCGAGAGCTACGTGTCGACGGGCGAGGCACCCGCCTCGGTCGCGACGCGGGTCTACGCCATCCAACGCAAGGTCTGCGACGAGCGCATCGCGCGGCGCGCTGTCGAGGTCGGTGCCGAGCTCCACGAGGGCGCCGCGGTGGCGGAGACCGTGCTCGGCGGCGACGGAGTGTGGACCGTCCGCTGTCGCGACGGACGAACCTTTCGAGGGTCGCTGCTGGTGGCGGCGGACGGCGCGACGAGCCGCGTCGCGCAACGACTCGGCGTGGTTGTCGGGCCCGCCGCCGGTGTCGCCGGACGCCGTTACGTCGCCGGCGGTACCCACGCCTTCCGCGCGGACGGAGTGCTCTTCTATCCGACGTACATGTTGCCGGGTTACGTGGCGCTCTTCCGACACGCGAACGACGACGTCGACCTCGGCTGCTACGCGATTCCCGGCGGCGCGGCCGATCCCGCGGCGCTCAAGACCCTCCATCGGGAGTGCATCACGCAGGACGCGTTCGTGCGCGCGGCGCTTGGACCCCATGCCGAGTTCCTCGAGCCGCTCAGGCTCGCCCCACTACGACTGGGCGGCGTTCCCACGAGTCATGGCGAGCGCTTTCTCGCCGTGGGCGACGCCGCCGGCCAGACCGATCCGCTCACCGGCGAGGGCATCCACACGGCGATGGTCGCCGCGCGGCTCGCGGCGACCACCCTGCACGAGGCGTTCGGCAGAGGCGACCTGAGTGCCGGCTCGCTGGCCGTCTATCACCGCCGCTGGATGGATGCGTTCGGGCGTGATTTCGCCATCTCGCGGCGCGCTGCCGCGCTCGTTCACCGGGTGCCGCTGCTTCTCGACGCGGCGAACGTCGTCGCGCAGCGCAAGGGTGACGCCTTCATGGCGGAATTCGGCGCCGCGATGACGGGGGTGAGATCCAAGGCCGTGTTCCTGCGGCCCGCCATGGCCGCACCGCTCGCGCTCGAATCGGTGCGCCAGCTGGTTCGTCAGCGCTTGCTCGGCAAGGGCGTCGCCGGGAGCGCGGCCTACGCGCGTGGCGTCACGGGTGCTCCCGAGCGCGCCACGTCGTTCGTGCGCGCGGGATTGCGCGCGCCTTCCGGCTGAGTCGCTGAGTCGCGGGACCGCGCGCCGCGCGATGTCCCACGGCCCGGGTGAGATGCGACGAGCGAGCAAGGCGGGCGGCCGTCCGTCGCACGGGCGCGATCGGCCGACTCGCTGGAATGGCGGTGCCGGCGACGAGCGGAGACGATGAAGCGCCGTGCGAACTCGACCCACGCGCCGGATCGCGCCCGCCGACGAAAAGCGCCCGTGACGCATCGCGCTCGCCTTTCTGCCGAGCTCCTCCTCGGCGGCGTCGGTTGCGCGTTGCCAATCGAGTGCGTGAGCGTCTCCAGCACCGACGCCGGCTGCACGGTGTCTTGGCGTGGGAGCGCATCTCGGCGACCGTCTCGCTCGCCGTCCCCGCGCAGGCTGCCGGATCTCGTCGCCGACGACGGGGACGAGAGTCGTGACACTCTCGTGCGGGATCGCGCGCCCGGCTGCGGCACCGACCACACGCTGCCGGTGGGATCGAAGCCCGCGGGCGCCTCGCCCAAGGGCGCGCTCGACTTGATCGGTAACGTGCGGGAATGGGTCAACGACGGGTACGACGCGAGCGATTACTCGGCGAGCCCCAGCACGGACCCGCCTGGCCCCGCAACCACCATCACGGGGCTGCGCGCGTGGCGATTGACGCGCTGCCTGGCTGGCGCGCAGTCCCGGTCCATCAGCCGGCGCGCAGCGTGGCGGCCAACCGCGGCAAGCTCTCGAGGATCGTGCCGGCGTAGCCTCGCGCCAGCGCGCCCGCCAGGCCCAGGCGTGAGGGCGGCGCGAGGACCGGATGGCCGTTCGCCCAGATCGCGAGGGGTCGGACGAGGGCCTCGAGATCGTCGCGGGGATCTCCGGCGATCGCCAGCAGATCCGCGCGCGTGCCCGGGGCGAGCCTGCCGCGGTCCTTTCTGCCGAGCAGCGCGGCGGCGGTGCTGGTCGCGGCGCGCAGGCACGCGACCGCATCCAGACCCGCGCGGTGCATCGCGCGCAGCTCGTTCATCGGGCGCGAGACCACCGAGAAGCCGTAGTTCGCGTCGTTGCCGAATGCGATCGGAACGCCGGCCTCGGCGAGCAGCTTGAGGTTGGCTGCGGCGTTGCGGACCGCCTCGAAGCTGCGCTGCTTCGGCAATCCGCCGGCGATGCCGGGCGGCACGACGTCTCCGGATGCGGCGTACGCCTCGGCGAAGCGGCGCCAGGATCCGCGGATCGGCTCCTCGACGGCGGCGAGAAGATCCGGATCGCGATCGTGACGGTGCTCGTGGTTGTTGCACGCGGAATCGAAGACCCAGAGCGTCGGGCAGACCTGGATGCCTCGGTCCGCGATCCGTTCGAGGATCTCGGGGGAGAGCGGATCGAAGCAGGAGTGCATGAGCGCGTCGACGCCCGCTTCGACCGCCACGCGGTAGTCGATCGCCGAATGGGCGTGCGCCAGCACGCGCAGCTCCAGTCGATGTGCCTCGGCTACCACCGCGCGCACCACCTTGGGCTCGACGGCCGGGATGGGCCGTTCGGCGTAGGTCTGGTGCATGACGGCGATCTTCACGTGATCCATGCCCGCTCGGGCGATGCGATCCACGGCGGCGGCGCCGTCGCGTTCCGTGTCGCACGGCAATGCCACTCCCGCGAGCCGAAGCAGCGGCGGCATCCAGTCGAGTGGGTAGCCGCCGGGCGCCGTCACCAGCGGGCCCGCGGCGAGGAGTGACGGCCCTGCGGTCGGATGGCGCGCGAGGTGCGCGCGAACCGCAGCCATCAGCGGCGCCGTTGCGCCCATGTCGGCCATCGTCGTGACGCCGGCGCGCAGGCTCTCGTGGAAGTTCCGGATCGCTTGCACCGGCGCGGGCGGCTCGTCCGCTTCGAATGCGCCGCCGCGCACCGTGTGCGCGTGGGTGTTGATGAGCCCGGGCACGAGCGTGTGGCCGCGCAGGTCGACGACGGTTCCGCTGCCGGGTGCCGCGGACGCGAGTCGGGCGATCTCGGCACCGCTCGCGCTTCGCAGGGCGTGGATCCCGTCGGTGGAGAAACCGAGGACGTGCTCTCCCTCGAGAAAGCGCTCGCCGTCGAAGACTCGGTTCGCGAGGATCGTGGTTGGTGCGCTCAACGTCCGCTCCGCGCTCGATCGGATTCGAGCTCGCCTCGAGTCTGCCGAGTCGCGACGCGGTCCGTCTCGTCTGGCCGCTGCGCCGCGGATTCGGCGCCGCTCGACTAGGCTCGGTGACGTTCGGGGGCCCGGGAGCGCCGATCGCGTGCGCCAGGGTCGTGCTGGCGACCGGCCACCTTCGAACGGCCGTCGAATGCGTCGTCGTCTTGCTCAAGGAGGGACGTCGTCATGCGAATCGCGGGCACGACCGTCGCCATCACGGGAGCCGGCTCGGGCATCGGCAGGGCGCTGGCGCTCGCAGCAGCGAGTCGTGGCGCGCGAATCGCCGGTCTCGACTGGAACGCGGAGTCCATGGAGGAGACCGCCGCCCTCGTGCGGAAGGCGGGCGGCGCGTGCCTCGCGCATTGCGGCGACGTGACCCAGCCGGGCTCGGCCGAAGGCTTCGCGCAGGCCGTGGTCGCCGAGTACGGCGCCGTGGACATCCTCGTCAACAACGCGGGCATCATCCAACCCTTCATCCCGTTCTCGCGGCTGACGATCGAGCAGATCGAGCGCGTCTTCGCGGTGAACTGGTGGGGCGTCGTGCACACGACACGCGCCTTCCTGCCGAGGCTGCGCGAGCGGCCCGAGGCGCGTCTCGTGAACATGTCGAGCATGGGCGGCTTCTGTCCGGTCCCGGGGCAGGGCGTGTACGGCGCCAGCAAGGCCGCCGTGAAGCTCTTCTCGGAAGCCCTCGCCGCGGAGTTGAAGCGCACCTCGGTGGGCGTCACCGTCGTCCTTCCAGGCGCCGTGCGCACCAACATCCTCGCCAATGCGCCGGACATGTCGGAGCATGCGAAGAGGTCCCAGCTCGACGCGAGCCAGCGCTCGTCCTACGGCGTCACGGCCCAGGCGGCAGCGCAAGCCATCGTGCGCGGTGTGGAGGTCGGTGCCGCGCGCGTGCTGGTCGGCGCCGACAGCAAGATCCTGGACCTCGTGACCCGCGTGGTTCCCGAACGAGCCGGGCCGCTCATGGCGATGCTGATGAAGAAAGCGGGAATCGACGTGACCGACGGCCCGTGACGCGGCACGCGTTCCACGCGCGGCGCTTCGTGCGCGACTTCGCTCGAGCCACACGCGGCGCTGATGTCCGATACCGCGGCGCCGAGCGAGCCGCGGCTCAGAGGCGCCCCGGCTGGGCGCGGCGATGGCGGCCCGGGCTCCGCCCGGTCCAGCGCCGGAACGCGTGCGCGAAGGCGCTCAGCTCGGCGTAGCCGAGGAGCAACGCGACCTCGGTGAGATCCGTATCGCCGCGCTCGAGGTACTCGAGGGCGAGCTGGCGCCGCGTCTGCTGGACCAGATCGCGGTAGGCGAGGCCGTGCTCGGCCAGGCGTCGCTGGAGCGTTCGGGCGCTCAGGCCGAGGTCAGGCGCCACCTCCGCCAGCGACGGATGGCCGTCGCAGAGGCGGCTCGCGACCTCGACTCGCAGTGCCGCCAGCCATGGCTCGGCGCCCGGCTCGGCGCGCAGCACTTCCTGGAGCCGCCGCTCCACGACCGGCAACAGCGAGCGATCGGCGTTGCGGACCTCGCGGCTGAGCATGCGCGCGTCGAAATGGATCTCGTTGCCGCGATGGCCGAAGGTCGGCTCGACGCCGAAGAGCGCCAGGTGCTCGGTGACGTCGGCGGGGCGAGCGTGGACGAAGCGCACCGCGCGCGGGTGCCAATCGTCCGCGCCCGCCAGGCGACGCAGCCGACCATCACTGGGTCAGGATGCGCCACCTCGTTGAGATGACGGGCGTCGGCGCGCTCCGGCGCCGCCGACCGCGCCGCGCAGCACCGCGTCGCCGCGGTGCTGGACGAGCTCGAGGCGGACGCCGTGGGCAAGGCCGCCCATGTAGCGCACCAGGTTCGCCACACCGACGGCGGCGGTGGGCGCGTTCAGCACGGCGTAGCTCAGCGGCCCGAGCCCTTCGAGGTCGAAGTTCGCCCCGAGGTGCAACCCGAACGCCGGGTCGCCGAGATCGTCGGCCGCCGCGTCCACGGTGGCGGCGAGGCGATCGACGTCGAGCAGTCGCTCGGGATCGATCAGCTCGCCGGCTCGTAGCCCCGCCGCCGAGCGCACCTGCGCCGGGTTTCCGCCGGCGCCGGCGACGAACTGGAGCACCGCCGTGACGATCTCGGCGCGAATGCGGGGCGAGGGGACGCGTTCCATGGCGCTAAAGATCAAGAAGTTGGCGCAATTGATCAAGCCGCCCGGGCGTGCCCTCGTCAAGCTCCCGATCATGAACGCTGCCGCGCCCTCGTCCCGAACCCAGGCTTCCCCCTCGCGATTCGATCGCGCGCTTCGCGCTTACGTCGGCTGGGTCACCCGCCACCCGTGGCTGGTGATCGCGGGCGTCGTCGCCGCCACGGCCCTTCTCGGCGCCGGCCTGCCGCGGATCTACCTCGCCAACGAGCGCAAGCTCCAGCTTCCCGGCAACGACCCGCTGGTCAAGATCGACGACCGCATCCTCGAGATCTTCGGCGGCGGCAAGTACACGCTGATCGGCGTCGAGGCGAAGCACGGGGACGTCTTCCAGCCCGAGGTGCTGGCGATCGTCAAGAAGATCACCGAGGGCGTCGCCGCGATCCCGGGCGTGGACCCGAAGGACGTGGTCAGCCTGACGGCGCGAAAGTCCAAGGCCATCGAGAACGGCGCACCGGGCGAGCTGGTGGTGAAGCGGCTGGTGGAGCGTCTGCCCACCAACGACGCCGAGGCGGAGGTGATCCGCAAGCGCGTGATGGGGCAGAAGCTCGTGCGCGGCTATCTGGTCTCCGACGACGGCAAGATCACCGCCGTGGCCGCCGACCTCGACGACCTCGATCCGCGCCCCGAGCTCGGCAACCAGATCCTCACCAAGCGTTTCGAGGAAGTGATCGCGCCCTATCGCCACTCGGACCAGGTGAACGTCTACCTCTCGGGCTGGCCGATCTTCCAGACCGCCCTCGACAAGTACACGATGGGCATCCTCCAGCTCCTCGGCGTCGCGGTGCTGGTGATCGGGCTCGTGCACCTGGAGGCCTTCCGCACCTTCCAGGCGATGGTGCTGCCGCTGGTCACCGCGGTGCTCAGCGTGACCTGGGCGATGGGGTTCCTGGGCTGGACGTCGTTCCCGCTCGACGCGTGGGCCTCGTTGGCGCCGTTCCTGATCCTGGCGGTCGCTGCGGGCCACGCGGTGCAGATCCTGAAGCGCTACTACGAGGAGTTCCGGAGACTCGGCGAGAACGACGCGGCGGTGATCGAGAGCACGGCGCGGGTGGGCGGCGTCATGATCACCGCGGGGCTGATCGCCGCCGCCGGCTTCCTCTCGCTCACGCTGTTCCCGATCCGCACGGTGCAGGTTTTCGGTGTGCTCACCTCGTTCGGCATCCTGAGCGCGCTCACGATCGAGATGACGTTCATCCCGGCGTGCCGGGCGCTGTTGCCCGCGCCCAAGGTGGGCGAGGTGAAGGCCGAGAGCCACTCGGGGTTGCTCGAGACCGTGCTCGAGCGGCTCGCGGCGGGAATCCTGGCGCGGCCGGCGGGCGCGCTCGCGATCGCGGCGGGGGTGCTGGCGGTGATCGTGTACGGGATCTCGCGGGTCGAGGTCGACAACTCGTTCCGACGCGCGTATCCGCCCGACGAGCCCGTGTACGTGGACGACGAGGCGCTGTCGAAGAGCTTCGGCGGCACCAACACCATGAACATCCTGGTCGAGGGCGATCACGACGACGCCCTCCACGAGCCGGCGGTGCTGCACGCGATGGAAGGCCTGCAGCGTCTGCTCGAGAGTGTCCCCAACGTCGGTCGCTCGCAGTCGATCGTGGACTTCCTCGAGCAGATGAACGTCGCCATGAACGACGGCGACGAGGCCTTTCGGGTGATTCCCGACTCGCGCGAGGCGATCGCCCAGCTCTTCCTGCTCTACTCGGGCGATCCGGACGACTTCGACTCGGTGGTCGACTCCAACTATCGGCGCGCGGTGATCCGCGCCTTCGCCAGCGAGGACACCGCGAGCTTCACCGACGCGCTCTTCGCGCGCGCCGACGAGTACGTCGCCACGCATTTCCCGCCCGGCGTGAAGGTCAGCGTCGCGGGCGGCATGCTCGGCATCGGCAAGGCGATGAACGAGTCGGTGCTGCGCGAGAAGCTGCGCAACGCCGTGGTGGTGTCGACGATCATCTTCGTGGTGGCGTCGCTGGTGCTGCGCTCGCTGGCGGGTGGCGCGCTCGTGCTCACGCCCACGATCCTCGCGGCGCTGGTCAACATGGGCGTCATGGGTCTCGTCGGCACGTACCTCAATCTGGCGACCGCGACCATCACCGCGCTCACCATCTCGATCGGCGCCGATTATTCGATCTACTTCCTGTTCCGTTTCCGCGAGGAGCATGCGCGCTCGGGCGACGTCCGCGCCGCGACCCTCGCCACCATGCTCACCTCGGGCAAGGCCATCTTCTTCGTGGCGTCGGCGATCGGGTCCGGCTCGCTGGTGCTTTGCCTGTCGCGGCTCTCGTACGCCAAGCAGCTCGGAGGCTACGTGTCGCTCAGCATGGTGACGTCGGCGCTCGCCGCCGTGACGATCGTCCCGGCCTTCGTGATCCTTCGCCAGCCGCGCTTCTTGCGGCGCCGCGCCAACGAGCGCGCGCCGCTCGCGGACGAGGCGGCCGCCGCGGGCGAGCTCGAGGCGGGGCGCTGAGCACCGCGCGCACCCCTCCCCTGAGGCTCTCGAGGCCTCGAGGGAAGGGGCGCGGTCCGGCCGAGCCGGCGC
>JAXLQJ010000057.1:0-47563 GCA_046331705.1 bacterium | reverse complement strand
AAGCCTACGAGCTCGCGCACGCGAGTCGCGGGATCGGGCTCGGCCTGAGCCGCCGCGAGTCGGGCGCGCGCCTCGTCGAGGCCGCGCACGGCGGTGCGAAGCTCGGCCTCGGTGAGAAGCGAAAGCAGCACCACCGGACCCGGGTTGATCTCCTGCTCGAAGGTGAACGCGCGGCCGTTCTCGATCCACGCGATCGACGTCTTCAACTCGCCGTAGCTCGATGCGCCGACCCACGTGCCCGCACCGTTCTTGTGGAGGAACAGCACGACTCGCTCGCCCGAGACGCGTTTCGGGAGATTCGCGAGCTGGTGATTGAATACCGCCGCACGAAGCGATGGACGGCCCAGGCTCGCAAGCTCCGGCAGGACGAGCGTGGCGCCGATCGACACCGATCCACGCCATACCTCGAGCACGGTGGCTCGCTGGGCTGGCCGAGTCGCCGCGCCGACGACGACGATGTCGGTCGCGTCGAAGCCCGCGTCCGTGCTCCAGAAGCCGGGCTCGACTCTCGCGACCGCCGGATCAGGTGCCGCAATCGCGAGCGCGATCGCGATCGAACCGATCGCGATTGACTGGCCGAGCTTCCGAATTGCCACCGCGCCTCGTCATCTAGGCGGCCCGCGCATCACGCCGCTTCGACTCCCGGCGGGTGATGGGCCGGTGCGAGCCATCCAGGCGGTCTTGCAGCATCATCCGCGGGCGCTTCGCCACCCCAGATCACCACATCGGGACACAGGTCGGCGCCGCTGGCCCAGACCAGCGCGCCGTCTTCGACCCGCAACGATTCGAAGGCACGTCCGTCGGTTCGCAAGGGGTCGAAGGCCGGACCGACGAGCAGCCCGGCGAGGTCGCGTTCGACCTGCGTGCCATCCGTCAGCGTGAGCCGTACGGAGAACCCGCCAATCGATTCCGCTGCTCGAATGCGCAACATGCTCGGTGATCCTCGGTCGCTAATCGAGAGGAGCGATCGGGTAGGGCTGGATACCGCGCCGTGCTCGGTCCCAGTCGTCGTGCAGCTCGTGACGGTGTTGGCTGGCCCGCTCGATCACCATGCCGAGCGCCCGGCGCGGCAGCGCACCGCGGCGTACCTCGAGCGTCGTGATGTCGATCCGAGCTTCGGCATCTCCGTAGATCGCGTGGAAATGCGGTGGGTCGTGGTCGTTGAAGAACATGCGAATCACGATGCCGAAGAAACGACTGATCTCCAGCAATCTCGGCTCCTACTCGACTCGCATCATACCGTGGGGGCGGCTGGTACCCCGAGCGACGACCGCTGCGCACCGGCTGCCGTCGCGCGTGTTTCGTGGCGCATCGGCTCGTGCGGTGTGGATGGGTCGTCAGACCAGGCCGAGTGCTCTGGGCTCGAGGCCGATTCGATCGACCAGCGGTGCCAGCTTCGCGAGGTCGAAGCCGTAGACGTGGGCGGCGTTGAGGCCGAGCATGGTGCGCGCCTCGGCTTCCGGGATGCCGCGAAACGACTCGTCGAGGAAGCGGCGTGTCTCGGGCCAGCTCCCTTCTGGGTGCGGGAAGTCGCTGCCCCACATCACGTTGCCAACGCCGATCGCGGCGCGGTTCTCGATGTCCTCGCGCGAGGTCACCGAGGCGCCCACCCACACGTTGCGGTCGAAGTACGCGCTCGGCTTCATCGAGAGGTGGCTGCGGAAGTCGGCGAGCTTCTGGTTGAAGTGAGTGTCGCGGAAGCGCTGATCCATGAGCGCCTTGAGCTCAGGCACCCAGCTCGCGCCCAGCTCGGTGACCACGAACTTGAGGCGTGGATGGCGCTCGAAGACACCGCCCCAGATCAGGAACCACACCGGGCGCGCCGACCACCACGCGTATTCGGTCACGTAGATGCCCACGGTACCGAGGTGGTCGCCGTAGTCGGGGGCGCCGCCGCCGTGGGTGTGCACGGGCATGTCGAGCGTCTCGCAGGCGCTCCAGATCGGTTCGTAGCAGGACGCGTGGAAGGGCGGGTGCGCTCCGAAGAGCGGCGGGATCAGGATGCCGCGCAGGCCGTGCTCCTTGGCCCAGTGGATCTCGCGCACGGCCTCCTCGACGTTCCAGAACATCGGCACCGCGGCGAGCCCGGCGCGGCGCTCGGGTGCCTGCGCGCAGAACTCGGCGATCCAACGATTGTGGGCGCGGGCACCCGCCCATTGCAGCTCGGGCACCACACCCTCGGTGGGCATGGCGAGACCGGCGCCGAACGGACAGGCGTTCTTGTCGGTGACGCCGTCCGGGAAGATCACCTCGCCGGCGATGCCGTCGGCGTCGAGCTGGCGATTGCGCTCCGCGGAGTCGTACACCCCGCGCAACCCCGTCGCGACCTCGCCTCGCTTCCAGGTCGCCAGGAAGTCCTCGGCGAGGGTCTTGCGCTGGCGCTGCTCGATGATCGCGAGCATCGCCGGCAGCGACTGGTCGTACGCCTCGCGGTACTGGGGATCGAGGTAAGCCCGGTAGCCCGGCGGTGGCGGGCCCGCGTGACAGTCGGACGAGAGGATGAGCAATCGCTTCATGGTCGCGCCCCCCGAAGTAGAACGTGTTCTACCACAGGCGAAGTGGGGTGGAGCGGACCCCGCCCGGCCGCCGCACGCGCTCGCGTCGGTGCTCGACTCAGGACGCCGCGATCGAGGGAGTGGGCGCGAGTCGATTCACGGAGCAGGCGGCGCCGCGATCACGCCGGCGCTCATCAGGGATCGGGTCAGCTCGCGGGCGGCACGGATGCGGTCGGTGGCGCGGCGCACCAGCTCGTCGCGCGAGGGCGAGAGCCGCGCGATCCCGGCGCGGATGGCGGCGAGGCCGGTCGCGGCGGCCACCTGCGGCACCGCCTCCCATTCGTCCATCCGCGGCAGCAGCCGCTCCTCGCCGAGGCCGCGCGCGCGGGCAAAAGCGCCGAGCGCGTCGGCGGCGGCGAGCGCCATGTCGTCGGTGATGGTGCTGGAGCGGACGTCGAGAGCGCCGCGGAACACCCCCGGAAAGACCAGCGAGTTGTTGACCTGATTGGGGAAGTCGCTGCGCCCGGTGGCGACGATGCGGGCGCCGGCTTCGGCTGCGTCCCAGGGCCAGATCTCGGGTGTGGGATTGGCGCACGCGAAGACGATCGCGTCCTTCGCCATCGCACGCACCCACGCGGGCTCGATGACGCCGGGGCCGGACGACGAGAACGCGAGGCAGACGTCGGCTCCCCGCAGCGCCTCGGCGATGCCGCCGCGCACGTCGTCGCCGTTGCTCTCGCGGCAGAGCCGCCACTTGTCCGCGAGCTCGGCGGCGCGCGATTCGATGTCGTGCCGGTCGCGGTGCAGCACCCCGCCGCGGTCGCACGCGACGATGCCGCCCGTGTCGAAGCCGGCGGCGCGCAAGAGCCGCGCGATGGCGACGTTGGCGGCGCCCATGCCGACCAGCACGATGCGCACGCGGTCCCGGCGCTTCCCGACGACCTCGAGCGCGTTGCCGAGCGCCGCGAGCACGGCGGTGGCCGTGCCTTGCTGGTCGTCGTGCCAGACGGGGATGTCGGTCTCGGCGCGTGCCCGATCGAGGATGCGGAAGCATTTCGGCTGAGCGATGTCTTCCAGATTGATGCCGCCGAACGCGGGCGCGATGAGCTTGACCGTGCGCACGATCTCGTCCGCGTCCTTGGTGGCGAGACAGATCGGCACGGCGTCGATGCCGCCGAGGTACTTGAAGAGCAGCGCCTTCCCCTCCATCACCGGCAGGCCGGCGGCGGGGCCGATGTCGCCGAGCCCGAGCACGCGCGTGCCGTCGGTGACGATCGCCACCGAGTTGGCCTTGTTGGTGTGCTCGTACACCAGCTCGGGCGCGGCCTGGATGGCCTTGCAGGGCGCCGCGACTCCGGGCGTGTACCAGATCGCGAAGTCCTCGTAGCCGCGAATGGCGCATTTCGGGGCAACCTGGATCTTGCCCGCGTAGAACGGGTGCAGGCGCAGCGCCTCGGCGGACGGCTTCTGGCTCAGCGCGAGTCGCTCCTCGAGGGTGGGCATCGTTGCTTTCCTGACGAGCGCACTCGCCGGCGGCGCCGTCAGTCGGCGGACCGGGATCGCGCTCCGCCGATCGCGCCGGAGCTTTCGAGCACGTCCAGCACCCGGCTCGCGTACATGAGCGCGGTGCCGCCCCCCATCATCACCGCGACCTCCACCGCTTCCACGATCTGCTCGTCGGTGGCACCGGCGGCCTTGGCGTCGGCGGTGTGGTAGACGACGCAGTCCTCGCACTTGGTCGCGACACCGATCGCCAGCGCGATCAGCTCCTTGGTACGCGAGTCGAGGGCACCGGCTCGCTGGGTGGCCTTGTGCAGCTCACCGAACGCCCGCGAGGTGGCGGGCGCGCGGCGCGCGAGCTTGCCCAGCGAGCGTCTGACGCGGCGTAGCGCCTCACTCTTTCCTTCGAGCGTCGAGTCGGTCACTTCGCGTTCCCGGCAGGTTCGCGCAGGGTTTCCCGCACTGCGGCCACGCGGGCAGCGGCCCCTTTCCGTGCAAGCGGGGCGCCCCGCGCCGCGGCGGCAACGATCGCCGCCGGAGCCGGCGGCGAGGCGCCGAAAATCGTGGCGAGACCGTTGCAGCTCGTAGAGAACGTGTTGGAAAAACCACGTAGCGACGGCGGTGCGGGTTACCCGATGGACGCGGGCGGCCACGCCGCTGGGGTTACACGGTCCGCGGGAGGTGACGCGTGACGGTCGAGCGCATCCACAAGGCGCCTCGAGCGGACGCGCCGCGAGCCAACCTCACGGACTACGAAGCCACGCGCGCGTCGTTCACGTGGGATGCGGCGGCCAAGGAACTGAGCGGATTGCCCGGCGGGGGCGGGCTCAACATCGCCCACGAGGCGGTGGACCGCCATGTCGCGAGCGGGCGCGGCGATCACCTCGCGCTGCGCTGGCTGGGGCGCCGTGGGGAGGTTCGCGATTGGACGTACGCGCAGTTGGCGGGAAGCTCGAGCCGCTTCGCCAACGCGCTCGGGTCGCTCGGCGTCGGCAAGGGCGAGCGGGTGTTTTGCCTCGCCGGCCGCATTCCGGAGCTCTACGTCGCGGCGCTCGGAACGCTCAAGGCGGGCGCGGTGTTCTCGCCGCTCTTCTCGGCCTTCGGTCCCGAGCCCATTCGCACCCGCCTCGAGCTCGGCAGTGGTCGCGTCCTGGTGACCACCGAGTCGCTCTATCGCAAGAAGGTCGAATCGATTCGCAGCGCCTTGCCGGCGCTCGAGCACGTGCTCTTGGTGACGGAAGGCGAGGCTCCCTCGGCGGTTCCGGGCACGCGCGATCTGCGGGAGCTGCTCGCGGGCGCGCGCGACGCCTTCGCCATCCCACCGACCGATCCCGAGGACATGGCGCTGCTGCACTTCACCAGCGGCACCACCGGCACGCCCAAGGGCGCGGTCCACGTCCACCAAGCCGTCGTGTGTCACCACGCCACGGGTCGATGGGCGCTCGATCTGCACCCCGACGACGTCTTCTGGTGCACCGCCGATCCAGGCTGGGTCACGGGCACTTCGTACGGGATCGTCGCGCCGCTCACCCACGGCGTGACGATGCTGGTGGACGAAGCGGACTTCGATGCGGAGCGCTGGTACCGGATCCTCGCCGAGCAGCGTGTCACGGTCTGGTACACGGCCCCCACGGCGGTGCGGATGCTGATGAGAGCTGGCCCCGAGCTGGCGCGCGGTCACGATCTCTCGTCACTGCGCTTCGTCGCGAGCGTCGGCGAGCCGCTCCATCCGGAGGGCGTGGTCTGGGGTAGCGACGTGCTCGGCCACCCGATCCACGACAACTGGTGGCAGACCGAGACCGGCGGAATCATGATCGCGAACTTCCTCGCGTGCGACGTGAAGCCCGGTTCGATGGGCCGGCCGATCCCCGGCGTGGAGGCTGCCATCGTGCGTCGCACCGGCGACGACGACGTCGAGCTCGTGGCGGCGCCCGGCGAGGAAGGAGAGCTCGCGCTGAAGGCCGGCTGGCCCTCGATGTTTCGCGGATATCTCGGGCAAGAAGAGCGCTATCGGAAATGTTTCCGACGTGGCTGGTATCTGACCGGAGACCTCGCGCGCCGCGATGCCGAAGGCTATTTCTGGTTCGTGGGACGCGCGGACGACGTCATCAAGTCGGCCGGCCACCTCATCGGCCCGTTCGAGGTCGAGAGCGTCTTGCTCGAGCACCGCGCCGTCGCCGAGGCAGGCGTGATCGGCAAGCCGGACCCGATGGTCGGCGAGACCGTGAAGGCCTTCGTCGCGCTCAAGCCCGGGCACGAGCCGAGCGACGAGCTCAAGCGCGAGATCTCGGCCCACGCGCGGAAGCGGCTGGGACCGGTGGTGGCGCCGAAGGAGATCGACTTCGTCGCGAGCGTGCCCAAGACTCGCAGCGGCAAGATCATGCGCCGCTTGCTCAAGGCGCGCGAGCTCGGCCTGCCGGAAGGCGACCTCTCGACGCTGGAGACCTCGTCATGAACGCGCGATCGGCCGATTCCAGCGGCGCCGCCGAGCTCGATGCCAGCCACGGCGTCGCGCTGCTGCGTCGGATGCTGCTGGTGCGGCGCTTCGAGGAACGCTGCGCGGAGCTCTACTCCGCCGAGAAGATCCGCGGCTTCCTCCACCTCTACATCGGCGAGGAGGCGGTGGCGGTGGGCGCGATGAACGCCCTCGAGCCGCGCGACGCGATCGTCGCGACCTACCGCGAGCACGGGCACGCCCTCGCGCGCGGCATCTCGGCGGCGCGGGTGATGGCCGAGATGTACGGCAAGGTCGAGGGCACCAGCTGCGGCCGCGGCGGCTCGATGCACCTCTTCGACGCGGACACGCGCTTCTACGGTGGCAACGCCATCGTGGGCGGCGGGTTGCCGCTCGCCGTCGGGCTCGCGCTCGCGGATCGGCTGCGCGGGCTCGCGCAGGTGACGGCGTGCTTCTTCGGCGAGGGCGCCGTGGCCGAGGGCGAGTTCCACGAGTCCATGAACCTCGCGGAGCTGTGGCGGCTGCCGGTCTTGTTCGCCTGCGAGAACAACCTCTACGCGATGGGCACGGCGATCGAGCGCTCGGAGGCCGAGACCGATCTGCGTCACAAGGCCGAGAGCTACCGGGTGCCGGCGGAGACCGTGGACGGCATGGACGTGCTCGCCGTGGAGGCGGCCACGCGCCGCGCGTGCGCCTCGATCCGGTCCGGGTTGGGGCCGTATTTCCTGGAGCTTCGGACCTACCGATTCCGCGCGCATTCGATGTACGACCCCGAGCTCTACCGCTCCAAGGACGAGGTGGAGCGCTGGAAGGCGCGCGATCCGATCGCGGCGTTCGAGCGGCGTCTCGCGGACGCGGGTGCTTGCGACGAGGGCGTGGCGGCGCGTCTGCGCGCCGAGGTCGAGGCGGAGGTGGAAGCGGCGGTTGCCTTCGCCGAGGCGGGCACCTGGGAGCCCGTCGAGAACCTCACCAAGGACGTGTACGCGCGGGAGATCGTGCGATGAGCGGCTCGGTGGGTGCGGCGAGCGCGCCGGCGGTGCGCGAGATCACGTACCGCGAGGCGATTCGCGAGGCGATCCGCGACGCGTTGCTGCGCGATCCGCGGGTCTTCCTCATGGGCGAGGACGTGGGCCGCTACGGCGGCTGCTTCGCCGTGAGCAAGGGCCTGCTCGACGAGTTCGGGCCGGAGCGGATCCGGGACACGCCGCTCTCGGAATCGGCGTTCGTGGGCGCCGGGATCGGCGCTGCGCTGGGCGGGATGCGGCCGATCGTCGAGATCATGACCGTGAACTTCAGCCTGCTGGCGCTCGACCAGATCGTGAACAACGCCGCCACGATTCGCCACATGTCGGGCGGTCAGTTCGCGATCCCGCTGGTGATCCGCATGACCACCGGCGCAGGCAGGCAGCTGGCGGCGCAGCACAGCCACAGCCTGGAAGGCTGGTATGGGCACATCCCCGGCATTCGCGTGCTCACGCCGGCCACGCTCGAGGATGCGCGCGGCATGCTCTGGACCGCGCTCGAGGATCCCGACCCCGTGCTGATCTTCGAGCACGGCGGCCTCTACAACGTGAAGGGCAAGCTCGCCGCCGACGCGGGTCCGGTGGACATCGATCACGCGGCCGTGCGCCGCGCCGGGCGCGATCTCGCGATCCTCACGTACGGCGGGTCGCTCGCCAAGGCGCTCGCCGCCGCCGACGCGCTGGCGCGCGACGGTATCGAGGCCGAGGTCGTGGACTTGCGCACGTTGCGTCCGCTCGACGACGCCACGATCGCCGGCAGCGTGCGTCGCACGCACCGCGCGCTGATCGTGGACGAAGGCTGGCGAAGCGGCGGCATCTCCGCGGAGATCAGCGCCCGAATCGTCGAGCAATGCTTCTACGATCTCGATGCGCCGGTGGCGCGCGTGTGCGGCGCCGAGGTTCCCATCCCGTACCCCAAGCATCTCGAGGACGCGGCGGTGCCGCAGGTTCCCGGGATCGTCGACGCGGCGCGCGCGCTGGTGGCCGGCCGTGCATGAGTTCCGGATGCCGTCGCTCGGCGCGGACATGGCCGAGGGCACCGTCATCGAATGGAAGGTGCGGGTCGGAGAGACGGTCGAACGAGGGCAGATCGTGGCGCTGGTCGAGACCGAGAAGGCCGACATCGACGTCGAGATCTGGGAGGACGGAGTCGTTGCGGAGATCATGGTGGAGCCGGGACGCAAGGTGCCCGTCGGCACCGTGTTGCTGCGCCTCGCGGATGCCGCTCGTGAGCCTCTGCCCGTCCCTCGGCCCGAGCCGCGTGCCGAGCCCGTGCCGCTTCCCAGCGCCGCACCATCGCCCGCGCGCGTGCAACCACCGCCACCGCCGCCGCCACCTCCCGCGCGGCTCGTCCCGCCGAGCGAGCCTGCCGCTCGACGGGTCCGTGCATCGCCGGCCGCTCGCGCAGCGGCGCGCGCGGCGAGCGTCGACCTCGCTCACGTCGCAGGCACCGGCCCGGACGGCGCGGTGCTGCTTCGCGACCTGACCCAGCGCTCGCCACCGATGACCACACCCGCGGAGGGCGGTGCGCCGTCGCCGCCGGCGGAAGCGCCGCGGTCCGATCGTGCGCTGGCCATGCGCCGTGCGATCGCCGCGGCGATGACGCGCTCGAAGCGCGAGATCCCGCACTATTACCTCGGCACGCACGTCGATCTCTCCGCCGCGACGGCGTGGCTGGAAGACCACAATCGTGGGCGCCCGCCCGCCGCACGGCTGGTGATCGCGCCGTTGCTCGTCAAGGCGGTGGCGCTCGCGCTCCGCGATTTCCCGGATCTGAACGGGTACTGGGTGGACGATGCGTTCCGCGCCGGCGCGGGGATCCACGTGGGAGTGGCGATCGCCCTGCGCGGTGGCGGGCTGGTGGCGCCGGCGATCCACGACGCCGATCGCGCGAGCCTCGTCGACCTCATGGCGGCCCTCGCGGACCTGGTGGGGCGCGCTCGCAAGGGCGGGCTCAAGGGCTCCGAGATGACCGACGCGACGATCACGGTCACGAGCATGGGAGATCTAGGCGTGGAGACCGTCTACGGCGTCATCTATCCGCCGCAAGTGGCGCTGGTGGGCTTCGGCACGCCGGCTCGCCAGCCGTGGGCGATCGAGAACGGGGTGGTGTCGCGGTGGGCGGTGCACGCGACGCTCGCGGGCGATCACCGCGCCAGCGACGGGCATCGCGGCGGCCGCTTCCTGACGGCGGTCGCCGAGAAGCTCGCGCAGCCCGGTGCGCTATGAGCCGTCGCGCGACGCGCGTGCAGTCGAGTCGTGAAGGCGCGAAGGGGAGTGAGTCATGGACGCAAGCGAGATCCGCCGCTCGGTGCTGAGCCTGTTGCTGGAGATCGCGCCCGAGATCGAGCCCGACTCGATCCGCAACGACAAGTCGTTACGCGATCAGGTGGACATCGATTCGATCGACTACTTGAAGCTGCTCACGGCGATCCACGAGCGCCTCGGAGTCGAGATCCCGGAGGCCGATTACGCCCGGGTGACCACCCTCGACGATCTGGTCGCCTACCTCGCGGCGCGCCGGCGCTGACCACCTCGCCGCGCGGGCGGATCACGGATACAGGCCGCGCAGCCGATTCGCCTCGGCGACGGCGCGGATCCCGGTGGTGAGCGCCGCGAGCCGCATGCCCAGGCGGGTCTGGCTCTTGTGCTCCCACACTCGCGCGAACGCGGAGTCGAGGACGCTGGTCAGCCGGTCGCGGATCTCCTCGAGCTTCCAGAAATACATCTGGTGCGCCTGGACCCATTCGAAATACGACACGATCACGCCGCCGGCGTTCGCCAAGATGTCGGGCACGATCAGGATCCCGCGATCCTCCAGGATGCGATCGGCGGCCAGGGTGGTGGGTCCGTTGGCGCCCTCGGCGACGATCTGGCAGCGCAGCTTCCTGGCGTTGCGCTCGGTGATCGCCTCCGAGAGCGCCGCCGGCACCAGCGTCGTGCACGGCAGCGTGAGCAGCTCCTCGTTCGAGATCGTGTCCCCTTCCGGAAACCCGTCGAGCGTTCCCGTCCGCTTCTTGAAACCAAGCAGCTCCGGGATGTCGAGACCGCGCTCGTTGTGAATGCCGCCGCACGAGTCGGACACGGCCGTCACCTTGACGCCGTTCTCGTGGAGGATGCGCGCGGCGTTCCCGCCGACGTTGCCGATGCCTTGAATCACCGCCGTGCTGCCCTCGAGATCGAGACCCAGGTGCTCCATCGCGTTGGTGATGCAGCGAACCACGCCGCGACCGGTGGCCTCGTCCCTGCCGAGCGAGCCGCCGATCGCCACGGGCTTGCCCGTGACCACGCCGTGTACCGCGAATCCGCGCTGCATCGAATAGGTGTCCATCACCCACGCCATGGTCTGAGCGTCGCTGCCGACGTCGGGCGCGGGGATGTCCTGGGCGGGACCGATGATCGGTGAGATCTGTGCCGTGTAGCGCCGCGTCAGCCGCTCCAGCTCGCTGCGCGAAAGGCGCTTGGGATCACACCGGATTCCTCCCTTGGCGCCGCCGAACGGCAGGCCCACCAGGGCGCATTTCCACGTCATCCACATGGCGAGCGCCGTGACCTCGCCGAGCTGCACGTCGGGGTGGTAACGGATGCCGCCCTTGGTCGGCCCCAACGAGTCGTCGTGCTGGACGCGATAGCCCTCGAACATCTGCAGGTGGCCGTCGTCCATGCGCACCGGCAGGTGCACCACGAGCGCGCGCGTGGGGCGTGCCAGGCGTTCGCGCAGGTTGGGGTCGAGGCCGATGACGCTCGCGGCCTGCTCGAACTGCGCGATGGCCATCCGGTAGGTCGGGGTGTCGAACTCGGAGGGAATCGAATTCATGGCGGCCTCGCCGAGCCGCTACGCGTGGCGCTGCCGTTGCCCGCGCGCTGGCGGCGGCTCAGACATCAGTCCTGCCGCAAACCGGATGCCGACCAGCGTCGAGCGGGCCGGTCGATCGGTGCGCGGGGGCGCCTTGGCGGGGCACTCCAGGCCCCGAAGCGCGTCAGGCCCGTTTGCGGGTGCGTGGCGCGCGCGTCGCGGGCTTGGCTTCGCGAGGCCACGTCTCGCGGATCTTGTCGAGCACGTGCCCCACTGCGGCGAAGCCGGCGAAATGGCCTTCGTTGGGCACGATCGTGAGCGTCGCTCGTGGCACCAGTCCCGCCTGGTGCGCGCCGTGGCGCGGCGGCACCACGAGATCCGCGTCGCCCTGGAAGAAATGGATCGGCACCTTGATGTTGCGGAGCGAGAAGCCCCAGGGCCGCGCGAACAGCACCACGTCGTAGACCGGCGCCCGCAGCCCGCCGTCCATGGCCGTGACCAGATCGTTGATGAACATCGTCTTCATCTCGGGGCGACGCAGCAACGGCCGATCGGTGCGCGGTCCGAAGCGCGCGTAGAGGTCGTAGCCGCCGCTGGCCATGGGCACCAGCGATTTCAGGCCCGCGTTGAGCAGCTCGGCGAGCGGCTCGCGCATCACCGTCAGCAGCGGCTCGGCGAGCGGCAGCAGGCGGGTGTAACCGGGAGCGGCTTCGTGGCCGCGCGTGGGTCCGAGACCGCCGAGCACCACGCCCACGGGGATTCGGTCGCGGAGCTGGTGCGCGCACGCGAGCACGTACGGCCCGCCGCCCGAGAGCCCGACCACGCCGAAGCGCTTCAAGCCGAGCCGATCGGCGAAGTGCTCCATGTCGACGGCGAACTCGATGAGCACGTCGTAGAGGTACGGGCTCGAGTTGCCGGTGCCCGGACGATCGATCCCGATGATGCGCAAGTGCCGCTCGGCGGCCTCGCGATGGGTGTCGGGGGGAAGCTGCTGGCGAGCCCCGGGAGTGCCGTGGAACCACAGCACCGGGTCGCCGCGCGGATCGCCGAACTCGGCGTAGCCGATGGTGCGCCCGTCCTCGAACTCGACGACGCCGTCGTGATTGGGCTTGGGAGCTTCGGCCATGATCGACCTCGTTACGGATCGGTAAGAACCACACATGTGCGTGACGCCGTACCCGGAAACCCGTGCAAACGACCCGCCAGCGACGCTGGCGCTGCGGGCGGCCAGTCGCAGCCGATTGCGCCCAGTGTGGCGCAGGGCGGCCGGCTGCGTCCCCCGCGGACGGCGCTCGTCAAAGCCTCAGTCGAGACGAGTCGCGCGGAGTCTCGGGCGGCGTCGGCGGCGTGGGCTCGGCAGGCGGGTTCGAGCGCGGCAGGAACACGCGGAAGGTCGAGCCGCGTCCGGGCGTCGTCTCCACGTCGATCCAGCCGCCGTAGCCGCTCACGATCCGATACACGATCGCGAGCCCCAGCCCGTGGCCCTTGCCGTCCTTCTTGGTGGTGAAGAAGGGCTCGAAGATGCGGGCACGGGTGCCTTCGTCCATGCCTGCGCCGGTGTCCGACACCGCGAGCGTGACGAAGTGCTGCTGCGCGCTCGTGCCCA
Source organism: bacterium (assembly GCA_046331705.1). Taxonomy (GTDB): domain Bacteria; phylum JADJOY01; class JADJOY01; order JADJOY01; family JADJOY01; genus JADJOY01. Next base: position 34,689 of record JAXLQJ010000057.1, on the reverse strand, counting down.
TCACGTCCACGCGCTCGTCGTCGATCGAGATCGCCACGGCGCCGCCCGCGGGCATGGCGTCGCACGCGTTGACCGCGAGGTTCAGCACGATCTGCTCGAGCGCCGAGCGTTCGATTCGCACCCGCGAGGCATCGGTGTGCCCCGTGACGGTGAGGTCGCACCGCGACCCCACCCGGTCCCGCAACGTCGGCGCGAGCGCTTCCACGACCTCGACCACTTCCAGCTCGTCGGCGGCGCCGGGCTCGCGGCGACCGACGCTGAGCAGCTGCTCCGCCAGCGCCGCCGCCCGCTCCGCGGCCTCCAGGATGCGCTGCGCCTGCGATACGACCTCCGCGGTGACTCGCGGGTTGGCCGCGATGCGGTCGGCGAGCGCCACCACCGGTGTCAGGTAGGAGCGGAAGTCGTGCGCGACGCCGGCGGCGAGACGGCCGAGCGCTTCCATCTTGCTGCTCTCGGCCAGTCGCTCGGAGAGTGCTGCGACCGTCGCCTCCGCATCGCGCCGCGCCGCTTGCTCCAGCAGTCCCGAGACCATGTCCGCCACCGAGCCCGCGAAGTCGCGCTCCTCGCGTGTCCACCGCCGGGCGGGACCGACGTGCTCGTGGCACACGACTCCCGCCACCTCGCCTTCGCGGAAGATGGGCGCGTCGAGCATCGACGTGATGCCGAGCGGCACGAGATAGCTCGGCGCCAGCTCGCGGGTGATGGGGTGGGCGAGGGCATCGTGCGCGGCGATCTCGCGGCGTTCCTCGAGCGCGGCGAAGTAGATCGGGTACTGCGCCGCGGTGATGCGCACACCTTCCGAGTGATTCCCCGAGGCGAGCTCGAAGAGATCGTGGCAGACGATCCCGTCGCGCGCGTCGTCGAAGAGCCAGATGCCGACGCGACTCACGTTGAGGATGCGGGCGTCGAGCTCGGTGGCGCGTTGGAACGCGGTGGCGAGCGAGGTCGAGCCGTCCACCCGCATGCGCGCCAGCCGCAGCCGCGCGGCTTCGTAGACCGGTCGGAGGGTGGCAGGGGTGACGTGCGGCGCGCGCTCGCGAAGCGGAAACAGCGCGCGTGACACGCTGCTCGCGAGGGGACTGCGTTCCGGCGCCGCCATGCGCGCAAGCCTACCGCGATCGGTTCGGGCGTGCTATCCGGTCCAGCGCACGAGCCCGCGCGCCGAGCTGGCAGCGCGCCATCGTCGGACGGCGCGGGTCCGAATCTCGAGGGGTGTGACGGATGGGATACCGTCTCGGCTGGGCCTTCGAAGGGTTCGCCACGTTCTTCGCGGCGCTCGCCACCCTGGGGCGCTCGTACCGTCGCTTCGACTGGACCACGGGCGAGGACGAACGCCACGTCGCGCGGACCGCCGACGGCTGGGACCTGGCGCTCTATCGCTACCGGCCGCACGGCGCGGCGAAGCCCGTTCCCGTGGTCATGAGCCACGGCATGGCGGGTAGCCGGCTGATCTACGATCTGCACCCGGACTACTCGCTGGCGCGTCATCTGGCGGCGCGCGGCTTCGACACCTTCCTGATCGATCTGCGCGGGCGCAACGCGAGCTGGCCCGGCGGAGTCGCCGACCCGAAGCTCGAGTGGTGCTTCGACGACTTCGTCGAGCACGATCTTCCGACCGCGGTGGCACGCGCTTGCGAGCTGGCGGGCGCTCCCGAGGCTTTCTGGGTGGGCATGGAGATGAGCGGTCAGGCGCTCTATGCCGCGGCCATTCGCGGAACGGCGTCGCGCGTGCGCGGCGCCGTCACCTGCGGCTCGCCGGTGATCACGCCGGCCAGCGCTCAGGTGCCGGGGGTCACGGCGCCGCCGCGCACCAGCAGGGGCAGGCGGGTGCCGTTCGGCGCGGGCTCGCGGCTCGCCGGGCCGGTGCTCGCGTACGGCCGCGTGCCGGTGCTGGAATCGAGCTTTCGCGCCGGCAACTTCGATCCCATCGTGGTGGCGCGCTATTTCCGCAACGGCGTGCCCGACGAATCGGTGGCGCTGGTCGAGCAGTTCGCCGACTGGATCCGCGCCGGCGCCATGAAGAATCGCGACGGATCGATCGTCTACTCGGATCGGCTGGCCGAGGTGAGGCTGCCCTTGCTCGTCATGACCGCCGCGCACGACCTGCAGCGACCCGCCGCCGCCACGCGCGCCGCGTTCGACGCGTTCGGCTCCTCCGACAAGACCTTCGTCCGCGCGGGCGTGGCCGACGGATTCTCGTTCGACTACGGCCACGACGACCTGCTCGCCGGGCTCGCGTCGCCGCGCGAGATCTTCCCGCGCATCGCCGATTGGCTCGACGAGCGCTCGACGGGCACGCGAACATGAGCGCTGCATCCTCGAACCCGGGCTCCGCGCCGCCGCATCCCATCCGCACCCACGCGCTCGCGGGCCTCCTGGCCGGCGCCGCGGTGCTCGCGCTGCTCGGCGTCGGCAATGGCGCGGCGCTCTGGAAGGGCGCCGAGAGCTGGTTCGCGACGATCGACGGCACCACCTCGGCGCGTGCGCGCGCCGAGCTCTTTCGTCAAGCACCCACGCTCTTCTGGGCCGTGGCGTACGACGCCGGGCTCGGCGCGGTGCTCGGCGGCGTGTGGGGGCTCGGCGTGGGAGCGTGGGCGGCCCGTCGCCGCACGGCGCATCCCGCGCGAGGTGGTCTCGCCAGCTGGCACCTCTCGGCGTTCGTGTGGTTCCCGTTCTTCCTGATCGCGGGCCTCGCGTTCGCGATGAAGCGCCAGGAGCTGCACCCGATCGCCGCGGACGTGCTGGCGCGGCGACTCGTCGTGAATCTGCCGCTCAGCATCGGGATCGCGTGGCTCTGCCATCGCGGTACGTGGGCGGTCTTCCGCTGGCTCGGTGCACGCATCCCGTTTCGCTGGTTGGCGTCGCGGCGAGCGCGCGTCCGGCTCGGGTTGGTCTTCGCGAGCGCGGTGCTGCTGGTGTCGTTCGTGCCGCCGCGGATCGCGCCTGCGGTGCCGCCGCCAGCCGCACCCGCGCCGCTGGCGGCGACCAAGGCGCGGCCCAACGTGCTGCTCTTGGTCCTCGACACGCTACGCGCCGATCACCTGGGTGTGTACGGCTATCCCAAGCCGATCTCACCCAACCTCGATGCGCTGGCGCGGAAGGGAATCCTCTACGAGCGTGCGCATTCCGCGGGCGTGTGGACGCTCACCGGGCACGCGAGTCTCTTCACCGGACGAGTGCCGTCACGCAGCGGGGTGAACGAGGAGGATCTCTTCTTCGACGAGGACCTGCCCACGATGGCGTCGGTGCTGAACCGAGCCGGCTACGAGACCGTTGGCTTCTGCAACAACCCGTGGGTGGCGCCGTGGACCGGCCTCGACCGCGGCTTCGAGAACCTGCTGCAAGTCTGGCGCGAGCCTTACACCACGAATCTCACCTTGGGGCGGATGGCGTACCAGTACACCTACTGGCGCGCCACGGGTGACCAGGCGGTGGGCGGCGTGGTGAAGACCACCGAGCAGGTTTCCGACTGGCTCGAGGGGCGCGACCGCTCGCGGCCGTTCTTCGCGTTCGTGAACCTGCTCGAGGCCCACGAACCGCTCGATTGGCGCGACGACTTCACGCCGCCGTTCGTGCCCCCCGGCGAGAGCGAGCTGGCGGTCCGCAACGTGAACCAGAACCCGTACGCGATCTGGTCCGGCAACCTCACGATGACGCCCGCCGATTTCGCGCGCTACGCGGCGATGTACGATGGCGAGATCCACTACCTCGATCACCACCTCGGCCGCTGGTTCGCGGAGCTCGAGAAGCGCGGCCTGTTCGACGACACCATCGTCGTGATCACCGCCGACCACGGTGAGCTGATCGGCGAGCACGGCACCCTCGGTCATCACATGGCGCTCTGGCAGGGTGTGCTGCACGTGCCTCTGATCGTGCTCGACCCGGCGAACCGCGCTCAGGCGGGGACGCGTGTGGCCGACGTGGTGAGCACCATCGACGTCTTCCCCACCTTGCTCGATCGCGTGGGGATCGACGACGCCGGCGTGACCGCGCCGCTCGAGGGCGCCGTGCTGCCCAAGTCGTCGAGCTCCGCCGAAGGCTGGGCCGTGGCCGAGGAGCTGTCGCCGCGCTTCGAGATCGGTGTCATGCAGCACCTCAAGCCCAAGGTCGACGTGCAAGCGCTCTACGGTCACCGCCATCGCGCCGCGATTCGCGGCTCCTGGAAGCTGCTGCAGCGCGACGAGAGCCCCGATCAGCTCTTCGATCTCGCGAGCGATCCCGGCGAGACGCGGGACGTCGCGGCCGAGCGCCCCGACGTGCTCGGGTCGATGCGCGCCGCGCTCGACGCCTGGTACGCGCGCCATCCCGCCATCGAGCCCGCCGGCGCCTCCGCCACCGGCCCCGACGCCGCCACCCGCGAGCAGCTCAAGAACCTGGGCTACGTGCAGTAGCGCCGTTCCCGAGCGAGTCCCCGCGGGGCGACCCGTCCCCGGCCGAGCCGTGCGAGCGCGAGGAGCCTGTTGCGCGGCCCTACGCGCAATAGGCTCCTAGGCCTTGTCGCCGCCCGACTCGAAATAGGCGTCGTATTTGGCGCGGGCTTGGTCGCCGAAGAGGATCTCGCAGGCCTCGTGGATTCCGTCCGCCTGGCGCAGCGTCTCGTGCGGCACCACCAGCGCGATCTTGGAGCGGCGCCGCATGAAATCGTCGAGGCGCGTCACCATCTCGCTCTGGGCGGCGTGATAGAGCTCGCAGCGCAGGTACTGGGCGTTCTCGATGAGCACCTCGGCCATCGACGGATCGCAGCGGATCTCCTCGAGCATCGCGAACGCGCGCAAGCCGTAGCGCCGCCACAAGCGCGTCGACAGCAGCTCGAACGAGGCGCTCTCGCGCAGATCGTCGAGGCGCATGAGCCGCGCCTGGCGGAAGAACGCCTCGCGCATCGGCTGAGCCGGCTCGCCGAACCACGGGTCGCCGCTGCGATCGAGCGCAACACCCATTCTCTCGACGATGTGACACACCTCGTCGCCGACGTTCAGGCAATCGGTGAGCTTGCCGCCGAAGATCGAGAGCTGTTGCTCGTGGACCTCGATCACGTGCTTGCGCGACAGGTTGAACCACTCGGTCTCGCCGGCGCCGTTGCTCTTTCCGACCACCAGCGGTCTCACTCCGCAGCGCTCGGCGATGATCTCGCGCTCGGTGAGCGGCTGGGGAAGGGCGAGCCGCTGGTTCACGTTGTCGAGCAAGAACTTGCGGTCCTCCGCCGTCACCTCGGTCTCGGCCTTGTCGACGCGGGTGTCGGTGGTGCCGATCACCGAGCACGGGCCCATCGGGATCACGAAGAACATCCGCCCGGTGTCGTCGAAGAACGTGAGCACCCGCTCCTCGCGGGTGATCTTGGGCACGATGAGGTGGATGCCCTTCGAGAACACGTGCTTGTGCGCCGTGCGCACGCCGAGGACGTCGTTGACCGGGTCCGCGTACGGCCCCGCCGCGTTGACCAGCACGCGAGCGCGGATCGCGAAGCGGCCGCCGAGCTCGCGGTCCTCGACGGCCGCGTTCCAGAACCCGTCCGGCCCGCGGGTGGCCGACTCGAGCGCCACGTAGTTGGCGACGGTGGCGCCGACGTTGAGCGCGCTGCGCACGAACTGGAAGACGAAGCGCGCATCGCAATCCATCAAGTACGCGTCCGAATACTCGACGCCGCCGCGGAACCGCTCCGCGCGGACGGCCGGCTCGCGGGCGAGATCCGCCGCGCGCAGGTAGCGCGGCGGCTTCGTGAACCCGCGCCCCATGAGCCAGTAGAGCCACGTGCCGGCGCCGAGAAACGCAGGGTGGAAGCGAAAGCTCGGCTCGACCGCGCAGAAGAAGCGCACCTCGCGCACGCTCGATGGGTACGCGCGCATGAGCTGATTGCGCGAACGGCAGAGCCCCCAGACCAGCGGCACCTCGCCGTTCTCCAGGTACTTGATGCCGCCCCACACCAGATTCGACGACGACTGGCTGGTGACGGACGCGAAGTCGCGCTGGTCGATGAGAGCCACGCGCACGCCGCGCGCCGCCAGGGCCGCCGCCGACACCGCGCCGTTGATCCCGCCGCCGACGATGAGGACGTCGAACTCGCGCTCGGCGAGGCGCTTGAGGTTGGTGTCCCGGAGCTTCATGGCACCCGAGAGATAGCACGGGCGCGGCGGCTGCGGGCGTGCTGGCGGGGGATGCAGGTCGCAACTTTCGTGTGAGCGAGCTGCTCACTTTGGTTGCGGCTTGGGCCCAGGGCGGGCCGGTCGCGACGTCGGGCGAAAGGTGGGCGGGACGTGGAACCGCCGCGCGAGCGCCGCCCCGCGGCACCACTTCTCGCGAGCTGCGCGGGGTTTTCGCGTGCTGCTCGCGGTGGCGACGGGTCGTGACGAGCGGCTGCCGCTGCTCGTCGCACACGAGCGAACGACGCTGGCATTCGGCGTGCTACCTCGCGCTCGGACGACGCCCGGAAGCGAGTCCGGGGTGACCGCGCGAGCGCACGATGCTGCGCTCCGCGCACGCGGCGCTGCGGCGAGGCGCGCGGGCCAGGCGTCGGCCAACGCTTCGAGAATCCGTCGCGCGAGCGACACAACCGGGGGGACGAATGAGGGGAAGGGACGTAGCGGTGGTTGGAACGTCGGCTCGAGCCGCGCGCTGGCGCGGGAGGACCAGGTGGCTTCGGTTCGCCGCGGTCACCGGGGTCGCGCTGTTGGTGGCCGGTGTCTCGGGGGCCTCGGCCAACGTCATCTCGGTGACGACGACCAACGACGAGAACTCGTCGACGCCGCCCAACGTGGTCTGCGCGCTGCGCGAGGCGATCATCGCGGCGAACACCGATGCGCCGGTGGGTGCTTGCCCGGCGGGATCCAAGGGAACGGACACCATCGCGCTGCCGAAGGGCAAGTACCTGCTCACCATCGCGGGCACGGGCGAGGACGCGGCCCAGACCGGCGATCTCGACATCCTGGACGACGTCGTCATCCAGGGCGTGGGCGCCGACCTCGCGATCATCGAGGGCAACGGGATCGATCGGGTGTTTCACGTGATCGCGGGCGCGACCGGCAGCGTCCAGTTCTCGGGCGTCACGATCCGCGGCGGCGCGCCGGAAGGCATCTACGACTCGAGCGGTGCCATCTCGGTCGTGAGCTCGATCGTCGAAGCGAACGCGGGCGCCGGGATCTCGGCCACCGACCCCACGACGATCGCCTCGTCGACGCTCCGTGACAACGGCGACGCGGCGATCTTCCTGTCGCTCGCGTACTTCGAGTCGAGCTCGATCACGGACAGCTTGGTGGAGAACAACGCCTCGCCGAACAACGCCGCGGTCAGCGCATTCAGCGGCATCGTGACGATCACGCGCACCACCGTGCGCGGCAACAACGCCCTCTACGGCGCCATCGTCGTCGGCGGCTCGGGCACGATCGTCGACTCCACCATCGAGGGGAACGGTTCCGTCACCACCAGCTTCGGTGCCGTGAACACGGCGTGCATCGGCTGGACGTGCAGCTCGTCCCTCGACATCTCCGGTAGCACGATCTCCGGCAATCAGAGCGACGGTCTGGTGCTCGGCCGTGCCTACGCCACCGTGAAGAACTCGACCATCAGCGGCAACACGGGGCGCGGTGCGTACATCATCTCGAGCTCGGTGGACCTGGTCCACGTGACGATCGCCAAGAACACCGGCCTCGCCCTCGACAACGAGAACGGCGGAATCTTCGGCCCGGCCGATACCCGGCTCGCCAACACGATCTTGTCGGATGGCGGCTGCGTGAACGTGGCGAGCACGCTCACCTCGCTGGGTGGCAACGTCGAGAGCCCCGGCAACACCTGTTTGCTCACCGATCCCAGCGATCAGCCGGGAGTCGCGTCAGCAGGACTGGTGGCGCTCGGCATGGCGGGAGGCCTCACCAAGACCCATGCCCTCTCGCCGTCGAGCCCGGCGGTGGGAGCGGGGCTCGCCGCCAACTGCCTCGCCACCGATCAGCGCGGCATCGCCCGTCCCGCGCCCTCCGGCGGCAACTGCGACTCCGGTGCCTACGAGCTGACCGGCTGTGGTGCGTCGCTTTCCGGCGCAGGCCTGGTGCTGCCCGCCGTCGTGCTCCATCGCCGTCGCCGCCGCCGCTCGGCTACCTGACGAAGGCTCTCTCTTCCTTCCTGCAGCACGCGCGCACGCCCGTCCAAGTGGGGGACGGGCGTGCGCGCCTTCGTTTCTCGACCGCGGAGCCTGGCGTCGCGCACTCCCTTGCGCTCGCCGCGATCGGCCCCGCTGATCCCGGTTGAGGCCGCCTGACGCAGGCCGCCCGCTCACGCGGGTGGGCGTTCAGTAAGTCTCGAACACCCGCACGTCGAAGGGGGCGAGGGGCAGCGCGGCGCGGTTGCCGCCGAACACGTTCAGCGACCCGGCGCCTGGACGCGGGCCGCGCTCCGACCACGCACCTGTCCACGGCCACGGGATCTCGTAGCTCGGGTAGTCGTCGCCGCCCAAGTTGGCGATCGTGACGACCTGTCCTGCGCTGCCGAGCGACGCGCCGGCGGTCCGGCAGTACGCGAACACGCGGCGGCCGTCGTTCTCGTCGATGGTGGGATGGAAGTGGAAGAACTCCACCTCGTTGCGGTGCAGCGCGGGGTGGCCGTGGCGCAGCCAGACCAGATCGGAGATGGCGGTGGCGACGGCCGCGTGCCCCGAGTCGAAACGCCGGCCCCAGTCGACGGGGTCCGACATCTTGACGCGCCAGTCGTGGTGATCGACGTCGTGGATGTCGGCGAACTCTTCACCCGCCAGCACCATCGGGATGCCGACCGAGGTCATGAGCAGCGCGTACGCCGCGCGCACCCGATCGAGGGCTTGCTGGTAGAGCCCTTGGAGGTCGCTCGGCACGCTGCCGCGACTCCCGAGCATGTCGGCCGAGAGATTTCGGACGTTCTGGAACGAGCCGTCGCCGCGCCCGAAGTAGCGCAGCAGCGAGGACAGCACCTGGTTCATCAGGCGCTGCTCGCCGTCGTGCTCGACGTCGTGAGACGTGACGTAGGCGACAGACTGCGCCATGTCGCCGAAGCCGCCGTCGACGCGTTTCGACAAGTCGTCCCAGCGGCGTGAGCCGGAAACGAACCCGGCGATACGCTCGCGACGCGCGGGCTGGCCGAATACGGTGACGATGTCGTTCAGCAGCGCGCGGCGAATCTCGTCGCGGTAGCTGAAGTTCCACATCGCGTCGACCACCTTGCGACCGTGGGGATGCGTGGGCTCGTCGCGCACGATCTCGGTGCGCATCCACGAGTCCTCGGCGATGACGATGAAGGGGCGCCCCGGGAATCGAGCACGAAACGTCTGCCATGCGCGGTCGCGGAACTCCTGGACGAACTCCCAGTGGTTGATCCCCTTGAACTCGTCGATGCGAAACCCGTCGATGCGGTAGGTCTCGATCCAGAACGCTGCCGCCCTGAAGTGGAATTCGCGCGCCCAGTGATGCCCGTCGACGGCGTCGCGGTAGCGAAACATGCGGCCCCCGTACTCCGAGTCGCGCCCCTCTTCGTCCTTGTGGATGAAGTAGCGGTTCTCGGCGAGCGTGAGCAGCGGACACTCCTTCGCGTGGTTCATCACCACGTCGAGAATCACGCGGATGCCGCGCTGGTGGCAGCGCTTGACGAAGAGCTTGAGATCGATCGGGGCTCCCATGTCGAAGTCGGGCGCGAAGAAGAAGCGCGAGCCGTACCCCCAATTGAGCGTGTCGGGCGAGTCCTGGATCGGCAGCAGCTCGATGCAGTTGAAGCCCAGATCCCGGAGCCGATCCAGGTGGGCGAACACCACCTCCTCGAAGGTGCCGAGCCCCACCTGCCGGCCGGTCTCGCCTTCCATCCAGCGCAGCGGCATCTCGTAGATCACCATGCGGTGGTTCTCGGGCAGCGCCACCTGGGGCGGCAGCTCGTCACTCCAGTCGAAGGGCAGCGCCTGCTGCTTGCCGGAGCGGATGCGGAGGATTCCGCGATAGCCACCGAAGCGGGTGATCTCCTCGGCGAACGGATCCGCCACCGGTGCGTCGCGCTTTCCATCGACGACGAATTCGTACTCGTAGGTACCATCGGCGAGCCCCAGCGAGGCGACGTCGATCTCCCAGAACCCATCCGGCGCGCTGACGAGCGGCGTGTAGCGCCATCGCTCGCCGAACCGGTCGCGTTCCAGGACGTCCGCGACACGTAGCTCGACGGTCGCAGCGTTGGGTGCGGGGATACGCATGAGTCGGGCTCCTCACGATGGTTGGTGTGGGTCTGTCCACAGCATGCCGGGTGCCAGGGCGCGGGGCGGGATGCGCGCAACGATTCCGGTGGTCTGCGCGCGTCGGTTCGCCGTGTCCGTCCGCGAGTGTTCAGATCCTGCACGACGAGGGTGGGCGGTGTTCAAACCCTGCACGCCGACGGCAGCGGACGGAGCGTGAGCCGAGAGCGTCAGGAGGCGCTGCTCGCGACCCAGCGGCGCGTGCCGAGCGCGCGCCCTCCGGTCACGACGGCGAGCGCCAGCACGATCAGCGCCGTCGCGACGGCGAACGTGACCCGCATGCCGGTGGCGGCGGCCTCGGGATGCACGGCCGAGAGGTCGCTCGCACCGGCGGCGATCGCGAACACCGCACCCATGACGGAAGCGCCCGTGGTGAGGCCCAGGTTGCGGGACAGGTTGAGCATCCCGGACACGACTCCGCGCTGGTTCGCGTTCACGTCCCGCATCACCGCCGTGTTGTTGGCCGCCTGGAAGAGCGCGTAGCTCGCGGTGACGACGATGATGGGAACGACGTAGCCGGGGATGCCGAGTGTCTCCGGCGTCGCGGAGAGAACGAGCGAGCCCATGGCGATGCCGGCGAGCCCCGCGCTGGTCATCCGCTGCGCGCCGAATCGATCCACGACCCGGCCCGCAGGCACGCCGGCGAGGGCCGCGACGATCGGCCCCATCGACATGACCGCGCCGACCAGCCGGGCGTCGAGGCCGAGCGTGAGCGAGAGGTAGAACGGGCCGACCACCAAGGTCGCCATCAGCACCGTCGAAACCATCAGGTTCGCGGCGAGCTGGGCGCTGAGCACCGGATCGCGGAACATCGCCAGGCGAACCAGCGGATCCTTCGCCCGCGCCTCCACGAGCAGGAAGAGCCCGACACCCAGCGCCGCGGCGACGAGCAGCGCCACGTTGCGCGCGCCGAAGTGTCCCCGCCCGAGCGTCATGGCGAGCGCGTACGCCGTGAGCGTCATCACCAGGAGCAGTGTTCCCGCGTGGTCGAATCCAATGCGGGGAGCGCTTCGCGCCGCGCGATCGACGGGCAGGTAGCGGTGCGTGAGCAGCACGGCGACGAGGCCCAGCGGGACGTTGATCAGGAAGATCGACTGCCACCCGAGCTGGTGGATGAGGGCGCCGCCCAGCGACGGGCCGAGCGCCGTGCCGATGGCGGAGGTGGTTCCGAGCAGGCCCATCGCGCTACCGGTCTTCTCGCGCGGCACGATCTCGCCCACGAACGCGATGGTGAGCGCCATCATGACGGCCGCGCCGAGACCCTGGGCCGCGCGCGCGGCGATCAGCATGCCGAGCGTCGGGGCGACGCCGCTCATGGCGGAAGCGGCGGTGAACAGCACCAACCCGGCGCGCAGCAGCCGCCGACGGCCGGCGAGATCGCCGAGTCGCCCCACGCTCACGATCGACGAGGTGAGCGCCAGGAGATAGGCGAGCACGACCCACTGCACCGCCTGGAACGAGGCGCCGAAGGCCCGCGCGAAGGTGGGCAACGCGACGTTGGCGATGCTCGTGCCGAGCGAGGAGAGCAGCATGGAGAGCGAGAGCCCAGCGAGCGCCCAGCGCGCCGCCATGGGCATGCCGGCGTGGGCCTCGATCGTTTCGTTTGGTTCGGGTGTTGGCGTGTTCACGAGGATCTCCGTTCCTGGTTTGGCTCGCGCGAGGCGAAAGTGCCAGTAACGTAGGCTCACGCGAGATAGGGCGGAAGACGCACGAGATGCACTTCATCCATGCGTTTGACGCCATGTGAGCGCGGCGCTACCGTCGGGCCATGGTGAGGCCCGATCTCAACTTGCTCGTCGCTCTGGACGTCTTGCTGGAAGAGGCGAGCGTGGCCGCCGCCGCGCGCAGGCTGCGGCTCAGCCCCTCGGCGATGAGCCGGACGCTGGCGCGCTTGCGCGACGCGACGGGGGATCCGCTCCTGGTCCGGGCAGGGCGCAGCCTCGTCCCGACGCCGCGCGCGCTCGAGCTGCGCGACCGTGTGGGTCCGATCGTGCGCGACGCCGAGTCCGTCTTGCGTCCCGCCGAGGAGATCGATCTCGCACGGCTGACGCGGACGTTCACGCTCCGGACCAGCGAAGGTTTCGCCGAGACCTTCGGGCCGCGGCTGCTGGATCGGGCGAGCGCGGAGGCGCCGCGCGTGCTGCTGCGCTTCGTGCAGAAGTCCGACAAGGAGAGCGAATCGCTTCGTCAGGGAGACGTCGATCTGGAGACCGGCATCGTGGGAAGGTCCACCGGTCCAGAGGTGATGGCCCAGGCGCTCTTTCGCGACCGTTTCGTGGGAGTGGTACGCGCGGGACACACCCTTGCTCGGGGGCGGATGACTCCCGCGCGCTACGCGGGCGGCCGGCACATCGGCGTCACGCGGCGCGGGCGCGACACGGGTCCGATCGACGACGCGCTCGCGCCGCTCGGACTCGCGCGCCAGGTCGTCGCGATCGTGGGCGGCTTCGCGACGGCGCTCGCGCTCGCTCGCTCCTCGGATCTGATCGCCACCGTTCCCGAACGTCATACCGCCGCGCTGCGCACCGGCATGCACGCCTTCCCGCTTCCGTTCGCCACCCCCGAGATCACGGTCTCGATGCTCTGGCACCCGCGCTTGAGCGCCGATCCCGGGCACCGCTGGCTACGCGGATGCGTTCGAGACGCGTGCGCGGCCGAGGTGGGTGCCGCGCCACGTTCGCGCGGAGCCGTCGGCCCCTGAAGATCCGAAGAATCGTGCGGCGGTCGGCGGTCACGGACGCCGAGCGCGCACCAGGCAGTCGATGGCGATCTTCGTGCCGGCGTCGGTCTCCACCGGTCGCTCGACGGTGCCGGCCTTCTCCACGACCAACTCGTCGCCCAGCGCGGCGACGACCTGCTCGGCCGTGTAGAGCACCTCCGGGCTCTGCGGACCGCCGTACCCGTGCGTCCGATTCGCCGAATCATGCGCGACGAGCAGGAACGTGCCGCCCGGCGCCACCGCTCGCGCCGCCCGCACCAGGATCGGGACGAGCTCGGCCTGAGGGATCTGGAGGTAGATGAGCGCGACCAGATCGAAGGCGTGGACGCCTGGCTCGAAGTGCCGAAGATCCGCCACCTGGAAATCCACCTTGTCGGCGACGCCCCGCGCCGCCGCGAGCTGCTTGCCCTTCTCGATGGCCACATCGGAAAAGTCGACCGCCCGAACCGTCCAACCCTGCTCGGCGAGCCACACGGCGTTTCGCCCTTCGCCGGCGGCGAGATCCAGCGCCCTGCCGTGCGGGAGGCTCGCCGCCTCCGCCGTCAAGAATCGATTCGCCTTGCCCGTCCAGATGAGCTCCTGGGTGGCGTAACGGCTGTTCCAGTCTTCGCGTTCCATGACTTCTCTCCTCGTTGTCGTGATTGCCGGAAATGGCGCACCGTCGATCTCGCGACGAGCGTGAATCACGAGCCCATGGATACGCCGCCGGTGGACGAGGCGGAAGACGCGCCACCTGCACTTCATTCGTGCGTGGGACGCCACGTGTTCCTGACCGCACCGCGACGGCGCCGCCGCGGCACCTCGGCGGCGCCATCGAGGTGTCCGCCCTCGAGGCGCCACCTCCACGGGGAGTCCCCTCGCCGCCGCGCCGATCGCGAGCTCGAGACGCTCGCGTCGCGCCACCCCTCGCCGTCGTCAACGACCTGGTGCCCGGGGCGGGACTCGAACCCGCTCCGTCGCCCCTCTCCAGCGGCGATCTGCGGTTTCCTGCGGGAGAATCGCAGTTCGCCGCCGAGCCGGTCAACCGCGGGAAGGCGCTGGCGGGGGTCGGATTTGGTTCAATTGAACCAAGCCTGCTCGGCTTCGTCGACGACGCGCGACGCACTCTCCAGGAACGTGACCGCGAGACGGTCGAGGTGCTGCTGGTCAGACTGTGTCACTACCTGCGCCGCGGGCCAGCGTCCGGCCCCGGCCTTCTTCCTGCCGAGCCGACGGAGTCCTCTGCCAGCGCGCCTGCCACACCGAGCGGACCGGACAGCCTGGTGGTCCCGCAGGACGTGCGCGCGCTGATTGAGCTCGAGCGCTTCGTCGAGCACATCGCTCGCAACGGGGACGCCGAGCGAGATCGCGACGTCGAGCCACGCCAGATGGCGACCAACCGACCGTGAGTAGCCGGGGCGTGGATCAAGGCCTTGCGGGTTCGTCGTGCTGCCGCCTCGGTCGCAGTCCGACCGCACCAGCGCCTCGTAGAGCGGCGCGGCAGCGCACCGGGCGGGGTAGGGGACGCCGCCTCGATCCTCGAACGGGTCGTTCGGCTCCACGTGAGCTGAGAGGCGCGGCGGTACCGTTCTCCCCGCCTGGGTCGAAGCTCGGGGAGCAGCACTCGGACACGCTCGAACTGGTCTTGGGTCGGCGCGCACCGGTCGCCAGCTCGAGCGTGACGGTGACTTATTCGGTGCCGGTCTCGGCGCCGACGAGGCGCATGCCCTCCTCGTCGGTCAAAGGTGTAGAGCCGATCCGAGCCGGCACGCCAATGCGACGCACGCGGTGGGACCTCATCGGCGCTGCCGTCTGCATCGCAGGGATGACCATCATCGTGCTTGCACCGAGATAGACGTCCTCACCTCCCGTCACCATCCGTAACGGATTGGCCCGTCCGGGCATCAGCACGCCTGATGCAGGAGCGGTCGGTCAGGCCGAGCCCATTCCGCCAGAACGGTGCTCTGCACCGGAATCCCGCGCGTCTTGGGCGCCATCGACAACCCGTCCCGAATCCTCCGCAGACGTCGCCAGGACATCCTCACTGGGGTGCGTGAAGCTCGTCGCGGCACCCTTCTTGCTCAAGATACGGGCTGACAGCTCCCGCCGCCCTCGATCTGCGCCGCTTCGCCGTCGCCCTTGAGCGTCACCGTCGAGCTTCTAGGAGGACGTCATGGAGATCAAAGTATTGCTCTGCAACTGCAAGGGTGGATGCACGTCGTTCAAGGACGCGAACATGAACACGCTGCCGTTCGCGGTCGAGTCCGAGCTCGACGTCACGTATTCCATCGTCCATCCGCAGCTCTGCGGACAGGGTGGTCACGAGGCGCTCAAGGACGCGCTCCGCTCAGCGACGCCGGATACCTGGGTGATCGTGGGGGCCTGCGCTCCGGAGGCCCAGCGAAAGCTCTTCCGCCGCATCGTGCGCGAGACCGGGTTCGACGAGACCCACCTCGTCCCGGTCGATGTTCGTGGCACCGACAACGATGGGATCGTGGAGCGCCTGCGCGGCGCCGTCGAGTCGATCCTGCACCCGGCCGCGGCGACCGCAGTCGCGTGACCTGTGACTCGCGCTCCCAAGCGTCTGGCATCGGTCAGAGATCGGCGACTGCCGTTACAGCCTCGTAACTTCCACGAACCCGGCCAGCCGGACGTGGACCGCCTGCGCACCACGCGGCTCCGTACTGGATCGGATCGCTGTTGAAGCAGCCAAACGACACGTCGTCGTTTAGGCCGACTTGCCTCGGGTCATCATTTCGATAATTCCAGAAACATGGACACGACGAACGCAGTCCGCTGCCTCAACGCTTTGGCGCAAGAGAGCCGGCTGGAGGTGTTCCGTCGGCTCGTCCGCGCCGGCCCCAAGGGCGTGGCGGCCGGCGACCTCGCCGAGCGCGAGGGCATCCCGACGAGCACGCTCTCGTTCCACCTCAAGACCTTGAGCCATGCCGGGCTCGTCGAGCGCCGGCAGGAAGGGCGCTTCATGTATTACTCGGCGAACTTCGAGGTCATGAACGCACTCGTGGCGTTCCTCGGCGACAACTGCTGCGGCGGTCAACCCTGTATGCCGCGAGCGGCGCCAGCTCGCGCGAGGGCATCGCGATGAACAACCCGGAGTCCGCGCTCACGGCCGCGCCGGTCGCCGTCACCACCGTCCCCCATCGAAGGAGCATTGTCATGATCAAGGTTCAGGTCTTCGATCCCGCGCTTTGTTGCAGCTCGGGTGTTTGCGGCGTGGACGTAGATCAGGCTCTCGTCACCTTCGCGGCTGATGTGGAGTGGCTCAAGAGCCGGGGGGTGACCGTCGAGCGCTTCAACCTCGCTCAGCAACCCCAGGCCTTCGCGGCGCACTCGGCCGTCCGCAAGCTGCTGGAAACACGGGGCGAGGCTGCGCTGCCGGTGACCCTGGTCGATGGCGCGGTCATGCAACGTGGGAGCTACCCGTCGCGAGATGAGCTCGCGAAGTGGACAGCAGGTGTCGAGCAAGCGCCCTCGATCTTCACGGAACAGGTAGCAGAGCTAGTGGCCATTGGATCCGCCATCGCCTCGAACTGCGAGCCCTGCCTCACGTTCCATGTCAATCGGGCGCGCAAGCTCGGCGTCACCGATGCCGACATGCGCCGTGCCGTGGATCTCGCTCAACTGGTCAAGGAAATGCCCGCCCGCGCCGTGCTCGACCTCGCTGGCCGCCACCTCGAAACGAAAGTCGCGCAGCCCGCCGGAGGCGCGGTGAACGAGAGCCCCGCGCCCGCAGCGGGCGGGTGCTGTGGACCCGCCTCGGGGCCGGCACCGTCGAAGGCGTCGAAGTGCTGTTGACAGTGCGGGGCACCACGAGGGAGCCATGAACTTCATCGAGCAGGCGCCCGCGTATCTGTTCTTCACCGGCAAGGGCGGCGTAGGCAAGACGTCACTCGCCTGTGCCACCGCCGTTCGCTTGGTCGATGAAGGCAACCGCGTGCTGCTGGTCAGCACGGATCCGGCCTCTAACGTGGGGCAAGTGTTCGGAATCGAGATCGGGCACCGCGTGACGCCCATCGACACGGTGCCAGGTCTCTCGGCGCTCGAGATCGACCCTCCGGCGGCGGCACAGGCCTACCGCGAGCGGATCGTCGGACCGGTTCGCGGCGTGCTTCCGGACGGCATCGTGAAGGGCATCGAGGAGCAGCTCTCCGGCGCCTGCACCACCGAGATCGCTGCCTTCGACGAGTTCACGTCGCTGCTCACCGACAGTGAGCTGACCGCCCAGTTCGACCACATCGTGTTCGACACGGCCCCTACGGGCCACACGATTCGTCTATTGCAGTTGCCGGGCGCCTGGAGTGGCTTCCTCGAACAGGGCGCGGGCGATGCGTCCTGCCTCGGTCCGCTCGCCGGTCTCGAAAAGCAACGCGCGCAGTACCGAGCCGCAGTCGACGCACTTGCCGACCCTGCGCGTACACGCCTGGTGCTGGTGGCGGCGCGCGCAGCGCGCGACGCTCCAGGAGGCGGCACGCACCCAGGAAGAGCTTGCCGCGATCGGGCTCGGCCGACAGTACCTGGGATCAACGGCATTCTGCCCGCGCCTGAGGGCAAGGATGATCCGCTGGCCACAGCGATCGTGGCCCGTGAGGGAGCAGCCCTCGACGAACTGCCCGATGCACTGAGCGCCCTTCCTCGCGACACCGTGCCTTCCCAAGGCCACCAACGTGGTGGGGTTGGCAGCGTTGCGCGGGCTCCTCGATCCCACGGTGTCGGACACGCCTCCCCAGCGCCGCGTCGACCCGCCCACGACGTCCGCGCCGCCGCTCGCCGCACTCATCGACGACATCGAGGCGCCGGGCCGCCTGGTAATGGTGATGGGCAAGGTGGGGTGGGCAAGACCACGCTCGCCGCCGCCGTTGCAGTGGAATTGGCTCGGCGCGGCCATGCCGTCCATCTCACGACTTCTGACCCGGCAGCGCACCTGTCGGACATGCTGGACGGCACGCTCGATTCGCTGGAGTTGAGCCGCATCGACCCGCATGCGGAGACCGAGCGCTACCGAAGCGACGTGCTGGCGGCCAAGGGCGCGAAGCTCGATGCTCAGGGCCGCGCGCTGCTCGAGGAAGACCTTCGCTCACCCTGCACCGAAGAAATCGCGGTCTTCCAGGCCTTCTCGAAAGTCATTCGCGAGGCCGGGAAGCGCTTTGTCGTGATGGACACGGCGCCGACGGGCCACACGCTACTGCTGCTCGATGCCACCGGTGCCTATCATCGGGAAACGGCCCGCCAGATGGGCAGCTCCGGACTGAATTTCACGACACCCATGATGCTGCTTCAAGACCCCAGGCGGACCAAGATTCTCATCGTGACCTTGGCCGAAACCACCCCAGTACTCGAGGCGGCCAGCCTCCAGGCTGACCTGCGCCGGGCCGGCATCGAGCCGTGGGCTTGGATCGTCAACAGCAGCCTGGCCGTGGCGGAGACTCGCTCGCCCCTGCTGCGTCAGCGCGCTGCCGAGGAGGTCGCGCAGATCGCGGCGGTGGCCACACGGCACTCCTCTCGCTACGCCGTCATCCCGTTGCTGGCGGAGGAGCCCGTCGGTATCGCGCGGTTGATCAAGCTCGTTCATCCCGTCTCGGAGTGGTGCCGGTGATGCTGCTGGTGGTCCGCGTGGTCAAGGCGAGCAAGGGCTGGTACGAGAGCGGGCCAAGCGTCGTAACAAAGGCCGCTTGAGGTTGCCGACCGAGCCCAACGCCTTCGGGTAATCGTAGGAGCCTCTGCACCGACAGCCGGTGCGGAGGCTCTCCGACCGGCGTGGGCGCGAGGCCGAGTTCGACGAGCCGCAACCTCGGTAGGTTCGACGCGGGGGCGGCACCAAGTGCCTACGGCGGGCCTCGGTCGCCGCCAGTCGCCCGCGCCTGACGGCTGGTCGATCAACGACCGGCTGGAGACTTGAGCAACTCGGCGAGTAGGGCACGGACGCGACGGTCGATCTCGTCGCGAATGGGCCGCACGTCGGCGATCGTCTGGCCGGCTGGGTCGGCGAGCTCCCAGTTCAGGTAGCGCTTGCCGGGATACACCGGGCACGCATCGCCGCAGCCCATCGTGATCACCACATCGGCGGCTCGCACCGCCTCGTCGGTGAGTGGCTTCGGAAACTCCTGGGACAGGTCGATGCCCACTTCCGTCATCACCTCGACTACAGCAGGGTTGATCGTTTCGACGGGAGCGCTTCCCGCCGAGCGGACGATCACGCGGTCCTGAGCGTGATGATGGAGGAGGCCGGCCGCCATCTGCGACCGGCCCGCGTTGTGGACGCACACGAACAGCACTTCGGGTTTGTCGGACACGGTCTTTCCTTCCGCGCGTGCGAGATCGCGAAGCCGGTCGATGGCGAACCGCTGCGTCAGGCCCGCGACGTAGGTCGTGACCCGCGCCCGGCGCGAGAGGTCTTCGTACGAGTGCATCACGAACTGCTCGATCGTCTCGCGCGAGAAGACCGACGCGAACTTCGGTGCGATGTCGTCGATGATCCGCTCGACGAGCGGGTCGAGCCTCGATTCGTGCGTCATCGGGAGAGCCTCTCGTTGCCCACTTACGTAGTGCTCGCGACCGACAAGGCCGGGAACCAGCTCCGGGTTCGGTTGCAGACGGCGCACACCGAAAGCATCACCGGCACCTCGACAAGCACGCCAACGACCGTGGCGAGCGCCGCCCCCGACTGCGGCCCGTAGAGCGCGATCGCGGTCGCAACGGCGAGCTCGAAGAAGTTGCTGGCGCCGATGAGCGCGCCTGGCGCCGCGACCGCGTGCTCGACGCCGAAGCGCTTCATGAGACCGTATGCGAGGCCCGAGTTGAAGTAGACCTGGATGAGGATCGGGATCGCGATCAGAACCACGTGAAAGAAGCGCGCGGTCAGGTTCTCGGCCTGGAAGGCGAAGATCAACACCAGCGTCAGCAGGAGCGCCACGATCGTGACCGGCGCGAGCGTCGGCAGGAACTGCCCCTCGAACCACTCGAGGCCGCGCGAGCGGATCAGCAGCACTCGACTGGCGCTACCGAGGGCGAGCGGGATGACGATGAACGCGACGACGCTCGCCAGCAGGACGCCGAAGGGAACCGTGAGGCCGCTCGCTCCGGCGACCAGCAGGCTCACGATCGGTGCGAACAAGACCAGCATGAGGAGGTCGTTCACCGACACCTGGACGAGCGTGTAGGCCGGATCGCCCCGCACCAGGTACGACCACACGAACACCATCGCCGTGCAGGGCGCCGCAGCGAGGATGATGACACCCGCGAGGTACTGGTCTGCGAGGCCGGGGTCGATCCAGGCCCGGAACAAGTGCTTGAAGAAAAGCCAGCCCAGGAAGGCCATCGAGAACGGCTTCACCAGCCAGTTCACGATCAACGTGACGAGGATTCCGCGCGGACGGCGCCGCACCCCGAGCACGCTCTTGAAGTCGATCTTGAGCATCATCGGGTAGATCATCAGCCAGATCAGCACGGCGATGGGGCCGTTGATCTGCGTGTTCTTCCCAAGCTCGAGCCCGCGCAGCGTTTGAGTCACGCCGGGTGCGAGCTTCCCGATCGCAACGCCGATCAGCATGCAGAGGGCCACCCAGAGGGAGAGCCAGCGCTCGAAGAAACCGAGTCGGCGGGGTTGATCCGGACCAGTGCTCACGTGGGTTCGCCTCGTTGATCAGGTGCAGGATCCGGGGCCGCGGACCTTCATCAGGCGTTCGAGCTCGCGCTTCATGCCGGTCCGAGCTCGGAAGGCGTTCACGACCGCCTTGAGCTGGCGCTCCGACTCGTCGTCCGGCTGGCGAGCGAGGCGGTAATAGACCCAGGTTCCGTCGCGGTGCGCCTCCACGACCCCCGTTGCGCGCAGCACGCTCAGGTGCCGCGACACCGCAGGCTGAGAAAGTGCAAGGGCTTCCTCGACGTGACACACACAGAGCTCGCCGTGGGCCAGCAGCGCCACGATCTTGAGGCGCGTTTCGTCCCCGAGCGCTTTGAAGAGCCGGGAAACGTGCCGGACGTCGTCGACGGCTACGCGGGGCTGAGCCATGAACATATGGATATCCGCATGCCCGACTGTAGGCAAGCCCGAACGGTGTGGCCCGCACCTCGCGGGTACTCCCGAACCGGGGAAGTCAACTTGCTCCGACGCCGGTCGTCGTCGTGCCGAGATGGGAATGCGTGGGGCTCGCGCAGGTCAGCGGCCCAAAGGAACTCGGCTGCTGGGCCGTCGCAAGGGGCGCGTCAGCAACTCGCCGTCGTCGGCGAGCTTGCTGTCGCCGGCTCACACGAACACGCATGCGCGCGCCGCGCGCGGGCGAGCCACCCGCTCCCGCCGGCGAGCGAGGCCACCGTGACCGCGAACACCAGCGGCTTGGCGAGCGGCAGGAACCGAGCGCCGAAGACCGTCAGGTAGAGGCCGAGCAGCGGAGATCCACAGCACCCGACGAGGTAGCAGCCACCGGCGGCCACGACGCTCGACATCGCGAGCCCACCGGCCGAGAGCGCCCGCGCCTGCCAGCGCCGCTCCTCTCGGTAGCGCAGGAACCACGTCGCCGCGAAGCCGAGCGCCAGGCCGTAGGAGAGGCCCAGCCAGACGTCCTGGGTACGCAGGTAGAGAAGGGCGGGCGCCGGCGCCTCGCCGTCGAGCGACACCCAGTTCGCGGCCGCTTGCGAATGCGCGAACCACGCGAAGTGCGCGAGCGACGCGCCCAGGAACACGGCTGCGCCGAGGGCCCGACGGCGGAGCGGGCTCATCGGCGCTCCCCTGCCGGAGGAGGCATGGCTGGCGGAGTCGCCGGCCGCGCGCGCACCGACGTCGCTCGAAAGACCCGCCGCCCGCCCTCGTCGAGGTCGAGCTTTCCCGCCACCTCTTCGATCGAGCCGACGGGAGGCATCTCGCCTTCCCACGCGACGGGCAACGTCACGCAGCTCGTAGTACCGGAGCGTTCGACCTCTTCCCGGTCGCTCAGGTCGGCGAGCGCGAAGAGCTTCCGGTCCGGCACCACGCGCGTCACGATTCCCTCGACCACGACGGTGCCCTTCGCGCTCTCTGCCCGCTCCATCAGGGCCTCGACGCCCATCCGTGGCGGGTCTGCCGCGCCGGCGGCGGTCTCGCCGGCTCTCACCGGCGTCGCGAGCAACAGCGCGACGACCGCGAGAAGCAGCTTGGATGAGCTGGCGCCGTTCATGCGCAGCTACCGGCGGATGGACCGCATCCACAGCGAGCCTCGCGTGCCGGAGCGCGCGAACGCTCGGGTGCAGCGTCCTGAGTGTACGGCTCGCCGGTCGTGAGAGAGCGCTCGGCGCGCGCCAGCTCGCGTCCGAGGTACGCGGCATGGTCAAGCCGCGACAGGAGCTCGCGGGCGATCGCCGGAGTGTAGAGCTCGGCGGCGGTCCGTCCCGTGAAGAGTGCGTCCAGCGCTCCGTCCTTGCGGTAGTGCTCGAGCGCCAGCGTCTCGCGGGCTCGGTCCACGTACACCACGAAGTAGCCACCGGGATCGGGGACCATGCGCTCGGGGAGATAGGCCCGCTCGGTCACGACCCGATTCGCGAGAGCCAACGGTGCCGCCGGACCGGGGTCCCGCTTGGCGCACGCTTGGACGGCGCGCGCGATCCGGCCCAGGTCCGCCTCGCCGACCAGGTCCACCACCTCGACCGTCGCGCGGAAGTGGTCGACCGCACGCGGGTCCAGGTTTCGGAGGATGGGCCGCTTGCCGGGTGCGTCGGCGATCCGCGCATGCGGGCCGAGCCCGTTGCGGGCGAGTGCGACCAGGGAGGCGCCGGGTCGGTGGCCAACCGCGCGCTCGGAGTCGGCGCCGCACACGACCACGAAGCGGATGTGCGGATTCGCCACGACGTTCGTCACGAGTCGCTCGTTCGAGATTCTCGGTCTGCATCGTGCCCACGATCGCGGTCCCCTCGGGCACCGGGTCGAGCAGTGCACGCGCGAGCCGTTCGTCGGTCAGGCTGCAGACCGCCACTGGTGCGCGGTAGCGGGCCACGGTGTACGAACCGGGCCGGGCCGGCGACCTCGCCCACGGCCTCGATCGCCAGAGCCGGAAAGCGCTCGGGGCAGCCGAGGCAGTCGCCATTCGATCGTTCTCAGCCGGCACGTGCCGCATCGACGGACGCCGCGAGCACAGCCGACCGCTGATCTGGCGGCAGGAGCCTCCTCGATCGTCGTCACCCTATGCGTGGTGAGCAGCCGCACCCCCAGCACTCGGGTGCCTCGGCTGCCCGCTCCATCTCGCGCGCTGCGCCTCGAGGCGCTCATGTGCGGAGGCTCGCCCGTCTCGAGCAGGCAAAGCCCGCGGTCGGAGGCTCGAGCACGCATGGGTCGCGATCGCGTAGCAGACGTTGTTTCCGTCGCGCCGGCCGACCAGGATTCGTTCCGCCACGAGCCGCTGCATCTGGTTGGAGACGGCCTGCGGCTTCATGCCCACGGTCCGGGCGAGGCTCCGTCGGACACAGCTCGCCCGCTTCGAGCGAGGAGCGTGCAAGAAGTCGCAACCTCGTGTCGTTCGACAGGACGCTGAAGAGCCTCGCGACGCGGGCGGAAGCAGCCAGGGCGAGCAGCGGCCGCTCGCGAAGCCGGCTTTTGGGTGGGCAACGCGTCTTCATGTCGATCGGTACACTATTGCACCGTATCGTGTATTCGCCGCAGTGCCTTCTCGCTGGAAAGGCGATGCCCCCACGAGCAGCTCGGCATCACCACGAACATCCGGCGGGCGTGAAGGGTCGTGAGCTGCGTGCTCAGGCGTGTCCGTTTCGCTCCGGGCGACATGCGGCTCTGTGGCTGCACGACAGCCGGGCTCGTTCAGCGCCTCTCCGCTCGAACACGGGGCCGCCGCACCGGACCGTGAGTCGATGCAGTCGAACGCTTTCGAGATCCGCGGATAAGATCCGTGAGGTCGCACAGCAAAGCCGGCGTGAACGCTGGCGTGGCCGAGTCCGCGTCGGTGCGCGAGTTCGAGACGACTCGATCCGTTCGAGCCGTGTGTACCTAGACCGGCGTCCCTTGCGGCTAGCGGGTCCTGCACGTATCTTCCCGCGGTCATGATCCGGGCCACTCGACAACGAGCAGCGCTGTTGGCGCTCACCGCCGCGCTTGCGAGCTTCCTCGCGACCAGTTCAGATCGCGTGCTGTGTCTCGCGCCGGGCAACCACGTCGCGATCGAACCGGTACACCCGGAGGCTGGTTGCTGGACAGTCTCCCGTGGCGGTGCGGACGAAGGCCGTTCGCTTGCGAGTCCGCAACGCGCTTGCGTCGACGTACCGCTCTACGGGGGACTCGGTACTACATCAGCAGACCCACCGTCGGGCACGGAACGGCAGCCGTTAGCGGTTGATTTCACGGCGGTTGCCTTCGCGGAAGCAGTACAGATTTCCGCCCCAGATCGCTCGAGGTCGCTCCTGTTCCCTGTGAGCTCGAGTTCGTCTGACCGTCTCCGTCTCGGTACCGTCGTCCTCCTGATCTGATCCTCACCCAGCGTCACATCACCTGCTGAGACCGAGCGTCGCTCGGTTTCGCGGCGTGGTCATCCGTTTGCCTCAGCAGCTCCGGCTCGTCCGGGCTGGCGGGCCGCGGTGCGAAACGCCGGGTGGTTCAGATCTCGATCCACTGCGGCGCCACCCGTAGGTGGCGTCACGGCTGTCTCGATGGAAGGGGAGGACCGTTTCATGTGGATTCGATGCTTCGTCGTGGTGTGCGGGCTCATGGTGCTGCCGTGCCTCGCACACGCGGGGCCAGCCGAGAGGCCCGCGGGTGTGAGCGTCGTCGCGACCGATGCGACATCCGCAGTGGTGTCGGATCTTACGCTCGAACGTGCGCAGGAGTGGTCGCGGTTGGGGAACCCCGAGATTGAATTTCTCGGAGCGTCGACCGCAGCGGCTGTGGGCGATTCGGTCGCTGCCGACATCCTCGAGAATCCGGAGCTCTCGCTCTCGCCGGGCATCGTCGTGTCGAAGGGCGATGGGGGGAACGAGACGGGCTTTCACGGCGAGATCGAAATCGCTCAGAAGATCGAGTTCCCCGGCAAGCGGGCGCTTCGCAAGGCCATCGCAGACGGAACCGTTCGTCAGCGCGAGGTGGCGCTCGAGGCGTTTTACGGACAGCTCGAGATCCGAGTGCGCCGCGCGTTCTACGAGGTGCTCGCTGCCCGAGAGATCCTCCAGCTTCGCGAGCAACAGCGAGAAATCGCGACTCGATTCGCCGAGGCCGCCCGCAAGCGTGCCGACACTGGGTATGGGTCGGACTTCGAGGCGACCAAGGGTGACGCCGAGGTCCTCGAAGCTGAACGGGGAGTGCGCGCGGCTCGCGGCGAGCTTGCCGCGGCGCGGGTCGGCCTGTTTGCACTGTTCGGGAAGGAGCCGACGCCGGCCCTCCGCGAGGTCGGCTCACTCGATGCTGTGCGCGCGGTCAATCTGCCCGCGAACGTGGTCGGGTTCGCGCTGGAGCGAAATCCCGAGCTGCGATTGAGCCGGATGGAAGCAGACGCCGCGGGGCTTGGCGTCGACGCCGCGAAGCTCGCATCGAGTCCCGATCTCACGGTCGCACCGTCGGCCGAGATTTCCGAAGACGAACAGATCTACGGCATCGGGCTCTCCATTCCGCTGCCGCTCTGGAACTCGAACCGCGGCGGGATCGAAACCGCGACGGCGGAAGAGCGCCGTGCGCGTGCCGAGATTGGTCGACTGGAGCGGGACCTCAGCGGAGCGGTGCGCGCGGCGACCGAACGGCTCGTTGCTGCGCAGGAACAGGTGGCGCTCTACACGCCGGAGTTCCTGGAACGCCTGCGGTCCCTGCTCGAGCGTGCCGAGCGCGGGTACGGCCAAAGCGCCACGACATTCCTCATCTACCTCGATGCGCGGAAGACCTACTTCGACACCCTCGCCGCCTACTACGAGAGCCTCGCCGCGGTCGCTACCGCGCAGGCGGATCTGGAAGAAGCCATCGGAGCGCCGCTCGACTCGGCGCCCAAGAGCGAAGGAGCTCATCCATGAACGCTCGCCGTCACCGTGCAGCACCCCGCACGCCCGTTCTCTTCATCGTCATGTCGCTCGCCTTCGGATGCGGCACTGCCTTGGCCGAGGAGCGCGGCGCAGACGCGCTCGCGCCGGAAGCGAGCGTCGTCACACTCACCAAGGAAGCCTTGGCGAACGCGACCATCCGCACCGAGTCTGCGCGGAGAGGGGATCTGCGGAAGCGGCTTCGGGTGCCGGGCCGGATCTCGGCCAACCAGAACCGCACCGCGAAGGTACTGAGCACGCTGGAGGGTCGGATCATCCGGCTCAACTTCGACATCGGCGACGCGGTCCGCGCCGGTGAGGTCATGGGTCTCGTCGAGACTCCCGAGCTGGTTGGGAAGCCGCTCGAGCTTCGGTCGCCGATCGCAGGCCGGGTGGTCGAGCGAAACCGCACGCTGGGCGAGCTGGTGGACCGTGGCGCGGACGTCTACGAGGTGAGCGACTCGTCCAGGGTCTGGGTGATCGGTGAGGTCCGAGAGCGCGACGCAGGGCTCGTGGCGTCCGGTCAGGAGATCGCGTTCCGCGTGGTTCCGTATCCCGACGAAGTCTTCCACTGCACCATCGCGCGTGTGGGGGGCGAGATCGAGGCGGCTTCGAGGACACTCGAGATTCGGGCCGAGATCGAGAATCCACGTGGGGTGCTCAAGCCGGGGATGTTCGCGGACCTGGAGATCACGACCACGGTCGTCCCCAACGTGCTGCTCGTGAGTGACCGCGCGCTCCAGACCGAGGAGCGAGATCAAGTCCTGTTCGTGGCGCTCGGCCCAGATCGTTTCGAGCGTCGCGTCGTGCGCGTCGGGGAGGAGCAAGAGGGGGAGGTACAGATCCTCGACGGCGTCCGGGAAGGCGAGACCGTGGTGACGGACGGCAGCTTCATCCTCAAGTCCGAGATGTTGAAGGGCGAGCTGGGAGAGGAGTGAACGATGATCAACCGCATTCTGAGCTTCGCGGTCCATCAACGCCTGCTGGTGATCATCGCCACGGCACTGCTCATCGCTTTTGGTGGCCTCGCTCTGCGACAGATTCCGATCGACGCCTTCCCCGACGTGACCAACGTGCAGGTCCAGGTGTTGGCGACCGCCGGCGGGATGTCGCCGCCCGAGGTCGAGAAACTGATCACCCGTCCCATCGAGGTCGAGTTGGCAGGACTTCCACGGCTCACCGAGGTGCGCTCGGTCTCGAAGATCGGTCTCACCGCGATCACGGTGGGCTTCGAGGATGGCGTGGACGATTACTTCGCCCGGCAGCTCGTGTCGGAGAAGGTCCAGTCGGCTCGAGATCGCCTGCCGGTCGGTGTCGAGGTCGAGCTTGGGCCGATCACCACGGGCCTGGGAGAGATCTTCCAGTACACGCTGGTGAGTCGCACCGGGGGCTACGACGCCACAGAGCTCAGAACCATCCAGGACTACATCGTGCGGCCGATCCTCCGCACCGTTCCTGGCGTGACGGACGTGAACTCGTTCGGTGGTTTCGTGAAGCAGTACGAGGTGGTGGTCGATCCCGATCGGCTTGTCTCGTATGGCCTCGGCCTCGGCGAGGTGTTCGAGGCGCTCGAGAAGAACAACTCGAACGCGAGCGGCAACTTCATCGAGCACAAGTCCGAGCAGTACGTGGTGCGCGGACTGGGGCTCGTGCAGAACGCCCGCGACATCGAGAACATCGTGGTCGCGACCCACGAGCACACGCCTGTGTATGTGCGGGATGTAGCGCGCGTGGGGATCGGCGCCGAGCTCCGCCAGGGAGCAGTGACATCCAACGGGGAAGGCGAAGCGGTGGCTGGCATCGTGCTCATGCTCAAGGGAGCGAGTGGGCGCGACGTCGTCAACGCGGTGAAGGATCGCCTGCCTGCGATCCAGAAGGCACTCCCGCCGGGTGTGGAGCTTGTGCCCTTCTATGACCGCACAGACCTGGTTCGGAAGGCGATTCACACCGTCACGAAGGCGCTCCAGGAGGGGGCAATCTTCGTTCTTATCGTGCTGGTGGTGCTGCTCGCCGACTTGCGAAGCGCCCTGATCGTGACGCTGGTGTTGCCGCTCGCGGCGCTCTTCGCGTTCATCATGATGCGTTGGTACGGGCTGAGCGCGAACCTGATGTCGCTGGGAGGTCTCGCGATCGGCATCGGCATGATGGTCGACGGCGCAGTGGTGCTGGTCGAGAACGTTCACCGCCATCTGACCGAAGGCGGCGAGGGGCACACGCCCGGACACGCGGGAAAGCGCGCCATCGTGCTCTATGGGTCGCAGGAGGTGGGGCGCCCGATCGTCTTCGGGATCGTCATTATCATCGTCGTGTTCCTGCCGCTCTTCACGTTGCAGGGCTTCGAGGGGAAGATGTTCGCCCCGCTGGCGTTCACTATCTCGTTCGCGCTCCTCGGTTCGCTCCTGCTGTCGTTCACGCTGGTTCCGGTGCTCTGCACGCTCTTCCTCAAGGAGCAGCACGGGCACGTCGAGCCGGTGCATATCCGCGCCTTGAAGCGACTCTACCGGGCACCTCTCGGGTTCGCGGTCCGGCGTCCCTGGGCGGTGCTGGTCCCGGCGCTGCTCGGGCTTGCCGGCGCGCTGGCCCTGGTCCCACGCCTGGGTACGGAGTTCCTGCCGTCGCTCGATGAGGGGTCGATCGCGGTGCAGACGTTCCGGATCCCGAGCATTTCGCTCGGGCAGTCGCTCGAGCTACAGACGCGCGCCGAGCGAATCCTAAAGCGCTTTCCCGAGGTGATCGACGTCGTCTCGAAGACCGGTCGAGCCGACATCGCGTCTGATCCGATGGGTGTCGAAGTCAGCGACGTGATCGTGACGCTCAAGCCGCACGAGGAGTGGCCCGCCGAGCGCACCAAGGAAGCGCTGGTCGAGGAGATGCGCGAGGCTCTCGCCCAGCTTCCGGGCGTGGCGTCGAGCTTCTCGCAGCCGATCGCGCTGCGCGTCGATGAGCTCGTGAGCGGCGTCAAGGCAGCGGTGGGCATCAAGGTCTTCGGGGACGATCTCGATGCGCTCAAGACCGCGGGAGAGGGCATTGCCAAGGTGCTCGGGAAGGTCCGAGGTTCCGCGGACATCAACGTCGAGAAGGTAAGCGGCCTCGCCTACCTCGACATCGAGATCGACCGTGACAAGCTCGCTCGGCACGGGATCAATGTCGCGGACGTGCAAGACGTCATCGAGATGGCGATCGGTGGGAAGACCGCGAGCACCGTTTACGAGGGCCAGAAGGCGTTCGCCCTCGCGGTGCGCTTCCCGGAGAGCGCGCGTGACGACGTCGGACCGATCCGAGACATCCTCATCCCGTCACCACGGGGTGCACTCATCCCACTGGGGCAGCTCGCGCGAGTCGAGCGGGTCGAGGGTCCGGCACAGATCAGCCGCGAGAACGCGCAGCGGAGGATCGTCATCGAGGTCAACGTGACGGGCCGGGATGTTGGAGGCTTCGTGAAAGAGGCGAAGGAGAAGATCGAGGCCTCGGTGCGACTGCCGACGGGCTACTTCATGACTTGGGGTGGCCAATTCGAGAACCAGCAGCGCGCGATGCGTCGGTTTGCCGTGGTCGTACCGACGACCATCGGGCTCATCTTCTTGTTGCTCTTCACCTCGTTCAACTCGGTGAAGCAGTCGCTTTTGATCGTGCTCAACATCCCTTTCGCGCTCATCGGGGGGATCGTGGCGCTCGTCGTAGGCGGGTTCAACCTGAGCGTCAGCGCCAGTGTCGGCTTCATCGCGCTCTTCGGCGTGGCGGTGCTCAACGGTGTGGTGATGGTGAGCTACTTCAACGAGCTACGACGCCAGCGTCGCCCCGTCGAGGAGGCGGTCATCGAGGGAGCCGTGCTGCGGCTGCGGCCGGTGCTGATCACAGCGAGCGTTGCGGCGCTCGGCCTGATCCCGATGCTCTTCGCGACCGGTCCGGGAAGCGAGATCCAGAAGCCGCTGGCGGCAGTGGTGATCGGGGGCTTGGTGAGCTCGACGCTATTGACGCTCTTCATCTTGCCGACGCTCTACAACGTCTTCGAGCGTAGGGGTGGGAAGCCGATGACCGATCTGCCCGAACCACCGCCGACCACCGAGCTCGACTCCGGGGAGGCGGAAGCATGATCGGCTCGGTGAAGGTGTCCCGACTGGGAGAATGCATTTCGACGGCCATCTCGGTCGCCGTGGTAGTCGTCGGGGCGAGCAACGGGTGCGCGCCGCGGTCGAGCGGCTGGGTGGAGGCGATTGCCGGGGGTCTTGCGCACGTGTCCGTTACGGGGCCTGCGCTTGCGGTTGGGGATCGGGTGTCGATCCTCGAGCGTCGGTGTAGAGCGCGACCGCGACATCGCCCAGTCAAGCTCCATAAGTCGTGCGAGACGATCCGAGTCGGCGAGGGCGAAGTCGTGGGGTTCCTCGACGCGACGAGCGTTGCGATACGAGTGGATCCGAACATATCGGTGGAGGCTGGCTCGTGGGTGGAGAAGGCCGACGATCGAAGCGGGCCAGGTGAAGCTCTCGGCAATCGGAAGGAGAGCGATCCATGCATGAGCGCGCGATAGCACGCTTCATCCGGGGTGGCGTCGACCGCGACGCTACCGTGGAGTGGATTGTGGCGATGGACCGTCCGAGGCTGACGGTCTGAAACATGTCGGATGGGCACGAGCACGCGAGCGCTTCGGCGGCCACACGGGCCGGGGCGCGCTATCAACGTCACTTGAAGTGGGCACTCGCGTTGATCGCGAGCTTCTGCGGCATCGAGTTCATTGCGGGCGTCCTGACTCGGTCCCTGGCCTTGCTCTCGGATGCTGGGCACATGCTTACCGATGTGGCAGGGCTGGCGATGGCGCTGGCAGCCATCCACGCGGCGAGCACCTCCACGACCAACCGGCAACGATCGTTCGGGCTCTACCGCCTCGAAATCCTCGCGGCGCTCGCGAACTCTGTGCTGCTCTTGGGGGTGGCTGGGTACGTGCTCTACGAGGCGGTCGAGCGCTTCCGTGAGCCGGTGCGTGTTCTCGGCGTCCCGATGCTGGTGGTGGGAGTCGCAGGCCTCGCGGCGAACATCGTGGCCTTCCTTCTCCTACGGTCCGGTTCAAAGGAAAGCATCAACGTCGAAGGTGCCTATCTGGAGGTCTTGTCGGACACGCTCGGGTCAGTCGGCGTGATCGTGGCGGCGGCCGTGTTGGCCCTGACCGGTTGGCCCTACGTGGACCCGATCGTCGGTGCGGGTATCGGCCTCTTCATCGTGCCGCGCACCTTGAAACTGGCGCGGCAAGCCGTTCGGATCCTGATCCAGGAGGCGCCACCCCACATCGACGTCGCGAAGGTCGAGCGGGAGCTGAGCTTGTTGCCGGGAGTCGCGGAGGTCCACGATCTGCACGTTTGGACGCTCACGTCGGACATGGAAGTGCTGTCGGCACACCTGAAAGCCAAGCCGGGCACCGATTTCGGCGAGCTCCTTCTAGCCGCGCAGGCGCTGCTGGAAGAGCGCTTCGGCATCCATCACGCGACGATTCAGGTCGAGCCCAACGACCATCGAGGATGCGAGAAGCTCTCGTGGTAGGCCGAGGGCCGATGCCACGCAGGGGACAGTCGCGAGTCGCCCTGACCGGGATTGCACCTCAGCCGTCAGGCGCCAGCGCCGTGTGTCGACGACAGATGAAGCATGAGTCGGCGCTGCGCTCCCGTTCTCGCCTGTTCGCCGTTGGTTGGAGGCGCCGTCCTCGCTGGCCCGCCGCCCGGAGGTTCCGCACGCGCTCGGTAAGCGCTCCCTGAGACGCTCGAGGGTTGGGCGCCCGTACAGCTCCGAGATGTGACGCTAGATGGCATTCGCAGGGTGAACGTTTCCCGGTGCACGCCGGCACGGTGGACCGCGCTGGCCACCGATCCTGTTCGGAGGACCGTCCCGAACACCGCTCGGCTATGACGGCGCTCTCATCGGCTCAACGATGCGCGAGCACGATGATCGCCATCCCGGCGATGCACACGGAAGCACCCACGAGGTCCCACCGATCCGGCTGCTGGCCCTCGACGAGCCAAAGCCACGCGACGGCGGTCGCCACGTAGACGCCGCCGTACGCCGCGTACGTTCGACCTGCACCGGTGGGGTGGAGCGTGAGCAGCCAGGCGAACAGCGCTAGTGATCCGGCGGCGGGAGCGAGGAGCCACGGCGAACCGTTGCGCCTGATCCACAGGTAGGGCAGGAAGCACCCCACGATCTCGCAGATCGCGGTGAGCACGAAGAGCAAGCTGGTGCGGAGCAGCACGAGAACGGGCTTACCACGCCGCCGGCGCACCGGCTTGAGTGGGGAGGCGACGACTGCGGGCCGTGAACGGCTGGATGGCCGTCACCAGCCCGGACACCATCCACCGGGTCCCATGTACCACCAGCCGGGCTGGCCCTGCTGCCACCAATCGCAAGTGCCGTTGTGATCCTGGTCGGCGAAGTTCGGTCCGTGCCAGGTGTCGATCCGGCCGGATTGCGCGTAGTCGCAGATACCATCGTGGTTCCGATCCACGAAATCGTGGCCGTACCCTTGGTGCCCTTGCTGCTCGACGTAGTCGTTGATGCCGTTCCCGTTGCGGTCGATGAACATCATCCCGCCGTTCATTCCATAGGACGCGCTGCCGGGCTGCCAGTAATCGGGGAATCCGTCTCCGTTCTGGTCGACGAAACCCGGCCCGTGCCAGGTGCCGCTGCCGTTCTGGGCGTAGTCGCAAATGCCGTCGTGGTTCGCGTCGACGAACGGGTGGCCTGCTGGTGCCCACGCGCCAGGTGAAACCGGGCTCGACGGCCAGCCTGGCCCGTTTCCTGGGCCCATTCCTGGCCCCATGCCGGGACCCATCATTCGGGGTGTGGCACCGGGGTCGTGTGTGGAGGCCTCGACGAAGTCGTTGATGCCGTCGCCGTTGTCGTCGGCGAACGCGGGGTAGATCAGACTCGCCCCGTTACCGTTCGAGCCGCCGCACCCAATCCCGGCTCCGAGGGCCAGCGCGACGATGAAGGCCGCCATTAAGCTCCGTGAGACTCCAGTGTTCTTCTCGACCATGTTGGCGGCTCCTTGGCCGTGGTTTCGGTGCGCCGACCCCTCGCGGCCGTGCGGAGAATTAGGTCGCACTCCCGCGGTCAGGACCAGCACATCTCCGACGCCCGCCATCAACGCAAGAACCGCGCCCTGGGGACCCAGGCGTTTCGCGGGGGACACGAGCCGATGCCGATGCAGGAGTCCAAATGGGTACGTTTCTCGGCGGCTACGACGTGCCGGGTGATCGCGGCTGTTCGGTGACGCGCGCCCAGCGTCCGTTGGAGTTTCCGAATCGCACCTCTCCGCTCTTGACCCTACACCTGGGTATAGAGTCGATACTCGAAGCGATACGTTCGAGGGGATCTCCCGTGAAGATCGGTGACGTCGCGCAACAGGCCGGTGTGCGCGTCCAGACGCTTCGGTACTACGAGCGCTGCAATCTCGTGCCGCAACCCGAGCGGCGGCCCTCGGGCTATCGCGAATATCCGGCGGAGACGGTGCAGCGGGTGCAATTCATCAAGCGTGCGCAGCGCCTGGGGTTCACGCTCGACGAGATCCGAGACCTGCTTCGCCTGCGGAGTGACGAAACCGCGGATTGCTCAGCGATCCGCGAGGCGGCGGCGGAAAAGGCGAAAGCGATTCGGGAGAAGATCCGCGACCTGCGCGCGATCGAGGCTTCGCTTCGGGAGCTCGTCGAGTCCTGCCGTGGAGATCGGCCGACGCGCGACTGTTCGATCCTCAGCGCGCTCGAGGTCCCTGCACGTGAGCGAAGGCGCACCCGTGGTTGACGCCTCGACCCGAGGTCCTGTGCAGCCCGCACCGATCGCCCACATGCTCGCGCGGCGGATCGCGATCGCCGCACTCGTGGTGTTCGTGATCTCGACGCCCGCTGCGCACGCCGTGGACGAGTCGGAACTCCGGCAGGTGGTGGGGATCCTCGACTACATCGCGTCCGATTATGCGGGTGCCGTCGGAGCGGACGGCACCATTACGGACGAAAGCGAGTACCACGAGCAAGCGTCTCTGGTTACGGACGCGGGCCAGCTCGCCGGAGAGGCTGGTCTCTCTGAGGAGGATCCGGTTCGCCGAGACCTGAGCCAGCTCGCGCGGTTGCTCGCGGAGCACGCCCGTCCTGACACGGTCCACGAGGCGTGCCGTTCGCTGCGGCGCCGGATTGTGGAAGAGCAAGGGCTCGTGCTCGAGCCTGCCGGGGTGCCGGATCTCGCAAGGGCGCGCCAGCTCTACCGCGAGCTCGGCTGCGTCGATTGTCACGGCGAGCGCGGTGACGCACAGACCACCAAGGCAGCCACGCTCGATCCCCATCCCGCGAACTTCCTCGATCGTGAGCGGGTAGCGGAGGTGTCGCCCTTTCGCGCCTTCCATGCCCTCACGTTCGGCGTGAAGGGCACCGCCATGCCGTCGTTCGACACGGTGGCTGCGTCCGATCGCTGGGACCTCGCCTTCTACGTGCTCGCGCTACGGCACCAGAGCGGGAAGAGCGAAGTGGGACGCCGGATCATGGCCGAGGCCGGAAACCCCGTCGCGGCCACGGCGAGCCGTTTGTCGCAGCTCACGGAGCGGGAGATCCTCGCGGCGTTTCCCAATCTTCCGTCGGATCAGGGCGAAGCGGTCCTCGCGTGGCTGCGGGGCCGGGCACCGTTCGAGCGAGACGAGGAGAGCCGGTTCGCTCTCGCGCGCCAGGATCTCCGGGACGGAGTGAGTGCCTACGCGCGTGGCGATGCGAGCGCCGCTCGGAGGATCCTCGTGCAAGCGTACCTG
>JAXLQJ010000056.1:0-47553 GCA_046331705.1 bacterium | reverse complement strand
CCCAGATCGAGCAGGCGCGGGTGCTCGCCGAGGTCGCCGAGGTGGCGCCGCAGGTGGCCGAGGTAGAGCTCGGCCTCGATGCGCTTGAGTGCGTGATTGGGCGCGCGTGCGTCGAGGAAACGATACCACTCGGGATGCGCGCTGCGCTCGCGTTCCTCGCCGCGTGCGTTGTCCCGTTCGCGGCCGCGCGGCTCGATGGGCGCGACGGCGAACGAGCTCCACTCGACGGCGAGCTGCCCCGCGCTCGCCAGCTCGAGAGCGCGCTGGCGCAGCCGGTTGCGCGGCTCGCCCGGCGACGGCGCGAGTGTCTCGAGCGCGGTGCGCGCCGTGAGATCGGCGAGCAGGCGTCGATCGTCGGGAGTCGCCGCGGGGGGCGGGGATCTCTCGTCGGTGCGGGCGAGCGGCTCGATCCACATGGCGCGACAACCCCCGGCGCAGCAGGCCAAGCGTAGGGCTCTGCAGGCGCCATCGCCAACCGCGGCGCGCCGCCGTGCGCGGCGCGACCGCGCATTTGACTCCCTCGCGCGGCGCGGCTTACGGTGGCCATCCCCGCTGCGAAGCCGTCCGCGCCGCTCTCTCTTCCATCCCAATGAAGCTGCTGCTGGTTTCGCCGCCACGATATTACTGGCCGTTCGTCAACGAAGACGACAACTGGCTGTTGCCTCAATCGCTCGCGTGCCTGGGTGCGTACGCGCGCGCCCAGGGGCACGACGTGAAGATCCTCGACTGCCAGCCCATCCAGATGGGCTGGCAATCGCTGCGCAACGAGATCGAGCGCGACCGGCCCGACGTGATCGCGGTTGGCGAGAACCACGCGCTCTACGCAGGCGAAGCGCTCAAGGTGGTGGACCTCGCGCACCAGGTCGACCGGCGCATCAAGGTCGTGCTCGGCGGCTCGCATTTCTCGAATCTGGTCCGCCAGACGCTGGATCAGACGGACGTCGACGCGCTGGTCCTCGGCGAGGGCGAGGTCACGCTGAGCTCGCTCTTGTCGTTCTGGGAGAACGGCGGCACCGATCTGGCGACCGTCGACGGCGTGGCCTTCAAGCGCGACGGCGCGATCGTGCGCACCAAGCCGCGCGCGCTGATCCCGGATCTCGCCACGCTCCCCATGCCCGCCTACGACCTCATGCCGATGGAGCACTACGGCAAGGGCAAGTATCTCTTCTCGCCCGGCGGCATGACCATGCACCACAGCCGCGGCTGCGTGAGCCGCTGCTCGTTCTGCGGCTGGTGGACGCAGATGGCGGACGTGGAGGTCGGCGAGGACGACAAGGTCCATTACACGCCGCGCTGGCGCAACAAGACCGTGCAGCAGACCGTGGACGAGATCGATCTCGTCTATCACCGCTACGGCAAGCGCTGCCTGGTCTTCGTCGACGAGTCCTGGAACATGGACCCGCGCTGGAACGAGGCGTTCGCCGAGGAAGTGTTGTCGCGTGATCTGGGCGACCTCCATTGGTTCGCGTTCATGCGCGCCGATGCGCTGGTGCGCGACGAGCGCAAGGGGATCCTCGAGAAGCTGGTGCGCTCGGGGCTCTGCCACCTCTGCGTGGGCGTCGAGCGCGCCGAAGACCCCGAGCTCAAGGATTTCGAGAAGGGCTTCTACAACGGCAAGCTGGTGCGCGACGCGTTCC
The DNA here is from genome assembly GCA_046331705.1 of bacterium. Lineage (GTDB taxonomy): Bacteria > JADJOY01 > JADJOY01 > JADJOY01 > JADJOY01 > JADJOY01. The sequence goes on along the minus strand of JAXLQJ010000056.1, from coordinate 45,916 downwards.
AGATCCTCAAGAGCAAGTATCCCGGCGTGTTCCGTCAGGCCACGTTCATCGTCGGCATACGCGACGAGACCGAGCAGTCGATGATGGCGCAGGTCGAGCTGGCGCGGGATCTCGACCTCGACTACCCGGGCTTCCACCCGATCACGCCGATCCCCGGCACCGCCATCTGGGATCAGGCGATCTCGGAAGGCTGGATCGAGGAGCAGGACTTCAACAAGTTCGACTGGATGACTCCGGTCATGCCGTCGAAGTACCTGAGCCGCGACGAGATCTCGTATCTGCTCTACCGGATGAACAAGAAGTACGTGAATCTGCGCTGGCTCGTGCGCGGTCTCACCAGCTCCAAGAAATACAAGCGCCACATGTACGTGTGGTGGCTCATCGTCGCCGCGCGGGTGGCGCTCTCGTCGGTGAAGCAATCGCTCTTCCGCTTCCGGCACGACGCGTACACCGTGCTTCGAAAGCCCGACTGGTACGACGCATAGCCGGCGCCGCGGGAGCCCTGGAGCATCGGCCGGCGCGCGCCGACCGCCGGCGCCATCGTGCGCCGGGAGCGGTGCGGCCAGCGGCGTTCAGACCGCGATGACCGGGAACGAGCCGACCACCTCGAGCTGCGAGGTCGCGCGCGGCAGCCGTGCCAGCGCGCGCTTCATCGCGGCGCTGCTGGCGGGCGATTCGATCTCGGCGAAGAACGAGTAGGCGTCGAGCGCCGCGCCCAGCGCGTGCGAATGGAGCCGGCTCAGGTTGAGTCGTTCGCGCGCGAAGACGCCGAGCACGCGATGCAGCGCGCCCGGCCGGTCGCGCAGCGTGAAGAGCAGCGCGCTCTTGGTGGGGCGTCGTCGCGAGAGCGCCTTGCGAGCCACCACGAAGAAGCGGGTGGCGTTTTCCTCGCGCACGGGCACGGCGTCGATCAGGATCGGCAGCCCGCGCTGCTCGGCGGCGTTGCGGTGGGCGAACGCCACGGCATCGTGATCGCGCGCCGCCTGTGCCGCCGCCTCCGCGGTGTTGTGGACCTCGACGATCTCGATGTCGGGACGGGTCTCGCGCAACCAATCGCGCGCGCAGCGCAGCGAGTAGCGGTGGGTGTAGAGGCGCCGTGCACGTTCGATCGCGGTGAATCCGGCCAGCGAGATCACGATCGGGATGGTGACCTCTTCCACCACCCGGAAGCCGCCGGCGCGATAGCCGTCGCTGTGGATCAGATCCAGGATGTCGACCACCCAGCCGCCGATCGAGTTCTCGATGGGAACCACCGCGCCGTCGAGCGCGTTCGACGTGAGGTCGCGGATCAAGTCGGCCATGAAGGGGTACGGTCGCGTCTCGGCGCCTTGCCGAGCGAAGCGACGCGCGGCGGCGAAGCTCGAGTAGCTCCCCTCGGCTCCGAAGTAGCCGATCCGCAGCGGTTTCACGCGAGCGGTGCTCGGGCGAGCGACGCTCGCGCGTGATCTCCCAGCCTCGCGCATGGGCCGCGTTCGTAGCATCGTGGTCGGTCGCCGTCAAAACCCGTGCGCCGCGGGCCACAGATACGCCACCGCCACCGCCACCTGGGTCGCGAGCATGGCGAGGTACATGCGTCGCCACGTGACGTGATTTCCCGACGAATCGATCCGGAGCGGCTCGCGTTCGAGCTGGGCGACGATGGAGCGGCCGAGCCCGGCGAGCCCCACGCCCGCGACGGCGAGGATCCACGGATTGCCGGCGAGCGCCCCGGTGACCGCGCCGAGGGGAAGCAGCAGGAACGGCCACACGAACGCGGCGCGGATGCGACGGATCGTCCCGGGAACGCCGTGGCGAACCGGGAGCGTGAGGCAGCCGGCGGCGCGGTCTCCCTCGATGTCGGCGAAGTCCTTGGTGGACGCGGCCCCCAGCAGGAAGAGCGCCATCGTGGCGCCGATCCACCACGGGTCCACGCAGCCGACGCGCGCCACGCTCGACCAGCCGGCGACGGTGAGCAGCAGCCCGCGCGATGCGGCGATGGTCGCGTTCGCGAGCCAGCCGAAACGCTTGAACCGTAGCGGCGGCGCCGAATACGCGATGGTGCATGCGGCGCCGCCGAGCACGGCGCCGAGGCACGCGCCGCCCACCCACGCTGCGCCTGCGATCGCCGCCGCGTACGCCGCCAGCGACGCGCCGAGCGCTGCGCGCGCCGAGATCCGGCCAGACGGGACCGGGCGCGCGGGCTTGTTGATGCGATCGGCGTCGAGGTCCGTCACCTGGTTGAGGGCGTTCGACGCGGCGTTGAGGGTCGCGGCGACGAGCATCGCCACCACGACTCGGGCCGCCACCGCCCCCGTGCCGAGCGGCGGAACCACGCCGCGCGCGACCGCGCCGATCGCCGCCGCGGCCGCGGAGGCGATCCCCAGGGCCGGCGCCAGCAGCGTGAAGGGGCGCGCCAGCTCGACCCAGGCGCCGAGCGATGCGGCGGGATCGCTCGGCTTGCGCTGGGGATCGGCGAGAGGAGCGGTGCGCGCCGAGCTCACGCGGCGGCGAGACGCGGCAGGTCGAGGATCACCGCGGCGCCCTTCACCATCTCGGAGAGCTTGATCGAGCGCACGCGCACCAGGTGATGGAAGAGCATCTTGGGGTTCGCGTAGAAGCGGAAGAGCGCCAGCTTCTGCAGCCGGATCAGCTTCTCGTTGGTGAGCGCCGGCGCGATGTAGATCGGCACGTTCTGCTTGGTCGGGTAGCTGGTGAATCGCTCCCAGATGGTCTCGTCCTCGGAGAAGCCGGTCTCCACCCAATCGCCCATGCCGTCGAGCAGCGCGTAGTCGTCCGTTCCCGGATAGGGCACGAACACCGTGAACTTCGCGAAGTCGATGCCGGTGTTGCACGCGAAGTCGATGGTGCGCTTGATCCGCTCGGGCGTGTCGTGCGGCATGCCGATCATGAAGAAGCCGATGACCTGGATGCCCGCCTTGCGGCTCCAGCGCGCCGCCTCGCGAGCGCGCTCGAGCGAGAAGTTCTTCTTGATGCTGTCGAGGACGTCCTCGTCGCCGGTCTCGAAGCCGTACATGATCCGGCGGCAGCCAGCCTCCGACATCGCGTCCAGCAGCTCCGGATCGACGTTGTCGACGCGGGTCTCGGTCACCCACACGACTTTCTCGTGGAGACCGCGCCGCACCATCTCGTGGCAGAACGCGAGGCCTTCCTTGCGCGTGATCGGGAAGATGGGATCCGTGAAGGAAACCTGGCGATAGCCGAACTCCGAGTGCAACCACTCGATCTCGTCCACCAGGCTCTTGGCGCTGCGGACGCGGCGCTTGTGCCCCATGATCTTGAGGCTGCAGAACGTACAGGCGTACGGGCAGCCGCGCGATCCGTTGATGAGCGTGCCCGGCTCCTGAACGCGTGCGAACGCGAAGATGCGATAGCCGTCGATCGGGAAGAGGTGCCAGGCCGGCTTGGGCAGCGAATCCATGTCCTGCACGAACGCACGGGTGGGCGTGCGCAGGACCTGGCCATCGCGCAGGAAGCTGATGCCCTGCACCGCCGCCAGGTCCCCGCCGCGCTCGAGCGTGTTGGCGAGATCGACGACGGTGACCTCGCCCTCGCCGTGGACGACCACGTCGGCGAGGCCGCGCTCGAGGATCGAGCGGTAGAAGATGTCGGCGTGGATGTTCCCCATCACGATCGGCACCTGGGGAAGCACCTTGCGCACCGCCTGCGCCGTGCGGAAGTTCGCGGCTGCCGAAGGCGTGACCGCCGACAGCCCGACCATGTCGGGGCGAACGCGCTTGAGCGTCTCTTCCAGACGCACCGGATCGCCGCGGTCGGCGACCTGGTCGTAGAACGCGACCTCGTGGCCGCCCGCTTCCAGCGCCCCCGCCACGTAGGCGATGGCGATGGGTGGCATCGGTTCCAGGAAGGTGGAGTAAGCCCCTGCCGTCGAAGACGGCGGGTTGTAGGCGTCGATCAGGAGTGCTTTCACGTCGGCTACCGTTCGGGACCCAACGGGGGCGAGATCCGTGCTCGATCGAGGGTCCGAGCGGTGTCGCGAGAGCGGGTGCGGCGATTGTCCAACTCGCCGGAAACGAGTGTCAAGCGCGCGGTTGACCGCCGCGAGGCCCCTCGGCTGCGGGCGCCGGCGGCGTCGTCTCCGCCCGCCCCCCGCTCGACCACCAGCTTTCCCACCGCATCACCGCGCGGCGCCGCTCGGCTTCGGTCGCGAACGGATCGAACCCGAAATCCTGTCCCGTGATCCGGTTGAGGGCGATCGCCGCCGAGATCCGGATCTCGGGACGCTCGTCCGTCAAGCGACGAACCAGATAGGGAACCTGGTCGCGATCGAAGGGCTTGGGCGGCTTGAGCACGCTCCCCCAGCGCACCTGGCGGACACGGCCTTCCTCGAGCGCCTGGAAGATGAGCGGCAGGGTCTCGGCGTTGCGATGGCGGCCCAGGGCCTCGGACGCGACCCGCACGACGCCGGCGTCGTCGTCGCCGAGCGCGCGAAGAAAGCGATCCAGCTCGCGCTGATCGCCGACGTCGGCGAGGATCTGCAACGCGTAATAGCGCGTGTCCGGCACCGGATCGGTGAGGATCGGGTCCAGCAGCGGGATCACGGCGCGACCCAGCCGGCTCAGCTCGATCACCTCCCGCGGCAATCGCTCGGCCTCGCCTTCGGTGGTCTGCACCATCTGGCGGCGCGCCAGCCTCAGGTTGGCGATCACCGCACGCACGCGCGTCTCGAGGTTGTCCGCGGGACGTGGGGCGCGCGCGCGGGCGTCGCTCAGCACGTCTTCGATCGAGCGCCGCTCGGAGCCCCCGGCGGGCTTGCGCGAGTCTCCCCGGTCGCACGCGGACGCGGCCGCCGCGAGCGCGAGGACGAGCAGCCAGGGCGAACGCCAGGGCGAGAGTCGGCGGCTGGTTCGGACGTCCGATCGCATGCGCGGCCGCTCCCGCGCGGCGCTCGTCGCCCCCGGGCGGGGCGTTGCTCGAGCGCTTGGCGGGGCCCCCACGTTTACCGGATGCGACCCCCGAGGGCCAAGCGGCGTCACTCGAGTCGCTGCGCGCAAACCCTCGTTCCGACATGGGTTCCGGGCGTGTCGACAGGCGGGAGGTGGTTTGACTTTGGCGGGTGAAGGGATGTAGGAGAGGTCAACTTCTCGCTGGAGGGCGCATTGAAACGGAACGAGCCTCGGATGGGCCGCCGCATCGCGGCGCTCGCAGTCGCAGCCAGCCTCGGTTGCATCGCCGCGGCCGACGTCGCACGCGCTTCCTGGATCGAGACGCTGGGGATGGGCTCGCGCGCGACCGGGCTCGGCAACGCGTTCATCGGCGTCGCCGACGACCTCTCGGCGAACTACTACAACCCGGCGGGGTTGACGCAGCTCATCGGTCAGCGCGGCTCGGACTCGATGTTCAGCGTCAACGTTTCGTCGATCCGGCTGCGCTATCAGGAGCCGATCTTCAACGCCGACTCGAAGCTCGTGCCCGGCCAGACCATCCACATGGACTCGGATTTTCCCGAGTGGACGCCGACTCCGTTCACGCCGTTCGGCTTCGAGATCGGCGATCGGCTCTACGTCGTGCCGCTGCCGATCCAGGTCCCGTTCGCCGGTGCGGCGCAGTTTCCGAGCACGTTCGGCGATGCGCGCTACTCCGCCGCGGAGCTGGGCCTCATCTTCATCAACTGGTCGCCGTCGGTGGCGATTCGCGCCACCGAGTGGCTGTCGATCGGTCTGGGCTTCGACCTGCAGATCGCCAACGACATCTGGTTCAAGACCATCATCGGTGACGGCGCGGTCGGCCGTGCCTCGTGCCGCCTCTTGTTCGGCGTGCCGGACAACGCGTTGTGCGGGATCGCCTCGACCAAGAACGGCGTGGACGATGGCTATACGCTCATCACGCCCGACCAGGAATTTCCGACCGGGCTCTCGCCCGTCAACGACGTCAACCTCGACTTCCAGACGCCCGGCTTCCGCGTCGGCCTGATGTTCTTCCCCGACGAGCAGTTGCGCATCGGCGTGACCTATCGCAGCTCCATGACTCCCGACCTCGAGGGGCGGATCCAGAGCGTCTTCGAACCCGGCGTCGAGAAGAACCCGATCTTCCAGGCGCTCCAGTTCCGCGGCGACACCGAGCGTTATCGCGAGAAGATGAAGCTGCCCCAGGAGGCGGGGGTGGGTGCGAGCTATCGCATCACCGATCAGTGGATGGTCGCCGCGGACTGGGTTTGGGTGGACTGGTCGGGCGGTCGAAACAACGACGTGGTCCGGATCGGCGGCGACGGCCTCTCGGAGACGCTCATCTCCTCCGGCTACAAGCGGCTCGTGATCCGTCGCAAGGGCTGGCAGAGCATCCACAGCATCCGTACCGGGATCGAGTACCGACCCGTCGAGCCGCTGCGGGTGGACGTCGGCTTCTGGTGGGATCCGACTCCCACGCCCGACTCGGCTTTCGACTTCACGTCGGACCCGGGCGATCGCTACGTGGGCTCCGGCGCCATCGGCTACTACGGTCTCTTCGACGGCTTGCTCGACGTGGCGGCGCACCTGCAGTGGGTGACCATCCAAGAGCGCAACGTGCAGGTCGGCGAGAGCTCGAACCTGGGCGGTGCCGGCGAGCTGGTGCTGCCGGACCCGAACGGCCTCGCGGACCCGGCGTTCTTTCCCAACGACGATTTCTCGGTGCGTTCCGACGGCGACATCGTGACGTACGGCGTCACCTTCGTGTTCCACCTCTGAGGTCGAAAGAGCGCGGTGGTGGGATCGGCGAACCCCGCGCGACGTCCGACCGCGTTCGTGCTGCGCGTGGTCATCGCCGCGGTCGTCGCGTTCGGCTCGTCCATCGTTCCCGAGCGAGCCGCCGCGCAGGCGCTCTACCGCTACGTGGACGAGGACGGGAAGGTGCACTTCGTCGACACACCGTCGAAGGTGCCGGCCGCGCGCCGCTCTCAGGCCGAGGAGATCGTCCCGGGTACGCCGCCTGCGCCGTCGAGCCCAGCGCCGAGCACGGCGCCGGACGACGGAGCGGCGCGCGAGTCCGCCCGGGAGCGCGGCCGCGACGAGCGCGCCAAGCCCGAGGGCTCGTGCCGCTTGATCTTCCGCAATCGCAAGAGCTTGGTCGAGGGGACCAAGACCATCTACCAGGGCGAAGTGGTGAATGGCGGCAGCGGCACGGCGCGCGGCGTGACCGTGGATTTCGTCGACTACGACGAATCCGATCGCGTGCTCGAGCGGCGAACCGTGACCCCGATCCCTTCCACGCTCGAGCCGCGCGCGGCCGGTCGGTTCTCCCTCGAGATGAAGACCGTGGAACGGACCGCGATCAAGAACAAGGTGGGTTTCGCGCGCACCGCTTTCGAGGCCTCGTTCGTACGCTGTGATTGAGGCACGCGAGCCCGCGCAGCGGGGAGGTCGTTCGTCGTCGTGACCCTGAGGCCCGCCAAGCGACTCGGCCAGGAGCTGCTCAACGCGGGGCTGATCGACCCGTCGCGGCTCGCGCGAGCGTTCCGCTGGCAGGAAGAGGAAGGGACGCGTCTCGGGACGGTGCTGCTCAAGCTCAACTACATCGAGGAGCGCGTGTTGTTGGCGTTCCTCGCGCGGCGGATCAACGTCGAGCCCGTGTTGCTGCGCGAGCAGTGGATCGATCCCGCCGCCGCCTCGCTGATCACCGCCGCCACGGCGCGGCAGACCAACGCCATCCCGTTCGCGCTCGGGGAGGACCGCAGCGTCGTGGTGGCGATGACCGATCCCGACAACCTCTACGCGCTGGACGATCTGCGCGCCGCCACCGGGCTGCGAATCGAACCGCGTCTCGCCAGCGATCCTGCGGTGGCGGAAACGCTCGAGCGTCTCTATCCGCTGGAGGAAGAGGCGGAGGAGCCGCTCGACGACGAGCTGGCCGCGTCGTCGAGCGCGCGTTTCGAGGAGCCGATGGGCACCGGCGAGGTGACCGATCTCGCCTCGCGGCTCATGGAGCAGGTGCTGCCGTGGCTGCCGCTGATCGCCAACGGGTCCGTGGAAAAGCTCGCCGCGTCGTTGCCCGCCGACCTGCTCAGGCTGGCGACGGTGCTCAAGCATCGCCTCGACGCCGCGCCGCGCGCGCGCGAGGCGGCACGCGATCTCGCCAAGCGCCCCGCCGACGTCGATCTGCAGGCGCAGCTTCGCGTCCAGATTCGCCAGCTGCTGCGGGTCAACCCGCCCTTCGCGAGCGAGGTGCGGACCTGCCTCGGCCGCGCCGGGTCGCTCGGTTCTCGCTGAGCGCGCTCGCCGCGCTCCCCTCGTTTCTCCCGAGCGCCCGCTCGCGATAGCGACGGAAGAGCCGGCGGGTCCACTCGCCGGGAACCCCGGCGCCCAGCGTTCGCCCCTCGATCGAGACGATGGCGGCGATCTCGCGGACCGACGCCACCGACATCACCTCGCGCGCGGCCACCAGCTCGAGCCAGGGGATGCACCGCTCCTCGACCGGCCAGCCCTCGGCCCGCGCGAGATCCAGCACGATTCGCCGGGTGATCCCGGGCAGGATGCGACCGTCGAGCGGCGGTGTGATCAAGCGCGTGCCGGAGCGAACCAGGATGGTGGAGTTGGCGCCCTCGAGCAGCTCGTCGCGTTCCGAGAGCACCAGCGCCTCGTCGCAACCGCGTTGGCTCGCGTCCCGGCGCGCCAGCGCGGAGGGCAGGTAGCCGATGGATTTGATCGCGGGGATGGCGCGGTGCGCTTGCGGGCTCGCTCGACACGCGCGCAGCACGGCCGGCGATCGCCTGCGCACCACGGGGCGCGCGTGAATGAGCACCGACGGCGGCCCCGCCGATGGGCAGTCGATCCCGCCGCCATCGAGTCCGCCGGTCACCGTGATGCGGACGAAGGCGTCGCCGCGAGCGAGATCGCAGGCCTCGACGAGATCGCGGATGGCCGTGCGCACGCGCGGGGTCGGCAAGTCGAGAGCCAGCCGGAGCCGCGCCGCGCCGTGCCGCAGGCGTCGCAGGTGGGCGTCCAGCGCGAAGGGGACGCCGTGGTATGCGCGCAGCGTCTCGAACAGGCCGACGCCGTAGAGCACGGCCCGATCGCGCGGATCGAGCCGCGCCTCCTCCGGCCGCATCACGCGGCCGTTCCACCACACGAAGCGATCCGTCACGGACGACTCACGCCCTCGCCGCGGGATCGAGCGCGTGCTGCAGCACCCGCGCCTTGAGCAACGTCTCTTGCCACTCGGCCTCGGGATCGGAGTCGGCCACGATCCCCGCGCCGCTGTGGTACTCGAGCAAGCAGCATCGCGCTCCGCGTTCGTCCACCAGGCGTTCCTCCACGACGGCCGTGCGTATGGCGACGGCCAGCTCCAGGTCGCCGGACGAATCGATCCAGCCGGTCGCGCCCGTGTAGACGCCCCGCGGCCCGCCCTCCAGCTCGCGGATGATCTGGCGGGCGCGGATCTTCGGCGCGCCGGTGATGGATCCGCACGGAAACGTCGCGCGGATCAGCTCGGCGAAGCCCACGCCGGGCTCGAGGTCGCACTCGACCGTCGACACGAGGTGGTGGACCGAGCCGAAGCTCTCGACGCTGGCGAAGCTCGGCACCCGCACCGTCCCGATCTCGGCGACCCGGCCGAGGTCGTTGCGTTCGAGATCCACGATCATCACGTGCTCGGCGTTCTCCTTGTCGCTCGACTCGAGCTCCGCGATCAGCCGGGCGTCCTCGGCGGGCTCGCTGCTGCGGCGGCGGGTGCCCTTGATCGGCCGGATCGTCGCGTGGGCACCGCGGCGGCGAAGGAAGAGCTCGGGTGAGTTGCCGAGGATGCGCAGCGGCTGCGCGTCGATGAAGGCGGCGTGCGGGGTTCGGTGCCGCTCGAGCATCCGCGCGAACAGCAGACGCTCGTCCGGTGATGCGAAGGTCCAGAGCCGGTGGGCGAGGTTGGCCTGGTAGATGTCCCCTGCAGCGATGTAGCCGCGGCAGCGCTCGACCATGCGCAGGTAGCCCTCGCGGCCGGTGGCGGAGCGCAGGTCGAGGAGGCCGACGGGTGCGCCGACCAGGCGATCGCGGTCGCCGTGGCGGATTCGCGGCGCGCTCGGGTACCGCTGCGACGGGTGCTCGGCAGCGAGCCGCGCGGCGAGGGCGGAGGCCTGCGGCAGGCCGCGCAACTCGACGTGGATCGTCCGACCGGCGCTGGTGTCGATGCGATACCTGCGCGGCAACCCCAGCCAGAGGTCGCCGTGCGCGGCTCGAGGCGCGTCAGGCGGGTCGAAGAGCTCGTAGCCGAGGAATCCGACGAGGCCGCCGGCGAACGGCAACCCGAGACGGTCGTCGGGGCGGATCGAGTCGAGCAGCTCTTCGACCACCCGGAGCGGATCGGCGTCGAGGAGGATCCGCTCGCTACCGGTGTCGAGGCTCGTGACTCCGCGCTTCCCCTCGATCGCGAGGTGAAGCTCGGAGCACGTGAGCGTCCAGTCCGACCCGAGCGCGGAGGAGGACGCGGGCGAGCAGATGTGCGCGAACGTCGATCGGTTCCGCAGCAGCTCCTCGATCGGCGAAACGCTCGACGAGCGATCCTCCACGTGCAGCACGGGGCGCGCGCCGGAGAGCATGGAACCGAGTCTGGCCGACGCCGTCCGGCGCTGAAAGCGCGGCGCCCGCACGGCTTCCTGGCGGTGATCCGCACCGGCTATACCGTGGTTTCTCGACTCTTTCCCTTTCCCTGGAGATCCACGTGCGCTGGAGTCAGCTGCTGATTCCGACGGTTCGCGAGAACCCATCGGACGCCGAGGTCGTGAGCCACCGGCTGATGATCCGAGCCGGGATGATCCGCAAGCTCGCCGCGGGAATCTACGACTACTTGCCGCTCGGCTTGCGCGTGCTGCGCAAGGTCGAGGCGATCATCCGCGAGGAGATGGTGCGGGCCGGCGCCCAGGAGGTGCTGTTGCCCGCGATCCAACCCGCCGAGCTGTGGAAGGAAAGCGGGCGCTGGGAGATCTACGGGAAGGAGCTCCTGCGCCTCAAGGATCGGCACGATCGCGAGTTCTGCTTCGGGCCGACGCACGAGGAGGTCATCACGGATCTCGTGCGGCGCGAGATCCGCTCCTACAAGGAGCTGCCGGTCAACCTGTTCCAGATCCAGACCAAGTTTCGCGACGAGGTTCGGCCGCGCTTCGGTCTGATGCGCGGACGCGAGTTCATCATGAAGGATGCGTACAGCTTCGACGTCGACGACGACGCGGCGAAGCTCGCGTACCAGAAGATGTTCGATGCGTACACGCGAATCTTCCGCCGTTGCGGGCTCACGTTCCGACCCGTCGAGGCCGATACCGGCGCGATCGGCGGGCGCGACTCGCACGAGTTCCACGTCTTGGCGGACTCGGGAGAGGACCTGATCGTCTCGTGCACGAGCTGCGATTACGCCGCGAACGTCGAGCGGGCACGGGTCGCCCCGCTGCCGCCGGTGCCGCCCGCCGCAGGCGAAGCGCCTGCGGCCCGCTCGGAGGTGGCGACACCGGACGCGCGTACGGTCGACGAGGTCTGCGCGGCGCTCGCGATCACGCCAGCGGATCTCGCGAAGACGCTCATCGTGGTGGCCGACGGCGAGCCCGTCGCGGCCGTCGTCCGCGGCGATCACGAGCTCAACGAGCCGGCGCTGCGCACGCTGCTCGGCGCTGGCGTGGTCGAGCTCGCGGGCCCGGAGGTGGTACGTGAGGTGACCGGTGCCGCCGTCGGCTTCGCCGGTCCGGTGGGACTCTCGATCCCGGTCGTCGTCGACGAGGCGCTGCGTGGTCACACGCACCTGGCCGTGGGCGCGAATCGCGACGGCTTCCACCGCGTCGGCATCGCTCCGGAGCGTGACTTCGAGGTCCGGCACTGGGGGGCGATCCGACGCGCCACCGAGTCCGATCGCTGTGCCGTGTGCGGCGGCGCGCTCGACTTTCGCCGCGGCATCGAGGTGGGTCACGTGTTCCGCCTCGGCACGAAGTACAGCGAGGCGTTGGGCTGCACGTTCCTCGATGCCGATGGACGCCCTCGCCCCATGGTCATGGGCTGCTACGGCATCGGAGTCGGACGCACGGCCGCCGCGGCGATCGAGCAGAACCACGACGAACGCGGTATCCGCTGGCCGGTGCCGCTGGCGCCGTTCGAGGTCGCCGTGTTGGCGCTGAATCCGACCGCGGCGGTGCTGGAAGCGGCGGGGGCGCTCTACTCGCAGCTCCTCGCCGCGGGGATCGACGCCATCTTCGACGACCGTCCGGAGCGTGCCGGGGTCAAGTTCAACGACGCGGAGCTGGTGGGGTTCCCGCTGGTGCTGGTGGTTGGCGCCAAGGGACTCGAGAGCGGTGAGGTCGAGCTCAAGGATCGTCGCGCAGGCACCGTCGCGAAGGTTCCGCTGGCCACCGCCGCGGAGCGCGTCCGCGAGCAGATCGTCCGGGATCGTGGTGCGTGAGCGCGGCGCCGGCAGCCGGCGCCGTGTGGATCGCGCACGTGGCCGACCCCAGGGGCCGTCGCGTGGCCCGCGCACTCCTTTCGGCAGCGACGAGCGCTCGACCGACTGGATCTTCGGCATTCATCCGGTGCGCGAGGCGCTCGAATCCGGACGCCCGTTGGCAGTCGTCCAGCGCGCCCGCGAGGTCGGTGACGGGCGCGTCCACGAGGTCGTGCGATTGGCCGAGGCCCGCGGCGTCGCCGTGGTCCGCGTGCCGCGCGTCCAGCTCGATCGCCTTGCGGGCATCCACACCCATCAGGGCATCGCCGCCCAGACCTCGCCGGTGGTCGTCTCCACCTTGGCGGAAACGCTGGCGGAAACGAGCCGCGAGACCGACAGGTTCTGGGTCGTGCTCGACGGCGTGACCGACGATGGCAATGCCGGCTCCTTGGTGCGCTCGGCGGTGGCGCTGGGCGCGACCGCGGTGCTGGTCCCGGCGACCGGCGGCGTTCGGCCCCATGCTGGGCTCGCCCGCTGCTCGTCCGGGGCCGCCAGCCGCATTCGGTGGGTGCGACTGACGCACCCGGCGAGCGAGCTAGCCGAGCTACGCGCCAGCGGATTTCGGCTCTACGGCGCGGTGGTGACGAATGGCCGAGCTGCCGTCGACACGGATCGACATGGCGACCGGGTCCTGCTCCTCGGTTCCGAGGAGCGCGGTCTGAGGCCAGCGGTCGAGGAACTGCTCGACGCGCGACTGACGATTCCGACCACGATTGCGATGCCTTCGCTCAACGTCGCCGCGGCGGGCGCGATACTGCTCGCAGCCCTGGGAAACGTCGCGCCACGGCCCGCGCGAGAATCACGTTGCGGACCGGATACTTGACAAGGCGCACCGCGTCGAATACACAACGTCGTTTACCGCGGTGTCGGAGCGCCTCTGCGGCGGGGCGCTCCTGCCCATTCATCGGGTGTCTGGTGCGGCGGCGCGTGGGCCAGCATCTCGCCTGAAGGAACTGCTCGAAGGGCTCTGAATCGACAGCGAGCCCACCGGGCTGCCCGTCGGACGTCGCGTCGGTTCACGCGACGGGTTCTCACTGGAAGGATCTGGCTGGCGTAGCTCAATTGGCAGAGCAGCTGATTTGTAATCAGCAGGTTGTGGGTTCGATTCCCGTCGCCAGCTCCAGCGGGCCACCGGTCGAACCGTCGCCCAGTCCGGGCACGTGCTGCAATCATGCGAGAGGGATCGAAGCGAGAGATGAACGGTGCGGGTCGAGGACGGGTGCCCGAGCGGCTAAAGGGGACGGGCTGTAAACCCGTTGCCAACTGGCTACGGTGGTTCGAATCCACCCCCGTCCACCAGCGCTTCGGCGGGAATAGCTCAATGGCTAGAGCATCAGCCTTCCAAGCTGAGGGTTGCGGGTTCGAGTCCCGTTTCCCGCTCCAGGCGGAGGTCGCGCCCACGTAGCTCAGGTGGTAGAGCACTTCCTTGGTAAGGAAGAGGTCACGGGTTCGAGTCCCGTCGTGGGCTCCACGAGTCACAGCCGCCGGATCGAAGGTCGGTAACAACGAGGCAGTTCCAGGAGAGAGCCATGTCGAAGCAGAAGTTCGATCGCAAGCTTCCACACGTGAACGTGGGGACGATCGGTCACGTGGACCACGGGAAGACGACGCTGACGGCGGCGATCACGAGCGTGCTGGCGAAGAAGGGCTGGGCGCAGTTCGTGGCGTACGACCAGATCGACAAGGCCCCGGAAGAGAAGGCGCGCGGCATCACGATCGCGACGGCGCACGTGGAGTACCAGACGGAGAACCGTCACTACGCGCACGTGGACTGCCCGGGCCACGCGGACTACGTGAAGAACATGATCACGGGTGCGGCGCAGATGGACGGCGCGATCCTGGTGGTGAGCGCGGCGGACGGGCCGATGCCTCAGACGCGTGAGCACATCCTGCTGGCTCGTCAGGTGGGCGTTCCGTACATCGTGGTGTTCATGAACAAGTGCGACATGGTGGACGACCCGGAGCTCCTGGACCTGGTGGAGCTCGAGGTTCGCGACCTGTTGAAGCAGTACCAGTTCCCGGGCGACGAGATTCCGATCGTGAAGGGGTCGGCGCTGAAGGCGTTGAACTCGGAGACGGCGGACTCGCCGGACGCGAAGTGCATCCTGGAGCTGATGGCGGCGGTGGACAGCTACGTTCCTCTTCCGAAGCGCGACGTGGACAAGCCGTTCCTGATGCCGATCGAGGACGTGTTCTCGATCCAGGGCCGCGGAACGGTGGTGACGGGTCGTGTGGAGCGCGGGAAGGTTCGGGTCGGCGACGAGATCGAGATCGTGGGGATCAAGCCGACGGTGAAGACGGTGGTGACGGGCGTCGAGATGTTCCGGAAGCTGCTGGACGAGGGGATGGCGGGCGACAACATCGGTGCGCTGCTTCGGGGTACGAAGCGCAACGAGGTGGAGCGGGGTCAGGTGCTGTCGGCCCCGGGGTCGATCACGCCGCACACGAAGTTCACGGCGGAGGTGTACGTGTTGACGAAGGAGGAGGGTGGTCGACACACTCCGTTCTTCAACGGTTACCGTCCGCAGTTCTACTTCCGGACGACGGACGTGACGGGTTCGGTGGACCTGCCGTCGGGCGTCGAGATGGTGATGCCGGGCGACAACGTGAGCCTGACGGCGCAGCTGCTGACGCCGATCGCGATGGAAGAGGGAGTCCGGTTCGCGATCCGGGAAGGTGGCCGCACGGTGGGTGCCGGCGTCGTTGCGAAGATCCTGGAGTGATTCTCGACGTTTAGGGCCGGCTCGGACGCGGGCATCGAGTGAGTGAGGGGCGGTTACGATGAGAGACATCGTCACGCTGGCTTGCGGGGACTGCAAGCGGCGCAACTACACGACCACGAAGAACAAGAAGCGCACGCCGGACAGGCTCGCGTTCAAGAAGTACTGTCGCTTCTGCCGCAAGCACACGGAGCACAAGGAAACGAAGTGAGCGTCGCGACCCGCTGGGGCCGCCACGCTCTCACCGAGGCCAGTAGCTCGAACGGCTAGAGCACCGGACTCCAAATCCGGGGGTTGGGGGTTCGAATCCCTCCTGGCCTGCCCTTTCGGGAAGGCCCACGAAAACGTCAGGGGCGTGTGCCGATGAGCAGCAAGGGAAAGGAAGAGGAAGACCAAGGCGCAAGCCCGGCCGGGTACGTCGCCGAGGTGCGCCGGTTTTTCGTCGAGGTACGACAAGAGCTGAACAAGGTCACGTGGCCCGAGCGCAAGGAAACGATCGCGTCCACCGGCGTGATCCTCTTCCTCGTGGTGTTGACGGCGAGCTATCTCGGGGCGCTCGACTGGGGAATTTCACGCCTGGTTCGTTTGTTACTTCAGTAAGTACGTAGCGCCTCCCGCATTCGCGAACCGAGGCTGGACTCGAGGCCGCGGTTCGGCGTGCACGCACAGGGGATGGGAATGACGAAGCAGTGGTACGTGGTTCACACCTACTCCGGTTACGAGAACAAGGCCAAGCAGGCCCTGGAGGAGCGGGTGCGTCGAGCCGGGATGGAGGAGCGCTTCGGGGAAATCCTGATTCCTCAGGAGAAGACGATCGAGCTCGTGAAGGGACAGAAGCGAACCACGTCGCGCAAGATGTACCCGGGTTATCTGTTCGTCGAGATGGAGCTCGACGACGAGACCTGGCACATCGTCCAGAACACGCCGAAGGTGACGAGCTTCATCGGCGGCGACAAGCAGCATCCGAGTCCCATTCCCGAGCAAGAAGTGCGAGCGATGCGCAATCAGATCGAAGCCGGCGTGTTGAAGCCGGTGAGCCGTGTGCGCTTCGCCGAGGGCGAGAGCGTTCGAGTCATCGACGGCCCGTTCGCGAACTTCGTGGGCGTCGTCGAGGAGGTGAAGCCGGAGAAGTCGAAGCTCAAGGTTGCCGTGAGCATCTTCGGCCGCGCCACGCCGGTGGAGCTGGATTTCGTTCAAGTCGAGAAGGCATGAGCGCGCGCGGCGCCGCGCGTGACGAGGGGAAGGTTCGATGGCAAAGAAAGTCGTGACGCAGATCAAGCTGCACGTCACGGGTGGCGAGGCGAATCCGTCGCCCCCGGTGGGCCCGGCGCTCGGTCAGCACGGCGTCAACATCATGGAGTTCTGCCGCAAGTTCAACGAGCGGACGCAAGGCGACAAGGGCATCACGATTCCGGTCGTGATCACGGTCTACTCGGATCGATCGTTCGAGTTCGTGACCAAGACGCCGCCTGCGTCGGTCTTGTTGAAGATGGCCGCAGGCGTCGTCAAGGGCGCTCACGACCCGAAGCGCGAGAAGGTCGGGCGACTGACGCGCGCGCAGGTCGAGGACATCGCGAAGCGCAAGATGCCGGACCTGACGGCCGCAAGCCTCGCGGCAGCTGTCAACACGATCTCGGGCACGGCACGCAGCATGGGAATCGAGGTGACGGGCTGAGGCCCGCGTCCAGGTGAGACATGCCGAAACACAGCAACCGGTTCAACAAGGCGCTCGCTGCGGTCGACCGCAACAAGGCGTATCCCGTCGAGGAAGCAATCGACACGCTGCTCGCCACCGCGACGGCGAAGTTCGACGAGACTCTCGAGGTCGCGATCCGTCTGGGTGTCGACCCCCGCAAGGCGGACCAGAACGTTCGTGGTGCCCTCGTGCTGCCCCATGGCACGGGCAAGGGCGCTCGCGTGCTCGTGCTCGCACGTGACGCCGCGAAGGAGAAGGAGGCTCGCGACGCCGGCGCGGATCTCGTCGGCAACGACGAGTATCTGAAGCAGATCGAAGGCGGATGGCTCGAGTTCGACAAGCTCATCGCGACGCCGGACATGATGAAGGACCTCGGCAAGCTGGGTAAGGTGCTCGGTCCGCGCGGTCTCATGCCGAGCCCCAAGACCGGCTCCGTCACGTTCGACGTGAAGCGTGCCGTCGAGGAGGCCAAGGCCGGCAAGGTGGAGTTCCGCGTCGACAAGGCCGGCATCGTTCACGCCGGCATCGCGAAGAGATCCTTCAAGCGCGACCAGGTCCGCGACAACTTCATGGCACTGATGAACCAGATCAACCGGATGAAGCCGTCGACGAGCAAGGGTATCTATCTGAAGAGCATCGCGCTCAGCAGCACCATGGGGCCGGGAGTCAAGGTGGATCCGGCTGAGTTCCGCGTAACGGCCTGAGTCGCACCGCAACCAGGAGGGCTTCCCGGTGAATCGTACCGAAAAAGTCGAGTCCGTCGACGAGCTGCATCAGAAGTTCCAGACGATGACGCTGTTCGTGGTGGCCGATTACCAAGGCTTCACGGTCGACCAGTTCACGCGTTTGCGGGTCGATCTCCGCGCCGCCAACAGCGAGCTGCACGTCGTCAAGAATCGGCTCGCGCGGAAGGCCGCCGAGCGCACCGCCGTCGAGGTGCTCGGCGACTCGTTCCGGGGGCCGACCGTGATCGCGATGACGGCGGCGGACCCGGTCGCCGTGGCCAAGGTGCTGACCAAGTACGCCACCAAGAAGGACGAGAAGCCGCTCAAGCTGCGCGGTGGGTTGCTGGCCGGGACGAAGCTCGCGCCCCAGGACGTCGAGGCGCTTGCAACCCTGCCCGGCCTTCCCGAGCTGCGCGCCAAGCTGGTCGGGCTGCTCGTGGCGGCGCCGCGGAAGTTCTTGGGCGTCCTTCAGGCCCCGGGCCGAGACATGGTCGGGGTGCTGCACGCGCGCGGTCAGGCGCTGGGCGAGGGTGGGTGACGCGGGTTGCATCGACCGTCGCATCGGGCCGCGGGGCCGAGCGCGGTCGACGACGGCCGCTCGCATGATCGAGAAGCTGAGCACGAATCCGAGCGTCGTTCCGCGTGGAGCGGACGTCGCACAACGTATCCAGAACCGCTAGGCGGGGAACGAAAGCGCGAAAAGGAGTAGGAACAATGGCAGAGATCACCAAGGAAGACGTTCTGGCGTGGCTCGACAAGCGCACTGTGCTCGAGCTCGCCGAGCTCACCAAGGAGCTCGAAGGTCGCTGGGGCGTCACCGCGGCGGCGGCGGTGGTTGCGGCACCGGCTGCGGGCGGAGCGGCTGGCGGCGCCGCGCCGGCGGTCGAGGAGCAGACCGAGTTCACGGTCGTCCTCAAGGATTTCGGCGCCAACAAGATTCAGGTGATCAAGGAAGTCCGCGCCGTCACCGGGCTCGGCCTCAAGGAGGCGAAGGATCTCGTCGAGGGCGTGCCCAAGGCGGTGAAGGAGAACATCTCCAAGGAAGAGGCCGCGGAAGTGAAGAAGAAGCTCGAGGAGGCGGGTGCGACGGTCGAGGTGAAGTGATCTGTCCTCGCCTGAAGTAGCTCTCGTTCCATTCCATTTTCCGGCGGTTTGACCGCTTAGGGGTCTGCATGAGCACCGTGATGGGCGAGCGGTTTCGCTATCGCCGAAACTTCGGCAAGATCCGGACCGTACTCGACATTCCCAACCTCATCGAGGTGCAGAAGCGCTCGTACGAGGAGTTTCTTCAGCCGGAGGCGTCGAAGGATCGCCGTGAGCCGCGGGGGCTGCAGGCGGTCTTCCAGTCGGTGTTCCCCATTCGGGATTTCAACGAGAAGGCCGAGCTCGAGTTCGTGTCGTACGAGCTCGGTGAGCCGAAGTACGACGTTGCGGAGTGTCTCCAGCGCGGCATGACCTATGCCGCGCCCATGAAGGTCACGATCCAGCTCATCGTCTACGATCGCGACGAGGTGGCCGGTCAGCCTTCCATTCGCAACGTGAAGGAGCAGGAGGTCTATTTCGGCGAGATCCCGCTCATGACGGACAAGGGTACGTTCATCGTGAACGGAACCGAGCGCGTGATCGTGAGCCAGCTGCACCGATCGCCCGGCGTGTTCTTCGATCACGACAAGGGAAAGACGCACTCGAGCGGCAAGCTTCTCTACTCCGCGCGTATCATCCCCTATCGCGGATCTTGGATCGATTTCGAGTTCGACCACAAGGACATCCTGTACGTCCGCATCGACCGGCGACGGAAGATGTTCGCGACGACGCTCTTGAAGGCGCTTGGATACTCACCCAAGCAGTTGATGGATCGCTTCTACAAGCGAGTGCGGATCGACCTCGTCGACGGCGAGTTCCGCAAGACGTTCGACCCGGACATCTTGCTCGGCCAGGTCGTGACGCGCGCGATTCGCAGCCCCAAGACGGACGAAGTGCTCGTCAAGAAGGGGCAGAAGCTGAGCGCGGTACGAATTCGCCGCCTCGTCGAAGAGAAGGTGAAGTGGATTCCGCTCGAGGCCGAGGACCTGCACGGAGCGGTCGTGGCCGACGACATCGCCGTGCCCGCGGGGCGCGAGGGCGAGGGCGAGATTCTCGTCGAGTCGAATGCCCAGATCACGCCGGAGGCCCTCGAGCGCATGGGCCTCGCCGGGATCAACTCGTTCGACGTCTACCACATCGAGAGCTCCACCATCCGTGAGACGCTTCTTCTCGATCGCTCGCCCACGGCGGCGGTTCAGATCGACTCGCAGAACCGGGATCGCTATCCGGTGCTGTGGCTCGAGGGCGGGCCCACACCGGATCAGCTCCACGCGATCATCGACATCTACAAGCGCCTCCGACCGGGTGATCCGCCCACGGTCGAGACCGCGGTGCAGCAGTTCTACCACCTGTTCTTGAACCCGGATCGATACGATCTCTCGAAGGTCGGGCGACTCAAGCTCAACTACAAGCTCAACCGCGACCTCGAGATCGACGACACGATTCTCTATCGCGAGGACATCCTCGCGGTGATCGAGTACCTGCTCAAGCTGCGCAGCGGGAAGCCCGACGCCGAGATCGACGACATCGATCACCTCGGCAATCGGCGGGTGCGGTCGGTCGGCGAGCTCCTCGAGAACCAGTACCGGATCGGGCTGGCACGCATGGAGCGCGCGATCAAGGAGCGCATGAGCCTCCAGGAGATCGAGACGCTCATGCCGCACGACTTGATCAACGCGAAGCCAGTCACCGCGGTGGTCAAGGAGTTCTTCGGGTCGAGTCAGCTCTCGCAGTTCATGGACCAGACCAACCCGTTGTCGGAGATCACCCACAAGCGCCGTCTCAGTGCGTTGGGCCCGGGTGGTCTGACTCGCGAGCGCGCTGGCTTCGAGGTGCGCGACGTTCACCCGACGCACTACGGGCGAATCTGTCCGATCGAGACGCCGGAAGGTCCGAACATCGGTCTGATCGCGAGCCTCTCGACGTTCGCTCGCGTCAACGACTACGGCTTCATCGAGACCCCGTATCGGAAGGTGCAAGCGGGTCGAGTCTCCGAGGAGATCCAGTATCTGTCGGCGCTGGAAGAGCGGGATCACGCGGTCGCGCAAGCGAACGCCCCCCTGGACAAGCACGGCAAGTTCCAGGGCGAGTTCGTGGGCGCGCGTCGTGGCGGCGAGTCCGTGATGGTGAAGCCCGACGAGATCTCCTTCATGGACGTCTCGCCGATGCAGCTCGTGAGCGTCGCGGCGTCGCTCATTCCGTTCCTCGAGCACGACGACGCCAACCGCGCGCTCATGGGCTCGAACATGCAGCGCCAGGCCGTGCCGCTGCTGCGCACCGAAGCGCCGCTGGTGGGTACCGGCATCGAGGGCGTCGTGGCGCGCGACTCGGGCGTGACGACGGTCGCGAAGCGAAGCGGTGTGGTGGAAAACGTCGATGCCTCGCGAATCGTCATTCGGGTCGACGGTCGCGGCGAGGACAGCGGCGTCGACATCTACAACCTGCTCAAGTTCCAACGCTCGAACCAGAACACCTGCATCAATCAGAAGCCGATCGTCGCCCAGGGGGAGCGGGTCGAGGTCGGCCAGGTGATCGCGGATGGCCCGGCAACCGACAGCGGCGAGCTCGCGCTCGGACGCAACGTGCTGGTCGCGTTCATGCCGTGGGGCGGGTACAACTTCGAGGACTCGATCCTGGTGAGCGAACGGCTCATCAAGAAGGACTATTTCACGTCGGTGCACATCGAGCAGTTCGAGTGCATGTCTCGCGACACCAAGCTCGGCAAGGAAGAGATCACGCGAGACATCCCCAACGTGGGCGAGGACGCGCTGCGCAACCTCGACGAGAGCGGAATCGTGCGCATCGGCGCGCACGTCAAGACGGACGACATCCTGGTCGGCAAGATCACGCCCAAGGGCGAGACGCAGCTGACGCCGGAAGAAAAGTTGTTGCGCGCCATCTTCGGCGAGAAGGCGGAGGACGTGCGCGATACGTCGCTGCGCGTGCCGCCTGGTATCGAAGGCATCGTGATCGACGCGAAGGTGTTCTCGCGCAAGGGGGCGGAGAAGGACGAGCGCTCGCGCGACATCGAGGATCGCGAGGTCGCGAAGTTGCGCAAGGATCAGCGCGAAGAGGTGAAGGTCGTTCGTGAGAGCGCGAACCGGCGGATCCGCAAGCTCCTGGTCGGGAAGGCGGCTGCGGCCGACGTGCTCGACACGACGGGCAAGCCGATCGTGGAGAAGGGCGACAAGTTCGACGACGACGCGCTCAACAAGATTCCGTACAGCCAGTGGGAATCGATCTCGATCGCGGATGCCCCGCGCGTCGAGGACAAGGTGCGCTCGATCCTGCACGAGACCAACGAGCGGATCGAGATGATCAAGGTGGTGTTCGAGGACAAGATCCAGAAGTTGAAGAAGGGCGACGATCTTCCCCCGGGCGTCATCAAGCTGGTGAAGGTCTACATCGCCATCAAGCGGCGCCTTTCCGTCGGCGACAAGATGGCCGGACGTCACGGTAACAAGGGTGTGGTGTCGAATCTGCTGCCTGAAGAGGACATGCCGTTCCTGAGCGATGGTCAATCGGTCGACATCGTCCTGAATCCGCTCGGCGTGCCGTCGCGAATGAACGTCGGCCAGATCCTCGAGACGCACCTCGGATGGGCGGCGCGCGGTCTGGGTGAGCGCATCCAGGAGTACCTGGACAAGGAATACAGCCCCGAAGCCCTTCGCAAGCGGATCAGCCAGGTCTACGCGTCGAAGGACTTGGGCCACCTGCTCGAAGGCGCCGACGACGATGCGGTGCTCAACGTCGCGCGAAGCCTGGTGCGCGGCGTGCACATGTCGACGCCGGTGTTCGATGGGGCGGAAGAGGGAAGCATCCGCGAGCTGCTCGAGCAGGCGGGTTTGCCGCAGTCGGGACAGACGGTGTTGTTCGACGGGCGCACCGGCGACGCGTTCCGCGAGCGCGTCACCGTCGGCGTCATGTACATGCTCAAGCTCCACCACCTGGTGGATGACAAGATCCATGCGCGTTCGATTGGCCCGTATTCGCTCGTGACCCAGCAGCCGTTGGGCGGCAAGGCGCAGTTCGGTGGTCAGCGCCTCGGCGAGATGGAAGTGTGGGCGATGGAGGCCTATGGCGCGGCGTATGGTCTGCAGGAGTTCCTGACCGTGAAGTCGGACGACGTGCCGGGGCGCACCCGGATCTACGAATCGATCGTCCGCGGCCAGAACAGCCTGGAGCCGGGTTTGCCCGAGTCTTTCAACGTGCTCATGAAAGAGCTTCAGAGCTTGGCGCTGGACGTCGAGCTCCGTGAGGAAGAGTCGGTCTGAGGCGCTCTCGCCTCGCCCGGTGTACTCAACAGCGTATTAGAGGAGGCTCCACGGTGGACGATCTTTTCAATTTCTTCGAACGTCCCAAGAACCCCTCGCAGTTCAAGGCGATTCGCGTTTCGTTGGCCTCGGCCGAGAAGATTCGATCCTGGTCGTTTGGTGAGGTGAAGAAGCCGGAGACGATCAACTACCGAACGTTCAAGCCCGAGCGTGACGGCTTGTTCTGCGCGAAGATCTTCGGACCGATCAAGGATTACGAGTGCAATTGCGGCAAGTACAAGCGCATGCGTCACCGCGGCGTGGTGTGCGAGAAGTGCGGCGTCGAGGTGATCCAGTCGAAGGTGCGTCGTGAGCGCATGGGACACATCGACCTGGCGACGCCCGTGGCGCACATCTGGTTCCTCAAGAGCCTGCCGAGCCGGCTGGGCGCGCTGCTCGATCTGACACTGAAGGATCTCGAGCGGATTCCCTACTTCGAGGACTTTCTCGTCACGGATCCGGGAGAGACGGACCTCATCTTCGGGCAGCTGCTCACCGAGCAGCAGTATCGCCAGACGATGGAGCAGCACGGCGCCGCCTTCACGGCACGAATGGGCGCCGAGGCGATCCAGGAGATACTGACGAAGCTGAACATCGAGCGGCTCGCGGCCGAGCTGCGGCGCGAGATGAAGATCGCGACGTCGGAAGCGAAGCGAAAGAAGATCGCCAAGCGGCTCAAGGTGCTCGAGTGCTTCAACCGCACGGATCGCTTCGTCCGATTGCTGCGAGAGGTCGAGGAGAAGCAGACCAACGAGGAGACCAAGACGGTCCTTCGTGGCTGGATCGAGACCTTCGAGAAGCTCAAGGCGGACAAGGAAGCAGCGGAGACCATCGTCGACATGCAGGTCGTCGACGCGAAGATCGAGGATGCCGTCCGCGACCTGAGCCACTCGAAGCAGCTGCGTACGCTCGGTCAGAAGCTGTTCGAGCGGTACCGGAGCTTGAATCGTCCGGAGTGGATGATCCTCGACACCATCCCGGTCATCCCGCCCGACCTGCGCCCCCTCGTGCCGCTGGATGGGGGGCGGTTCGCGACGTCCGACTTGAACGACCTCTATCGTCGCGTGATCAACCGCAACAACCGGCTCAAGCGTCTGAAGGAGCTCAACGCGCCGGACATCATCATCCGCAACGAGAAGCGGATGCTTCAGGAAGCCGTCGATGCCCTGCTCGACAACGGGCGCCGCGGCAAGGCCATCACCGGCCCCAACAAGCGTCCGCTCAAGAGCTTGAGCGACATGCTCAAGGGCAAGGGCGGGCGGTTCCGCCAGAACCTACTCGGCAAGCGCGTCGACTATTCGGGCCGCAGCGTGATCGTCGTGGGCCCCGAGCTCCGGCTGCACCAGTGCGGCTTGCCGAAGAAGATGGCGCTCGAGCTGTTCAAGCCGTTCATCTACAACAAGCTCGAGGAGCGTGGGTACGTCACCACGATCAAGGCCGCGAAGAAGCTGGTCGAGAAGGAGAAGCCGGAAGTCTGGGACGTGCTCGACGAGGTGATTCGCGAGCATCCCGTGATGCTCAACCGAGCGCCGACTCTGCACCGTCTCGGCATCCAGGCCTTCGAGCCGCTGTTGATCGAGGGCAAGGCCATTCAGCTTCACCCGCTCGTGTGCACGGCGTTCAACGCGGACTTCGACGGCGATCAGATGGCGGTGCACGTGCCGCTATCGCTCGAGGCGCAGATCGAGGCGCGCGTGCTCATGATGAGCACCAACAACATTCTCTCGCCGGCACACGGCGGCCCGATCGTGGTGCCGTCCCAGGACATCGTGCTCGGGCTCTACTACCTCACCCGTGAGCAGGCGGGTTCGCGCGGCGAGGGCCGGGTGTTCTCGGGCACGGAGGAGGTCCGGATCGCGTACGACTCGGGCCAGGCGGAGCTGCACGCGCGCGTAACCGTACGTCTCGACAACGAGCGCGTCGAGACGACCGTCGGACGCGTGCTTCTTCGGGAGGTCTTGCCGGAGGAATTGCCCTTCGAGCGTATCAATCGCGTGCTCGACAAGAAGGCGTTGGGTGGGCTGATTCGCAGCGCGTTCTTGCTGTGCGGCACGAAGAAGACGGTCATCCTTGCCGATCGGCTGAAGGACGTGGGCTATTCCTTCGCGACGCAGGCGGGAATCTCGATCTGCATGGAAGACATGCGGATTCCACAGCGCAAGGGCGAGCTGCTCGGGTCCGCTCAGGACGAGGTCGAGAAGATCCAGCAGCAGTACACGGACGGCCTCATCACGGACGGGGAGCGGTACAACAAGGTCGTCGACATCTGGGCGCGCGTCAGCGACGAGATCGCCTCCGAGATGATGAAGGAGATCAAGACGCCGCCGGATCCCGAGACGGGCGAACCACCGAAGGATGCCGCCACGGCGGGCTTCAACCCGATCTTCATGATGGCGGACTCCGGCGCCCGCGGTAGCGCGCAGCAGATTCGACAGCTGGCCGGCATGCGCGGGCTGATGGCCAAGCCCTCGGGCGAGATCATCGAGACCCCGATCACGGCGAACTTCCGGGAAGGCCTGACCGTGGGCCAGTACTTCATCTCGACGCACGGCGCGCGCAAGGGCTTGGCCGACACGGCCCTCAAGACGGCCAACTCCGGCTATCTCACGCGTCGTCTCGTCGACGTCGCTCAGGACGTCGTGATCTTGGAGGACGACTGCGGGACGCTCGATGGAATCGAGCTCAGCCCGCTGGTCGAGGGTGGTGAGATCATCGAGTCGCTCGGCGATCGCATCCTCGGACGATTCGCGCTACGCGACCTGACGGATCCATACACGGGCGAGGTTCTGGTGCCCGCGAACACGGAGATCAACGAGTCGCTGGTCGAGCGTATCGAGCAAGCGGGCATCGAGCGGGTGCTGATCCGCAGCGTGCTCACGTGCCGCGCTCGCCGCGGCATCTGCAAGATGTGCTACGGCCGCGACCTCGCTCGCGGAGTTCCGGTGAGCGCCGGCGAGGCCGTCGGCGTGATCGCGGCGCAGTCCATCGGCGAGCCGGGTACGCAGCTCACGATGCGTACGTTCCACATCGGCGGTATGGCCAGCCGGCGCGCCGAGCAGAGCACGCTCGAGGGGCGTACGGACGGGATCATCAAGCTCGAGCGGTGCCAGGTGGTGGTGAACCGCGAGGGGCATGACATCGTGATGAGCCGCAATGGCGAGCTCATCATTCGCGACGAGAACGGTCGTGAGCGAGAGAAGTATCCGTTGACGTACGGCGCGCGCCTGAAGGTGAAGGAGGGTACGCGAGTCAAGAAGGGCGCGCTGCTCGCGGAGTGGGATCCCTTCACGAATCCGATCCTCTCGGAAGTCGGCGGAATCGTGAAGTTCGGCGACGTCATCGAGAGCGTCACGATGCGTGAGCAGGTGGACGAGGTCACCGGGTTTTCCAGTAAGGTGATCATCGAGAGCCGCGACGCGGAGCTGCGCCCGCGCGTGTCGATCAAGGATCTGAGCGACACGAAGCGGACGCTGCCCGTGCCGGGAACGGCTCGCCAGGCGCGCTACCTGCTGCCGGTTGGCGCGATCATCACGAAGGTCGAGGGCGACGAGGTTCAGGCGGGCGACATCATCGCGAAGATTCCTCGCGAAACCGCGAAGACCAAGGACATCACCGGCGGGTTGCCGCGAGTCGCGGAGCTGTTCGAGGCGCGGCGTCCGAAGGAGGTCGCGTTCATCAGTGACATCGACGGCACGGTGAGCTTCGGGCGCGACACGAAGGGCAAGCGGAAGGTGGTCGTGACACCGCCCGAGGAGCGCGGCGAAGCCGCTGAATATTTGATCCCACGCGGCAAGTACATTCGCGTACAGGAAGGCGACTTCGTCCGGGCCGGTGACGTGTTGATGGACGGTTCGCCGAACCCGCACGACATCCTACGGGTGAAGGGCGAGAAGGACCTCATGAAGTTCCTCGTCGACGAGGTTCAGGAGGTCTACCGGCTGCAAGGTGTGCGCATCAACGACAAGCACATCGAGGTGATCGTTCGCCAGATGCTGCGACGGGTGCGTGTCACGGACGTGGGCGACACCGACTTCATCATCGGTGAGCAGGTGGAGAAGCACGAGTTCCAGGACGTGAACGCGGCCGTGATCGGCAAGGGCGGCCGCCCAGCGACCGGGGAGCCGCTGTTGCTGGGCATCACCAAGGCGTCGCTGTCGACGGAGAGCTTCATCAGCGCCGCGAGCTTCCAGGAGACCACGAAGGTGCTGACCGAGGCCGCCATCGTGGGCAAGGTGGACCATCTCCGCGGGCTGAAGGAGAACGTGATCATGGGGCGGCTGATCCCGGCGGGGACTGGGTTGCCGAACTACGGGCCACGGCGA
Source organism: bacterium (assembly GCA_046331705.1). Taxonomy (GTDB): domain Bacteria; phylum JADJOY01; class JADJOY01; order JADJOY01; family JADJOY01; genus JADJOY01. The sequence continues at coordinate 18,658 of JAXLQJ010000056.1, read as the reverse complement.
ATCGACGTGGACGTCGAGGGGTCGGACGAGGAGATCGCGTACGCGCCGCTCACGGCGGTCGCTGCCGTTCCTCGGCCCGAGCTCGTCACGGCGGGCGCGGAGGGTGGCTGACGCTGGACTTGGGGTGGCTTGACGTATCTCTTCGTATCGAATAAGTATAGCTTTTTCACGTACTGATCGACGACGCAGCGCGTAACGACCGCGTGTGCTCTTGCGCGGCCGACGCGGTGTGTCGGCTTCGGGAAGGTCCAGGATGCCGACGATCAATCAGCTTGTCCGCCGCGGCCGCAAGAAGATCCGGAACCGCACCGCCGCGCCCGCGCTCAAGAGCTGCCCGCAGGTGCGGGGTGTGTGTCTGCGCGTTTACACCTCCACGCCCAAGAAGCCCAACTCTGCACTTCGCAAGGTGGCGCGTGTGAGGCTCACGAACGGCATGGAAGTGACAACGTACATTCCTGGCATCGGTCACAACCTCCAGGAGCACTCGGTGGTCTTGATCCGCGGTGGACGCGTGAAGGACCTGCCCGGCGTGCGGTACCACATCATCCGCGGGACGCAGGACTCCCTCGGTGTCTCGGACCGGCGCCAGGGACGTTCCAAGTACGGCGCGAAGCGCCCGAAGTGAGCGCCTAGCTCGGGTCGACATCGAGATCGAGGGATTCGGAAATGCCGCGACGACGCGAAATCGAGAAGCGAACGACCTTGCCGGATCCCAAGTATGGGGACGATCTGGTGTCGAAGTTCGTGAACGTCATCATGCGCGATGGCAAGAAGAGCACCGCTCAGATGATCTTCTATCGCGCGCTGGACCGTATGCAGGAGCAGACGGGCGAGGAGCCGTTGGCGCTGTTTCGCAAGGCGCTCGATCGCTCGAAGCCGCAGCTCGAGGTGAAGTCCAGGCGAGTCGGCGGCTCGACGTATCAGGTGCCGGTTCCCGTTCGCGACGCGCGACAGGTCGCGCTGGCGAGTCGCTGGCTGGTTCAGTTCGCACGCGAGCGCCACGAGAAGTCGATGGAGGAGCGCCTGGCGGGCGAGTTGATCGATGCCGCCAACGGTCGTGGTGCCACGATCAAGAAGCGCGAGGACACGCACCGCATGGCCGAGGCGAACAAGGCGTTTGCGCACTATCGCTGGTGACGCTCGGGCTCGGCCCCGCCGGGCCCCGGTGTCCTTCGGGTTCGGATCGTTCGACCATGCCGCGCACGGTACCGCTTTCCCGCACGAGAAACATCGGGATCATGGCCCACATCGACGCGGGGAAGACGACCACCACGGAGCGCGTCCTGTTCTATACGGGCGTGTCCCACAAGATGGGTGAGGTTCACGACGGCTCGGCGGTGATGGACTGGATGGAGCAGGAGCAGGAGCGAGGCATCACGATCACGTCGGCAGCGACGACCTGCTTCTGGAAGGATCACCGGATCAACATCATCGACACGCCGGGTCATGTCGACTTCACCGCCGAGGTCGAGCGAAGCCTGAGGGTTCTCGACGGTGCCATCGCGGTGTTTTGTGCAGTGGGTGGAGTGGAGCCGCAGTCGGAGACGGTCTGGCGACAAGCCGAGCGATACCAAGTGCCGCGCATCGCATTCGTGAACAAGATGGATCGCGTCGGCGCAGATCACGAGCGTGTGATTCGCATGATGAAGGATCGTCTGCTCGCCCGGCCTCTGCCGATGCAGATCCCGATCGGTCTGGAGTCGGGCTTCTCGGGCGTGGTCGATCTCGTCGGGATGCGTGCCGTGCAATGGGACGAGGGATCGCTAGGGGCGCGTCTGGAAGAGACCGACGTGCCGGAAGCGCTGCGCGAGGAAGCCGAGGCGATGCGCCTCGAGATGCTGGAATCGCTCGCCGAGAGCGACGACGTCTTTCTCGAGGGCTATCTCGGCGGCAAGTCCATGTCCGAGGACGAGGTGATCGCCGCGGTCCGGCGCGCGACGTTGAAGGGCGCCGTGCATCCCGTGTTCATGGGGTCCGCCTTCAAGAACAAGGGAATTCAGCCCCTGCTCGACGCCGTCGTGCGCTACCTGCCGTCACCGGCCGACATCCCGCCGGTATCCGGTCATTCGGTGGGCTCGTTGCCGACGGATCCGCCCGACCAGCAGCGTGAGGCCAGCGATACGGAGAAGCTCGCGGCGCTGGCGTTCAAGATCTTCACCGACCCGTTCGTCGGTCACTTGACGTACTTGCGTGTCTATTCCGGCACGTTGTCTTCGGGAAGTGCCGTCCTCAACGTCAACAAGGGCAAGCGCGAGCGGATCGGGCGCCTTCTCAAGATGCACGCGAATCGACGCGAGGAGGTCAAGGAGGCGTACGCCGGAGACATCGTCGCCGCCGTCGGCCTGCGCGTCACCTCGACCGGCGACACGCTCGCGGACGAGAAGGCCCCGTTGCTGCTCGAGTCGATGCACTTCGCCGTTCCCGTGATCGCGCAGGCGATCGAGCCGAAGACCAAGGCCGACCAGGACAAGCTTGCCGCCGCGTTGCAGAAGCTCGTCGCCGAGGACCCGACGTTCCGCGTCAGCACGGACGAAGCGACGGGGCAGATGCTGATCTCGGGCATGGGCGAGCTCCACTTGGAGGTGCTCGTCGAGCGTCTGCGTCGCGACTTCGGTGTCGGTGTGAACGTCGGGAAGCCGCAGGTCGCGTTCAAGGAGACCTTCACGCGTCCCGCGGTTGGCGAGGCGCGCCATGTCCGGCAGACCGGAGGCCACGGTCAGTACGGCCATGTGAAGCTCGAGGTCAGGCCGCTCGAGGCGGGCGGTGGCATCACCGTCGAGTCCGAGGTCGGCAGCGACGCGATCCCGCGGGAATTCGTGGCGGCCGTCGAGCAGGGTGTCCGCGAGTCGCTGGATGTCGGCCCGTACGCCGGCTACCCGGTGGTCGACGTGGGCGTCAAGGTCGTCGGCGGGAGCTTCCATCCCGTGGACTCGTCGGAGCTTTCGTTCAAGATCGCCGCGTCACTCGCGATGCGCGACGCCGCGTTGCACGCCGAGGGGACGTTGCTCGAGCCGGTCATGAAGCTCGAGGTCGTCGTGCCCGAGGAGTACGTCGGAGTGGTGACCGAGGACATGCGGTCGCGTCGTGGTCGACTGTCCGGGATGGAGGCGCGCGCGGGGGCGCAGGTCGTGAGCGCGCTCGTTCCGTTGTGCGAGATGTTCGGCTACGCCACGTCGCTACGGAGCTCCACGCAGGGTCGGGCGAGCTTCACGATGCAGTTCGATCGGTATGAGCCCGTTCCGAGAGCGGTCGCCGATCGACTGGTGCACCACTACGAAAACTGAAGCAGAGGAACCAGCACTCATCAGGGTGAGTTACCGCCACGATCGGCGGATCCTGGACAGGGGGAATCAGCCATGTCGAAGCAGAAGTTCGATCGCAAGCTTCCACACGTGAACGTGGGGACGATCGGTCACGTGGACCACGGGAAGACGACGCTGACGGCGGCGATCACGAGCGTGCTGGCGAAGAAGGGCTGGGCGCAGTTCGTGGCGTACGACCAGATCGACAAGGCCCCGGAAGAGAAGGCGCGCGGCATCACGATCGCGACGGCGCACGTGGAGTACCAGACGGAGAACCGTCACTACGCGCACGTGGACTGCCCGGGCCACGCGGACTACGTGAAGAACATGATCACGGGTGCGGCGCAGATGGACGGCGCGATCCTGGTGGTGAGCGCGGCGGACGGGCCGATGCCTCAGACGCGTGAGCACATCCTGCTGGCTCGTCAGGTGGGCGTTCCGTACATCGTGGTGTTCATGAACAAGTGCGACATGGTGGACGACCCGGAGCTCCTGGACCTGGTGGAGCTCGAGGTTCGCGACCTGTTGAAGCAGTACCAGTTCCCGGGCGACGAGATTCCGATCGTGAAGGGGTCGGCGCTGAAGGCGTTGAACTCGGAGACGGCGGACTCGCCGGACGCGAAGTGCATCCTGGAGCTGATGGCGGCGGTGGACAGCTACGTTCCTCTTCCGAAGCGCGACGTGGACAAGCCGTTCCTGATGCCGATCGAGGACGTGTTCTCGATCCAGGGCCGCGGAACGGTGGTGACGGGTCGTGTGGAGCGCGGGAAGGTTCGGGTCGGCGACGAGATCGAGATCGTGGGGATCAAGCCGACGGTGAAGACGGTGGTGACGGGCGTCGAGATGTTCCGGAAGCTGCTGGACGAGGGGATGGCGGGCGACAACATCGGTGCGCTGCTTCGGGGTACGAAGCGCAACGAGGTGGAGCGGGGTCAGGTGCTGTCGGCCCCGGGGTCGATCACGCCGCACACGAAGTTCACGGCGGAGGTGTACGTGTTGACGAAGGAGGAGGGTGGTCGACACACTCCGTTCTTCAACGGTTACCGTCCGCAGTTCTACTTCCGGACGACGGACGTGACGGGTTCGGTGGACCTGCCGTCGGGCGTCGAGATGGTGATGCCGGGCGACAACGTGAGCCTGACGGCGCAGCTGCTGACGCCGATCGCGATGGAAGAGGGAGTCCGGTTCGCGATCCGGGAAGGTGGCCGCACGGTGGGTGCTGGCGTCGTTGCGAAGATCCTGGAATGAGCTGCTTCTCGAACGTGTCGAGCAAGAGACTGGACGGCTGGAGCGTGCGACTCGTGGACGGTGCGTGAACGATGAAGAACCAGAAGATTCGGATTCGGCTCAAGGCGTACGACCATCGGCTGTTGGACCAGTCGGTGGCTGAGATCGTCGAGACCGCACGGCGGACGGGGGCACGCGTCGTTGGACCGATCCCGTTGCCGACGAAGATCAACAAGTTCTGCGTGCTGCGCAGCCCGCACATCGACAAGAAGTCGCGCGAGCAGTTCGAGATCCGCACGCACAAGCGGCTGCTCGACATGCTCGAGCCGACCCAGCAAACGATCGACGCCCTGATGCGGCTGGACCTCAGCGCTGGGGTGGACGTGGAGATCAAGCTCTGATGGCAACTGCAGATTGCTTCAGCGCGAGCCAGGAAAAGCTGGCGCCGGTCGAGCTCGACACCGCGATCTTCGGGGTCGCGGTGAGGGGGCACCTGCTTCACGACACGGTCGTGATGCAGCTCGCGAATCGGCGCCGTGGTTGTGCGTCCACCAAGTCGCGCTCCGACGTGCGAGGCGGCGGTCTCAAGCCCTGGAAGCAGAAGGGCACTGGGCGGGCGCGGGTGGGAAGCCGCCGGAGCCCGCTGTGGCGTGGCGGTTCGACGATCTTCGGACCGAAGCCGCACAGCTTCGAGTACCGGCTGCCCCGCAGCACGCGGCGAAGCGCGCTGTTGTCCGCGCTCAGCCTGCGCGCGCAGGAGAGCAAGCTGGTGATCGTCGACGGATTCGACCTCGGCGACGGGAAGACGAAGCTCTTGCGTCAGGGGTTGGAGAGGATCGGCGTCGGCAGCGCGCTGATCGTGTCGGATCAGCAGGATGCCGCGCTGGAGCGCGCCGCGCGGAATCTTCCGACGGTCAAGGCGATCCGTGTTGCGGGGCTCAATGTCTTCGACGTGCTCAAGCACGAGCACCTGGTGCTCACTCGCGGCGCGTTGACGGAGATCTGCCGGAGGCTCGGCAAGCCATGAACACCTACGACGTACTGCTGCGCCCGATCGTCACCGAGAAGAGCGTTCGACTCAAGGAGGACGCGAATCAGGTGGTCTTCGCGGTTCGCCTGGATGCGAACAAGGCTCAGATCCGGAAGGCGATCGAGGATCTGTTCAAGGTTCACGTTCTCGACGTCCGGACCTCGCGGGTGAAGGGGAAGGTGAAGCGGCTGGGCGCGCGTCTGCGGGAGCGCTCGGACTGGAAGAAGGCCGTCGTCGAGCTTCGCGCCGGCGACACCATCGAGTTCTTCGAGCAGGGTTGACGGAGTTTTCCGATGCCGATTCGCACGTTCCGACCGACCTCCGCTGGACGGCGGTTCCAGACCGCGGTGGTGGACCCCGGCTTGGCGCCGGCAGGGCCCGAGCGCTCCTTGACGGAAGCGCTGCGCAAGAGTGGTGGGCGCAACGCGCACGGCCACATCACCGCGCGGCACCGCGGCGGCGGCGCTCGCCGTCGATATCGCATCATCGATTTTCGCCGCGACAAGGACGGTGTACCGGCGAAGGTGGCCTCGATTCAGTACGACCCGAATCGATCGGCGAACCTTGCGCTGCTTCACTACGCAGATGGCGACAAGCGTTACATTCTCGCGCCGGTCGGTCTGACGGTCGGTGACGTCGTGATGTCGGGCGAGGGTGCGGACATCCGGCCGGGCAACGCCTTGCCGCTGCGGTCGATTCCCGCGGGCTCGACGGTCCACAACATCGAGCTCAAGCCCGGGCGCGGCGGGCAGCTCGTGCGGTCGGCTGGCGGTGCAGCTCAGTTGCTCGCCAAGGAAGGCGCGCACGCGACGCTGAAGTTGCCTTCGGGTGAGGTTCGGCTGGTGCGTCTCGAGTGTCGCGCGACCATCGGCCAGGTGGGCAACACCGACCACGGCAACGTCGCCATCGGCAAGGCCGGTCGCAATCGTCACCTGGGATGGCGCCCGCGAGTCCGCGGCGTCGCGATGAACCCCATCGACCACCCCTTGGGAGGCGGCGAGGGCAAGAGCTCGGGCGGACGGCATCCGTGTACGCCTTGGGGCATTCCGACCAAGGGTTACCGCACGCGCAAGAAGAAGAACTCGGATCGCTTGATCTTGAAGCGTCGTAAGTGAGACGCGACTCGCTGGTCGAAGACAGTTACAGGAGAGCCTCGAGATGCCCCGTTCGCTGCGCAAAGGACCGTACGTCGAGCCGAGCCTCGGCAAGAAGGTTCAGGAGTATCGCAAGGGCGAGACTCGTCAACCGATCAAGACGTGGTCTCGGCGGTCGACGGTGACGCCAGAGATGATCGGTGTGAACTTCGCCGTTCACAACGGGAAGAAGTTCATCCCGTTGTTCGTCACCGAAAACATGGTGGGCCACAAGCTCGGTGAGTTCGCCCCGACGCGGACGTTCCACGCGCACGCGGGTGATCGCAAGACCAAGGTCGTGAAGAAGTGACGTTCGTCGCGGGCCCGGGGGCCACGGGATCGTCCCCGGCACGTGATTCTCGGAATGAGCAACGGTCGAGGGAGAACGGTCGTGGATGAGCAGGTTCGGGCGCAGGCCCGCTACGTGAGGCAGGCACCCTACAAGGTGCGAAAGGTCGTCGATCTCGTTCGCGGCAAGTCCGTGGGCGAGGCGCAGCGGACGCTGATGTTCAGCCGTCGGGCGGCCGCCAAGACCATCTCCAAGCTGCTCAAGTCCGCGGTCGCGAACGCTGAGGAGACCGGCAAGCTCGACGTCGATCGCCTGGTCGTCGCGCGCGCGTGGGTCGACGAGGGCCCAACCTGGAAGCGTTGGATTCCCCGCGCCATGGGCCGCGGCACACCGATTCGGAAGCGAACCAGCCACATCACCGTCGAGCTCGTCGAACGCTGAGAGGGGAGTGAGCCTTGGGCCAGAAAGTTCATCCGCGTGGGTTTCGGCTCGGTGTGATCGAGACGTGGGATTCGAAGTGGTACGCGAAGCCCAACTTCACGAAGTGGTTGCACGAAGACATCCGCATTCGTGAGCACCTCAAGAGCCGTCTACATCATGCCGGCCTGAGTCGGGTCGAGATCGAGCGCAAAGCGAACCAGGTTCGCGTCAACATCCACACCTCGCGACCCGGCATCGTGATCGGAAAGAAGGGCGCCGAGGTCGAGAAGATCAAGGCGGATCTGCAGCGACTGACGGACAAGGAGATCCACCTGAACATCCACGAGGTGCGCAAGGCCGAGACCGACGCGCAGCTGGTGGCCGAGAACGTAGCCGTACAGCTCGAGCGACGCGTCGCGTTCCGGCGCGCGATGAAGCGAGCGGTGACGACATCCATGAAGCTAGGGGCGCTGGGCGTCAAAATCCAGTGCGGCGGGCGCCTCGGCGGCAGCGAGATGTCCCGAATGGAGTGGTACCGCGAGGGGCGCGTTCCCCTGCACACGCTGCGCGCGCGCATCGACTTCGGCCAGGCAACGGCGAAGACGACCTACGGAACGATCGGCGTGAAGTGCTGGATCTTCTTGGGCGAGCAGCTGGATCGAAACGCGCCGGGCAAGCTGATCTGACGGATTGGTCGACGGTAACGGGAGCGAGGGAACGGGCGCATGCTTCAGCCGGCACGTACAAAGTTTCGAAAGCTTCAGAAGGGGCGGCTTGCGGGCAAGGCCTATCGCGGCTCGCGGCTGTCGCTCGGTGAGTTCGGGCTCCAGGCGATGGAGCCCGGATGGCTCACGGCACGCCAGATCGAGGCGGCGCGTATCGCGATCACCCGCCACGTGAAGCGACACGGAAAGGTTTGGATTCGAATCTTTCCGGACAAGCCGATCACGAAGAAGCCGCTCGAAACCCGCATGGGTAAGGGCAAGGGCAATCCCGAGGATTGGGTTGCGGTCGTGCTACCTGGTCGAATTCTCTACGAGATCGAGGGAGTGGCGCGCGCGGATGCGCTCGAGGCGATGCGGATCGCGGGACACAAGCTCCCCATCAAGACACGTGCAGTGGTTCGGGAGGAAGGCCTGTGAGCCTGGAAGAGTTCAAGGGCATGGCTGCAGAGGAGCTCAAGGGGCGGGAGCGGGAGCTGCGCGAGGATCTGTTCCATCTGCGCCTCCAGCACGCCACGGGGCAGCTACGCAACAGCGCGCGGCTGCGCGAAGTGCGGCGCGACATCGCGCGTGTCCAGACGGTGTTGAAGCAGCGGGGTGAGGGTCGATGAACGCGCAATCGCGCTCGATTCGCAAGCGACACGTGGGTGTCGTCGTGAGCGATACGATGGACAAGACGATCGTGGTCCGTGTGACCCGGCGAGCTCCGCATCCGCTCTACAAGAAGGTGCTGCGACGTCATCGCCGGTACATGGCGCACGACGAGCGCAACGAGTGCAAGGTTGGCGACACGGTGGAAATCGTGGAATGTCGTCCCCTCAGCAAGCGAAAGAGCTGGCGGGTACGCAAGGTTCTGTCGCACGCGAACTGAGGGATCGTCATGATTCAGGTCGAAACCTGGCTGGATGTCGCCGACAACTCGGGCGCGAAGCGCGTCGAGTGCATCCAGCTGTTGGGCGGTACGAGGCGACGTTACGCCTCCGTTGGCGACGTCATCGTCGTATCGGTGAAAGAGGCGCTGCCTCGGTCGAAGGCGAAGAAGGGCGAGGTCCACCACGCGGTCATCGTTCGAACCGCCAAAGAGGTGGGCCGTCCCGATGGATCGTACATCCGCTTCGATACGAATTCCGTGGTGCTGATCACGCCGCAGCGCGAGCCCATCGGCACTCGTATCTTCGGGCCCGTCGCACGCGAGTTGCGTGCGAAGAACTTCACGAAAATCATCTCGCTCGCACCGGAAGTGCTCTGAGGCTCGGCATGAAGCACGACACGTACAGCGTTCGGAAAGGCGACACCGTCGAGGTCGGCGCCGGAAAGGATCGCGGCAAGCGCGGGAAGGTGTTGCGCGTGCTGGCGAAGAAGGACCGCGTGGTCGTCGAAGGCGTGAACTTCGCGAAGCGGCACACGCGCCCGAGCCAGAAGGCCCGGCAGGGCGGCATCGTCGAGAAGGAGATGCCGCTGCACGTCTCCAACGCGCGCGTCGTGTGTCCGCGCTGCAGCAAGGCGACCCGGATCGGGCGCAAGCGCGAGGTGGGCGGAGGCGCCACTCGCGTGTGCAAGTCCTGCGGGGAGGCGATCGATGCCGGCTGAGCAGGCTCAAGGAAGCGCGCGCTACACGGCGCGGCTGAGGGTGCGGTACGTCGACGAGGTCGTGCCTCGTCTCCGCGAGAGGTTTGGCTACGGGAACCGCCTCCAGACCCCGCGTATCACGAAGATCGTGCTCAACATGGGGCTGGGTGAGGCGATCCAGAACTCGAAGGTCGTCGACGCGGCTGCCGAGCAGCTCACGATCATCGCCGGCCAGAAGGCTGTCGTGACGCGCGCCCGACGTTCGGTGTCGAACTTCAAGCTTCGCGAGGGCATGCCGATCGGCGCGATGGTCACGCTTCGAGGCGATCGGATGTACGAGTTTCTGGACCGACTCGTGAATCTCGCGCTTCCGCGTCTCAAGGATTTCAAGGGCGTGTCGCCCAAGGGATTCGACGGGCGTGGCAACTACACGCTCGGACTCAAGGAACAGATCATCTTTCCAGAGATCGACTACGACAAGCTGGATCGTGTTCGCGGGCTGAACTGTACGATCGTGACCACGGCCAAGACCGATGACGAGGCTCGTGCGTTGCTGGCCGAATTCGGGATGCCGTTTCGACGGACGGGTCCGCGCCCGGCAGGGGAGTGACGCGTGGCAAAGAAATCGATGATTCTCAAGGCCCGCCGCAAGCCGAAGTTCAAGGTGCGGGCTTACCATCGCTGTGCGATCTGCGGCCGCGCACGAGGGTACTATCGCAAGTTCGACATGTGCCGAATCTGCTTCCGCAAGCGAGCGCTCCAGGGCGAGATCCCGGGCGTGATCAAGTCGAGCTGGTGAGCCGTCCGGAGGAATGAAACGATGAGCTTGACCGATCCGGTTGGCGACATGCTTGCCCGCATTCGCAACGCCGCGCGCGCACGGCACGCGACGCTGACGATCCCCGGCTCCACGCTGAAGCGCCGCGTGGCCGAGATTCTGCGGGACGAGGGCTATGTCGAGTCGGTGGAGTGGAAGGACGAAGGTCCACAGGGTGCGCTCGTGATCAAGCTGCGATACGAGGGGCCGCGGCGTCCGGCGATCGTCGGCATGCGTCGCGAGAGCCGTCCGAGCATCCGGCGCTACGTGGCCAAGGACGAGATCCCGTTCGTCATGGGCGGCCTCGGCATCGCCATCTTGTCGACGTCCAAGGGCGTGCTCACGGATCAGCAGGCGCGCAAGGCCGGCGTCGGTGGCGAGCTGATCTGCACGGTGTGGTGAGGAGCGGTTCATGTCGCGGATCGGTAAGCAAGTCATCCCCCTCCCGAGCGGTGTGTCGGCGACGGTCGACGGCAACACGGTGCGGCTCAAGAGTTCCAAGGGCTCGGTCGAGCGCGTGCTGCCGGCCGGACTCGAGGCCTCCGTTTCCAACGGCGCCCTCGCGTTGCGCAGCGACGCGGCCGCGGGGCGGCAGGCCCGCGCGACGCACGGCTTGATGCGTAGCCTGCTCGCCAACTCGGTGGAGGGGCTGTCCAAGGGCTTCCAGCGGAACCTCGAGATCGTCGGGGTGGGCTACCGTGCCGAGCTCAAGGGTCGAGACCTGGTGCTTGCGCTTGGCTATTCGCACCCGATCGTGTTTCCCCTGCCGGAAGGAGTCTCGGCCAAGGTGACCGATCGTCCCGTGAAGATCAGCCTCGAAGGTGTGGACAAGGCGGTGATCGGCCAGACCGTCGCAAAGCTGCGTGCCCTGCGTCCGCCCGAGCCGTACAAGGGCAAGGGTGTTCGGAACGAGGGCGAGGTCATCAAGCTGAAGGTCGGCAAGACCGGATTGAAGTGACCCTGAGGTCCGTGATGAACACGAATCGGAAGAAGCTTGGCTGGAGTCGGCGCCGTGATCGCGTGCGCCGCAAGGTGCGCGGCGCGAGCGGTCGCCCGCGCCTCAGCGTCTACCGCAGCGAGAAGCACATCTACGCGCAGGTGATCGACGACGTGACGGGCACGACGCTGGTGGCGGCGTCGTCGCTGAGCCCGGAGATTCGCGGCGCGGGCGTGAAGCCCTGGGGTAAGGAAGCTGCGGCCAAGGTGGGCGAGCTGGTGGCGGCGCGGGCACTCGCCCGCGAGATCAGCGCGGTGGTGTTCGATCGAAACGGATTCCTGTACCACGGCCGCATCCAGGCGGTCGCCGACGGGGCCCGAAAAGCAGGCCTTGCATTCTGAGATCGGAGGATGGGCGTGCGTGAGTTCGTTTCCGACGACAGTCGGCTGGTCGACAAGGTCGTCTACGTCAACCGCGTCGCGAAGGTGGTCAAGGGTGGCCGGCGCTTCTCGTTCAGTGCGCTCGTGGTCGTGGGCGACAAGCAGGGCAAGGTTGGGTTTGCCCTCGGCAAGGCGCGAGAGGTGCCTGAGGCTATCCGCAAGGGAATCGAGAAGGCCCGCGCGTCGATGGTGCGTGTGCCCATCGTGAAGGGGACGATTCCGTACGAGGTGAAGGGGCGTGCCGGTGCCGGGCGCGTGTTGCTCAAGCCGGCCTCGCAGGGTACGGGCGTCATCGCGGGCGGACCCATGCGCGCGGTCCTCGACTCGGCGGGAATCGAGAACATTCTCACCAAGTGCATTGGAACGAACAACCCGAACAACGTGATTCATGCGACGTTCGAAGCGCTGAAGCAGCTCCGCGATCCGGAAGAGGTGGCGCGTAAGCGCGGGCGCCGGTTGGCCGACCTGCCGTATCAACAGCGTTGAGGTCTGCGACGATGAGTGAATCCCATCTTCGAATCACACTGGTGCGCAGCCCGATCGGCACCCCGAAGACCCAGCGGGAGACCCTCGTTGGCCTCGGGTTGAAGCGAGTGGGTCGACCGGTCATTCGCCCGAACACTCCCTCGTTTCGTGGGATGGTCAAGAAGGTGATCCATCTCGTTTCGGTCGAGGAAACGAGCTCGGCCGGCGCCGCTGGCTGACCACTGACGGAAGCGTAGTCTGGAGAGGGGCGTGATGGGCACTTCGCTGAAATCACTGAAGCCGGCGCGTGGCGCACGGCGCAATCGCCATCGGGTGGGGCGTGGCTCGGGTTCCGGCACGGGCGGAACTGCCGGTAAGGGACACAAGGGCCAGAAGGCACGGTCCGGCGCGGGCCACATTCCGCGGAGCTTCGAGGGCGGTCAGATGGCGTTGAGCCGCCGAATCCCGAAGCGTGGCTTTCGTAGCCCATCGCGGGTTCGTTACGCCGTCATCAACGTTCGGGACCTCGGTCTCTTCGAGCCGCTCTCCGTCGTCGACGCAGCCGGTTTGCTGGCGATCGGGCGGATCCCGAAAGCGCTGCACGGCGTGAAGGTGTTGGCGGATGGCGACGTGGACCGTCCGCTCACCGTCAGAGTCGCGGCCGTCAGCCCGGCGGCGCGGGCGAAGATCGAAGCGGCCGGCGGCACGGTCGAGATCGTCGAGTGAGTCGGACGTGCTGAGCGGCATCGAGAACATCCCCAAGATTCCAGAGCTCAAGCGGCGGCTCTGGTGGACCGTCGTCTTGCTCGCGGTCTATCGGTTCGGGGTGCACGTCCCCGTGCCCGGAATCAATGGGCCGGAGCTCGAGCGGTTCTTCCAGAGCCAGGAGACGAACGTCTTCGGCCTGTTCAATCTCTTCACGGGCGGAGCGCTCGAGCGCTTTTCGGTTTTTGCGCTGGGCATCATGCCGTACATCAGCGCGTCGATCATCCTGCAGCTGCTGACGGTCGTGATTCCGAGCTTGGAGAAGGTGCAGAAGGAGGGCGAGGCGGGGCGGCGGCGCATCAATCAGTACACGCGCTACGCCACCGTCCCGCTCAGCATGGTCCAGGCTTTCGGGATCTCTGCGTGGATCCAGAGCATTCAGGGTGAAGGTGGTCTCGGCTCGGTGGTGCTTCACCCGGGGATCGGTTTCAAGCTGATCACGATGATCACGCTGTGCTCGGGCACGGTCTTCCTGATGTGGCTCGGCGAGCAGATCACGGAGCGCGGGATCGGGAACGGCATCTCACTGGTCATCTACGCCGGTATCGTCGCTCGGCTACCGCAGGCCCTCGGGAACATCGTTGCACTGATGGAGACGCGCGAGCTGCCCTTGTTCGGCGTCATCATCCTGCTCGCGTTCATGGTCGTGGTCGTGGGGCTGATCGTCTACTTCGAGCGGGCCCACCGACGGGTACCGGTCCATTACGCGAAGCGCGTCGTCGGTCGCAAGATGTACGGAGCACAATCCACGTACCTGCCGCTCAAGCTCAACGTGACCGGCGTGATCCCGCCGATCTTCGCCTCCAGCTTGCTCATGTTCCCGGTGACGATGCTGCAGTTCATTCCCAAGGAATTCGTCGCCGATCACCCCTCCCTGGAATGGTTCGTCAACAACATGAACCGGCAGGGCTGGATCTACAACGTCGCCTACGTCGTCCTGATCATCTTCTTCGCGTACTTCTACGCCGCCATCCAGTTCGATCCGGACAAGGTGGCAGATGACATGCGGCGCTACGGCGGTTACATTCCCGGGATTCGCCCGGGTAAGAAGACGGCCGAGTACCTGAACCGTGTGCTGGGACGGCTGACGCTCGTGGGTGGCCTTTACCTGGCCGCGATCTGCGTGCTGCCGTCGATCCTGTACGGCTACTTTCACGTTCCCTTCGGTTTTGGCGGCACATCACTGCTCATCGTGGTCGGGGTAGGAATGGACACGCTGGCGCAGGTAGAGACTCACTTGATCACGCGTAGTTACGATGGATTCCTGTCGGGTGCCGGCGGCGGGGGTCGTTTCCGCGGTCGGAGGTGAGTCAGGGAACGAGACGCATGAAGCTGATCTTGGTTGGCCCGCCAGGCGCCGGAAAGGGCACCCAGGGCGAACGGCTCGCCGCAGCGCTGGGCGTGCCGAGGGTGGCGACGGGCGACATTCTGCGCGCAGCGGTCGATTCGGGCTCGGCGTTGGGTGCGAGCGCCAAGCCATACCTGGATCGAGGCGAGCTCGTTCCCGACGAAGTGGTGGTCGGCCTGGTTGCAGAGCGCTTGAATCAGCCGGACTGCGCGAGAGGCTTCATCCTGGATGGATTTCCGAGGACGGTCGGGCAAGCGGAGACACTGGATCGGATGTTGGCCGCGAGCCCGCACGGTGCAGTCGATCGCTGCTTGCTCCTGGATGTGGATGACGAGGTGGTGGTGAGGCGGTTGGGTGGCCGGCGGGTGTGCGGTTCTTGCGGCAAGCCGTATCACGTCGACACGGGTTTGGGGTTGGGCGGGAAGTGTACGCGCTGTGGCGCGGATCTCATTCAACGAACGGACGACCGCGAGGACACGATACGAGCGCGGCTGGCGGTGTACAAGGCGCAGACCGAGCCATTGACCGATCACTACCAGCGGGCCGGAGCACTCGAGCGAATTCGCGCCGACGGGACCGCTGACCAAGTGTTCGATCAGCTCACCTCGCGTCTCGGGCGGCTCGAGCATCAGGATTCCGTGACGAAGACCATTGGATGAATCGGCCGCTTGGCCAATTGCGGGCAACGACGAGAGAGCGACATGAAGGTACGAGCTTCGGTCAAAAAGATCTGTGCAAAATGCAAGGTCCTTCGGCGCAAGGGAGTCGTCCGAGTGATCTGCGAAAACCCTCGGCACAAGCAGCGCCAGGGATGAGGAGGGCCTAGACTTGGCGCGAATCGCTGGCGTCGATCTCCCGCGCAACAAGCGCATCGAGATTGCACTCACCTACATCTTCGGCATTGGTCGGTCCCGAGCTCGCAAGATCCTCGAGGGCGCCGAGGTCGAGCTCGACAAGAAGTCCGACGACCTCACGGACGACGATCTCGTCCGCATTCGCCGCATCATCGACACCCGCTACCAGGTCGAGGGCGACCTGCGACGCGAGGTCTCGATGAACATCAAGCGGCTGATGGATCTGGGGTGTTACCGAGGCCTGCGGCACCGCAAGGGGCTGCCGGTGCGCGGGCAGCGCACGCGCACCAACTCGCGAACGAGGAAGGGCCCGCGTCGCGGGAGCACAGGACCGAAGCCGCGCTGAAGCGAATCGGCGGGCGCCCACGAGCAAGCGCACGACAGGGAGAGATGACCAGTGGCTACGACTGCAGGGAAAGCTGCCGGATCGAAGAAGAAGAAGGTCCGCAAGGTGGTGCCGATCGGGGTGGTTCACATCCGATCGACCTTCAACAACACGATCGTCACGGTCACCGATCCGACGGGAAACGTCGTTTCGTGGGCGAGTGCCGGAACGGAAGGCTTCAAGGGCTCGCGCAAGAGCACGCCGTTTGCCGCCCAGCTCGCTTGTAAGGAAGCGATCCGGAAGGCTCAGGATCAGGGACTCAAGACCGTGCAGATCCGAGTCCAGGGGCCGGGCGCGGGACGCGAGGCGGCGCTGCGCGCGATCCAGACGACGGGCGTGGGAGTGACGATGATCAAGGACGTCACCCCGATTCCCCACAACGGTTGCCGTCAGCCGAAGCGCCGACGGGTCTGACGTCGAAGGAGGAGGTTCGCTTTGGCTCGCTATCGTGGATCCGTGTGCCGGCTTTGTCGCCGGGAGAATGCGCGCTTGTTTCTGAAGGGCGACCGCTGCTACAGCGAGAAGTGCGCGATCGATCGACGCAACTACCCCCCTGGGCAGCATGGGCAGCTGCGACCGAAGTTCTCCGAATATGGTGTCCAGCTTCGTGAGAAGCAGAAGGTCAAGCGCGTCTACGGGCTGATGGAGGAGCAGTTCCGCTCGTACTTCTATCGCGCCGACCGGATGAAGGGGATCACCGGCGAGAATCTGTTGCAGCTACTCGAGCGACGCCTCGACAACGTGGCGTACCGGCTGGGATTCGCCAGCTCGCGCAACGAGGCTCGCCAGCTGGTGCGGCACGGACACGTCGCGATCAACGGCCGCAAGGTGAACATCCCCTCGTATCTGACGCGCGCCGGCGACGTGATCGAGGTGCGCACTGGCAGTCGAAAGCTCACACGCGTTCAGTCGGCGCTCGAGAGCGTCGTGCGCCGTGGCGTGCCGTCGTGGCTGGAGCTGGACCGCGACCAGTTTCGAGGCAAGGTCAGGGAGATGCCGAAGCGTGACGACCTGACGACGCCCGAGATCCACGAACGTCTCGTAGTCGAGCTCTACAGCAAGTGACGACCCTCCGCCGTTCGCGGAGATCAGCGCACGAGGAGGGGGAGGACGAATGAACGCACCTTGGAAGGATCTGATTCGACCGAAGCGGCTCGAGCACGACGCGGACACGCTGACGTCGACGTACGGCAAGTTCTACGCGGCGCCGCTCGAGCGTGGCTTCGGCATCACGCTGGGCAACGGTCTGCGGCGCATCTTGCTCTCGTCGCTGCAAGGCGCCGCCATCACCGGCGCGCAGATCGAGGGAGTCGACCACGAGTTCTCGACGATCTTCGGGGTGGTCGAGGACGTGACGGACGTCGTGCTCAATCTGAAGGAAGTGCGTCTCTCGGTGGACGGCGATGGCCCGCGACACGGGAAGATCGACGTCCGGGGACCGGGGCGTGTCACCGCCGGGCAGATCCAGGTCGACCACAACGTCGAGATCCTGAACCCGGAGGCACACATCGCCACGCTGTCCGAGGACGGCCGGCTTCGCATGGATCTCACGATCGACGTGGGCCGCGGATACGTCCCGGCGGAGCGCGGTGCCGCCGACGAGGATCGCCCCATCGGGTACATTCCGATCGACGCGATCTTCTCGCCGATCCGGCGAGTCAACTACACCGTCACGAACGCACGCGTCGGCCAGCGCACGGACTACAACCGGCTGATCCTCGAGGTCTGGACGGACGGCAGCATCCGCCCGGAGGACGCGGTTGCGTACGCAGCGAAGATCTTCCAGTCCCAGCTTGCGATCTTCATCAACTTCGAGGAGTCCGAGGAGCCGCAGGAGGCGACCACCCAGGTGCTCACGGAGTTCAACGAGCATCTGTTCCGTTCGGTCGACGAGCTCGAGCTCTCGGCGCGTTCCGCCAACTGCCTCAAGAACGACAACATCCGCTACGTTGGCGATCTCGTGCAGCGCACCGAAGAAGAGATGCTTCGTACCAAGAACTTCGGACGCAAGTCGCTCGCAGAGATCAAGTCGGTCTTGAAGAGCATGGGGCTCAGCCTCGGCATGCGCCTCGAGAGCTTTCCGAGTGGCGATCAGATCGAGCGAATGAAGCGAGAGCGCGAACAGCAGGGTGCGACGGATCGGGTCTGACCGGCCTTCCCACGTAGACCCGCGAGCAAAGTCGTTGCGAGGCAGCCATGCGTCATCGTAATTCCGTCGTCAAACTGAACCGCACCGCCGCGCATCGTCGCGCGTTGCTCAAGAATCTCGCGACGTCGTTGATCGAGAACGAGCGCGTCATCACCACGGTGGCGAAGGCGAAGGCGCTTCGGCCGTATGCCGAGCGCCTCATCACCCTGGGGAAGACCAACACGTTGCACGCGCGCCGGCAGGCCATGCGTTGGATCCACGGCCGTCCCACGGCGAAGAAGCTGTTCGAGGAGCTGGCGCCACGCTATGGAACGCGCGCCGGCGGCTACACGCGAATCGTCAAGATCGGTTCCCGTCCTGGGGATGCGGCGCCGATGGCGATGATCCAGTTCCTGGCCGCGAACGAGAAGACGCGGAAGGACATCGCCGCGCGGAAGAAGAAGCGGAAGGAAGCCCCCAAGGGTGTCGCGGACACGGCTGCTGCCGAATCGAGCACCGCCGCGACGTCACCCGCGAGCTGATCGTCGGAGCCGAGCCCGGGACCGCAGTGGCGTCGACGGCTCGCCCTGACCTGGGTGTGAGGATCTCGTACGCCATCGGGTTCGCGCTCGCGGGCTCCCTGGCGCTGCTCCGCATCGGTCGCACGCTTCTTCCGTGGTGGTTCAGCGGAGGCTCCGACTATGCTCGTGGCGTGCACGATCCGGCGCTCTGGGCAACGCTTCACGCTTACCTGCTCGTCGCGGGACTCGTCCCTGCGCTCGTCGCGTTGGTGCTCGGCAGCGCCGCGCTGCGACGCCGAGCCGACG
>JAXLQJ010000055.1:0-48155 GCA_046331705.1 bacterium | reverse complement strand
GCTTCCGAGGGGAAGATGGCACTCGAGCAGCTCGCGAGCGGACTGTGGTGCGTGGCGGCGCAGCACCACTACTTCGGCATGCGCATCGGCGCGCGGATGACGATCGTGCGCCTACCGAGCGGCACGCTTTGGCTGCACTCACCGGTCCGAATCGATGCCGAGCTCGGCGCGCGCATCGATGCGCTCGGGCCGGTGGGCCACATCGTGTGCCCGAACGTCTTCCACCACGTGTACGCAGGGGCAGCCCAGGCACGTTGGCCCGCGGCTCGCACCCACGCACCGGCGGCGCTGCGCGCCAAGCGCAAGGATTTGCGCATAGACGCCGATCTCGTCGACGGCAAGATTCCCGACTGGGAGGGCGTCCTCGACGGCTACACCATCCGCGGCTCCATCATCCGCGAGACGGTGTTCGTCCACGAGCCGAGCCGCACCCTCGTCAGCTCCGACGTCACCGAGAACTTCACCCACTGCGACCACGCGTTCACACGGCTCGTGCTCGCGCTGGGTGGCGTCTATCGGCAGGTCGGCTGGAGCAAGCTGCTGCGCTGGGCCTACAAGGACCATCCCGCGGCGCGGGCCAGCATCGACGAGCTGCTCACGCGCGACTTCGACCGCGTCATCGTGGGCCACGGCGAGATCATCGAGCGTGGCGGCCGCGAGGCCATTCGCCAGACGTTCACGTTCCTCTGAGTCGGGTGCGAGCGGCACCCGACGGCGGGCCCGCGCCTCCTGGGTCGCACCCATCTCCAGCGCACGAGCGACAGTCCATGCCACGCGTCGCACGCGAGCTGCTGCCGCGGCGGCTCGCCCTCGGCTGCTTCGCGGACACCCAGCTGCTTGCGCGTTTCGCGGCGAGCGAGCCGCGCCGCAGGTGCGACAGGTGCGACGAGCCGTCCGTGCGTGCGGCGATCGACGAGACGACTCAGCCCCACCCCTGCCCCACGACCTCGGTCAGGATCGGCTGGCCGGTCGGGCAGGTCATGCCTCCGTCGACCACCAGATTGACGCCCGTGACGAAGGACGCGTCATCCGACGCGAGGAACGCCACCACCGCCGCCACCTCCTCGGCACGCCCAACACGTCCGAGCGGGATCGTCGCGCGGTAGCGCTCCATCACCTCGGGCTGACTCATGAGCGGCGCCGTGAGCGCGGTCTCGATCGCACCGGGACAGACGGCGTTGACGCGGATCCCCTCGCGCGCGTGGTCGAGCGCCAGCTCACGCGTGTAGTTCGACACGGCGCCCTTCGCCGCGTTGTAGGCATCCAACCCGAAGTCACCGAAGAGCCCCGACACCGACGAAGTGTTGACGATGGATCCCCCGCCTGAGGCACGCATGCGCGCGATCGCGGCTCGGCAGCCATAGAAGACGGTGTGCAGGTCCACCTGGATGACGAGGTGCCAGACCGCGGGATCGAGATCGGGCGTCTTCCCGTAACCGCCGATGCCGGCGTTGTTGACCGCGACGTCGAGCCGGCCGAAACGCTCGACCGCGGCTTGCATGAGTGCCTCCACCTCGTCGATCTGACCGACGTCGCAGCGCCGCGACTCGACCTCGGCGCTGCCGCCGAGCTCGTTGGCCACCGCACGTAGGCGCTCCTCGTCGAGGTCGGCGAGGACGAGGCGCATCCCCTCGTCGGCGAAACGGCGCGCAGTCGCCGCGCCGATTCCCGAGCCCGCGCCCGTGATCACCGCGACCTTCCCGCGAAGCCCTCTCATGTCGTCCTCCCTCGAACCGCGGATCTGGGGGAGCGCCGCGCGCGATCCGGCCGCGCCCACGATGGCGAGCTTCACCCGCACCTGCCGCGAGGGCGCGTTTCAGCCAGTTCCTGGCATCGCTTCAGCCGCGCTCGCGGGAGACCGCGATGCCGATGGCCGCCGGGGTGAATCAGGTGCAGTCGCGGCGTGCATCCGGATCATGCCAGGGCCGGATCGGCGACGACCGGGGCGACGCGCTCGCTTCGCCGCCGCATCCGAACCGGGCGGATGCCGTGCCAGAGCAGAGCGAAGCGCAGCTCTCTTGCCGCCAGCGACACAGGCGCGCCGACGTCGGGGTTGGCATCCCCGCCGCCGGTCGCGCGCGCGTCGCTGCCCGCGAATGCACTCAGGGCAGAGCGAAGCCGTAAACGGCGCCGTGCTCGCTCGGCAATCCGTCGTCGACGTGCGCCACGGAATACGCCGACGTGCCGTCGAGCTCGAGACTTTGAGCGAAGCCCTGCCACGCGGTGGCGTTGGTGCCGTAGAGCTTGGTCTCGAACGACCAGCCGCCGCCGTCGCGGCCGTAGAGATAGGCGACCGGCGGTCCGACCCGGCTGGGTGCGCCCACCAGGACGCGATCCGGCAGCGCCGCCACTTCGAGGCCAAACTGGCTCCCGTCCGTGATGTCGCCGGGCAGGAGGATCCGAGTCTGGCCGAAGGTGCTCCCGGTCCGTTCGAAGATGTACGCCTTCCCCATCTCGCTGTGACCGTTCGCGGGGTTCTCGGCACCCCACGCACCGACGACGAGCGTGTCGCCCTCGAGGTCGAGGGCGGTCGCGAACTTGTCGGCGAAGTTGGTGTCGGAGCCGGTGAGCTTCTGCGTCTGCTGCCAGACGCCTCCGACCTTCTCGAAGACGTATGCCGAGCCACCCGGGCTGTCGTTGAAGGCTCCGACCACGATCGTGGATCCGGATACCGCCGCGGCCCTGCCGAAGTCGTCCGACGACGAGCCATCGCTGGCGTGGAGAACGGCCGTCTGCCCCCAGCCGCCAGGGAGGAGCTCCCACACGTAGACCGCGCCCGCGGAGTTGCCGAGGTCGTCGTTCTGGGAGTCGCCCACGATGAACGTGGACCCGGATGCGTCGACGTCCACCGTCTCGCCGAACTGGTCGTTCGAATCACCGCCCGCGACGGAGATCCGTCCCGTGAGGCTGAAGGCTCCGCCGGACCGCGTGAAGAGATACACGGCGCCGCCGCCGCTCGCTCCCGGTGCGCCGACGACCAGGGTGTCACCGCCGATTCCCACGGCCTGCCCGAAATTCGCGCGCTCCGTCGGGTCGTTGGCGAAGAGCTTCTGCGACTGCGTCCAGGTGCCGCCGCTCTCCGTGAAGACATAGGCCGCGCCGTTCCTGCTGGCGAACGTCGCGTCGTCGATGGCACCCGCCACCATCGTCGAGCCGTCCACCGACACGCTCGTCGGGGATCCGCCGTCGCTGGTCTCGACGGCGAAACTCTCGTGCTGGCCGAAGACCGCCGCTCCGCACCTCACCTCGTTCGAGGTATTCGTGGCGTTCGAGACCTGGAATCGGGTGGCATAGTTCTGCACGGCGCCCACCCAGTCGCTGACGTCGTAGTCGACGGTGCCGCTCGCAACGCCGTTCACGACCGTGGTGATGGTCGCCCCGCCGTCGGTGAAGGTGTCGTCGATCGGCCCCGTGGCGTCCCGGTTGCTGCCCTCGCCGTCGAGCTCACCGAAGAGCGCCGTGCCTGGCACGAGATTGCCGTCGGCGGCCTTGAACGGAACGCTGCCGATCAAGTCGAAGGTGACCGTGGTGTCGTCGCCGGCGGTGCCCGTGATGGTGCACGTCGGCGGCCCGAGGACGACGGGGCAGCTTCCCGCGCCCTGCCAGCATTTGTAGACGTCGTAGTCGATCGGCTCGCGCGCCGTGAGCGAGGCGCTGCCCGGAACGCCGTCGATCGTGTAGTCGACGTCCATCGTGTCGGGTGAGTGGAATTGGCCAGACAGGGTCGCCACGTGCGACGCGTTGGCCACATCGACGGCCGTCGCGGTGAACGTGTCGTTGGCGCCCCAGCTCCCGGTGCTGATCACGAAGCGGGTCGAAGGAAGCGCGGCGCCCGGCGCGAAGAACAGGAAGTCACCCGTGAGGACGCCATCGGTCGCCAGCCGCAACCCGATGTCCTCGGCGCCGCCCTGCTCGAGGTAGTGTCCATCGTGGACCGTGGGACAGGTCGGGCAGTTGGTGATGAAGTAAGGAGCATCGAGCGTGGGGAAGATCATCTGGATCTTCTCCGCGCGCTTGTCGCCGTCGGCGTCGAAGGCCTGAAAACGGGCCTGGACGGCGCCGAGCGAGTCGTAGATCTCGAGGACGTTCGTGGCGAAGCCCGTCGCTGGATACACCTGCGGCGGCGAGCACACGGCGAGCGGACAGGACTGGAAGCTCATGTTGTAGTGCCCGACCTGGAAGAGGATCCCCGAGATCGTGAGTCGGTCCGAGGAACCACTCGGCCCCGACAGGCGGATGTACTGATTCATCACGTTGAGGGTGGGCTGCTCGCAGTGATTGCCCATGGTGAACAGGGCCGCGACAGCCAGGAGCAGCGGGGAGGACATCGTCCGCTTGTGCGCGTCACGCTTCATGTCGTGCTCCGCTCGGTGCTCCCAAGGGCGGGCGAGCCACCGCATGCGAGACCGAGCCTGAGAGGTGGGGCGAGACCATGCTCGAGAACCGAAACTTCTCGTCGCCAGGGGATCTGGCGTGAGATCGAAACCGAGGCGCCGAGCTCGGGTTCAGCCCAGCGGCGCGGCGATGCTGCTCTGCATCCAAGGGCTTTCGCTGCGGTGCGGGGGGACGGATCCAGAAGCGATCCCGCGGCGAGTGACACCCATGCAAGACGAGATCCAGCAGGCCATCGGCAGACTTCCACTGTCGCGACGATACACCCTGACGGTCGTTGCCCGACGGTGAACCCATTGGTACGCACCGCCGGTTTACAGCGCGCAACGAAAAGACTCGGTCGCGAGCGCTCCCCAGGGCGCCCCGCGACGTTGGCATTCGCTCGGCGGCGGGTCCGCCGAACGGCACCCGGGCGGCGCCCGGCGAGTATGTTGACGGCGGAGGAGTCGGCGGTGCTGGCGAGCGGTACCGCACGAGCTCGCGACGACGCGGCATCGCCATCGAGGGACCGCGAAAACCGGCGGCGCCTCGACGGGCCCCCATCGGGTCAACCCCCAACGCCATGCGCGACTCCCACGAGGTGAGCCGAACCGTGAGTGCCCGACCCGTGCGTTTCGGCATTCTCGGTGCAGCCCGCATCGCGCCCATGGCGCTGGTTCGGCCGGCGCGCCTCGTGGACGGTGTCGCCGTCGTCGCCGTCGCGGCGCGAGACGAAGGCCGTGCCCGGAGATTCGCGCGCGCCCAGGGCATCCCTCGAGTCCACGCGTCGTACGCCGCGGTGCTCGCCGACCCGGACGTCGATGCCGTCTACCTGCCCCTGCCCAACGCGCTGCACGCGCCGTGGACGATCCGCGCGCTCGAGGCCGGCAAGCACGTGCTCTGCGAGAAGCCGCTCGCGTCGAACGCCGCCGAGGCCGCATCGATGGTCGACGCCGCTGCGCGCTCCGGGCGCGTGCTCGTCGAGGCCTTCCACTGGCGCCACCATCCGCTGGCCGCGCGAATGCGCGAGATCGTCGCGAGCGGCGAGCTCGGCGAGATCCGGCACGTCGAAGCCGCGATGTGCATTCCCCTGCCGCTGCCGGGTGACATCCGCTATCGGCTCGACCTCGCCGGCGGCGCGACGATGGACACCGGCTGCTACACGCTCGACGTCGTCCGCTTCCTCGCCGACGCGGAGCCCGAGGTCGTCTCCGCCGAGGCGCGCCTCGCGTCCGCGCGCGTCGATCGGTGGATGCGCGCCGAGCTGCGCTTCGCCGGCGGCGCGACCGGGCGGGTCACCTGCGCGCTCTTCTCGCGCACCCTTCTCGACGTCAGCGCCCGGGTCCTCGGCTCGCGGGGCGAGCTGCGCGTCTTCAATCCGGTCGCGCCGCATCTCTTCCACCGCCTGCGCGTGGTCACCCCCGACGGATCGCGCTCCGAGCGCATCGGCGGTGACGCGACCTACACCCACCAGCTCCGCGCATTCGTCGCGGCCGTGCGGGGCGAGCGATCGGCGGAGCCGTCGCTCGCCAGCTCGCTGGGGAACATGCGGGCGATCGACGCCGTGTACACGGCCTCCGGGCTCGGCCAGCGCGGTTCGTGACCCCGGCTTGGCGCTGACGAGACGCGCGCCACTCGCGCCGGCCCGCGTCCGAGCGGCGCGTTGCCGGGCGATCGAAGCCGCGGCGCGGCCTCGTCACGCCACCCAGAGAATCGTCATCTCTCGCTTGCCGCCCGGCAGCTCGACCTCGATCGATTCACCCGCGTGCGATCCCGTCACCGCGCGGCCGAGCGGCGACGCCGGAGTCACGGGACGGATCGAGACGCCGTCGACCTCGAGCGGCTCGCCGCCGCCGGCCGCGACGACGAAGATCACCGACTTCCGTCCCTCGGCATCCTCGAGCCCGGCCAACGCCGAGAGCGCCACGGGATCCTCGGGGCCGAACGCCTTGAGCGACAGCGCGGAGAGCCGCGCGGCTTCGCCCCGCAGCTCCTCGACGCGCTGCGCGAGCCCGCGGGCGAGGTAGCTCGCCTCGGTGGAACGCATGTCCTTGGGATCCTCGGCGCGGGTCTCCTCGTGAGTCGCGCCGTCCTGGGCCGCTCGCTGGGAGGCAACCAGGTCGCCGAGCGTGTCGGCGACCCGGGCCCGCAAGGCCTGCAGGACGCGATTCTTGTCGATGGAGATCATCGGTTCTCCCGCGCTGGACGGAACGAAGCGCCCGGTCTAACCGATGCTCCGCGCGGCGTCGTCGACGCGTCCCGAACCGCGCTGGAAGTCGCGAGGAGCGAGCTTCCGGTGCGTGCCAGGCCAGCGAATTCGAGCGCCTCCGGCGCGAGGAGCCAGCGTCGGCTCGTCGCACCCGAGCAGCACTTCGAATCCGAAGACGGCGCCGTCGGCGGCGCGCACGATCGGCGCATACGACCTCTGGCTGCGAGGCATCGCGCGCGCGAACCCTCTCTCCGTCGCTGCGAGGCGCGCCGTCAGCTCGCTGCCGCCGAAGCGCGCCGCGAGAAGCTTGTCGCGCGCCCGGGCGAGCCGGCCAGCATTCGCCGCGGCCCGCACGACGCGTGCCAGCTCCGCCGGCATGAACGGCCGCGCCAGGTACTCGCTGACGCGCCAGCGAATCTCCGCCGTCGCCGAGTCCATCGACGGCGCGCCCGTCGTGATCACCACCGGGAGCTCGGATCTCTCCCCCGCGCAGATCCCGCACCAGCTCCACGCCACTGCCGTCGGGCAACCCGATGTCCGTGATGACGACCGCGAGCTTGCCGTCCGCCCGGGCTCGCCTTGCCGCCCGCAACGAGCCCGCCACCACGACCTCGAACTCGGCGTCGCGGGGCACGTGCGCGGCCAAGGCGGCGTTCGCGTCGCCGGCCTCGCCCACGTCCGGCGCAATCGGATCCAGCGGTCGACGAGACGGAACCATGAGCCCGATGGGCGGCACGAAGCGCACCGCGAAGCGGGCTCCCAGGGTTTGCTACACGTCTGCTCGCCCGTTTGGGGCGCGCGCCTCGGGTGTCGGCCCATCCCAGCCTCCCCGGAGTGCCCAGGGGCTCCGCGAGCCGGTGCCCTCGCACGCAGCACCCTCACCGGGTCGCGCGCCCGCGGCGCTCGAGATCCAAGACGCGTCCGTGGCGTTCCCCCGCGGGGAGACGCGCGGCCGAAGCGCGGTGGGATCGACGAGCGGAGACACGAAAGGCGAGTGGCTCAGCCACTCGCCTTCGTGCTTCTGGGACTTCCACTCGGCAGGGAAAGAAGGGCGGCCCCCCAAGACACCACCCGCAAACCCAAGGCCCCCCTTCGCGAAACCGTTTGTTTGTTGAATTTTTCCCCAGGTAAGTGACGGGGCCTTGGGGAGCACGCACCGATCTGCCTTAGCGATTGGCGTGCCAATGGACGCAGCTCTCCCGCGGAAACACGGATTTCCCGCAAACCACCGGAAAAGGCGCGAAAACCGACTCCGTGGTGCGGCTCCCACGTCCTCGAGGCCGACTCGGGGTTGGTGACCGATGTCGCAGAATGCGAGCGCGTTGCAGAACGCATCGCAACACGTGACGCGACAGCGTGCTCGCCGGCGGGCGGCGACAGCCTCCGGATCGCACCCCGGCCCCCGGGCGAGCGCGTCCGTGTCGCCGCGCGTCGATGGGGGGTGCGACACTGGACCGAAGGGCCAGGGGAATGAGCGCCGCGCGATCACCGGAGTCGCCCACGACGACGCCGCTCGAGGTGTCGTGCTCCCGCGACTTCCCGTTGTGGCTGCTGACGCAACGCTGTTCCGTGGCCTTCACGACCTGCCAGACCTGCCGGATCTTCTTCATCGGTGTCGGGCCGAAGGGTCTGTCGGTCTTCGAGCGCTACTTCGATCGCGCCATGGGCCTCGCCGCGACGGCCGAGCGCCTCCACCTCGCCACCCGCTACCAGATCTGGCGCTTCGAGAACGTCCTCGAGGGGCGCGAGCGCTACCGCGGCTACGACGCTCTCTTCGTTCCGCAGGTGGGGCACACGACCGGCGCGGTGGACGCCCACGACGTGGCGATCGACCGCCAGGGGCGCGTGCTCTTCGTCAACACCCAGTGGAGCTGCCTCGCCACGCTCAGCGACCGGTACGGCTTCAAGCCGATCTGGAAGCCGCCCTTCGTATCGGCGCTGGCTGCCGAGGATCGCTGCCACCTGAACGGGCTCGCCATGGAGGACGGCGAGCCGCGCTACGTGACCGCCGTGAGTCGTTCGGACGTGTACGAGGGCTGGCGGGAGCGGCGCCAGGACGGCGGTGTGGTGATCGACGTGAAGACGAACGAGATCGTCGCCGAAGGCCTTTCGATGCCGCACTCGCCACGGGTCCACGACGGACGGCTCTGGGTCCTGAGCTCGGGCACCGGCGAGCTCGGCTACGTGAACCGCGACCGCGGCGTGTTCGAGCCCATCACGTTCTGCCCCGGCTACCTCCGCGGTCTCGCGTTCGCCGGTGACTACGCGATCGTGGGGCTTTCGAAGCAGCGGCGCGAGAAGCACTTCCGCGGGCTGGCGCTCGACGACAAGCTGCGCGCGAAGGACACCGAGGCGCGCTGCGGGCTGGTGGTGATCGACCTGCGCACCGGCGCGCATGCCCACTGGCTCGAGCTTCACGGCGTGGTGATCGAGCTCTACGACGTGCAGGTCCTGGCGGGCTTGAGCCGCCCCCAAGCGCTGGGCTTCAAGACCGACGAGATCCAACGCCTCGCCACGATCGAGGCTGCGGATGGCTCGGGCCGGGAGCGAATCGTGGGGCTCGACGCGGACGCCACGCCGAGCGCGGCGACGGTCGCGGACCGCCGCCGCGAGTGAGCCGCACCGCCTCGCGGCCAGCGACCCACGCGATGACCGAGCCCGACCTCGCCGCTTCCCACTACGGGCGAGGCCTTCAGTGCCAGCGCGCCGGCCGGCTCGAGGAGGCGGCTCGGCACTATCGCGAAGCGCTGAAGCTCGCGCCGGCCCACAGCGACGCGCTGCACATGCTCGGACGTCTCTTGGCGGCGGCTCGCGATCCCGCGCAGGGGATCGAGCTGGTGCGGCGGGCGATCGCGCTCGATCCCAGGAAGCCCGCGTTTCACAACACCCTCGGCAAGCTCTTGCTGGCGGCCGGACGAGCCGACGACGCCGAGCGCTCGTTTCGCGACGCGCTGCGGCTCGCGGACGATTTCGCGCCGGCCCACTTCAACCTGGGCCGGCTCTTCCAGCGGCGCGGGGATCTCGCCGGCGCCGAGGGGCACCTGAGGCGCGCGACGAGCCTCCATCCGCAGCACGCCGCGGGATGGAACGCCCTCGGGCAGGTGCTCGCCATCGTCGGCAACGGCGAGGAAGCGGAGCGCTGCTTCCGCTGCGTTCTCGACCTCGACCCGCGGCTCGCCGAGGCGCACCACAATCTCGGCGCTCTCTTCGAGCGACGCGGCGACCGCGCCAGCGCCCGGGCGGCCTATGCCGAGGCGCTGCGATGCAAGCCCGGCATGACGCTGGCGCTCGGCGCCCTGGGGAAGCTGCTGCTCGCCGACGGTCACGTCCAGGCGGCGCTGCGCTACCTGACGGAGGCCACCCGGGTGGCGCCTCGAAGTGCCGAGGCCTGGATGGATCTGGCCCTCGGCCAGCACACGATCGCCGATCACCCGGCGGCGATCGGTTCGCTTCGCAAGGCCCTCGCCGTCGCGCCGCGGCACGTGCCGGCGCTGCTCGCGCTGGGGCAGATCCTCCACCACGCGCAGCGCCGGGTGAGCGACGCCGAGCGGTGCTACCGTCGCGCCCTCGCTGCCGACCCCCGCTCCGCACGCGCGCACCTGGGGCTCGCCGAGCTTCGCCAGGAAGACGAGCCCGAGGACGCGCTGCCGCTCTTCGAGCACGCTCTGGCGCTCGACCCTTCGCTGACGGCGATCCACTTCGCGCTGACGCGGCTCCGCGCCGACCTGTGCGATTGGGGCCGGCGCGAGGCGGACGTCGCCGCCCTGCCGGATCTCGTCGACACCCTGGGCGCTGCGACCCTCGGCGCGTCGCCGCTGCCGCCGTTCCACCTGAACGGCTTCGCGGTACCGCCGGAGCTTCATCGCCGAGCGGCGCGCCTCATGAGCGGGCACCTCGAGACGCGCGTCGCCGAGCTGCGCCGGCCACCCGGTGGCGTCGCGCGGCGAAACCGGCGGGGGCGTCTACGGGTGGGCTACCTGTCGCCCGACTTCCGCGGCCACGTCGTGGGAAGGCTGATCCGCGAGCTCTTCCGTCACCACGATCGAGACGAGCTCGAGGTCTTCGGCTACTCGCTGGTGGACGTCCGAGACGAGACGCGCGGCGCGATCGAGCGCGGCATGGATCGCTTCGTGGACGTCTCGGCGATCTCGCCGGAAGCGGCCGCCCGGCGAATCGAAGCCGACGAGATCGACGTGCTCGTGGACCTGGGGGGCTACTCGTCGCACACGCGTGCGGAGATCGTCGCGCTCAGGCCGGCGCCCGTGCAGGCCCACTGGCTCGGCTACCTCGACACGATGGGTGCGTCGTTCATGCCGTACGTGATCGCCGACGAGGTGGCGCTCCCGGAGGAGCTCGCGCGGCATTACGACGAGGCCGTCGTCCGCCTCCCGGACGCCTTCCTGGTGAGCTCGCCGTTCGCGATCTCGGAGCGCCCGGTCACCCGCGAATCGGTCGGGCTGCCCAGCGCGGCCTTCGTGTATTGCTGCTTCAACCATCCGGTGAAGATCGGTCCCGAGTGCTTCGCGCTCTGGATGCGCATCCTCGACCGTGTTCCGGACAGCGTGCTCTGGCTCTACGACCGCGGCCTGCGCGGGGTGCGCACGAACCTCCGTCGCGAGGCGCGCGCTGCGGGCGTCGACCCCGAACGGATCCGGTTCGCCGGCCTGGCTCCCGAGCCCGAGTATCTGGCGCGTTACGCGCTCGCCGATCTCTTCCTGGACACCTTCCACTGGAACGCCGGCGCCACGGCCATCGGTGCGCTGCGCGCGGGCGTGCCCGTCGTCACCAAGCCGGGAAACACGTATCTGTCGCGCATGGGGGCGAGCCTGTGCCGCGTCGCCGGCACGCCGGAGACCGTGTGCGCGAGCGATGGCGAGTACCTCGAGCGCGCGGTCGGCCTGGCGTGCGATCGTGCGGCGCTCGCGCGCGTTCGCTCCAAGCTCGGCGACGCGCTCCTCGAGACACCGCTCTTCGATCTCGCGCGGTTCGCCCGGCACCTGGAGGACGCGTACCGCCGGATTTGGGCGCAACACCAGCGCGGCGACGCGCCGACCCCGATCCAGGTGCCCGCCGCGCCGCGCTGATCCGGTCGCGCATCCCGACCGCTCGGGCCGGGACGCGCGTCGCGCTCACCACGCCTCGCACGAGGCGGGCGAGCTCAGGTAGGTGTCGAGGGTGCAGTGCTTGCCGCGCGGAGCCCAGCTGCCGATGTAGCCCGCAGCCGACGGACAAGACGACGGCCACGACACACAGGCGGGAATGGTGATCGCCGACCCTGGGAACGCCGGGCTCGTCTGCACGTTGCGGTAGATGAACACGCGATTCGTCGCGGTGCCGAGCGCTCCCCAGGTGACGTAGTGGTGCTGGCGCGATTGCGCGCAGGCCGCGAGGCGGATCGTGCCGTGCCCCGGGCAGGACACGTTGACGTCGGGACCGATCACCACCCGCTCGTAGCCGTCGGCGGGCGTGGTGCCGTCCTGATCCCGAGTGCAGCCCAGGTCCGGCGAGGTGATGGTGGTGGTCGTCGCGTACCCCAGGCACGCGGACCAGTAGCGGACGTCCTCGGTGCCGGCGAGCGACGCGCTCGGATAACCGATCGCGGAGTCGGGCGACCGGAACTTGTAGACCACGACGTCCGTGCTCGCGTTCAGCATCGCGAGCGTCGAGCCCAGGTACTCGGTGGCGAAGTTGTGGAGCTGACCGGGCCCGGGATCGATGTGATAGGTCTCGGTCACGCAACCTTTGCTGCCGCACGGCGTGGCGCCGAGCGTCACGTCTTCTTCGGTGAAATCGTTCTGCAGATCGGGAGCGACGGGACCGGAGACGACCACGCCCGAGGTGCTCTCCCACGACACCGTGGGAGCCTTGGCGGTCCCGCCGTTCGCCAGTCGCCACGCGACGCGTACCACGGTGACGGTCGCCGGCGGCGCCGCGAGCGGGATCACGTTGATGGTCTCGCCGGGGTGCAAGCTCTTCCACGCCGCGGCGGAGGCGGCATCCACGAGCGCCACCTCGTACGGGCTGCCGATGCAGGCTTGCGGATTGGACGAGGTCGCCGGGTTGCAGCCCGAGGCCGCGACCAGATCGGGGCCGCAGTTGGCGTCGATCGACGGTTTGCAGCCGCGGCGGTTCTCGTTCTGGGTGTCGTGATCGTTGACCGCGATGTTGGCGACGCGCGTGTAGAGCCCCGTCGAGGCGGTCTTGAACAGCTCGACGTTCAGGTTCTCGAAACGTGCGTCGCGGAACGCGCCGTGTAGCCGCAGCACCTTCGACTTGTCGGTGAACTTGTACGCGAGGACCGCGTAGCGATTGGCCGCGTCCGGGTAGCTCGGGACCAGCGGCTCGTCACCGTCCACTTCGACGTCCGAGGGCGTTTGGAAGGGATCGCAGTACCAGTTGCTGGCGGCCGAGCCGCCGTTGATCGGCACACAGGCAGCCGCGGCAGCGCGCCGCGGCGCGACCAGCATCGCCGCACCCACACACGCGCCCCACAGCAGCGTGCGGGAAAGCTGCCGGGCGCGCATCGCGTCTCTCCGTCGAGGCCCACCCCGCCGCGCTAGGGGCTCGCGACGATCAGCTCCCAGCCGCCCATCGGCTTGTTGCTCTTGGTCGCGAGGTTGGTCGGGTTCGCGGTGCCCAGATAGAGCAGGCCCCCGGCGACGGCCGAGGTCCGGATCCCGTAGTTGTACGTGTTGCCGAGGCCGTCGACGCTGACCAGCGTTCCGGGAGCCGTGACCGACGTCATCTTGAGCAGATCGGCGCCATAGGAGTTCCCGCCAGGCAGCGCCACCGGATAGGTACCGAAGAGATTCAACGTGTCGGCGTAGATGTAGCTCCAGTCCATCGTGCCGATGTAGAGCGCGTTGCCCAGGACGGTCATGTTCCAGGTGTAGTTGTTCCAGGTGTTGCCGAATCCCGAGGGCCCGAAGAGCGGTGTCCCGAGCTTGGTCGGCTTCGCGACCCAGCTGCCGCCGTTCTTGGGATGAAGGGGATCGGTGGGCACGTACACCTGCACCGACGACTCCGCGTAGAGCGGCTTCACCACCGGGCTCGAGGTCGCGTTGTCGATGCGAAAGACCGTCACCGGGCGGCGGGTCTTGGCTTCGATCTGGAGCACCGAGGCATCGCTCGCGGAGAGGCCGTAGACGTTGATCTCCGCGTGCGCCGCCGAGAACGGGAAGTACATCGTGCCGAAGACCAGCGCGTTGTCGAACGACGCCAGCGCTCCCACGCCATAGGTGAGCGCGTTCACCGCATCGGGCTCGTAGTCGCCGATCTTGAAGATCGGCGACCAGGCGCTGGCATCGTTCGGAGCGAGCCCCCCAGGCGGGATCGTCGGGCTTCGCCACACGCCACCTTGCGCGCCGCCTTGCGCGCCGTTGGGCGTGGTCCCCGCGAAGAGCCGTCCTTGATGGACGACGAGCTCCTCCACCTCGCTGTCGAAGCTCCCCACCACCTGGAAGTCGAACGGATGGGCGCGGTCGCCGATCCAGCGCAGCACCGCTCCACCGGCCTCGACGCCCTGCACTCCGACGTAGAGAACGCCATTCAGGACGACGGACTTCCGGATGTTTCCCCACGCCGTGATCTTGGTCGAGCCGAGCGGCGTCCAGGTTGCGGCGTCGAACGCGTGTATCACGATGCCTTGAGCAGGCGTGTTCAGATCGGGGCCGCCGAAGAAGACGATGCTCTCGTCCGGCGAGGTGCCGCCCCAGCGCATGCCGAGGGTCTGCTGGACGAGCGGCTCGCGCGGCGTGATGCGCGTCAGGGAACCGGTCTGGGTGTCGTAGACGTAGGCGTTGGGAGCGCGCCAGTCGCCCAGCGCCGCGGGCACGAGATGCTGCTTGGCGAGCTGCGAGCTACCGAACTCGCACACCTCGGTCGAGCTCAGGAACGGTGTGGTGATCTCCAGGTACCACCCCATCTCGAAGCACTGCACGTTGGGGCCGGTGCCGAACCACAGGTAGCGATTCGCGGTCTCCGTCATCCCCCACACGTAGCCGGCGTTGACCTTCAGGCTTCCCTTGGGAAGGCCCGTTGCTGGATCCACGCAAGCGGGCTTTCCCTGGGCGTCGTAGAGGAAGTGCGGATAGGGCTTGCCGACGCCGTTGAAGCACTCGGTGGGAGGCGCCTTCGCGATCCGCAGGGTGGAGAAGGCGGCGCTCGCACGCGCCGCGATGGGCGACTGAGCGCGAGCGCCGCGCACGCCGATCGCGGCGACGAGCGCCGCACCGAGAAGCGTGAGAACGCGAAGTCGTCGCGGGTTCACGGCGAGTCCTCTCATGGGACGGTGACCGTCCAGTGCCACGTGCCGCCGGACTCGAAGTCGTCGTCGAACAGGGGGTGGGCCGTGAGATTCTGGAAGAAGACGCTCTGCCCCGCGGCATTCCCCACGAACGCGTCGAGATCCCCGTCGCCATCGATGTCGGCGAAGTCCGCTACGCCGAAGCCGCCCACGTTCGTGAGCCCGAACGGCTCACTGACTGGAGACGCGAATGCAGCGCTCGCGGCCGTTCCGGTGTTGGCGAAGAAGAGCGCGTCCCCGTCGCCATCCCCGAGCAGCGCGTCGAGATCGCCGTCGCCATCGAGATCGACGAGG
The DNA here is from genome assembly GCA_046331705.1 of bacterium. Lineage (GTDB taxonomy): Bacteria > JADJOY01 > JADJOY01 > JADJOY01 > JADJOY01 > JADJOY01. Next base: position 32,976 of record JAXLQJ010000055.1, on the reverse strand, counting down.
GCGGGCGCCGCGAAGCTACCGACGTTGCTCAACCCGAACGGATGGATCGATCCGGCCGCGAAGGCGGGTGCGATCGCCGAGCCGGTGTTGGCGAGGAGGAAGGTGTCGCCGGCCTCGACTCCCACCAGCAAGTCCAGATCACCGTCGCCGTCGAGGTCACCGAGCGCGGGACACGCGTAATTCCCGACGTTCGTGATGCCGAGCGCACCGAAGCCGGCGTCCAGGAACGCGGGACTGGAGGCGCTGCCGGTGTTCTCGAAGAACACGACGTCGCCGTAACCCGAGCCCACGAACGCATCGAGATCGCCATCGCCGTCGATGTCCACGAAGCGCGGCACGGCGCCGTAAGTGACCACGTGAAGTCCAAACGGCTGAAGCGAAGGCGAGGCGAAGGCCGCGCTCTTCGACGTCCCGGTGTTCTCGAAGAAGCGGATCTCGCCCGCGGAATTGCCGACGAACGCGTCCAGGTCGCCGTCGCCGTCCACGTCCACGAATCCCGGCGCGGCGTAGGCGCCGACGTCGCCGAGACCGAAGGCGTGGGTCGAGGGCAGCTGAAAGATCGGTTCGAACGGGGATCGACCGCTGGCGTCGGGTATCGCCGGCGGCGATGCGGGTCGACGGTCGAGATCACCATCGCCGGCGATCTCGACCCGAGTCGACGCGGGTCGCGCCTCCCTACCCGCCCCATCGAGCGTGCTGCCGGCCTTCGCGGCGAGCGCCGGGATCCGCTGCGCTGTTGTCGTGGGCGCGCTGCGGGCGATCGGCGCGGCCACGAGCCAGCCGGCGAGCAGCCACGCGGGAAGGCGAGCGGCGAGCGCCCGCCGCGCCCCGAGCTGGTTCGATCGCCGGCGCATCATCGGCATCACGATCTCCCGCGCAACGACCGCGCACTCCGCACGGATACACGATTGTACTACGTATGCGGCGGGCGATCCCGGCGGATCGCGCGCCTCGCGAGACCGTCACCGACCGAATCCCGGCCCGCGGCGCGGACTAGGGAACGGAATTCGTCCAGGCGCCGATGTCACCGGACTCGAAGGCGTCCTCGAACACCAGCTGGCGAGTGAGATTCCGAACGAAGTACGTGTTGCCCCCGGCGCTGCCGATCAGGGCGTCGAGATCGCCGTCCCCGTCCAAGTCCGCGAACGTCGGCGACGCCGCGTCGAGGTTCGTTCCCGCCGTGCCCAAGGGGTCGCCGGACACGGCGACGAACGCCGGGCTCTCGAGCGAGCCCGTGTTCCGGAACACCACGACACTCCCGGACGACGTGCCCACGAACGCGTCCAGGTCACCGTCGCCGTCGAGGTCGGCGAAGCTCGGCACCGGGTTGCTCTCGGTGGCGGCGAGCCCGAACGGGTTCGTCACCGCCGCGGCGAAGGCCGGAGATCGCGCGGTGCCGGTGTTCGGGAAGAAGACCGTGCTGCCGCCGGTGTCGCCGACGAAGACGTCGAGGTCGCCATCCCCGTCGATGTCGGCGAGGACCGGGCTCGGCGAGCTTCCCACGCTGGTCAGGCCGAAGGGGTTGGTGGACCAGGTGGCGAATGCGGGCGCCACCAACGTGCCCGCGTTCGGGAAGAAATCGAGCGCGCCCGTCGAGTCGCCCACGAGCGCGTCGAGATCGCCGTCGCCGTCGAGATCGCCGAAGGCCGGCGCGGCCCGGGCGCCCACGTCGGTCAGCCCAAGAGGATTCGGCGTGGCCGCCGCGAAGGTGGGGCTCGTCGCCGAGCCCGAGTTGGACTGGAGATAGGTCGTCCCCGACTCCGCACCGATGAACGCGTCGAGATCCCCGTCGCCGTCGATGTCGGCGAAGCGCGGCGCGCTGAACGTGCCCGCGGCCACGAGCCCGAACGGATTCGCGGAAGGTGGCGCGAAGAGCTCCGGGGGCTCGGCTGCCCGCTGGTTCTCGAGGAGGTACGTCGCGCCGAAGTAGTTCCCCACCACCAGATCGAGATCCCCGTCGCCGTCGATGTCCCCCCAGGCCGCGGACGTGCCCGGGCCGGCGTAGCCGATGCCGAAGGCGTAGTGGATCGGCCCACTGAATGCCGGCGAGGTCGCCGTGCCCACGTTGGTGAAGAAGGCCGCGTCGCCGGCGTCGTCACCGATCAGCGCATCCAGATCGCCGTCGCCATCCACGTCCGCGAAGCTCGGCGCGGCGTACGTGCCGACGTCGGCGAGCCCGAACGGATTCGCGACGGCTGCTGCGAACGCCGGCGACGTCGCGGTTCCGGTGTTCGCGAAGAACATCGTGTTCCCGGTCGCCTTGCCGACGAACGCGTCGAGATCCCCGTCGCCATCGACGTCCGCGAACGCGGGGCTGGCGTACGTCCCGACGTCGCCGAGGCCGAACGGATCGGCGGAAGCCGCGGCGAACGCCGGATCGACCCGCGTTCCGGTGTTGCGGAAGAGCACGACGTGTCCCGACTGACTGCCCGCCAGCAGATCGAGATCGCCGTCGCCGTCGAGGTCCACGAACCGCGGCGCCGCGGAGCCGCCACCCACGTCGGCGAGGCCGAACGGATTCGTCACCGCCCCGGCGAACGACGGGCTCGTCGCCGTTCCCGTGTTGCGGAAGAACGACAGCGCGCCATCCAACTGGCCAACGACCACGTCGAGATCGCCATCTCCGTCGATGTCCGCCAGCGCCGGCACGGCCTGGTGTGCGACCCCGCCCAACCCGAACGGGCTCACCACGGGCGCGCCGAACGCCGGCACGGGGCGAGTGGCCGCGCGTGCCCGCGAGTCCGCGACGGGCCAGGCCGCGATCAACCAGGCGGCGAGCAGCCATCCCGCGGCGCGCGGGCACCGACGGGTCGCCGGCGACGCCCGCCCCTGCACGATCGCGTTGCTGCCCGTCGTCATCGTCAGCACGTTTTCCCGAGCCGTCCGCGAGGGAGCGCCCGACACACGGCGCGGGCATAGCACGCATCGCCGTGAGCGCGCGACGACCGAGAGCCGCGCGCTCGCCCGCGGCCGGGCCCACGCGTCACCGCGACCAAGACTCCCGCTTCGTCTCGAACCTGCTCGCGGGCCCGAATCACGGCTGCGCTCGACGGCGGAACCGTACCTGCGCCTCGCCTGCGGAGCGCACATGACGGATGCTGCAACGCCCCTCCGGGCCTGGCGAGAATTCACATCCCGCGAGCGGCGGACCCATGACGACCACCGCACCGATTCCACCCGCCGCGCCTGCTTCCCAGGGCGACACACCCGCCGGCTCCGCTTCCCGACGGCCTACCCACGCAACGCCCGGTGCCGACAGCGAGGTCGGTGGGCGATGGCGACGCTGGCTGCGCAGGGGCTCCATCGCGCTGATCCTGGCGACGCTGATTCCCTCGGGTCAGGCCCAGATCATGTGGCTCCACATGCACAATCTCACGATGTTCGCGACCGGCATCCTGCCGCCCCGCCTCAGCCCGCCGTTCCGCCAGAACATGCTGTTTCTCTTCAGCGCGTTCTCGTGGACGATCGTCTTCACCGGCTGGCTCGGCTTCCGCGTGAGCCGCACGGCGGAACGCCTCGCTCCGCCACTCGACGGGCGGATCGTGCGGTTCGCTCGTGGGCTCTGGCTCGCGACCTTGGTGCTGCCGTGCGCGTTCGCGATTCCCTACTCGTGGCAGTACGAGGGCTTCGGCCTGCGCAACCTGGCGATCGCGATCCCCGTCTACGGGCTGATCGGCGCCTGGATCCACGTTCGCGCCACACGACAGCACGGCACGCCCTTCATGATCTTCTGGCTCATGGTGCTGCCGCTCGCCGCCACGCTGGTGGGATGGACGTGCATCGCCATCGACTTCTTCGTGCCCTCCGACGGCTTCTTCACGCACGGCATCGTGATCGGTCTCGGCGGGACGCTGGCGATGTGGATCGGGCTGATCGGGTGGTGGCGCGCGCTACGGGAGCACGCGCGCAGCGCCGCGCTCGATCCGTGAGCTCCCGCACGCGGCCCGTGAACGCGCGGCGCACGGCGCGCACACGACGCGAGGAGCCGGTTGCGCGTGGCGCCTCGCACCGCACCAGGCTCCTCGCTCCACGTCTTCTCGGGGGTCTCGACAGACCCCCGCCCGGGAAAGGGCGCGACATCTCCGTCGCCCCACCCCCAAGCCGGCTCGTGAGCGCTCGCCGACCTCGCCTTCGGCGAGGCTAGGAGCCTGCGACGTTCCCGGACGAGCCGTTTCCCGCGGCGGCCTTCGCTCGCTCGAGCTCGTCGGGGTCGACGATCCAGCCGCGGCATTGCGATGCGCCACAGAAACAGCGCTCGGCGAATTGCGCCGGAAACGCGTAGTCGTACGAGAGCTCCTCGCCGGCCCGGATGTCGCGCAGCGCGACCACGTGCGCCCAGGGTTGGCCATCCTCGCGAACGCCGCCGTCGACCCACACGTTGGGCTCGCAGGAATGATTGATCCAGCGCGTCTGATCGAGCATGTCGAGGTACCAATCGTCCACCAGCCACACGACATAGCGGTCGTCGAGCGGCTCCTCCGTGTCGACCAGGATTCCGTCGACCTCGGTGATCACCTCATCGGCGCGAAAATCGCGTGTCGCGATCACGCCGTATCCGTGAATCGACGATCGAATGACTCGCAAGCCGGCGATGGAAGGCATTCTCGAGCTCCCTCAGCGCACGCCCGAAGGTCGATGCTGGCTTCGTCGTGTGGGCACCCACGACGCATGGTTCGCCTGAATCTCCGTGGCTCGCAACGCCGCCAGCGGCACGCTGCGCTCGGAACCGCTCGCGGGCGCCATCGCCCGGCCGCGCGCGCCGCGCGAGCATACTCGTGTCACGAGGTCGGATTCACCCTCACCACCGCGCACGCTGGCTGGACCCGTCGGAGATCGCCCGCGCTCACGGCACGTGCTGGGCCCAATGGCTCACGCTCGAGCTGTCGAACCCGTCGGCGAACAACGCGCCGTAGAGCACCGCGACCGCCCCCGCGTCCGCGAGCCCGCTGATGCGCTTGCCCGGTGCGGCGATCACCAGATCGCCCTGTCCATCGGCATCGATGTCGGCGATCGCGAGCGCGCTCGACCAGATGTCGTCGTCACCGGCGGGAGCGATGCGAAACCCTGCGGATTCTCCGAACGCTTGCACGGGTTGATCCGTGTTGATGCCACCGAGCGCGCCGAAGAAGAGGTGCACGTAGCCGTTGTTGGTGAGCCCGCTGCCGAAGTCCTCGTACGGCACGCCCACGGCGAGGTCGGACACCGTCCCGCCGAGGAAGCCGCCGGGACCTCGGTGGAGGAAGCCAGCGGCCAGCACCGACCCGAAGCGGTCGTTCGTCTCCAAAGCGCCGCCGTTGCCGCTCTGAGTGAGCGCGGTCCATCCGGTGGCCTGGATCCCGCCGCTGCCGCCGTCGAGCACCAGAACCTCGCCGGCGGCGGAGACCGATTGGACGGTCTTGCCGGGCACGCCGACCGCCAGGTCCACGTAGCAGTCGCCGATCACGCAGCTCAGGCCGGCTTCGTCGAAGTTGCCCGCGGCGAGCGCGGCGCCGAAGCGATCCTGCGCGGCCACCGTCGCGCCCAAGCTCGATTCGGAGACGAGCTGCTGCCCAACCGTCGTGAGCCCACCCGCGGTGCCGCGCAGGATGTGCACCTGCCCCGCCGCGCTGATGCCGCCCACGGCACGGCCGGGCGCGCCGATCGCGAGATCCGGGAATGCGTCGCCGTCGAAGTCACCAACCGCCAGCGCGATTCCCATGAGGTCCCCGGAGCCAGCCGTGCCGGACACGCCGCCCGTTCCCGCGCGGATGCCGAGGGAACCCGACTTCGCCAGCATCGAGTCGCTGCCGTAGAACACCTGCACGACGCCCGCAGCCGAGGTCGCGCCGATGGCCTCGGCGGGCGTGCCCACGGCCAGATCGTCCCGTCCATCGCCGTTGAAATCGCCAGCGACCAGAACCGAGCCGAAGGCGTCCCCTGCTTCGGGACTGGCGAAGCTCGTCGTGTCGGCCTGCGAGATCGTCTCATCGAGATCCCAGCACGTGCAGGTGGGGATGTACTTCCACACCGTCACGGCCCCCGCGGCCGCGACGTCGGCGCCGTTGTAGGTCACCGTCGCGTTGGGCGAGCCGACCGCCAGCTCGTCGAATCCGTCTCCATCGAAATCGCCGGCGGCGAGCGCAGCGCCGAACTCGCCCGTGCCTCCGGGATTGAGCGACCACCACGTCTCCAGCGCACGGCCCGGCGCCGTGCCGCGGAAGACCGTCACTTGGCCCTGCTGCAACGACCATTCGGGCGCACCCACGGCCACGTCGAGCCGGCCATCGCCGCTGAGGTCGCCGATGGTGATGGCCGTGCCGAAGGCGGCCCCCGCCGCCACTCCATCCTGCAACAGCCGCAGATTCCCGACCTCCCAGACTTGGGCGTGAGCGCCCGCCGCGGCGCCGAGGAGGACGGCGAGCGGGAGAGCAAGAGCGAAGAACCGCCGGAGAGCACGTGCCAGGCGAACCATGGTCGACCTCCACGAGGGTGGAGCGCGAGACGCGAGCGAGGTGGCGCAACCCGCCCGCAGAATCCTCGTGTTTACCGCCGCGGGGAACGTCGCGCCGTGACGGAGGTCACGCCACGAAACACGAACGCGCGCGACGAGCGACTGGGGCGTGCGCACCGGCGAGACGACACCGGACGTGCTCCCCCCGGCGCCGCCAGCGCCCGAGGTCAGAGCAAGCGCTGCTGCGGGTCCGCCTCGACCGCCCGCAGCACCTCGGGGGAGTCGTAGCGCGGCGAGTTCACCAGCTTGGACACCGCATGCCATTCGAGCTGGCCCGGGTACGGACGCGCCAGCGCGAGTGCCGCGGCCTTGTCGACGTTGGCGGTGTCGAGCCAGCGCAGCGCGGATTCGCGCGGCAGGATCACCGGCATCCGATCGTGCAGCCAGGTGAGATCCGGCCGCGGCTCGCAGGTGAGGATCGCGAACGAGTCGACGAGCGTGGCGGGCTCCGGAGGCCGCCACGTGTCCCACAGCCCGGCCATGAGCAGCGGTGCTCGCCCGGGCGCATGGACGCAGAACGGCACCTTGTGGCTACCGCGATCCTCCCACTCGAAGAACCCGTCGGTGAGCACGACGCATCGCCGTCGCCCGATCAGATTCCGGAACGCCGGCTTCTCCGCCACGGTCTCCGAGCGGGCGTTGATCATCTTGGAGCCGATCGACGGGTCCTTCGCCCAGCTCGGCACGAGGCCCCAGCGGGCCGGTTGCGCGACGCGTCCCGAGTCGTGCGAAACCACGATCAGCGACGTCTGGGTCGGGAAGACGCTGAAGCGCGGCCGGGGCGGATCGGCACCAAGCCAGCTCGCCTCGACCGCGGCGATGGCGTCCTCGGGTCTCGCGAGGCTGATGCGTCCACACATGGCGCAAGCAGTATCGCGCTCGGCGAGCGCAGGCGGGAGCCCACCGCTGCCGGCCGAGCCGATCGCGAGCGGTCTCGAGCGGACCCGAGCAGGCCCGAGCGCGCGCGAGCCGGATCGCATCCCGGGAGGTTCGGCCGCGCACCAACGAACCGACGGACGGGCCGACCGAAGAAACCATCGCAAATGGAACCAACAAACGCTTAGACATTCGATTCATAGACCAGGCCATCGGAGTGCGAACGACGAGTCGCTGACGATCGGAATGCTTTACATGCCGCCGACGAGCAGATTTGCTTGCCATCCGAGCGACATTGTTTGTCATTGGAACGAAACCAAAAGGAGCCTTCATGTCCACGACTGATCTCGCGAAGCAAGCGGAAGCGGTTCGCACCGACCTGGTCCGCCTCGAATCCGATCTGCGAGAGCTGCTGACCTCCGTCGGTGGCTCGATCGGGCACGCCATCAGCGCCCGCGTCGCCGAGCCCCTGAAGACGGTGTCGAGCCACATCGAGCCGCTCTTGGCCCTCCTGGGCGCGCATACGCAGGCGCCCGCAGCACCGAAGCGCGGACCCGGGCGGCCCAAGAAGGAAGCAGCGGCGGCTCCCGAAGCACCGTCCACTCGCAAGGCGCGCCGCGGCGGGCGCGGCCGAAAGGCGAACCTGACGGCCGAGAAAATTCAGGAGGCGCTCGACCAGACCGGTGGAAACCGGGCCGCGGCCGGCAAATTGCTGAAGGTGAGCGCGCCGACTTTTTACAAGTACCTGACGGCATTCGGCATCGGCGAGGTGAAGAAGAAGCCGGCCGGATCCGCCGGCGGCAAGAAGCGCGCTGCACGCTGATCGAGCGTGAGCGCGTGATCGTGTCGCGGAGTCCGAGAGCCGCGACAGCTGGCGGATGACGGCCGCCTGAGCGAGACGTCGTCCGCTTTCGTTTTTCGTCTTCGTCCTCGCGACCGAAGCGAGGACGACTCACCGCATCCCGCTTCGGTGTGCCGCGCGCGGAGCGCATCGCAGCCAGCGGGGTGCCGTCCTCGCGTGGGTTCCGGCGCCGGCGAGCGCGGAGCGGCACGCAGCGGCACCAAGGCTCGGCGCACGGCGACGACCCGCGTCGTTGCGTGACGCCGTGCGGCGGCGCCGCACACGCCGATCGCCGAAATGCGTGCTTGAAACCGAGCCGCCGCTCGATGGTACGATCGTGCGTCTTGCCACATCGCTGATCGCACGGGCCGCGTGGATCTCGGGCCCGTCAAAGGAGTCCGCCTGATGCCGACGGAGTGGTGGAATCTGCGTTCGACGCGCGTCCTCGCGCTCGCCTTCGCAACCCTGACGCTCCTGCTCGCGGGCAGTCCGCGTGCCGGCGCGACGCTGACGCCTCAATCGACGATCACCGCCGCCGACGGCGCGGCCGACGACCGCTTCGGGGCATCGGTGGCACTGAGCGGCGACTTGCTGCTGGTGGGCGCGGTTCGCGACGACGACAAGGGCACCGACTCGGGATCCGCCTACCTCTACGCCCGAAACGGCGCGAGCTGGACACTCGCCCAGAAGCTCACGGCGAGCGACGGCGCGGCCGGCGACCACTTCGGCGTGTCCGTGGCGATCCAGGGCTACACCTTGGTGGTCGGCGCCTACAACGACGACGACTTCGGCGCGGACTCGGGCGCCGCGTACGTGTTTCAGTGGAACGGCGCGACCTGGGTCCAGGTCGCGAAGCTGCGCGCCAGCGACGGGGCCGGCGGCGATCTCTTCGGCGGCTCGGTGGCGCTCGACGGCGATTACATCGTGGTCGGTGCGCCGAAGGAAGACGCCAAGGGCACCAGCGCCGGCGCCGCGTACGTGTTCGTGCGGTCGAGCGGCTACATCTGGACGCAGCAAGCGAAGATCACCGCCAGCGACGGCGCGAGCAACGACACGCTCGGTTACTCGTCGGCCATCAGCGGCGACACCATCGTCCTCGGCGCCGCCTACAAGAATACCGGCGCGGGCAGCTACGCCGGCGCCGCGTACGTGTTCACGCGCAGCGGCACCAGCTGGTCGCAGCAAGCGAAGCTCACGGCGAGCGACGGAGCGGCCAACGACAGCTTCGGCAACTCGGTGAGCGTGTACGGCAACATCGCCGCGATCGGGGCGTTCGGCGACGACACCGCCGTGAGCAATGGAGGCTCCGCCTACGTCTTCACGCGCAGCGGCACCAGCTGGTCGCAGCAGGCCAAGATCACCGCCTTCGACGCCGCCGCCAGCGACAACTTCGGCACCTGGGTCTCGCTCAACGGCAACCAGCTGGCGATCGGCGCGCCCCAGGCGGACACGGCGGGCGCGGACGCCGGCGCCGTCTATCTCTACCAGGGCGGCGGCGCGAGCTGGCCGCTCGTCGACAAGATCGTCGCCGGAAACGCCGCGGCGGGCGCTGCGTTCGGCGCAGGCATCAACGTCGAAGCGGGCCGTGTGGCGATCGGCGCCCTTCTCGCCGACGTCGCCGCCGCCGACTCGGGCTCGGCCTACGTCTACGACTCCAACCTCGCGCTCACCGTGACCAAGGCGGGCACCGGCGCGGGAACCGTCAGCAGCTCACCTGCGGGAATCAACTGCGGATCGACCTGTTCGGCTGGTTATGCGTCGGGCACGGTCGTGACGCTCACGGCCTCGCCCTCCGCCGGCTCGACGTTTGCGGGCTGGAGCGGCGCGGGCTGCTCGGGCACCGGCACCTGCCAGGTCACGATGGCCTCCGCCCAAAGCGTGACCGCCACGTTCTCCTTCGTGTCGGCGTCGATCTCGGTGGTCAAGTCGGGCAACGGGCTCGGCACGGTGAGCAGCAGTCCGGCCGGAATCTCCTGTGGCGCCACGTGCTCGTCGACGTTCACCAGCGGGACCCTGGTGACGCTCACCGCGACGCCGCAGGTGGGCTCCACCTTCACCGGCTGGAGCGGCGCGGGTTGCTCGGGCACGGGTAACTGCCAGATCACCGCCACCACCGCGCACAGCGTGACGGCCACCTTCACACTGCAATCGTTCACGCTCTCGGTCACGCCGACCGGGACCGGCACCGGCAGCGTGACCAGCAGCCCGATCGGCATCAGCTGCGGGACGCTGTGCTCGGCGCCGTTCAGCGCCGGCGACGTGGTCACGCTCACCGCCGCCACCGCTCCCGGCACCACGTTCGACGGCTGGAGCGGCGCCGGTTGCTCCGGCACCGGGACGTGCCAGGTGACGATGGACGCCGCCAAGAGCGTCTCGGCGAGCTTCACGCTCCAGGGCGCGCAGCTCACCGTCAACAAGGTCGGCACCGGCGCGGGCACGGTCTCGAGCTCCCCGGCGGGAATCGACTGCGGCCCGACCTGCGTCTACGTGTGGGATTACGGCACTCAGGTCAACCTGACGGCGACGGCGAGCGCGGGATCGACCTTCACGAGCTGGGCGGGCCCGTGCACCGGCACCGGCACCTGCTCGCTGCCGATGACGACCAACCGCAACCTGTCGGCGATCTTCACGCTGCAGACGTTCCCGGTCACGGTCACCAAGGCCGGCAACGGCTCCGGCACCGTCACCAGCAGCCCGGCGGGGATCAACTGCGGCGCCAGCTGCACCGGCACCTACGACTACGGCACGGTGGTGGCCATGGCCGCGACGCCCGCGGCGGGCTCGACGTTCGTCGGCTGGAGCGGTGAAGGCTGCTCGGGCACCGGCTTCTGCAGCGTCACGGCGGATGCCGCGAAGAACGTCACCGCGACCTTCGCTCTGCAAACCTTCGCGCTCAGCGTGTCGAAGAGCGGCGCGGGGTCCGGCACGGTGACCAGCAGCCCCGCGGGGATCGACTGCGGCGCCACCTGCGGCGCGTCGTACGACTACGGCTCGGTCGTCACCCTCAGCGCGTCGCCAGCGGTCGGCTCGACGTTCACCGGCTGGAGCGGATCGGGTTGCAGCGGCACGGGTAGCTGCCAGGTGACGATGAGCGCCGCACGCAACGTGACGGCCAACTTCGCGCTTCAATCGCTGGCGCTGTCCGTCACCAAGCTCGGCGCCGGCTCGGGCACCGTGACGTCGAGCCCGCTGGGCATCAGCTGCGGCGCCACCTGCGCCGCGAGCTTCAGCTACGGCACCGTGGTGACCCTCGCGGCGCCAGCCTCGTTCGGCTCGGTGTTCGCCGGCTGGGGCGGCGCATGCTCGGGCACTGGAAGCTGCCAAGTGACGATGGACGCCGCGAAGTCCGTCACCGCGAGCTTCCAGCTCCAATCGTTCCCGCTCACCGTCACCAAGGCCGGCAGCGGAAGCGGCACCGTGAGCAGCTCGCCCGCCGGGATCGATTGCGGCGAGACCTGCTCGGCCACCTACGACTACGGCACCACCGTGACCCTGACGGCCACGGCGAGCCCCGACTCGACCTTCGCGGGCTGGAGCGGCCCCTGCACGGGAACGGGGACCTGCCAGCTTCCGATGACCGCCGCGCGCAGCGTCACCGCGGTCTTCTCGCTGCCCACGTATTCGCTCTCGGTGGCCCTCCTGGGCACGGGCACGGGAACCGTCACGAGCGACGTCGCAGGCATCGATTGCGGCGCGACCTGCACGGCGAGCTACACCGCAGGCACGCTGGTGACGCTCACCGCCGCACCGGCGCTGGGCTCGACCTTCACCGGCTGGAGCGGAGCCGGCTGCTCGGGTACCGACTCCTGCCAGGTGACGATGGACGCCGCGAAGTCGGTCACCGCGACGTTCGACGGCGTGGCGTACACGCTCACCGTCACCAAGGTCGGCAGCGGCACCGTGACCAGCAGCCCCACGGGGATCAACTGCGGCAGCGCGTGCGCAGCGAACTTCGCCCCCGGCACGCTCGTCACGCTCACCGCGACGCCTGCGTCGGGTCAGAAGTTCTCGGGCTGGAGCGGCGGCGTGTGCACGGGCACGGCGCCCTGCCAGGTGACCATGAACGCTGCCACCAGCGTGACCGCCACCTTCGCCGCCGGCTGCGGCGCGATGGGAGCGCCCAGCGCGACCTCGGGCGCGTTGATCGCGCTCTCTACGCTGGTTCCGCGCTGGCGCCGTCGCGCGCGGCCGCGTCCGGCGGCGTGACCGCCCGCGGTCCGGGGACCGCTTCGTCGTGAGCTCGGCCACCGAGGCTGCCTGCCTCGGTGGCCGTTTCCGTGGGTGGGCCGCGGGTCAGCGCGGCGCTTCGGACGTCCGAGAACGCGCACGCGTACGCCAGCGGCCGCCGTCGCGCCGCACCCGAGCGTGCGTCATTCGGGATCGTAGCGACACACGCTGCCGGTGCGCACCGAGCGCTCGAGGTGACGCGCCAGCGCGGCGTCCGTTTCGCCGATGCGGCGGATCGCGTCGCGCACGCGCCGTTGCACGTTGATGCGCGCTCGTTCGGCGTCGGAGCCCTGGCGACGAAGGCGGCCGCGCGGCCCGAGCGCGCGGCCGAGCTCGGAGGTGATCGCCTCGAGCTCGAGACGTGCCCGCTCGGCGCGCGGTCCATCGTTCCAGCGCTCGGCCTCGTCGATCTCGCCACGCAACGCGACGATGCGCGCGCGGTAGTCGGCGCGCGCGCGACCGTCCAGCATCTCGCCCACGTCGGGCTGCGCCACAGGCGCGCCACCCTCGCTCGCCATCAGATCGAGCACGTGCCAGTCGCGCCCAGGTGCCGCCACCAGCGCCGCCAGGATGCGCAGCCCCTTGGTGTCGGCGAGGTGAAACTGCCGCGACTGGTGGAGGACGGTCCAAAGCTCGCCCTGGCGCTCGAGACGAAAGCGCGGCGGCGACGGCGAGTGTCGCGACGGCGGCGCCGCGCGCTCCTCGTGAGCCTCGCGCCCGGATCCGGGGCTCTCGGCGAGCCAAGCACGCGCGCCGGCCGCCAGCGACGGCATCTCGAGATTCACGGCTTCTCGCAGCGCATCCGCGACCAGCATCCTCCCGCGCTCCCGATCCGTCACCGATGCGCGCCCTGCGAGCTCGCGGCCCAGATCCAGCGCGATCCAGGCCGCGTACGGCCGCGCCCCACTCGCCCGCGCCTCGCTCAACGCGGACTCGAACCCGGCGAGCGCGTCGTCACCGCGACCTTCCACGAGCGCGGCGCGCGCGAGCCAGTGGCTCACCGGTCCCTCCACCATCACGCCGAAGAGACCCCAGCGCACGTTCGACCCGAGACGCGAGGTGAACGCCGTGGTGATCGCTCGAGCCAACGCACGATCCCGGCGCCGTTCGGCGATCTCGACCAGGAACTGGAGGTGGCAGGTATCGTGGATCGCGAGGCTCGCGGCGACGGTGTCCGCGACGTCGAACGGCTCGGGTGCGTTCGGGTCGCTGACGCAGTACTGCCAGAGCCGCGCCACGATCTCGCCGGAAGCGACTCCCGCGAAGCGCCCTTCCAGGGCACGTGCGGCCGCGCGCTCGGCGTCGCGCCGCCCCTCGAGGCGCAGCCAGCAGAGCTCCTGGATCGCGAGCGAGCGCTCTGCGTTGGGATCGCGCGCCGACCGCGCCAGCGCGCACGCCCCGGCGTGCGCCGCGGCCGCTTCGGCGAAGCGCCCCTCGCGTACGAGCATCATCGCGTCGAGCGCCATCGCCGGCCATCGATAGTGGGGGTGCACCAGACGTTCGGCGTGGCGCGTCACGGCGGCGATGGCGTCCGCGGCGGCGGCGACGTCGTTGCCCTCGAGGTGATCGAAGACCAGTCGCATCGAGCCGCGCCACGCGTCGACCGATTCGTCGAGCGCGACCGCCAGCTCGACGTGCTCGCGGCTGAGCGCGATCCGGTCGGCGCGCGGCCCGCTGTCCATGAAGGCCGAGCCGGCGTCGCGCAACGTCGCGAGCAGCACCCGCCGATCGCCCACCCGGCGTGCCATCGCCACGGCGTCGCGCGCCAGCCCCAGCGACACCGATGGATCGGGGGCGGGCTGCAGCGCAGCTCCCAGTCGCGCCGAGAGGCGCGCGCGCAACGCCCCGTCCTCCTCGGGCAACGCCGCCAGCGCCTCCTCGAGCAGCGCCACCAGCTTGGAATCGACGGCGCCGTAGACGTAGCCCGAGCCGTATTCGAGCGCGGCCCGGGCCAGCAGCTCCCCGTCGCGACCGCGCCGCGCGGCCTCCACGGCGGCCCAGCACGCTTCCTTCGCGCCGATCGAGTCGCCAGCGAGGTTGCGGGCGCGCGCCAACGCCAGCCGTAGCTCGACACAGCGCGCCGGCTCCTCCGCTCCCAGCGCTTGCGCCGCGGCGAGCGCCCGCGAGAGCGCCAGCGCCGCGTCGTCGAACGCCATGCGCGCCGTGGCTTGCTCCGCGGCCCGCGCCAGCGCCTCGACCGCCATCCGTCGCGCGCTCGGCCCCGCCCCCAGCCAATGGTGGGCGATCTCCGACCACGCCGGGTCGAGGAGAGCGCCGGTCGCCTCGAGCAGCGCGGCGCGCCGCCCGTGCAGCGCCCAGCGCCGCTCGTCCGAGAGCTCGTCGTGGAGGACCTCGCGGGTGAGGTTGTGGGTGAAGCGGTACTGCTCGGGCGCGCTGCGCGTCACCAACGCCGCGTCCACCGCTCCCGCAAGCGCCGCCACCACGTCGCGCTCCGCGCGTTCGACCAGCTCCGCGACGGCGGCGGCCGTGAAGTCGCGCCCCACCACCGCGGCGCCTTGGAGGATCGCTCGCGCGGAGTCGTCGAGGCGCGCGATGCGGTCGCGCAGCGTGGCGCGAATGGTCGGCGGCACCGGAATCTCGCCGCGGCCGAGCAGCGCCGCCGCGATCGCCTGGTCGCTCGCCAGGAGCCGCGCCATCTCGACCACGAAGAGCGGGTTGCCGTCGGTGGCGGCGTGGACCGCGTCAGCGACGTCGCGGCTCGTGGGCCCGCCGCAGACGCGTTCGACCAGCGCCGCGGTCTGCGCCGGCTCGAAGCGAGTCAGCCGCAGCGGGTGCGCGAGCCGTGCCACGCGCGCGAGCGTGAGCGCCGCCGCGGCGTCGAGCTCGACTCGCGATAGGTGCCGAGCACCACCAGCCGTGCGCGCCCCACCTCGCGCGCCAGGAACTCGAGCAACAAGAGCGACGACGGATCGGCGGCGTGCAGGTCCTCCAGCACGACCAGGATCGGCGCGCCGCGCGCCGATGCCTCGACGAGCAAGGTCGTGACCGCCTCCAGCACCTGGAAGCGCGCCTGATCCGCATCCAGCGCCGGGGTCGACCCGAGTGCCGGCCGCGCGGCGGCGAGCTCGGGAAGCAACGGCAGGAGGTGCACCGCTCGCGCGCCGAGCGCCGCGTCCACCGCCGCTTGCCCGAGCTGCCGCACCAGGCCGCGCAGCGCCTGCAACCACGGCCAGAACGCCGGCGCCCCACCCGCCTCCCAACAGCGTCCGTCCAGGCTCACCATGCCGGCGGCTTGGGCGCTGCGCGCCAGCTCCTCGGCGAGACGGCTCTTGCCGATCCCCGGCTCGCCGCTCACCAACCACACCGAGCCGGAACCGGCGGCGCACTCGTGGAGCGCGCGCGCGAGCGTGTCGAGCTCGCGCTCACGGCCGAGAAAGGGGCGTGTCGGCGACGGCATGGCCCGATTGTCTCCGCTCGCCACGGCGCTGTCGAGGTCGCCGCCGCGGCGGGCAGCGCGCTGGTTCCTCGACGCGCGGAACATCGTTCCGTGGGCCGGCAGCCCCGGTCCGGCGCACCCCGAATCCGCTCGCTCTCGCGCCGATCGCCGTCTCCGACCTGCGACCCACCCGCCCCCCGGCGTGCGCGCGAGAGCTTCGTGGCGCGGAACCACGTTCCCCGATTCGTCACGCAACAGAAGGTGAAAGCGCAAGCCACGGTGCCCGACGGGCACCTTTCGGAGACTCCCATGACACTGCTGCTCGGTTACCTGGTGATGGTCGAGGTCGCGTTCGTCACCCTCGGCACCCTCGACGTGATCCGTCCTCGCGAGCACACGCGGATCTTCCACGCTGGCACTCGGACGTGAGGCCGCAGCCCCCGCGGACCGGCGAGCGTCCGACGGGGAAACGGCGCGCGCGATCGGGCACAATGGCTGCTCCGAGGACGGAGCCGCCGTGGTGCCCATCGCGCAAACCGAGAACCCGCGGGACCTCGAGCGATGGACGTTCGCGCTCGAGGCGATGCGGATCCCCTTCGAGCTCACGCCCGCCGACCGGGAGTCGAGCGAGGTGGTGCTGTGGGTGCGGCGCGAGCACGCGGCGCAAGCCCATCGCACGGTGGTCGAGCTCGACATCGAAGACGCGCCTCGCCCGCCCGCACCGCTCGCGGACGCGGCCGAGGGCGACGCGCCACACGCGGTCGCCGGCGCCCTCGCCATGGCCTGGCTGCTCATGATGAGCATGGTGCTGCAGCTTTACGTCCCGGGCTGGGAGGCCCGCGGCGCGCTGGTGGGGAGCGCGTTCCGACAGGGCGAGTGGTATCGGGCCGTGACCGCCATCACCCTCCACTCGGGGCTGCTCCACCTGCTCAGCAACACGGCGTTCCTGCTGATCTTCGCGACCACCGCGATCCGCGGGGTCGGCCCAGGCGTCACGGCGGCGATCGCGCTCGCGGCGGCGGCCGCGGCGAACGTCGTGAGCGCCCTCGCCCATCCCGCCAACTTCACCGCGGTCGGCGCGTCCGGCGCGGTGTTCGCGCTGCTCGGGCTGGTGGCGGCGCTCGCCGTCCATCGACGTCCCGCCCATGCCATCGTGCGCTGGGCTCCCGGCGTCGGCGCGGCGCTCGGGCTGTTCGCGTTCACGGGACTCTCCCGCGACACCGACGTGATCGCCCATTTCGGCGGCGGCGTGCTCGGCTTCGGGCTCGGGCTCGCGGCGATTCGCCTGGATCCCCGGGGTCGCGCACGCCGCGGTCGAGCGCAGTGGATGGCCGGCCTCGGCGCCATCGCCGCCCTCGCGCTGGCCTGGGCCGCGGCGCTCCGAGGCTGAGCGGCGCGAGCGCTACCACCCGCGAGCCGCCGCGCGCGCTGCTGCGATAGGTTGCGGGGATGTCTCCGATCCTGACTCTCTCGAAGCTCTCCAAGACCTACGCATCCGGCCATCGGGCGCTCAGCGACGTCGACCTCGAGATCCACCGCGGCGAGATCTTCGCCTTGCTCGGACCGAACGGAGCCGGGAAGACCACGCTCATCAGCATCGTGTGCGGGATCGTCACCCCGAGCGGCGGCACGGTGATCGCCGACGGCCACGACGTGGTGCGCGACTACCGCGCGGCGCGCGCCAAGATCGGGCTGGTGCCGCAAGAGCTGAGCACCGACATGTTCGAGACGGTGTGGGCCACCGTCTCCTTCAGCCGCGGCCTCTTCGGGCACCCGCCCAACCCGGCGCACGTCGAGAAGGTGCTGCGCGAGCTCTCGCTCTGGGAAAAGCGCGACGATCGCATTCGCACGCTATCGGGCGGCATGAAGCGGCGCGTGCTCATCGCCAAGGCCCTCGCGCACGAGCCGCGCATCCTGTTCCTCGACGAGCCCACCGCGGGTGTGGACGTGGAGCTGCGCCGCGACATGTGGGAGCTGGTGCGGCGCCTGCGCGAGAGCGGCGTCACCATCATCCTCACCACGCACTACATCGACGAGGCCGAGGAGATGGCGGACCGCATCGGCGTCATCAACAAGGGCATGCTCGTGGTGGTCGAGGAGAAACGCAGGCTCATGAAGAAGCTGGGAAAGAAGCAGCTCACCGTGCACTTGCAGGAGCCGATGAGCGCGATTCCCACCGAGCTCGCGCCTTGGCCGCTCGCGCTCAAGGACGGCGGCACCGAGCTCGAGCTCACCTTCGACGCCGACGACGAGCAGACCGGGGTGCCCGCGTTCATGCGCCGGCTGTGCGACGTGGGCATCGCCTTCAAGGACCTGAACACCCGGCAGAGCTCGCTCGAGGACATCTTCGTGAGCCTCGTGAGCGATCGCCCGTGAGCCCCCGATGAACCCGACCACGTTCAATCGCTACGGTGTGTGGGCGATCTACCGCTTCGAGATGGCGCGCGCATTGCGCACGCTGATGCAGAGCCTGGTGGCGCCGGTGATCAGCACCACGCTCTACTTCGTGGTGTTCGGCTCGGCGATCGGCTCGCGCATGAGCCAGGTGGGCGGGGTGCCCTACGGGGCCTTCATCGTGCCGGGGCTCATCATGCTCTCGATCCTGTCGCAGAGCCTCTCGAACGCGTCGTTCGGCATCTACATGCCTCGCTTCACGGGCACCATCTACGAGCTGCTATCCGCGCCGATCTCGCCGGTGGAAGCGGTGCTCGCTTACGTCGGCGCGGCGGCCACGAAATCGGTGGTGCTCGGCCTCGTGATCCTCGCCACCTCGGCGCTCTTCGTGCCGGTGCACGTGGTGCACCCGCTCTGGATGATCGCGTTCCTGGTGCTCACCGCGACCACCTTCAGCTTGTTCGGGTTCATCATCGGCTTGTGGGCGGACAGCTTCGAGCAGCTCCAGATCATCCCGCTGCTGGTGATCACGCCGCTCACGTTCCTGGGCGGCGCCTTTTACTCGATCGACATCCTGCCGCCGGTGTGGCGCACGCTCTCGCTGGCGAACCCGGTCGTCTACCTCATCAGCGGCTTTCGCTGGAGCTTCTACGAGACCTCGGACGTGACCGTCGCGATCAGCCTGGGCATGACCCTCGCCTTCTTCGGCGTGTGCCTGGCCGTGGTGGGCTGGATGTTCAAGACCGGCTACCGGCTCAAGACCTGAGCGGTCCTCGGAAGCGCGCGTTTCCGACGGCCGCCCGGACCCACACGCCCGCCGTCCGAGCGCAACGGCTCGCGACCGGCGGCTCGGGCGGGCGCGGCGCGCCGACGGTGGCGCTCAGAACTCGAGCGCCACGCTGCCGAGCACCGAGCGTCCCGACATCCGGTAGAACTGGGCGTCGCCCAGCTCGCTCTCGGTGACGGCATCACGGGCATTGGTGAGGTTCTGGCCGTCGACGCGGAAGGTCACCGGCTTCTCGAGGATCGCGACGCGATAACCGACGCCGGCGTCCACCGTGTGGAAATGCGGCGCCACCGAGGTGTTGCCCTTGTTGAGGAAACGATCGCCGACGTAGCGCCACGCCACCGAGCCCTGGATGCCCGTGGCGGGCGCGTAGACGAGACCGACGCCGCCGAGGTGCTTCGGCGACAGCTCGAGGTAGTTCCCGGCGAGCTGCTGGGTGCTGCCGTCGGGGCGGAGCCGCGCGAAGTCGGTGAACTTGGCGCTGTGATAGGCGTAGTTGGCGACGCAGCGCAGATCGTCGATCAGCGTGAGCTCGGCCTCGAGCTCGGCGCCCTGGAAGCGCTCCTCTCCCGCGTTGGCCTTGCCGGGAAGCCCATCCACGTTCTCGGCGATCACCAGGTTCTGGAACGTCATGTAGAAGTAAGACGCCGACCAGTCGAGGCGGCCGTCGAGCATGCGTCCGCGGAACCCGCCCTCCAGGCTCTCCGCTTCTTCCGGCTCGAGAATCTTGTCTTCCGCTTCCGGCCCGAAGTCCACCACCGCCGGCTTGAAGGTGTTCCGGTAGTTGCCGAACACCGAGAACCGATCGCTGCCGTCCATCCACAGCGCGTAGCTGGCGCCGATCATCCCCGAGGCGCGCAGCTCGTCGCGATCGTCGCTGCCCGACTCGGCCTCCTCGCCGCCTTCCTCGCTCGGCGTGACCGCGCCCTCGCGCTTCTCGAAGGTGGCATTGAGGCGAATCCCGCCGATCACGTCGAGACGCTCCCACGGCTTCCAATCCACCTGCGAGTAGACACCGGCGAAGTGCCGGCGATCGGTGAGCCGGGTGCGCTCGTCGACGGGCAACGAGCTCGTGAGCGGCCGGTTGCTGCCATCGGGCAGCACGGCGTACTCGAAGTTCTCGCTCGCTTGCAGCCCGTCGCCGTAGAGCCAGTCGACGCCCACGGCGACACCCAGGGTCTCGAGCGGATGGAACCCCAGGAACGAGTCGAAGTACATGTCGGTCGTGTACACGTCCTGCGCGAATCCGTCGGCGTTGGGGGTCACGCCATCGTCGGCGAAGTCCTCCCGCAAGAATCCACGCACGTTCCGGAAGTCGGTGTAGGCCACCGAATAGAGCGTGGTCCACGCCACGCCTCCGAAGTCCTTGGTGAGCCCGGCGTTGAGCTGGATGCGGTCTTGGTCCTGCTCGGCGTCCGCCGGGTTCACGTTGGCGTCGAGCGGAAAGCGACGCGTGAGCTCGCTGCCCTCGCGCGGGTGGGGGCTCGCGGGGTCCTGACGCAGGCTGGTCACGTCCACGTCCAGGTGCGCGTGGCCGATACCCAGGTCCGCGCCTGCGCGATAGAGCGCGTGGATGCGCTGCACGCGCGCGTCGTCCTGGCTGAACCGACGCGTCTCGCCGTTGACGGTCAGCGAATGCTCGAGCGCGCCCAGCGCGGGGAGGCTGGCGCTCGCCGAAGCCACCGCCGTGTCGCGATCTCCACCGGCGACGCTCAATCGCCCGGGCGTCTTTCCCGCGGCGTGATGGATCACGTGGATCACCCCGACGAAGCTGGTGGCGCCGTAGCTCACCGGCGCGGCGCCACGCAGCACCTCGATTCGCTCGACGTCGGTGAGATCGAGCGTCGCGAGCGCGGGGTTGAACGCGCCTCCCCACGGAACGCCGTCCACCACCAGCAGGAACGCGTCGAACTCGCGCAAACCCCAGAGCGCGGGCACCGAGCCCGCAGGACCGGCGTCGCTCCCCGGCGATACGTCGACGCCCGCGGTGAGCGACAGCGCCGTGCGCAGATCGACGACGCCCCGCGCGCGCAGCTCGTCACCGCTCACCACCGAAACCGTCACGGGCACCAGCTGCAGCTCCTCCGGCAGCTTGGTGGCGGTGACGACCACCACCTCGGGCGGCAGGGCGTCCGCCGCGGCGGCGCCGGGATCCGAAGCCGCGAGCGCCGTCGACCCCGCCAGGGCCCACGCGAGCGCCACGAGGAGCGCACGCTGCGACCACGCATGTCCTGTCTTCGCCGTCATCGTTTCTCCTCCGCGCGGCCACGCCGCGGGCGACCCGAACAGCCGTGCTTCGGTTTCCGCGCCTGGGCGGCCGGCGAGAATGCAGCTGCCCCTCCCAGGCGTCAAGGAAAAGGCACTCGTCGCGTCGCTCGGCGCGCCGACGACGGGGTCCTCACGCCCACGAGGGCGAGGCCGCCGCTCACTCCGCGGTGAGGTCCGCCTCGAGCACGCCGTCGCGCACGTCGCGGAACCAGCGAACACCCTCCTGCAGCAAGCCGACGACCACCCGGTAGCGACCGGGTGGCAGACGAACTCCATCCCCTGGAAGCGGCACGGTGATGTCGACGCGTTCGCCAGGCAAGAGCGCGTGCGGCAAGTCCAGGTGTGCCTCCGCCACCGGCCGGCCGCCGCCCGACGCGTCGAACCAGCGCACCCCGACGCGCACCGCCAGCTCGACGTCACCCAGCTCGGCGGCGGAGAGCCAGGGCGAATCCCCGCCAAGGTGCGTGACACGAAGCACGGCGAGGGAGCGCGGCGCACGCGCGGAGATCCGGCCTGGGGGCGCGACGAGCCACGCGAGCTCCGAACGAAACGCCGGCGTGGGCATCGCCCCCCAGGTGGGCGGCTCCAGGAAACCCGCCGCCGCCAAGCGCGCCTGCTGCTCGCCCGGAAGGACCCAGAGCCGTTCCACGTCGCCGCGCTCCCGCGCGATCACGCGCGCCCCTGGGTACGCGGCGGCGAGGTTGCGATCGGCGCTCACGATCAGATCCGAGCACGCGTGCTCCCGTTTGCGCGAATCGAAGAGCTCGAAGCGTTGCAGGGGGCGCAAGAACTGGTAGTGGTGCGCGTGCCAGAGCGACCAGCTCGGGCAGTCGATGGCCACACAGGCGACCGGCCCCTCGAGCTCCGCGATCCGCGCGAGCGCATCCGCGACCACGCGCTGGCGGGCACGGTCGCGGGAGCCAGGCACCAGGTAGCGATTCGAGATCGTCACCTCGAGCACCAGCGCGCACGCGATCCACGCTCCCACGAAAATCCGCGGTCGCGCCAGCGCGAGCGCGACACCCGCCGCGGCCAGCACGCCGCCGACGCCTGTGATTCGCCACAGGTCCGGCACACCGTCGGCCCCGAGCCAAGGAATGAGCGCGAGCACGGTGGCGGGGTTGAACGGGTGATCGAAAGGCGCGAATCGCACCACCTGGGTGGCGAGCGCGCCGAGAGCCGCGGTGCCCACCCCGGCCGCCAGCGCCGTTCGCCCCCACGCCCACGCCGAGCGCACCGGCGCGCGCTCGAGCACGGCCGCCACGCCGAGCGCGAGCAGCGGCAAGAGGGCGGCCTCGTTGTAGCGGCCGCTCAGCACGTGGTCCGGCCGATGCACTCCGGTATTGAAGAACACCGCGGACATCGCCCAGGTGCCCGCGGAAGCCAGCACGATCGCGAGCGCCACGGCGCCACGCGCGCGGCAGGTCGCATCCGCGCCCACACCAGAACGCCACACACGGCGCACTCCCAGCGCGAACGCGATCCACACCAGCCCGAAGGTCGAGAGTCCCAGATAGAGCCCGTGTCCCGCGATCACGAAGGGCAAGCGCGGCGCGAACTCCCCGAAGCTGCGATTCGACACGCGCGCCACGGTGTGGGCACGCGACAGCATCGCGATCGGCGGCGGAGCCACGCGCGCGAGCGCTGCGGCGCCGAGCCACGCGATCACGAGCCCGGCCACCAGCGCGCTCGCGAACACGACCCCCGAACGGCGCCGCGCCGACGCCGCGCCCTCGGCGTGCAGCGCCCCCCAGCCCCATCCCACGACTCCCGCCATCACCACGGGCAGCGCACGGACGTGGATCAGCGGCAAGAGGCCGAGGGTGACTCCAGCAGCGGCGACGCGCGCGGTGCTCGGCCGTTCGAGCGCGCGCGCCACCAGCAGCATCGCGACCACCCCGCCCGCCACCAGCGCGTTGTCCGGCAGCGCGAGATGCCCGGCGAGCAGGAGCGGCGCGTGCAGGCAAGCCGCCAGCGCAACCACCCGCCGTTCCGTTCGCGACGGCTCGCGCTCGAAGAGATGACGCGCGAGCGCGAGCGTCGCCAGGAACGACACCGCCAACAAGCAGGCGTTCACGGCGCGCGCCGCCGCGTGGGCGCTCGCCGGGTCCAGCACGTCCGGGCTCACGAGCGCCAGGAGCCCGCCGTACGCCGGATAGAACGGCACGCCGACGTGCGGGATCGGCGCGCCCAGACGGAGGTAGCGCGCCAGACCGATCGGCGCCAGCTCGTCGTGGAAGACGATCGGCCCCGCCATGCGGCGCGCCAGCGCCCACGACCAGCCCGCGAGCACCGCCGCGAGGCCCGCGGAAGCCGCAGCCGCTCGCTTCAGGGCGCGCTCACCGGATCGAGCGGGGCGTCCACGACGCGCGCACCGCGTGCCGTGAGCAGCGCGCGCAGGATCGATCGATGGCAGCGCTGCTCGTCCGCGCAATAACAGCCGAGCGCGAGGTCCGTGGTGTGCGACAGCGCCGCCAGCAGGTCGAGCAGCTGGGCCGCGTGCGGCTTGCGCATCTCGGCGCGAAATGCCCGTTCGAATCTCGCCCACGACCGGGCATCGCGCGCGCCGAGCGCCACCGCAACCAGCGGCGCGCTCGGCGACAGCGCCGGCAGCCACACATCGTAGTAGTTGCGCGTGGCGTACTCGGCCTTGGGCACGCCGCGGGGCGGCCTGCGCACGGTGCCGAGCCGAACGCCCTCGTGCGGCGCGCGCGGTGAGCCGAGTCGTACGATCGCGATCCCCATCGCCGCCACCTCGCCGCGACCGACCGTGCGCCCGGGCCGCCGGCGGCGACAACCATCGCCAGCCATTCGCCTTCGCGGCAACCCAGACCGCGGCCTGATGCGCGCAGCGGGGGCGCGCTCTCGGAGTTGGCCGCTCGCGCGCGTTGCGCCAACTTGCCCGGGATCATGAGCACGTCATCCCCGCGTCGCGCGCGGCGATTCGCGCTGGCCGCGATGCTGTGGCTCGCCGCCAGCTGCGGAGGCGGTGGCTCGTCGTCGGTCGCCCCCACACCGACGCCAACGCCCACCCCCACCCCCACGCCGACTCCGACTCCCGAGCCGACCCCCGAACCGACACCGGTTCCCACGCCCGGCGACGGACTGCTGATTCCCGGCGCGGTCGTGGTGGCGATCGGCGACTCGATCACCGCGGGCGAATCGGCGAGCATCGCGTGGCCCGACGTGCTCGCCGAGCGGCTCCGCGAGGTGGGCCGTGACGACGTCGAGATCCACAACGAGGGCACCGGCGGGCTTTCCACCCGCGAGCTCTGGCTCGACGACGCCGCCGCCGGGTCGAAGCGCAGCGCCCTCGACGCCTACCCCACCATCGACCTCGTGTTCTTCCTGCTCGGCCACAACGACACCCGTCGCATCCCCACCGACCAAGCGTCGCCGAGCGAGTATCAGCAGAACCTCGCGGACATCTTCGGCTGGCTGCGCTCGCGGCCCAACGCCGACGGACGACGAACGCAGCTCGTGGTGATCGTGCCGCCGCCGGCGCGCGAGCCCGTGCGCAGGCCGATCTGGGGCTTTCCCGCCGACTTCAACGCCGAGATGCAGGAGCCGGACGGGTATTGGGACCGCCTGGCCATCGAAGCCGGACGCGTGGAAGCACCCTTCATCGAGACCTTGGCGATCTTCGACGGCGGCCCGAGCGATTACCCGCCGTACCGTCGCGGCTCGGACGAGCTCATCAACGACGACACGATCCACCCCAACGACGACGGCCAGCGCGCGCTGGGCGAGCTCGTGTTCCGCACCATCCAAGCCATCGATTGAGGCGTCCGCCCGGGAGCGATCGCTTCAGGCTCGTTCCAGTGCGGCACGACGGGAGGGACGAGCCCTCGGCGCGTCGCGACCCGCGCCGAGCGAGCGCGCCGGCGCGTCCGGGCGCGCCCGAGCGGTCAGCCCATCGCGGACTCGTAGCGGCGAAAGCTCGCGTTCCAGGCGGAGATGACGGCGATCCCGACGACGATCAGCCAGGCGCTCGCCGCACACGCCGACACCAGCGTGTAATGGCCGAGCACCATGCTCGCCGGGACCTGCGTCAGCGCGCCGACCGGCAGCACGTAGAGCAGGAACGTGCGGATGCGGGCGCCGAAGACGTCGGCGGGACGATCGGCGGTGGCGTGCAAGAGCTCGTGCAGGAACTGGCTCGCCCCCGAGCCCAAGAGCCACAGATCCACGATGCCGTAGAGCGTCACGATCACGGTGCGCACCCACCACGACAGCGCGATCGCCACGACCGTGACCGCCACCACGCCGAGCGTGATCTCGGCGCGCGCGCGGGCCACGGCGAACGCCAGGTACCCGACCGCCACCATCAAGTTGACGCAGCCCTCGATCGAGAACTGCTGGAACCCGTAGAGAAAGAGCGTCGAGGCCGGTCGAACCCGGAACGAGTCGAGGCGGCCGTCCTTGAGGTCGCGCCAGAACCGCCACATCTGCCCGAGCCAGATCATCATGAAGGCGTCGGACACGAACAGGAACGCGAGCAAGACGCGAAACGCGTTGCGGTCCCAACCGGCGATGGAATCGACGTGCGTGTAGAGGACCTCGAACACGGCCACGTGCGAGGCGTACCAGCAACAGTCCATGATCACCTGGCTCCAGAACTCGACCTGGAACTGGGATTTCCGGATCACGCCGATCCGCGCGTATTGCCACGCGATGCGCAGGTGCTGGAGCAACGCCGAGCCGTTCACGTGCCGACTCCCGCGTAGCGTCCGAGCCCGCGCCGCCACGTGAAGACGGCGAGCAGCTCGAGCGCCGCGAGCGAGACGGTCATCACCGCCAGCCCGCGCAGGAAATCGGCGTGACCGAGTCGACCCAACAAGAGCTCGACCGGCGCGTTGATCGTCCAGTACGGGAAGAGCAGCGCGAACAGGTCGCGCACCGCCGCCGGCATGAGCGCCACCGGCACCAGCAGCCCCGAGACGAACCCCGCCACGAACTGGAACATGTTGAGCAGGACCTGGACACCATGTCCGCCAGGACCGCCAGCGCGTTCAGGACGAAGTACGTGAGCAGGTAGCAGGCGGCGCCCATCGAGAGCAGCGGGGACGCCCCTGAGCAGCGCCAGCCTGCTCGCGGGACGCGGCCACCAGGCCGGCGAGGAGCGCGCCCACCGCCCAGAAGAGCGCGTCGTGAAGAGCTGCACCGCGATCGACTGGAGGAAGGCCCACAGCAGCGTGAAGTAGCTCACCGGCATGACCAGGATACTGGTCACGGCTGTCGAAGATCTGGCTCCGCGAGGTCCAGGCCCGCCAGTCGGGCAAA
This sequence comes from bacterium, assembly GCA_046331705.1. Taxonomy (GTDB): domain Bacteria; phylum JADJOY01; class JADJOY01; order JADJOY01; family JADJOY01; genus JADJOY01. The sequence goes on along the minus strand of JAXLQJ010000055.1, from coordinate 6,413 downwards.
CATTTCTGGATCGCCGCCGTCCACACCAGGAAGTGCACGAGCGCCACGTACGTGGCCGCGATCCTGCTCGGCACCCGCGCTTCGAACATCGCCAGGTAGACGACCGCCATCACCGCCGGGCCGCGGCAGGCCGCGCAGGATCTCGCCCTGCGGAAATCCACGCGAACGCCGTCGCCTTGCGCCACTCGTAGGCGACGACGTGCGGCAGGAGCCCGAGCTCCTCGCCCAGCGCTCCGCGCAGCGCGACGCGCGCGTTCATGGCTGCCGCTCGAGCTCGCCGGAGCGGAAGATCTCGCGGATCAGGTTCTCGAGCGGCTGGCGCTCGACGGCCAGATCGCGGACCTGGAAGAGATCGAAGAGATGCTGGATGAATCGCTGGCAGTTCTCCGCCGGGACCTCGAACGTGAGCGCCCGCGGCGCTTCGCGCACCAGCGATGCCCCGTGGCGAGCGAGATCGCCAGCCAGCTCCACCGACCACGGCCGCGAGCCCGGCTCGAGGTGCACCTCCACCGCGCGCCTGCCGACGAAGCGACGACGCAGATCGACCAGATCCCCGTCGAAGAGCACGCGGCCACCCTCCAGGATCACCAGGCGATCGCAGGTCTCCTCGATGTCGGCCATGTCGTGCGAGGTGAGGATGACGGTGGTGCCGCGCTCCCGGTTCACGTCCCGCAAGAACGAACGGATGACCTCCTGCGACAAGAGGTCGAGCCCGATCGTGGGCTCGTCGAGGAAGACCACGTCCGGATCGTGGAGGAACGCGCCGATGATCTCCATCTTCATGCGTTCGCCGAGCGAGAGCTGGCGGAGCTGGACCTGCAGGCGATCCGTGACGCCCAGGCGCTCCGCCTGCTCCCGCACGCGCTCGTCGAAGCGCCGCGCGTCGACCTGATAGATCTCCCGCAGCAACCGGAAGGAATCGATCGCGGGGATGTCCCACCACAGCTGCGAGCGCTGCCCCATCACCAGCGAGAGGCGCCGCTTCTCGGCGCGAGTCAGGTGGAAGGCATCGCGGCCGAAGAGCGTGCAGCGCCCCTGGCTCACCGGCACGATGCCGGTCAGGCATTTCACGAGCGTGGTCTTGCCGGCACCGTTCGCCCCGATGAGCCCGATCAGCTCGCCGGCCCCCACCACCAGCTCGATGTTCGTGAGCGCGACGTGCTCGCGCACCCGTCTGCCGAAGAAGCCGCGCAGGATGCCGAACGCGCCCTCGCCGCGGACCTGGGTCCGGTAGTGCTTGCCGACTCCGCGGCATTCGATGACGGGTGCGGTGGTGGGCACGTACGGTTCCTCCGGCACGCGACGACCCGCGCGGCGCACCGGCAAGCGATGCCGCCGCGGACGACGCCCACGGGCTCGGGCGGGCCTCGCCGGCGCGGCGACGAAGGGCGCAGAGTAGCCCCGCGCGCTCCGTCCCGGAAGTCCCACGGACGCGCCCACGGACGCGCGGACGCTGCCCACGGACGCTGCCCGGCGGGTGAGCGGGCGATGCACCCGATGCGCTCGAAGTCGATGGCCGCGGGTTGACTCGCAGCAGCAGGCCGACCAGAATTGGATAGTCCAATTGGACTATCCACATGCCACGCGCGCAATCTCTCGAGGCGCCCCCCGTCGGCGAACCCGGCGAAGCGGCCTTCGCCAGCACGATCGCCGCGACGCTGCTCGCCGAGATCGTCGGCGGCGTTCACGGCCCCGGCGCACGGCTTCCTGCCGAACGGCAGCTGGTCGCGCGCTTCGCCACCAGCCGCGTGACGCTGCGCGCGGCCCTCGCTCGGCTCGCCGCTCGCGGCGTGATCGCGGTGCACCGCGGCTCGGGCGCCGTCGTGAGGCCATGGCGCGAGTGGTCGCTCGCGGTGTTGCCCGCGTTCCTCCACCACGGCGCCGCCAATCCCGTCTTCCCGCGGCACGCCGAGGTGCTCGGCGACGTGCTCGCGCTGCGGCGCGCCGTCACCGCCGACGCACTCGAGCGCGCGGCGACGCGGCTCGTCCCAGGCGATCTCGCTGCCGCGCGCAGGGCGGTGGATCAAGCGTGGCGCGAGCGGCACGACGCCGCGCGCTTCGCGCAGGCGGACTTCGCGATGGCCCGCGCCATCCTGGAGGCGGCCGGTCTAGTCGCGGACGTGTGGCTGGTCAACGATCTCACCGCCATCTACGTCGAGGCGGTGCGCCCGTTGGGCGCGGACCTACCGGTCCGGCCCGACTACGTGTCCGTCCACCTCGCGCTCTGCGATGCCCTCGAACGCGGCGACGCGGCGGCGGCGCGGCGCATCGTCGCGGAGCATTTCGGCGCGCAGGACCGCGCCCTGCTCGCCCGCCTGGGCATCGGGACCTCGCCGCCCGCGCCGCGCCGTGCGCGCACTCGGCGCCCGCCTGCGCGCCGCGTACCCGCGCGAAGGAGATCGACGTGAAGCTCCGCCCGATCGTCGCCGTCACGGTGTTCCCGCTCACGTTCCTGACGACCCACGGGCTCGCGCTCCTCGCGATCGAGCGCGGCGTGGCGCTGATGCCGGTGGTGATCGCGCTGGTGCTCGCGAGCGTGCTGCTGGTGGCGGCGCTCGAGCGCTGGCTTCCCTTCGACCCCGACTGGAATCGAGCGCGGGGCGACGTCGGCGTGGACATCCTCCACAACCTACTCTCGACGATCGTCACCGCGCAGCTCTGCCAGGCGGCGCTGATCGCCGTGCTCGCCCCGTTCGCCGCCGCCATCACGCGCGTGCTCGCCGTGGCGCTCTGGCCGAATCACGCGTCCCTGCTCGCACAGAGCGCGCTCGCGTTCACGTTGTCCGAGCTGGGCGCGTATTGGGCGCACCGCTTCGGCCATGAAACCGAGCTCGGCTGGCGGCTGCACTCGGTGCACCACAGCCCCACGCGCCTCTACTGGCTCAACGCCGCACGCGACAACCCGCTCGGCGTGATCTTGCTCTACGTGCCCTCGGCGTTGCCGCTGGTTCTCCTGGGCGCACCGCCCGAGCAGTTCGCGCTGCTCGCGCTCTTCAACGCGGTGGTCGGGCTCTTCCAGCACGCCAACATCGACATCCGGCTCGGCCCGCTCAACTACCTGTTCAGCGTGCTGGAGGTGCATCGCTGGCATCATTCGACGGTGGTGACGGAAGCCAACAGCAACTACGGCTCGAACCTGATGATCTGGGACGTGCTCTTCGGCACGATGTTCTGGCCCGCCGATCGCCGCGCACCGGATGCGATCGGCATCGGCGGCATGCCGGCCTTCCCCGAGGACTATCGGGGACAGCTCACGGTGCCGTTCCGGTGGCGGGCGATCGCGACGCAGCCCGCACCCGCCTCGGGCTCGCCGCTCGCCGCCGCCGCGGAGCGCTGAGCCGCTGGACTTCGCGCCCCCGCGCCGGCGCGCGGCCGCTCAGGCGCTCGACGCCGCCAGCTGATCGAGCATCGAGCGCATGAGCGAGTGCAAGAGATTCACGGCCTTGAGCGGTCGGAGCATCACCTTGAAGTCGTCGATGCGACCTTCCGCGTTCCAGTGGATCATGTCGACGCCGTTGACGTGGATGCCGTCGACGGTGGCCGTGAACTCGAGGACCGCGTCCCGCTCGCCCACCACCTCGCGCACGTAGCGGAACTCGTTCTCCACGAGCACGTGGAACGCGGCGGTGAGATAGAGCCGTGTGAGCGCCTTGCCCCGCTGCGGCGTGTGCACGATCGGGGAGTGGAAGACCACGTCGTCGGCGAGCAGATCGTCGAGCGCATCCGGATCGCGCCTCGCGACGAGCGCATGCCACTGGCTCACGGTATCGAGCGCCATGTCCGTTCCTCCGACTCGCGACGCGGCGTGCCCGCACCGCCGGGCGCGAAGCGTAGCAGGCCGCCGCGCGGCGGCGCGGCGCCAGCATCCTCGGCCTGCTACCCGACGGCGCCCCGCCGCGCCCCTCCGGACCGTTGCCGCGCAGCCGATCCATGGCGTAGAGCGTGCGCGGCTCGCGCGACCCTCTCCGCTGCACGCGGCGCGACGGCACGCCTCGACTCGATCGGATGCAGATCGCCCCATCCAAGAGCAACGCACGCGGGCTCTCGTCGCGGGCGACTCCACGTCGCGTCGTCGAGGTCGCGTGGCTCGCTGGCGCCGGCGCCACGCTGCTCTGGCTCGCGACCGCGACGGCGGTTGCGTTCGGCGTCGCACCGCCACTCGTGCGCGAGAACCTGTGGGCGTGGGCGATCGTACCGTTCGCCTCTTGGGGGTTCTACGGTGTGCTGGTCCCCAGCTGGGTCGGATCCCTCGCAGCCGGGGTCGGGGCCGTGGTGTTCGCGGTCGGCCTGGTGCGTTTCGCTCGGCGAGCCACCCGCGACGGCATTCGACCCGCACTCGCGGGCGCGGCGCTCCGCCTCCGCGACTCTAGCGAGCTCGCGATGCTCGCGCTGCTGCTGGCCGCAGCCCTCGCGTTCGGCGCGATGGCCTTGGCCCACACTCCCGGGCGCGTGCTCGCGGCGATGGCCGTGGCGGCGATCGCCGCGCTCGGCCTCGCGAGCGCGTTCGCCCGCATCGCTTCGCGACTCGCGACGCGGAGACTTCCCCATGGGATCGCGCGCTGCGCGATCGTCTGGCTCGGCGCCGAAGCGCTCCGCTTGCTGCTGGTCGCGCTCGCCCTCGTCGAACCCGGGCCGATCGCCGCGCGGAGCCTCTTGCTGCTCGCGTGGCTCGCCACTGGCGCGCACCGGATGGGCGGCATTCCTGCCGCCGCGGCGCGAGTGGTGGTCGGCACGGCCGCGCTCGTTCCCGTGCTCTTCGTGCACCGCGGCGAGTTCGACGATCTCGACTTCGGACCGCGCGCGCCGATCGCGTGCGCCGAGGTCGCGCGCCAACCGGGGGTGTTGCGGGTGTTCGGGCCCGCGCAAGGCCTCGCCTTCGTCAAGTTCTACGACGTGCTGGTCATACCCGAGCGCCAGCTCGCGGTCTTGAGCCTGGCCTGGGACCCGCGTCTGGCGCTGGTGGACCTGGAGCGCGGCACGGTCGAAACGCTCCTCCTCACGCCGCCTGCGCCCCTGCACCCTCCTCGCGATCCGGCGCTCACCGGCCTCGCGTACGATCCGCGCCGCGAGCGCGTCTACGTCACCAACGCCTGCCTTCCCGACGAGCGGCCCGATTGCCCGGCGCTCTGGGAGATCGATCTCGCGACGCGCGCGACCCGGGCATTCCCGATTCCCGGCTTTCATTCGGCGACGGTGGCCACCTTCGTGCCGCCGCAGGACGCGATCGTCGTCACTCCCGACTGGCGCGAGAACCTCGCGATCGTGGAGGCGGCGAGCGGTGCCGCGCGCGTGCTGCGGCAGCCACGGGTCTTCTTCTGGCAATCGATCTTCGAGCCTCGCTCCGGGCGCGTGCTGTTCAGCAACACGCGCTTCGGTCGCGCGCTCTGGGCGCTCACGCCCACGAGCACCTCGCTCGAGCCCATCGCGGACGTGGGCCGCGTGGTGAGCGGCATGGCGCTCGACGAGCGTCGCGGGCTGCTCTACTTGGGCCGGCCGCTGCTCTCGCGCATCGACGTGCGCGACTCCACGAGCTTGGCGCTCGTGCGCCAGCTGGCGGCGCCGTTCGGCGTGCGCGAGATCGCCCTCGACCCCCAGCGCCAGATCGTGATGGCCGGGTCCTTCCACGAGGCCGACGTGCTGGTGCGAGACCTCGGCTCCGGCGCGCAGCGGCTTCTCGAGGCGGGCGGGCCGGCACGCGGCGTTGCCATCGACCCGCAGGCGCAACGCGGCTATTTCACGTCCCCGTGCGGGCTCGTCGAGATCGACCTCGCGCGGATCGGTTCACCCGCGGTCGACGGGCCATGACGCACACGCGCCCGCGAGCCGCGCGCTGGATGCGGTTCGCGTGGGCGCTCGCGATCGGCGCCACCGTCCTCGACTCCGCGAGCCTAGAGCTCGTCGAGTCCCTCCCCGCGCCGTTCGGCGGACCACCACCGCGGTCCCCCTGCCTCGGCAGGCCCGCGGCCGGCGAGCGCAGCCCTGCCCCGCGCCGCGCTCATTCGACGAGCAGCAACCCGCGCTTGCGCTGGCTCGTGTCGTCCAACGTGTCCATCGCGGCGTAGAGCCGCTCGCGCTCGATCAGCCAGGGCCCGAAATCACGGTTCACGTCGAGGACGAAGACCAGGCCTTCCGGCTCGAGGTAGCCCCCGAGCGGCGAGTGGTGGCCGCCGCCGGCGCCGAAGATCACCTTGCGCGTGAAGTTGACCGCGTAGCGACGCGCGGGGTCGTTGCTCTGCCTCACGTGCTCCGCGAACTGCGCCGGTGTGAGGTCGCGCAGCACGGTGACGGAAGCGGCCGTGTGCAGGCGCGCGACCTCGGCGACCTCGTCGAGGGTGAGCCCCATCATGCACACGCCCGTCAGGCATTTGCCGCTGCCGGCCAGCACTTCCGCTTCGTCCGCGAACATCCGCCCT
>JAXLQJ010000054.1:0-48429 GCA_046331705.1 bacterium | reverse complement strand
GGGTCCGAGAACCTCCAGACCCCTATTCAATCTCCATAGCTGCGCGGTGCCCGGTCCGACGATCTGGACCACCCAAACGGCCGGTGATCAGCGACAATTACTTCTGCCGGTCGACGACGATTAGATCTGCCGGTCTCGCCTGAGGTGGTCGGTTGACGTTGGCTGCGGTCCGGGAGGGACCCCAGCCGATGGTCACGGATGCCCAGGTGCGCCTGCTGAGGCAGAAGCGCATGGACGGAAAGACGCAGGAAGCGGCGGCAGCCGCGGCGGGCATGAGTGTCCGTACGGCCCGAGAGTGGGAGCGGGGACCGTTGCCCTCGGAAGCGCGGCAGCCACGCCTGTGGCGCACGCGGTCCGATCCATTCGAGTCGGTCTGGGCGAGCGAGATCGTGCCGCTGCTCCAGACGGACGAAGCCGGCGTGTTGCAGGCCACCACGATCTTCGACTGGCTCGAGGATCGTCACCCGGGCCAGTTCCCGGCGGGTCAGCTCCGCACGCTGCAGCGCCGCCTCCGCGATTGGCGTGCGCTGCACGGCGGTGAGCGGGAGGTGTTCTTCCCCCAGCAACACCCGCCGGGACGCGAGGCGCAGCTCGACTTCACGCATGCGCGCGAGCTCGGTGTGACGATCGCCGGCGAGCCTCTCGACCATCTGCTGTTCGTGCTGGTGCTGAGCTTCAGCGGGTGGACTTGGGCGAAGGTCGTGTTCGGCGAGACCTTCGAGGCGCTCGTCGCCGGGCTGCAGGCGGCGTTCTGGCGGCTCGGTGGGGTGACCGCCGTCGCCCGCACGGACAATCTCTCGGCGGCGACCCACGACCTGAAGCATGAGGGTGGACGCGTCCTCAACGAGCGCTTCGCCTCGGTCCTCGACCACTACGGGATCGAGTCCACTCGGATTCGCCCCGGTGAGTCGAACGAGAACGGCGTCGTCGAGCAGACCAACCGCCGCCTCAAAGACGCGCTCCGACAAGCGCTCGTGATCCGCGGCAGCCGTGATTTCGTGGACCTCGCTGCATACGAAGCCTTCGTCGAAGCCGTCGTGGAGCGCCGCAATCGCCGCTTCGACTCGCGGCTCGCCGAGGAGCGGCCGCATCTACGCCCGCTTCCGCCATCGCCGGTGCCGGCGTACTCGACGTACCGCGTCCAGGTGCACCGCTGGAGCACAGTTCGAGTGGGCGGCCGCACGTACTCGGTCCCGTCGCGGCTGATCGGTCACGAGGTCGAGGCGCGCTTGCATCCCGACTGGGTCGAGATTCTCTACGGCGGTCAGCCCGTCGAGCGCATGCCACGCCTGCGCGGCGCGGAGGAGTACCGGATCGACTACCGGCACGTGATCTGGTCGTTGGTGCGCAAGCCCGGTGCGTTCGCCCGGTACCGCTATCGCGAAGGGCTCTTCCCGAGCGAGGTCTTCCGGCGGACCTACGATGCGCTCGTTGCGTGCCGCGGCGAACGCGCCGACGTCGAGTACGTGCGGGTGCTGCACCTGGCCGCGAGCACGATGGAGAGCAGCGTCGAGCGAGCGCTGACGGAGCTGCTCGCCGAGGGGAAGCCCTTCTCCTACACCGACGTCCGAGAGCGAGTCGCACCGCCGAAGCCCTCGGTGCCCGAGATTGCGATCCCGGAGCCCGATCTCCACGTGTACGACGCGTTCCTCGTCGGAGGTGAGCGATGAAGCCGAGGGCCGAAGCGGTGGACGTCAACGCCCGCATTGCCGTGCTGTGCCGTTCGTTCCATCTACCCACCGTGGGCGCCGAGGCCGTGCCTCGATTCACCCGAGCCGGCCATGCCGACGCGCTGCCCACCCTGGGCGACGTTCTCGAGCAGGAAGCCACCGACCGCGCCCAACGTCGCGTTGAACGGCTGCGTGCCGAATCGAAGCTGCCCATCGGCAAGACCTGGTCGAGCTTCGATCTCCAGCGTCTGCCGGTGAAGCTGCGCCAACAGCTCGACGATCTCGCGAAGGGTGACTTCGTCGAACGCGGGGAGAACGTGCTCGCGTTCGGCCTGCCCGGCACGGGCAAGACGCACGCCATGGCAGCGCTGGGCCACCGGCTCGTCGAGCACGGGCACGCGGTGCTCTTCACCGCGACCTACCGCCTCGTGCAGCAGCTTCTGCTCGCGAAGCGCGAGCTCCGTCTGCCGCGCGAGCTCAAGAAGCTCGACCGCTTCGACGTGCTGATCCTCGACGACCTGGGCTACGTCCACCAGGGCGCCGAGGACACCGACGTGCTCTTCACCCTGATGGGAGAGCGCTACGAGCGTCGCTCGCTGATCGTCACCAGCAACCTGGTCTTCAGCCAGTGGGACCAGATCTTCCACAACCCGATGGCCACCGTCGCTGCCATCGACCGGATCGTCCACAACTCGACGATCCTCGAATTCGACGTGCCGAGCTATCGGACCGAGGTAGCCAAGAAACGCAATGCGGGCGCACCGATGGGCGGTGACGCATCCGCGAAGGGGAAGAAATAGTTGTCGTCAACAGGCAGGACTAGTTGACGCCGATCAGCCGGTTCCCCGAACCCACGCCCACCGGTTGGCACGGCCATGTCTGTCTCACTCTCCGGTAGCCAGTCGCGAGCGATCCTACCGGTGCCACCGACGCTCGAACGGTCCGTTCCCGGCCATCCTGCCATCAACAACCCCACCCGCCGCCCTTGACCGCGGGACCGTCCTCCTCAACAATCCCCATAGGGGAAGACGCCTACGGCCTCCCACCGCGGTCTAGTCCAACGGGATCCTATCCAGACCGCTCGGGGCCGGCTCTCACCCCGGACGACGCACAACCTCGGCCCGAGCACCCTGGATAGAATCCTTTTCGTTCCAATGGCGAGCACGCGACCAGGGCAGGTATGAATCGCCGGTTCCGCACAGCCGCGCTCCTGGCAATTGTCCAGATCACCGCCGGATGCATGGGCGGCGGGATCCTCGGGGATGCCGTCCAACGCGGCTCGTTTGTCTATCTAGCGGAAGAGCGGGGGCGTGTGTCGTGGTTGTCGAGCACCCCGCCCCGGGACCCGCCAGAACCTTACACAGAAGAAATCGTCCGAGCGCTATGGGGTGACCCCGACCGTGTCGAGGACCACGATCACACTGTCTGGTGGTATTACGAACAGGACATGGCGTTCGCTGGCCTTCTCGCACTCGTTGTCGTCGTACCCGTACCGCTCGTACTACCTGTCGGATATCGAGAGACAGTGCTTGAGTTCAAGGATCGGACATTGGTCGCAGTCGATAATCACTTCGACTCGACTTCTTGGTGCCTGTGTGGATTCGTTGTGACACATGCATTCATCCCAACCTGTGGGTGCTTCACGCACAAAGGCTGGTTTTGACGCTGAGCCGAACTCCTATAAGGCCCCCGTCCGTCAAGCGCACACCTCTCCCTAGCGGTTTTGTTCTCACCGCAATTCCTCTCTCGAGACCTGGCCTGGCGCTTGACGCGACTCTGACTTTGTTTCAGGTACGGCGCTCGCACCACGAACGTGGCGCTGCACCAAACACCTATCGAGGCTCAACCCCCTCGCGGCGGTTGCCGCGCATCGCACACGCGGCGGCCTAGAAACCATTTCGTGTCCTCTCCCGTCCCAATCAAAAGGTCAGGCTCGAAGCCAGTTCGTTGCGGGCTCGGGGAGGAGCAGAGCCAGCGAAAGACCATAGTCTCGGTACGGTTCGATGAAGGGCGGGGCAAGCGCGGGTGGCTAGTCAAAACGAACGGTTTTCCGGGCACGTGTCTCATGACATTCGCGTACCGCTCGTGGCGGAGATGTCGCTGGACGTCGATGACGAGCTCGGCCCTGACGGATCCCAGTTCAACACGGAGCTCACCCGCGCCTCCCCATGATGTCAGCCGTTCATAAAGCGCCTCCGATCGAAGGGCTCACCGCGGCGGAGCATGTGATAGCTCGCTCGCCCGAGCCGATGGGCAAGGATCGACATGGCTTTCCCCTTGCCGTGTTTGCGCGCCAGCCGGTCGCGCAGCTGCTGACCCTCGGGGTTGCGGGGCAGAAAGAGCGCCGCTGCCTCCGAGTAGGCCCACTTGAGGTGGACGTTTCCCATCCTGGCTCCGCCGGTACCGTAAACCTTTCCGGCGGACTCTCGGCTGCACTTCACCAGCCGGCAGTACGACGCGAAGTCCTGCACGGTTGGAAAGCGCTCGATGGTGTGGATCTCATAGACGATGGTGAGCGCGAGTACTTTGCCGACGCCCGGGATCGAGCGCAGCAGGTGGAAGGCCTTCGGGTCGTGCTCCTTCGCTTGGCGCACCAGGTAGAGCTCGAGCTCGGTGATGCGCTTGTCGAGAATCCGCGCGAGCTCGAGGTCGACCTCGACGCTGCGACGCACGGTCGGATCGGCGAAGGCTTCGGCGACGCCGACGTGGTTCGAATTGTACGCCAGCCGTGCTCCCGGCGCGGGCAGGTTGTACTGGTGGTGGGTGTTCTGCGCGTGGGCGATCAGCTCAGCGCGCCGACGCACCAGGTGGGTTCGCCGGCGCAGGAGATCGCGGGTCGCTCGCATCTGGGGAGGGTAAACGTAGGCTTGCGCAATCGTTCCACCGCGGAGAAGGGTCGCGATCTTGAGGCTATCGATCTTGTCGTTCTTGCTCTTCCCGCCGTGGATCGCCTTCATGTAGAGGGCGTGGCCGAGAACGAAGGGGATTTTCTCGGCGGCGCAGAGGTCGGCGAGCCAGTACCAGGTGAAGATGCACTCGATGCCGACGACGAGTCCCTCGCGGAAGGGTGCGACGGCCTCGAGGAAGGCGACGGGTGTCGTCGGGAAATTGCGGTGAAGACGGACTTCGCCGGCCTGGTCGAGGACGCAGATGTACATCGACCGAGCGTGGAGGTCGATGCCGCAGTAGTGCTGATGCTGTCCGGTGTAGAATCGCATTGGGTCTCCTCCGGTTGGGGTTGTTGGCAACACCAGCGTCCCACATGGGGTGGGACGTTCCGGAGGGGGCCTTCATAGAGTCAAGACGCTGCAGCAGACGGCACCCGGGATGCGCTCGTCTGGACCTCGCGGTAGTCTGGGGCCGCTGCTGAGCTCTTTCCATGAGAAGGCTCTCCTCCCTTTCAAGTTCACGTCCTTGTTGAGGCGGCGGTGCCCGTTCTTGAGCCTTGTATTCGCGGGTAGATGAACGGTTTCTCGAAGAGCAGTCGGGAAGGCCGACCGTCGCGGGGCCGACGATCGAAGGCGGCGGGCGAACCACCGGACGCCACGCTCATTCGTACCGCGAGCTCGTTCGGTGAGCTCGGTGCAGGTTGGAGTCCGACTCGCCCTGGTGCCGCCATCTGTTGGTGGTCTGCCCCGGAGGGCCTGCTCAGCTCGCAGTCACCCGGACGAGGCGGCCGGTGCTGGTCGCCGAGATCGCGCGACCTGCGCCGTGCGGCGTTCCGTTGCTCCATCGGTTCCATCTGGTGTTCGTTTCTCTGACGTCGGCTATGCCGCCTTCCTCCTTCTTCTCGACGGTCTTTTTCCGGGGAAGGCGGTCGCGCGGGTGGCGCGGGCGTCGGAAACGGCCGGTAGGTTTCGCCACTCACCCACAGGTGCAGCATCACGACGGTCAGTCGCCGGGCGACGCCAACGACCGCTTTCTTCTTGGCGATCCGATCGCTGCTGCCTGCTCGCTGGAGTCCCCAGCGGCGCAAGGCGCCATCTTTGCCGAATGGCCTAGCGTGCTGCGCGCAGGTGACGACGAGCTTGCGCAGGCATGAGCCGCCCAGCGCCATGATGCCGAGCTGCGGATCGTCCCGGCCGCTTTGTTTTCGGCCGGGGGCAAAGTCCGAGATAGGTCCGATCGTGCGGGCGTTCTGGAACCGCGCCGGGTCGTCGACGGTCAAAACGAAGGTGAGCGCGGTCACGGGGACCAACGCTTGAATCTCCCGCAGTCGCTGTGCGTCGAATTGCTCAGAGCTGCTCGATCTGCCGATCGAACTTCTCGGACGGGCGTGGGTCAGGGTGGCCGATCTGCTCGATGACGGGCCAGCGCACCGCCTGCAGCTCCGCGGGAATCTGCTCCGGCGCCTGGCGTGCGAAGCTCTCGGACGAACAGTGCTTCACGCGACCGCCGACCGGCTTGATGGCACCGCGGATGGTTGATGAGCAGAGCGTGCGCGCGGACGAGCCCGTCGCGACTGCGCACCACGGCGAGCGCCCGGGCTCGGTCCTCGCGGCGATGTCGGACGGGACACAAAAGCTTCGGGTCGACCCGCGCGAGTCGCGCGAGCATCTCGGCATCCGAGCTGTCGGTCTTCGTGTCGCTCTCGTAGATCGCTCGGACCCGACGTGGATTCGCGACGAACACCTCGTGACCGAGCCTCGACGAGCAGCCACGTGCCGACGGATCCATCGAGAGTGGGTACTCACCTCGAGGGCGATGCGCAGCGCGGTGCGCGGTGGCCGAATGCCCTCGAGCGCCTCGGAGTGGTGCGCACCCGCGCATGCTCGACCGTTTCGCCGGCGGCGTCGATGAAGCACATCGTCGAGTGGCGGTCGCCGACGTCGAGGCCGGCGGTGAGGGCGGAAGCGAGGCGGCCTGCGCTCGATCCGAAGGACTTCGTGGTTAATTGCTCATGGCTGACCTCCTGTTTGGGCTTCGAGCCCGTTGATCCAACCTTGAGAATCGTTTACGACATCTCGTGATCGGGAGGTCAGCCTTCTCATTCCATCTGGGTTGAACTAACCGCTGCGCGGTAGGTCCCACGGGCGCCGCTACCTTGTCCATAGCCAACGGGTCCAGGCTCCACGCCAGCTCGCTTGAGCTCGTGTCCCCCGGAATCGATGCGCGACATCCGGGCACGTCTGCCGACGGTAATCGGAGTTGCAGCCCACTCATCCAGCCGCAAGACCAGACCAGGGCTTGAGGCGTGGTACCCGGCGCGCGGATCCCAGTCGTCTGTTCGTGGGCGTCCCGCGTTCGGCGGTCATGTCCGCCCCACGGTCTGCTCCCGAGGAGCCCCTCGTGCGAGCTGGCGACGCCACTACGGCCTGCCTCGGTGGCGGGCGCGATGCCCCGCTCAAGCGTTCGGGAAACTCATCCCGTGATTCTGGGTGGTTGGCCGCAATCGAGCGCGGAGGACGGACAAGGGCACGGGGTCCGAGAACCCTCCGTAGACTTCTATTCAATCTCCATGGCTGCGCGGCGCCCGGTCCGACGATCTGGACCACTAAACGGCCGGTTCCCCGAGCATGCAGTCTTCAACCCCGGATCCTCCACACGCTTTTCGTACGCCGACCGAACAATCTGATTGGCGAAAGAGACAACCGCTGTCTGTATGATCTGAGTACAGCCCCTTTTCCGGCTTCGCTCGCTCCCGAGGTTGCCGAAATAGGCTTCCCATGAACCGGATTCCAGGCAGACTCGTCACCACGCTGGCATCGTCCTCTGCGCCTCGCGCTTCGCGACCGCTGGGGTGAGCATCTTTGAAGACGGCTTCGAGGCAAGTCCCGGTTGCGGGTGGTCGGTTCGCGAGCCAGACGTCCTTCCTTGCCACACCGCAATCGAGGTGATCGCCGATCCTCTTCCACGAGTCTGCGGTCGTCCAGAACACGGGCCGGCAAGTCGAGTACCGCGGTACCCGCGACAGCCAAGGCGTTACGCAGCAACTTAAAAGCGCCATTGTCTACGCAGCTGCTGGGCAACCGAAGCGCACTCCCTGTGAGCTACGATTCAGCGGTCGCCCAATCGCTGCCTCGGCCGAGAATGCAGGGAGCGTCTCCTTTGAGTACGAAATCCCAATGGAACGGTGGTCTGGCACGTTCATCTCCTCGATGGCCTGCCCATCGCCGACTTCATGTACGACTCGACAACCAATTCGATCACAACGCGCACTTCGACCCGGAGCAACTTGAGCATCGAACTCCCATCGACGACACCAGCCGAGCGACGTTACGACCTCAGGGCCCGTCACGGTCGGATGATCACAGCATTGAGAGTCGCCTCGACGCAGACTCCTCTGGCATTGCCTGGTCTCGATCCGAACACCTACCGCCCGGATTCAGGCGGTGGTCGGCCCTGGAGGGCTTGCCGACTGCCGCGAGCGTCGTACGAAATGGACTGGGCGACTACCTCTATACGATCCAGCCGCCCAGCTTTCCAAACGACCCTGCGCTGCAGCCGCTTGTGGACGGATTTCTGCAAAATACAGCGCAGCTCTGCAATGCCACGGAGCAGGTCAGTCTCGACGCAAGCCAGTGCCTAGCAATTAGCGCGCTTGTGTCTGCCAGCTTCTCCGCAGCCGCCGTTCTGCTGTTTCGGAAACATGCAACGCTGTGGTGATAACGTGCGGAGCCAGGAAGCGGTCGAGATTGGCGACCCGCTCAATCAGATTCTTGTAACATTGAGCCAACCCGGAAGCCTGACCGGGAAGCTGACGATATCAGCAACTCTGAAAACCGCACACTGGCACCGATAACGAGTGACATTCCTCGCCCTCCCAGGTCTCGGTCCTATTGATGTGCGATTTCCCGGAGCCTATTGCATCGACCATATCAAGATCACGCCGAATCCAGCACTAATTGCCTTCCCAATCCGGGACACCCTCCGGACTGCTGAATGCGACGGCTTACGATGTGAACGACGGAAGTGTGCCAATCGATGACCCGGTGAAGCAGGTGAAGTGGAAGTCTAACAAGGCTACCATAGCGGACTTCGAGGTCTCGAATAATCCTAACATCACATGCAAGCAGACCAGCAATGAGGTCGTCCCGGTACGCTTGACCGAGCTTATTCCCGGGGTCGAGAGTGAGCCTGCAAATGTCAAGTGCAAATCGAGCATCTATGGATTTTGAATTCACTGTCGATCCGAGAAATGCATCGACCGATACAGGCTCGTTTTCATTCTACGTCGACGTTCAAGCTTGCAATGTTGAAGCGCTTGATAGCAACACCTGCAGGTTTGAGTACTTGAGACCCGGTCGGGCAACATATCGTAAAGGCAGAATGGAAGAGTCCGACAAGCTGGTCATTCTACAATTTCAGCAAGATCTACAATGGTGCAATCGCTTTGATTGATGCGTACGATGAAAACGGGTTCCTCTTTACCTTCCCTTGCCCGGTGCTGACCCTGCTGCATCGACGTTGAGTTTCAGGCGGTCGGCGGAATACCTTGGTCATACGTCGAGCCGGAGAATGGCCTGTCGACGCTCCAGCAGAATTTTGTCTATCAGGTATTCGAGAATCGTGATGCGTGTCCTTATGTTTTTCCCGCATGTTGCGGTGTCGCCTGGGGCGGGCCACCGTGCGAGTGAAGGGCGTTAGGCTGCTGGCCTCAGCCCACGGGCTCACTGCTGATCTCGGCACCGCAGATCGATGGCGCCACTATCAGTCCACCGGAGACGACGTTGCCGGTTCCGGATCAGGTGAATCACGCGGCCGATGAAAACTCGCTCGAGACACTGGGCGCGGCGTAACATCGCGCTGCACCTGCCGATCACCGCGGGTGAGCATGGGATAGCTCGCGCGGGCGAGGCGATGAGCGAGGATCGACATCGCCGGTGGCGCCCGAGTAGCGGCCACAGCGAGCCAGGCCGAGCGCCACGTCGGGCCCTTGACGGGTCGCTTCGTACAATTGTACAAGTATCGGCATGCTCATCGTGGCCGACACCTCGGCGCTCGTAGCGGTCGTCGTGAGTGAGCCGCAGCGCGCGGCGTTGATTCGTGCTACCGACGGGGCTGACCTCGTGGCTCCGGGGTCGGTTCACTGGGAAGTCGGGAACGCGCTTTCCGCGCTGCTGAGACGCCGTCGGATCACGGCAGCGCAAGCACAGGCTGCTGTGGCCGCCTACAGCGCAATTCCAGTCCGTTTCCTAGACGTGGATTTGGCGCTGGCGCTGGAGGTCGCGGCCGAACACGACATGTACGCGTACGACGCCTATCTCATCACCTGTGCGCTGTCGCAGAAGGCTCCCCTCCTTACCCTGGACCGAGGCCTCAAGCGCACGGCCCATGCGGCGGGCGTGCCGTGTATCGAGGTACGACCATGAAAGAGTTCACGTATTCGGAAGCCCGACAGCAGTTGTCGGCCCTTCTCGAGCGCGCTGGTCGGGAGGGTGCTGTCAGAATCCGCCGACGTGATGGACGACTCTTCGTTCTCCGACCCGAGCAACGAAGTGGGTCCCCGCTCGACGTTCCGGGGCTCGATCTGAACGTGTCGCCAACCGACATCGTCGCCGCAATTCACGAGTCGCGGCGGACGGTCGAGGCGACGCCCAAGACGCGGCACCGGACGCGCACCCGTGGCGCCCGGTCGATTGGCTGATCAAGGCCGGGGCGCTCCGCTGAGCTTGGTGTTCGCGGACAAGGCGTGGACGAGATCCGGCGCCCTCTGCGCCAATCGAGTGACGCAGACGGTCCTGCTTGAACGGCACGTGTCGATGGCGCCTGCAGAGCCGGATCCAACCGCAGCGGGACCACCGTTGACATGGACGCCTACCTCGTCAAGACGGACGCATCGGGGAACGCGGCCGGGCTGGCGGATCAAGCAGGCCAGTAGCGGCGGCGGGCCGACTCCGATGCGGCAACTCTCAGGTGGTCGCGAACTCGTCGATGCAGCAGCCGGTAACCGGGGTGCGTTCGTCTGGAGCTCGTGTTAGTCCGGGATCGCCGCTGAGCTCTGCGTTCGGCGATCCCAGCGGAGCCCTCAAGCGACCCGCGTTGGCTGGTGACCGAGCGGCAGATCTTTACGTTGGTTCTTCGCATCGCCGGCGTCTTCGGTGTGATCTACGAGCTTACTAACCCGTGGATGTTGACGAACCCGTCGACGCTTGTGGTAACAGTGCCCACCCTGGCTCTCGGCTTCTACCTCGTTCGCGGCGCACCGCGAATCCTCAACTACAGCTACCCCACTGACGAAACGCCGCAGCCTCGGAAGGGCGCACGACATCGCGCCGTGCTGGCATGTCGCAACGGTCGCGATCTCGATGGTCAGTGGACTCTGTCTTCTTCGCGGCGCACCACAGGTCTTGCGCTAGAGCCTTCCTCCGCGCGCGGTCGCCACTCGCGGAGAGCCCGCATGACATCGCGTCCCATCTGCCGGTAGGCGGGTTACGATCGTCTGATCGCGTAATCTACTGTCGCCGCGGGGTATCCGTCCGGTAGTTCCATGTTTCGTCGCGCGGCGTCCCGCGTGAAGCTGCGCCTCCTCGATCGCATCGGCGATCGACGCAAGGAGGCGCACGATGGAGACGGACAGCGACGCGGTTCGCCGGCTCGCCCGGCGGCGGTACTGGCGGGAGGCGGATGCACGCCGGGTGGTGGATGCGTGGCGTCGGAGCGAAGCGAGCGCCGCAGCGTTCGCTCGGCGCTACCAGCTCGATCCGAAACGGATCCTCCGCTGGGCGAAGGACCTCGACGGCCCTCAGCCTTCCGCAGCTCGCTTCCACCCAGTGCGCGTGGTGGAACGGGGCGACCCGGCGACGGTCACATTCGCGCCGCCGATCATCGAGATCGTCTTGCTCGGCGGCCGACGGGTTCGCGTGCCGCCGGGCGTCGATCCCTCCGAGCTACGGCAGATCCTCGACGTGGTGGAAGGCGCACCGGCATGCTGACGCTCCCGTCGGCGGTCCGGGTGTACATCGCCGCGGAGCCCGTCGACCTGCGGCGCGGATTCGATGGGCTCGCCGCCGCCACTCGCGAGGTGATTCGCCAGAACCCGCTCTCCGGTCACCTGTTCTGCTACCTCAACCGCCGGAGAAACCGGATCAAGATTTTGGCGTGGGATCGCTCCGGATACTTGTTGATCTACAAGCGCCTTGAGCGAGGTACCTTCATTCTCCCCACGGCGCCCGCCGTCGGCAGCCGTCACATCGAGGTCGACGGGGCGGAGCTCGCGATGATCTTGGAAGGCATCGACCTGCGCCACGTCGTCCGACGCAAGCGCTGGTATCGACGCCCGAGCCATGAAGCGGGTGTCGTCGCAACGTTTGCGTGATCGTTCGGTTGATTTTTCACGTTTTTCGTTTTCACCTCTTGCTTTCGACTTGCACGTGTTGCATATCCGTGCGCGCTCGTCGTTCACGTTCTTCCGCACTCGATGCTTTCCACTTCGACCACCGCCCCCACGCATCGAGACGCGCTCTCTCCGGACGACATCCGGACCTCGGCCCAGGCATTGGTCGCCGAGGGACGCACCGACGAAGCGTTCGATCTGTTCGTCGCCGCCCTCGGTGCGGTGCTCGACCAGAACCGAGAGCTCGCGCTCTTGATCCACAAGCTGCGGGCCGAGCGCGCCGGCCGACGGACCGAGAAAGTCGATCCCGGCCAGCTTCAGCTCTTGCTCGAAAAGCTCGGTGACCAAGAGGTCCCCGTCGAGCAGAAGCCCGACGACGTCGTCGCGGAGAACGACCAGGACGCCAAGCTCGACCAGGAGATCGAGGCTCACGCGCCCAAGCGCCGCGAGCGACGCGCGCCGAGCGTCGACCGCCGCAAGGTCGAGCGCTGCGAGCACGCCGTGGAGCTCGAGCCCGGGGAGCGCACTTGCGCTCGCTGCGGGCAGCCCGAGCGTCGGATCGGCTCGGACACGACGCGGGTGCTCGAGTACGTGCCGGGGCATTTCATCGAGCACGTCCACCGCCTGAGCAAATACGCCTGCGGACGCTGCAAGCTCGGGATCCACACCGCGCCCGGGCCGGTGAAGCCCTTCGGCGCGACCGCCGCGCCGTCGCTGCTCGCGCACGTCTGCGTCTCCAAGTTTCACGACCACACGCCACTCACCCGGCTGCACCGGATCTTCGCGCGCAGCGGTGTGACGGTACCGGTCTCGACGCTGGCCGATTGGATCGCAGGCGTGGGCGACTTGATCGCGCCGCTGGTCGATGACGTGCTCGCCGCCGAGGTTCTGGGTGCCTATCTGGTGCGCGCGGACGGTTCGGGCCTCAAGGTGCTCGACCCGGACCATTCCGAGAACATCCAGCGTGGCACGATGTGGTGCTACGTCGGCGACGACCACAACGTGCTCTTCCGCTACGCCGAGACGGGCCGGGGTGACGATGGACCGTGGTCTTTCCTCGCTGGTCGGAAAGGGTACCTCCAAGCCGACGCGGCGAACGTGTTCGATCGCCTCTACAATGGAAAGGTGGCGGAGGCGATCGAGGTCGGGTGCATGGCGCACGCGCGGCGGGGCTTCTTCAAGCTCAAGGACACCGACTGCCGTGTCGCCTACCCACTCGTCTTGATCCGTCGGCTCTACAAGCTCGAGGAGCTCGCGGACGTGAAAGAGCTCGCGCCCGAGGAACGCGCGGCTCAGCGCCGAGAGCGATCCGTGCCGGAGCTCGCGAAGCTCCACCGATGGCTCGTCTCCGTGCAGAAGCACGAGCCACCGAGCAGCGCGCTTGCGCAGGCCGGCGCGTACTTTCTGAACCACTGGGGCGCGCTCACCCGATTCGTCGACGACGGCCGGATCTCGCTCGACAACACGCTCTGCGAGCGTCAGATCCGAGATCTTGCGCTGGGCCGTCGAAACTATCTTTTCGCCGGATCACACGATGCAGCTCGACGCATGGCGCGCATCTACAGCCTCATGCGCACCTGCGCCCAGCACAGCGTGGCGCCGCTGCCCTACCTCACGGACGTGATCGCCAAGCTCGCCGCCGGCTGGCCGACGGAACGCCTACCCGAGCTGCTGCCCGATCGCTGGGCTCGGGTCCACGCCGGCGACTCGTCCGCGGCCACGGCCTGAACCACCGCTCCCTCACCGTCAGCGCACAGACGTCGCCCGGGCTCGCAACCCGCGAGCCTCGGCCGAACTCCGCGTGCCGCACCCCTGGAATTACCGGACGGATACGCCGCGGGTGAACGCGACGACGTGCGGACCACGACAGGAGCCATCACCGATGAGCAAGGTAACCCCGTTCCTGATGTTCAACGACCAGCTCGAGTCCGCCATCGAGTTCTACACCGCCACTTTTCCGGACTCGAGGGTCACGAATGTCGCCCGCGCTGGCAAGGACGGCCCCATCAGCTCGGCCGAATTCGTCATCGGCGGTCAATCCTTCATGGGCTACAACGGCGGTCCTTACTTCACGTTCTCCGAAGGCTTCTCGCTGTTCGTGCAGTGCGAGGACCAGGAGGAAGTGGACGAGTACTGGAACAAGCTCGTCAAGGCCGGAGCCACGAAGATGCAGTGTGGCTGGATCACGGACCAATTCGGTCTCTCGTGGCAGATCGTCCCGAAGCGATTCATGGAGCTCATCGGCGACGAGAACCCCGCGAAAGTGAAGGCCGTCATGGACGCCATGATGACAATGGTGAAGCTCGACGTGGCGGCGCTGGAGAGTGCGTACGACTCGGTGCCATGAGCGAAATGCCCAGTGCAAGACGCCGCCCGCGGCTTGCCGCCGCGTAGCAACAGGATGCGACGGGCGGCGCTGCGTGACGCCACTGATGTTGGGCGTTCGGCGAGCTCGATCTGCTCGTCTTCGACGAGGCTGATCGGTCTGCCGAAGGCCCGCAGTGGGAAGCGCTCCTGGGGTGCGTCGCCCACGTGGATGCGATGCCGGCGTTCGAGCCGTTGCTCGGTGTCGCCTGCTCGCCGGATGTTTCCGGCGCAACTCGCGATCAGGCGTTGGCGGGATCGTCGCTGAGTAGCTCGCGGATCGTCGTGTCCCAGTCGAGCGCGGCTCCTCGCGCATACGCCGCGTCGAGCGTCGCGGGATCGACTGCCCAGTCCTCGAGCCACCCGTCGGTGTTCCGTTGGTCGTCGTGGGTCCATGCGGGATGTGCGCGTGCCATGCCGATCACCTCGAGCGCCCGTTCGGTCTTCCCCTCTGCGTAGAAGATGAGCGAGAAGGACCTGAGTGCCAGCATCACACGCCCCATGGCCCCCAGGCGCAGCGCCAATCGGCAGCCCTCGCGTACGTGCGAACGCGCGCTGGTGAGGTCGCCATCCATCAGCTCGTCTCCGGCCTGATTGATCAGGTAGAGCGCGATGCTCAACTGCGATCCCAGCTCGTACGCGAGCGCCAGCGCCTGGCGGCCGTATTCTCGCGAACGTGCGAACTCCCGCTTCTTGTCCGTCACCCAGCCCAGGTTGTTGAGCGCCATCATGAGGCTCTGCCGCTCGCCGGATGCCTCGGCCAGCGCACAGACCTCGAGGAAGATCGCCTCGCCCTGTTCGTACTCGGATCGCGCGACCAGGATGCACCCCGCTCGCTGCAAAGCGTTCAGCTCCAGCGCGGGATCACCCAGCTTGCGTGCCAGCGCGAGACTCTCCTCCTGAAAGGCTTGCGCCTCCTCGAGCTTTCCCAGCTTGGCGCTACAAACTCCCGCCGAGGAGAGCGCGTTCGCGACGATCGCTTCGTCTCCGCTGGCGCGTGCGAATCGCACGGCCGCGGCGTAAAGATCGTAGGCCTGGTGCATGAGTCCGGTTTCCCTCCGAACGTAGGCCAGCATCCAGAACGCTCGCGCCCGTTCGGCATCCGTCCGGGCGAGGTCTCGTGCTTCCTCGAAGAGCGTCAGCGCTCCAGGAAAATCTCCGGTGGTCGCGAGCAGCTCCCCGAGATCGAGGAGCAACGCCGTTCGCCGCGGGTCCGGGGCGGGGGTCTGCTCGAGGAGTCGCGTGAGATACGTCCGTGCGGTGATGAACGTGCTGGTCCTCAGCGCCACGCTCGTGGCCTTCGACAGGTATTCCCGTTCCTTGGTTTCGTTCTCGGCGCGGCCGTAGTGAAAGACCAGGGTGTCCAGCAGCGCCGCTTCGTGAAACGTTCCCGCGGCGATCTGCCGTTCCAGATAAACGCCGAATCGTTCGTGAAGCTCGGCGCGGGTCGCGAACGGAAGGCTCTCGTAGGTCGCCTGGTGCGTGATGACGTGCTTGAAGAGATGGGCTCGCTCGATCACCGCCGGGTCGATGGGGGTGATGTCGAGCTCCGCGAGCCGGTCGAGAGCGTCTCCGACGTCCGCGACGTCGCCCAGCTCCGGGTAGTAATCCGTCAGCCAGGCGGCGCGAAACGACCGCCCGATGACGCTCGCGACGCGCAGGATGATCTTCTCCCGTTCGCTCAGCCGGTCGATGCGGCTCAAGATCAGCGCGTGCAGGCTGTCCGGGAGCTCGAGGGCTCCGAGATCGGCCGGATCGAACGGATCCAGCCCGCGATCGTGGACGTAGTTGAGCAGCTCTTCCAGGTAGAACGGGTTGCCCTGCGCTCGCGTGGTCAAGCGCTCGATCCAGCCGGGCGAAGGCTCCGCGTCGCGCGCCGGGTAGAGCCGCGCCAGCTTCCCGCGGAGCACCTCCGCGGCTTCGGCGGGCGTCAGCTCGGGCAGCTCGAGCAGGGTGTAGGACGCCATTCGTTCCAAGCGCATCGAGCTTTCGGAGCCGGGCGCCGCGACACTGGGCGCCGCGAGGCCGGGCACCTCGGGGCGATACGCGAGGACGAAGCAAATCCGACTGTCGGTGAGCCCCTGGGCCAGATCTTCGAGCAGCGTCCGCGAGCCGCCGTCGAGCCAGTGCAGGTCCTCGAGGACGATCAGCACGGGCGCTTCTCGCGCCGCCGTGCGGAAGCTGTCTTCGAGGAGCGCGCGGAGCGCACCTTGCCGATTGAGCGGCTCGAGACCTCGGGTGTAGTCGTTGTCGGCGATCTCGAACGGGAGGAGCGGCACCAGGAGCGGCAGCGCGTGGACGCGGGACGGGGCGAGTCGTCGCACGACGCGTTCGACACTCGAAACCGAGTCGGACGCGGTCGCGGCGGGATCGACCTCGAAGAGGGCGCTCGCGATCGGTTTCCACGCCAGGTAGGGAGACTGAACACCGTCGGCCTGGGCTGCACCGGCGTACGCGACGAACCCTCTTGCGCGAGCCGACCGAACGACCTCGGCCACGAGGCGCGATTTGCCCATCCCCGCCTCGGCGCGGATGGCCACGATCTGGCCCTTTCCTTCGAGGGTGCGCTCCAGGCGCTCGCCGATGGTTTGGAGCTCGCTGATCCGTCCGACCAGGGGTAGCGCATAGGCCGGCTCGTGCAGGTGCGGAACCTGCGCGGCGTGCGCACGGTGGACGGCGAAGATCGGCAGGAGATCCGCTTTGCCTTTGATCTGGACGGGCGCGAGCGCGTTGCAGGCGAACGCGGCGGAGATCGCCTCGTGGACGCGCCGACTGACCAGGATCTGGCCCGGCGCGGCGTGGGTCATGAGGCGGGCCGCGAGGTTGACCTCGTCGCCCAGCACGCCGTAGGCGCGGCGCGTGGAGCCGCCGTACGCGCCCGTCCGCGTCGTGCCGCACGTGATCCCCACCTGCACGGGCTTCAGGAACGGCAGGCTCTCGGCGACGCGCCGCAACTCGAGCGCGGCCTTCACCGCCCGACGGGAGTCGTCCTCGTGGGCGATGGGCGCGCCGAAGGCCGCGTACAGGTAGCTGCCCTTGTCGCCGATGGTGAGCTGGAGCAGCGTGCCGTCGTACTCGCGGATCACCGCCTGGACGCGACGGACGAACGTGTCGAGCCTCTCGGCCGCCGGTTCGGCTTCGAAGTCGATGCCGTCGAATCGCAGGAAGAGAGGAGTGGTGGGGCGGAGCTCGGTGAGGAAGGCCCCGTGTCCGCCCTGCTCGCGGAGGAAGACCGCCGGATTGATCCAGGGGCGCAGATCGTGGGCGGCGGGCATCGCTGCCGGCGATGCCGTGGGTACCGCGGACGCTGGGTGCATCAGGCTCGTAAGCCAAGAGAAGGGCTCGCGAGGTTCGGCGCACCGTGGAGTCGCGCGAACGCTCTCGCAAACCGCACGATGGGTGGCCGGATCGGCGACGATCTCGGCCGGGCCAGCGAGACGCTCGGCGGTCGCGAGGCGCGAGATCGTGTGACCGACCAGCGTGTCCCAGCACTGGATGCTCGGGTCCCCCACGATGAAGCGCTGCGCGGGGCCGCTCGTCACCGCGATCTTGAGCGCGACCCGAGGGAAGCGCTGCATGGCGGCTTGCATGGCGAACGCTGCGGTCACGGCACGGAGGGAGGCGTCCTGGCCCCCGTCGAACCAGCACGTGATGGCGTCGCCCGCGAAGTCGATGACGCTTCCCCCGAAGCGCTCCACCTCGGCGATCAGGGCGTCGTAGAGCGCGTTGACCTCGCGGGTGAGCTCCTCGATTCCGCGCCGCGGTCCGCGGACGCGCGTCAGCGCTTCGGTCAGCTCCCCGAATCCAGACAGGTCGGCCAGCAGCGCCGAACCCGTCACGCGCCGGGGAATCGGTTCTCCGCGCGCGAGGGCGCGGAGGCGGTCTTGCGGCAGGTAGGCGGCGAGCGAGACGGAGACGTCGGGGCCGTGGGTCATCGGGGTCCGATGAGTCCGGAACGAACGGAAGGGAGTGGTGCGAGCTGCTCGCCTGCCGAGTGTTCCATCGAAGCCTCGCCGACACAATCCGCGCGCAGGGCGCGTATTCCTATCCAGCTCGGTCGCGTGCCAGGTGAACACGCACTCGGCTCCGACGGCGAGCTAGATCGAGCGGGCGTTCAGGTCCATGCACAGTAGTGGTCGCGATGGCCGTTGTAGAATCGCGATGGGCTTCCCCGCGTGGCTTCGTGGACAACGTCAGCGTCCAACGTGGGGTGGGATGTTCCCGAGGGGGCCTTCATGGAGTCAGGACGCTGAAACGGACCGCACGTGGGGCAGGCGTGTCTCGATTGCGGCGTATTGCGGGGCCCCAGGCTGGCGTTCGATTCGGTGTGCCGAGACGTCCGAGATCGCTGAGCTGGCCGCTGTCCGATTCGCGAGCGGCGCACGTGTGATCATCGACGCCGCCAAAGGGGCCGGCGAGGTGTCGTGAGAAAACGATACGCGCTGCTCCTCGTCGTCGCCGTCAGCCTGGTGGCACTCGAGCTCGCCGCGCGCGTCTTCCTCGCCTGGGACGACGGCCGGCGTTTCCCGACCGCCCCGCTCGGGGCGCGACACGCTGCCCTGGTCGACGAGATCCTTCGCCATGGGGAACGCAAGTATCTCGTTTTCGACCCCGACACCGGCTGGGCGATCCACCCGCTTCACAGCGGCGATCCGAGATCGCCTGGAGACAAGCTCTACTCATCCAACTCGTCCGGTCTGCGCGGCATCGCGGAGGTCGAGACGACGCCAACGCCGGGCCGGCTGCGCATCGCCTGCTTCGGTGACTCGTTCACCCACGGCGACGACGTCCGCGAAGCCGACTCCTGGCCACGCCGCCTCGCCACGGCCTCGGGCACGCTCGAGGTGCTCAACTTCGGTGTGCCGGGTTACGGCCCTGACCAGAGTCTGCTGCGCTACCGCAAGCTGGGTCGGAAATTCAAAGCCGACGTGGCCCTGCTCGCCGTGACCGACGAGAACGCCGCACGCCTGCTCACCGGCTTCCGACCGTTCTACACCTTCTACTTCCTCAGGCAGGACGACCTGCTTTTCCCCAAGCCACGCTTCGTCGCCGAGGCGGGCCGACTGGTCGAGATCCGTTCCCCGGTCGCTTCGGTGGCCGACCTGCCGAAGGTGCTCGATCCCGCCTTCCAGGCCGAAATGGGTCGCGACGAGTTCTTCTACCGAACGAACGCCTACCTGAACTGGCGCGTTCCCTTCTTCGAGTGGTCGGCGCTGGTGCGTCTCGCCAAGGTGCCGCTTTGCAGAAGGGCGAATCTCGCCGCGATTCAGAACGACGCGATCGCGCACGAGAGCCTGTCCGCTTTCCAGGCGATCCTCGCCGCGTTCGCCGCCGAGGCGACGGCCGACGGTGCCCGGCCGGGCATCGTGCTGCTCATGGAGCAGTCCGAGCTCCGGACCTGGCGGACCACCGCGAACTACCGCTCGATCGTGCGCGACGAGCTGGTGGCGTTCCTCGAGGCGAAGGGGATCCCGTACCTCGAGACCGATGAATCCTTCATCGCCGCGACGAAGGGCAAGTCCCCCGAGGCGTTGATTCCCGGACACTACTCGGCGGAAGGCAACGCCGTGGTCGCGGGCGCCGTCCGCGACTGGCTCGGGGCGATCGGTTACCTGCCGAAGTGAAGACCGTTGCTGGGCGGCCTTCCGGCGGTGCTCGTGGAAAAGGCGCGGTTTGTGGCTCGACACACCGGCCGGCACAGGCACGCTCGGGGGGCGGCGGAGGCGACGAGCAGGCGGTCACGGGTACGTCGCGCGCTGGCCGGCGTTTCTCCAGTGCGTGTCGCTACGGACGGCGCCAGCGTCCCGGGAGCGTGGTGGAGAGTGGCTCCGGACGCGGCGGATGGAGATCGCGGTGAACGCACTGCGTTCGGGCTTCCGCGGACGTCCGTCTGGAGCGTTCGCCGGACGTGGCGCGCGCTTAGCCGGGAGTGACCTCGAGGAAGCCGTCAGCTCGACGGCTGGGCTTCGGGATCGCCGGGGTCGATGAGCACGGGCTCGCCGTCCGGGTGATCGGAGAGGTCGGTCTCGCCGAGCGGCAGGCGGTTGTGACCGAGCGCAACCGCGGTTTCGATCGCGCGATCCAGCACGAGGTCGAGAAGGCGATCGCCGAGGCGGCGCAGCGGGTTCACGTGGAGGGCCCTCCGATCGCGGATCCGGCGGTCACCAGGACAAGGACTCGGTGACGTCGTCGGGGCCGACGACGCTCAAGACCAGGCGGCTTGGATCGAGGTAGTCGCGCGCCACGCGGCTCACGTCCGCGAGGGTCACCGCGAGGATGCGGTCGGGATAGGCGAGGTATTCGCGATACCCCAGGCCGTAGCTCTCGTAGAGGCTGAAGGCCTCGGCCTGCGCCGCCGAGGACTGGAGCGCGATCTCGAAGGTGCCCACCAGGTTGCGCTTCGACCACTCGAGCTCGGCCTCGGTGATGCCGTGGTCGCGCAGCGCGCGCAGCTGCGCCGCGAGCCCGTTCATCCCCTGCACGGCCTTTTCCGGCGACGTGGCGATGTACGCACCGACGTAGCCGGGATCGAGACCGTCGCGTGTGAACGAGAACACCGTGTAGGCGAGGCTCTGCCGATCGCGCAGCTCCAGGAACAGACGCCCGCCCTGGCCGGAGAGCACGGTCGACATCACCTCGAGCGGGAAGCGATCCGGGTGGTCGAGGCGCACGCCTGGGAACGCCAGCACGATGTGCGATTGCTGCTTGTCGAGGGCGGCGCGAAAGGCGCGCTTCGTGCCGTCGAGCGGCGCCACCTCGGGCACGGCGGGTGCCACGTGCTGCTCGCACTCCCACGTGGCGAGGCGCGCGTGAACGGCGCTGCGCACCCGCTCGGGGTCGATGTTGCCGACCACGGCGAGCACCAGGTTCGAGGGGCGCGCGTGGCGTGCGTGGAAGGCACGCAGGTCGTCGGCGGTGATGGTGGCGACGGTCTCGTGCGTGCCGATGGTCGGGTTCGCGGCGGGGTGGTCGCCGTAGAGCTCGGCCTGCATGCGTTCGAAGGCGAGGCGCGCGAGATCGTCCTCGCGGGCTTCGAGGTCGTGGAGGATGTCGGCGCGCTCCTTCTCGACCTCCTCCTCGGGGAAGGTCGGATACATCAGGACCTCGGCCAGGAGCTCGAGGGCTTCCTCGAAGTGCTTGCTCTGGAAGTGGCCGCGCGCGCCGAAGCTGTTGCGGCCCGAGAAGCCGTCCAGCGCGCCTGCCATCTCGTCGATGCTGCGCGCGATGTCCTCGGCGTCGCGCGTCTCGGTGCCGCGGGTCAGCGTCGAGCCGACGAAGCTCGAGATCCCCGCTTTCCCGGGGGGCTCGATGCGCACGCCGCCCAGGAACACCGCCGACATCGACACCACCTCCACGCCCGGCCGCTGACGCACGACCAGCTCGATCCCGTTCGTGAAGCGCTCGACGAAGAAGTCGCCGTCTTGTCGAACGGTGCTGAGCTCGGTGCGCGCGAACGCGCGATCGGCCTCGCCGAGGATTCCCGCCAGCGCGCCGTGGTCGAGCTCGGGCCGCTCTTCGTCGGGCAAGAGCAGCACGGCGCAGAGCTGGTCGAGGGTGAGGTAGCGCTGCGCCACCTCCAGGATCTGAGACGCATCGACCGAGCGCAGGCTCTCCAGATAGCGCCCCTCGAACCGCCAATCGTCGGCCAGGCTCTCGTAGAACCCGAGCGCTCGCGCGGCGCCTTGCGCCGACTCCTTCTCGTAGACGAAGTCGCTCTCGATCACGCCCAGGGCCTTCGCCAGCTCGCGCTGCGGCAGCGGGGCGCGGCGCACCTCGTGGATCTGCTCGAAGGTCGCGCGCACCGCGTCCTCGAGGTTGTCGGGCTCGAGCTCGAGGCCGATCACGAAGAGCCCGCGGTCGCGCGGCGTCATCGCGAAGGTGAAGATCGAGTGCACCAGCTCGGCGCGCTCCTTCACCTCTCGCCACAGGCGTGAGCTGTCGCCGTCGCCGAGCGCCGCCGCCAGCACGTCGACCGCCGCGACGTCGGCCTCACGAATGGAGGGCGCGGGGAAGCCCAGGTAGAGCAACGTCTTCTTGTACGGGCCACGGGCGACGTGGGCGCGCAGCCCGCTGGGACGCGGCTCGGGCAGGCGCGGTCGCTCCGGCACGGTCGTGTCCGGCGCCGCCCCGAAGAGCGCCTCGATGCGCGGCCGCAGCGACTCGGCGTCGACGTCGCCGGTCACCACCAGCGTCAGGTTCCGCGGCACGTACCATTTGTGGAAGAACGCCTCGACGTCGGCGCGCGTGAGCCGCGTGAACACCGCCGGCTCCCCGATGGTGGAGTTCCGGTAGGGATGCCGCACGTACGCGTGCTCGAAGAGCAGCTCGTAGATCTTCCGGTCCGGCATGTCCTCGCCGCGCCGGAACTCCTCGTGAACCACCTCCAGCTCGCGTGCCAGCTCGGTCGGGTCGAACGCGGAGTGCAGGACTGCGTCGGCCAGCACGTCGAGCGCGACGTCCACGAACCGGCTCGCGATCACCACGTGGTACACGGTCGAGTCCTTGGTGGTGTAGGCGTTGATGTCCCCGCCAGCACCCTCGATCTCGCGCGCGATCTCGCCCACGCCGCGGCGTGCGGTGCCCTTGAAGAGCATGTGCTCGTGGACGTGCGCCAGGCCCGACTCGTGGGGGAGCTCGTCCGCGCTGCCGGTTCCGACCCAGACCTGCACGGCGACCACCGGCGCCGAGTGATCCTCGGCGACCAAGACCTTGAGCCCGTTGTCGAGCACCCAGCGCACGGGCTCGAAGAGCCCGCCTTCGAGCACCGGCGGGTGGGCGCTGCGCGCGGCGCTGAGAAGCGTGGTGTCCATGGCGGCTCGAAGGCGCTGATTTGCCGCGAAATCGCGGGGAAAACGCGCCACGCGCAAGTTACCCGCCGCGTTCCGGGCGAGGCAAGGCGAGCAAGGAGAGATGGTGCCTGGCGATGCGGCGTGCCGCGGTCCGCCGCGGCGGCGGATCGTCGCCCTCAAGTTTTCGGGTGGCTGCCCGATCTCTAGGGTGTACCGGGCGAAATGCCCTCGGATCGGGAGCCGGGTGGTGGTGGCGGTCGTGACCACACGCGTTCGCCCGATCGAGCGGGCCTCGATCGTCGAGGCGAGCGCTCGAGCTCAAGCGCCGCTGGCGGCGATCCAGCCGCCGCGCGCACCGTCGGGAAGCGAGCCTGCCATGCCACCAACCATCCACGGTCCTCGCGGCGAACGCGTCCCCCACGTGCTGGTGGTCGACGACGAGTCTCCGATTCGCGTCGTGTGTCGGCGGGTGCTCGATCGCGATGGCTACCACGTCGAGGAAGCGGCGGACGGCAAGGCGGCGCTCGAGCTGCTCGAGCTCGGCGAGTTCGACGTGATCGTCACCGACCTCAAGATGCCGGAGCTCCAGGGGCTGGACCTGCTACGCGAGGTGAAGGCGCGTCAGCCCGAGGTGGAGGTCATCATGATGACCGCCCACGGCACGGTGCAGGACGCGATCGAGGCGATGAAGCACGGCGCCCTCGACTTCCTGGTGAAGCCGTTCGACCTGGACGAGCTCTCCATCTCCGTCGCCAAGGCGATCGAGCGGCGCGGGATGGTGCGCGAGATCCGCACGCTGCGAAAGGAGCTGCGCACCCGCTACCACCTCGGCCGGCTCTATGGGAAAGCGCAGTCGATGCAGGAGCTCTACGAGCTGGTCGAGCGCTTCGCGCCCACCGAGTCGACGATCCTCATCAACGGCGAGAGCGGCACCGGCAAGGAAGTGCTGGCCCGCACGATCCACTTCGAGTCCAAGCGCGCCAGCGGGCCGTTCGTGGCGGTGAACTGCGGCGCGATCGTGCGCGAGATCTTCGAGAGCGAGCTCTTCGGCCACGTGCGGGGCGCCTTCACCGGCGCGCTCACCGACAAGGCCGGCTACTTCCGCGACGCCAACGGCGGCACGATCTTCCTCGACGAGGTCACCGAGATGCCGGCCTCGGCGCAGGTGAAGCTCCTGCGCGTCCTGCAGGAGCGCGAGGTGGTGCCGGTCGGCAGCACGCAGCCGATCCCGATCGACGTGCGCGTGGTCGCGGCGTCGAACCAGGACCTCGACGCCGCGTTGCGCGCCGGGCTGCTGCGCCAGGATCTCTACTTCCGCTTGAACGTGGTGCGGCTCGCGCTGCCGCCGTTGCGCGACCGTCTCGAGGACATCCCCCTGCTGGCGATGCACTTCGTGGAACAGAGTGCCGCGCGGGTCGGCAGACCGCAGGTCGCGGGGATCGCGCCATCGGCCACCGAAGCGTTGATGGCGTATCCGTGGCCCGGGAACGTGCGCGAGCTGCAGAACTGCATCGAATACGCGGTGGCGCTCACCCGCGGCACCGAGGTCTCGATCGAGCACCTGCCGGTCGCCATTCGCGGCGGCACCGCCTCGGTGCCCGCTTCGCCGCCGCCGCCCGCGCCCTGGGCATTGCCGGCCGCTCCCGCGCCGGTCGCCGCCCGTGCCGCGCCGGCGTTCACCGAGGCCGACTTTCCCACCCTCGATCAGCTCGAGCGCGACCACATCTTGCGGGCGCTGACGCTCGCGGGCGGGCAGCGCAAGCGTGCTGCGGAGATGCTCGGAATCGATCCCAAGACGCTCTATCGCAAGCTGCTTCGCTACGACGAAGACGGCGGCACCCCAGGTGAACGGGCGCCGCTTCAGCCGGATTCGAGCCTGGCGAGCGCGAGCTGAGGGCGAGCGGTACGCGCGCGCGCCGACCGGCGGCGAGGCCCGCTCAGGCGGGCGCGGTGCTCTTGATGAACGGGCTCAGCAGATCGGCGATCGTCGAGCCGGCGCGAAAGAGACCGTACCAGAGCAGGAAACCGATGAGCAGGAACGGGAGAAATGCCGCGAGCAACAGCAACATGGATCACTCCTTGTCGGCGCTGAATTCCGCCATATCTGCGCGCTGCCAGTGGGTTCCGTCGGCGTAGTCGACGCCCAGGACCACCGCTTCGATCCGCGCGGCGCCGAGAAACCCGGTGAGCGGCCACGGGCCGCCGGCGAAGGCCTCGCCTGGGCCGCCTTGACGACTGCCGCCGGCTGCGATGAACCAGGTGGTGCCCTTGGTGAGGTGCTTGAGCGCCGTGCCGCGGTCATCGTAACAGCGCAGTGCCACCTTGTAACCCACGACCGTGCGATCGCCGCGGTTGGTGAGTCGCAGGTTGGCGAGCGGCACGCCGAAGCGATCCTCCTTGAGCCAGGTTCGCGAGATCTCGAGCGGAGCACCCTCGTTCGGATCCGGCTCGGAGCTCTGGCGGGCGCCGGCGGTGTCGTCGGGCTCGTTGCCCGTGGGCGCGCCGTGCGGCGGCGCCGCGGACGGCTCGGGCGCCGGCGGTCCGCCTCGCGCCGCGACGACCGGCCCCGCGCCGTTGCGGCAGCGCTCGATTCGGTTGCGCGTCTCGGCGACGAGCGGGCTGGTGGGAAAGCGGCGCAGCAACGTCTCGAAGCGGGCGCAGGCGGCGTCGTTCCAGCCGCGCTCCAGGTCGGCGGCGGCCTCGGCGAAGAGCACCCGATCGTCCTCCTCGAGCTCGGCGAGGCGCTGCTCGCACGCGGCGAGACGCTGCTCGACCGCGTCGGCTGCCGGCGTTCCGCTCGCGGTGCCGCCGTGGCACGCGGTGACCAACCCGATGGCGAGCGTCACCAGCGCGCCCCAACGCGCGGCGTGGCGGCGACCGCGCTCCTGCCGGGCCCGAGTCGGCGACTCGAGGCTCACGTCGATCTTCACGCTATCCGTCCGTTGCATCGAGCCACGAACCTCACGCCTCGAGCCCAGCGTCCCCGCGCTGGGGTTCCGGCCGGGGCGGGCTAGGAACTTCTCCAGAGGACCCGCGTCGTTTCCTCACTCGGCACGGCGAACGATACCCGTATTGACCAGGCGGCGGTAGAGGTAGCGCTTCTCGATCTCGGCCTGGGCCTCGGCGCCCGAGCGGTTGTAGTCGTCGACGAATTTGCCGACGAACACCACGGTGTCGTTGAAGCCGCCATGCTCCTTGCGCAACACGCGCATCGAGAAGACGTCGTCGGACGGTAGCACCACGTGGTAACGCCACCAGAACACCGCGATCGTCGCGGGCACGGCGAGGCTGGTCAGGTACTGAGCGAATCGGATCGCCTTGGACGGTTTCGGGGCGGGCGCGGGAGCGGGCTCCGGCCGACGGCTTCCCGTGGGCTTGGTCATGGTCGGTTCTCTCCGCGAAACCGGACCTCGCTCACCGTCGCGAGGTCGACGTGGGTCAAGCCGCCTCGTGGGGCGACGTCACCCACCAGCGCGCACGCGTCGCTGAGACGGCAGGACGCGCAGGTCACGGTCTCGGTGGCCCAGGGGTAGGGCTCGATGCGGGCCACCGTGCGCCCCATCGGGTCGCGCGCGAGCGCGAGCAGCGCGATCTCGCCGAGCCGCGGCTCCGAGCCGCGGGGATCGCTCGATCCGCCTGCCTCGACCCGCAGCCGGTCGCCGAAGTAGCTCACCGCGAAGGAGCTCGCGCTGCCGCCCTCGGAGCCGAAATCGCGGTTGGTGCATTCGAGCATCACGTCGCTGAGACGTCGCGCGGTGCCGTCGGTGGCGCGGATCTCGGCGACGACCGCCGCGCGATCGCGCTGGGCGCGAAAACGCGCGAGCGCGGCGATGGCTTGGGCGCGGCGCGTGAGCGCATCGGCATCCACCTCGGCGAGCGCCTGCGGCTCCTCGCGGGTGGCGCGTTCGGCCTCGCTCGCGATCGACGCGTAGATGCGCGCGAGCCGCTCGAGGACGCGGACGTCGACCGACGAGCGCTCGAGCGCGCCGCGCACGGTGCCCTCCGCATCGTCGAAGCGGCCGTGGGCGACGTAGATCGCCACTGCTTCCTCGATCGCGGCGGCGTCCGGTGGAGTCCGCTCGAGTCGCGCGGTCAGGGTGGCGAGCGACTCGCGGGCGTCGTCGTCGAGCTCGCCCGGTGCCGTGGTCGAGCAGTGCAGCACCCCGAGCAGCGCCAGGATCGAGAGCTTCCGCCACAATCGCATCGGCGGCGATCTTATCTGAACTTCCAGTGGAGCCCGGATTGAGACGCGCGCTGCGCAAGCCAGAGCGACTCGCGGCGAAGCTCCCTGGTGGGAAGGCCGCCCGCACGCGTGTGCCGGGGTTTCGGGACCAGGTGCTGCGGATCGTGAGCGCCGTTCCCCGTGGACGAGTCATCGCTTACGGGGACGTGGCCACGCTTGCGGGCAGTCCGCGCGCGGCGCGGGCGGTCGGCATGGTGCTCCGGGGCCTGCCGGACGGCAGCAAGGTCCCATGGCACCGCGTGGTGAGCGCGGACGGTGCCGTGCCGAGTCGCGGTCGCGATACCTGGGCGGCGATCCAGCGCGGTCTGCTCGAGGCGGAGGGCGTCCCGTTCGGTGCCGCCGGCAAGGTGGAGATGGCGCAGGCGGCGGTGCGCGGCCGGCTCGGCTGAGCCGGGCCGCGGCGCCAGGCTGGACCGGCTGGTGCCACCGGCTGGTGCCGCGCTACTCGAGCGGCAGCCAGAGGCTGGCGCCGCGCCGTGCGCGAGCTCGCTGCTCACGGCCCGGGCGTTCGACGCGCCCGTCCACGACGAACCGCTTGCAGCTCAAGCACTTGGTGACGAACTCGTTCTGCGAGAAACGGATCTGATAGACGCTCTTGGCGCCGCAATGCTCGCAGACCGAGGGCCCAGGCGATCCGCTACGACGAGGCTGCGTGGGTGCGGTGCTCGTGACGGCCTTCGAGGGCGAGGGTGGCACCATCCAGGGCGCCGGCTCGAGCTGTGGCGCAGTCGACTCGGTCCGCGAAGGCACGACATCGCTGATGGGCTCGCCGATCCCGGTGACCGGATCGATCGACCAGCGGCGGTGGGAGTCGAGGTTCTCGGCGATGAGCACTTTCCGGCCGTCGGATCGATGACCGGCGCCGGTCCACCGCATGCCCAGATGTGCCATTGCGTTCATCGGGGTTCCCTTTCCTGCGTTCGTTGCCCCAACTCGGTGCGTTCACACGTCGTTCGGAGGTCGGTGCAGGTCGTGTCCAATGCCCGTCGCACGCCGAAAAATCATCGCAAGCAGCGTGCCATGGCCACTGGATCTTGGGTCGCGTCTCCTTCGTCACCCCAACATACAGGTCACAGTGTGGTGTTCGTGTGACATCGTTGCACAATTTGGCGAATGACGCAACGCGTTAGCCGCGCCGCGTCAACCGCGCGCGGCGAGTGTGTGCTGTCCCAAGTTGTCAGGCGATCGGCAGATGTTGCGTCAGGATCGACCCACCGGGTCGTTCTGGCGCAACGCCTCAGCGCACGACGAGCGGGGTCGCGACGGCTTGACCGGTGTTCGAGTGCTCGTCGGTCGCGAGCACGCTCACTTCGTACGAGCCGGGAGCGAGGGACTCGGGAAGTGGCAGGCTGCCGTCGCCGGCGAGCGGACCCTCGGCGGTGACGAGCACGCCGGCGTCCGATCGGATCTCGAACCGCGCAGAGACGGCGCTCGGCCGGGCGGGGCGGTAGCGAAACGCGTCGGGCGTGTTGGGATCGTCGTCGGGCTGCGCCGCTGGGTAGGAGACGTCGGCGCTCACGGACCGCGCGTCGAGGCGTACGTCGCTCACCTGCAGCGTGCGAGCTTCCCGCACCCGGAACGGGCTCGACGTGAACCGGTACGGCGTCCCGGTCCAGTAGGGCGGCTCGGCGGCGGGTTCGCTCCCGTCGTAGTTCACGCCTTCGACGGCGAAGCGGTAGGTGCCGGCGGGCGTGCTCTCGACCGTCTCCCAGTGGATCGACCACAGATGGGGCTCGGTCGACGCGTGCGCTTCGTCGTAGTCGTAGACGAGGATCGTCTCGGGGCCGGCTTCGTCGACCACCCTTCCGCCCGCCGTGCGCACCACCTCGAACTCGCCCGCCGCATTCTCGCGCTCCACCACCACGTGCGGAGTGTCGAGCTCGGGATCGCCTCCGATGAACGAGAGCACGGCGGTGCCGAAGCGGTCGATCGTCTCCGGCTGGCGCACGACCCCCGGATCGTGCGACGCGGTGGGACGCACCAGCTCGAGCGGGACCGGATCGTCGTAGGCGGGCGTGTCCTCGGGTGGCGGCTGCTCTTGCGTGACCAGCGAGCGCGCGAGCTGGACCGAGCGGGTCATGATCCACTCGCCCCACAAGGGGCCCCAGGGCTGGAGCTGCATCTCGTAGCCGCCCGTGATCCAGTCCTCCTTGAGCAGGATGTACTCGAGGTAGTCCTGGCTGTAGCCGAACACCCAGGTGTCGGGGAACGAGGTGTCCGGGACCTTGTGCGCCAGCTTCTGGCGTAGCTCAATCGAGAGCGGCGTGGTCGGCTCGCCGGGCACGGCGGCGATGGACACGTCCCGCAGCGCTGCCGTGTCGCCGTCGTGGGTCACGGAGGCGCCGCGGATGCGCACCGACGAGAGCTGGGTGTCGAAGAGCAGGAATGGTTTCTTGTAGGGGCCACCCTCGGGGTTCGAGCCGATCACGATGTCGCCGAGCGCGTCGTCGGTCGATCCGTCCACGAACACCGAGTTGAAGAGCAGCGGGATGATGACCTCGCGTGCGATCTGCTCGAGGAGTGGGTTGCTGAGGCTGACGGGGCGCGTCAGGCACACGAACGGGTCGTTGAAGTCGGGAATCGGAGTGTTCTGGATGAGCGCGTCGCCGCACAGGAGCTGGCCGAAGGGTGCTCCCCAGCGCGGGTAGGGCGCTTCCAGCTTGGGATCGTCGTAGCCCAGGATCTGGCGGTCTTGGCGTTGGATCGACGAGATGACGTCGAGCCCGTCGATTCGGTCGCGCGGCACGGCCGTGCGCCACAGGTCCGCGATGATGGACGCCATGCGCAGGCCGGTGCCCTCGACCTCCGCGAAGCCGACGGCGGTGGGCGAGATGTCGCCCGCGGCGCCCTGGACGTGCATGACCATCGCCGAGTGACCGATGGTGTCCTCGACGGCGCGCTCCATGCCGAGCGTCACGTCGCCAGACATGAAGAGGTTGGTGTCGAGCGAGGCCGTGCCGTGGATGCCGAAGTGGAAGAGCACGGCGAGCGGATCGCCGTTCGCCTTGTCCACGCGGAAGACGCTCAAGCGCGGGTCCTTGATGGCGCCGTCGGGCTTGCCGTCGCCGCGAAGCTCGCCCTCGTCGTCGGCGCGCGCGATGTCGGCGTTGTCGACGAGGTCGTCGTCGTCGTTGCCGATGCGGCGGTCGTAGTAGACGAGGTCCTGGGGGTCGAAGTTGGTCTCGGTGGCGATGCCCAGCTTGGCGGGCTGGCGCGCAGCCAGCGCTTCCTCGGCGGTGCGCGCGATGCTCTCCGCGAAGCGCTCGAAGATCTCCTGATCGTAGGCGTCCATGCCGCCCACGGAGACCAGGAAGTTGTTCCAGAACGGCGCACCGCTGTGGTGCGTGTGGCTCGCGGTCAGGAGCAGGGTTCGGCGCATGTCCACGCCGGTGTGTTCCTTCACCCGCTCGACCACCCGGTTGCGCAAGGCCAAGAGCGGGAAGATCGCGTCGATGTGCGCGATCACGACCGTCTCTTCGTTGGCGCCCTCCGGCAGCCAGGTGAGCGCCAGCGCCTGTACCCGCGGCCGCGTGTGGATGCCGATCGACGGGGGCACGATCCGCGCGTGGGGGCGCGGTCGGCCTTCCTTGCCCTCGGGCGCCTCGGGACCGCCGCCGAAGGGATGGTAGATGAGCGCCTCCACGCGCCCGCCGTAACCGCCGAGGCTCACGCCCACCGGGAAGTCGAGGTAATGACTCGCCGTGCCGGCGCTCAGTCCCGCGGGGGGCGGGGGGGGCGGCGTGATCGCCGGGCCGCCGGCGGTTCCGTTCGAGCCATGGTCGCAACCTGCGCTCGCGAGCAGTGCAGCGAGCAAGGGCAGCGCGAGTGCGCGCCGGGCGACGTCGCCGGGCCGGCGCGCCGGTGCTCGACGCCCCGAACGCACGTCGGCGCGCTCCCGCGGCTGTCCGCGAGCGGGTGGCTTCGTGGACGTGCTCGTGGTGGCCCCTTCGGCTCCGGTGTCCGGCGGATTCAAGTCGTGAGTCGTCGTCTAGTGCGGCAGGAAGTAGCCGATGGCGGCGCCGGCGAGCAACGTGCCCAGCGCGAGCGCGACCGCCAGGCCGACGGGAAACGACTTGCGCACCGGCTTGGCGTCGTAGAGCGCCTGGATGCGATCGAGGCCCTGCAGGAACTCGTCCGCGCTCTGGATCCGCTTGGCGGGGTCGACTTCCATGCAACGCGTGATGAGCTCGGTGACCGCGGAGCGCACGCTGTCGGGGACCTCGTCGGCGATCCGCGTGGGGCTCGGCGGATCGAGCGCGACCGATTCCTTGAGCCCTTTCGCGACCTCGAGCGAGACGCTCTCGGGGTTCACGTCGGTGGGCATGTCGAGGACCAGCAGGTTGTAGAAGACCACCCCCAGCGCGTAGAGGTCCCAGCGCGCGCATTGCCGGAAATCGAGCCGGCGCGGGTCGGCGTCGTAGATCTCGGGAGCCAGGTAGCCCTCCGTGCCCTTGAGCACGGCGGGGCCGGGACGCTTGCCGCGTTCCAGCGTGAGCACTCGGGCCACGCCGAAATCGGTGAGCGTCACCGCGCCGTCGTCGCCGACGAGGATGTTCGAGGGTTTGATGTCCGAGTGCGCGATGCGCCGGCCGTGGGCGAATTTGAGGACCTCGCCCAGCTCGCGCAGCACCCGCATCGCGGTGGAGAACGACCAGCGCTCGCCTTCCCGCAGGATTCGATAGAGCGAGCGACCCTCGACGAACGAGGTGATGAACCAGAGCTCGCCTTCGTCGACGATGAGATCGTAGACGCGCGGGATGCTCGTGTGCTCGAGCCGCGCCACGATGCGCGCCTCGTCGCCGGCGCTGCGCACGCGCGTGTCCGGGTCGCCGCCCAGGATGCGCTTGAGGCCGACCACGCGCTCGAGCTTGAGATCGGTGGCGCGGTAGACCTCGCCGCCGCCGCCTTGGCCCACGCGATGATCGATCCGATACCGCCGCGCCACCTCGTGGCCGGGGCGAATCGCAGGGATCTTGGATGGGGACGCGCTCAGCTCGTCGGCCATGGATCCAGGGCTGAGGGGCTATGAAGTCGAGCGCGATGCACAGAAACCGCGCGAGGGCGCCGAGAGTACCACGGCTTTTCGAGGCCGTGCCAGCACGGTTTCCCCGCGCTTTCCCGGTTCACCCGTGTGCCTGCCACCGCACCCGTGGTGCGAATCGCCCGGCCAGCGCGGCGCAGGCGCGGGTGGCATCCGTGGCGTCGGCGCCGTCGGCGAGCGTGCCTGCCAGGAACGCGGTCACCAGCCCGCGGACGATGGTGAGCGCCGTCTCCTCGTCGAGAAGCTCGTCGAACGACGGCAGCGCGATGGGTCGGTGACCGGTGGCCCCCGAGCTCAAGAAGCGCTCGAAGAGCTGGTGCGCTGCACGCGCCGCGTCGGCGAAGTGGAAGTGATCGGCGGGCGTGAGCACCGCGAGCGCGCGCGGCGCGCGGATCCGCTCGTAGAGCCGCTCGATTCCTTCCAGGAGGCAGAGCGAGTCGCGGTCGGCGGCCAAGACCAGCGTGGGGACGTCGCGTGCGCCGATCGGCAGGCCGCGGTACGAGTCGCCGACCTTGAGTGGATCGCGCTCGCGCGCCAGCACCCCGGGCGGTGCGATGGGAACGCAGGCGCGGATCCGGTCGTCGAGGTTCGCGCTCACGAGCGCCGTGAACCCACCGAACGAGTGACCGACGACGCCGACGCGGCGGGGGTCGACCAGCGGTGCCACGAACGCGCCGAGCGCCGTCGCGGGTGCGATCGCCGCGCCGACGAGCAAGGCGACGTCCTGCGGGCGATCGCTCGCCGATTGGAGCGTCTTGATGCCCAGCTCTTCGCGGGGCGTGGCCAGCACCTCGAGCATCGTGTCGTTCACGTGGTCCGGTGCCACCACCACGAAGCCGTGGCTCGCGAGATGGGTGGTGAGGAACGTCGACGCGCAACGGAAGCCCGCGTGCCCGTGGGAGAAGACCACCAGGGGGTGCGTCCCGCCGGCGGTGGGCCGCGCTTCGCGCACCGCCAGCTGGCGCGTGGACGGGCCGCCCGGGATCGGCACGCGCACCACGTCCATGCTGGCGCGATCGAGGTCCTGACCCCGGTGCGCCTCGTGCGCCGGGTACCAGACCTCGACGGGGAGCGTGCGGCCGTCGCGCTGCGCGTCCACCACCGTGAACGTGCGCACGCCCACCGGGAATCGGCCGCGCTCGCTGGGATCGAAAGAGTTGCCGCTCACGTGGGCTCGACCTCGCTACCAGACTCGCAAGACGCCGCGCAGCATCTACACCGGGACGGTCCTCTACGGCCAGCCTCGCCGTCGCGATACGCTCCGGGCTCGACCACGAACCGAGACGAGAGGGCGAGGACCATGACGATTCCGAGACCGATGCTGGCGGCGGAGAAGCGGACGGAGCAGGTTGCGAAGGCGATGGCCGAGTTCCACGCGGGCGTCGTGGGCCGCGTGCGAGAGGCCGTGGAGCGCGATCCCGTGGTGGTCGTGGGCATGGCGCAGAACCCGTTCGTGAAGAAGGCCCGCGAAGCCCTCGACGGCGCGGGCGTGCGCTTCACCTACATCGAGTACGGCAGCTATCTGTCGAATTGGAAGGAGCGGCTCGCGATCAAGCTGTGGAGCGGCTGGCCGACCTTTCCGCAGGTGTTCGTGAAGGGCGTGCTCGTCGGCGGCAACGCCGAGACGCGGGCCGCGCTCGCGGACGGCTCGCTCAAGAGCATGCTCGGCGGCTGAGGTGGGTGAGGTCGTCCACGGCGTGGCGATCTCGCGCGAGCTGCGCGAACGCGCGCGCCGCCCGGTGCTGCGCGTCGCGGCGGGGTGCCTCGCGGCCGAGCTCCGTGGTGTGCCCAGGCCGTACGTGGTGCTCACCCAGCCCGAGGTGTGGCGGTCGGTGCCGGAGGCGGCGAGAGCGGAGGTCGAGCACGTTTGCCACGTCCGGTCGCTCGACCGCGACCAGCTCGAGGCGCTGGTCCGCGAGCTGCCGCCGGCGGTGGCGGTGGTGGGGATCGGCGGCGGGCTGGTGATCGACAACGCGAAGTGGGTGGCGTGGAAGCGCGGGATCCCGTACTTCGCGGTGCCGAGCAGCGTCAGCGTGGACGCGTTCGTGACCAACACCATCGCGGTTCGGGAGGCGAGCCGGGTCGTCTACGACGGCTTCGTGGTGCCGGAGGCGGTGATCGTCGATCCCGAGCTCGTCGCGACCGCGCCGGCGCGATTCAATCGCGCCGGCGTCGGCGATCTGCTCTCGATCCACACGGCGCTGTGGGATTGGGAGCATGGTGCGGCCCACGGTGGCGCGCCGTTCGTGCCGGAGCTCGCCGCGCGCGCGGCCGGGATCCTCGATCGCGTCGACTCGCTCGCGGACGCGATCGGAAGCACGACGCCCGGGGCGCTGGTGTTCATCGCGCAGGCGTATGCCGAGGTGAACACGCTGCTGATCGACGCCGGGCACAGCCAGCCCGAGGAGGGCTCCGAGCACTACCTGGCCTACGCGCTCGAGGAAGCCACGGGACGATCGTTCGTGCACGGCGAGATCGTGGGTCTCGGAGTGGTCGTGATGGCCACTCTCCAGGCGAACCGTCCCGAGCGGGCGCGCGCGATCCTCGCCCGCGCGCGGGTCGATTGGCGGCCTTGCGATCTCGGGCTCACGCGCGCCGTGTTCACGCGTGCCCTCGCCGGCCTGCCCGATTTCGTCGCGCGCGCTCGCTTGCCGTGGTCCGTGGCGCTCGGTGCGGGCCTCGACCACGATCGCGTGGAGGCGTTGCTCGCCGGACCGCTCGCCGATCTCGTCTTCGCGGCTCCCGCGTAGGCGGCGACGCGCTCGTGGCGCGCGGCGTGGTGCAGACGCCGCGACACGCGCGCGACTCGCGCGTGCCGCGGCGGGGCCAACTGGGGCTCGGCGTCTTCGGGCTCAGTGTTGGGGCGCCGCCGGCTGCGGCAGCGGCAGCATCGCGATGCTGGTTGCGCCGGAGCCACCGCTCAGCATCGTGCTCGGCACGTCGCCCTTCCAGTTGAGCGCGGCTTGCGCCTGCACGTACTTGACGTAGCTCTCGGCGCCGCCGCCCGCGAGGACCTTGGCGCGCAGCGCTTCGGCTTCCGCGGCGCCGCGAGCGGCGATCGCGCCTGCATCGGCCTTGGCGCGAAGCGCGATGGACTCGGCTTCGCCCTCGGCGGCAGCGATGGCGGAGAGCTTGCGTCCACGCGCGCCCTCGATCTCGGCATTGGCCCGCCCGGTCGCTTCGGCGACCGCAGCCTCGGCCTCGATCTTCTTGCGATCGCGCTCGAGCTCGGCCTTGAGCTTGGCGGTCTTCGACAACGTGGCCTGGTTGATCGACTCCTCGTACGCCTGGCTGAAGTTGAGCGCGGCGAGCTGCACGTCGTGCACCTCGATGCCGAAGAGCCGCTCGAGCTCCTCGGTGAGGACGCCCTTGGTCTGCCGCATGACCTCCTCGCGGCCCTCGCCCGCGACCCGCACGATGTCGTGCTGACCCAGGATCGAGCGCACGCGGTCGTTGGTGACGGCGTTCACGTTGGATTCGATGTCCACGTTGCCGGCCCGCCCCACCTCGTACAGGAGCCGGTAGACCGACGCGCGCGGGATGCTGTAAGTGATCGAGAGTTGCAGGCTCATCGGCTGCGTGTCTTTCGTGTAGGCCTGAATCTTGTCGAGCCGAATCGTGTCGATGCTCACCCGCAGCCGGTCCGCGTGATCCACGAACGGCAGCTTCCAGTGCAGGCCCGGGCCGAGCGGACCTGCGCCGGGGTTCACCACGCGGCCGAAGCGCGTCACGTACGCGAAGTGCGTGGCCGGCACGGAAAAGTAAGCGGAGCTCGCACACGCGAGCAGAAGACCGATCGCGACGGCGGCGAGCCCGTAGCGGCGCACCGCGTCGGTCGCCCGCTTCCCATCGATGTCGCTGACGTCCATGGCGTTCCTCCTTCGAGGCCGAGTCCTCCGAGGGATGCTCGGCCGGGGTTGCGTCGCTCGCACGCGAGGGTTCGCGCGCGACTCGAGGGGCTCGCCCGCCGCGCGCCGCGGGCAGCGCGCGAGCGCGCCGCCAGCACTCGCTGTGCGGTCGGTGAGCCCGAGTCGAGTCGGCACCGGGCCGATCCGCCGACGCATCGTCGAACGGATCGCGGCCAGGCGCCGTCGCGCCCCGGAGGTCCGGATTGGCTGGGAGTGGAACGGCCGGTGGGAAGAGCTGCTATGCGCTCATGGCTGAGATCGAAGGTAAGAATCGCCGGAAGGGGCACAAGGGGGATGGTCGGGAAATCGGAATTCCCGAGTCCGGTGGCGCCGTTGCGTGCCCCCGTGGCGTGCGCGGCGAGGCCGCTGGCGAGCGCTCGGTGGGCATGACGACGGACTCGCCGCCGGTGCCGAGGCGGGCGCCACCTGCGGCCGGGCAGGGAGCGGGGCCGTCGCCGCGGCGGCGAGCGCTCTTCCGGGTGGTGGCCGGCCTGGG
Source organism: bacterium (assembly GCA_046331705.1). Classification (GTDB taxonomy): domain Bacteria; phylum JADJOY01; class JADJOY01; order JADJOY01; family JADJOY01; genus JADJOY01. The sequence continues at coordinate 11,642 of JAXLQJ010000054.1, read as the reverse complement.
CGCGCTGCTGGTCGTGCTCGTGATCGGCGAGCTCGGCGCTCGCATGCAGCCCGCGGCGCGGCTACCGCTCGCGCCGCACTACGATCCGAGGCTGCTCGAGATCGAGTGGGTCGACGTGCCCGGTGGAGGGCACGCACCGGTCTACCGCGCCGGGCAAGTGACGTCGCAATGCTACGACCGCAGCGTCGGTCGGCCGCGCGCATGGGATCGCGAAACGGTGGCGCCCGATGGCACGCCGATCGGTTGCCTCACGTACCGCATCAGCGAGCGCGGCTTTCGCGACATCGGCGACTCGCCGGCGCCGGCACGTGCGTCCGCGCCGGAACGGGGGACGATCGCGATCGTCGGCGACAGCTTCACGTTCGGCGAGGGAGTCATGGACCCCGAACGCACCAGCGACGCGCTCGCGAGGGAGCTCGCGGCGCGCGCGCCGGGTCGCTACGGCGTCGTCAACCGCGGCTTGCAGGGACTCAATCTGGAGCTCGCGCTCGGGATCTATCGCGCCCGGATCCGCGCCGAGGATCCTGCGATCGTCGTCTACGCGTTCGTCCCCAACGACGCGCAACCGTTCGGCGAGACGCTGCGCGACGAGACGTTCTTACGCGCGGCGCCGTGGCGATTGCCGGATTCGATGGGAGGCGGCTGGTGTCGAGGTTGCGCGTGGGTGTCGCGGCGTGTCGGGGCGCTGCGCACCACCCGTGCGACCATCGAGCACGTGCGGGCGTCCTTCGAGGGAGCGTCAGGGGCGCGCTTCGACGCGCTCCTCGCGGCGCTCGCTCGCGACGTCGCCGCCGACGGTGCGCGCCTCGTCATCCTGGAATTCCCGATGACGCCGGGCATGTCGGGCGATCCCGCACGCTATCCGTTCGGCTTCGTCCACGAGCATCTCGCCGCCGCGGCGGCGAAGCTCGGCGTGCCGGTGGTCGACGTCCATCCGGCGATCGCGAGCTGGCCCCGCGAGCGCGTCTGGACGCATCCCACCGATCCTCATCCCTCGCCCGAGGTGCACGCGCTCGCGGCGCAGGCGCTGGCCGAGCGGATCCTCGCGGGCTCGCGTTCGTAGCGGCGCCGACGCGCTGCGCACCAATGCGAAGCGGGATGGCGTCTCCGCCATCCCGCTCGCGTCCACCCGCGTGGGGGCGCGACTCAGTCGATCGACTCGAGGCCCTTCTGGAAGCGGCCCGCGTGCGACTTCTCGGCCTTCGCGAGCGTCTCGAACCATTCGGCGATCTCGGTGAACCCCTCGCTGCGCGCGGTCTTCGCCATGCTCGGGTACATCTCGGTGTACTCGTAGGTCTCGCCGGCGATGGCGGCCTTGAGGTTGGCGTCGGTGGCACCGATCGGCTGGCCGGTGGCCGGATCACCCACGCGCTTCAGGAAATCCAGGTGGCCGTGGGCGTGGCCGGTCTCGCCTTCGGCGGTGTCGCGGAAGAGGCCGGCGACGTCCGGATGGCCTTCCACGTCGGCGACCTTCGCGAAATAGAGGTAACGACGGTTCGCCTGCGACTCGCCAGCGAAGGCCGCCTTCAGATTCTCGTGCGTCTTCGATCCCTTGAGATCCGCCATTGCATGTCCCCTTGGCTCACTCGAGCGAGTGAGGTGTCGTTGGTGAGAAGGATTGAGCGTGAGAATAGCGTTCGGGCAAGTCCTGTCAAGACGACACCGTGTGTCGTTTACGTCGGCGCCGCGGGGTGGCGCGCCCGGACGGGCTCACTGCGCGGGAAGCGTCTGCGCATAGGCCAGCAGGTCGCCTTGCGCGGCGAGCGTGGTGACGTCGTTCTCGATCGCGCTCGGCATCGCCGTGCCGGGAACGCCCCAGCGAATCTGGTGCAAGGTCTGCCACGGCTCGCTCGTCGCGCGGGTGCCCACGAACGCCGGCGCGCCCGCGTCTCCCAAGTCGAGCGCCTTGCCGTCGTTGCCGTGGCAGAGCGCGCACTGTCCGACGTGGGGTGTCGCGCTCGAGGTCGTGGCCGCGTAGAGCGCCGCGCCGTTGCGCGCGTCGCCGGTCGCCCGGCCGTCCGGCGCGATCACCTCGCGGGTGTCCACCAATCCTTCGCGCAGCAACCGCACCAGCGAGGCGATCTGGTTGTCGTTCAGGTGGTCCGTGAACGCGTGATTGCTTCCGCTGAGCGCCGACCCGCCCGAGGCGGGTGGGGTGCCGCTCTTGATGGCGTCGAAGAGCTCCTGGTTGCTGCGTCCGGCGGCGCGATCGATCACGCCGGCAACGCCTGTGAAATGCGGACCCGTCGCGTACGCGCCTTCCGAGCCGGCGTAATCCCAGCCGTGGCATTCCTGGCAGCGCCAGGTGGTCGAGCCGGTCTGCGTCCCATGGGTGTCGGCGTAGAGCGGAAAGGTCTCGGTGGGCTCCGCCGCGCCGGTGGGGATCCACCACGTATCCCACAACAGCCCGCCGAGGCGTAGCTCGCTACCCGAGACGTCGAGGTCGGTGCTCGGGGGGTTGTTCTCGAAATTCGTGCCGCACCCGGCGACGAGCACGCCCGCGAGCAGGGACGGAACCAGCGCGCTCCAACGATCGTGACGACGACGCGAGCTCACGCGCAAGCGACCTCCTCGGGCATGGGTAGTGTGGACTCGGCGTCGAAATCGAGCGCGTCGACCTGGCCCGCCGCGAGCCGCCGCGCGCCCGCGACTCCGATCATCGCCGCGTTGTCGGTGCAGAAGCGCATCGGCGGGATCAGCACGCCGAAGCCGCGCGCCTCGGCTTCGTGGCGAAAGCGCGCGCGCAGCGGCCCGTTGGCGGCGACGCCGCCGGAGAGGATCACCCGCTGCGCTCCGGTGCGCTCGAGCGCCGCGAGCGTCTTCGCGACCAGCACGTCCACCACCGCCGCCTGGAACGAGGCGGCGAGGTCGGCGCGCCGCGCCTCGATGGCTTCCGGGCCGAGCTCACGGGTGACCGTGAGCACCGCGGTCTTGAGGCCGCTGAAGGAAAAGTCGAGATGCGCGCGATCGACGGTGGGGCGGGGGAAGCGGAACGCCTCCGGATCGCCGCCCTCGGCGGCGCGCTGGACCGCGGGCCCGCCGGGATAACCGAGGCCGATCAGCCGCGCGACCTTGTCGAACGCCTCGCCCGCCGCGTCGTCGAGCGTGCGGCCGAGTCGGCGATAGCGGCCGAAGCGCTCCGCGTGGAAGAGCGAGGTGTGCCCGCCGGAAACGATGAGCGCGACGGCGGGGAAGACCGCGTCGTCGGGGTGCTCGAGCAGCGGCGCCAGCAGGTGCCCTTCCACGTGGTGCACGCCGACGAGCGGCAGCCCGCGCGCCCACGCCAGCGCCTTGGCGAAGTGGATGCCGACCAAGAGCGAGCCCACCAGCCCTGGACCGCGCGTCACCGCGATCCCGCCGATGTCGTCGAGGCCGAGGCTCGCCTCGGCGAGGGCGCGCTCCACCACGGGGCGAACGCTCTCCACGTGACGGCGTCCCGCGATCTCCGGCACCACGCCACCGTACGGCTGGTGCGCGGCGATCTGGCTCTCGACCACGTTCGCGAGCAGCGTGCGGCCGTCGTCGCCGATCACCGCGGCAGCGGTCTCGTCGCAACTCGTCTCGATCGCCAGCACCTTCATCGTCGGCGGAGGGTGCCACCCACCCGCGAAGCCCGGCAACCGCGGACGAGTCGCGGACGCGCCGCGCACGCGCCGCGCACGAATCGAAAGGGTATCGGTCCGCGACCTCGGCGCAGTACCCTGGCCCGAGTCCCGGGCACGGGATGCGAGGAGCGATGCCCACCACGACGACCACCTTCTGTCGCATCTGCGAATCGCTGTGCGGTCTCGAAGTCACGATCGCGGACGGCCGCATCTCCGACATCGCACCCGACGACGCGCACGTCGCGACGCGCGGGTTCGCGTGCGTGAAGGGACTCGAGCAGCACCATCTCTTCGCGTCGCCGGATCGCGTGCTGCGGCCCGCCAAGCGCTCCGGCAGCGCCTGGACGGATGTGAGCTGGGACGAGGCGCTCGGCGACATCGGCGCGCGCGTGCGCTCGATCCGCGCGCAGCACGGCCCCGATTCCATCGCGATGTACGTTGGCACCGCCGCGGGCTTCGGCGTGCTCCATCCGATCTTCGCCCAGGGCTTCATGACCGGGCTCGGCTCGAAGAGCGTCTTCTCGTCGGCCACGCAGGACTGCGCCAACAAGTTCGCGGTGGCGCACCACATGTACGGATTCCCGTTCACGCAGCCGTTTCCCGACCTCGCCCACGTCGACTGCCTCGTCATCGTGGGCGCCAACCCGGTCGTGTCGAAATGGAGCTTCCTGCAGGTGCCGAATCCGGTGCGCGAGCTCAAGGACTTGCGCGCGCGCGGCGCCAAGGTCTTCGTGGTCGATCCGCGCCGCACGGAAACCGCGAAGGTCGCCGGCGAGCACGTGTTCATCCGCCCGGGCGCCGACGTCTTCTTCTATCTCTCCTTCCTGCACGAGCTGCTGCGGATCGGCGGAGTCGATCGCGAGCGTGTCGCACGCCACATGACCGGCTTCGACGAGCTCGCGCGCGTCGCCGAGCCGTGGCCCGCCGAGCGCGCCTGCGAGGCGACGAAGATCACCCCCGCCAAGCTCCGTGAGATGGTGACCGCCTACGCCAGCGCCCGCGGCGCTGCGCTCTACAGCTCGACCGGTGTGAACATGGGCGGGCACGGCTCGCTCGGCTTCTGGCTCCAGGAAGCGATCAACGCCGTCTCCGGGAACCTGGACCGGCACGGTGGGACGCTGGTGGGCCTGGGCGTCGTCGACTTCCCCGCGTTCGGCAAGAAGACCGGTGCGTTGCTCCGGACGGACCGCTCGCGCATCGGAGACTTCGCGTCGGTGAACGACGCGTTCCCGGGCGGCATCCTCGCGGACGAGATTCTCACTCCGGGGCCGAAGCAGATTCGCGCGCTCTTCGTCACCGGCGGCAACCCACTCCTCACGATGGCGAACGCGGGCCGCCTGCGCAGCGCGTTCGAGAAGCTCGAGCTCCTCGTCACGCTCGATCTGTTTCGCAACGAGACCGGCTCGTTGGCGCATTACGTCTTGCCGTGCACGACGCCGCTCGAACGTCCCGACCTGCCATTCCTGTTCCCGCTGCTCTTGGGCCTGCAGCGCAAGCCGTACCTTCAGGCCACGCGTCCCGTGCTCGCCGCGCCCGCTGACGTGCGAGACGAGCCGACCATCTACCTCGATCTCTGCGGGGCTGCGGGCGTGAGCTTGTTCGGCTCGCGGATCGCACAGCTCGCCCTCGAGGCGCTGACCCGCGTGCGCACGTGGCTGGTGGGCGGGCGGCGAGCGCTGCCGCAGGAGACGCTTCTATCGCTGTTGCTGCGCGCCACCGGAAGCGGGGGCTTCCGGCGTCTCCTCGCTGCGCGTCACGGCGTGTTGCGTCCCGATCACGCGCAGGAAGCGTTCCTCGGACGCCGCGTCGTCACCGACGACGGCAAGGTGCACCTGGCGCCACCGGCTCTCCTGGCCGCCGCGGCGAAGCTCGACGCCGCGTTCGAGCGCGAGCGCGCGGACGCCCTGCGTCTCAAGCTCATCACCAAGCGCGCCGTCCACACCCACAACTCGTGGACCCACAACTACGAGAAATTCGTGGCGGACGGAAAGCACACGAACTACCTCTACGTTCACCCCGACGACGCCGCGCGCCTGGGGCTCGCCGACGGAGCGCTCGCGGACGTGCGAACCGACATCGCCGCGGTGCGCGTGCCGGTTCGACTCCTGGCCGATCTCATGCCTGGCACCGTCGCGTTGCCGCACGGCTGGGGGCACCAGCACGCCGTGGGGCTCGGCGTGGCCAGCAAGACCACCGGCGTGAACGTGAACCTGCTCGCCGCCGACGGGCCGGAGCGCATCGAGCGCGTCTCCGGCATGGCGCACCTCACGGGCTTCGTCGTCGACGTCACCCCCGCCGCCGGCCCACTCGCTCCCGATTCGTGGTCGGGGATGCCTGCGACCGCTGCGGTCGGCGCGTGACGTCGCGGTCGACCGTGCCGATCTGCGTGGGGCCAGCTTGGCGCGAGCGCTGCATCGCGCCGCGCGCGTGAAGCGAGTCGAGGACCGGTTCGCTCGAGCGCTCTGCGTTGCGCCGTTCGCGAGGCGGTCGGTAGCATCGAGCGACGGGGGCGGCTCGATCCCGTCTTCTTCGTCCGGGGGATGCGATGCGTGTGAAGTGCGGTTCGAGGGGCCAGCGGCTCGCGGCCTCGGTGGCGATGGTCTGCGCGATCGCGGTGGCAACGGGTTGCGCACCCTCGGTGGATTCGGTGGAGCCGAATCCGGCGGCGGCCGGCGCGACCGTGACGATTCATGGCGCCAACCTCGGCGTCGAGGGTGACGGCAACACGTTCACGGTCCTCTACGACGGCGCGCCGCTGACGGTGGTCTCGCGAAGCGCCACGGAGATCGTCGCCCAGCTGCCGGATCCGAAGCCGGTGGGCACCTACGACCTGATCGTGAAGGTGGGAGTGCTCGCGTCGCCGAGCTTCGGCCACACGATCTACACGGCGCCCGAGCCGTGGGAGAACGCGTCCGCGAAGGCCGATGCGTTCCAGCTCTTCTACAGCGAACGCGTGCGCCGGGTGGTGCGGTCGCACAATCGCTATCTGCTGATCGACGATGCCGTGCCCGCGATGACCCTCGGCGCCACGTTCGTGGCACGCCACGGCGACGATTGGGAGATCGAGGCCCATCCCAAGGACAACAACGAGATCGGCCAGAGCGCCTTCAACGCGTGGCAGGCGTACAAGGTCTTCCGCACCCGCGAGCTGGCGCTCACGTTGATGCGGATGTTCGAGGGGATGGTGATCGGCGGCAGCGCATCGGGCCATCCCGGGATCACCTCCCGGGAGTGGCAGCCGGGCTGGACGCTCACCATCGACGGCGCCGGTGGCGGCACCGTCTCACGCACGCACGACGGGCACGAGGTGGACCCTGGCGAGAGCTTCTCGCCCGCGCTCGAGAGCGAGATCGCGTCCGCGTTCTTCGGCGATGGTCGTTTCACCTATCGCGTCGATCCCACCGAGACCTACTTCACCGCCGAGCCGCTCTTCGCGATGGGATCGTACGCGCTCACGTTCGTGTTCTCCGGATTGCCGAGCTTCCTGCGCGTCTCCGATTGCTGCTCGTCGTTCATGGTGAGCCAGCTCGGCACGTACGCGGGCTATTTCTGGGGCAATCACGATTCCCGCGACAACTTCCCGGACCACGCCATCGGCTACCTCGCGGCGCGCGAGTGCGCGGCGGACACGACCGTCGACGCGAATCTGCGCGGCTCGTGCGCGCGCGCCGCCGCCGTCGGCGCCCAGGTCGGCGATGCCGTGGTCGGCCACGGTTACAACCTCATGACCGTCGGCGAGACCACTCCGTACGATCAGCTCATCGTCGCCGGTGCGGTACGGCCCGACGGCAGCACCGAAGACCAGGACCTGGGCTCGATGAACTCGTGCCAGATGTCGTACATGGCCAAGGCGCTTTCGAGCGCTGGGCTTCGTTCGCCGGTCGAGATCGTCCAGGTGCCCGGCTCGTACGACTTGCTCTTGCTCGAGATCATCTTCGATCTGCTCGGCTTGCCGCCGCCGGCGATCGTGCCGAGCTGCGCGCACCTCGACGACGCGTATTTCGGTCTGAGCTGGGGCGATCTGCTGCGCCTCGAGGTGAACGGCACCCCGGTCTTCGACGTGCTGGACGATCTCCTGACGGCCGACGCGAACGCTTGGCTGCCGATCTTCCATCAGCTCGTGGACGCGCTCGAGCAGCCGGAGCGCAGCACCCGCGTGCTCGTCTATTACGCCCGTCAGACGGAGAATGCGTCGGTGGATGCCGCGGCTCGAGCGACGCTCGACCAGATCGCCGAGGTGCACCGCCGCGTGGCCCGTGCGATCCTCGACTGGGCGAGCGGTGCCGGCGGGAATCCCGGCGAAGCATCGTGGGCCAGTCGTCAGCTCTACCAAGCCGCGATGGTCGCGCTGCCGTTCGGTGTGGGTGGCGCGAGCTACGCCGTCGGCGATTTCGGCCCCGGCTTGCAGGACGCGCAGGCGTACGAAGGGGTGCTGGCGCGCGGCGACTCCGCGCCATGGAGCCTGCTCACCGACGCGCAAATCCAGGCGAACATCGACGCCGAGCTGGCGGGCGCGCATCCGTGGAATCAGGATCGTTATCGCGCACGCTTTCCCGACGGCCCGCCGCTGCGTCGCGCCGGCGATCATTACGAAGCCGTCGGCGCCGACGGCCAGTTCCACGCGGTCCCCAACGTGAGCCACCAAGTCTTCGGTGGCGTCGACTTGCTCCGCGAGGCACCGCTCTGCGCGCTTGCGCCCGAAGCGCTCGATTGCTCGTGGGCCGTCCTCGGCTGCGCGCGCCCGGATCTGGACGCCAGCCACACGGTGAACGGCGCCGACGCGGCGCTCTTCCAAGCGGCGTGGGCGATCTACGGTCCGCCGGTTTCCACGCCGTGCAGCGCGGGAAACGCGTGGTGCGGCGGCGCCGACCTCGAGCGCAACGGCACGCTCGACGGCGACGATCAGGCCTTCATCGCCGCGGCACAGGGGTGCTGGTACTGAACGCCAGTCCGCCTCACGGCTCGTACCAGATCGGGGAGGTCCAGGCGCGCTCTTGGCCCGTCTTGGGGATCGTCGGATCGCTGCACGCGGGCGGCCGACTCTCGGGGGCGAGCGCCAGGCACTCGCGCGTGCTCCAGCGGCAGGTGGGGTTCTCGAGGACGCGCGCGTAGTAGTACGCGTGCTGGCTCGGCTCGAAGGTGGGGTCGCTCCACACACTGCAGAGCTCGTCGTATCCCGTGCCGCGGGGCTCGCAGGTATCGAGGTCGACGCTCGCACCGTTCGAGGCATTGCCGGCGACGTCGAAGACTCGCTCGTGCGGGGTGCCGTCGGCGTCGATCCAGCCTTTCACGATCTGGATGCGTTGCAGCGGCGTGCCGGGGCGATCGGTGAGGTCGGGGTCGCGCAGCGCCGCGGCCACGAACACGGGCGCGCTCGCCCCGCCGGGCGACTTCGGTAGCTCGCCGCCCATCGCGACGCCGTCGCGATAGCCGATGCGTACCAGATCCGGGTTGGCGCAGAGATCGCCGCCATATCTCCAGCCGCCGAAGAAGCGTGGAGCGATTCGCGGGCCGCTGGTCCCGAACGTCTCGCGCCGCGCGAGCGCCGCGAAGACGGCGTCGCGTGAGTTCTCTTCGGCCCACACGCCCGCGAGGCCACCGGGGTTGTTGGCGAGGCCGCCCGGCAACAGGCTCGCCGGCGTGAGCCGCTTCACGGGTGTGTCCTCCTGGTCGCCCGAGTGCCCTTGCCAGCGGTCTTCCTCGGCGGCGCCGGGCGTGGCGTTGTGGGTGTCGGTGCTCGCGATCACGCCAAGACGGAACGGGTTCACGCCCAGGCGCATCTCCTCGGCCATCCCCCGCAACAGCGCACCCCGCAGGAAGTCGCGGTACGAGACACAGCCATTGCCCGACCCGATCACGCCGCCGATGCCCTCGCCTTCTCCGCAATTGTCCGCGACCGGACGCTGCTCCTCGAAGGCGCAGAGCTCGTCCGGGCCGGCCTGCAAGCCGGGGAACGGGAACTGAGTCGAGCACTCGCTCTCGCCCTTGTGCTGGAACACCTCCATCAGCGGCTCGACCCGCGCCCGCCGGCGCGCCTGCGAGCGCTGGTCCTCGATGTCGGTGAGCCCCAGGTAGTCGGTCGAGAAGAGCCGCCCGTTCGAGAGGTTCGAGTTGTGCGGGATCGCCAGCACGTCGCAGCCGGTGCCGGCGTCGAGGCATTGCTCCTCGAGCGCGCTCCACAGCCCCTCCGGCAGTGGCTGCTCGAAGTGGGTGATCGGCAGCGCCGGCACCTCGGCGTTCCGGAAGATCACGTTGCGATGGATGCTGGAGAGGTTGTTGGCGCCGCTCCACTCGTAGCCGACGAACGTGGTGAACCGGCAGGACGCGGTGCGGTCGTAGTACTGCTCGGCGGCGCGCTGCACGCCGCCCCACACGTCGCCCGCAGCCGCCGCGCAGTCGATGCCACTCTTGCCGCACACCGCCGGGAAGCGCTCGGGCGCCGTGGGTACCAGCGACATCCCCCACGCCACCGTGCTCGAGGTGCTGCCCTCGCGGAACACGACACAGCGGTCGCTGTCGTAGACGCGCGAACGTGGGTCCGTACACGCCTGCACCTCGGCGAAGAGGTCGGCGTGATCGGTGTCGGCCATGAAATCGAGCGGGCGCTCGAGCTGCACCACGCGGGTGCCGTGGCCATCGGCGTCGAGCGGCTCGAGGCGGATCGCCTCGCCGCGCCCGAAGCGATACGCGTCCTCGGGAAGATTGCGGTTGTCCCAGATGTAGGAATCGAACGAGAGCGCGGTGTGAACGTGCAGGTCGCCGAAGAGCGGGCGTTTGAGCGCGTCGTAGTCGCTGCACGCTTCCCGCGACTCGGTGCGCACGAAGGGCGGCGCCTGCTCGCGCGTCGATTTCCCGCCGTTGTCGCAGGAGATCGTGAGCGCCGCGACGACCAGCCATGACGCCGTGAGCTTGTGCATGCGATTCATCCCGGTGGGGTGACGATCTCGTATTGGCTGCGTAGGCGATCCAGGGTTTCGCGGCGGGTGCGCTCGCGGCGCTCGTTCACGAGCGCCGCGACGACGCGGGGGCGGACCTCGGCGATGTCGGGCAGGCGCGCTCCCTCGCGCGCATCGACGCGCACCAGGTGCCAGCCGTAGCTCGACGGGATTGGGCCCACCCATTTCTTTTCGGGGGAATCGAGGACGCGCGCGGCGAACTCGGCGCCGAAGATCGCCGCCAGCTCGTCGCGATTGCGCGCGGCGAAGGTGCTGCCGCGCACGAATGGATCGCCCATCGAGCTCGGCGCGGCGCCGCCTTCGAGCGCCGCGATGGCTTCCGCCGCCACGCGCTCGAGGTCGCCGTCGATCCGGTCGCGACGGAAGAACACGTGAGTGAGGCTCACGCGCGTGGGTTGCTCGAGCTCGGCGCTGTGCGCCCAGAACCAGGCGCTCACCTCGGCGTCGGTGGGCGGGTCGTCGGGCACGGCGGCTTCGATGAGCGCTTCCATCTTCTGGATCAGGCGGCGCTTCACGATGGGATCGTCGCGTCCCAGGTCGAGCGCTTGCGCTTCGCGGTAGAGGATCTCGCGATCGACGTGATCGCGAATGGCGAGGGCGCGAAGCTCGGCGCTCGGCTGGGTGCCGTTCGACCGCGCTTGCTCGCGCGCCAGCGCGTCCGCTGCCGCTGCGCTCACCTCGATGTGGCGCGCGTCGCCCACGGCGTGGGCGGTGACCGCGTCCGCGGCGCGACGACTCGCGTTCACGCGGGCAATCGCGAGCGAGCCCAGCGCCGCGATGGCGAGCACCACGCTCGCGATCGCAATCGCCGGCGCGGCTCCACGCGTTCGCCGCTCGGGCGCCGGTGGCGCGTGAACCTTTTCGTCGCTCAGGACGCTCTCCACGAGATCTTCCGATGTTTCTCCGGGCCGAAGAGCGCCTATCATCCCGGAAACGCCGAGGCCGATCCACTGTGACGCTTCACGAACGTTCGCCGAGCGACGTGAGTCGTTCGTCGAGGTGGCCGCGAATCCTCGGATTCGCCATTCGAGAGGAGCCAGACATGAAGCGACATCGCGTGGTGCGCGTGCTCGGCGCGCTG
>JAXLQJ010000053.1:0-49451 GCA_046331705.1 bacterium | reverse complement strand
CGGTGTAGACCGTCGGCGCTTTCATCCACGGAACGTCGCGGAAGTTGTCCTGGAACTTGAGGATGTTGAACGCCTCACGCGTGAAGTCGATCTCCTTCACGATCGACTGGGCGAAGTTCGCGACCAACCCCTTGGGATCGAACTGACGGGCCTCGGGCACATTGTCGTGCACCAGGTCCGCCAGGAACGTCAGGATGTCGAGGTCGTTGCCGATGATCCGCTGAAGGCCAGGGCGTTGCACCTTGATGACGACGCGCTCGCCGGTGTGAAGCGTGGCGCGGTGCACCTGCGCGATGGACGCGGCGGCGAGCGGCCGCTCGTCGAAGCTCGCGAAGAACTTGTCCACCGGGCCGCCGAGCTCGGTCTCGATGACGTTGCGCGCCTCGGCCATCGAGAACGGGGGCACGTCGTCCTGGAGCTTGCGCAGCTCGAGGATCAGGCTCATCGGCACGAGGTCGGGGCGAGTGGCGAGGATCTGGCCGAACTTGATGAAGGTCGGGCCAAGCTCCTCGATGATCATCCGAATGCGCTGCTCGACCGTGAAACGTTGCCACTCGTCACTCGGCTTGACCGAGAGCTTGAGCAGTCGCCGCGCCTGATCGACGTAGCCTTCCAGCCCGAGCTGAAGGACGACGCCCTCGAACCCGTACTTGGTGACGACCGCGAGGATGTCCCGCATCCGCTGCAGATTGCGGATGGTCTGCGGCAAGCGCGCGATCGAGCTCACGGAGGACATGTCGCGGGGACCTCAGCTTCGCGCGCCGCGCGAGCGCGGCGGGGCCTTCGTTCGTTCCTTGGTAGCGGAACCGAGCCGCGCGGAGAGCTCGTCGAGGCGCTGCTTGAGCTCTTCGATCTCGTTGCGCGTGGGGATGCCGAGCGCGTGGAGCAAGCCCTGCGAGCCGGCGGAAACGATGCCCTTCACGTCCACGCTGGTCGATGCCTTCCAGGCGCGCACGTTGGCCCGCGCCTCGGCCACCAGCGCGTCGATCTCGTCCGCGGGCAATCCGTAGCCTTCGAGCGCCGGCCGGACCATCGCCTCGATCTGCTCCTCGCTCACGAACGCGGCCGCGAGCGAACGCGTGAGGTTGTCCTTGAGCAGGTCGGCGATCATGAGCGACTCGGCGCCGCGGCGCCCGCGGCGCGACGTGCGGCATCTTCCGGATGGCACCGGGCCCTGTCAAGCGCGTGCGCGCTCGTGCGCGGCGTGGGGACACGTGGCGACGGCGCTCGTATAGTGGCGCGGCTCCACGGTGCCGGTTCGCACCGATTCGGAACGCGATGAACGTCGAGTCCTCCTCGCGCCGCCGGGCGCACCTCGGTGCGCTGCTGGTCGCGAGCGCCACGGGCGCGGTCATCGCTGCTGCGGTGGCGATCGCCGAGACCGTCGCGCTCGAGTCCGTCGATCCGCCGTTTCACCACCACGACGCCGCACGGCTCGCGTATTGGTTGTGGCCGCCGACCCTCTACGGAGCCGCGGGCGCGGTGCTGGGCGCGGTGGCGGCGACGATCGCATCGGCCGTCGCGGCCGCGCGCCGATCGCCGCCGCCCCGCGAGCGCATCGAAGGCGCGGCGCTCGGTGTGCTCACCGGCTTGCTCGCGGCGGGCGCATTCCTCGCCGTGCGCGCCGGTGGTCGCAGCGTCGACCAGGGCGAGGGCTCGGCCGAGCTCACGCTCGCGGCGCTCGGCGCGGTCGCGATCGCCGCGTTCGCGAGCTGGCTGCTGAGCCTCGCGTGGATGCGAGTCGGGCGCGTGCTGAGACGCGCGATCCTGCTCGCCGCGAGCGCGCTGCTCGCGCTGCTCGCGATCGGCTCGGTGGCGATGCTCGCGAGCGTGCGCAGCGCCGAGGCCGCCCCCCGAGGCACGAGCGCATCCAGCGCTGCCCAGCCCAACCTGCTCTTGGTCACGATCGACACACTGCGCGCCGACGCGCTCGGCTGCTACGGCAACGCGTCGGCGCGCACGCCGAACCTCGATCGCCTCGCGCGCGAGGGAGCGCTCGCCACCAACGCCTTCACGCCGATGGTGTGCACCGATCCGGCCCACACCTCGATCCTCACCTCGCAGATGCCTCGCGACCATCGCGTGGTTCGCAACGGCGTCCGGGTGAAGCGCAAGGGCAACCGAACGCTCGCCGAGGTGCTCCTGGCGCGCGGCCTGCGCACCTTCGGCGCGGTGAGCGTGGTCCACCTCGACGGCACCCAGTCGGCGCTGAGCCGCGGCTTCCAGCGCTTCGACGATTGCGGCCGCTGGGATTCCTTCGCCAATCACGGACTCTTCCGGCTGCGCGCGGTGCTGGCGCGGGCGGCGTATCCGTCCAAACCGCTCGAATACGAGCGCGCCGGCGAGGAGACCGTCGCGCGCTTCCTGGATTGGCTCGGCGCGAACGGCGATGCGCGCTTCTTCGCGTGGGTTCACCTCTTCGATCCCCATTTCCCGTACGCGCCACTCGGCTCGTCCGAGGAAGCGGAGGTCCGCGACGTGCTGGCCCGGATCGACGCCGCCACCCGCGAGCAGCCGGACGGATCGACCGTCGCCGCTGCCGACATCGCGCGGCTCGAGCGCGGCTACGCCGCCGGCGTGACCGCCGCCGATGCCCAGCTCGGCCGCATGCTCGAGGCGCTCGAGGCGCGCGGCTTGCTCGATCGCACGGTGGTGATCGCGATGGCGGATCACGGCGAGCACCTGGCCGACCGCGCGGCGGCGCCCGCGGTGTGGTTCCGCCATGCCGACGCCACCGAGGAAACCGCGCGAGTGCCGGTGCTCATCCGCGCTCCCGGCACGGTGGCACCGGGCACGCGGCTCACCCTCGACGTCTCGAGCATCGACGTGGCGCCGACGGCGCTCGATCTGCTGGGCCTGCCGCCCGAGCCGCTCTTCCGCGGGCGCGACCTGCGTCCCGCGCTCGACGGCAACCCGGGAGTGATCGAGCCGCGCGAGATCGTCACCAACAGCAATCCGCAGAGTCCGATCCATTCCTGGGCGGTGCGCAGCGAGGGCTGGGAGCTGATGGTGCGCGAGGGCGAGGCGCGTGCGGTGCTCTTCCACGCGCCCTCGGATCCGACGCGATCGAACGATCGCGCCGCCGAGGAGCCCGAGCGCGCAGCGCGGCTGCGCGAGGCGGGCGAGCGGGCACGGGTGAGGTCGCGTCGCGAATCCGCGCAGCCCGCCGAGATGCCGGCCCGCGAGGAGATGTTGCGCGCGCTCGGCTACGCAGGCTGACCGTCACGCACGGCGCGTCACGCGGGCAGCGAGCGGTGCAGCTTCCCGGTGCGGAACCGCTCTGGTAGAACGCACGATCCCTCGGAATTCGGATGCAGTCCTTGCGCCTCTTCGCCGCCGCTGCGCTGGTTGCCGCTGCGCTCCTGACCACCGGTGTCGCGAGCGCGCAACCGAGCAGCTCGTCCAGCACCGCGACCCCGAGCGCCAGCAGCGCAGCCCAGCCAGCCACCGCCAAGCCCGCTGCTTCGGCTCCCGCCGACGAGGGCACGACCTCCGATTCCGACGAGACCACGCCCGGCGGCAAGCGCAAGAAGAAACGCAAGCAGCACGCCGAGCTGCCTGCCCCGACGACCGCAGCCACCATCCTCGAGGTGACCGCCGACGAGCTGGGGACGCTCGCGCGGCCGCTCGAGCCGGTCATCGTGCGCGCGGGAGCCGTCCCCGCCTGGCTCGGCTCACCCATCGCCTCGCTACGCGCCTTCGCGCTGAACGGCGGCAAGCTTCACCCCGTCCCGTTCCAGGTCGACGAGCGGGCCGCCGACGGCCGCTACCTCTATCCCGACGGCATCCGCAACGATCAGGTCGAGATCGACGGGATGCTGACGAGCGAGGACGAGATCGTGCTGCTGGCGAGCGACGCCGGCGACCGGCCGCCCAGCGACATGGTCGTGCCGGAAGCGGCCGCGACCCAGCTCGTCTCCGTGGAAGCTCCCGCCAGCGCGGGCGAGGCCGCCTCCTCGCCGACGCGCGGCTGGTTCGTCCTCGCCCGCTACGACGCCACGCCCCCGACCGACACCCTCGCCACCGACCCACGCGTGGTCCACGAGTGGGCGAACAACTACGTCTACAGCGCCAAGTACTCGATCGGGTTCTACGACTTCGCGCCGCCCGCGCACTCGGCGGTGCCGCGCGAGATCCGCGTTCACGAGGGCCCGGACGTCAGCGCCGACCTGCTCGATCGCTTCAAGTGGCGCGTCGAGATCGGCATCTTGTGGGGCCTCTACACCGTGCGCTTCGACGAGCAGAACGTCCGAGTGCAGGTGCTGGCGTACAAGAACGGGCCGGTGCGCGTGCTGCGCTACGTCGCCTGCCGGGTGATCCTGCCCTTCGGCATCGAGGGCCCGTCGCTCACCATCGATGCCGCCTTCTATCCCAACATGATCCAGATCCCGCTGGTTCTGAACGTGCCTCGCGCGCCGGGGTTCGTCGGCACCCACAGCGACCTGATCCTGGGCGTGGACCTCTCGCCTGCCGCCAACGGGCTGGTCTTCTACGACTCCGAGAACACCGGCGGCTTCCTGGTCGACGGCTGGATGAGCGAAGCGGAGAAGGCACAAGCCGCGCGACCGGACCGCTGGCGGCTGTGGACCGGGAAGGCGGGAACGCTGGTCGAGCGCACGTTCTGGGACCCCGAGTACCTCAAGACCGTGGGGCTCACGGTCGAGTACGTCGACGACTCCCGCGACGCGCGCCCGCCCGAGGACCACACCGGCCAGAACGGCGCCTATTTCGAGCGCTATCGCGTGGACGATCTCGCCGCCGGCACCTACCGCGCGCTGCTCGAATGGTACTTCCCGTCGTTGCCCGACTACCTCGCCGGGAACGAGGCGCCAGTGCTGGCGATCCGCGACCAGCCGCTTCGAATTCGTGTCGGTGATTGGGAGGGCCCGGCGATGCCGCCACCACCCAACCTTCCCGCCGCCAGTCCCGCCGCGCCTCAGCCGTAGGCCAGCGCCACAGGCCACCGCCGCGCCGCGCCGGACTCGAGGCCGGGGATTCGCGTAGGTGCGTGATAACTTCGGGTTTCCGGGCCTCGGGTCGCGTCGCGCCCCGCGCCACGGCCCCTCCGACGACATGCTGTGCCCCGCGTGCAACACGCCCAACAACGACGTCAGTCGTTATTGCTCCCATTGCGGCGTCTCCCTCCACGAGCCCGCGCTGTTGGCGGCGAGCGCTCCCGCCGACGCTAGCGGCTCCCACGCACCTCCCCTCGGCGGAGGTCGGAGCGATCCCTCCACTCCGCGCACCGTGGGCGGCGATACGCTGCCCTCGCCGGTCTCACCCGCGCCGAGCAGCCTGCGCGACGCGATTCTCGGGACGCTGCCGGCGGGCGTGGTCTTCGCCGCCCGCTACGAGATCGAGGAGGTCATCGGGCGCGGCGGCATGGGAACCGTCTACAAGGCGCACGATCGCAACCTCGACGAGACGGTCGCCCTCAAGCTGATCCGTCCGGACCTGGTGCCGCACCTCTCGATCCTCGAACGCTTCAAGCACGAGACGCGGCTCGCGCGCCGGCTGGCTCACCCCAACATCATCAAGGTCTACGACTTCAACGAGTCCGACGGCATCGTCTACCTCTCGATGGAGTACCTCGAGGGCAAAGACCTGCGCACGCGCATCATCGAGGAAGGCCCCCTTCCCATCGACGAGGCGATCGACATCGCGTGCCAGGTGAGCGCGGGCTTGAGCTACGCGCACGCCAACGGCGTCTTGCACCGCGACATCAAGCCGCACAACGTCTTCATCACCAGCGATGGGCGGGTGAAGCTCTTGGACTTCGGCCTCGCCAAGGCGGTGGATTCGACCCAGCTCTCCAGCACCGGCCAGATGCTCGGGACACCGCTCTACATGGCGCCCGAGCAAGCCTCGCCCGAGAAGGCCGAGGTGCCGGATCACCGCGCCGACCTCTATTCGCTCGGCGTCGTGCTCTATCAGACCTTCACGGGGCTGCCGCCCTTCCAGGGTGCGACGCCGGTGGAAGTGGCGATGGCGCACCTCAAGCAGACGCCGCAGCCACCACGCGAGATCCGCCCGGAGATCCCCGAGCACGTGGAAGCGGTGATCCTGCGGCTCTTGGCCAAGGAGCGAAGCGAGCGCCCCGCGGACGCGGCGCTCCTGATCCCGGCGCTTCGGGGCGAGGGCGTCCTGCATCCCTCCGGCGAAGTACCCACCAAGCCGACCGATCGCAGGGCCCAGCGCACGACGGGTCTGGGGCTCGACGCGACGTACGCGCCCGATCCCCGCGTGGCGGCGCCGCGCGTCCCACCCGTCGCGCGGCGGCTGCCGCGGGCCGCCTGGATCGCCATCGTCGTCGGCGTGCTGGCCGCGGGCGCGGTGACGCTCACGTTCAGCTTTCCCCGCATGAGCGCCGACGAACGCGTCGAGCGGCTCCTGATCCTCGCCGACGGCTATTTCGACAAGGGCAAGCTGGTCGAGCCGCGGGGACGCAACGCGCTCGAGAACTACCGCGAGATCCTCCGGATCCAGCCGCTCAACCGCAAGGCGATCGCGCGCATCCAGGAGATCTTCGAGAGCCTGGTCAAGCGCACCGACGACGCCCTCGATCGCGCGGCCGAGGCGGGCAACGCCGACGCTGGCGGCCCGGCGCTCACCGAGGCCTCCAAGTGGTTCGCGGATGCGCGCGATCTCAACCCCGAGGACCCGGCCATCGTCGAGCTCGGCAAGCGCATCGACAAGATCACCGCGGCCTTCGCCGAGCACGCGACCCAGCGCACGCGCTGGGCAAAGGAGCTCGATCAAGCCGATCGCTGGGTGAACGAGGGACAGCTCGTGCGTCCGGTCGGCGCCAACGCGCTCGAAGCCTATCGGCGCGTCCTCGCCGAGGACCCGAGCAACGCCCGCGCGAAGGCCGGCGTGGCGCAGGTCGCCGCGTTGCTGAAGAGCGAGGCGAGCCGCCTCGCCGCGAACGATCCGTTCCTGGCGCGCGAGCGCTACCAGCAGGCCCGCGACGCCGCACCCGACGATGCCGATCTCGCGCGCGCGCTCACCGCGCTCGACAAGGAGATCGAATCGCGCGAGAGCCACGCGCGGCAGACCGCGACCGTCCAGCGGCTGCTCGCCGAGGCGCGCGAGCACGTCGGGGCCGGCAAGCTGGTCCGCCCCCAGGGCGATTCCGCGGTGGACCGTTTCCGGCGCGTGCTCGCGATGGCGCCTGGCAACGACGAGGCCGAGCGCGGGCTCGCGGACATCGCGGCGCGGCTCGTGGCGACGGCGCGCCAGGAGGCGGGCGCGGGACGCCTCGAGTCGTCGCGGCAGAGCTTGAGCGACGCGCTCGAGGTCGATCCCAATCACGCCGAGGCCCGCGCCGAGCTCGCCAAGGTCGGCGCCGAGATCCAGCGCCAGACCGAGGAAGCGACGCGGCGCGAGCGCGTGGCTTCGGCGCTCGCGCGCGCCGACGCGCTGCGCGAGCTCGGCCAGACCGTCGAGCCCGAGAACTCGAACGCGCTCGATGCCTACCGAGCGGTCCTCGATCTGGACCCCGACAACTCCGCCGCCAAGGACGCGCTCGTCTCGATCCGCGAGCAGCTCGCTCGGGCGGCGCGCGCCGAGCGCGACGCGGGTCGCCTCGAGGAAGCGCGCGCGGCCTACGCGCGGGCGCTCAAGGCCGCGCCGGGCGATTCCGCGCTGGCGAGCGAGCTCGCTCAGCTCGAGCGCGAGGCGGAGGTCGCGCACGCCGCGCAATCCGCCAGCGAGCGCGCCGTGAGCTCGCTGCTCACCCAGGCGGAGAGCTATCTGCTGCGCAATCAGCTGACGCTGCCTCCCGACCACAACGCGCTCGACAGCTACCGCAAGGTGCTTGCCACCGCGCCGACCAATGCGAAGGCGCTGGCCGGCCTGGCCGAGGTCGCCAAGAAGCTCGTGGCGCTGGGCGACGAGCAGCTCGACAAGGGCAACGCCAAGGCGGCGCTCGCTTACTACCAGAAGGCCGTCATCAAGGAGCGCGGCGACGACGCGGCGCTCGCGGCGAAGATCCGCGACACCCAGGCGCGAATCGCCAAGGAAGACCAGGCCGCGGCGGCGGCGGCGACCGCGCCGCCGCAATCCTCGGCGGTGGAGCGTGCCCTCGCCCGCGCGGGCGAGTCGATCGACGCTGGCCACTCGACCGAAGCCGTGACCTGGCTCGAGCAAGCGCGCGACGCCGACGCCAAGGACCCGCGCCTGCTCCAGACCGCGACCCGGATTCGCGATGCGCTGCTCACCAAGTCGGCGGAGCTCGCGTCCCGCGGCGAGTGGGACGAAGCGGTGCGCATCCTCAAGCTCGCGGATCGCGCCGTGCCCGACGACGCCGTCGTCGCGTCGAAGCTCGCCCAGGCCGAGAAATCGGCGAGCGCCCAGCGCGAGCAGGCAGCGAGCGCCGCTCCGCCGACGACCAGCAACCCCAAGAACGGCCAGGCGACGCCGACCGAGCGCGAGATCCCGCCGCAGTACATCCCGACCTTCTGAGCTCGCGCCGCGGCCCGCGCCAGCGACCCGCCAGCTCGTTCCTCGACCGATCGGTGCGTTCGTGAGCGATCCGGCGCGCTCCATCGTCAGCGATCAGGCGCTCGTCGCGCGCGTGCTGAGCGGCGATCACGAGGCGTTCGCGACCCTCGTCCGCGCGCACCACGGACGCTTGCTGCGGCTGGCGCGCGCGTTCGTGCGCGACGGTGCGGCCGCCGAGGAAGTCGTTCAAGAGACGTGGAAGGCGGTGTTCGCCCAGCTCGATCGCTTCGAGGGGCGTGCCAGCCTGCGCGCCTGGATCTTCACGATCCTCGCCAATCAGGCCAAGACGCGCGGCAAGCGCGATCGTCGCTCGGTGGCGTTGTCGTCGCTCGGCGACGGCCTCGCGAGCGAGGACGACGGCGACGCGGGCGATCGACTCCTCGAGGTGGCTCAGTTCAACGCCCGCGGCGCCTGGGCCACGCCGCCGCGACCCTGGTCCGCGGACACTCCCGAGGCGATCGTGATGCGCCGCGAGGCGGTCGAGGCGCTCGAGCGCGCCATCGACGCGCTGCCGGAGAACCTGCGGACCGTCGTCACCCTGCGCGACCTCGCGGGCCTCGGCGCGGACGAGGTCTGTAACGCGCTGGGCATCTCGGAGATCAACCAACGGGTGCTGCTGCACCGAGCGCGCGCTCGGCTGCGGCGCGCGCTGGCCGAGCACGTGGAAGGCGACTGACGATGACCAACTGTCGCGAGCTGGTCGAGCTTCTCACCGACTACCTGGAGGGCCGTCTGCCGCTCGGCCGACGGCTGGCGCTCGGCTTCCATCTCGCGATCTGCGGACACTGCCGGCGCTACCTGCGACAGACCCGGCTCACCATTCGGGCCACCGGCGCGCTCCCCGACGAACCGATACCCGACGAGGTCGCCGAGGCGCTGCGCAAGGTCTTCGAGTCGACGCGGCGCTCGGGACCGGGATCGTGAGCGAGCCCGGCGCACGCGCGCCCGCGCCCGTGGCTCAGGCGCCACTCACCGCGATCGCCAGCGGCAAACACGGCGCGTCTCCCGCTGGGTCGTAGAGCGCGGTCGCGGTGGTGTTGCACGCGGTCGCCACCGTGCGCACCCGCGCCGGATCGAAGCCATCCGCCAGCGCCAGGCACAGGTCCACGACGTTGTCGCCGTCGACGACCGCAGCATCGGGTGACGAAGCGAAGCTATCGCCCAAGTCGGCGAGCCCGAGCAATCGAATCGAGTCGCCGAGCGACGCATCACCGATGCTCACGCGCTCGCCGCGATCGTTTTCCACGCGCACGTCGTACGTCGCGGTGCGATCGGAGGGGATCGCGCGCACGCCGTCGACGGACACGCCGCCGCTCCACGTCACCCGCACCACGTGGGTGGTGTCCGGGAAGATCGTGCGGCAATCGTTCGGCAGCCCACGCCCCACGGCTCCTTCGCCGTCGGTCGAGAAGGGCGCGATCTCGGCGAGCAACACTCCCGGGCCGAGCCGGTAGTCGAGGTACTGGCCCGCATAGGAAAGCCCGCGGGCGTCGAGCGGCGCGCCGGTCGTCGCATCCGTGCCTTCCAGCTCCACCGAACCGACCACCCGCAGCTCCACCGGCGAGGGACCACCGGCGGTCTCGCCGGACACGGGCTGACGCGACCCGAAGTCGCCGATCAACAACACCGTGCGGTCCTCGTTCTCCTCGTTGGCTGGTGCGGTGGTGGCGCACACCGGAGTGCGGCTGGTGCCGTCGGAGAGCTGAATCTCGAAGTCGTCGGCGTCGAGGGTGTCCTGGACGAGTTGGTGCGAGAACACCACGGGCATGCCGTCGAGCTGCACCAGCTGCTCCGGGCCAGCCTGACCGGCGCAAACCAGCGCCAGCTGGAGCGGCGTGGGCGCGCTCGTCACCGCCGTCCCGTCGGCCGCGGCGACCACACGACATCCCGCGGCCGCGGCCTCGTCGGCGTTGGTGCCATCGCCGTTGGCGTCGGCGACGCCGAGGCAATCGTCGTAGCCGTAGTAGGCCGCGAGGATCGACGGGCCGAGCGGAGCGGTGCCGTTCGAGCCCGAGCCGCAGGCCACGGAAAGCGTGAGGATCGCCGCGCACTTCGAGTAGCATCGCGGCGCCGCAGCGAACCCGAGGAGCGCTCGTGACACGCGAAGCCAACCGAACCGTCGAATCATCGCCGACCATCCTCGCCGTGAAGACGCGCACCCCGCGCGGGTCGCTCGCAGCACTCGCGAGCGCCGCGTCGCTGTTGCTGATCTCGTCGATTCCGGAGGCGTGCTCGAAGAGCCATGGCGAGCAGACGCCAACGCCGCCCGCGGGCGAGTGCGCCGGGACGGTCGCCGGGCGAAAGCAGGCGTTCTTCGGCGATCTGCACGTTCACACCAACCGTTCGTTCGACGCGTACTTCTACAACACCCTGAACGGGCCGCGCGAAGCCTACCGCTTCGCCAAGGGCGAGCCCGTGGGGCTGCCGTGCGACGTCGCCGATCAGGCGTGCGTCCAGGTGCGGCTCGCGCGACCGCTCGATTTCACGGCCGTGACCGATCACAGCGAGTACTTGGGAGGCTTCGCGAGCCTGTGCGGCGTGGACGGTGATCGCCCCGACCGTCCGGCCTTCTGCAAGGCCTTCGGCACCGTCCTCACCGAGAACATCGAAGCGCTGGTCAAGGGCGACACACCGCTCAGCGCCGTCTCCGGCGATGTCGAGATCCCCGACGCGATCCTCGACACCACCTCCGCCTGGGCGGATTCGGTGGCGATCGCCGAGTCCGAGAACGAACCGTGCGCGTTCACGAGCTTCGCCGCCTACGAGTTCAGCGCCCAGCCGAGCGGCGCCATGCTTCACCGCAACGTGATCTTCGACGGCACGGCCCTGCCGTCGCGGCCGATCTCGTCGCTCGACACCGATTCCGAGTGGGTGCTCTTCGACTCCCTCGAAGCGCAGTGCGCGAACGTCGAGGGGTGCCGCTACCTGACCATCCCCCACAACTCGAACCTGAGCGACGGTCGCATGTTTCCACCCGCCGGCGCGACCGGTCTCCCGGAAGGCCGCGACGGAGCGCCGCTCACGCGCGCCGACGCCGAGCTGCGCGCCCGTGCAGACCGGTTGATCGAGATGGTGCAGCACAAGGGCGAGTCCGAGTGCGCGCCGGGGCTGCCCACGAACCCCTTCGATCCCGAGGAAACCGACGCCGCGTGCCGCTTCGAGAAAGCGAAGGCGATCTGCGCCGGGCTCCCGAGCGACCCGCCCGAGTGCAAGCCCGCGACCGAGCGCGTCTGCACCGAGGTCGCGAGCGACGGCTCGACTCCCGACGATTGCACGGCACCCCTCGACATGGTGCGCAACAGCCTCGCCGAGGGGCTGCGCCTCAAAGCGGCGCTGGGCGGCGTCGATCCGTACAAGCTCGGCTTCGCCGCCGCCACCGACACCCACAACGGCACGCCCGGATTCGCCATCGAATCGGAATGGCGCGGCCACGGCGGCATTCTCGACGCCCCACCCACCGAGCGGCTGGGGCATTGGAGCTGCGAGCCCAGCGATCCCACCTGCACCGATCCCGTCTGGGAGCCGCGCGCGATCACGTTCAATCCCGGCGGGCTCACGGGCGTGTGGGCGGAGGAGAACACGCGCACCTCGATCTTCGACGCGCTGAGCCGGCGCGAAGCGTTCGCCACCAGCGGTACCCGGATCCTGGTCAAGAGCTACGGATCCTTCGGCGCGCTGCCCGCCGACGCCTGCGCCCGAGTGGCGTCGGGCCAAGCACCGAGCGCCGACGCCAACGCCGCGATCGTGCCCATGGGCGCGGATCTCCCGCCGCGCGGCACGGCGGGCGCGCCGCAGATCCTCGTGTGGGCGGCGCAGGACGCCGGCGACCGCAAGCCGGGGACACCGCTCGAGCGGATCGACGTCGTGAAGGGGTGGGTGGACGCGAGCGGAACCACGCACACCAAGTTGTTCAAGGTGGCCGGCGCCGACGCCGGACCCGCGCCCGCGTCGGATTGCAGCGTCGTCACCGCCGCGCAACCGGAGCAGCTCTGCGGTGTCTTCACCGACCCCGAGTTCGACGCGGCCGCGGATGCCTTCTACTACGCGCGTGTCCTCGAGAACCCGAGCTGCCGGTGGAACACCTCGAGCTGCGTCGACCAGCACGTCGATTGCGGCGCGCTCGATCCCGCGAGCGGCACCTTCGCCGAAGCCACCGGCAACTCCGGCTACGAAGGCTGCTGCACGATCACCCGCGGCGACGACGGCCGGTACACCGGTGCGTTCCGCTTCGACACGATCCAGGAACGCGCCTGGTCCTCCCCGATCTGGTACGGCGCGGGGTGAGGGATCGACGCGCGGCGATCGAGGCCATCCAACCAAGTCCGCAGCGGGGCGCGCCATTCGTGCCTGCGTCGTGCGTGCCACCGAGCCTCGGACCACCCCGCGGCGCGCAGCTTCCCTGCCGCGCGGAGCCGAATCGGCTCGCCGGTGTCATTCCCGCATCCTCTCACTCTCGCGTTGGCGCGTCGTCCGAAGCGGTGCGCAAGCGCAGGATGCGGCGAGCTTGGGCTTCCTGGCCACGCTGGGTCCGTTGCGGGACCGCGAGCACGAGGCTCTCGTCCAGGATCGCGGCGACGGAGGCGCACTCGTCGCTCACGCGATCACCGACGTCGACGATCAGGCCGCGGCCGTCCGGCCCCGCGACCGTCGCGCGCGCGTCGCTCCCGCGCGAGAAGCGCACGATGCCTTCGAGACGCAGCTCGTCCACGTGGACTCCGGCGAGCAGCGCCGACGGACAGCGAGAGACGATGACGGGCCCCTCGTCCTTCTCGCTCTTCGGCTGCACGACGTCCGGCGGGGGCCGGAAGGGATCGCGCTTGCCGGCGGGCGAATAGTCGTAGGCGTGCGGATCGCCGTGCGGCCAGTCGTCGTAGAGGATCGCGTCGATCTCCGCGTCGAGCGTCGCGAAGTCGGGCGGCGGCGGCCGCTTCGCCGCCACCGCGTCCGAAGCGTCCGGCAGCGGTTCCGCGCCGCTCGCGCATCCTCCGACCGCCGCCAGCGCAAGGACGAACGCTGCACCGTTGCGTCGACGCGCGCGGCGCGTGGGACGAGGACGAGGGTCGATCGTGAGTCGTTCGCGTGCGTGGTGCATGGGGTGGCCTCCGTTCGCGCGGCATGCGCGAGAAGAGGCGAAGCGCATCCTTCGCGCCAACGACGCGCGCTGACGCGAAGCGCGAGAAAGCGCCCGATTGCCGCCTGGTTGCGGTCGGCCCCTGCCACCGCCGCCGCACGCGGGACCTGTCCGATCCGTACGACTTCCGCACACCCTCGTGGACACCCCGGGACGAGCGGGATAGCGTCGGCGCACGCTCGTCCACTCGCACGCGCGACCCCGAGAGCGAGCGTCGGAGACGAGCGCTCGGGCCATGTCGCTGCTCACGATTCAAGCGGGCTTGGTGAAGCATCGCGGCCGGCCGATCACGGAGCTGCTGCTGGAGCACGCGCTGGCCGAGGATGCGCGGGCGCTCACTCTCGGCCGCGGTGTCCGCAACGACCTGGTCTTCGAGAGCGACCTCACGGTCTCGCGCGAGCGCCACGCCTCGCTGACTCGCCACGGCGACGACTGGCTCCTCGAGAACCACACCGATCGGCCACACCGCGTACGTGTGAACGGCGAGCCGCTCGCGCGCGGCCGCGCGCTGCGCCTCGCGGACGGCCACGAGATCGTGATCGGGCGCTCGACCTGGCTGCGTTTTCGAGCCGGTGATCTCGCCCAGCAGTCCACCCTCGACGCGAGCGGCGACGCGCCGGCGCCGGGGAGCGCGGTTCACGGCGGCGCAGGCGCTTCCACCATCCTGGGCGTGAGTCGCGCGATCCGCTCGGTGGTCGAGCAGATTCGGATCGCCGCCTCGAGCGAGATCGGCGTGCTGATCCTGGGCGAGACGGGCGTGGGCAAGGAGCTGGTCGCACGCGCCGTCCACGATGCGAGCGCACGCCGCGCTGCACCGTTCGTCGCGGTCAACACGCCCGCGCTCTCGGGAGAGCTCTTCGAGAGCGAGCTCTTCGGTCACGAGCGCGGCGCGTTCACCGGAGCCGCGCGCGACAAGGCCGGCTTCGTGGAAGCGGCGGGCGCGGGCACGCTCTTTCTCGACGAGGTCGGCGAGCTGCCGACGGCGCTCCAGCCGAAGCTGCTGCGCCTGCTCGAGAACGGCACCTTCGTGCGTGTCGGCTCCACCCGCGAGCGCCGAGCACGGGCGCGCGTCATCGCCGCGACCAACCGCGACCTCAAGCAGGCGGTATCCGCGGGCGCCTTCCGGCAGGACCTCTACTATCGCCTCGCCGGTTTCCCGATCGTGGTGCCGCCGCTTCGCGAGCGGCGCGACGACATCCCGGTGCTGGCGCGTGCATTGCTCGCGGAGATCGCGCGCGCCGAAGGCCGCGTCGCCCGCCTCGAGCCCGACGCCCTCGAGGCGCTCGCGGCGTACGACTGGCCCGGCAACGTGCGCGAGCTCAAGCAGCTGGTGCACCGCCTCGCGATCGCGTCGCGAGCCGGCGTGATCACGCTGGCGGACCTGCCACGAGACGTGCGCGCTGGAGAGAGTGCCTTCCTGGAGAGCTTCCGCGCTGCGTGGAGATCGCGCGATTTCGCGTCGCTGGTCACCCTCGCCCAGGTGGAGCGAGCGGCGCTCGCGCTCGGCTCGCGCGCGGCGCTGGCGCGCTGGCTCGGTGAGCGCAGCCGAAGCACGTTCTACGCCCGCCTCGCGCGACTCGCGGACGGGAAAGGGCCGCCCAGCGCGACCGGCGAGCAATGAGCGACTCCCAGCCTTCCGACGCCAGCACCGCCAGCTTCGCGTCCGATCCCCTGGCGAGCCTGGTGACGCGCGCTCGCGGCGACCTTGCGCTCGGCACGCAGCTCGCCGGGCGCTTCCGGATCGAGCACGTGCTGGGCCGCGGCGGCATGGGCGTCGTCTACTCGGCGTGGGACACCGCGCTCGACGAGCCCGTGGCGATCAAGGTCGTCCGCCCCGATCGCGCGCCGTCGGCCGCCGGACGCGAACGCTTCCTCGAAGAGGTCCGGCTGGCGCGGCGTATCGCTCATCCCGGCATCGTGCGCATCTTCGAGCTCGGCAGCGACGAGGGCGCGCCGTTCGTGGCGATGGAGCGCCTCGAAGGCTCGGATCTGGGGCGATTGCTGCGCGAGCGCTCGCGCCCGATCTCGGTGCTCGAGGCGCTCGACTGGATCATCCAGGCCTGCGACGCCCTCGAAGCCGCGCACGAGGAAGGCATCGTCCATCGCGACATCAAGCCGACCAACCTCTTCCTGACGAACGCGGGCGGCATCAAGGTTCTCGACTTCGGGCTCGCGGCGGCGCGGGAAGATCGCGTCCACGAAGGCGCGGGCGCCGCCGGCACGCCCGCGTTCATGGCGCCCGAGCAGCGCGCTCCCGCGCGCCACGGCCCGCCCACGCCCGCCACCGACGTGTGGGCGCTCGCCCGCGTGCTCACCGAGCTGCTCAGCCGCGACCAGCTCGACGCCGGCGCGCCCCCCAGCGTCCCGCCGAGCCTCGCCGCGACCCTGGCGAGTGCGCTCGCCGACGATCCGCGCGCGCGGCCTGCTTCCGCCGGCGAGCTGGGGCGCGCGCTACGTGCCTGCGCCGCCTCGGTGGCGCCGCGGCGCTTCCCGTATCGGCGCCTCGCGGCGATCGCGGGTCTGGGCGCGGCACTGATCATCGCGGGCGCGGCGACGGTGGATCTCGGCGTCGAGCGCTGGTTGCGCGCCGAGATCGAGACCGCGATCGAGGAGCGCGCGCTCGGTCGCGCCGCGGCGCTCGCGCTCGCCGCGTTTCCCGAGTCGCGTGGACGCGAGCGCTGGTTCCGCACCCTGGCCGCCACCGTCGACGATCGTGGCCACGCGCTGCTGCGCGGCGGCCGGCTCCTGGAAGCGATCGAGACGTTCCAGCTGGCGCGTGCGCTCGGCGCGGAATCGAGCGAGGGCTTGCGTCGCGCTCGGGAGGCGCGCGCGATCCAGCTGGCGGCGCGCCACACGCCGCCGACCCGCGTCGTCGGCTCGCCGGCGAGCCCCGCGGCGATCGCGCCGTCGAGCACCGCGCCTCCCCTCGCTCCCGCGACGGTCCGCGTGAGCCTTCGCTCGGCCCACGCCGCGGCGATCTACGTCGATGGCCGGTCGCTCGGCCTGACGCCGTTCGACGGCGAGCTGCCGCCCGGCCTGCACCGCATCCGCTACGTCGACCTCGATTCCGGACGCGCCCACGACGAGATCGTGACGCTTGCGCCCGACACGCCGCTCGAACGCACCTGGCCCACGGAGCGCTGACGAACGCGCTCCGTGGGGCGCTCTGGATTGCGCGGCTCAGCGTTGGCTCAGTCTGGTCTTCTCGGCTCACTCGACGGAGAACGAGGTGCGCATCCCTTGGTGGTAGTGCGCGACGGTCGTGGCGTCCTCGACCTCGACGCGATTGCAGAGCAGCACGTAATGGCCCGGCGTGAGATCGAGGGTGAGCAGGTAGGTCGGCCCCGGCACGAATTCCGGGATCTCGCCCAGCACGTCCACGCTCGCGTCGTCCTCGTTGAAGCTGCCGTCGGCGTTCGTGGGCAACGCATCCGGCGCCAGGTCCGTTCGCACGACGACGAACTCGTGAAGCTCCGTCCCGGTGTTGGTGACCGCGAAGGTCACTCGCCCCGCGGGAGCGCTCGCCCGCTCCGGCACCACCTGGAATTCCCGCACCGCGACCTTCACCTGCGTGGCCATCCCGCCGCCGTGGTCGTCTCCGCTCCCGCACGAGGTCGCGGCCCCGACCGTGACCATCCACACCATCGCCATCCAGGGACGAACCCGTCGTATCCATGTGACACGCATGCGACTTCTCCTCGCATGCCGGCCCGCGCGCGCCACGCGGCTCGGGCCAGCGGTTCGACCCCTCCCGCAAGGGATTCGTCGCGGCGGCGCACCTGGTTCACCGCGCACGATCACGCGGCGCACGGCGGCGCTGCGGCGGCACGGCGGCGCTGCGGCGGCAACGCCGCGGCGGCGGCTCAGCCGATGTGCACCTCGACCGCGCGGCGCTCGATGGCGCGCACCTCGATCGACACGGGGAGGAACGCGCGGATCACCTCGATGTTGGTGAGCGCGTGGCGCGAGAGCGGCAGCGCGCGAAACGAGCCGCCGCCCGCGAGCGCCATCGGCAGCAGCAGCTGGTCGGCGAGGTGCTCGCCCACGGGCAGGTCGGCGGCGAGATACCGCTTCGTTGCGGACACCGCGTTCTCGGCGACCGTCTCGGCGCGCACCCCGCGCTCGCCGAACGCGGTGACGACCTCGGTGATCGCGTCGCTTTCGATCTCGAGCTGAAGCACGTTGCCGACACCCGCGACGTCGCCCAGCACCGCCACCTCGCACCACGCGGCCGGCCAGCCGAGGCGATCGCACACCGCCTTCACCTCGCGCTCGCCGATGTCGCGCGGCAGGTTGACCAGCAGCGCGCGCGCTCGGCGCGCGCGGATCTCGCCGCGCTCGAGGATCGAGATCGGCGCGAGCAGCGGCCCCTCGGGCTTCGCCGACACGCGCGCCTCGAGAACACCGCCGCCTGCCGGATGGAAGCCGTGGCGCACGAGCCGGGCCTCCACCTCGCGACCCATCTGGCGCACCAGCGGCAGGAACGAGCGCGCCAGGAAATCGAACGGCGGCGCCATGGGGTTGTGGGTGCCTCCGGTGAGTCGCACGAACGCCGCGGCGCGCGACGCGAGCAGCAGCGGCAGGATCGTCTGGAGGACGAGCGTGGTGCTGCCCGCGGTGCCGACCGAGAGCTCGAGGTGAAGAGGCGACCCGGCCGCGTCTTCTCGCGCGCCGCCGGCAGGCGTGAAGGTGAGATCGGTCGAGCCGACTGCCGCGCCCACCACCTCGGCATTCGCGACGCGCGCCGCCGCCAGCACCGCCGTGAGGTGTTGGCGCATCGGCCAGGCTTGTTGCGATTGGCGCGAATGCGCCGCACGCGCACCGCTCGCCCAGTCACGGCCGCGAGCGACAGCGACGTGCGGAGCACCTGGCCGCCGCCCTCGCCCATCGCCCCGTCGATCTCGATCACGGCGCTCACGACCGCGTCACCGTCACCCCTTCACGCACACCACTTGCTTGAGTGTGTGCACGGTCTCCACGAGATCTTTCTGCGCTTCCATCACCGCGTCGATCGGCTTGTAGGCCGCGGGAGTCTCGTCGATCACCTCGGCGTCCTTGCGGCACTCGACGTCGCGAGTCGCGGCGATGTGATCGGCCACCGTGAAGCGCCGCTTGGCCTCGTTGCGCGACATGGCGCGGCCCGCGCCGTGGCTGCACGAGTGGAAGCTCTGGGCGTTGCCGAGACCACGCACGATGTAGCTCTGCGCTCCCATGCTTCCCGGGATGATGCCCAGATCGCCCTTGCGCGCCCGCACCGCGCCCTTGCGCGTGAGCAGCACGTTCTTTCCCAGGTGGTGCTCGCGAGCGACGTAGTTGTGGTGGCAGTTCACCGCCATCAAGTCCGCGCGAAACGGCGGGATGCCGCTCACGGATCCCACCGCCCGGATCACCGCCTCCATCATCAGCCGGCGATTGCGGGCGGCGTAGTCCTGCGCCCACTCGACCGCCTCCAGGTAGTCGGCGAAGTGCTCGGTTCCCTCGGGCAGATACGCGAGGTCCTTGTCGGGCAGATCGATGAAGTGGCGGCGCATGTCCTCCTTGGCCAGCTCGATGAAGTAGCTGCCGATCTTGTTGCCCACGCCGCGCGAGCCGCTGTGGAGCACGAACCAGACCCGATCGCTCTCATCGAGGCAGACCTCGATGAAATGGTTGCCCGTGCCGAGCGTCCCGAGATGCGTCACGTGGTTCGACTTGGCAATCGCCTTGTGCTTGCCGGCGATCTCCTCGAAGCGCCGCGCGAGCTGCGACCATTCGCGCAGCACGTGCTCGGGAGGCTCGCCCCAGGCACCCTCGTCCCGCTTCCACGATCGCTCCGAGCGGCCGTGTGGAACGGCCTTCTCGATCGCGGCCCGCACGCCGTGCAGGTTCTCGGGCAGATCGCTCGCGGTGAGCGAGGTCTGGACGGCCATCATCCCGCAGCCGATGTCGACACCCACCGCCGCCGGGATGATCGCGCCGAGCGTCGGGATCACGCAGCCCACGGTCGCGCCCTTGCCGAGGTGCACGTCCGGCATCACCGCCACCCATCCGTGGATGAACGGCATGCGCGCGAGATTGAGAAGCTGCTGCTTGGCCTCGGCCTCGAACGGCACGCCGCGCGTCCAGCACTTGATGGGCACGCGCGCGCCTTCGATCACGTCGAAGTGATGCTCGGTCATGGTTCACCTCTTCCGGCGCGCGCACGCCCCAGAGGGCGCGGCGACGATCGAGTCGAGAGGATGTGTCCGACCCGCGTGCAGGGGCGCATCGCGACGGCGAACGACCGTCTTACTTGGTGTCCTGAGGGATCTCGAACCCGGACGTCAGCCCAGCCACGGTCATGTTGTCGGCGATGGCGTCGTGCGGGATGAGCAGGTAGCGCCACGGCTTGCCGTGGTTCGCCTTCTCGTGCTGTGTGGCGTGCTTGCACCAGGTGGCCGCCGCGCGCGCCTTGGCGAGGACGATCGGGTCCTGCATGCGGTCCGCGGCCTTGGGCCCGCAGATCAGCTTCTCGCTCTCGGTCTCGACCACGAAATCGGGCTCGTAGTCCGCGTCGTTCGAGTAGCGGATCTGGAAGACGCCCTTGCCGGGCTTGAGCCACTTGAGGACGGCCTTGTCCTTCTCGATGACTACGGCGAAACGACGCTCCGTGTCCGAGTCGAACTTCTGCGTCGGATAGAGGCA
Source organism: bacterium (assembly GCA_046331705.1). Taxonomy (GTDB): domain Bacteria; phylum JADJOY01; class JADJOY01; order JADJOY01; family JADJOY01; genus JADJOY01. The sequence goes on along the minus strand of JAXLQJ010000053.1, from coordinate 29,155 downwards.
CTTCTCGAACCCGCCAAAGAGCATCTTGCGGATGTCGATCTTGTTGTCGATCGGCCTGTCGAACTGGCGCACGATCTCGTCCGCTGGCGCAGCGACCCGCGCGTTACCGATCGAGCGCGCGATGGCCTCCACACCGTTGTGACGGGCAAGTCGGAGACTTTGTGCCCAGTACTTGGCGTGGAAGGGTGTGGTCACTGAACAGGTGCCTCCTGCCACAAGGCATCGGCTCAACGGCGATCACCCCATCGGGACGAGGAGTCGCGGCCTCGCCAATCGGTGCTCGAAGATTCTGACGATCGCGTGCTCGTCATGCGGCAGCCAGCTTGAGGACCTTCACGGATCGCAGATCCACGCGCTTCCTGGCGCGCCACAAGTCGTGAGCTTGCTGCATCGCGAGCCAGCTCTCCGGCGATCGCCCCAGGCACTTCGAAAGCCTCAGCGCCATCTCCGGCGTCACGGCGCTGGTGCCATTCAGAATGCGGCTGAGCGTGGACGGCGCGACGCACAACTTTGCCGCTAGATCCCTCGCGCTCACTTCGTTGGGATCCAGATACACGGCAACGATGAACTCGCCGGGATGTGGCGGATTGTGCATGGCCATCAGTGATAGTCCTCGTGATCGAGCAAGCGCGCTTGGCGATCGTCGAATTCGAACGTGAGACGCCAACTGCCATCCACCCAGATCGACCATCGGCCGCGAGCTTGCCCCTTCAGGGGATGCAGCCGGAATCCCGGAACGTCGAGATCGGCGATCGATTGCGCGGTGTCGAGCGCCGCCAGCAGCATCCGCAATCTCTTGGCGTGCTTCGGCTGAATTCCGCGCAGATTGCCGGTCGCATAGTAGCGGCCCAACCCCTTGTGACGAAACGATGTGATCATCGGATGAGCACATTGTGTTGCGCGTCGCGCAACACGTCAATTCACGTCGTGCGACGATCGTGACCGAAGCCACACACAGCGCGGGTCACGGCTGTCAGATCCGCACCGCGCCGACGGCTGCCGCGCGATCGCTCCTGCAGACCGGACGGGCGCGCGCTTCGGCGCTAGGCTGCGCGGGTCTGCACGGGGAGAGTGCATGTCGGACGAACGAGCGTGGACACGGCGTGAGGTGATCGGCGCAATGACGACCGCCGTGGCGGGCGCGGTGTTGCCGGCGTGTGGCTCGGACGAAGGAGAGGCGAGCATGAGCGGAAACGGACGCGGTGCGCGCGTGGTGCTGGCACCGATGCTGGCGCCGGTGGACGTGACGGCGGTCGAGGCGGCGGCGCGAAACGCGATCGACGAGCTGGGCGGGCTCGGCTGGCTCGGGCGCGGCGATCGCGTGCTGCTCAAGGTCGCGTCGAACTCGCCCAACCCATTCCCGGCGACCACCCGTCCCGAGCTGGTCACGGCCATGGCGCGCATCCTTCGCGCCGAAGGTGCCGGTCGGGTGATCCTCGCCGATCATCCGGGCGTACAGTTCGTGCACCATCAGCCGAGCAAGCAGCGCGGCAGCACCCGCGAGACGCTGGCGAAGAACGGGCTCGATCAGGCGGCGATCGCAGGCGGTGCCGAGATCGCGGGCTTCGAGGAGCCGGGCTACGACGCCTACTTCGCCGGCGAGAGCCGGAGCGCGGACCATTGGAAGGGTCCGCTGATGATCCCGACGCTGCTGCGCGAGGTGGATCACGTCGTCTATCTGCCGCGGCTCAGCACCCACGTGCTGGGCGGCGCGACGCTCGCGCTCAAGGCCGCCGTGGGCTGGCTGCGCGAGGACAGCCGCTTCGAGCTGCACCAGCAAGCGGAGACGTTCCTGTGGAAGTGCGCGGAAATCGCGAGCGCCCGTGAGATCATGGACCGCGTGCGCTTGGTGGTGACCGACGCGTCGAAGGCGCTCACCACCTACGGGCCCGACTTCGGCTACACGGCCACGATCGAGCCCGCGCTGCTGATCGCGAGCACCAACCTGGCGCTCCACGACGTGGCGGCCTACGGGCTGCTGACCTATGCCCGCGAGCAGCTCACGCCGAGCTGGGCGCGCGCCGTCGACTCGTATCCCGGTGCGGCGAGCTGGATGAACCGAATCTTCGTCGGGATGATCTGGGGCGCGGGCAAGGCGCTCAGCGGGACGGGCTTCGACGCGCCGGCGCGAGCACGCGCCGTCGACAACACGATCATCCGCCGCGGCCTCGAGATCTGGAGCCCGGAGAGCGCAACGCCGGATCTCTTCTGGACCGCCGAGGTCCCCGGGCCGATACGCGACGCCGTCGCCAACGCGTGAGCGAAGCCAGCGCCTGACCGACGCCGAGACCAGCGACCCGCGCCGCTACGGCGGGAGATCGTGTCGCGAGCGGCTCGCATTAATTCGGGCGATGGACTAGCATTCTCACCGACTACCGGCGAAACCGGCAAGGAGGGAAGAGATGCGTCGAAGTCTCATCGCCATCATCGGCTTGGCGGCATTCCTCGGAGTGAGTTGCGGCGGAGACGACGGGAACGGAAGCAGCGACCCGACCATCCCGCGGCTCGCCAACGCGAGTCTGTCGTTCTCGTCGGACCGCACGCTTCAGAAGGCGTGCCAGGACCAGAACGCCGACGCCGCGTACGTGATGCGCGCCGAATACTCGGGTGACGTGGTGGGCGGGACGCTGAATCTGGTGGGACGATTCCAGCCGAGCGGCGTCAGCGGTAGCGTGCAACACGACATCCCCACCAAGGACAAGGTGACCGTGGTGCTGGTTGGCACCGACACGCTCGAGTTCCGCGGTTGCGTCACGATGGCGAACGAGAAGTCCGTCACCATCGATGCCTGGGTGGTCTCACCGAGCGGCGTCGAAGGCAATCACGTCAAGCCCAAGCTGGTCTTTCCCTGACAGCCTGCTGACCGCGCGGTCGCCGCGCGACGTTCACGACGTGATCGCGAGCGCGGTCTCGATGGCGGCGAAGATGCCCGCGGTGTAGACGAGCAGCAGTCGTAGCCGCGGCGCCGACTGCATGGTGAGCACCAGCAGCGCGCCCGCGAGCATCATGACGGGCAACGCGAACATCGCCCACTCCGGCGCGCCCGGCCTGCCCCACCACGTCCCCACGGGAATCACCAGCGGGACGAGCAGCACGAACGTGCGGGCGGCCGCATCTTTCGTCCGTTCGCGCGGATCGGGCCCGCTGATCCGTCGCCCGCACCAAGCCGCGAGCACCGCAAGCCCGGGCGCGGCTAGCGACCAGTCGATCGACCCTGGCGAACCGTCCGAGGCCAGCATCAAGAGAACCCCTGGAATCAGCAATGACGCGAGCCAGAAGGAGGAGACGAGCAACAGCCACGCGAGCACGCCGCGTCGTCGCCTGTGCATCGCGATCGCGCCGAGAACCGACGCCGCCGCCAGATAGGCTGTGGCGCGCCAGTCGTCGCCGCGCGAGGTCCGCGAGCGCAGCGATCGCACGGAGTCGCTCGCTGCGCTCAGTCGAAACGCGTCGCGACGACCGGTGAGGATCGCGATCCGCGGCTCGCGATCGCGCGCGGTGCGGAAGCGCAGGATCACGAGCTTCGCCGAGCCGAGAAGCCCTGGAACCTGGATGTCGCCATCGCGGAGGCCCCGCGACCCGCAATCGAGCGACCAGCGCGTTTCCATGCCGCGCGGAACGCTCTCGCTGGTCCGCGCAGACGCCATCCGACAGTGATCGGGAAAATCGACGCGTAGCGCGGTGGGTGTGAACTGAAGCCCAGGACCGTCGATCAACCCCGTGGGCTCGGTCCAGCGCACGTCCACGCGACCATTCGGCGCCTCGCGGACGTCGACGATGCTCGGATCCACGCCGTGCGCCGCCGCTGTCGTCGCAACGACGAGGCACGCTCCGCCTAGCCACCGAGCCGACCGGCTCACTCCGACGCTCCCGCTTCGGAGGCGATCCCCGCGGGCCGCTCGATCCGGTAGCGCTTCTCGATCTTCCGATAGGCCATGCGCGCAGCGCTCTCCCGCCGCGTCTCGCTCAGCGCCTTGCGAGCCTCGGCGCGGATCTCGTCGAGGGGCGGCACCGCCGGTTCGATGCGCTGATCGATCCGGACCAAGTGCAGCCCATAGCTCGACGCGATGGGCCCGGACCAGCGTCCCACCGGCAGCTCGATGACGCGCTCGCCGAAGAGCGGACCGAAGCTCGCATCGAGCTCGCTCACGGTGCGCGGGGGAAAGGCCGTGCCGCGCGGGAAGGGATCTCCCAGGCCCCGCGAATCGGCTCCTGCGGCGAGGCGCGCGAGCAGCTCGCGCGCGAGCGGCTCGCCGTCCTCCGGATGCGCCGCCCGCCCCACGAACACGTGCGTCAACGCGACGCGCGCGGGACGCTCGAACTTCTCGCGGTGCGCCGCCACGTACTCCACGAGCTCGGCGTCGCTCGGCGGATCGTCGGGCGCCGCGGTCGCGAGCAGAAGCTCCATCATCTGCACCAACCGCCGGCGCACGATCTCGTCGCTCTGGTCGAGGCCGAGCGCGAGCGCTTCGCGGTGGAGCACCTCGTCGCGCACCAGCTGCTCGACCAGCGCCGTACGGCGCGCCGGGCTCACGGGCTTGCCGCTCGCGGCCTGCTCGCGCGCGATGCGCGCGTCCACGTCCGCTTGCGTGAGCACGATCGGCGCTCGCCGGGCGTCGGCGGGGAGCGCGCCGTCACGAAGCCAGCAGCGCGCGGCGACCACCAGCACGGCGACGAGCACGAAGTGCACGAGCGGCTCGCGCGCGATCGCTCTCCCGACCGATCGGTGCTTGCCGGCCCCGCTCCCGTCTCCGATCGGCGCTGCGAGCTCGCTCATCGGCCACGCTCGCCACGGCCGCTGCTTCCCTTGACGCCCCCGCGGGGGTGACGCAAGATCGCTCGCGCGTCCGTCACGTGTGATTCTCCATCATTCCGGTTCGTTGCGCATGCCCCGGCCGCGTCGCTCGACTCTTCGCACCATCGCGTACGCGGCGGGCGCGCTGCTCTCGTGCGTTCCCCTCGCGGCGTCCAGCGCGCGCGCCGGCGACCTCTCGCTCGGCTTGCAGAGCGGCATGTACCGCCCGCAGGTCACCGACCCCCTCGACGCAACCGAGTCCATCAGCGACACGAGCTTCTTCCTCTCGCCAATCGTGGACCTGACTTTCGGCCGTTTCGGCGTCACCACCAAATACATCTACTCGAACTACGTGTACGAGGGCGTCGGCAGCCCGGACACGCTGCCCGGCGGTCAAACGTCGATCAATCGCAACGCCCAGAAACACGACCTCGATGGCGCGGTCAAGTACAGCCTGTTCCTGAGCAACGAGTTCCCGTTCGCGGTCACGCCGTTCGTCGGCGTGCGGTACGAGCTGCAGAACGTCACCGACGGCGTGCCGACCCGCGTCGGCCCGGAGATCGAGGTCGCGAAAGCCGACTACACCATCTTGTCGGCCATCACCGGCGCCACCTTCAGCTACACCTTCCGCGACCTCGGGCTGACGCCCTATGCGGTCGGCAGCGTCTACGTGTACTCGCTGGTCGACGCGAGCAAGGGCGTGGATCTTCCGCCCAACCCGAACGGTTTCGGCGGCTTCGCCGTCGAGGGCGGCTTGTCGTACTCGCTCTACAGCCTGCTCCAGGCACCCGTGAGCTTCACCGCCAGCTACCGCTACCAGCGCATCGAGCCCGAGAAGTTCAAGGAAGAGATCCAGCAGGCCATCGGCGGCGTCTTCTATCATTTCGTCGATTTCTTCTGAGCGCGCGCGGACCGTGGCGCGCCACTCCTCGCCCGCGACCGAGTTCGTGGTCAACCACCGGCTGCGTTCGTGACCCTTCGCCTTCGTCGCATCGAAGCCGCGCTGGGCGCGGCCGGCTCCGTGGAGGTCGTGGAGCGCAAGGGCGCGGGCCATCCCGACACGCTCTGCGACGCCATCGCCGAGGAGCTGAGCCGCGCGCTCAGCCGCTTCTACGTGGATCGTTTCGGCTGCGTGCTCCACCACAACGTCGACAAGGTGCTGCTGGTGGGGGGCGCGGCGCGGCCGAGCTTCGGCGGCGGACGGGTCGACGAGCCGATCGAGCTGATCCTGGCGGGGCGCGCCACTCGCGAGGTCGGCGGCGTCGTGGTCCCGGTCGAGGACATCGCCGCGACCGTGGTTCGCGAGTTCGTGGCGGCGCGCTTTCGCTTCTTGGATCCCGCGCAGCACGTACGCATCGCGTGTCGCATCCGTCCCGGCTCGGTCGACCTGCTGGACGTGTTCGCGCGGCAACGACGCAGCGGCGCGCCACGCGCCAACGACAGCTCGTGTGGCGTGGGATTCGCGCCGGAAACGGAGCTCGAGCGGCTGGTGCTGGCCGTCGAGCGCCACATCAACGCAGCCGAGACCAAGCGCCTGCACCCCGAGCTGGGCGAGGACGTGAAGGTGATGGGGGTGCGCGAGGACGCGGACCTCCGGCTCACGGTGGCGTGCGCCTTCGTCGATCGTCACGTCGCGAGCCTCGCCGATTACCTCGACAAGAAAGAGCGGCTCGCGAGCCAGGTGCGCGAGCTGGCGCGCCAGCAGACCGGCCGCGACGTCACGGTGCACGTGAACACCGCCGACGACCCCGAGCGCGGCAGCGTCTATCTCACCGTCACGGGGACCTCCGCGGAAGCCGGCGATGACGGCGAGGTGGGCCGCGGCAATCGCGCCAACGGGCTCATCACCCCGCATCGGCCGATGACGCTGGAGGCCGCCGCCGGCAAGAACCCGATCAGCCACGTGGGCAAGCTCTACCAGATCACCTCGCGCACCCTCGCCGCGGCGGTGGCGCGCGAGATCCCCGGCGTGAGCGAGGCCAGGTGCTGCCTCGTGAGCGAGATCGGCCACCCGATCACCGAGCCCGCGCTCGTCGAGATCGCGATCGGCGGTGAAGCGGCGCGCGATCTGGATGGCGCTCGCGCGGCGATCGGTGCGCTGGCCGGTCGACACCTGGCGCACACGGTGGATCTGTGGCGCGAGATCCTCGACGGCCAGCACACGCTCTACTGATCGCGGCGACGCGGACGCCTTCCGCCAGCGAGATCGTGTAGAACCCCGGCCATGGCTGCGCGGATCTCGACGCGAACGGGGAGCGCGAGCGGCGCGAGCACGCCCATGGGGAAGGGCTGCGGCACGCTCTTCTTCGGCGTGTTTCTGGCGTTCGGGCTCGGGTTCACCGGATTGATCGTCAAGGCCACGCTGCGCAACTCGGATGCCCACGGCTGGCCCCAGCACCGCTGCACCATCGAGACGAGCGAGCCACGCGACACCGGCAGCGATTCGGCGCCCTACGGCCTGGCGGTGACCTACCGCTACGAGATCGGCGGGCAATCGTTCACCAGCAGCCAGATCGGCACCTCGAGCGCGAGCCACGGCGACTACACGCCCGTGCAGCGCGCCCTCGACCGTTACGTGCCCGGCGCCGCCGTGCCGTGCTGGGTGAATCCCCAAAACCACGCCGACGCGATCCTCGAGCAGAGCTCGCGTGCCATCGGCCTGTTCGTGCTGCTGCCGCTCGTGTTCGTGCTGGTGGGCGCGGGCGGAATCTACGGCGTCTGGGTGGGCTCGGCCGCGGCGACCAAGGTTCGCGCGGATCGCATTCAGGACACGGTGGGCCGGAAATCGGCGGCGACCACCGTCGTGCCCGCCATCTTCTTCGGCCTCTTCCTCGCGGTCGGGCTCGGCGTCGGCTACTTCCTCGTCGACGACGCGCGAAACGCGTTCGAAGCGCCGCGCTGGACGCCCACGCCGTGCACCGTCGAGGCCAGCAACGTGCGCGAGCACGAGTCCACCAGCGACGGTCACACGAGCTACACGTACTCGGTCGACATCCTCTATCGCTACCAGGTCGGCGGACACACGTATCGATCCAACCGCTGGCGCTTCCCGGGCGGCAGCTCGAGCGGGCGCGGCGCCAAGCAGGCGATCGTCGACGAGTACCCGCCCGGGCGCGATTTCACGTGTTACGTGAACCCGCGCGATCCAGCGCTGGCGGTGATCCAGCCTCGGGTCGGCGCGTCGGCGCTGCTCTTCGCGTTGCCGCTGGTGTTCGCGCTGGTCGGCGCCGGCGGCCTCTTCGGCATGCTGCGCTCGCGCGGGCAAGATCGCCGCCAGGCGCAATCCACGGCCCGCGATGAGTTCGCGGACCCGGCGCGCGGCCGCCACGCGTCGGTCGCCGCCTCGCCGTCGCGCGTCGCGAGCGCGGCCCTCGCCGCCGAGAGCTACTTGCCGAAGGTTCCGGGCGGGGGCGGCGCGCTCACGCTCGAGCCGCAATCGACGCCATTCGGCCGGGTCTTCGGGATGCTCTTCGTGGCGCTCTTCTGGAACGGCATCGTGAGCGTCTTCGTGTGGCAGCTGGTGCTGAGCTTCCAGCGCGGAAGCCCCGAGTGGTTCCTCGCGATCTTCCTCATCCCATTCGAGCTGATCGGCCTCGCGCTGATCGGCGGCTTCTTCTGGAGCGTGCTGGCGCTCGCGAATCCGCGCGCCACCGTCAGTCTGCGCAGCGCGTGCGTGCCGCTCGGCGGCGAGCTCGAGCTGCGCTGGGAGCTCAGCGGGCGAACGCACGTGATCGAGCGGCTCACCATCCATCTCGAAGGCGTGGAGGAGGTGAGCTACCGGCGCGGCACCAGCACCCACACCGAGCGCAACACCTTCCGCAAGATCGAGATCGTGAACACCGACGACCGGCGCGAGCTCGAGCAAGGCCGCGAGCGCGTGACCGTGCCGGCGGGCACGATCCACTCGTTCGAGGCGCCCAACAACAAGATCACCTGGAACCTGGTGCTCGAGGGCGAGATCCGCCGCTGGCCGAACGTGAGCGAGAAGTACCCGATCGTGGTCGTGCCCGCGGAGCTGGGCGGCGCGTCCGGGAGCGCGGCGTGAGCGACGTCCGAATCGAGCTCGAGGAAGAACGCGACACCTTCCGTCCGCGCGAGCAGCTGCGCGGTCGGCTCCGCTGGGACCTGGCCGGCGAGCGCATCGAAACGATCCGGCTCGAGCTGCTCTGGCACACGCAGGGCAAAGGCACGCGGGATGCCGACGTGGTCGAAACGCTGACCGTCGAGAATCCACCGACCCGCGGCGAGCGCGCGTTCGCGTTCTCGCTCCCCGCGGGTCCGTACAGCTTCTCGGGCAAGCTCTTCTCCGTGTTGTGGACGCTCCAGGCCGTGAGCGAGCCGGGCGACGAGGTCGTGCAGCACGGCATCGTGCTCTCGCCCACGGGCACGGAGGTGGACCTCACAGCCGAAGCGGACGCCGGCGCCGCCCCCGCTCTCGATCGTTCCTGAGGTTCGCGACTGCGAGGCTCGGGTGAAGCCACGCCAGAACCCGCTCCGGGTGGAGCGGCTCGAATCGCTCGCCTTCCGGCCGCAAGGCGCGAGCTGGCCCGAGCTGCTGGTGCGACTCGAAGGACTCGGGTTTCGTGCCGCGGTCGTGGGGCCGGACGGCACGGGGAAGACCGCGTTCCTGGACGACCTGGCGCGGCGCCTGCCGCTCCTCGGTCTGCGGCCGATCCGGCTTCGCCTCGACCCGGGCGAGCGTGCCGCCGCGCGGCACGAGCTGCGCGCCGTGCTCGAGCGGGCGCAGGCGAACGAGGTGGTGCTTCTCGACGGCGCCGATCATGCGTCGCGATGGGAATGGATGCGGCTACGGCGCGCCGCACGCCGCGCACGGGGCCTGGTCGTCACCAGCCACCGGCTCGGGCTGTTGCCGACCTTGCTCGAGACGCGCACCAGCGTCGCGCTGTTGGCGGAGCTCCTCGACGAGCTGGCGCCCGCGCACGCGGCGCGTCTCGAACCGCTGCTCGAGGAGGTGCTGCTCCGCCATCGCGGCAACGTGCGGACGTCGCTCCTCGAGCTCTTCGATCGTGTCGCGGCGCTCGACCCGCCCACGCGGTGAAGCCCGGCCCGGGATCGCGGATCCTCCCGCGGCCCCTTCCGCGGGCCGTCACGCCGGGGGTTGCAGCCTCCACGGCGGGTTGTGCCGGTGCGTGCCGGCGCGAAAGAGGCAGAGCACGTGGCCGTCGGGGTCGTGGGTGTAGGCCTCGCGCCACGCCCAAGGCTGGTCCACGGGCGGCGAGTCGAACACGATGCCACTCGCGACCAGCCTGGCGACGCGCTCGTCGAGATCCTCGCATTCGAAATAGATCACCACGCCCGTGGGAGCGCGCACCTCGTCCGCGTGGTGGAGCGAGAACGTCGCGTTGCCGAAGGGCAGCTCGAAGCGCGCGTAGCGATCCTCGGCGCGCACGATCAGCGTGAGCCCGAGACGCTCGTAGAACGCGATGGACCGATCCAGGTTCCGCACCGGGATCGTCACTTGATTGAGCTCCACGAACGAACCTCCGCGAGTGTCAGGAGCGGCCCCAATCTGCGCGATCGGGCGCTGCCTGGCGAGATCCCGGAACGCGCGCTCGGTGGGTGCGCGCGCGGATTGACGGTGCGCTCGCGAGATCTGCTAAACCCCTCCGGCTCGCGTCTCGTGGCTCGAAAACAGGAGGAATCGATGAAGCTCGATCAGCTCAAGATCGTCGTGACCGGTGCGGCAAGCGGCATGGGACGGCATTTCGCGCTGCGCTTGGCCGAGCTCGGCGCCAAGGTCGCCGCGTGCGACATCGCCGCCGACGGCCTCGAATCCCTGAAGGCGGAAGCGAAGGGCTTCGCCGGCAAGGTCGAGGGCTTCACCGCGGACGTCTCCAAGGAAGAGGCGGTGGTGAAGCTGATGGACGAGGCCTGGGCTGCCTTCGGAGGGCTCAATGGGCTCGTCAACAACGCCGGCCTCTTCCGCGACGCGCTGCTGGTCAAGAAGGACAAGGAGACCGGCACGCTGAAGAAGATGACGCTCGATCAATGGCAGAAGGTGATCGACGTGGATCTCACCGGCCCGTTCCTCTGCACCCGCGAGTTCGCGGCCCGCGTCATCGAGCACGACGCTGGCCCCGCCGTGATCGTGAACATCTCGAGCCTCGCCCGCTACGGAAACCCCGGGCAGAGCAACTACTCGGCGGCCAAGGCCGGCCTGGTGGCGGACACCGAGCTGTGGGGCAAGGAGCTGGCGCGCTACGGGATCCGCACCGGCGCCATCGCGCCCGGCTTCATCGAGACGCCGATCCTGAAGGGCATGCGGCCCGAGGTGCTGCAAGGCATGCTCAAGGCCGTCCCGCTCGGCCGCCCCGGTCTGCCGGAGGAGATCTTCATGGGCATCAAGTTCATCATCGAATGCGACTTCTTCACCGGCCGGTGCATCGACATCGACGGTGGGATGCGGATGTGATCGTGCCCACGCGCTTGGCCTCGAGCCGGATCTCGCCATCGATGGTGCGCGCCCGCCGCGTCACGCTGCTGACGGTCGTGCTTGCCGCCGTCGCGTCCGGATCTCCGCGCGAGGCCAAGGCGTGGGGCTTCGCCGGCCATCGCATCGTGTGCGAGATCGCGTGGAACGAGCTGACGGCGCGCGTGAAGAGCAACGTGCGCGAGCTGCTCGCCACCGATCCCGACCACCCCCAGTTCAACGAGACTTGCCTCTGGCCCGACCTGGTGCGCGACGACCCTCGCTACGCCGACGACAAGCCGCGTCACTACCTGGACGTCCACATCGAGCGCGGCGCGCACGGCGACATCGACCTCGCCCGCGATTGCCGCGAGCACTGCGTGACCGAAGGCATCGAGCACTACGCCCGCGCCCTCATCGCCGGCGGCGAGCCCAACCGCGGCTCGCTACGGGCGCTCGCCTTCCTGAGCCATTTCGTGGGCGACATCCACCAGCCGCTGCACGTCGGCTTCGACCGCGACGGCGGCGGCAATCGCATCGACATCCGGCCCGCGGTGGCGAGCAAACGCAGCATCTCCCTCCACGAATACTGGGACACGACCCTGGTGGAGCAGATCCCCGGCTCGTGGCGCGACGTGGCGGCTCGGCTCGGCGCGCGTATCGGCGACGAAGAGCGCGCCATGGCCGGCACCCAGCTCGATCCGCTGGCCTGGGCCCGCGAAACCCACCGCATCGCCACCGAGATCGCCTACGAGCTGCCCGAAGACGGCGTGGTCACCAACGCCTACGGCGACGCGCGCAGGCGCGTCGTGGAGGACCAGCTGACCCGCGCCGGCGTGCGCCTGGGCGCGCTCATCAACCAGCTCCTCGAGAGCGACGCCACCGCTCAGCTCTTCATGACCGGCCTCGCCGCCCGCGAGCACAACCCGCTCATGGGTGACGACGCCCCCACCCCCGGCCCCAAGCCGGGGCCGTGACGAGCGCGCCACACGGCGCGCGTTCGAAGCGCGCGGGACCCCGCCGCGCCAGGCCCGAGGCGGTGCTTCTCAACGCCGTTGGCGTCGGCTATCTCGACATGCAGCTGCCGCAGGGTTCGCCGCACGCGGTGGCCCCGCCCTCGTCGTCTCGGGAGCCCGCTCGATGGCCGACGATCTCAAGCTCACCCTGAATCCCCGTTTTCGCGGCCGGCCCGGGCCGCTTCTGGTCGTGGTCATGGACGGGATCGGCTGCCGTGAGCTCGACGCAGGCAACGCCGTCGAGCTGGCGCGCAAGCCCACGCTCGACCTGCTACGCGCGAAGCACACGTGGATCGAGCTGCGCGCGCACGGCAAGGCCGTGGGGCTCCCCTCCGACGAGGACATGGGCAACTCGGAGGTCGGCCACAACGCGATGGGCGCCGGGCGCGTCTTCGACCAGGGCTCGAAGCTGGTGGGCGCGGCGATCGAGTCGGGGCGGCTCTGGCAGGGCGCGGTGTGGCGCTCGATCGTCGACCGGCTCACGCCAAGCGACCGCGCGCTCCACCTGATCGGCCTTCTCTCCGACGGCAACGTCCACAGTCACCTCGACCATGTCGAGGCGCTCGTTCGCCGCGCCGCCGCGGAGGGCGTCCGCCAGCTCTACGTGCACCCGCTCCTCGACGGCCGCGACGTCCCCGAGACGAGCGCGCTCGTCTACGTCGATCGCCTGGAGCGCATCCTCGCCGACTTCGATGGCAAGGACGGCCGCCGCTTCCGAATCGCTTCGGGTGGCGGGCGCATGAAGGTCACCATGGACCGCTACGGCGCCAACTGGGGCATGGTGGAGATCGGCTGGAAGACGCACGTGCGCGGCGAAGGGCGCCGCTTCGAGAGCGCCACCCAGGCGATCGAGACGTTCCGCGCCGAGAAGCCCGGCGTGATCGATCAGGATCTGCCGGCGTTCGTGATCGCCGAGAAGGGTGAGCCCGTCGCGCCGATCCGCGACGGCGATGCCGTGGTGTTCTTCAACTTCCGCGGCGACCGCGCCATCGAGATCAGCCGCGCCTTCGGGGACGACGACTTCCCGTACTTCGATCGCGGCCAGCGCCCCCAGGTGCTCTACGCCGGCATGATGGAATACGACGGCGACACCCACGTCCCGAAGCATTACCTGGTGGAGCCACCGGCCATCGGCCGAACCATGGGCGAGATGCTCGCCGCGGCGAAGGTGACGCAGTTCGCGTGCTCCGAGACTCAGAAATTCGGCCACGTCACGTATTTCTGGAACGGCAATCGCAGCGGCTGCTTCGATCCCAAGACCGAGACCTACGTGGAGGTGCCCTCCGATCGGTTGCCGTTCGAGGAGCGGCCCTGGATGAAGGCCGCCGAGATCGCCGACGCCACCATCGGCGCGCTCGAGAGCGGACGCCACCGCTTCGCGCGCATCAACTTCGCCAACGGCGACATGGTCGGGCACACCGGCGCCCTGGATTCCACCGTGCTCGCCGTGGAGGCCGTGGATTTGAGCCTCGGCCGCTTGCTGCGCACCGTCGAGAAGCTGGGCGGCATCGCCATCGTCACCGCCGATCACGGCAACGCCGACGACATGTTCGAGCGCGACAAGAACGGGGAGCCGAAGCCCAACAAACTCACCGGCCGCCCCCAATCCCGCACCAGCCACACCCTCAACCCGGTGCCGTTCGCGATCTTCGATCCGCTCTACGCGGGCGAGTACCAGGTGAACACGGCGCTCGCACGCCGCGGCCTCTCCAACGTCGCCGCGACTTGCCTCGCGCTGCTCGGCTACGAGACACCCGACGGCTACGACCCGTCACTCATCCACTTCGATCGGTAGGCGACGGTGGCGACACAACCTTCGGGGCGCACGCGAGCCAAGCGCAGCGGCTCGCCCGCGCATCCGCACGGCATCGAGGACTGCGCCCAATACTCGGACCCCTACGTCTCCAAGCTCGCGCAGTTCTTCCTGAGCCATCCGGCGTGGATCGCCGCAGCGAAGAACGTCGCCGACGGCGCTTCGAGCCGTGTCTACTTCAGCCACGTCCCGGGCGAGTTCCATCTCCTTCGCCACGACGGGCAGAGCTTGCTGCTTCCCGGTCCCACCTCCGATCCCGACTTCGCGTTCCGGTTCACGCCTCCCTCCATCGACGCCATCACCTCGGTGGCCGGCGACGTGGGCGACTTCGCCGTGGCGCTCTTCCGCGCCATCGTGGATCGCAATCCCGAAGAGCAGATCGGCTTTCGCGTGGTAGCGCCGTTTCGCCGCTTGTTGGTGCGCGGCTACGTCGGCCTGTTGCTCAAGAGCGGTCCCAAGGTGTTGCGTTACGGCGCGAGCCACGGCATCACCACCGTCGGCGACCTGCGCCGCTTCATCGCGCAAACGCGCGTCAACGATCCGCGCTGGCGCGATCTGTGAGGAGTGCGCCCGCGGCGCCCGCGTCGCGTGCCCGCATCGCCCGATGCCGGATCACGAGCCGCGCCCTTCGCTCTTCCGCAAGCTCGTCTTCACCGCGCTGACGTCGACGCTCGCCGGCGCGGCGTTGGTCATCGCCATCCGGCTCCACTTCACGCTTGCGGCGCAAGTCGTTCCCGACGACCCGATTCCCGGCCCAGGCGCCCTGCTGCGGGTTCATTGCACCGCGTTCGGCGCCGCGGACTGCGGGCGCTTGTGGAACGCCCCGCTCGACCGTTGTCTGGTTCCCGGCTGTCAGACCGCGCAGGGCTTCACCACGACGCCGCAGGGTTTTCTGGGGCCGATCGACCGGGTCTATGCGACGCCCAAGCCCCCCGACACCTACCGCCTGCTGGTGCTGGGAGGCTCGACGAGCGGCGGCTGGATCTGGCACCTGCGTTGGCCCGCCAAGCTGGAACGACTGCTCGGCGAAGCGGCCGCGAGGCACGGCAAGCGCACGCGCTTCGAAGTGCTCAACGCCGCGTTCCAGGGTGGCACGTCGGAAGACTCGCGGAAGTTCTTCGAATGGCGGGCCGGCGCGCTCGAGCTCGACGGCGTGATCCTCGGCGAAGAGGTGAACGACGTGGTCTCGTGCGACGTGTTCCAGGACAGCCAGAGCCCGGTGGATGGGCAAGGCGGGGACGACGTCGTGCGCGCCTACCTCGACGGCGAGCGCTCGCTCGACGACGTGACGGCGCTCTCGCCGTGGCACGCGCGCCACCGTGCGGAGCTCGCCGCGGAGCGCGAGCACCACCGGCGCCAGCGCTTGATCGCTTCCGCCGCACGCGTGGTGCGTCCCGCACCCGATGCCTGGAAGCAGACACCGAATTGGCGGGCCGAGTGCACGCGCGAACATCCCACGCCGCGCGCTCCGTCCCCCTCCATGCTCGACGACTTCGACCTCGGTTGGCTTCACACCCGCCAGCGATTCGACGCGATCCTCGATCTCGCCAGCGCGCGCGGGATACCGCTCGCGGTCGTGACCACCGTGCCTCACGACTTCGACCACTACCGCTGCCCCACGTCTCCCTGCGCCACCCTGTTCTCGCTCGACGACTGGCGCGCCTACATCGAGCGCGTCCACAATCCGGCGGTGCGCGCCTACGCCCGTGAGCGCGACTTGGCGCTCACCGATCTGGAGCAGGTGATCGACGACTTCGCCATGGGACGAAACACCGTGAACGCATCGCTCGACTTGGTGCTGGGCGAGCTCGCTGCGCAGCGCGGGCTCACGGCGGCGCGGATGGAGCAGCAATTCGCACGCGGTGAGATCGGCAAGCATCCGCTCTTCGAGGAATGGATGCACCCCACGCCGGAGGGACACGAGCTGGTCGCTGCCGCCTACTTCGCGGTGCTGTGGCCGCGTCTGGCGGCCTTGCCGTGAGCAACGACGGCGCGAGCACGCCGTCCGCCGTCCGTCGCGACGGCGCCAGGCTCGCAACGCTAGCCGCGCTCGCCATCGCGCTGGTGTTCGCCGCCATCCACGCACAGATCTTCGTCTTCCCCAACGGGTTCTTCGGCGTGCTCCATGCCGACGAGATCCACGACGTGGTGGACACGCGAAACCGCATTCGCGCCGGCGAGTGGCTGGTGTTGAGCCCGCCCACGGGCCACGTGAACGGCGGCGGCGTGGCCCTCGGCTATCTGCTCGCGGCGCTGCCGGTCGCGAGCCCGCACGCCATCACGATGGCCGTACGCCTCATCGCGATCGTTCTCGCCGGCACCACGCTGCTGCTGTGGATGCGCTGGTGGAGAGGCTTGTTGCCCACGTGGCAGGCACTGGTGCCGGGCGTTCTGCTGCTCTTCCCGCAGCAAGGCTGGATCACCAACACGATCCAGACCTTCGGCACTTATTGCGCCGGTGCGGTGGCGGCCGCCCTGGCGGTGACCCTGGCACCCGGCCCTCGCAGCGCGACCACATCGGGACGCGCAGCGCTGCTCGGCGCCGCGCTCGCCGCGTTGGCTCTCGTGGCGCCGGCAGCGTTCCCGACGGTTGCCGCCGTGGCCGCGACGCTGGCGTGGCTTCGCTGGCAAAGCGCGAGCGCTGCACGCCTGGCGGCCTGGTTGGGCGCGCTCGCTGCTGGCGCGCTGGCGAGCGCGATCGCCTTGCTGGCGCTCGACGCTCGCGCCGCCGGCCCGGCCGTGTTCGAGCGCATGCTGTCGCTCGTGTGGCGGCCCACCGCCGCGCCTGCCGGAGGGAGCGTGCTCGCGCTGGCGCAGCGAGGCTTCGCGAATCTCTTCCACCCCGAGCGCGTACGGCTGATGGAGTGGCCGCTCTTCTACGCGCTACTCGGGCTCGCGGTGTGGGGAGGCATTCGGGGACTGGCCACGCGGCGCGCAGAGAACGAGACGGCGGGCGAGCGCTCGGATGACGAAGCGCGCGTGCGGTACCTCGCGCAGATCCATACGGCGGGCAGCCTCTTCACGCTGGCGCCCCATCTGCTCACCCGCTTCGCGGACAGCGCCGCGTGGAACGTGACCCCCATCGTCCCGCATCTCGTCGGGCTTGCGGGGCTGGCACTGGCGCACGCGTGGTCGATGCGCGGATTGGCGCGCGCGGGCGCCGTGGGCTTCGTCGCGATCTGGACCCTCTCGGGCGTGGAAGCGTACGAGAAGCGGTTTCACGTCGAGCACCCCAACCTCGCGTACCCGGCGGTCGCGGTGCATCACGCGATTCTGCCCAAGCTGGCCGAGCACCCCGTGACCCGCGTGGTGTCGACGTACCATTGGGCCTGGCCGCTCGCGCTCGAGCGCCCCGATGTGGCGGCCTGCTGTCCGCCGCCGACCTCGTGCGCCGTCGCGTGCACCCACGACTGGCTCGCCGATGCGGGCACGATGTTCTTGCTGCCAGGACCTCGCGCACACCCGCACGGCGAGCCGGAGGCGCTCGAGATTGCGCCGCGGCTCGTGTCCGCGGCAGCGCGCGAAGGCATCCCGCTCCACGTGGAAGCGCTGCGAGCCGATGGTACGTGGCACTCGAACGATGGGATGTTGCCGGAGTCGAGCGTGGTTGATTCGGACGCGGTGGCAATCCTCGCCACCTCGCCGCAAGCGATGCGCGCCTTGGCCACGCTGCTGCCTGCCGAGTGACCGGCGCAGGACGCCGACGCTCAGCGCGGAAGCTGCTGCCGCTCGCGAAGCCAGGCCTCGGCCTCGCGCGGAGCGCTCTGCACCGAGGGCGCCACCGGGACGCGCGGCGCGTAACGCCCCAGCACGTGATTCAGCTTGAGCTTCGGGAGGTCGCTCAGCATGTCGAAGCCGTCGCGCACCAGGCGCACGCTCGAACGCTCGCTCGTTCGCAGCCGAACGGGAATCCGCTTGATGTCGTAGTTGCGCTTGAGCGCGACGTAGAAGAGCTCGACGTCGAACGCGAAGCCATCGATCCGTGCGACCGCGAACAAGTCGTCGGCCACCTCGGCGCGAAAGCCCTTGAGCCCGCACTGGGTGTCGTACCAGCCGGTGGCGACGAGCTTGCCGACGATCTGCGAGTACGTGGCGCTCGCGAGCCGACGCACCCACGGCTGCGCGACCGGGCAGACCGACTCGGCGAGGGTGCGATCGCCGGCGACCATGTGGAATTCCTTGAAGTCGAGATACCAGAGCAGTCGGTCCAACGCGTCCAGCTCGAACGGCACGTCGGCGTCGGTGAAAGCGCGGAAACGTCCCGTCGCGAGCTGCATGCCGAGCCGCACGGCGGCGCCCTTGCCCCGATGCGCGGGGCTCGAGGCGAAGCGCACGCCGAGCGTGCGTGCGACCTCCGCGGTGCGATCGGGGTTGGCGCTACCGTCGTCCACCACCACGACCTCGAAGTCCACGCCCGCATGCGTGAGGTGATTCATCGCCAACGGCAGATTGCGCTCGAGCCGGTCCGCATCCTCGAAGCACGGAATCACCAGCGAGAAGGTCGGCGGCGAGCCGGACGGCGCGGCGGATGGAGAGCGATCGGCCATCGAGGGGTCCACGAACGAAGAGTCGCTCGTACCACGGACGGCCCGGGACCGGATACAGGCGGTTGCGCGGCGCGATCGGCCCGCGCGAATCAGGGCGAGCACGCGTGCAACGCGAAGTCGAAGCGCTGCAGGCGGTGGTCGCTGCCGAGCGGCGTGCGCAGCACGTACGCGATCGGCTCGACGCGCTCGCCGAAGATCGTCTGATCGATCGCCCAGAGCGGCACGGGCACCGGAAACGTCGCCGACCAGCCCGAGCCCGCTCGCTCGTAGGCGTGGGCGTAGCCGGGCGGAAGCGCCTCGAGACCGCGCGCCCGGCGCGGCGTGTTGAAGTCGCCGACCACCAAGTCCGGCGCCAGCGCCGTGATGCGACGCCGCACCCAGCGCAAGATCGGGCTGCGCAGCTGGCTCGGGTCCGACGGCACGTCGACCACCAGCACCTCGATGCGCTCGCCTTCCGACGCCCACCACGTGACCGGCCAGACGCGCGCCGCGCCGTTTCGCTCGAGGGCGCCGGGTTCGAGCGCTCCGCGGGCGACCACCGCGAGCTGCCAGCGCCGAGCCGCCGACCAGTCGCCTGCGACGCGCGGCACCACCAGGTCGAGCGAGCGCTCGGGCGGCAGCTCGGAAACGACCAGAAGGTCGGCACGCTCGTGCTCGAGCCCGCGGCGCACCAACCACGATCCAGCGAAGCCCGACCACACGTTCCAGTGAACGACCCGCCGCGTGGCCGTCGCCATCGAGACGCCATGAGCCCGCGCCGTGCCGGTCCACTGATTCTCGACGGCGACGACCACGATCGCCGGAAGCAGCGCCAGCACGAACCACCCGGCGGCCCCTGCCAGGCGCCGACGCGCTCGCGCCCGAAGCGACGCCGCCGCGAGTACTCCCGCCACCACCAGCGACGGCAGGTAGAAGCAGAGCGACGTGGCGACCGTCCGTTCGCGTTCGATCTGCCCCACGCCCCACGCGGCGAAGATCGGCAGCGCCAGCCATTCGCACGCTGCCGCGCCGAGCCCGAGGCACGCGTACGCGTTGCGCTTCAGCCAGCTCGCAAATGGCACGGACGGGTCTCTCGCGGCGCAACCACCCGCGCGGAGGATCCGCGCGGTGGCTCGGCGAGAGAACCTGTCGGCCTTCGGTGCAGACGCGGTGCAGTGGTGGGCCCGCCGCGCGGACGCGGCCGGCGCGCGCGTTTCCCTCAGCGCGCTCGCGCGACGAGGCGACGGGATCGGCGGCCGGCGCGAACGAGCCCGAGCGCGAGCGTCACCCACGCCAGCAACGCGCCGTCGCCGCGAGCGGAAACCCCGCGCGCGACCGCGCAGCCACCGCCCTCGCCGTCGAGGTGGATGGCGCGGACGTCCTTCTCCTTGCCCTTGCCGTGGCAATCGACGCAGTGCTCGCGAATCGCGCCCGAGTCGATGTCGGCCTGGAGCGCCGTCCGCGAGCCGCCTGCGCTGGCCGAGGTCATGTGCGCGATCGCCTCGCTGCCGTCGTGGCACGCCGAGCAGACCGCCATCGTCGGCGTCATGTTGAGGTCGTTGGTCGGATCCATGTCGAGGAACCCACCCGGTGTGCTGCGGGTGTCGACGGTGGTCGCCAGGACTTCCGGGCGCAGCGGCAGCTCGAACGTGCCCTTGCCGTTCACGTCGATGTGGCAGTTGGTGCACTTCTTCAGGTTCGCCAGGCCGCCGGGAAACGAGACCACCGAGAACGGGATGGGGATGCCGCCGAACGAGATCACCGTGAGCGGGTTCTCGCGCATGATCGCGCCGTGGATCGCGTGCGGCAGGTACTTGAAGTCCACCGAGACCTCGGCGCCCGACTTGCGGAACGGGATGTCGGTCTGGTTGGCGTTGTGACAGACCTGGCAGGCGTGCAGCTCTTCGTTGCGGTTCGCGCCGTGCTGCGCGAGCCGATAGATCGGCAGGCCCCAGCCGTCCTTGCTGGTGCCGTTGTGGCAGTTCTGGCATTTCGCGAAATCGACGACCTCGCGACGCGGCACGACCTGCGCGTCGGTGATCGGAAAGAGCTGGTACACGGTCTTCACGGGCACGCGGACGTAGATCCCCGCCGACTCGCGGAACCAGCGCGGATGCCCTTCGAAGACGACCTCGCCCGTTCCCACGGCGGCATCCGGCAGGGTCGCGGACACCCAATAGCGATTGTCCGCGAGCACGTGCGACGACGTGAGCAAGTTGATGGCGATGGGATAGGCGGCACCCTCGGGGTCGCCGCTGCCCACGTTCGTGAACTCCTTCGCGTTCCAGCCGATGTCGATGGTGAGCTCGGTCATCAAGTCCGGCAGAAAGGGCTCGTCGACGAAGATGTCGTACGGCGCGTTCCCGTTCTGCGGGTTGGTCACCGAGAACGTGACCACGACCTGGCGCGAGGGCGCGTCGTAAGCCACTTGCTCGATGTTGAACTGGAAATACTGGACCGCGCCCCACTCGTAGAAGGGGTCGAGCACGTCCGCGCGGGCGGATCGGCTCGCGCCAACGAACGAGAGCGCCAGCACCGCGAGCACGATCGACAGGACGTTCCGTTGCGCGCTTCGCATCCCGAGTCCTCCACTCCCCCCGGTTCGAGTTGGGTGGGCGTCCGCGGTGAATCGACAGCGGCG
This sequence comes from bacterium, assembly GCA_046331705.1. Taxonomy (GTDB): domain Bacteria; phylum JADJOY01; class JADJOY01; order JADJOY01; family JADJOY01; genus JADJOY01. Next base: position 7,934 of record JAXLQJ010000053.1, on the reverse strand, counting down.
CGCCCGCTTCACGTGTGCCGATGGTGTGGCGTCGGTGCCGCCGGGTCCATTCCACGTCCGTTGAGACGAGGACGCTGCGGCGCTCACCACGTCGGCGAGCACGTGGTGCCGCCGCCGTTCGGGTACGAGTAGTTGCCGGCGGCGTCGAAGGCCGAGACGTAGAGCGTCCACCCGGTGGTGCCGCTCGGCACCGTGTTCACGAACGCCGAGGTCGCGGTTCCGTACGACACGAAACCGAAGCTGTTCGGGTGCGCCGTGTAGTGGCGCTGGCCGCGGATCGAGTAACCGGCGATCTCGTGGTTGTCCGTCGACTTGGTCCAGCTCACGTTGCAGCCGCCGAGCGCGTTCTGCACCGAGACGATCCCGGTGCCGCTGGGCGCCAAGAGATCGGTGCCAGCGGGATGGACCTCGAAGTCCAGGGTGAAATCGGCGGTGCCCTCGCTGTTGGTCGCCCGCACCGTGATGCTGCGCGTGCCGGGATCGCCGGTCACGGGATCCCAGACCAGGCGAAACGTGGACGCATTGATGGGCTCGAGCACCACGCCTTCGGGTGCCGCGAGCAGCTCGGCGGTTGGGAGCGGGTTGCCGTAGACCGCAACCTGATAGCCGCCCAGGTACTCGACGGGATAGCTGTCGACACCCTCGATCAACATCAGGTGCTCGCCGATCACCGCCGCGGCGCGCTCGTTGGTGCCGACCATCGGATGGCCGACGCTCGGCAGCGTGAGGAAAGTGGAAGCGAGCGAGTTGGAGTTGGCCGACTCGTTCCCCACCGAGTCGTAGGCACGCACCATGAAGATGCCGGTCCAGCGAATCTGGCTCTTGCTGAGCGGGTAGGTCGTCGCGGCGAGGCCGTCCGCCGCCAGATTCCAGGTGTAGAAGCCCTGGCGGTTCGAGAACGAACGCTCGTAGAGCCGATACCCGGCCACGTCACCTTCGGGAGGCGCGTCCCAGAGCATCGTGTAGCTCGTCTGCGTGAGATCGGTGGCGCGCAGGTTCTGGGGGGCCGTGGGCGGCGTCGTGTCCGGCGGCTCGGGCTGGGTGTCGATGGTGAAGCTCTGATCGGCGAAGCCGGCGCTGCTCTCGGCCCGTATGGTCACCGCCTGCGCGCCGAGCTGATCGAGGGTCGGAGTCCACAGGGTCAGGCCCGTCCCTTCGTCGACGGTCATTCCCACCGGGCCCGTCACGAGCGAGAAGCTCGGCGTGGGTGCTCCGTTCGCCGCGGCCTCGTAGACGTACGGGACGTTCACGTTCGCCACCAGAGGGGGCGTCGAGGTGAATGCCGGCGGCAGGGGTTGCGTGTCGATCGTGAAGCTCTGATCGACCGAGCCTGCTGCGTTGGTGGCCCGCAGCGTGACGGGCTGGGCGCCAACCTGATCGAGCGCGGGAGTCCACAGCACCAATCCCGTGGTCGTATCGACCGTCATGCCGGTGGGACCGGCCACCAGCGCGTACGTGGGAACCGGGACCCCGCTCGCGATCGCCTGGTACGCGTACGGGACGGTGGCGCTGGCGACGAGCGGAGGGCTAGACGTGAAGACGGGTGGGGTGTTGCAGCTCGCCAGCGCGAGGGCGGCGACGAGCACGGAAAGACGACGCACGGCAAATGGCGACGAGTGGTCTCGCATCGGAATTCTCCTCACGTCAGGTCGGCCATCGGGAAGCACCTGCCGCGACCCGGACGGACGATGACGAATGCACCGCGCGTAGACGATCGGACAACGGCCGCCGCCGATCGGCTACGTGCTCGAACCCCACGGCCTGTGAGCGATCTCACAAGGCCAACGCATCTTTTGCAAGGAATTTCAGCACCTCGGTTGGTCGGTACGGGATGTGCGAATGGCAACGAGCGGCCCGACCTGCCTTCCCCCCGAGGAATCCGTGACGACGCCGATCATCCTCCCCCGGCTATCCCTCGCCGAACATCCAACAAAGGTAGAAGGCCTCCTCGAGGCCCGCGTCGCGCCGTGGACGGCGCAAGACAGACCCGCGCCGTATCGGACCGTCGAGCGGGTGCGCTGGCTCTGGGCGTCGTTGCTCTCGCTCGCGCTCTTGGACGTCGGAGATGACGCCCTTCGCGGCGCGACGGCCAGTCACCTCGCCGTCGAGCTCGCGGCCATCGGCTTGGTGATCGCGAGCGTCCAGTCGCTGCAACGCAGGCTGGAGGAGAGCGAACGATTGGTCGCGAGCTTCTCGCGACATCTGGAGCGGGCGGATCGCGAGGTCGATCGCTGGCGCGGGGAGGCACGAAGCTACCTCGATGGGCTGGGCGAGGCGATCGACCGCCAATTCCACGATTGGCAGCTCACGCCTTCCGAGCGCGACGTGGGGCTGCTTCTGCTCAAGGGCTTGAGCCACAAGGAGATCGCGGGCATCCGCAAGACCAGCGAGCAGACCGTGCGCTCGCAGGCGCTCACGCTCTATCGCAAGGCCGGGCTGCGTGGGCGCCACGACCTCGCGGCGTACTTCCTCGAAGACTTGCTGCTGCCCGGGCAGCCGGACACCGATCGAGTCGGGATCGCGACGGAATCCGTGCCCGTCAGCGAGTGATGCCGGCGGCGGCGAGCGCCGCGCGGGCACGCTCGGTACGCGGGTGGAATCGCCGCTTGGGCGCGTAGCGGTCGCGATACCATGCGAGCGTCTCGGCCAGGCCTGCGTCGAACGTACGCGGGCGCCATTCGAGATCGCGGCGGGCCTTGTCGCCGGAAAACGCCCAGGTGAGCCCGGCGCTCATCTCCACACCTTCGCTCACGAGCTCGGGTGGCAGTCCAGCCAGACGCGCCAGCGGGGCGAGCCATGGCGCCGCGGCCTTCACGAGCCCCGCGGGGGCGCTGAAGAGCGGCCGGCGGATTCCCGTGAGATCGCAAGCCGTGGCGATCCATTCCTTCATCGTCACGACGTCTGCACCGAGCACGTAGCTCTGACCCGCCTGGGCGCGGGTGGCGCAGCGAAAGAGCCCGTCAGCGGCGTCCTCGACGTGCACCAGCGTCATGCTCATCGCGTCGAACCCACCCACCACCACCAGCCCGCGCACGAGCTCGCGATGGAAGAGGCCGACCAGGCTGGGATCGGCGGGGCCGTAGACCGTGCCCGGCATGCCGACCACGATCGGCGCGCCGGCGCGGGCACGCGCCATCGCGAGCTCGTGCGCTTCCGCCTTGGTGCGCTCGTAGAGGCTTCGGTAATGGCCGTCGTTGGTGTGGGTCTCGTCGACGAGCCTGCCGCCGGTCGGCCCCAGCGCGGCGACACTGCTGCAATGGACGATGCGCCGTGCGCCGGCACGCGCCGCCGCGTCCAGGACGGCCTCGGTGCCGTCGACGTTGACGCGGTGGATGCGCTGCGCTTGCGCGGCGGGGACACCCAGCTCGTACCAGGCGGCGAGGTGGAAGACCTCGTCGCAACCCCGGACGGCGTCGCGAAAGCTCGCCGGCTCGGTGAGATCGCCGGCGACCAGCTCGCAGCCGAGCTCGCGAAGCCGCGCAGCCTTCGCCGGCGTGCGCACCAACGCGCGCACGGCGCGACCTTCGCGGCGCAGCCGTGCCGCGAGGCGGGCGCCGATGAATCCCGTTCCACCGGTGAGAAAGGCCTGAGGTGAGCGGCTCGTCATGTGGCTCCGGATGGGGCCGGCGCCGCCGGCGGGGCATGGGGCGGAACGCTCGGCTCGCGACGCGGCGGCACGCCCTTCGGGCCCTTGGGCGGCTTGGGCGGCGCAGGCTTCCAGCCGCCGCCGGTGGTGAAGGACTCCCACGCCCACTTGAGCCAACGGATGAGCGAGGCCGCGATCCAGAGCGCCCAAACCAGCATCGCCACGCGATAGATCCAAAGCGGCGCGGAAACGATCCAGGCCGTGGGCAGCTCTCCCGCCGCGCGATCGGCGAACCAGCGCAGCGTGCTGCCGCTCGAACCGTTGCCGCGGATCTGCATCTCCGGCAGCCCCAAGAGCCCCCTCTCGATCCCCCAGAAGAGCGTCGCCAACGCCACCAGCGTGAGCGTCGCGAGCGCCACCTGCACCAGGTTGAACGTCCGGCGTCGCTCCGGTGAGTCGAGCGCCGCGACGCGTTCGCGCCTGAGGCCCAGCGCGAGCAGCCAGATCGCCACGATCGCCGCCGCGCCGATCGGCAACTGCGTGAGCCCCATCCCGAGCAAGAACCAGTGGCGCGCCCCGAGCGGTGTCAGCGGCACGCGACCGAGGGCGATCGAGACCACCAAGAGCACCGCGAGCAGGCTCCAGAAGAGCACCGCCGGCCCGAGCCGCGGCCCGTGCACGAACAGCACCCAGCGATTCGTCGACACGTCGGCGCGCACCGTGGCGTTCACGCTCGGCGCACCCGCGTCCACGCGCGACGTGGTGAAGCGGGTGGCGATGCCACGCGCCTCGCGCCACGCGATCTCGGCCACCTGGCTCCCCGGATGAATCGGCAACGTCACCCGTGACCCATCCATGCGCAGTGGCTGAGGAACGTCACCGACCTTCACCGCCGTCAGCTCCGCGCCAGCCGGCAGCGTGACGACGTGGCGACCGCCGCGGCTGGAACGGATCGAGAGCGTGAGTGTCGAGTCGGTGGACCGCAGGCCGGGCGTCACGGCGAGCAGGCTCGAATCGATGGTGAGCGTGGCGCCGGGGACACCTTCCGGACGGGTGATCGCGAGCGCGAGCTTCTCGCCGGGCCACGGATGCCATTCGGGCACGCGCACGCCGGTGACGTCGCCGGGATGAATGGGAGCCAATCCAGTCGCCTCGACGTGCCAGAGCGTACTGGCGCCGAGCTGCCAGATCTCCACGAAGTCGGCGGTGGCGGGAGCCACCAGCTCGAGCGAGCCCTGCTGCGCGAGGGTGGACGACCATTCGGCCTCGTCGCTGTCGGACGCGAGCGTGACCAGCACATGCCCCTTCTCGACACGGCTGCCCTCGGTGGTCACCGATTCGCCCGGAAGAAGCGGGATCTGCGCGGTGGCCGGCGCGCCGCTCGGCGAGAGCCGCGTGACGCGTGTGGTGACCTCCCATTTGAGGCCGAGGCTGAGCGAGCGGGTGACCGAGAGGAAGGACGGCAACACCTGAGGTGAGTTTGCGTCGAGTGCGTCGGGGTCGGCCGGCTCGGTGCGCTCACGGCGCAACGTCAGGCTCGAATCGGGCTCGCCGTTCTCGTGGACGCCTTCGATCGTGAAGCCGGGAGCTTTGACCTCGACGCGCGCGGGGACCAGCGGAAGCGGGATCGCCACCTCGTCGCGTTCGGGGAGTGGACCGTCGAGGAGCACCTCCTTCGACTGGGCGGAAAGCAACGCCCAGAGCGTGCCGCTCTCGTCGCGGACGGCCGCTGTGGCCTTGCCGTCGACCAGCACTTGCGAAGGAGTCCACGAGCTGCCGCTTCCCGGCAGCGGAATCGCGGTGGCGGCGAGCGCGGCAACCTCCAGGCGGGCTTTGAGCCTGCCGCCGCTCACGTCGAAATAGGCCCGGGCGATGCTCGCGCAATCGGGATGACACACGGGGCGCTCGGTGAGACGTGCCCGGAGCTGATCGAGGATCGCCTGGTTGGGGACGTCGGCACGGGCGGCATTCGGCGCGGCGAGGATCGCCATCGTCACGAGTGCGGCAGCCGCGACCGCCGGCGCCGATCGTGCGCCGCCACCGAGCCACTTCGGCCAGCGATCGCCGCGCGGTCCCAGGAGACGGAGCACCAGCAAGCCGAGGAACGTGGCGCGCAACACGTTCAGCAACGCGTTGATCGCTGGCGAAAGCAGGTAGAGCGAAACGTCTTGCTCGCGCTGGACCGGACCACTGAAGCCGATCGAGACCTGGTTCCACGACCACGACGGGATGCCAGGACCCGTGTTCACGACCGCGTTGGGATCGAAGCGTTGCAGCTCGTCCGAGGATTCGCTCACGAGGGAACCGAGGTCGAGCCCGCGAGACTTGCGCGACCCGAAACGATCGTCGAGGCGCCTCTCCAGGTTCTGCCTGCCGCGATCGACGGGTTGATCGATCTCCGACTCCGTCGCGTGAAAGGCTTCCCGCGGAGCGGGCGAGGCGGGAGCGACGGGCGCCTCGGCCCCGCTCACGGCGTGATAGCGAAGAAAGTCTGGTGGGAAGCCTTCGGGTGGCGCGTCCGGCGTCGCGTAATGAGGCTGTTCGAGCGCTGGATACATCGCGACGCGCACCTGCCAGACCAGAAACGGCACAGCGGTCAGCACCGCGTAGCCCACGAGCACGATCCAGATCGCGCGCACCCAGCGCCGTGCCGTGCCGGGAGCGAGCAAGCGCAGCACGGCCTCGAACGCGACCGCCGCGAGGAAGAGCCACGTGAACCCGTGCGCCTCGGGATGGATCAGCGCCAACCCGACCAGCGCCGCGCCACCCCACACCCAGCCCCACAAGCGCCGGAACGCCAGCGCCGCGATCAGCACCGCGAAGAAATCGAGGAGTGTCCATCCTTCCACCCAGGTGCCCGGCACCTGATCCGCACCGCGCGCCGCGAACACACGCCAGCCAGGCGGCAGATGGATCGTCGCCGAGAGGCTCTCGACGTCGGTGTCCCACGACACGGCCGGTAGCGTGCGCAGCGCGGCATCGATTCGACTTTCGGCGTCGAGGGCGAGCTGACCTTGGCGCACCTCGATGCCGTCGCGATCCGAGCCGGGACGGCGCGTGACCACCTGGTCGCGGCCGTACAACGCCACGCGCCCGAGCTTGGTCGGCGCCGGCATCTCCAAGCGGAAGCTCGTGTTGAGCGCGCCCGTCAGGTGATCGCGCACCGTGTAGCCGCCGCCGTCGAAGTCGAGCCAGAGCTCGCGCTCGAGCGTGAGCCGATCGGGCTCGGGCGGCTCGTTGCCGCGCCGCCGTTCGACGAGCTTCATCGTCACGTCGGGCGCCATCCGGTACGCGGGCAAGCTCTTCCAATCGTCCGGCAGCGTGGTCTGCTGCGGATCGACGGCGATCACGTCCTCGATCTCGACGACGCGAAGCGCGGGGCGCGCATCCCACACCCACGTTTCCTCGCCGCCCTCGGCCCACGCGTCGGTGGGCGCTGGCAGAGCGAGCGATTCGACGGGTCCGTCGTGGCGGGCGACCAGCTCGATCGTCCAATCGCCGGGGCGAACCTGCACGCGCAGCCGCCCATCGGCCTCGAGACGTGCGGCGAGCGGGCTCGAGAGCGAGAGTGGCGCGAAGCCTGCGGGCAACGCCGGGCCGAGATGCACCTCGCGCGCCTTGCCGGAGACCGCCAGCTCGATCCGCGTGGTGAGTTGAAGCGGCACCTCGTCCACGACACGCCGACTCACGCGCACCGTGACGCGGTCCTCCTCCGCGGGAGCGTCCACGACGCGGCCGAGCCACACCCGACCGGTGGTGTCGCGGCTGGGAAACGCGACGGCGGCGTTGCGAAGCGTGAGCGAGACGAGGCCCACGTCGGGAGCGACCTCCAGCGCTTCCGGCAGCGCGTCCCAGCGAAAGACGCCGGCGACCGAGTGCGCGCCGATCGCCAGCCGGAGCGTCGGCACACCCGCACGGGCAAGCGGAGTGACGGCCGCGCCGTCGAGCTTCACGTCCTCGGGCCAGCGTCCGGCGCCGCCCGGTAGCGGCACCGTGGACTCGACGTCGACGGTCCACGATTGCGTGAATCGGCCACCGTGCTCGTCGAGCTCCAGCTCCAGGCGTCCCGGCCACGCACAGCGCGACGAGTCCTGCTGACCGGCGAGGAATGGGCAGAGCGACTCGCGCGCGCCGTGGAGCGCCCAGTCGACCCAGGGTTGCAGGGGCTCGGGGACGCGATCGCGGCTGAGCGGTTCGGCGTGTGTACGCGGCACGAGCATCGTCATTGCGAGCAGCACCAGCGCGCCGAGCACGCGCACCACGCGATGTCGCTTCATGTCTGGCACCTCCCGAATGGCGAATCCGATGGCTCGCGGCCGCCTCGGCGAACGACTCACGTCGCTCGGCG
>JAXLQJ010000052.1:0-49671 GCA_046331705.1 bacterium | reverse complement strand
TCGGATCGAGGACTCCTCCGTCTCCATCGTCCACGGGGGAGATCGTGACGATCTCCTCCTCGAAGAAGTCCTCCTGCTTCACCTTCTTGCCGTCGCGCTCGGCGTGCGCCCTGGCGATCTCGTAGGCCGTCTCGTTGAGCCGGCGAAACGAGAACGTCTCGGGCTTGCGGCTCTGGCTCCAGAGCAAGACGCCGGGCCATTCGCGCCAGTCCTCACACAGTCGATCCTCGATCGGATTGCAGACGAGGTAGGCGATGCGCTCCGCGACGGCTTCGTCGTCGAGGATGGGCTCGGCGGAGAAGCGCCGATGAAAGACCGGCCCGCGCCGCTCCCGCAGCGCGTTGACGTCCTTGGCGAGCTTGCCGAAGAAGTAGCCGCAGAAGGCACTGAGAGAACCGTCGCGGTCGGTCACGACGGCGTGGACGTGATTGGAGGCGACGTAGAGCCCGTGCGCTCGAATTCCGGGAAAGCGCTTCAAGGCACGGCCGAGCCAGAAGCCCACACGCTGGTTGAGGGCGACGCTCGGAACCAAGAGAAAGCGCGCCTCGAGCGCACGGGACGTAACGAACCAGCGAGTGCGCGGCTGTAGCCATCGAATCGGGCGCGGCATGACGATCCGGCTCCACGCAGGATTCGGGCCGAACCGATGGTCATCGAATCGACTCACTTTCTTGCGAGCGTGGCCCGGACGCTGCGTCGCACGGTTCGCAGCGCTGCGCCTCCGAGGGCGCACTTCGGACCACGCACGACTCCACCCAAGGTGGGTGGCACCTGAATTGGAAGGCTAGCCGCCGACAGGCACGACCACCTCGCGGTGCTCGTAGCTCATCGTGGTGCCGTCGTCCTTGACGCGCACCACCCGTACGACGTTGTCGTCGTCCCAGGTCGCATCGGTGATGTACACGTCGTACTGACCGACCGGATCGCTGTGCTGGAACGAGAAGTGGTAGTGGCCGGCGAAATTCGCGTACACGCGATCGCCGCGCAGCGCGGTCTCGCCCTCGATGCGCGCCAGCTCGTTGGAATCGAACGCCCCGAGCGATTGCAGGTGCATCGGGTGGTGGCTCAGCATCACGATGTTCTCCAGCCGCTCCGAGGGCGCGGCGCGCATGGCGTCGACGAACCACGGCCAGGTGCCACCCTCGAAATCGTGGAGCTCGGCTTGCTCACCGAGGATCACGTCCATGAGTCGCGAAACCCAATCCATCGCCACGAACGAGACCCCTCGGTGCTGGAACGCGAAGTTCACGAAATAGCTGAGCTTCCCGAATTCCGGGTTCCAGACCGGCGTGGGCGCCATGCTGAAGCCGGTGAGCTGCGTCGCCAGCAGCTGGTAATGAGACGCCCACTCCGCCGCGACCTGCGCCTCGTCGCCGTTGTGGATCTCGTTGTCGCCGATCACCGGGACGTACGGAATCTCGAGCGCGTCCAGCATGCCGCGGGTGCGCGTGACCTCGCCGGTACCCCACGCGATGTCGCCGAGGAGCAACACCAGCTCGATCTTCTCGGCTTCGCGGTTGGCGTTGATCCAGTGGATCGCGTCCTGAAGCCGAGCGTCGTGATCCGCCGAGCCCGCGATGTGCGGATCGGCGATCACCACGAACGAGTAGAGCCACTCGGCGGGAACGCACGCTCCGAGCGGCGTGACGACGAGGGCGAGGAAGGCGACGAGCACCGCAGTGAGGGGCCTGGATCGGTTCGCGCGCATGATTCGACGATAGCAGCATCCCGTCTCGCGCCGCCGCTCCCCCCCGGCTGCGCCGCGACGCCGACGAGACGACCGCGCCGCGCGCACGCGGCGGGTCAGCACTCGTCGAGCCCACCCCACGCGGGGCACCCCACGAAGGCACGCGCTGACGCCGCCGCGGGTCGTCAGCGATGAGCCGTCATGTCCCGCCGCGCCGCTGGACCGGGACTCGGTGAGGGCCGTATAACTGAAGCGCCGCTCGGGCTCATGCGCGAGCGGCTCGCTTCCATCCTTCCGCCCCCACCAAGAAGAGGTCGACCGGATGCGTCCCCACGGCCGAGCCGCTGCTTCCCTGTCGGCGCTGATCCTGCTCGCGAGCTGCACCCGCGCCGAGCGCCCCGAGCCACCTGCGATCCAGCGCGACGTCGCGATGATCGACGACGACGTGCAGTTCACCCACCCGTTCGTGCCCGGCCACCGCACCACCATGGACGGTCGCGTCGCGATCCGGGTCCAGGGCGGGCCGCCCGGCACCTTCGATCTCTCGCACAACCTGTCGTTCTACCTGTTCGCTCCCGAGCGCCTCGCCGAGCCGATCATGACGGGTCCGCCGGGCGCCGAGATCCTCGCCGAGCCCGCCCCCTTCGACGTGCCGTTCCCACCCGCGCTCGACCCCGCCGTCACGCGGCTCGGCCACCACGCCATCTGCGACGCCACCCGGCCCTTCCCCTTCCCGGGCGAGCACCCGAATCCGCAGCCGTGCGGCCCCGACGGCAATCACGATTGCTACGACTTCACGGTCATCAGCACCACCTCGAACTCGATCCTCGGATCGCAGCTCTGGGGCACGCCGGTCGAGATCGAGGTCGAGGATCCCAAGACTCCCACGGCACGCATCGTCCGCGCCGACCTCGGCACGCCCGTCGCCGGCGCCTTCATCCCGCTCACCAACGAGTGGACCGAGCCCGCCGTCACCCGCGACGGCCGCTTGCTCACCGGCCGCTGGGGCCGCGCCCCGCGCGGCTGGACCAACCCCGAAACCGGCGAGACCAAGATCCGCTTCTACGACCTCGCCTACTCGGTGCTGCCCGACGACGCCGCGCCCTGCGACGTGACGAGATGGACGCAGTTCAACCCGATCTCGCACGCCCCGTTCGATCCGCACATGGTCGGCCGCTACGGCCTCGCCGCGTACCCGTTCCGCGACGCCGAGGGCAATCCCATCGCCGACGGCGAGGACGTCTCGGGCACCTACCCGTGGGTGGATCGCGATGGCACCAACGTGTTCATGGCCGCGGTGCAGGGCCGCATGTCCGAGCAATCGAGCGAGGAATACCCGAGCCGCTGCGTGACCGCCGGGTGCGAGTCCTACGACGAGAGCATCGACTGGGACCGCGGCTTCCTCGTCGGCGGGCTGTGGACGCACGGCAAGTTCGTGCACCTGGACGGGCTGATCAACAACCTCGATTGGGCGATCGGCGTGACCCCGCGCACCCACTACCTGGTGAAGCTCTATCGCGACGCATCCGGAAACGACGTGGAAGTGCGACTCGGCTCGGGCCGCTTCATCGATCCGCGCGAGCGCGACGAGGGCGGGCCGTATCCGGCCGGCTACACGCACAACCCGAACATCCTCGATTCGGTGATGAACCTCTTCAACTACGACCCCGACGCCACGCCCATCAGCCCGCGCGACGTCGTGTGGCTCATGAGCACCGGAGTCGGCAGCGAGGAGATCGCGTTCGACGACTACGTCGATCCCAACGCCTTCATCGTCTCGAACATGCAGGCCTCGATCACGCCGCTCTACAACGAGCGCGGCGAGACGGTCACCACTCCCAAGTACTGGAACGGGCAGGTGCGCACGCTGGTGCTTCCGATCGCGCAGCCGGACTTCAACCTCCTCGCACCCGACCTCGCCGAGGACATCCACGTCCAGAACGCGGCGACGTCGCTGGGTTGGAAGCTGCCGCCCTACGGTCGCGTCACCGCGCGCACCGGCCGCATCGAGCCGGCGGCGCTCGGCGGCATCCAGGGCAAGGGGTTCTGGCTCACCGGCGCGAATGCCGTTCGCTACCCGGTGCCCGCGCAGACGCGTTCGATCCGCGACGTGAGCTGGTACGTCGGGGCGTTCCTCGACCCGCGCACGAGCGACGACGAGTCGCGTGCGCTCGCCACCTTCCCGGACGGAAGCGCCATTCGCGTCGCGGGTCGCGACGCCGTCGAGTACACCCTCGACGGCGCGGTGATCCACCAGATCACGCTGCCGCCCACGCCTGCGGGCTGGCTCCACCTCGGGTTCCGGATCACGAACCAAGGCCACACCGTCACACTGCTCCACGATGGGTTCCCGCTCGACCGCTTCGAATCGACGACGCCGCTGTTCGCGATGAGCGAAGGCGAGCTCGCGCTCGGCGACGCGGGCCAGACCGCCACGGGCGTTCGCGGCTGGATCGACGACTTCAAGGTCCTCGCCCACGACGTGAATCCCGAGGTCGCGTGCAACCACGCCCACGGGACGCTCGCGCGCATCGACGCCGACGAAGCGCTCGCTCAGGCCGCCGCGGACTATCCGGCGTGGGCGCACGCCGAGATCGCCGCCGCCGCGGGGATCGGCTCGCCCACCGCGCGCTTCCTCTGCCACCACGATTACACCCGCGACTACGCCGCGAATCTCACGAACGTCCCGGCGGGCACCACGTCCGTTCGGCAGGCCATCAACTTCCCGGAGGGACCGCTGCGCGCCGGCGCGCCGCGTCCCGATTCGTCGCAGAACGCGTTCTGCCTGACCTGCCACAGCGAGCACGGAAAGGGCGGGCTATCGCTGGCGGCGCTCGACCTCCACCCCGACGTGACCACCGAGAACGATCCGCGACGCCAGCCGCTGCAGCCGCCGCGACGCGTCTTCGGCAACATTCCGGCGGCCTGGATCCCGCCGGGACACGGGCCGGGCAGCCCTAGCACGGCGCTGCAAGCGCCGCCGGAGGGCCTGCTCATCGATCCGTGGGTCTTGCCCAGCGCGCATGCCTCCGCGGCGCGTGCGGCGACGCCGCACCACCACTGATCGCCGCGGCGCCGTCGCTCCTGGCGGATGCTGCCGCGCGCCGCGCGGTGGCTCCCGTCGCGCGAACCGTCCACGCCGCTTGCCCCGCGCCGGGAAGCGCGGGATGGTAGCGCTCCCTCGACGTAGCCGCACGACGGAGACCGAATGGCATCGCGATCGTTCACGCGCTTCACCGCCGTCGCCCTCACGCTCGCCGGGCTCGCCGGCTGCGCCGCCAAGCAACCGGAAGCGCCCGCGACCGCGACGCCCGAAGCCGCCGCTCCACTCGCGAACGCCAATCAGCTGGAGAGCTTCTTCCGCAACAAGGCGAACGTCCCGCGACAGGTGCCGATCACGGTCTCGCCGGTGCGGCCGTCCACGGCCTTCGCTGGGCTGAAGGAAGGCGCGCTCGAGATCGGACAGCCGCCCAAGCGCCAGACCGTGCCGTTCGTGATCACCGCCGACGGCCACTGGGCGATGTTCGGCACTCCCCAGGACGTCACGGTCGACCTCGCCAAGGAAGCGCGCGATCAGGCGAAGAGCACCGCGACCAAGATCAACCTCGAAGGCCAGCCCTTCCGCGGTCCCGCCGACGCCAAGGTGACGATCGTCGAGTACTCGGACTTCCAATGCCCCTACTGCTCCCGCGGCTACGACACCGTCGAGAACGAGGTGCTCAAGCGCTACGAGGGCAAGGTGAAGTTCTATTACAAGCACTACCCGCTGCCCTTCCATCCCTGGGCCGAGCCTGCCGCGGTCGCCGCGGAGTGCGCGAAGCGCCAGAGCGCCGACGCCTTCTGGGCCGCCTACCGCGGCTTCTTCGAGCATCAAGGCGACATCAACCCCGAGAACCTCAAGGCGAAGTCGCAAGAGCTGCTGAAGGGCACCAAGATCGACATGGCCAAGTGGAACAAATGCTTCGACGACCGCGAGTCCTTGCCGGAAGTGAAGGCGCAAGCGGCGGAAGCGAGCAGCATCGGCGTCAGCGGCACGCCCGCCTTCTTCATCAACGGCGAGAGCCTGAGCGGCGCCCAGCCCTTCGAGAGCTTCCAGCAAATCATCGAACCGGCGTTGGCGCCCGAGAAGTGATGGGGCGCGCACCGAGCGCGTGAAGTCGGCGCGCGCCGCCTTGGTGTAGCGGCCGTGAGCCTCGCTCTCGCCCCCTATTGCTCACCCGAGACTCGCGACGCGCGCCTGCGCGCTGCGGCGAGTGCCGCGGGCGGCGAGGTGCTCTCGATCGGCACCAGCCGAGAAGGCCGCGCGATCCTCGCCGCACGAGTGCCGGCAGCGCCGAGCGCGCGCACCGCGGGTCGCGAGCGAGTGCTGGTGTGCGCGGGAATCCACGGCCTCGAGTACATCGGCTGCGAGAACGCTCTCGCGTTGATCGAGGGATTCGCCTCACCTTCTCCCGAGCTCGCCCGGCTGCGTGACCGCGCCGAGGTCTGGGTGCTGCCTTCGCTCAACCCGGATGGCTACGCGCGGACCTGGGAAGAGGAAGGACGCGGCCCGCTCAAGGCGCTGCGCACCAACGCACGCGGCGTCGATCTCAATCGGAACTTCCCGCTGCCCGCGCCGTCGCGACCCGTGCTCGCGAACCTGGGAGGCTGGCGCACCGGATCGGACGACCCCGCGAACGCGTTCTATCGAGGCGCGCACCCGCTGAGCGAGCCCGAGACCCGGGCGCTCGCCGAGCTCCATCGCGCGGAGCGCTTCGCGGCCAGCGCCAACCTGCACTCCACCTGGGGGACGCTGATCCCGCCGCTCGTCACGTCACCGGCGCACCACCGCGCCTACCGCGTGCTGTGCGGAGCGTTCTCCTCGAAGCAGCGGGATGCGCGCTACCGAAGGCTTTCGTGGGCGTCGCTCGATCGCTACATCGGCGAGCAAGAGGACTTCCAGCATCACGAGCTGGACTCCTGGGCGCTGTGCGTGGAGCACTACCCGGCGTGGGTGGACCTCGGCCGCTTTCGATCGCGCCAGGTGTTCTGGCGCTTCAATCCACGCGACCTCGGCTGCTGGTTGGCGAACGACGCGCCGGGCATCGTCGCGTTTCTCCACACGGCTCTCGACCTCGGCCGCCCCAGCACGCTGGCGCCGCCGTCCGACCCACGCAGCTGAGCCGGGACGGAGTCGCCTGGCCGTTCCGTGCCGACGACCCGCACGGCTTCGATCGTCAGGGCGGAACGTCGCCGCCGAGCGCTGGGGACTGCTCGGGAGCGGCGCGCTGGAACGTCAAGCGCGCGGCGAGGCCCGGCGGATAGGTCCACGCCGCGGCGCCGGTGTCCGGATCGAGCCGCAATGCCAGCGGCTCGGCGAGCGCTTCCGGGCTCGAGCGGTCGTACCCCACCGCGAACACCTCGCCTGCGACCCCCACGCGGATTCGCTCCACGCGACCTTCGGTCCCCGATCCCGCGCGATCCGACTCGAGGTGCGTGGTCCAGAGCGGCCGCCCCCCGCGATCCACTCGCTCGACCACCAACGTCTCGAGCGCCACTCCCACCGAGTCGGAGCCGCCGTAGACGACACTGCCTTGCGGGCCGACCGCCAGGTCGCTCACCATCTCGCCGGAGAGCGACGGCGACGAGAGCGGAGCGAACCATCGCAGCGCGCCGCGCGAATCGAGGCTCGCGGTCAATCCCTCGGCCTCGACGTAGCCATCCACCACCTGGGCCGTTCCGCCGGCGAGGAACACGCCATCGGCATCCACGGCCAGCGCATCTCCCTCGTCGAAGCTCTGCATTCCGTCCGGCAACACCTCGTCGCGCCGGAACAGCCATTCCTCGCGACCGTCCACACCGAGCTTCACCAACGTCAGATCGCCGTCGACTCCCGACCCGGCGAGGTCCCCCACGACGTAGAGATTGCCTTCCTCATCGAACGCCGCTTCGCGAGCCACGTCGATCTGTCCCGATTCTGCAGAAGGGGCCCGCGGATGCTCGTCGCCAGCGCGCACGTCCTGCCAGAGCCGCTCGCCATCCGCGGCCCAGCATCCGCTGAACCAGGCGACGCTCGAGTCGGGAAAACCGATCACACCGGCGACTCCCACGCGCCCGCTCGGATGCGCGGCGATCGAGAGCCCCGCGCTGATTCGCAGCGGGTCCGGCGTGAGGAGCGCGACGTCACGCCATGCGAGCGCGCCGGAGCGCGTGTCGATGCGCGCCACCAGGAGTCCCTGGGTGGGTGGAACGAATTGGTCGGACGCCCGTTCCTCGGCGCGCGCGAATCCGGTCACGTACGCGCTCTCGCCGTCGACCGCGAGCGCATAGAGCTCGGACGAGTGCTCCGGCCACGGCTCGATCCGCCACAGCCGCCCCCCGTCCGCGTCGTAGCCGTAGACGACACCGCGGCTCCCGTTCGCGGCCAGCACGTTCCCCACGACGACCACACGATCGACCGCATCCACGGCGACCGCCTCGGCGCGTGCATCCGTCGTGGGGTCGGTCGACTCCTGCTGGAGCCAGCGCGGCACTCCGGTCTCGTCGAACGCGAGCACCACCAGGTTGCGCGAGCCATCCACACCGGTGTGCCCCGCGGTGACCAGCCGCCCGTCCGACATCAACGCCGCGTCGCCGAGCTCGCCGACCGGCAGATCGGCGCGCCCCGCGCTCGTCGCCGGCGAACGCGAATCGCACGCCGCCGCAACCAGCGCCATTGCCAGAACGAGCGTCCGCGACAACGCCGCCCGAGCGCGCCCCACTCGCTGGCGCATGGCCGTGGGGTGCACGCCCGTCGCGAGGTGATGCTCGCTCGTCATGGGAGCGCGTGCTGCCGCAGGAACGCGTACATGGTCGCAAGCTGCGGGTTGGCGTACGTGAAATGGGCGGCCTTCGGGCACTCGCGCTGCTGGGTCGCCGAGCCCTGATCGCAGCTACCCACGACCTGCACCTTGGCGGTGTCCGTGACCACGATGCGAGCGGTGTCGCTCGCCCAGCCGGCGTCGCGCAGCCGCGCGATCCATGCGCTGGTCTCGCTGCAGAACATGAGTGGATCGCAGCTCGCCTGCACCACCAGGATCGGCACCTTGCGCGTGGGCGCGGGCAGCGGCGTGACGCACGGGCCGCGCGCGAACGGATCGCCAGCGGCGAACGTCGCGACCGCGGCGATCCGATCGGCATGCGTGAGCGCCATCAGGTGCGCCAGGTAGGCACCGTTGGACCAGCCCATCAGGTAGACCCGCGTGCGATCGAAGCCGCCGAACGCCGCGGGCAGCGCCACGCGCTCGCCACGCTCGTCCTCGGTGGCGCGGCGCGCGAGCTGGTCGATGAACGCCTCGGTGGCGCGCACGTCCAGGTTGCGGTCGGGATCCTGGTACCAGACGTCGAAGCGCGAGCCGTCGCCGGAGGAATCGGGCGGCGACCGCATGCAGCGTCCTTGCGGCATGAGCAGCACGAAGCCCGTGGTGCTCGGCGCCAGCGAGGTCGAGGTCGATTGCGCCAGGAGCCGCGTGGAGGACGGAACGCGTCCGGCTCCGCCGAAGACCCCATCGACGCTCTCGACCCGCGACGGGTGCAGAAAGACCACCAGGGGCAGATTCGCGGCCCGGGACGGCGCCGCGGCGCACGCGTATCGCGTGATGCCGCTCGGATCCTCCGGATCGCGGTACCGCAGCACCGTGCCGCCCTCGCACGATGGGGCCACGAAATCGTCGGGGCAGGCTTGGTTCTCGGGACGGAATTGCTCGCCGCGCGGTCCCGTGAGCAGCTCGCCCGGCGGCGAGCCGGTGGACGCATCGCACGCCTCCGCGGCCTCGCCAGCGAACGCCACGGACGGCGCGGCAAGCGCGAGCGAGGCGAGCGCGAGGGCTGCCCCCCACCCCGGCACCTCCAGCATCGCCGAGCGCACGCGAGATCGGCGGGCCAGACGCCGCGAGCGAACCAACCCGGAGTCGGTCGATCGGGCCGAGATCCAGAAGCCACGCGAAGGCATGCGAACCCGACGCGAGCCAGGTGGCCCGACGTCATTCGCGTGGCGGAAGGAGCAAGCGCGGTGCCGAGCGCCCGGACGCTCCGCTCGGAGCTCGGGGCTCAGCGCTGCGAGGGATTCGAGCTATCGCGACGGCC
The DNA here is from genome assembly GCA_046331705.1 of bacterium. Taxonomy (GTDB): domain Bacteria; phylum JADJOY01; class JADJOY01; order JADJOY01; family JADJOY01; genus JADJOY01. The sequence continues at coordinate 39,881 of JAXLQJ010000052.1, read as the reverse complement.
GGGTGGCGCTCACCAGGTCGCTCTGCGGAGCGAGCAGCCCCGTGATCTCGTCCTCGAAGCGCGCGAGCGCGTCCGGCGCGCCCATCTGCCGGTCGATTCGCTCGAACTCGGCGAGCAGCTTGTCCTTGGCAGCACCGTCGAGCGATTGCTCGGCCAACGCGAACACGCTGCGCTCTTCGAGCATCAGATGCTGGCGCAGGAACTCGGTGTAGGAGGGAATGGCCAGGGCCGCGGTCGGCAGGTCGCTGGCCGAGAGCCGACTCAACAGATCCGCCCCACGCACGTGCTGCTCCACGATCTCCGCGAGCGGCCCCGCGTCGCGCGGCACGCCGGCGGCGAGCAAGCTCGGCACCAGCACCTCCTCCTCCTTCGCGTGATGCCACCGATCGAGAAAGACCCGGAAGAACGCGAGCAATGCCTCCAGGCGTCGCGGTTCCTCGAGTGCCGAGCCGCCCGCCTGGGAGAGGCGCGCGCCACATCGTTCGAGCGCCGTGGCGCCGCGCAGGATCAGCTCGTGATCGCGCCGCAAGCCGCGCGTGATCTCCGCCGACTCCCCACTGGATTCGCGCGCTCGATTCGCTGCCGGCTTGCGTTCGTCCACGGTGCCTCCCGGTGGCGGCCTCGTCGAGATCGACTCGTCTGCCGATGACAGTGGTGCGATCTCGAGCGGCGTGCCACGGCATTCCCTTATACCGCACGCCCCCCGGAAGGCCGGCAGATTCTGCCGAGCCCCTGCCCATTCGCGTGACTGTCGCGTCGCGCCCCTGCGGATTTCCCTGCAGCGACGCTGCGGCTGCCGCGGTACCAGCCTTGCACGGTGCCGATGCGTCAGCCGCGGGCAACGAGCCCCGCTTCCAGGGAGGGAAGCATGTCGACCTCAGCCGTCAGCGCGCAGAGCTCCATTCAGGATCTCACGCTCCAGATCATGAATCAGTTCGATACCGACAAGAGCGGTGAGCTGAGCGCCTCGGAGTTCTCGAGCGTGCTCTCGGCGCTTCTCGGCAACACCAGCGGTACGGTGCCGGCGACCATGACGGTCCCGCCCGCGAGCCCGTCGGGAGCCGCCCCGAGCGGTCTGCCGAAGTCGGAGATGAGCGGGTTCAACTACGACAAGATCGCCGACACCAGCCACCAGACGTCGAAGTATCAGTTCGCGCGGGTCGCGTGGAACTACGATCTGTCGTCGGTGAACAGCAAGGAGAGCGCGCAGGCGCTCCTCGAGTCGATGGTGCCGGACCTTCAAGCGGCCGGGCTGAACGTGACCGCAGTCGACACGGACAAGATCCAGGTCAGCGACGAGTACGGCACCTACTGGGTCGACGTGATCCGGGACTACGACGGTCCGAATCACGCGTTCCAGTGGCTCACCGAGGACAGCGGCACGGCCACCGCGTCTCAGGCGGCCGTGCCCTCGAGCGAGACCGCTCTCGCGCGTCAATCGACATCGGCGGTCGGCGGAGCCGAGCAAGCGAACGCGCGATCCGTGCTCGCGGCCGTCGGCCCGGGCACCGAGCGCGACGCGCACCGCGCTTACGCCGGCCAGGACCGTCGCGACGAGCGGCGCACCGAGCGAACCGACCGGCGCGACGAGCGTCACAGCATGCCCGTCGAGCGCCGCGCGCGCGCCTGAGCGTCGCGCGGGCCGCGCTGCGGCCGGCTCGGCCGCAGCGGCCCGAGTGGAGCCGAGGTCCTCGCCGTCCCGCTGCGACGGCTCCCGATCCACGGAGGTTTCCGGGCTAAAGTGGCGCTCGTGGAAGACGAGCGCCTCACGGATCTGGGACTCGACGACGCCTGGCGTTCGATCGTCGAGGCGAACGAGCTATCGCTCGACCGGATCGGCCGCGTCGTGAGCGAGCACCCGAACTATTGGGGAATCGCCACGCGCGATGGCGAGGTCCTCGCGACCATCGCCGGCCGTCTTCGCCACGACGTGGAATCGGGCACCGCGCTGCGGCCGGTGGTGGGCGATTGGGTCGCGCTGCGGGCAGCCGAGGTCGACGAATCGCAGCGCGTGATCGTCGGCGTGCTGCCGCGCCGCACCTGGATCGAGCGCAAGGCGGCCGGCAAGATCGTCGCCATCCAGACGCTCGCCGCGAACGTCGACACCGCGTTCTTGCTGGTGGCGCTCGGCCGCGACGTCAACGAACGGCGCATCGAGCGGTTCGCGACGATCCTCGCCGACGGCGGAGTGAAGCTGGTGGTGGTGCTGAGCAAGGCCGATCTCGTGGACGATCCCGCGCCCTACGTGGAGCGCGCTCGCGCGGCTGCACCGAGCGCCGACGTCCACGTCATCAGCGCGCTCACCGGGCAAGGGCTCGAGGCGCTCGACCGCTATCTCCGCGCTCCGACCACGGTGGCGGTCGTCGGAACCTCGGGCGCCGGCAAGTCGACGCTCGTGAATCGCTGGCTGGGCGCAGAGATCCAGGCCACCACCGACGTGGGCTCGGACTCCAAGGGACGACACACGACCTCCACCCGTTCGTTGTTGCCGATTCGGCCAGGCACGCTCGTCCTCGACACACCGGGGCTGCGCGAGGTCGGCGTGTGGGATGGCGACGAAGGCCTCGACGACGCCTTTCCCGACGTGGCGGAGGTGGCCGCCGGTTGCCGATTCGGCGACTGCCGCCACGAGGGCGAGCCTGGCTGCGCCGTGGCGCAAGCGCTCGCGCGCGGCGAGCTTGTGCGCGAGCGCGTCGAATCCTGGCGCTTCCTTCGTCGCGAGCAGGACCGCATCGCCACACACGCTCAGCGCGGGACGTCCCGGCGCGAAGCGTCGAAGCGCGAACGCTCCATGGCGGTCCGCAAGCACTTGATGGCCAAGGGCCGGAAGTGAGCCGACCCGCTGCGAGCACCGCTTTCGTCCGCGCGCACCCGCTTCGCGCCTCCGGTGCGCTCGTCGCGAGCGTCCTTGCGTGGCTCGTGGGCTGCGCGCCCCTCGCGGGATCGTCCAGCGGGAGCGCTCCGGCGGCGAAGGCACCGCGCCCTCCCACCGACTCGCGATCGTTGGTGCCGGGGCGCATTCACGATTCGGTCGTCAGCCGCTCGGACCCGACCCAGAGCTACGCGCTCTACCTACCGTCCACGTACGCCGCGACGCGCCGCTGGCCGACGCTCTTCGTGCTCGATCCGCGCGGCCGTGGCCGCCTCGGCGCCGAGCTCTTCCGCGCGGGCGCGGAGCGCTACGGCTGGCTGGTGCTGAGCTCCGACGACACGTCGAGCGATGGGCCCTGGGAACCGAACGTGCGCGCCATGAAGGCGATGCTCGCCGACGCGGACGCACGCTTCGCCGTCGATCCGCGACGGCTCTACCTCGCCGGTCTCTCCGGCACCGCCCGCGGCGCGTGGGCGTTGGGGCTGGGGCTCGCTCCCAACGTCGCTGGCGTCGTCGCGGCGAGCGGCGGCGCCCCGGTGGAAAGCCCGCCCACCCGCTCGCTGCCCTTCGCCGTCTTCGCCACGGCTGGAAACCGTGACTTCAACTACCTCGAGATGCGCACGCTCGATCGCTCGCTCGACGAGCTCGAGCTCCCGCATCGCTTCGCCACCTTCGCGGGCGAGCACGAGTGGCCACCCGCGGCGGTCGCCAGCGATGCGCTCGGCTGGTTCGAGCTCGCCGCGATGCGCACCGCCAAGCGCCCGGTGGATCGCGGGATCGCGAACGCCCTTCGCCAGTCGTGGCTCGACGAGGCGCGCGCGCTCGAGGACGGCGGCCAGCTCGACGCGGCGCTGCAGCGCTACCGCGAGATCCAGCGTGACGCACTCGGCTTCGCCGACGACCCGAAATTCGCGGCGGCCGTAGCGGAGGCGATCGCGCGCGTGAGCGCCGCACCCGCACTGGCGGAAGAACGCGAGACCCGCGAGCGCGCGCTGCGCTGGGAGCGCAAGCGGCGCGAGGTCGTCGAGCGGCTCGTCGCCGCGCTCGCGCGCCCGACCGGCGTCGTCCCGGACGACGCCGCGCGCGCGATTCGCGCGGAGCTCGCCGAGCTGCGCGAGGCGAAGCGCGCGCCGGCCGATGCGACACGCGTCGAGGCGGCCGAGCGCGTGATCGAGCACCTGTACAGCTTCCTCGCGTTCTACACGCCGCGCGAGCTCGGCGAGCGCCACGCGCTGACGCGCGCCGCGCTCTCCCTCGAGCTCGCGACCGAGATCCACGGCGATCGCGCCGCGCTCTGGTACGACCTCGCGTGCATGCGGGCCCGCGCCCACGAGCCCGACGCCGCGCTCGACGCGTTGGAGAGGAGCGCCGCCCTCGGCTTCGCCGACCGCGCGGGCCTCGAAGCCGACCACGACCTCGACGTCATCCGCGACGAGCCGCGTTTCCGCGCGATTCGCGACGGCCTCGCCCGCGGCGGTGAGTCTCCAGGAACGTGAACGTGTCGGAGCATTACGCCGCGGTGGTGATCGGCGGTGGCGTGATGGGGCTCGCCGCGCTCGAGGCCCTGTCCCGCCGCACGCGCGAGCCGATCGCGCTCGTGGAGCGCTTCGCCGTCGGCCACCCCCACGGCAGCTCGCACGGCGCGGCGCGCATCGCCCGCAGCACCTACGCCGACCCTCTCTACGCGCGGCTCATGCGACGCGCCGAGCTCGAGGACTGGGCGCGCCTCGAGCGCGACGCGGACGAGCGGCTGTTGCACCGAAGTCCGGGCGTGTTCTTCGGCGCGGACGCGGGGCCGATCGACGCCTATCGTGACGCGGTCCGCAGCGCCGGCCTGGGCGACGACCTCGTCGAGGAGCTCTGCCCCACCGAGGCCCGGCGCCGCCATCCGGCGCTGCGCTTCGAGCGCTGCGCCTACGTCCTCGACGATCGCACCTGCGCCGTGGTCGCGGCCGAGCGGACCGTGCGTGCGCTCGCTCGCCTCGCCGCAGCACGCGGAGCCCGCATCTTCACGCACACCGCGGTGCTGGCCCTCGAGGTCGGCGGCGGCGGTTATCGCATCGTGACCGCCGCTGGCGTGCTCGTGGCCGAACGCGTGATCGTGGCGGCGGGCGCCTGGACCTCGAGGCTGGTCCCCGGGCTCGCGGATCGGCTCACGGTGCTGCGACAGACCGTGGCGTATCTGCGGCCCGCGAGCGATGCCGAGGGCTTCCGGCTGGGACGCGTGCCGCTCTGGGTGGAGATCGGATCCGAAACGAGCGGCCTCCACTACGCCTTGCCCGATCTCGACGCCGGCTTGCTCAAGATCGCGCGGCACCGCCTCGATGGCGCGGCAGACGATCCCGACGCCGGCTGCGACGCGGACGGCGCAGAGGTCGCGCGCCTCCGCGACCGCGCCGCACGCGAGCTCGCCATCGCCGTCGGAGACGTGGCGCGTGCCGAGACCTGTCTCTACACCTGCACCTCCGACGAGGACTTCATCGTCGACCGTCTGCCCGGCGAACCGCGTGTGATCGTGGGGGCGGGCTTCTCGGGACACGGCTTCAAGTTCGCGCCGCTCGTGGGCAGGATCCTCGCCGAGCTGGCGCTCGATGGGCAAAGCTCGGTGCCCGAATTCGCGGCCGAGCACCGCCGCTTCGCCATCGCTCCCCGCACGCCAGCCACAGGAGCATCGTCATGAGCTCGTCGCCCCACGTGATCGTCACCGGCGCATCGGCGGGAATCGGCGCCGGCATCGCGCGTGCCTTCGCTCGCGGCGGCGCGCGCCTGACGCTGGTCGCGCGGCGCGGTGCGCCGATGCAGTCGCTGCTCCGCGAGACCGGTGCCCACGGCCGTGTCGTCGAGGCCGACCTCGCCGATCCCGAGAGCGCGGCCGCATGGCTCGACGACGCTCGAGCGGCGTTCGGCGAGCCGGACGTGCTGGTGAACAACGCTGGCGCGCAGGTGGTCGGTCCCACGGCGATCGCGGACGTGAACGACGGCGAACGCGTCCTCAGGCTCAACGTCATGACGCCGCTGCGGCTGATCCGCGCGGTCCTGCCCGCGATGCTGGCGCGGCGCAGCGGCACGATCGTCAACATCGCGTCGATGGCGGCGCTCGCGCCCACCCTCGGCATGACGTACTACAACGCGGCGAAAGGCGGGATCGCCGCGGCTTCCGAGGCGCTGCGCGGCGAGCTACGCGACACGGGCGTCAACGTCGTCACGGTGTACCCGGGGATCATCCCCACCGACATGGGCAACAAGGGCCTCGCGGCCTACGAGCCCACGTGGATGCTGCGTTTCCAGCCGCAGGGCAACGTGGACGAGCTGGCGCGCCTCGTGTATCGGGCGGTGGAGCGGAACGACGGGCGCGTGATCTATCCCGGCGGCTTCAACGCGCTGGCGCGCTGGATGCCGCCGCTCACGCGTTGGATGGTGGACCGTTTCACGCCGCCGCTGCGGTGAGGTCGATCCACCAATAGGCGCCGGCGGCGCGGCGGCCGGCGCGCAACGCGGCGCGGGCCGAGGGCTCGTTGCCCTCGGCGATGTGCCCGAAGAGCACGGCCTCGTCCGGCGCCGCGACCACGTCGACCAGCCGACGGTGCACGTGCGCCGCGATTCCGCGGCCGCGGGCGGCTGGTGCGAGCGCGGCCTCGAGCACACAGAGGCCGTCGAAGAAGAGCTCGCTCAGCGGCAGGTAAGCGAAGAGGCCGGCCCACTCGCCCTCGACGAACACCTCCGCCACCACCCCGTCGCGTGCCGCGTCGGCCAGATCCTCGAGCTTCTCGTGCCAGACCGAGGTCGGCCGGTGGATCGCCGACACCCCGCGCAACCCTTCGTAGATCGCGCAGTAGCGGCGAAAGCCGTCGTCCGAAACGCGCGCCACGGGGCGCACCTCGAGGGCGACGTCGAGCGGCGGCAGCTCGATCGATCGCAGCTCGCCGAGCGTCGCCGCGTAGAACCGTACGTCGCACGTCACCGGCCGGCCGCTCAGCTCGCGCAGCAAGACGTCGCTCGCGTCGAAGATACGAATGGCCTTCGGCGCGATGTGACCGTACGCGTCGCCGAGCGCGCGCTCCACGATCGTCCAGCCGTTGCGATCGACGATCGCGATGGTCGAATGGTCCACCTGCACGAACGGCCAGGCGAGATCTCCGCCGCGAAAGCGCAACGACGTGACGAGCCATTGCCGGACCCCGATCGGCAAGAGCTTGAACGCGTAGTCCTCGAGCTCGGCGCGGGGGTGCGGGCACGCCTGCTGGAAGCCCCGCGCGAACTCGAGACTCGCGACGCGCGCCAGATCCGCCCGCACCTGGCGCTCCGCGGAGCGCCGCAGCCGCTCGCCGTCGACCTGACGGCGAAGCCACGCCGGCGCGAAGCCGAGCTGGCGCTCCACACAGCTCGTCACCAACGATTCGCTCACCGCCCACGTTGGACACATGGATCGAGATTACCCTGCGGCGCCCGACGTACCGAGACGCGAGGACCGCCATGAACGTTCGCCCAGTCACGCTCGAGGGCCGCGCCGTCACGCTGGTGCCGATGCGGCACGAGCACTTCGACGCGCTGGTCGGGCTCGCCCTCGGCCAGGGGCTCTTCCGCTGGTATCCGTGGCCGCTCGAGAGCGAAGCGGAGCTGCGCGAGTTCTTCGCGCGTTGCCTGCGCTGGCGCGACGAGGGCTCGTGGCTTCCCTTCGTCACGCTCGAGCGCGAGTCGGGGCGTCCCGTCGGCTCGACCTCGTTTCTCGCCATCGACAGGCACCATCGCCGGCTCGAGATCGGGTCGACGTGGCTCGCGCCGGCCTGGCAGCGCACCGCCTGCAACACCGAGGCGAAGTACCTCCAGCTTCGTCACGCGTTCGAGGACCTGGGCTGCATCCGCGTCGAGTTCAAGACCGATTCGCTGAACGAGCGCTCGCGCGCGGCCTTGCTGCGAATCGGCGCGATGGAAGAGGGCACGTTCCGCAACCACATGGTCTGCCCGGGACCGCGGATTCGCCACAGCGTCTACTACAGCGTCATCGACACCGACTGGCCCGACGTGAAGCAGCGGCTCGAGGCGATGCTCGCCCGCTCCGCCGTCGCGTCGACGCACGGCGCGCGCTGACGCCCTCGGCGCGCGCCGCCGCGCGCCTCGAGCGCTCGCCGACTCAACTTAAAAAGCGACTTGTCACTTTTTAAGTTGACGAGTAGGATCGCCGCCACCATGAAGAAGAGTGCCGCAGCGATCGCTCCGCGTCTTTCGTCCGTCGCGCAGCGCGCCGCCGCCCTGGGCCGCCCGCCGCGCCGGCGCACCCAAGCGGAGCGGCGCGCCAGCACCCGCGCGCGGCTCCTCGAGAGCGCCCTCGCGACGCTCGTCGAGCACGGCTACGCCGGATTCACCACCACTTCCGTGTGCAAGCGCGGCGACCTGAGCCAGGGCGCGCTCTTCCTGCACTTCCCCACCAAGTCGGCGCTCCTCGCCGCCACCATCGAGTACCTGTTCGCGGACCTGGTCACGTCGTATCAGACCCGCTTCGCCCGACTCGACGGCGCACGCGATCGTCTCACGTCGGCGCTCGAGCTGCTGTGGGACGTGTTTCGCGATCCACGCCTGCTCGCCGCGTACGAGCTCTACACCGCCGCGCGCACCGACGAGGAGCTACGCACCAACCTGGCCCCCGTGCTCGACCGCCACGCCGAGAACCTCCGCGCGGTGGCCAGCGCGCTCTTCCCGGAAGCCGCCGCCGATCCACTGCGCTTCGAGAAATGCGTGTCGCTGGTGCTGATGGCGATGCAGGGTTACGCGCTCAGCTCGCTGGTCGAGTCTTCCCCGAGCGGCGCGCGTCCGGCGATTCCCTTCCTGCGAGAGGCCTACCACCTGCTGCTCGCCACGCCTGGGCGGCCGCGGCGCTGAGGAGCGGCGCGCGCCGCGAGCTCGGATCGGACACGGACATGCAGAACAATCCCATCCTCTACGCCATCCCGTTCTTCCTGATCACGCTGATCGGCGAAGCGCTGTGGCTGCGCCGCGGACCCCGCACCCGCGGACGCCCCTACGAGGCGCGCGACACCGGCGCCAGCCTCTCCATGGGACTCGGCTACCTGGCGGTGGGCGTGTACTGGAAGTCCATCGAGCTCGCGATCTTCTCGGGGCTCCACCGGATTCGACTCTTCGACATCGGCACGAGCTTCTGGGCCTGGGCGGGCGTCATGGTGGCCTGGGATCTCTGCTACTACGGCTACCACCGAGCGGGGCACGTGGTGCGGCTCTTCTGGGCCACCCACGTGAACCACCATTCGAGCCAGCGCTACAACCTCTCGACGGCGCTCCGGCAGACCTGGACGCCGTTCCTGGGATTCCTGTTCTACGTTCCGCTCGCGCTGATCGGGTTCCGGCCCGAGATGATCTTCATCGCGGGCGCCTGGAACCTGCTCTATCAGTACTGGATCCACACCGAGCTCATCGATCGCATGCCGCCCTGGTTCGAGGCGGTCTTCAACACGCCGTCCCATCACCGCGTGCACCACGGCTCCAATCCGCGCTACCTCGACAAGAACTACGCCGGCATCTTGATCGTCTGGGACAAGCTCTTCGGGACCTTCGAGCCCGAGGTCGAGCGCCCGATCTACGGCCTCACCAAGAACATCGAGAGCTTCAATCCGGTGGTGGTGGCCTTCCACGAATGGGCGGCGATGTTCCGCGACCTCGCCCGCGCCGCCAGCTGGTCGGATCGGCTTCACCATCTCTTCGGCCACCCGGGCTGGAAGCCGGCGACTGCTGCCGCGGCGGCGACCTCGACCACGCTCCGGCACGTCGCCGGCTGAGCGCTGGCACGCGCGCGGGGTCGCGCGAGCGCCCGCTCAGAGGACCGCGTCGGGTTGCCGGGTTGGATGACCGTGCTGGAACGCGTCGAGCGCCATGCACTCCGACTCGACCCGCAGCAAGGTCGGAAACCCGTCGAGCGCGACGCCCACGCGCCGCGCGTTCAGCATCTGCGGCACGAGCAACGCGTCGGCCAGGGTGACCTGTTCGCCGTGGCAGAACCGGCCGGTCGCCGGATGATGCGCGATCAGCCGCTCGAATGCGGCGAGCCCCTCGGCCATCCAGTGGCGCATCCAGGTCGCCCGCTGCTCCTCGGACACGCCCAGCACGTCGACGAGATACGCGCCGACCCGCGTGTTCTGCAGCGGGTGCACGTCGCACGCGACGAGCGCGGCGAGCGCTCGAACGCGCGCGCGCTCCGCCGGCGTCTCGGGTAGCAACGGCGGCGCCGGGTAACACTCGTCCAGGTATTCGAGGATCGCCAGCGATTGGTGGATCGTGTGCGCGCCGTCCACCAGTGTCGGCACCAGTCCCTGCGGATTCACGTGGCGATAGCCGGCGCCGAGCTGCTCGGACGCGAGCAGATTCACCGGCACGATCTCGAACGGGACCTGCTTGAGGTGCAGGGCGATGCGCACGCGATACGTCGCCGACGATCGCCAATAACCGTAGAGCTTCACGCGCCGATCCTCCGACTTCGCACCCCGGGATCGTACACCGCGCACCGCGCCGACCCGGCGCGCGTGTCGCCAGCACGGGCGTGCCGACGGTCGGCGACGAGCCTCGAATGTCGATTGCGTGACATCCTTGTGACGCGTTCGCGCCGGTGCGCCCGGCGCGACGCGGAGGAGATCACGCATGCGGTTCCCGCACCGACTCACCTGCCTCGCCGGGTGCGCGCTCGCCGCCACGCTCTCGGCGTGCGGCAACGAGGATCATGGCGCAGCCTTTCCGCCAGGCATCCCCAGCGTCGTCTTCGACATCGACGGCACGCTCACGCCCACCACCATCGACATCTTCGACGCGCGCCCGGATGCGGCACGCGCGGTGCGCGCCTACGTCGACAAGGGCTACGCCGTGGTCTACGCGACCGCGCGGCCGGCCTTCTTCGAGGACTTCACGCGCAACTGGCTCGCCACCAACGGCTTCCCCGACCTGCCGCTCTACATGGCGACGCTCTCGCAGAGCGGCGACGCGGCGGGCTACAAGACCGCGCTCTTGGGCGGTCTCGAGCGCGACGAGGATCGCGTCTTCGTCTACGGGTACGGCGACTCGTCGACGGATTTCACCGCCTACAACGCCGTGGGCATTCCCATCGAGCGCACCTGGGCGCTCGAGCGCACCAACGAGACCTCCTGCCAGCCCGGCGACTACGAGGCGTGCATCCCCGGCTACACCGAGCACCTCGCGTACATCGAAGCGCAACCCGACGTCCGCTGACGCTCGATACGAGCAAAGCTCACAACTCTTCGAAGAAGATCGGCTCGAATCCGAGCTGGATCGTGAGCTGATTACCGGGCGCCGACAACGTTTGGGTCGACGGCACCGTCTGACCCGGCGCCGTGATGATCTTGGTGAGCTTGATGCTCGCCGAGCCGACCGGCACCGACACCGTCTCGCCGTTCGGCACCGCCGGATCCGCGGGCACGGGGCCAGCCTCGCTCCACGCCACGTACACCGGCCCACCGCTCGGGCGATCGAATTTGTAGACGCGCGTGAGCTGATTCGCGCTGACGCCGAGCCGCGTCACCGCGCTCATCGATTGGAGCTTCTCGACCAGCAGCTTGAAGGTCCAGTAGACGGGCTTGTAGGCGTAATTGGTGGCCTTGGTCCCGAGCAGGTGCGAATAGCCGAACCACGAGAAGATGAGCTGCTGATCGAGGCAGCTCGTCAGGAACTGATAGGCGCACGGATCGTTCGAGCCGGTGAACGAGACGCGCTCGGCGCCCGCGCCGAGCGCGGTGGCGAAGGACTTCACCGCGCCGCGCGCGCCCTTGGCGTTGTACCAGTTCACCAGCGTGGTGTTGTTGTTCTTGAGGCCGTCGGCGAGGGTCGAGTAGTCCGAGACGGTTGCGTTGGGAAAATCTCCCTCGATCTGATCGCCGCCGATGAACATGGTCCAGCCGGGAAGCGGCGTGTTGCGCGCGAACATGTTGGACCACATGTCGTCGATGAAGATCGGCTTGTTGGGCGCGTACTGCGTGATGAGCGCGAGCGTCTGATCGATGGCGCGCCAGCCGTTGTGCGGGTGCCATTCGATGTAGTCGCACTTCACCCCGTCGCTGTCGTCGCCAAGCGCAGTCATCAGCTCGACCAGGCCATCGAAGCCTTCGCGGAAGATCGCGCCCTTGGGGTTCGCGCCGTCGAGGCGCGCGGACACGACGCTTCCGGGTCCGGGATTCGGGTTCGGATACTCCGGGAAGTCGGAGTAGAGGTCGAAGATGAGCCCGCCGCTACCGACGAGCTTGGAGAACCCGGTGGGGTCGGCCTCGTGGATGGCCTCGTACGTGAGCTTGTGCAAGCGCACCAGGTGCGGGATCGAGTCGTCCCAGAAGCCGTAGCCGAGGGCCTCGGCGTAGTCGCCGGTGCCCTCGGTGCCCTCGAACGCGATCTCCTGATCCATCACGTAGAACTGCACGGGAACCGCGAGTCCCGGCATGTCGTCGATGCCGTCGCCGTCGTAGCGTTCGACGACGGCCTTCACGTAATCCTTCCACGCCTGTTCGTGGGCGGCGTCGGGAGCGCATTCGTCGTTGCCGGGACCGTCGACGCAATCCGGGTTGCCGACCATCGACCATGGCGCCGTGGGGCGCAGGTTCCAGACGGTGGAAAACCCCTTCGCGCCGATCGTCTGGACGGCGAGGTCCGACTGGCTGAAATCGTAAGGCGAGCTCGGCGTGGGTTGCATCGTGGACCAGCCGCCGCCGATCTCGTTGACGTTGATGCCACCGCGCGCGGGCTGGGTCGCCGTCACCACCGCGAGCTTGTCGAGCAGCGCGGCGTGCTGGGCGGGCGTCACCGTCGGGCCGAACACTTCCCAGTATTCGAAGCCGAAGCGCCAATCGGGAAGCGTCGCCGCCGTCGGCGCATCGAGCGCGAGCGCCGTTCGCGCCCGGTTCGCCGCGCTCGCGCCAGGTGTCGCGAACGCGAGCCAGCCGCCGCCGGCCGCCAACAACGCGAGCCCCGCGATGCTGGCTCGCGTCCTCGCCCGACCCACTCCTCGCCGCTCACGCTTCGTCATGGTTCCGTCCCCACCCGGTGAACCGAAGTCCGTCGATGTCCGTAGAGCATACGCCGCGGCTCGGTGAAACCGCATCTGCTCGGCAACCAATACGGCCCATCGGTTGGACCGGTTCGAAACGGGTTTGGTAGGCTCGTCGTTACCTCGCGAAGGGAGTGGCCGATGAAACGGGCTCGATCGATGTGGCGGCACGCGTCCGCGGCGGTGCTGATGGCTGCGACGTGGCCGGCGCTGGCGAGCGCCACCACTCATTGGGCCAAGCTCGGGCCCAGCGACGGCCAGCAATTCGACACCTTCGGCCTCGCCATCGCGATCGACGGCAGCACCGTGATCGTGTCGAAGGGCGCGGTCATCCCACAATCCGGACCCGGATCGCTCTACGCCTTCACGCAGGCGGGCGGGAAATGGACGCAGGCGCAGAAGTTCCAGCCGCCGGGGATTCAGATCGGCGAGTGGTTCGGGGCGCTCGATCTGGAAGGCACGACGCTCGTCGCATCGACCACCCCCCAGCTCAACACCCTGGGATCCAACGCCGCCACGGCGTACGTGTTCGAGAAGAGCGGTTCGACCTGGGCCGCCACCCAGCAGCTGCTGCCGAGCGATCCGGGAGCGCAAGACGACTTCGGCTCGTGGATCGCCGTCAGCGGCACCACGGCGGTGGTGGGTGCGGCGCGCAAGGGCGATCAGGGCCCAGGCTCCGGCGCCGTGTACGTCTTCGACAAGGTCGGCAGCGCCTGGACCCAGACACAGAAGCTCGTCGCGAGCGACGGCGCGGCGACGCACATCTTCGGCACCTCCGTGGACATCTCGGGCTCCACCATCGCCGTGGGAGCACCCGGCGATGCCAGCCACGGCAACTTCACGGGCGCGGTCTACGTCTTCCAGAAAGGCGGGAGCGTCTGGAGCGAGACGCAGAAGCTGGTGGCGAGCGATGCGGCAGCGAAGCGTTACTTCGGCGAGCGCGTGGCACTGAGCGGAACATCGCTGGTGGTGAGCGCCTGGGGGGACGCCGCGCAAGGCAACAACGCGGGCGCCGTCTACGCATTCGAGCAATCCAGCGGCACCTACGCGCAAGTCCAGAAGATCGTCCCGGCGGATGCCGGTGCGCAGGACCGCTTCGGCGCAGCGCTGGCGCTCAGGAACGGTCTCTTGGTGGTGGGCTCGGTCGGCGACGATGACCGCGGCATCAACACCGGCGCCACGTATCTCTTCACGAAGAGCGGCCCCACCTGGACGCAGCTCCGGAAGATCACCACCTCGGACAGCACCACCGACGAGGACTTCGGCGCGGCGGTGGCCACCGACGGCACGTGGCTGGCGGTGGCGGCCGACGCCAACGGCCTGCCGCTCACCGGATCGACGTATCTCTACGGCAAGACCGACGCCGACGGCGACGGCTACCCCGCCGAGGTCGATTGCCTCGACACCAACGCCAACGTGAACCCGGGCAAGACCGAGGTGAAGAACAACGGTCTCGACGACGACTGCAACGCGTCGACGCCCGATACCGGCTGCGGCAGCGTGGCCGGCGCGGACGCGCGCTCCGCGGGACCGTTCGGTCTCGCCGCCGGCGTGCTCGGGATGGTGGCGCGGGCTGCGCGGCGCAACCGGCGCTGGTCTCGCGCGCGGCGTTGACGCTCTCGACGGGTCGGGATCGTCCGCCCGCCCCGTGCGGCGGCCCCCCTCACTCGTAGGCGAGCGCGTCCTGGACCACCAGCCGCGCGGCGCGTAGGCCCGGCACGAATCCCGCCGCCGCCGCGAGCGCGATCACGCTCACGGTCATGCGCGCGGCCGCGAGCCACGGATAACGAAACGGGACGTGCCAGCCGCTCGCCTGGACGCCGATCACCTTCACGAACACCAGCGACGACGGCACCGCCACCAGCGCCCCGACGAGCGCCGCGCAGAACCCGAGCCACGCGGCCTCGGCGACCACGCTCGCCACCACCTGGTGGCGCTTGGCGCCGATCGCGCGCAGCACGCCGATCTCGCGGGTGCGCGCCAGCACGCCCGCCAGCATCGTCCCCACCACGCCGAAAACCGCGACCAAGAGCGCCACCGCCTCGCTGGCCCTGGAGATGGCGAAGGTCTGCCGGATCACGTGGCGTATCTCCTCCTTGAAGACCTTGGAGGTGGTCACGAAGAGCCCGCCGTCGTCACCGGTGGCAGCCGCGAGCGCGGCGCGCACCCGGCTCGCGACCTCGTCGACGTCGGCGCCGGGCTTCACGTAGACGTGCATGCCCTCGACCGCCTCGTCCTGCCAGAACTGGACGGCCCAGCGCCGGTCCATCATGAGCCAGCCCTGATCGGTCGAGTAATCCACGATCACCGCCTGGATCTTGAACGCGTGGGTACCGGTGGGCGACGGCAGATCGATGGTGTCGCCCGGCTTCAGGTGCTTCTTCCACGCCAGGTTCTCGCTGATCATCACCGATGGCTCGCGCGTGAGCGCATCGCGCGGAGTCGGATACGGACCTTCGATGACGCGGCGATACGAGCTCGTCTCCATGCGGCGGAAGTAGTCGTACGAGTCGAGGTGCAAGGCCTCGAGCCGCAGGTCCTGCCACGGGATGGAGATGGTCCGGATCAAGTTGGTGCCGTCGACCCCGGGCAGATCCGCCACCACCGCGCGCCAGCTCGGCGAGTAGGGAACGCTCTCGCGATCGATCGTGGGCGAGCCGGCGTGCACGAGCATGTCGGCGGGGATCGCGTGCTCGATCCACTCGAGGCAGCTCTTCTCGTACGAATGCGTGTAGCTCGACAGCGTGACGCTCAAGCACGCGGCGAGCATCAGCGCACCCACGGAGATGGAGCTGCGCGCCAGCTCGCGGGTGACGTTCTCGACGCCGAGGCGCGCCGACGGACCCACCACGCGCAACGCGAGCTGCGCCGCCGTGGGCGTCAGCACGGAAACGATCGCCGGCGTGAGCGCGACGCCCGCGAGGAAGACCAGCACCGCCGCGGCGAAGCCCGCGAGCAGGCTGGGCTGGAACGAGAGCACGGCCGCCACGCCGAACCCCGCCGCCGAGAGCAGCACGAGACCGCGCACCGATCGCCGCCGCACGCCCGTCGCGTGCAGATCGCGCCGCAGCGTCTCCACGGGCTGCAGGTGCGCCGCCTCCCGCGCCGGCCACCACGCCGCGCCGAGCGTGGCGGCGAGGCCGAGCACCAGACCGAGGATCGCGAGATCCCGCCCCACGCTCACGTGCGGCGTCGAGATGTTCTCGAAGAGCCGCGACACCGTGGGCGCGAAGTCGCCGACGATTCGCGTCGCCAGCACTCGGCCGATGAGCACGCCCAGCGCGCTGCCCACCGAGCCGAGCACCGCCGCCTCCGCGAGGAACACCCCCGCGACCCGGACGCGCGAGACACCCACGCTGCGCAGGATGCCGATCTCGCGCCGCCGTTCGGCCACCGACACCGCCACCGCGTTGTAGATCAGGAACATGCCGATCAGCACCGCGATGCTGCCCGTGAGCTCCATCCCGTTGCGAAAGCTCGACGTCATGCGGGCGAGCTGGTCCGAACGCTTGGACGGCGTCTCGACGCGGGCGCGGTCGCGAACCAGCGCTTGCAGGCGCGCCTTGCCCTCGTCGCGCGAGATCCCCGGCATCAGCTCGACGTCGATCCGATCCACCTTGGTGCCGCGCACGAAACCCACCTGCGCCGCGTCCAGATTCAAGATCAGCACCTGGCCGCCGAACGCGCGCGCCTTGCCGTCGTCGGCCAGCACCGACCAGACGTGGAACTCGCGCAGGCCTTCCGAGGTGCGCAGCCACATGGACGAGCCGACGTCGAGGCCTTGCTCGCGCGCGAGCGTCTCGCTCACCAGCACCGCACCCGGCGCGTTCACGAACTCGATCGCGTCCTCGAAGACGTCCGGCCCCTTGGCGGTCTTGAAGGGCAGGAAGTCGAGATCGCCGAAGAAGTCGACGCCCAGCACCAGCACCCGAAGCCCCGGCTTGCCGTTGGTTCCCTTCAAGTAGCTCGTCTGCTCGATCCGCCCCGCGAAGTGCTTGGCGAGGTCGCGGTGCTCGTCGAGCTCCTCGAGCAAGGCCATCTCGATGCCCGCCTCGTCCCCCACGATCTCGAGATCGGCCTTCCCCGCTGCACGATCGGCGAGGTCGTCGAAGGCGGCGAGCACCGACGCGTTGGTGGCGCGCATGCCCACCACCAGCGCCACACCGAACGCCACGCCGAGCAGCGTGAGCAGCGTCCGCACCGGCCGCGTGACGAGGTGCCGGAGCGAGATGAAACGCACCAGCGCGCGAAAACCGCTCATGACGCTGCCGTCCGCTGATCGGAGACGACCTCGCCGTCGCGCAGCGTGATGACGCGGCTGGCGCGCGCGGCGATGCGCGGATCGTGGGTGATGAGCACCACCGTGCGCTGGGCGCCGGCGGTGCCGAAGAGCAGGCTCAGCACCTCTTCGCCGGTGCGCGTGTCGAGATTGCCGGTGGGCTCGTCGGCGAGCACCAGCGGCGGGTCGTTCACCAGCGCGCGGGCGATCGCCACCCGCTGCATCTCGCCTCCCGAGAGCTGGTGCGGCCGGTGGCCCAGGCGATGGCCCACGCCCACCTCTTGCAGGCGCCGCTCCGCGCGCGGACGAACGGCCTTGAGCTTCTCGCCGGCGAGCAGCGACGGCAGCATGACGTTCTCGAGCGCGCTCAGGGTGGGCAGCAAGTTGAAGAACTGGAACACGAAGCCGATGCGGTCGCGCCGGAGCGCCGTCAGCGCACCGTCGTCGAGCGCCCCCAGGTCCCTGCCACCGATCCTCACGCTGCCGGTGGTGGCGCGGTCGAGCGCGCCCACGAGGTTGAGCAGCGTGCTCTTCCCGGACCCGGACGGCCCCACGATCGCGACCAGCTCACCCGCGTGGATGGTCAAGGAGACGCCGCGCAACGCGTGCACGACCGCCTCCTCCGAGCCCGCCGGCGCGGCTTCGTCCTCGATCGCGCTGGCGTAGCTCTTGGTCACGTCGTGAAGCTCGATCTCGGCCGTCGACTCGCTCACGTGCACCCCCGTCGTTGCCTGCGCGATGCGCCGCGCGGACCAACATCTAGCGTGACGGCGGCGCGTTGGCACTCGCCCGCCGCGGAGCATCGTTCG
Organism: bacterium; assembly: GCA_046331705.1. Lineage (GTDB taxonomy): Bacteria > JADJOY01 > JADJOY01 > JADJOY01 > JADJOY01 > JADJOY01. The sequence continues at coordinate 21,873 of JAXLQJ010000052.1, read as the reverse complement.
GCGCGACGCGTGCCACGTGATCGCGATCGCCCTGTGATAAACCCGAGCGCGAGTCGTTCACGCGAGCTCGGGCGAGGCTCGACCTGCCCGGCGACCGGCACCGCGATGCCCCAGACCCCACACGCCGAGCGCCACTTCAAGGGCAGCGAAGTCGTCCGCGACGTCGTGATCGGCATGGCCGACGGCCTCACCGTGCCGTTCGCGCTCGCCGCGGGCCTCACGGGCGCGGTCGCGGCGAGCAAGATCGTGATCACCGCCGGCCTCGCCGAGGTGGCCGCCGGCGCCATCGCCATGGGCCTGGGCGGCTATCTCGCCGCGCGCGGCGATGCCGAGCACTACGCGAGCGAGCGGGCGCGGGAAGTGTGGGAGGTGGAGGAGAAGCCCGGCCAGGAAGCGAAGGAAGTCGTCGAGGTGCTCGAGACCTACGGCCTCGACGCCGAGGAAAGTCGCGCGGTCGTGAAGTCGCTCATGAAGCGACCCGACGCGCTGGTCGAGTTCATGATGCGCTTCGAGCTCGGGCTCGAGAAGCCCGACCCGAAACGCGCGCTCCGCAGCGGGCTCACCATCGGCAGCGCGTACGTCGTGGGCGGCATGGTGCCGCTCGCGCCGTATTTCTTCGTGAGCGCCTCCGACGCGGCGCTCGAGGCGTCGGTGGCGGTCACGGCGCTCGCCCTGGTCGTGTTCGGCTGGGTGAAGGCGCATTTCGCGGGGACCAACCGCTGGCGCGGCGCGCTTCACACACTCTTGGTCGGTGGTCTCGCCGCGGCGGCCGCGTTCACGATCGCGCGGCTGATCGGCTGAGCGCGCGGCACCCGGGCGTTCGATGAGCGCGATCGACCGCTATCGCGAGCTCACCGCCAAGGTCGACGCGTTCTTCGCCCGGGTCCAGGCGCGCCACGCCGACGACATGCTCTGCGGCTCCGGATGTCACGATTGCTGCCACGTGCAGCTGAGCGTGACGTCGGTGGAAGCCGCGACGATCCGCGCGCGAGCGGCGACGCTGCCGCAAGCCACCCGCGACCGTCTCGCCGCGCGCGCCGCGCGCGAGGATCCCGAGCGCTGCGCCGCGCTCGAGGACGACGGACGCTGCGCGATCTACGACGCGCGTCCCCTGGTGTGCCGCTCCCATGGCGTCCCGATCCGTCAGCGCGAACCGGGCGGTGCGGCAACCGTGAGCACCTGCTTTCGGAATTTCACGGAGCGCGGTGCCGCCGCCGCGGACCCCGACTGCGTCCTCGACCAGACCACGCTCTCGACGCTGCTGCTCGCGATCGACGCAGCGCACGCAGGCGAAACCGGCGGCGCGCCTGGCGCACGGATCGCCCTCGCCGCGATCCTGCGGCGTTGACCAGCCGACGCTGCGTCAGCCTCCGCGCGCACCGCCCGCGATCCACTCGCCATCGATCCGCGCCCACTCGTCCGCGTCGGTGGTCCAATCCGCGTAGATCGCGATCCCGCGCACGGCGGTGGGCGCGCTCGCCAGCCTGGCGAGACCCGAGCGGATGCCCACGAGCGCGGTGGTCACCGTCTCCGTCCGGGGATCGTGCCAGGGCGCCACGTCCTCGTACGTGGGCACGCCCAGGCGCAGCTCGCACTCGGACGCGCGCACCGCCGGTAGCGTCGCCAGCTCGCGCGTCCACAGCGCCATGAGCCGCACGTAGATCGTGGGCCACCGCAGCGCGGTGTCGTAGGTCATGACGGCGAGATCGTCGGCGACCCGGCACACGCGGTCGAGGTAGCCACGGCTCCAGTGCACGCGTTTGTAGGGGTGAAGCAATGTCGTGGGCGGATAAGCCGCGACCGACAGCAGACGGCCGGCCGGCAACTCCTCGCGCAGCTCCGCGAGGAATGCGAGGAACTCGGGGTCATCGTCGTGGAGCGGCTCGACGTTGAGGTGGATGCCGTCGAACCCGCCGTCGGTGGTCAGCCAACGAGCTTGCTCGAGGAACCCCGCGATCCGAGCGCGATCCGCGAGCACGACGTCCTCGCGATAGATCCCGCCGGTCCACGGCACCACCCGCACGTTCGGTGCGCGGTCGCGGAGGCGCTGGCGAAAGTCGCGCGCCTGCTGGTGGCGAAAGCGCCGGATCACGCCGCGATCGCGCCAGCCGGGCCAGCCGCGCTCGTCCATCGGACCGAGGAAGGGATAGACGGTGGCGATGCCGTGACTCGCCAGGCGCGCGACGAGGACGTCGAGCTCGTCGTCGGACACGGGCTCGTGAAGCCAGTGACGGCTCAGCCACATCGCATTGTCGCGCCGGTCGTAGCTCGTGCCGGACGGCGCGGGCGTCGCGCGGGGCGGAATCACCCACCACGCCACCAGCGCCGCCAGCACGATCGCGCCGAGCGCGAACGCTGCGCGCACTCGCCAGGTGCCCGCGCCACGCGGCGCGGCCATGCCCGCCGACTGCTTCATCCCATGCCTCCGCGCCTGCTCCGCATTCGTCCCGTTGAATGGGGTCGAGGTCCTGAGACAGTCTCGATCCGACTCGTGCACGTCCCGCTCACCCATCGAGGACCACCATGCTCCATTCCCTTCCCTGCATCCGATCCGCGCGGTCCATCGTGGCGCTGGCGATTCTCGCTTGCGCCGTCGCGTGCGGCCCACGCCCGCCGCTGGCCCCGATGGCGCCCCACGCGCCTCCGCCGCCCCACGCGATGCCGTGCGGCGGCGATCATCCGTGCATGGGGGCGCATCATGGCGATGCACCCGGGCCATGCAGCGACCACGGCGAGCCGTGTCCGCACCACGACGAGAAACCGTGTGACGAGCCCGACGGCAAGCCGTGCGGACATTCCGACGGCGAACCGTGCGACCACTCCGCCCCGGGCGCACACGGCGGCGACGGCGAGCCGATGCCGTGCGACCACGAGCCCGGCCACGAGGCGAAGGGCGAGATGCCGTGTCACGAAGGCGCGTCCATGCCGTGCGCGCACTCCATGGCTCGGCACCGCGACGGCATTCGCTGGACGGATCTCGCGACCCTCGCCGCCACGTTGCCACCCGCGCCGCTCGACGTGGTCTTCGACGTCGACGACACCGTGCTCTTCACGAGCCCGGGGTTCCAATGGGGAACGCGAACCTACGGCGCCGAGGTCGTGAAAGCCGGCGCGCCGGTTCGCGAGGCGGACCTGCCGTCGGACGACGCGCGCCGCCGCTTTCGGGAGTTCTGGAGCAAGATGAACAACGAGCTCGATCAGTGGAGCGTGAAGAAATGGATCGCCGTGGAGCTCATCAAGCTCCACAAGATGCGCGGCGATCGCATCCACTTCGTCACCAAGCGCGTGCGGACCGGCAGCGAGAAGGTGACCGAGCTCATCGCGAAGACCTTCGATCTCGCGGGGATGGAGCCCGTCATCTTCACCGACCGCAATCCCAAGGTCGACGCGTTCAAGCAGGTCCACGCCGCGGTGAGCTACGGCGACTCGGACGGCGACATCCGCGACTCGCTCGCCGCCGGCGCGCGCCCGGTTCGCGTGCAGCGCGCCCGAAACTCGGTCAACGACGACCCCACCCACGACGGCGCCTTCGGCGAAGAAGTGCTCGTCGACTCGGCGAACTGACGAGGCCGTCGTGGGTGAGACCCGAGTCGACCTGCTGCACCTGCTCGAGGACTTGCGCGATGCCTATCCCGGCGCGCTCGAGGAAACGATCCTCACCGAGATCGTCGCCAACTCGCTCGACTCCGGTGCCACGCACATCTCCTTCCTGACCGATCCCGCGGGGCCCTCGCTCACGGTGATCGACGACGGCTCGGGCATGGTGCGGCGCGACCTGCGTCACTTCCACGATCTCGCCGCGAGCACCAAGGCTCGTGGCCAGGGCATCGGCTTCGCCGGAGTCGGCATCAAGCTCGGCTTGCTGCTCTGCGACGAGGTCGTCACGGAAACACGACGCGCGAGCCAGCACATCGCCACGGCGTGGCACCTCGCTTCGCGCCACAAGGCGCCGTGGCGCTGGCTGCCGCCGCTGGGGCTGGTCACCCAACGGGGGACGGCCGTACCGCTCAAGCTCAAGAATCCGCTCTCGCCGCTCCTCGAGCCGGGCTACCTCGAGGCCACGCTGCAGCGCCACTTCCAGCCGCTGCTCGACGGCGGCTTCCGCGACATGCTCGCCGATCACTATCCCCACGGCATCACCTTCGCGGTGAACGGTCGCGAGCTGGCGCGGGTCGCGGACGGCGGCGAGCGCTGGGCGATCACGGTGCGCAGCGGATTTCCTGCGCACCGGAAACCGCGGTGCCACATACCTCGCCTATCGCAAGTCCATCCAGGAAGCCGTCTCGGCGCAGCTCGGCGAGTGGGGCGAGGCTCGCGAACCGGACGAAGAGTCGCGCCGCAAGAAGACCCGTCCGCTGGAGCGCGATCTCGAATCGGTGCTCGTCGATCTCGCCGACGATTTCCCGCTGCTGGCGACGCTGGTCGAGCGCTATCGAGGCGGCCAGAAGAAGCTGCCGATGGGGCGACCCGACCCGCACGGCGCACCGCTTCCGGTGGCGACCCATCCCGGAGAGCTACCGCTGCCGGACGCACCTCTCGCTGGGCCCGAAAGCACGTCGTCGACGGACGCGGCGAGCGACGTCACCCCGAGCGGCGACGAGCCCGCGGCACCTGCTCCGTTGGGCACGGAACCACCGCCGTCACCTCCCACCCAACCGCCCGAGCACGCCGAAGGTCAGGGACTGCTGCCCGCCAAGCCCGGGGCCAAGCGTCCCATGCGCTACGGACTCGCCATCCAATTCGAGAATCGCCCCGAAAGCGACGATCTCGGCCGGCTGGTCGAGTCCACGGTGTGGGTGAACGAGGCGCACCCGGCCTACAAGCGCGCCGCCGTCTCCCGCTCCGAGGGCTACCACCTCGCCCTCACCGTCGCGATGGCGCTCGGCTCGCTCGCCGTCGAGCCCGCGCAAGCGCAGAGCTTCGTCAGCGCGTTCCTCGCTCGCTGGGGCGAAAGCCTCGACAAGCCACGCGGCGTCCGCTCCCGTGCGAAGCGCCGGTCGCGTGCCTGAGGAACTCGCGGCGACGCGCAATCCTCGCGGAGACCCGCTCAGCGCGGCGACTTGCTGCGGCCCGCACCTGGCAGCGTCCAGAGCTGCGCAAGCTCGATCGCAAGCCCCGGGAACGAGTCCGGTCGAAACACGGCCTCCTCGGCGAGCGCTGCAGCCATCCGATACGAGCCTCGCTCCAACACGAGCCGTTCCAGCGTCCGATCCTCGGGATCGACGATCCAGTATTCGGGTACTCGGATCTCGCGATACCACTCGAGCTTTCGCACCCGATCGTGTCGGCGTGACGCCTTCGACACGACCTCGACCACCAGGTCCGGTGCCCCCTCGGTCAGTCCATCGTCTCCACCGACACTCTCGCGACCCTTCCGGAAGAACTGAACGTCGGGCATGACGGCACGCCTTGCGGTGATCCTCACCTTGTAGCCCGAGGCGAGCGCGAGCCCACCGTGCGCACGCGCCCAGGTCCACAAGAGCGAGACGAGGCACGTAACGATCCACTCGTGGATCTTGCTCGGCACCTCGACCTCCACCAGCTCCCCGTCGATGAGCTCACGAGGATCGTCCTCGTCGAGCGCAACGAACTGCTCCCACTCGATCGGTGCGGTGGACTTCATTCCAGGAGCCCGCTTGGCCATGTGCTCATGATCCGCCGCACCATCGAGGGGGTCAACTCAGGCCCACGACCGGATTTCGCCCCCCGCTGCGATCGAGAAGGTTGTCGATCGCCCAGTGCCAGAGGATCCGCTCGCCGCGCCACTCGGGGATGATCGTGTCGCGCCCGATGACGAGCCCGCGTGATTCGTGCTCGCGCGCGAGCTGCTCCGCGGCCCCGAGGTGCTCGTCGCCGTGGACGGTCGGGACTGCGAGCACCCCTCCACGGGGAGCAACGAAGCGGTTCTCCGAGCCCACGCGCTCGATGCGCCAGCCGCCCTCGTGCACCACCCCGTGGTGGCGACGGCACAGGAGAACGAGGTTCGAGAGCTTCGTCTCGCCGCCATCCACCCAATGCTGGATGTGGTGGGCATCGACGAAACGGCTGTTCATGCACCCGGGGAACGCACACTTTCGATCGCGAGCACGCAGCGCACGGCGAATCGCCGCGGGCACCTGTCGCGTGCGACGGCCGACGCTCAGGATCTCGCCTCCCTCGCCCTCGTGAACACAGACCCGGCTGCAATCACAGGCAATTCGCCGTGCGGTCTCGGCCGCGATCGGGGTCCCGTCGCCCAGCTCCGGTGGAGGGCCATCGCCCTCGGCGGTGAGAACGGTGTCGGTCACGTGGACGCTCACGACGTACCGATCGCCACCGTCCTGGGCCGTGGGACCGTGTGCGAGCGTGGTCTCGGCGAGAACCAGCAGCGCGTCCGCATTCCGAGCCTCGGCAGGCTCGGCGGTGTTTTCAGCTGGAAACACCTGCAGCGCGTCGCGCGCCGCGGCAAGGGCGTTGACGAACACGGCGCCCTGCTCCGCCGGCAATCGGCCTTCGAACCCGATCGAACCGTCGGCGTTCTGCCAATAACGCAGCAACCTCTTGGCATGGCTCTCGGCCGTGGCCGCCGCCTCGCGCTGCCGGTCGACACGCCGATGGAGCCGGACGAGCTTCTCGACGTGATCCGCGGTGCCGAATCGCGCCGCGCCGGCGAGCGACTCCTCGTTCTCGGGTGTCGCGACCCGAGTGATGGCACGAACCTTCGAGTAGCTGAGCTGGCCGCGGGCGAACGCCTCGGAAACGTGCGGCAGGGAATCCAGCGCTCGCGCCACACGCACCTTCTCGTGCGCCGCGACCCGATCGATACCGCAGCGAACGCGCAACCAGTGCGCCGTGGACACGATCCCGTCCCCACCCCACGGCCGCCGCCGATCCAGCTCGGAGACCAGAACGAGGAACCGATAGGTAGCCGCACTGATCTGAGCCGCAAGAGTCGTGATCTCGTCACAGATCCCCTCGTCCGTCCGGCAAGCGAGATCGACTCGCTCTCTCCCGACGATATCCGGTCTTCGCGATCGATCTTCACCCGCACCGCGATATGTGATCATACGTTCACTATACATGAAACCGACCGAAATCGGCAACATCGATCTCGCAATGACGAGATCGACACAGCCAGGAGTCTTGCGCGGGAGCGAGCCCTCCGTCCGAAGGTGACCGGCGCGGATCCAAGCCCGTGCCGGGTCCCATCGGCGCCGAAATGCCAGGACCATGCGATTCAAGCGCACACACCTCGGCACGGCGGCAAACGGCCACCTCGTGCTGGTGGTGCGGCGTGCGGGCTTGTTCGATTGGATCCGCCTGCACGTCCTGTTACGGCTCCGATACGGATTTTGCTCCGAGGGACGCTGGATTCTCGGCGCAGGAGAGGCACTGCTCCCAGACTTCGTTCGCGGCGAGCTCAAGCTTCTCGTGAGCCACGAGAGCAGGATCGGGCTGAGCCTGCTCTCGGAGTCGGACGAGGGCGACGCCTTCCTGCGCATGTTCGCCGAACGCCATGCCGGCGTGACGTTGAGTGATCCAACAAGCAACGCGCACGGCTGACGGCCGCGTCGCGTCGGACGACTGCTTACGATCCGGATCGACCCGCGCCGAAATCGTACGGCGCGCCGTGAAGCCCGCCCCTACGAACTACGGACGCGACCAAGCCGCTCACCCGCAGTCGAAGCCGCCGTTGGGGGCGGCGGCGGGGCCCATCTGGAAGCGGAAGGTGGCGCCGTCGGCGATCGCTGCGTGCCGGAACGTGGGCTCGCAAAGCGGCGCTCCGTCGAGCGTCACGCTCTGCACGTAGGCGTTCTCGGGGGCCTGGTTGTCGGCGATCACGATGAGCTTCTCGCCGCTCGGTAGCACCAGCTCGGCGCGATCGACGAGCGGTGCGCCCACCCAGTACTTGTCGGTGCCGCCCACCGGGTAGAAACCCATCGCCGAGAGCACGTACCACGCGGAGAGCGTGCCGCCGTCGTCGTTGCCGTCGAGGCCGTCGCTGGTCGCGGCGTAGCGATCGGTGAGCGCCCAGCGCACCCATCGCTGCGTGAGGTCGGGGCGGCCCGCTTCGTCGAAGAGATAGATCGCGTGGATGTCGTGCTGGTTGCCGTGCCAGTAGGCGGAGCCGGGATAGACGGCGGCGCGCGTGGGGCTCGCCTGCTCCATGAACGTTTCCAGCTCGCTCACGAACGCGTCGTTGCCGCCGAAGAGCGAGATCATCCCTTGCGGGTCGTGCGGCACCGACCAGCGCCATTGCCGCGGGCTGCCCTCGACGTAGCCGCGCAGGTAGTAGTTGCCGAAGAGCGCGTCGACGTAGGTCGTGAAGTCGACCAAGAGCGGCTCGAAGAAGGTGCCGTCGGCGTTGCGCTGATCGAAGTAGCGCGTGGCGGGGTTCCAGAGGTTCCGGTAGTGCTGGGCGTGGTCCGCGAAGAGTGCCGCGTCGTCCGGCTCGCCGAGCGCCGTGGCCAGACCGGAGATCGCCGCGTCCGCCCACGCGAACTCGAGGGTGCGGGCCACCGACTCGTCCATCTCGTCGTTGGGGCAATAACCGAGCGCCAGGCAGCGCTCGATTCCTTCCCGCCCGTCCGCGCCCGCAGGCGCTGGGCCGAGCGCCGTGAGCTTCATGTACGAGAACGCCTCGTCTGCCTCGAAGTCGGTGAGCCCCTTCAGGTACGACTCGGCGACCACCATGTCCGCGGGTGTGCCGAACATCGACCCGGTGTAGTGATCCGCCGCCGGCCAGCGCGGCAGCGTGCCGCCGATCCGCGCCATCCGCACCAGGCTTTTCAGGCTGTCGCGCTGAACGTCGGGCGCGATCAGGTTGAGCAGCGGGTGCTCGGTGCGGAAGGTGTCCCAGATCGACAGGTCGGTGCGGTACGTGAAGTCGTCGGCGATTCCCACCTGCGCGCCGAAGCCCAGGTACTCGCCAGTCACGTCGGTGAAATCGGTGGGCATGATCAGCGAGTGGTAGAGCGACGTGTAGAAGTTGGTGAGCACGGAGTCGTCCGCGCTCTCGACCGCGATCTTCCCGAGCGCCGCCTCCCAGGCATCGCGCGCCTCGCCGTAGACCTCATCGAACGACTTGCCGCCGGTTTCGGCGTCGAGGTTGGCGCGGGCGTTGGCGAGCGACACGAAGCTCAGTCCGATCTGGACTTCCACCACCGCGCCGCTCGTGGTGGAGGCCGGCGCCGCGAACGCGACGTCGGCACCCACGTCGTCACCATCGACCACGGTCCGACCCGCCTCGAGATCGCCGCCCTGCCAGGTCGCGACGGTCGCGAACGGCGCGCTGAAGCGCGCCACGAAATAGCCCTTGAGCCCGCTGTAGAACCCTGCGAACACCCGCGCCTCGCCGACGACCTCCTGATCGCCCTGGCGCACCTCCACATGACCCTCGGTCGAGTGGCCGCCGTTGATGGCGCTGGTCGCGTCGATCCAGAGATGCCCCTCCTGTGCCACCGGGAAGGTGTACCGGTGCACTCCCACGTGGGTGCTCGCCGTCAGCTCGACCAGCGTCGAGACGTCGGGCAGCCAGGTGCCGTAGTAGCCCGGAGACGCCTTCTCGTCGGTGTGCGACATCGCGAGCGGATGGGTGTCGCGGCCGATCGGCGACGCGTCGCCGATCGACGGGCGCACTCGGAACTGGCCACCCGCCGAGGAGCCGGTGCCGGAGAGCCGCGTATGACTGAAGCCGAACGTGGCTGCGTGCCCCTCCCAATAGCCCGCGGTCGCCATGCTGCCGATGGTGAGCCCACCCGGGAAGCACGTGTCGGGGCTCAGCCGCACCATGCCGAACGGCATCGTCGGGCCGGGAAAGAGCATCGCTTGCGCCCACGGGACGCCGCCGGTGCCGACGAACGGATCGACGTGCTTTCCGAGCGGGCCCGGGTTGGGATCCGGGGTGTGGGTGCAAGCGCTCGCGAGCGCGAGCACGAGCGCGGCACCAACGAGCGCGAGACGCGCGCGGGTCGAAGGAAGAGCGGGGTGCGTCGACATTCCGGCCCTCGGTCTGCGTGGGATCGCCGCCCGTGCGACGGGCGTCCCCACGAGCCTACCAAGAGGACGGGGTCCGGGGCATCGGTTGAGACCTGCGCCCGCGACCGGTAGAACCGCTATCCACCCCGCAGCCCGAGGACCCCATGGCGAAGATTCGATCGTTCGACGGCATGACGGCGCTGGTGACGGGCGCCTCGCAGGGCATCGGTCGATTGCTGGCGCTCGAGCTGGCGCGGCGCGGAGCGCGGGTCGCGTTGGTGGCGCGCCAGACCGACAAGCTGGCGGCGGTCGCCTCCGAGATCCGGGCGCTCGAACGGCGCGCACTGGTGCTCACCTGCGACGTCGGCAGTCCCGACGAGGTGCGCGCCACGGTGAACGAGGTGCGCTCGGAATGGGGCGCCGTCGACGTGCTCGTGAACAACGCCGGCTACGGGCGGCACGCGCGGTTCCTCGAATGGGACGTCGCCGACATCGAGCGCATGATGCGCATCAACTTCCTGGGGTCGGTCTATTTCACCAAGGCGCTCTTGCCCGCGATGGTGGAGCGCAAGCGCGGCTGGATCGTGTTCGTGGCGTCGGTGGCGGGGCGGATCGGCGTCCCCGACGAGAGCGGTTACGCCGCCTCCAAGTTCGCGATGGTCGGCCTCGCCGAGGCGCTGTCGATCGAGGTCGAGGAGCAAGGCGTTCACGTGCTCACGGTCTGCCCGGGCGCGGTCGACACCGAGTTCTTCGACGACGAAGCCCGCGCCCGCATGCCTCCGGTCGCCAAGGATTCGATGATCCGGCCCGAGCAAGTGATCCAAGCGACGTTCCGCGCCCTCGAACGCGGCCAGCACGAGGTCACGGTTCCGGGAGGAATCCGCGCCGGCTACGTCGTGCGCGCGGTCGCACCGGAGTTCATGCGCAAGCAGGTGAAGCGCACCACCCTCGATCGCATGGCCAAGCGCTGAGGGCCGGGAGTCCCTGCAACGGCGCCGGGAGACGGCGCGCATCGCGACGCGAGCACGCGCGCCGACCCGATTGGCTCGGGAGAGCGAGGCGATTAGCTTCGACGGTTTCGAGCGCGACCGTGACCACGGCGCGAATCGCGGTCCGTCGATGAAACGAGCGTCCACGCCTCTCGCGCTGCTGTGCGCGCTGCTGGCGGCTTCGGCCAGCGGATGCGCGTTGCTCGGCGAGCGCGAGGTCGAGCGCGCGGCGAACGATGCGCTCGCGCGCCCGCTGGCGACCAGCGCCTCGCGCGACCTCGAGGCCCAGCGCGCGCCGCTCGCGGAGGCGCCGTCGCTGGCGCCGGCCACGGCGCGCACCGAGCCCGCTGCCATCGTGGAGCCGCTCGGCATCGACCAAGCGTTGACCCGGGCGCGCGCCACCAGCGAAGAGCTGCGCTCCGCTGGCGAGGATCTGCTTCAGGCACATCTCGCGCGCATCGAAGCGCTCGCCGAGCTGCTTCCCGAGGTCAGCTACCGTCAGGGCTATTTCCGCGAGGAGAACGACTTTCCCGCGAGCGACCCGAGCTCCGGCATCCGCTTCGGGGCGCTCTTGGTGGAGCAACGCACCGGCCGCTTCGAAGGGCGCCTGCCACTCTTCTATCTCTCGGGCTACTTGGCGCTGGCGCAGGCTTCGAGCGTCATCGACGTCGCCGAAGCGCGACTGCACGCGGAGCGCTTGCTCGTGGACCAGGCAACGACCGCGCTCTTCTACACGGCGCTCAAGGCGGAACGAGCGATCGACACGCTGGAAGCGGCGCGCGCCCGCGACCTCGAGCGCAAGCGCGAGATCGAGGCTCGCGCCGCGACCGGGCTCGCGCGCCGCACCGAGGTGCTGTTCGTCGAGACCGATCTGGCGCGCACCGACGCCGGCCTGGCGGACGCGCGCGAGCGACTCGCCGCCACCCGCGCCCAGCTCGCGCTGCTGGTGGGCGCGCCCATTCGCGGCGAGCTCGTGGAGCCGCGCCTGCCGCCCTCGCTCGATCCCAAGACGTTCGCCACGCGCGCGCTTCCCGAGCTGGTCGACGAAGCGCACCGGCTGCGTCCCGATCTGGCCGCGACGCGGGCGCAGATCGACGTCGCCGAAGGTGTGCTCGACGTGGCGCTCGGCGACTACGCGCCCCGGCTCGACGTGGTCGGCAACTACTACCTGCACCGCGATGGCACGCTCGAGGACGTCGACTGGGACGTGACGGTGGATCTGAGCGCGCCGCTCTTCGAGGGCCTGCGAACCACGGCGCGGGCTCGCGAGGCCCAGTCGAAGAAGCGTCAGGCCGAGCTGGTGTACCAGGGACAGGCACGGGCCATCGCCAGCGACGTCGCCGGCGCTTACCACGCGCTGCGCGCTTCGTCGGCGGCGCGCGTCTCGCGCGAGGAGAGCGTGCGCTCTGCGGACGAGAACTTCCGGCTGCTCGAGGCCGAGTATCGGTTGGGCCTCGCCAGCAACTTGGAGCTGGTCACGGCTCAGCAGCAGCTCACCGAGGCGCGACTCGCCTACGAGAACGAGCGGCTCGACGAGCAGCGCCTCGCTTACGACCTGGCGTTCCTGCTGGGCGGGATCGAGCGTGCGACCCCGGCCGCGGCCAGCGCGACGCCACCGTGAGGAATCCGGCATGAAACGATCGAAGACCCGCGCGCTCCGCCGCGCGTTGGCGACGGCGGCCGTCGCGCTCGCCTGGGCGTCCTGCAAGCCCAGCGGCGCGCCCTCGGCTGGCGCGGGTGGCGCGGCCGCGCCAACGGGCATGGCACCGGCACGGAAGTACCCCGTGGAAGTCGCCACGCTTCGTAGCGAGCCGCTGGTGGCACGCATCGAGTCGACCGGCAGCGTGGAAGCCGAGGATTGGGTGCAGGTCGCCGCGCAGGTCGAGGGTGTGCTCGGTCCGCTCGCGTTCAACGAGGGCGACCGCGTCACCCCCGAGACCTCGCTCGTCGCCGTCGATCCCGAGCGCTACCGCATGGCGGTGGCGCAGAAGTCCGCGGCGCTCGACCGCGCCAGCGCGGATCTGCGCGACAAGGAAGCCGGACTCGCCAAGCGCAAGGCGCTGCGTGACAAGGAGCCCGGCTGGGTGCCGGAGGAGGAGATCACCACCTGGGAGGCGCAGGTCGCGCAGCGCGACGCCGAGGTCAGCGAGGCGCGCGCCGCCCTCGATCTCGCCAAGCTCGACCTGGTGCGCGCCGTCATCCGCCCGCCCATCGCCGGCGTGATCGAGAGGCGCGAAGCAACGCCGGGCCAGTACGTGAAGCCCGGGACGGTGATCGCGTCGATCGTGCGCACCCAGCCCATTCGCATCCGGTTCTCGTTGCGCGAGGCCGAATCGAGCTTCGTGGCGCCCGGCGTATCGATCGAGTTCACCGTGCCCGCCTACCCCGCCGAGCGATTCCGCGGCGAGGTGTTCTTCGTGGCACGCAGCGCCGATCCGTCCACCCGCCGCGTCGAGGTGATCGCGCGCAACCCGAACGCCGACGAGCGGCTCAAGCCAGGGTTCTTCGCGCAGGTGTCGGTCGAGCGCGGCACCAACGCGGAGGCGATCCTGGTGCCCGAATCGGCGCTCTTCGCCACCGAGGACGGCTTCGTGGGTTACGTGGTGGAGGACGGCAAGGCGCGCAAGCGCCAGGTCGAGATCGGCGTCCAGACACCGGACGGCCGCATCGAGGTGAAGCAAGGAGTGCGCGTGGGCGAGACGATGGTGATCAAGGGTGGTGGCTCGCTTCTCGAGGGCGCCGACGTCGTGGTGGTCCCAGGCGGCGGCGCCGCGGCGCCCGCGCCACCGAAGGTCTGAGCGCGCTCGAACCGTCCCACCCGACCGCACCAGGAGCGCGCCATGGCTCTCGCCGACGTCTCGATCCGCCGTCCCGTCCTCGCCTGGATGATGATGGCGGCGATCGTGCTCTTCGGCGTGATCTCGTTCGCACGCCTCGGCGTGTCCGAGCTGCCCGACGTCGATTTTCCGATCGTGAACGTCTCGCTCACGCTCGAGGGCGCGGCTCCCGAGATCATCGAGTCCGACGTCGTCGACGTGGTCGAGGACGTGCTCACCACCATCGAGGGTGTGCGCGAGATCAGCTCCTCGGCGCGCGAGGGCTCGGCCGACGTCACCGTCGAGTTCGAGCTGAGCCGCGACATCGACCTGGCGCTCCAGGACGTCCAGTCGAAGCTCGCGCAGGCGCAGCGGCGCCTGCCCCGCGAGCTCGACCCGCCGGTCATCACCAAGACCAACCCGGAAGACTTCCCGATCATGTGGCTCGGGCTGGGCGGCACGCGGACGCCAGGCGAGCTCGCCGACTACGCCCGCTACGAGATCCGGCCGCGCATCCAGACGCTGCCGGGAGTCGCGGAGGTGATGTTCGGCGGGCTGCGCGAGCGGAACCTGCGCATCTGGGTCGACAAGGGCAAGCTCGAAGCGAACGCGATCACGGTGCCCGACGTGCTCGCCGCCATGGCTCGCGAGCACATCGAGCTGCCGGCGGGCCGGGTCGAGACCGCGACGCGGGAACGCAACGTACGCACCGAGAGCGAGGCGCGGACTCCCGCGGAGATCGCCGACATCGTGATCGCCAACCGCGACGGGCGGCTCACGCGGCTGCGCGACGTCGCCGGTGTCGAGTTCGGGCTGGAGGACAAGCGGCGCATCGCGCGCGTCGACGGGCTGCCGGCCGTGGGGCTCGGCATCAAGAAGCAGCGAGGCGCCAACGCCGTCGAGGTCGCCAAGCACGTCAAGGCCGAGATGAAGAGGATCCAGGCGACGCTGCCGCCGGATCTCGAGCTCGGCATCAACTACGACGGCACGGTCTTCGTCGAGGAATCGACCCAGGAGATCGAGCTCGCGATCGTGCTGGCCGTGGTGCTCACCGGGATCGTGTGCTGGGTCTTCCTGGGTTCCTGGAGCGCCACGGTGAACGTGCTGCTGGCGATCCCGGTGTCGCTCTTGGGGGTGTTCACGGCGTTCTATTTCCTCGGCTTCACGCTCAACACCTTCACGCTGCTCGGGCTGTCGCTGGCCATCGGGATCGTGGTCGACGACGCGATCATGGTGCTCGAGAACATCTTCCGGCATCACGAGATGGGCAAAGACAAGGTGCGCGCCGCCGGCGACGGCGCGCGCGAGATCAGCTTCGCGGCGCTCGCGGCGACGCTCGCCGTGATCGTGATCTTCCTTCCGGTGGCGTTCATGAAGGGGATCATGGGGAAGTTCTTCTTCCAGTTCGGCGTGACGCTGTCGCTGGCGCTGGCGCTCTCGCTCTTCGAGGCGCTGACCCTCACCCCCATGCGCTCGTCCCAGTTCATGGGCAATCCGGGCCACGACACGCGGATGGGCCGGCTCATGGAGCGGCTCTTCCACTCGCTCTCGGGCGGCTACCAGCGGCTGCTCAAAGGCTCGCTGCGCCATCCGTGGTCGGTGCTGGCGGGCTCGATCGCGCTGTTCGGCCTGTCGCTCTTCCTGGTGGGAGGGCTCAAGAAGGAGTTCGTGCCGCCGCAGGACCAGGGGCGCGTCTTCGTCCGCTTCAAGACGCCGGTCGGTTCGTCGATCGACTTCACCGACGAGCGCCTCAAGCGCGTCGAGCAGATCTTCGCCAAGCACCCGGAGATCACCCGCTACTTCCTGTCGGTCGGCGGGTTCGGCGGCGAGGTGAACACCGCGGTCAGCTTCATCACGATGGCGCCGCGCGAGCGACGCTCCATGACCGCGCAGGACCTGATGGGGACGTTGCGCGCCGAGCTCAACTCCATCCCCGACCTGACGGCGATCGTCCAGGACCCCTCGTTGCAGAGCTTCTCGGCGCGGCGCGGAAGCCCGATCGAGTTCTCCATCCGCGGCCCGAGCCTCGACGTCCTCGCTCAGAAGCAGGACGCGATCATGGAGCGGATGCGGCAGACGGGCGTCTACACCGACGTCGACTCCGACTACCTCGTGGGCATGCCGGAGATCCGCATCATCCCCGACCGCGATCGCGCGGCCGACCTGGGCGTCTCCATGGAGCAGATCGGCGAGACCGTGCAGGCGCTGGTGGGCGGCATCCGCATGGGGAAGTTCAAGCAAGCCGGACGTCGCTACGACATGCGGCTTCGGCTCGTCACCGATCAGCGCCTTCGGCCGAAGGACCTGGGCGACCTCTATCTGCGCTCCAGCAACGGCTCGCTGGTCCGCCTCGATCAGGTCGTGAAGATCGAGCAGCGCCCCACGCTGCTCACCATCCACCGCCTCGGACGCGAGCGCTCGATCTCGATCTTCTCGAACCTCGCCCCCACGGCGTCCCAGGAAGCGGCGCTCACGCAGGTCGAGAAGATCGGCAAGGAGGTGCTGCCGACGGGCTACAAGCTGGTGGTCTCGGGCAGCGCGCAGACCTTCCGCGAGAGCTTCCAATCGCTCGGCTTCGCGATGCTGCTCGGAGTGCTGGTCGCGTACATGGTGCTGGCGTCGCAGTTCAACAGCTACCTCCACCCGGTCACGATCCTGCTCGCGCTGCCGTTCAGCATCACGGGAGCCTTGATCTCGCTCTACCTCGCGGGCCACTCGCTCAACATCTACAGCGTGATCGGCCTCATCTTGCTGATGGGGATCGTGAAGAAGAACAGCATCCTGCTCGTCGACTACACCAATCAGCGGCGCGCCGAGGGCGCCGACGTCGAGGACGCGCTCCTCACCGCCTGCCCCACCCGGTTGAGACCGATCCTCATGACGTCGATCGCGACCGTCGCCGCCGCGGTGCCGCCGGCGCTGGCGCTCGGGCCAGGCGCGGAGGTCCGCGCGCCGATGGCCATCTCGGTGATCGGCGGCGTGGTGGTGTCGACGTTGCTCACGCTGCTGGTGGTGCCGTGCTTCTATCTGGTGACCGAGCGCCTCAAGGCGCGCCTCTCGCGGCGCGCGAAGGGCGCCGCCAGCGGCATCGACGCGTCCACGCCGGGCTTGCACCCGGCGTGACGGAGCGCCGCGCGATCCGCTGCGATTGAGGCGCGCGCGACAACGCGGATAAGGTCCGCCACATGAGCGTCGCTCCCGATGCCACGCCGGTCCCGAACGCACCCGGACCCGCAGCCACCTTCGACGACGGCGCCACCCTCCACTCGATCGTCGAGGGCACCGCGTCCGAGACCGGCGAGCGCTTCTTCCTGCGGCTCGTCGAGTCGCTCGCGAAGGCGCTCGGCACGCACGCGGCCTGGGTGACCGAGTACGTGCCGGAGCGCGAGAGCTTGCGCGCGCTCGCCTTCTGGCTCGGCGGCGGCTGGCTTCAGAATTACGAGCACGCGATCCCCGGCACTCCCTGCGAGCTCGTGGTCCGCGAGCGGCGCATGGTCCATTTCCCCGACCAGCTCGTGCGGCTCTACCCGCACGATCCCGACGTGGTGAACGTGGGCGCCGTGAGCTACCTGGGCGTCCCGCTCTGCGACACCGACGACCGCGTCCTCGGCCATCTGGCGGTCATGGACACCAAGCCGATGCCCGCGGACGAGCGCGCGGCGGCGCTGTTCGCGATCTTCGCGTCCCGCGCGTCCGCCGAGATGCGGCGAGTCCTGGCCGATCGCGCGGTCCGCGAGCGCGAGGAGAAGCTGCAGCACCTGGTCGACGCGGCCATGGACGCGATCGTCGAGATCGACGGCGAGCGGCGCATCACGCGCTTCAACCGCGCCGCCGAGAAGGTCTTCGCTTGCACCGCCGCGGACGTCACGGGCACGCCCTTCGACGAGCTCCTGAACGACGGCGAGACGCACAAGCTCACGCGCGCGATCGCCGAGATCGAGGCGCGCCCGGAAGGCGAGCAAGCGCTCTGGCTTCCGCGCGGGCTCGCCGCGCGCCGGCGGGACGGTGTGGGCTTCGCCGCCGAGACCACGCTCTCCCGCTATCGGCTCGGTGGGCGCACCTACTTCACGCTGATCCTGCGAAACGTCGAGGACCGGCTGGCCGCCGAGCGCCAGATCCGCGTGCTGACCGATCAGACCGAGTACCTACGCGAGGAGATCCGCGAGCTCCACGACTCGGGCGAGTTGCTCGGACGAAGCCCGATGTTCCTCGATCTGCTGCGCGACCTCGATCCGGTTGCACCCTCGGACACCACGGTGCTGCTCCTCGGCGAGACCGGCACCGGCAAGGAGCTGATCGCGCGGGCGATTCACGCCACCAGCAAGCGACGCGACCAGCCGCTCATCAAGGTCAACTGCGCGGCGATCCCGGCGACCCTCATCGAGAGCGAGTTCTTCGGCCACGAGCGCGGCGCCTTCACCGGCGCGACGGCGCGACGAGACGGCCGCTTCGCCCTCGCGCACGGGGGAACGATCTTCCTCGACGAGATCGGCGAGCTGCCCCTCGAGCTGCAGGCCAAGCTCCTGCGCGTGCTGCAGGAAGGCGAGTTCGAGCGTGTCGGCAGCTCCGAGACGCGCAAGGTGGACGTGCGCGTCATCGCCGCCACCAACCGCGACTTGCTCCAGGCCACGCGCGAGGGCCGATTCCGCGAGGACCTCTACTATCGGCTCGCGGTCTTCCCGCTGCGCGTCCCACCGCTGCGCGAGCGGCGCGAGGACATCGCGGTGATCGCGTCGAGCTTCGCGGAGCGCTTCGCCGCGCGCCTCGGCAAGCACGTGGCGCCGCTCTCTCCCGCCTGCATCGCGCGGCTCGAGCGGTACCCGTGGCCCGGCAACGTGCGCGAGCTGCGCAACGTCATCGAGCGCGCGGTGATCCTGACGCGCGACGGCCACCTGGACCTGTCGCGCGCGCTGCCGGAGATCGACGAACCGGCGCGCCCCGCCGAGCCAGCGGCGCCTCCGAGCGGCGGCGGCGCGGCACCCATCCGCACCGTCAAGGACCTCGAAGCCCTCGAGCGCGAGAACATCCTGCGCGCCCTCGACACCGCCGCGTGGCGGGTCGCGGGCGAGAACGGCGCGGCGGCGCTCCTCGGCACCAAGCCGTCGACGCTGTCGTCGCGCATGAAGGCGCTGGGCATCCAGCGCCCCCGCTGAACCGTTCCCGAGTCCGCCTGGAAAGCTCGGCGCGAGCCGCGCCGGTCCGTTCGCGCGCCTGCGCGGGCACGGTGATCGACACGCCCGCGATCGGCTCGCGGAAACTCGCGAGCCGCGCTCGCGAGATTTCGAGAGTCGCGAGAGCTCGCGACCTCGCGACACCCCGCGCGAGCCGCGACATCCCGAGATCACTCGTGTTTCCGGTTCGTGCGCGTTCGGCACGCGCTTCGCTCTAGCGCCCCCGCGTGTTCGCCACATCCACACCACACACCAGGGGATCCGTCATGAAACGCATCGCAGCCTTCGGCTATGGCGTGCTCGCCTATGCCCTCTTTCTCGTCACGTTCCTCTACGCGATCGGCTTCCTCGGGAACTTCGCCGTTCCCAAGTCGATCGACTCGCCGCGCACCGGATCGCTCGGTGCCGCGCTCGCGACCGACCTCATCTTGCTGGGCGTGTTCGCGGTGCAGCACAGCGTGATGGCGCGTCCCGGCTTCAAGAAGGCGTGGACGCGAATCGTTCCCGCCAGCATCGAGCGCAGCACCTACGTGCTCTTCTCGAGCATCGCGCTGATCGCGCTGTTCGCGTGGTGGCGGCCGCTGGGTGGGATCGTGTGGGAGCTCGACGGCGTCGTCGCCCGGACGATCGCGCAGGCGCTCTTCGCCACCGGCTTCGCGACCGTGCTGGTCGCGACGTTCCTCATCAACCACTTCGACCTCGTCGGCTTGCGACAGGTGTGGACCTACCTGCGCGGTCGCGAATACCGACCGCTTCGGTTCGCGACCCCCGGTCCGTACCGGCACATCCGTCATCCGCTCTACGTCGGCTGGCTGCTCGCGTTCTGGGCGACACCCACGATGACCGCCACCCACCTCCTCTTCGCGGTCGCGACCACGGCCTACATCGCGATCGCGGTGCGCTGGGAAGAGCGCGATCTGGCCGCCGTGCACGGCGCCGCCTACCGCGCGTACCAGGAGCGGGTGCCGCGATTCATCCCGCGCATCGAGCGGCGTGACGCGAGCCCGTCCGCCGACGCCACCGCCGCCGCCTGAAGCCGGCGGTGCCCGCGTGGCGCTCGTCACGCACGCCGCGCGGGCATCGCACCGCGACCACCCCCATCACCTGGAGCACTCACCATGGCTGCCATCTGTCCCACGGGATTCGACACCACGCGGCTACGGCAACACGTCCTCGCGACCTACGACCGGGTCGCGCGGGAGCCCGAGGGCGAGTTCCACTTCCACCGCGGCCCGTTCTACGCCGCCGAGCTCCTCGGCTACGACGCGCTCGAGCTCGAGAGCCTGCCGCTGCGCTCGACGATGCGGTTCGCCGGGGTGGGCAACCCACTGCTCATCGGGCCGCTCCACGCGGGCGAGACGGTCGTCGATCACGCCTGCGGCGCCGGCACCGATCTGCTGCTCGCCGCACGCCGCGTCGGCGCCGCGGGCCGCGCCATCGGCGTGGACATGACGCCGGCGATGCGCGCCTGTGCCCGCGCCGCCGCGGCGCAGGCCGCGCTCGCGGATCGCGTGGAGATCCGCGCGGGATTCTACGAGAGCCTGCCGGTGGCGGACGCGAGCGCCGACGTCGTGATCTCGAATGGCGTCGTGAATCTCGCGCCGGACAAGAACCTGGTCTTTCGCGAGATCGCGCGCGTCCTGAAGCCGGGCGGACGCCTCTACCTGGCGGACGTGGTGGTCGAGCGCGAGCTGAGCCTCGAGGCGCGCAGCAATCCAGAGCTGTGGGCCGCGTGCATCGCCGGCGCGCTGCCGGAATCCGAGCTGCCCGAGATCGCGGCGTCGGTCGGGCTGACGGAGGGTCGCGTCACCCATCGCTTCGATTGCTTCCGCGACACCTCCGCCGAGACCAAGGTCTCGCGCGATCTCCACGTCCGAGCGGTCAACTTCCACGCGCGCAAGCGCTGAGAACGGGGAGAGTGAAGATGCACCTCGACTACCGAAACGTCGCGTGGTGGTACTGGCTCGCGACCGTGCCGCTGGTGGCGGCGAGCCTCGCGCGCTGGGCGCCGGCGCTGCCCATCGCAGTGGCACTCACCGCGATCCAGGCCCTGCACTTCCGCGTGCGCACCGGCAGCGCACGCTCCTTTCCCGTGCAGGTACGCCTCGCCTACCTGACGCTCTTGCTCGCGGGTGCGTGGGAGCCGCTCGCGATCCTCCACTGGATCCAGCTGGTCGGCACCACGGCGATGGTGACGGTGGGCTATTGCCCGCTGGCGCGGTGCCTCTCGCTGCTGCCCTGGAACCGCAGCCAGCCGGTGACGGCGGCGCTGTTGCGCCGCACGTTCCTGTCGCCGCCGGTTCGCGGCAGCATCCTCGCGGCGATCGCGCCCGCCCACGCCGCAGCGGCGCGCTGAGCTCGGGCATATCCTGATCGGGACCCTCAGTCCTCAACACGAAGTTCCACGGATCGAACGAACGCGTCGAGCCCACGAGCCGTGGCTCGGCGCCGAGGGGAAAACGAACATGTCCACGACCCACACGTACGTCGGAAGCTGCTTCTGCGGAACGGTCCAACTCGAGGTGACGGGCGAGCCCGCCGCCGCGGGCTATTGCCACTGCGACTCGTGCCGGCGCTGGTCGGCCGGGCCGGTGAACGCGTTCACGCTCTGGAAGCCCGAGCAGGTGCGCGTCACCCGCGGCAACGAGAGCATGAACACCTACAACAAGACGCCGCAGAGCTTCCGGCGTTGGTGCATCCATTGCGGCGGCCACGTGCTCACCGAGCACCCGACCTTCGGCCTCACGGACGTCTTCGCCGCCGTGATTCCGAGCTTCCCGTTTCAGCCGGCGCTGCACGTCCACTACCAGGAAAGCGTGCTCCCGGTCCGCGACGGCCTGCCGAAGCTCAAGGATCTCCCCGCGGAGATGGGCGGCTCGGGGATCACGCTGCCGGAGTGAGCGCGCGGCGAGCTGGCTTGCCGATCCCCACCGAAGACAC
>JAXLQJ010000051.1:0-52140 GCA_046331705.1 bacterium | reverse complement strand
CGTGTCCCGGTTGCGACAGGCGCGGCGCCGGCGAGCGGCGTTCGCCCGCGGCCGAGCAGGGCCCCGCGCCCGATTGGGAGGCGAAGTCACGCGATCCCAACCCGAACGTCCGGCGCGAGGCGATGTGGTCGATCGGAGGCGCCGGTGAGCGCGCGCTCGCGGCGCTGCCGTTGCTGGTGGCGGGCCTCGACGATTCGGACGCGTCCGTCCGCGAGCAGGCGGCGTGGTCGATCGGCAAGCTCGGCGAGCGAGCGGCTGGCGCCGCGGTGCCGAAGCTGACCGCGCTGCTCGCGGATCCGAGCGAGACGGTGCGCGAGCGGGCCGCCTTCGCGCTCGGCAACATGGCGCGCCAGGCCAAGAGCGCGATTCCCGCGCTGGTGACCGCGCTCGGCGACCCCGCCATGCCCGTTCGGCTGCGAGCGGTGCGAGCGGTCGCGGCCATGGGAAGCGCCGCGAGCGAGGCGCTCCCCACGCTGCTCTCGATGACCCACGACGCCAACCTGGAGCTGCGCCGCTCGGCCGCGGGCGCAGCCGGGAGGGTGGGGTCGCGGTCGTCCGCGCCGATCGCGCCGCTGATGGAGATCGTCGCGCAGGAGCCCGACCCGGAGGTTCGCCGTGCGGCGCTCTTCGGGCTCGGCGAGAACAAGACCCCGGCGATCGTGGACGCGTTGCCGGCCTTCATCCACGCGCTCGACGAGAAGTCGCCCGAGACGCGAGTCACGGCGATCACCGCGATCGGCAAGATGGATCCCACGCTCGCGGCGAGCGCGCTACCCGCCTTGATCACGGTGCTCGCCGCGAGCGAGAGCGACGTCCAGTTCGCCGCAGCGCGCGCGCTCGCGACCTTCGGGCCCGCTGCGCGCGCGGCGGTTCCGCGCCTCGCCGAGTTGCTCGGATCGAGCGACGGCAAGGTCCGCGAAGAAGCCGCCCACGCGCTCGGTGAGGTCGGCGCCGACGCGGCACCCGCGATCCCCGCGCTCATCCGCGCCCTGGAAGACAAGGACATGTCGCTTCAATGGCGAGCCTCCGCGGCGCTCGGAAAGATCGGCGGCCCCGCCGTGGAATCGTTGGCGACGATGCTCGGCGACACCGACGCGCAGCGCGCGATGGTCGCGGCGTTCGCCCTGGGCAAGATCGGCGAGCCGGCCGCGAGCGCCGTGCCGGCGTTGCTGCGCGCCCTCGACCGTCCCCACGTCGGGCTGCGCCAGACGGCAGCGCGCTCGATCGGGCGGATCGGCGGGGCGGAAGGACGCCGGGCGGCGAGCCGCATCGCCGAGCTCGCCGACGACCCCGACAGCACGACGCGCAAGTTCGCGCTTCAGACGCTGGGTCGCTTGGGAGTTACGTCGGCGGACGTGCAAGCCGCGATCGAGGGCCACCTCGAGGATCCCGCCGGGGACGTGCGCGGAGCGGCGCAATGGGCGCTCGAGCGTCTCAAGAATCCCGGGGCGGGAGGCGACGCGAAAGGCAGTGGCTCTGCCGAGGAAGCACCCAGCTCCTGAGGATGCCGAGCGCTTCGCGAGCGCTCAGCGCTCGCTCGTCGCGGCGAGGCCGTCGTGCCACACGACGGCACCGTTGGGTGTCGCGGGGACGCGCGGACCGGGAGTGACGATGCCGACCAGGTTCAGCGGATCGACGGCGGCCACCACGACCTCTTCGCCCGAGCGCGTGGTGCGACGAACGGTACGCAACAGATCGACCGCCTCCGGGTCCGCGTACTGTTCGCCCGAGAGGCCCGCGACGAAGCGCCCGCCCCTCACCTGCCCGCGCGCCTCGAGCCGCCGCAGCACCCGCAGGATCGCCCGCCACGGCACCACCAGATTCTCGCGCTCGAGGAGCGCACGGCAGACGATGCCGTAACGACGCAGCAGCTGGAACGCCCAGCGCTCCGCGAGCGCTTCCTCGCCGAGGGGTTGCTCGCCGTCGAGGACGACGTGAAAGAGCGACCAGCGCCCGGCCGGCAACCCCGCCGCCGTGGGCCGGGAGCTTCGCGCTCGGCCGCGCTGCTTGCGCGCGGCCTCGCGCGCCTCCGGGCTGAGGGCGCGCAACGCCTGGAAGCCATCGGCGGTGACGAGGCCGCGGGCCACCCCTTCCCAGAGCGCGCGCTCGACCTCGGCGCGCACTCGGCCGCTTCCCGCCACGATCTCGTCGAAGAAGAGCGCGCCGCGACGTCCCAGCAGCGCGAGCACGTCCGCTGCGGGGCCAGGCGCGTTCGAGGGCGCGGGCGGCGCATCGCGGATGCCAGCGCCGAGCCACGCGAGATCCGCGCGGCGCACCAGCGAGACGGGGGTGACCGAGGACGCGGGCAGCGAGCGCGCGCGTTCGTCGGTGGCGGCGCGTCCGAGGGCGAGCCGTCCCCACGTGACATCGCCGCTCAAGCACAGCTCGTCGAGCCACGCGGGCTTGTAGCCGAGGACGCGCCCGGGGAGGATGTCGCGCTCCCATGCGGTGACGGGTGCGTCGAAGCCCTGAAGCTGCTCGATCACCCGCAGCAGCCCGCGCTTGCCTTCGAGGCGCGTGCCGGGCGCCACGTGCTGCCAGCGCAACAGAAAGCGCACGTGATCCTGGCCGGAGACCGGTTCGATCTCCTTGCGCAAGCGATCGAGGGTGTAGCGGTGGATGCGCGCCAGGAGCCGGCGATCACACACCTCCGGCTCGCTGGCTCCCGGGCGGAAGCGTCCGCGCATCACGCTGCCGGTGGCCTCGAGCTGGGCGATGGCGGCGTCGACCCGCCGCACCGGCAGGGCGATCGCTTGCGCCAGCTCGGCCGCCGTCAGCGGCCCGCGGCACGCGAGATGACCCTCCGCGAGCAGCGCCGCCACCTCGTCGGCGTCGACGGCGTCGCGCGCGAGCGCGGCTGGCAACACGACCGCGGGCGCGATGGCGCTCGGCGCGTAGAGCGCCTCGATCCGCGCCAGGTTCTCCGCGGCGAAGACCACACGGTGGCCGCCGGCGCCGAGGGTGGCGAACGCCGCGCGTCCGGTGGCGACCAGCTCCTCGAGCGGCGCGCTCCACTCGGCGGCTTCGTCCTCCGCCAGCGCCACGAAGCCGAGCAACGCCTCGTGAAGCTCGTCGGCGTCGCGTGGGTCCGGCCAGGCCTCGTCGCAGACGCGCTCGATCGCGGCGGCGTCGAGCACCGCGAGCGCGCGATCCTCTTCCGAGAGCACCCGGCGTGTCTGCACCGCGCGGGCCCGACGTTCCTCGAGGGGCGCGTCGTCGAGGAAGGTGTACGGCTTCGAGGACAGGATCTCGTGGCTGAACGGCGATGGCTCGGTGGTGTCGCGGGAGTGGACGCGGATCTCGCCGGAGCGGATGCCCTGGAGCACGCGCACCAGCCCGTCCAGATCCATGGCTTCGAAGAGGCAATCCTGCACCGTCTGTCCGACGAGCGGATGGTCCGGCACCTCGATCGGTCCCGTGACGTTCTCCTGGCACGCCACCTGGCGCGGAAACACGGCGGCGAGCAGGTCCTCGGCCCGCATGCGCTGGATCGGCGGCGGCACGCGGCGGCCGTTGCGCTGGCGGAGCACGGCGAGCGCTCGGGTGGTGTTCCAGCGCCAGCGCGCTCCGAACATGGGCGCCGCGAGCAGCGCCTGGATCAGCGTCTCGCGCGCGCCATCCGGCCGCAGCAGGCCGACGAGATCCTCGAGGGGAAAGCTCTGCTGCGCCCCGAGCGAGAGCAGCACCGCGTCGTCGCTCGCCGCCGCTTGCAGCTCGAAATCGAAGCTGCGGCAGAAGCGCTTGCGCATCGTGAGCCCGATGGCGCGATTGATGCGGCTGCCGAAGGGTGCGTGGAGGACCACCTGGGTGCCGCCGCTCTCGTCGAAGAAGCGCTCGAGCACCAGCTCCGTGGTGGTCGGTAGCACGCCGAGCGCGGCCTTCTGCGCGCGGACGTAGCGCGCCAGCTCCTCGGCGGCGGTGCGCGCGAGTGCCGCCTCGGCCGCGAGCCACGCGAGCAACGCTTCGTCGATCTCGCCGTGGGTGCGGGTCAGCTGCTCGTCGACCTCCGTGCGAAGCGCCGCGACCTCCTCGGAAAGCTCGATCGAGCGCCCCGGTGCCTCGCCGAACCAGAACGGGATCGTGGGCGGCGCGCCGTGCGCGTTCTCGACCCGCACCACTCCCGATTCGATGCGGCGGATCTTCCACGAGGTGGTGCCGAGCAGGAAGATGTCGCCCGCCATGCTCTCGATGGCGAAGTCCTCGTCCACCGTGCCCACGAATGCGCCCTCGGGCTCGGCGACGACCTTGTAGTCGGCGAGCTCGGGGATGGCACCGCCGCATTGCACGGCCACCATTCGCGCGCCGCGTCGGCCGCGAAGCGTGCCGTGGATCCGGTCGCGGTGCAGGTGCGCCGCCGCGCGGCCGGTGCCGGTGGCGATGCCCTCGCTCAGCATCTCCACGATCTCGTCGAATTTCCGTCGCTCGAGCGCGGCGTACGGCCATGCCTCGCGAACGAGATCGAAGAGATCGTCCTCGCGCCAGGTCTCGCCGGCGCACTCGGCGACGATCTGCTGCGCGACGATGTCGAGGGGCGCCCGCGGCACGCACAGCTTGTCGAGGCGCCGCCCGCGCACGGCGCGCACCAGCGCCGCGCATTCGACGAGATCGTCGCGGGTGAGCGGAAAGAGCACACCGTGCGGCTCGAGCCCCAGCGCGTGGCCCGACCGCCCCACCCGCTGCAGGAACGTGGCGATCTGCCGCGGCGATTCGAGCTGGCAGACGAGATCGACGGTGCCGACGTCGATGCCCAGCTCGAGCGAAGCGGTGGCCACCACCGCCTTCATGCGCCCGAGCTTGAGGCGTGTCTCGAGCTCGAGGCGCCGCTCCTTGGCGAGACTGCCGTGGTGGGACGCCACCTGCTCCTCGCCGAGCCGCTCGACCAAGGCGTGCGCGACCCGCTCGGCGGCACGGCGGGTGTTCACGAACACCAGCGTCGTGCGGTGGGCTCGGATCAGCTCGGCGAGCCGATCGTAGAGATCGTTCCACTGCTCGCCCGACGCCACCGCCGCCAGCTCGGTGCGCGGTGTGGCGATCTCGAGCTTGAGCGAGCGCAGATGGCCCACGTCCACGATCGAGCATTCGGGCGTGGTGTCCGGCTGAACCCGCGCCGTGCCCACCAGGAAGCGCGCCGTCTCCTCGATGGGGCGCTGCGTGGCCGAGAGACCGATGCGCGCCGGCCGCGCGTGCGCCAGGTGATCGAGCCGCGCCAGCGTGAGCGAGAGGTGGCTGCCGCGCTTGTCGCGCACCAGCGCGTGGATCTCGTCGACGATCACCGTGCGCACGTGGCGCAACGCCTCGCGGCTCTTGGCCGCGGTCGCCATCAGGTAGAGCGACTCGGGCGTGGTGATGAGGATGTGGGGTGGCTTCTTGAGCGCTTTCTGGCGCTCGGCGGCGGGCGTGTCGCCGGTGCGCACCCAGGTGCGGATCTCGACGGGTGGGTAGCCGAGCGCCGCGGCGGTGGCCGAGATCTCGCGCAATGGCTCTTCGAGATTCCGCTGGATGTCGGTCGAGAGTGCCTTGAGCGGCGAGACGTAAACCACCTCGATCCGGTCTTCGAGCAGCCCGCTCTCGGCGGCGCGGTAGAGCCGATCGAGGCTGGTCAGGAACGCGGCCAGCGTCTTGCCCGAGCCGGTGGGGGCCGCGATGAGCGTGTCGCGACCGGCGAGGATCTCCGCCCAGCCGCGCGCCTGCGGCTCGGTGGGGCCGCTCGCGAAACGGCGCGCGAACCAGGTCTGGATGACCGGATGGAAGGCGTCGAGAATCGAGCCCGCGGGAATCGTGGCCGGCGCAACCGTCACCGGCACCAGTGCGGTGCTCGGGATGGGCAGCGCGAGCTGTCCGCTCATGGTGTCCGCCCGCGCCTCACTCGACGGTGACGGATTTGGCGAGGTTGCGGGGCTGGTCGATCTCGCAGCCGCGCTCGAGCGCCACGTAGTAGGCGAAGAGCTGGAGCGGCACCACCGTGAGCAGCGGGGTCATGAGCTCGTCGGCGGCCGGCACCGCGATCACGTCGTCCGCCATGCGCCCGATCTCGCGATCGCCCTCGGTGGCGACCGCGATCACCGGGCCGCTGCGGGCGCGAATCTCCTGGATGTTCGAGACCATCTTCTCGTACGAGCTGTCGCGCGGGACCAGGCACATCGACGGGAAGTCGGGGTCGATGAGCGCGATGGGGCCGTGCTTCATCTCGCCGGCCGCGTAGGCTTCCGCGTGGAGGTAGGAGATCTCCTTGAGCTTGAGGGCGCCCTCGAGCGCGATCGGGTAATTGAACTTGCGGCCCACGTACAGAAAATTCCGGTATTGCGCGTATTTCTTGGCGATCTCGTGAATCCGGTCCGACTGCGCGAGGATTCGCTGGATCTTCTCGGGGATCGCTTCCAGCTCGCGGAGGAAGTGCCGCCCCTCGTTCACGTCCATGCGCTGGCGTCGCGCCAGGAGCAGCGTGAGCAGGTAGAGGATGGTGAGCTGAGAGATGAAGGCCTTCGTGGAGGCCACGCCGATCTCCGGGCCCGCGTGGTTGTAGACGCCAGCGTGGGTCTCGCGAGCGATGTTGCTGCCGACCACGTTCACGATCCCGAGCACGAGCGCGCCCTTGCGCTTCGCCTCCTGCACCGCCGCCAGCGTGTCCAGCGTCTCGCCCGATTGGCTGATCGCGAGCACGGCGGTCTTGGGCCGGAAATTGAGCTTGCGGTACCGGAACTCGCTGGCGAGATCCACTTCCACCGAGTAGTCGGTGGCCGTCTCCAGCACGTAGCGGCCGAGCAGCCCCGCGTAATAGGACGTGCCGCACGAGATGATGATGAGCCGGTCCATTCCGACCAGACGCTCGAGGACCGCATCGAGGCCGCCCAGCTTCGAGATCCCCTCCGGCTCGAGGATGCGCCCGCGCATCGCGTTCGCCACCGCCTCCGGCTGCTCGTGGATCTCCTTGAGCATGAAGTGGGCGTAGCCCTGCTTCTCGGCGGCGCTGATGTCCCAATCCACCGTGGTGGGCGCGCGGAAGACCTTGCTCTCCTCCAGGTTGCGCAGGTGGTAGCCGGACTTCGTCAGCACCGCGACGTCGTCGTCCTGCAGGTAGACGACGTTCTTCGTGTAGCTCACCAGCGCCGACACGTCCGACGCCGCGAACACCTCGCCGTCGCCGATGCCGATGATGAGCGGGCTGCCGCGGCGGGCCACCACGATCTGCTCGGTCTTCCCCTTCGCCACCACCCCGAGCCCGAACGTGCCGCGAACCTCGCGCAGCGCCGCGAGGACGGCTTCCTCGAGATCGCCGTGGGTGTCCTTCAGGTGCTCCTCGATGAGGTGCGCGAGAACCTCGGTGTCCGTCTCCGACTTGAACACGTGCCCGGACGCCGCGAGCTTCGCCTTCAGATCCTGGTAGTTCTCGACGATCCCGTTGTGGATGACGAACACCTCGCCCTTGCAGTCCCCGTGGGGGTGGGCGTTCTCCGCGGAAGGCTTGCCGTGCGTGGCCCAGCGCGTGTGCGCGATCCCCGCGTGCGCCGTGGAAGGCGTGGCGTAGACCAGCTTCTCGAGCTCGCGGACCTTCCCCTTCGCCTTCTCGACCCGCAGCGTCCCGTTCTCGAGGAGCGCGACCCCCGCCGAGTCGTACCCCCGATACTCGAGCCGGTGCAGCCCATCGAGGAGGATGGGAAGGGCCGGTTTGTGGCCCAGGTAACACACGATTCCGCACATGATCGTCGAGCCTTTCCGCCCGCCGCCCCGGGATCCGGCCGGCGAGCGACACGTAAACTAGCGTTCACCATGCCGGCGAAGCAAGGCGATCCGCGAGGCGGCGCGAGTGCCATTCAGCGAGCGCATCGGTTGGCCGATCTCGTCCGCGAGCCGAAGGAGAGACCGCAGCGCGTTGGCGCCCAAGCGCACGCTCAGGAAGTCATGGCCTGCGGACGCGCACCTTGCGTGGCGTGGCGACGACGACGCACCCACCCCACGACCCCGAGTCGTCCGACCGGAACCAGCTCGTGACCAGTTCGCACAGCCGCCACTGGTCCTCCTGGGGGACCCGAACGAGCAGCAAGCCGGGATGTGTGCCGGGACGAAACCGGCGCGTGTCCGAGAAGTCTAGGTCCTGAGTGACGAGGAAGCGGCCGGCACCCACGGCGGCGAGCCAGACGTGTTCGTCCGTCTCCCCCGCCAGCCCTTCTTCGGGGATCGTGTCGACGTCATAGCCGAGCGCTTCGAGCTGGCCGACGAAGGCGGACCGGAAGGTTCTCGTCGAGCTTCAGCCGAATCACAGCCGGGCGCCGAACGGCTCGGCCGGAGGCGCGGGAAGGTCTTCGCTCGCCGAATCGGCAGCGAACGCGATCACCGCTCGAACGTCCTCCGCCGTCAGCGTTGGGAAATCCGTGAGAATGGCTTCGGGGGGCTCACCGTGGGCCAGGTATCCGAGGACGGTTCGGAGCAGCACCCGCGTCCCCTTGATGATCGGTTGACCGCCGCAGATGGACGAATCCCGTGTGACGTGGTCTTGCCAGTGCATATCTTTCACTCCTACGAGCTCGCCGAGCGCTGCCTCGCGTGTCCCATCCTACTCGAATGGAGGCGCCACAGGTTCGCTGAGTCGAGCCACTCCAGCCGTGGCGTGTGCCGATCTCGCCCAGCCGGGATCTCCCTGAAGGGCGACACCCGTCCCTCGGAGTCGGACACAACCACCCGGACACGCTGTGACGCGGCACCTGTGCCCTCTCGTCGCGCGCCACGGTCAGTCCTCCGCGCCCGAACGTGTCATTGGTGTTCTCGGCGACGGCATGCGATTGTTCAATGGAATCGCGAGGCTAGTGCTTTCACCCACGCGTCAACGCAGTAAGATTCAGCGCGCGTTGATCCGGGCAGGACGGCGGATCGCACACCCGGAGCCTGACGTTCGACTCGCCGCCGACAGCAGCCGAACCGCGCGCAACGCACAACCGAGCACGCCGCAGCCGAGGGCATCGAATGGCGAAGACGAAGAAGAGCAACGGCACCACGACCGCCACGGTCGGGTTCGAGCAAGACGCTGTGGGCTGCGGCCGACGCGCTCCGAAACAACATGGACGCGGCCGAGTACAAGCACGTCGTCCTCGGCCTCATCTTCCTGGTACATCTCCGATGCCTTCGAGGCCGAACACGCCGAGCTCACCGCGCAGAAAGCCGAGGGCGCCGATCCCGAGGACGCGGACGAGTACCGCGCCGCCAGCATCTTCTGGGTGCCGAAAGAGGCGCGCTGGTCACACCTCGAGGCGAGCGCACCGCAGCCCACGATCGGCAAGCTCGTCGACAACGCGATGGCCGCCATCGAGCGCGACAATCCATCGCTCAAGGGCGTGCTCCCCAAGGACTACGCGCGCCCCGGCCTCGACAAGGAGCGTCTCGGCCAGCTCATCAATCTCGTGAGCGACATCGCCCTCGGCGACCCCGCCGAGCGCGCCAAGGACACCCTCGGCCGCGTCTACGAGTACTTCCTCTCCCAGTTCGCGAGCGCCGAGGGCAAGAAGGGCGGCCAGTTCTAC
Source organism: bacterium (assembly GCA_046331705.1). Classification (GTDB taxonomy): domain Bacteria; phylum JADJOY01; class JADJOY01; order JADJOY01; family JADJOY01; genus JADJOY01. The sequence continues at coordinate 42,628 of JAXLQJ010000051.1, read as the reverse complement.
ACGCCCACCCACGTCGTCCGTGTGCTGGTCGCGATGCTGGCACCCTACAAAGGGCGGGTGTACGACCCCTGCTGCGGCTCGGGCGGCATGTTCGTCCAGAGCGAGAAGTTCATCGAGGCCCACGCCGGGCGCCTCGGTGACATCTCGATCTACGGCCAGGAGTCGAACTACACCACCTGGCGCCTCGCGAAGATGAACCTCGCGATCCGCGGCATCGACGCGCAGATCGCCCACGGCGACACCTTCCACAAGGACGGCCACCCCGACCTCAAGGCCGACTACGTTCTCGCCAACCCACCCTTCAACGACAGCGACTGGCGCGGCGAGTTGTTACGCGAGGACAAGCGCTGGGCGTTCGGCACGCCGCCCGCCGGCAACGCGAACTTCGCCTGGGTGCAGCACTTCATCCATCACCTGGCGCCCACCGGCCTCGCCGGCTTCGTGCTCGCCAACGGCTCGATGTCGTCCAACCAGTCCGGCGAGGGCGAGATTCGGAAAGCCATCATCGAGGCCGACCTCGTGGACTGCATGGTCGCCCTGCCCGGCCAGCTCTTCTACTCGACCCAGATCCCGGTCTGCCTCTGGCTCCTCGCCCGCGACAAGAAGAACCACCGCTTTCGCGACAGACGCGGGCACACACTCTTCATCGACGCCCGGAAGCTCGGCACGATGGTGGACCGCACCCACCGCGAGCTGACCGGGGACGACGTCCGCAAGATCGCCGGCACCTATCACGCCTGGCGCGGCGACAAGGACGCGGGCGAGTACGCGGACGTTCCCGGGTTCTGCAAGAGCGCGGCGCTCGAGGAGGTCCGCAAGCACGGCCACGTGCTCACGCCCGGCCGATACGTCGGCGCCGAGGCCGCCGAGGACGACGGCGAGCCTTTCGAGGAGAAGATGCAGCGCCTCACCGCGACGCTGCGCGAGCAGCAGGCCGAGGCCGCGAAGCTGGACGCCGCCATTGCCAGCAACTTGAAGGAGCTCGGGTATGGCGAGTGAGTGGGAAGAAGCAACGCTTGGCGCCGAGGCGGACATGCTGACCGGCTTCCCGTTCCGAAGCGAACGCTACACCGATGCCGACGACAGCATCCGTTTGGTACGCGGTGACAACATCGTTCAGGGTGCGCTGCGCTGGGACGGCGTGAAGAGGTGGCCTAGGTCAGAGAGCGCGGAGCACGAGTTGTATCAGCTTCGCGAGGGCGACGTCGTCCTCGCGATGGACCGTCCATGGATTGAGGCCGGTCTCAAGTACGCGGCGATCTCCAAGCACGACCTTCCGTGTTTGCTAGTGCAGCGGACCGCGAGACTTCGTGGCGGGCCGAACCTGGACACGCAATTCTTGCGATACCTCATCGGAAGTCCGAAGTTCACACAGCACGTTCACGCCATTACGACGGGCACAGCAGTTCCACACATCAGCGGGCGTCAAATAAAAGAGTTCACGTTCCTGCGTCCGCCCCTCGCCGAACAACGCGCCATCGCCCACATCCTCGGGACGCTGGACGACAAGATCGAGCTGAACCGGCGGATGAGCGAGACGCTGGAGGCGATGGCGCGGGCGCTCTTCAAGTCGTGGTTCGTGGACTTCGACCCCGTCCGCGCCAAGTCCGAAGGCCGCGACCCCGGCCTCCCCAAGTCCCTCACCGACCTCTTCCCTGACGCGTTCGCGGACTCGCCGATTGGCGAGATTCCGCGCGGCTGGCATGTGCAGATGCTCGGGGACATCGTTGAACATCTGCGCGACAGCGAGAACCCTCTGGACTCTTCGGATCAGCTCTTTCGGCACTTCAGCATTCCCGCGTATGACGTGGACCGATGGCCCGCGTCGGAGTTCGGGGAAAGCATCAAGAGCTTGAAGTTCCGTGTTCCTCCCTGCGCCGTCTTGCTCTCGAAGCTCAATCCGGAGATCGAGCGCGTGTGGCTCGTCGACGTCCAGCACGGCGACCGGGCCGTCTGCTCCACGGAGTTCCTTGTCCTCGCACCTCGCCCACCCTACGGCCGGGCCTACATCTACTGCGCCATGCGCTCGCCGAGCTTTCGGTGTGATCTCGAATCACTCGTTACCGGAACCTCGAAGAGCCACCAACGCGCGCAGCCCGACGCGATCCTGGGACTCGCGATCGTCGAACCGCCCACGACGCTCATCACCGCCTTCGAGCGAACCGCAGGCCCGCTTCTGGACCGCACGCTGGAGTGCGGCGAGGAATCCCGAGCACTCGCCGCGCTCCGCGACGCGCTTCTCCCCAAGCTCATCTCGGGCGAACTGCGGATCGAAGACCCCACGCGCTTCCTGCGTTGTGTTGACTGATGCCAGACCTCGTTGTGCTCGCGCCGAACTACCTGCGCGCTCAGCAGCGCTGGCCGGACGCCCCGACACTGACGCGCTGCTACGAGGCACTTGATGCCTGCTTCAATGGCAACGCGCACGGGCTCGTCGAGCATGTGAAGTCGTTCGTCGAGAGCGTTTGCCTCACGATCATGGGTGAGTTCCGCGCAGCCATGCCGTCGGCCCAGCCCTCGACAACGGAGCTTCTGACGGCAGCTCTTCGGCCGCTGGGGCTGCAGAACTCGCGCGGCGCAAGCAAGCTCGACCTGGTCCTCTCAGGCTTCAACAAGCTTGCAGATGGTCTAACAGCGATCCGCAACGAAGCTGGCTCGGTTGCGCATGGCAAGGATGGCTTTCTCGACGCGATCGCCGCGGATCACGCGCGCGCATTTCTTCACGCGGGCGACGCAATCCTGGGCATTTTGCTCAATGCCTTCGAGGGCAAGCAGCCCGACTTGATCGCCACACGGGAGCCTTACGAGAGTTTCCCGCACTTGAACGAGCGCATCGATCGCGCGGTATCCGTGGAGGCTCGGATCGACGAGGACGAGGATCGCCCCATCGTCGTCCTCTCCGTGGCAACCGGTCCGCGTCGCGAGGCTATCGAGCTGCGCGTCGAGCCGAGCCGGCTGCTGTACGGGATCGATCGCGAGGCGTACGTCGAAGTTCTCAAGACCGCCGAATCGGCCTTGGTGGAGGCGGTGGCAGACGAGGAGTCGGAGGCTGATGGGGACGATGGTGCAGCGCCCGATGTGGCGGGTACGGCCATCCTCCCGGCGGAGGGGCCGGTCACGGAGCTGCAGGCAGAGTACAAGGGCGCGCTCGCCACGTTGCGAGACGGCGTGGCGGCATTTCTGCGGGCCGAGAGCGTTGATCCCGCTACGATCGGCGCGGGAAGCGCACAGCTCATCGACTCGCTGCTGGCGACAGCCGAGCAGAACATGGCGCTCGACTGGAAGCGGCGCGAGGCGATGCAGGCGAGGCTCAAGGTCGCGTGCAAGCGCGTGCTCGTCCGCTTCGGATCGGCGGCGGAGAAGGCCGACGCCGTGGCCGATCGCCTCGTCGGCTGGCTACGGGTACAGGCTCTCGACTCGAAGTCGTCCGCGCCTCTGCCGACGGATCGTGAGCATACGGCGCAGGATGACGGTGTCACCCGCGCCCATCGTCGACGCCGCCGCGCCGAGATCTCAGGCGGAGCGGCCAACCACCGCTTGGCCGACACGCAAACTAGCGTTCAGCCGACTAGCGAACTAGCATTCAGCCGCCCGCGAGCCGGGCTCATCGGTATGCCTCGCAGCCAGCCATATCCTCGATTCCTCGCACCTCGGCTGCGCGAAGCGCTCCGGGATACCCCGGCCGTCCTCATCCACGGGCCGCGGCAGAGCGGCAAGACCACGCTGGCGTGCAGCGTCGGGGAGAGCCGCGGCTACCGCTACGTTTCCTTCGATGACGACGCCGCGCGCGCCGCCGCGAAGTCCGATCCAATCGGGTTCGTTGCCCGCTTATCGACAAAGTCCATCCTCGACGAAGTGCAGCGGGTCCCGGAGATCTTCACTGCGCTCAAGACCGTGATCGACGCGCGTCGGATGCCGGGACGGTTCATCCTCACCGGCTCCGCCAACGTGCTCCTCGTGCCAGATCTCGCGGACTCGCTCGCCGGCCGCATGGGGATTCTCAGGCTCCACCCCCTCGCCCAATGCGAGATCGAAAACACCCGCGCGCGCTTTCTCGACGACTTGCTGCACGGGCGGTTTCGGACGGCGCTCAGCGAGCCGCTCGACCGAGATCTCGCTCGCCGTATCGCCGACGGCGGCTAATCCCGCCGCCCTCCTGCGGCGCGCGCCGGCGCGACGCCGTGCCTGGTACCGCGACTACCTGGAGACGCAACTCCAACGCGACGTTCGAGATCTGACTCGCCTGCGCTCCCTCGACACGCTGCCCAAGCTTCTCCGCCTTGCGGCGACCCACACCGGACAGCTCATCAATGTCGCGGATCTCGCAGCGCCGTTCGAGCTGACGCGTCAGACCATTCACGAGAAGCACGTCACGCTGCTCGAACAGCATTCCTCGTGGAGCGTCTGCCGTCCTGGCACGTCAATCCCATGAACCGGCTCGTGAAGCGCCCGAAACTTCACGTGTGCGACACCGGGGTCGCGTGCGCGCTGCTCGATGCCGACAGTGCGCGGCTGGATGCAGATCGGAGAGCGCTCGGAGCGATGCTGGAGACGTTCGTGCTGCGGGAGCTTCGGCGCCAGGCAGGTTGGCGCCCCGACCCGATCGAGTTGTTCCACTTTCGCGATCCGCGACGACTTCGAGGTCGATATCGTGCTGGAAGGCGACGGCGTCATCGCTGGCGTGAAGTCGAAAGCGGCGACGAGTCCGTGCGTCGGACTTTCGCGGGCTCCGCAAGCTGCAGAGTGCGGCGGGCAAGAGATTTGGCGCCGGCGTCGTTCTTTATGACGGCAGCGCGACGATCGGCGCCAACCTTGGCCAGGTTGTTTGCCGTACCTGTGCGCAGGCTGTGGAGGCCGCGTGAGCGCCGGCTTGACCGAATCCGTCGTGGAAGACGCTGCACTCGCTTGGCTCGCGGCGCTCCGCTACGGTCAAGCACGGCCCATCGATTGCGCATGGCAGGCGGCAGCCGGTAACGTACCGCGACGTCATCCTCGAAGTCGCCTGCGCCAGGCCCTGGCGCGGCTCAATGGGACGCTGCCGCCGGAGGCGGTCGATGACGCGTTCCGCAAGCTCACGCGCCTGAGCGCGCCGTCGTCCCTCGAGCGCAACCGGGCGGCACATCGGATGCTGGTGGACGGTGTCACCGTGGAATACCGCCGCGCCGACGGCTCGATCGAGGGCGATCAGGCGCGGGTGATCGACTTCGACGACCCCGACAACAACGACTGGCTGGCGGTGAACCAGTTCACCGTCGCCGAGGGGCAGCACACGCGCCGGCCGGACGTGGTGCTGTTCGTGAACGGCCTGCCGCTCGCGGTGATCGAGCTCAAGAACCCCGCTGACGAGAACGCCACGGTCTGGACAGCCTGGCGGCAACTTCAGACGTATCAGGCACAGATCCGCGCTCTTCGCAATGAACGCCGTACTGGTGGTTTCGGACGGCGTCGAGGCGCGCATCGGTGCGCTCGCTGCGGGCAAGGAATGGTTCAAGCCGTGGCGCACGATCACCGGTGAAGGCGACGCTCCGGGCTCAGCGGCGCAGCTTCAAGTCGTGCTGGAGGGGGTGTTCGAGAAGCGGCGATTCCTCGACCTGATGCGCCACTTCGTGGTGTTCGAGGACCAGGGCGGCGGCAAGCTCGTGAAGAAGATGGCGGGCTACCACCAGTTCCACGCCGTCAACGCTGCGGTCGAGGAGACCCTGCGGGCGGCGAAGCGGATGGAGGCGGACCGCATAGCCGAAGTGGAGGGTCGGTACGAGTCGGGCCGCAAGCCCGGCGGCGGAGCGGGCGACCACCGCGTGGGTGTGGTCTGGCACACGCAGGGCTCAGGCAAGAGTCTGACGATGGCTTTTTACGCGGGGCGCGTGATCCTGCATCCGGCGATGGCGAACCCGACGATCGTCGTGCTGACCGACCGCAACGATCTCGATGACCAGCTCTTTGGAACCTTCGCCCGGTGCCGGGATCTGCTGCGCCAGCCGCCGGTCCAGGCGGCAGGCCGTGCCGACTTGCGCGAGAAGCTCAAGGTCGCCTCCGGCGGTGGTGTTCACGACCATTCGAAGTTCCTGCCCGGGCGTGGCGACCGCCACCCGGTGCTCTCCGACCGGCAGAACATCGTGGTCATCGCCGACGAAGGCGCACCTGGTCAGTACGACTTCATCCTCGACGGCTTCGCCCGGCACATGCGCGACGCCCTGCCGAGCGCGTCGTTCGTCGGCTTCACCGGTACGCCGATCGAGAAGACCGACGCCAACACGCGTACCGTCTTCGGCGACTACATCAGCGCATCTACGACATCCAGCGTGCGGTGGCCGACGGCGCCACCGTGCCCATCTACTACGAGAGCCGGCTCGCGAGGCTGGAGCTCTCGGCGGCGGAACGGCCCAAGATCGACTCCGAATTCGAGGAGGCCACCGAAGGCGAGGAAGTCGAGCGGAAGGAGAAGCTCAAGAGCCGGTGGGCGCAGCTCGAGGCCGTGGTCGGGACCGAGAAGCGGCTTGCGCTCATCGCTCGCGACCTCGTTGAACACTTCGACAAGCGCTGCGAGGCGATGGATGGCAAGGCGATGGTGGTGGTGATGAGCCGCCGGATCGCGGTCGAGCTCTACCGCGAGCTGGTGGCACTGCGTCCCGCGTGGCACGGCGAGGCCGACGAGGTGGGCGCGCTCAAGGTGGTCATGACTGGCTCGGCGGCGGACCCGCCCGACTGGCAGCCGCACATCCGAAACAAGCCGCGGCGCGAGGCGTTGGCTCAGCGCTTCCGGGATCCGAAGGACCCGTTTCGGATGGTGATTGTGCGCGACATGTGGCTCACGGGCTTCGACGCGCCGAGCCTCTCCACGATGTACGTGGATAAGCCGATGCGAGGCCACGGGCTCATGCAGGCGATCGCGCGCGTGAATCGGGTCTTCCGGGACAAGCCCGGGGGATTGGTCGTCGACTACCTGGGACTCGCCGACGAGCTGAAGAAGGCGCTGGCCACTTACACCGAGGCCGGCGGCACCGGCGAGACCGCACTCGACCAAGCCGAGGCTGTCGCGGTGATGTTGGAGAAGGTCGAGGTCTGCCGCGGTCTCTTCCACGGTCTCGACTGGTCGCTGTGGACGACCGGTGCGCCCGCGCAGCGCGTGTCAGTCCTGCCTGCGGCGCAGGAGCACGTCCTCGCTCAGGACGACGGCAAGGCGCGGGTGTTGCGTGCCGTCACCGAGCTCTCCCAGGCCTTCGCGCTCGCCGTCCCGCATCCCGAGACACTGGCAATCCGTGATGAGGTCGGTTTCTACCAAGCGGTGCGCGCGGTGCTGGCCAAGTCCATCGCGGGGGACCGGAAAACCGACGAAGAGCTGGAGCACGCGATTCGGCAGATCGTCTCGAAGGCCGTGGTCTCGGACGAAGTGGTGGACATCTTCGCCGCGGCAGGGCTCAAGAAGCCCGACATCTCGATCCTCTCGGATGAGTTCCTCGCGGAGGTCCGGGGAATGCCGCACCGGAACCTCGCGGTCGAGCTGCTCCAGAAGCTCCTCAAGGGCGAGATCAAGACGCGCCGCCGGCAGAACGTCGTCCAGGCGCGCTCGTTCGCGGAGCTGCTGGAACAGGCGATCCGGAAATACCAGAACCGGGCGATCGAGACCGCCCAGGTCATCGAGGAGCTGATCCAGCTCGCCGAAGACATGCGCGCAGCGGGCCGCCGCGGCGACGAGCTGGGGCTCAGCGACGACGAGGTGGCGTTCTACGACGCGCTCGAGACCAACGACAGCGCCGTGAAGGTGCTGGGCGACGACACGCTCAAGACCATCGCACGTGAGCTCGTCGCCACCGTCCGCATGAACGTCACCATCGACTGGACTATCCGCGACAACGTCCGCGCTCAGCTTCGCGTCTACGTGAAGCGAATCCTGCGCAAGTACGGCTACCCCCCAGACAAGCAAGAGAAGGCGACCCAGACGGTGTTGGAACAGGCCGAGGTGCTGTCGGAAGCATGGGCCGTGGCCTGAAAGTCGAACCGCGGACGCGTGATGTCGTTGCAGGCGGTTGTCGGAGCGACAGCGCGCTTCGTTCCGTGACCGAGAGCGCTGACACGCGCCGCTGGAAGATCGTAGAGTGCGCGCCGCGCGCGCGGCCAGCTTCCGCCCGTGCAGCAGCGGAGGCCCACGATGACCCCGACCACTCCCGTTCCCGTCGCCGAGGGGCTTTTCCGTCTCGATTCCGCGGGCCCGCGCTTGCTCGCGAGCCGCTGCGCCGCATGCGGCGAGGTGGCGTTCCCCAAGCAGGGAAGCTGCCCCGCGTGCACGGGCGCCAAGGTCGAGGAGATCGAGCTTTCGACGCGCGGCACGCTCTGGACGTGGACGATCCAGCGCTTCCCGCCGCCGATCCCGTACGTGGCGCCACCAGGCGGCTTCAAGCCGTACGGCGTGGGCTACGTGGAGCTGCCCGAGGGGGTGCGGGTGGAGTCGCGGCTCACGGTGAGTGATCCGGCGCGTCTGAAGATCGGTATGACGATGGATCTGGTGCTCGAAACGGTCGCTGTGGCGGCCGACGGCCGCGAGACCGTGACCTTCGCCTTCCAGCCGGCTGCGGAGGGATCGCGATGAACGTCTCCATCATCGGCATCGGGCTTTACCCGTTCGGCCGTCACGACGGCGTTTCGGCGATGGAGATGGGTGTGGCCGCCGCGCGCACGGCGCTCGCCGACGCAGGCGTGGGCTGGAAGGACGTCCACCTCGCCTTCGCCGGCAGCCTGGAAACGCTCCAGCCCGACGCGATGATCAAGTACCTCGGGCTCACGGGCATCCCGTTCACCACGCTCTTCAACGGTTGCGCCACCGGCGGCAACCTGATGCTCAACGCGGCCAACGCCATCCTCGCCGGCCAGGGCGACGTGGCGCTGGTGGTGGGGCTCGACAAGCACCCGCGCGGTGCGTTCTCGGTGGGCGCCACGCTGGAAGGGCTGGGCCTTGGCCAGTGGTACGGCACCACCGGGTTGGCACTCAATCCGCAGTTCTTCGCCATGAAGACCCAGCGCTACATGCACGACCACGGGATCACTGCGGACACGCTTCACCGCACTGCGGTGAAGGCCTTCAAGAACGGCTCACTCAACCCCAACGCATGGCGGCAGAGCGAGCTCACGTACGACGAGATCGCGAACTCCCCGCTGGTGTGCGATCCGCTCCGGAAGTACCACTTCTGCTCGCCGAGCGAGGGTGCTGCGGCACTGGTGCTCTGCCGCGGCGACGTGGCGGCGCGCTACACCTCGAAGGCGGTCCAGATCCGCGCCGACGTGTTTCGCACTCGGCTTTACGGCGCTTTCGAGACGCTGAGCCCGTCGAAGCCGGTGAAGGACGTCCCCTCACCCACCGTGCAAGCGTCGCGCGCCGCGTTCGAGATGGCCGGCATCGGTCCCGAGGACGTGCAGGTCCTGCAGGTCCAGGACACCGAGGTCGGCCACGAGGTCATGCACCTCGCCGAAAACGGCTTCTGCAAGGATGGCGAGCAAGAGAAGCTGGTGCGCGACGGCGCGACCGCGATCGGCGGCAAGCTGCCGGTCAACACCGACGGCGGCCTCATGGCCAACGGCGAGCCCATCGGTGCCTCGGGCCTGCGCCAGATCTACGAGGTGTGCGTCCAGCTCCGCGGAGAAGCCGGCGCCCGCCAGGTCCCCGGCTCGCCAAAGCTGGGCTACACGCAGGTCTACGGCTTCCCCGGCGTGAGCTGCGTGACCGTGCTCAGCAGGTGAAGTGCGGAGGAGTCTGGAGGGCGTGCATGTGGCGCGTCGGCGCGGTCGCAGATCCCCGTGCCCGCGATCGCCGCCTTCCCGGCCGCGGGGGAGTCACCGTCACGGAAACTGCGGTGCATTGCCGTCCGCATCGGTCTTGACGACGTGGCCGTAAACGTAGATGCCTGGGATCGAGCCGGTGTTCCCGCCGAGCATGAAACCGCCGTCGGCGGTCGCGAGGACGGCGTAAGCGGTCTCAGATCCTGAGCCTCCGAACGTCTTTTCCCAGATGAGGTTTCCGCTTGCATCGGTCTTCACGAGGTACGCGTCGCTGACGCCAACGCCCGCCGACTTGGTCTCTCCAGCCAGCACGTAGCCGCCGTCGAGCGCGACGGCGACGGCCCAAGCGGTATCGGAAGCTGATCCGCCGTAGCTCTTGGACCAGACCGTATTACCGGCGGCGTCGATCTTCTTGAGCGACACGTCGTCCTTCCCCCCGGCCACGATGTAGCCGTCGTCTGACGTCCGCCGGATCGAGTGTGGGAAGGATGCCGACTTCGTCCACACAACCTGACCCGCTTGGTCGGTCTTGGTGATCACGCCCCCGGGAGAATTCGAGGACACCACCACGAATCCACCATCCGAAGCGGGCACCATGTCCCGCGATGGCTCGTTCGTGCGCGCGAAGACCGTCGCCCACAGCACTTCTCCGGAACGATCGGTCTTCACCAGGATGGGGTGGTAGTCGGAGCCGCCGGGCGTTCGAGCCGCGAATACGTAGCCACCCTCGGTCTCGGTCACTGCGATCGCATACGGGTAGTCGTCGTAGGTGCGCTCCCATAGGGGCCAGCCGTTGGCGTCCGTTTTGACGAGAAGCGTGCTGGGCGGCAGGGGTCCGTTGAGCTCTCCTGCGAGGATGTACCCACCGTCCGCCGTCGGCTGAATCGAGTTCACGTCCCCCCGGAGATTCGTATACGGATAGAAGCGCATCCACTCGATCTCGCCCGCCGCGTTCATCCGAATCAGCGCAGCGTCGAAGAATGAAGTCTTCGTATTCTGGTAGGTCCCGCCGAGTAGGTAAGCGCCATCCGGGAGCTGATGCAGGCTGGAGATACCTCCCGGGGCGAGCACCTCGTGAAACGTGTAGATCGGATCGCAAGCGGCTGCGACCACGAGCACGAACGCTCCGATCCAGCTGGACGCGCGAGTCGCGTAGCGTCGATGTCTCATGACCGATTCACCTCCCCGATGATCTGGCTTGCGCGGCCTCGCTCACGCGGGCCGTGTTCAACTGCAAACCAACTCGGTGTCGCCGGGGGGGAGTGCGGGCGCGAACGCTTCGTGCCGTCACGGGCATCTTGCGCCGAGCGATATCGGAGCAGCAAGCGCGGCGTTGCGCCGACAGCGCGTTGACGGTGCGTTCGAGCCGGGCCTACCATCGACTGCGGGCCCCCCCGTCGCTTCTCCGCGGTGATCACGAGCTGCACCGAAGCGAGGTTGGACATGTTGCTCTGGTCCCGACGGGCCTGCAGGATCGTCGTCTCCACATCTCTCGCCATCGCGACTTGCGGAATCGCTGCAGCGAAGGAACCGCCGCCGGAGCAAGTCGCTGGTGAGGTGCTGGTGCGTTTCAAGAGCGGCGTTCGCGCGCCGCAGGTGGATGCTGTGCTCGCCGCCGAGGGCGCCAGGGCGATCAAGCACTATTGGATCAACGACGTGTGGCGCCTGCAGGTGTCCCGCGACGTGACCGAGGTGCTCGCTTCCCTCGGGAGCAATCCTCTCGTGGAGTACGCGAATCCAAACTACGTCGTGCACGCGCTCGCCATGCCGAACGATCCCGGCTTCGGCGATCTATACGGGCTGCACAACACGGGACAGAACGGTGGCACGCCGGACGCGGACATCGATGCGCCCGAAGCCTGGGACCTCACCACCGACGCAGGTTCGGTGCTGATCGGCGTGATCGATACGGGTATCGACTACAACCATCCGGACCTCGCAGCGAACGTCTGGACCAACCCGAACGAGATCCCGGGCAACGGAGTCGACGATGACGGAAACGGCTACGTCGACGACGTGCACGGAATCAACGCCATCACCGGCACCGGTGACCCGATGGACGACAACAAGCACGGCACTCACGTGTCGGGCACCATCGGCGCGGTCGGGAACAACGGAATCGGTGTGACTGGCGTCGACTGGAAGGCAAAGCTCTTGGCATGCAAGTGCCTGAACGCATCCGGAACCGGCAACGCTGCGGACGCCACCGAATGCGTTCAGTACACGACGGCCATGGGAGTCAAGCTCACCAGCAACAGCTGGGGGGGCGGCGGATTCGATCAAGGCCTCCGTGACGCGATCCAGGCTGCCGGCAGCGCGGGGATCCTCTTCGTGGCAGCCGCCGGCAACAACAACGCCGATAACGACGTCACGCCGTTTTACCCGTCAGGCTACGCGAGCTCGAACGTGATCGCCGTCGCCGCGACCGACCGCAAGGACCAGCGCGCGACGTTCTCGAGCTACGGCGTGACGAGCGTCGACGTCGCGGCGCCGGGCGTGGACATCTCGAGCACCATTCCCGTGGCCATGGGGAGTTACGGGATACTCTCCGGCACCTCGATGGCCACACCGCACGTCGCGGGCGTTGCGGCGCTCGTCTGGTCGCAATTCCCGACGCTCACCTCCGACGACGTGAAGGACCGCATCCTTCTCACGACCGAGTCGAAGCCGGGCCTGGTCGGGAAGGTCCTCAGCGGGGGCCGCATCAACGCCTACCAGGCGCTGACCGCGACCATCGCGGCACCGCACGTCTTCTACGTGTCGCCGGCGGCCGCCTACGCAGGTGACACGCTCACGCTGATGGGCGCGAGGTTCGGCGCCGCACAAGCAACGGGATCGGTCGCCGTGGGTGGGCGGACCGCGGCGATCACGAGTTGGAGCAACGACGCCGTCGTCGTCACCGTACCGGACGATCTGCCGGGCGGCCCGAATGCCGTCGTGGTGACCACCCCCACGGGTATCGCTGACGCGTCGACCTTCACGATGTTGGTGCCGTACTACACCCGGTCGCTCGTCACACAGGATCTCGTGGGCGGCGGCGTCGCGCAGAACTGGCGAGACGACGACGGCTGCTGGAGTTATGCCTTACCGTTCCTGTTCGAGTACTTCGGCAACTTCTACGCGAGTGTCTACGTCTGCTCGAACGGCATCCTCGATTTCGGCGGCCCGAACCTCGAGTACAAGAACAGCGACGCGAACCTGGGGAAGCGGCCGATCGTAGCCGCACTCTGGGACGATCTGAGGACCGATCCGCCGGGCCGAGACATCTACGTGACCGCGTCGCCGAACGCCGTCGTGTTCCGCTGGGACGCGCAGACCTACAGCGGCGCCATCCCGGTCAATTTCGAAGCGGTCCTCAACGCCAACGGGTCGATCCGCTTCAACTATGGCGCCGGCAACACCGGTCTCACGCCCACCGTTGGCATCTCCGAAGGCGGGAACCTGAGATCGATGCTCGCGCCGCACGACGACGCTTCCCAGCTCACCCACGCGCAGTCGGTGTATTACGACCCCATCGTCGCCAGCGGTTGCGTTCCAGTGAGCGGCGACGAATGCGGTGTGTTCGGCGACGACTTCGAGACGGGAGACATGTCGAAGTGGTCATCCGTCACGCCGTGAGTGGGCAACGGCTGCGTCCAGGTCTTTGACGAAGCCGGCGCCCGTCAGGTCCCGGGCTCGCCGAAGCTCGGCTACACCCACGTCCATGGCTTCCCCAACGTGAGCTGCGTGACCGTGCTGAGCCGGTGACGAGTCGTGGCCGCGCCGCTGGCGCGGCGTGAGTAACCGAGGATGCCACCGACCGACGTCGAAGGGTGGGAGGGCCACCCCACCGTCGGTGGCCGATGTCGCGACGGGGTGTCGCGAGAGATCGCGACGCTTCCAGCAGAGCATGATCCCGCGGGGAGTGTGAAACGGACGTGGTCCGCCGCACGTCGATCGCGATCGAGCGGGCTTCCCCGTCGACGAAGCGATGTCCCTCGACCTCGAGTGGAATCGCGTACGGGTGGCGACGCACGTGGACCAGGTCACGCTGCGCGCCGCGCGTCCGCCGCAGTTGACGGGGCGAGCTCGCCGAAACAGCATGTTAACGATGTTAGCGATCGGCTCGCGACGGCTGGCGTGCGTGGGGATCGCCGTTGCGATCGCGATGGCCGCGGCATGTTCGTCGGATGGCGGTGACGCGCGCGACTCGCTGCCGCGGCTCGCGGCTGCGGGCCGCGACATCGTCGATCCCGCGGGCCAGGTGGTGAAACTGCGCGGGGTCAATCTCGGCTCGTGGCTCTTCCACGAGAACTGGATCTCGAACGTCGACTACCCGCTCCACGGGCGCATCCACGTGCTGGCGCCGGAAAGCGGAATCGCTTCGGAGGCCGATGCCGCGCTCCGGGAAGTCGGGCCGTCGGGTGCGGACGGCTGGCTCGACCGCTTTCGAGGGGCGTTGGCCGCGCGCGTCGACACCGAGCGCTCCGATACCTTTCTCGCGGAAGTCGCCCAGTACCCAGTGGTCTTCGACGACTCCGACCAGCGGATGCGCGCGCTACTCGAGGAGCGCTTCGGGATCGACGGCCGCGACGAGCTGCTCGACGTCTTCTGGGGATCGTGGATCCGCGAGCCCGACATCGCCTGGGTGGCAAGCCAGGGCTTCAACGTGGTGCGGGTGCCGATGACCTACCGGAGCCTGGTGGTCGCGTCCGATCGCAGCGTGCCGGATTCGCTGGTCTGGAACGAGGCCGCCTTCCGCAGGATCGACGAGCTCCTGAGCTGGTGCGACCGCCACGGCGTGTATGCCGTCCTCGACCTCCAGGAATCGATCGGTGGGCACAACGACTACGCCGGCCCACCCGAGCTCTACACCGATCCACGCGATCAGGAGCTCACGATCGCGCTCTGGGAGGAGATCGCGCGCCGTTACGCACGGCGCTCCGTGGTGGCCGCGTACAGCCTCCTCGCGGAGCCCTTCGGCGCTCCCGACGCGGCGGCGCGGGACGCGATGTACGATCGCCTGGTGAAGGCCATCCGCGCCCGCGGCGACGACCACCTGCTCGTCATCCACGATGGCTTCTTCGGCGTCTGGACGTTGCCGCAGCCCGAGGCCTTCGGCTGGACCGGGGTGGTGTACTCGACCCACCTCTTCGAGTTCGGGGTCGAGAACGCCCTCGAATATCAGCTCCTCTTCGCGCTCTACGACGTGCTCTTCAACCAGGCCCAAGCGCGCCAGCAGGTCCCCTACTACATCGGCAGCTTCTCGACGTTTCAGGACGCGGACTTCGCGTATCGCGGCGCCGAGCTGGCCACCCAGCTCTTCAACCGCTCGGGTTGGTCGTGGTCGGTGTGGACGCTCAAGCGGATCGACGATCCGATCGATCAGGAGCTCTTCGGCACCACCACCTCGTGGGGCGTGCTGGGCCGTCTCGAATCCGTGCTCGACCGGCCGGACCTGTA
Organism: bacterium; assembly: GCA_046331705.1. Lineage (GTDB taxonomy): Bacteria > JADJOY01 > JADJOY01 > JADJOY01 > JADJOY01 > JADJOY01. Next base: position 27,415 of record JAXLQJ010000051.1, on the reverse strand, counting down.
TCGCGACTCGTTCGAGACGCTGTCGCGGAAGCTCGCCGCTTACGCCGACCTGGCGCTCGCACCCAACGAGCGTTTGCGCGCGATCCTCGCGAACGCCGCTCACGCGCCGTGAGGCCCGTGACCGGCACCGCGCTTGTAGGGCTCTCGCTGCTCGCGCTCGGCTGCGACTCGGGTGGATCGAGGCACGTGCTCCGTGACGCGGACACGGCTTGGCCGATGCACACCATCGACGACCGCTTCCGCGGCTCGAACGCGCTGGGTGCCGGCGACGTGAACGGCGACGGCCTCACCGATTACGTCACCAACTACGAGTTCGACCAGCGCTACGTGATCGAGCTCCATCCGCCGCGGGACGCGGATCCGCGCCTCCCCTGGCCCACGGTGATCGCCCATCAGCCGCCCGTGCTCGCCGACGGTCAGCAATTCGATTCGGAGAGTGCCTCGCTGGCCGATCTCGACGGCGACGGCAACCTCGACGTCGTGGCCACCCAGGGCGGGCACGCCACTCCGTTCTGGGAGGGCTACGCGCCGGGAGTGCGGATCGTGTGGGGACCGCCGCGCGAGCGCGTCCTCGATCCCGGCGCCTGGACCGACGGCGGCCGCGTCCCGGCCACGGTCGGCGTCGGGCATCTCTTGTGGCAGGTGCCCTTCGACGTGAACGGCGACGGCGCCCTGGACGTGCTCTTCGGCGGCCGCGTGCTCTTCGACACCGGTGCTCGCGGCGGTGTGCGATGGCTCGAGGCGCCCGCCGATCCGGCGCGGCGGCGCGATCTCGACGCTTGGTCCATGCACGCCATCGACGCCGACCAGCTCGACGGCCATGGCTTCGTGCTCGAAGACGTCGACGAAGACGGTGACCGCGATCTCGTGGACGCCAACGCGGACTTCGACACACCGGAGGACCAGGAGACGATTCACTGGTACGAGAACCCGGGACCGGGCACACCAGCGCAGCGCGACGCGTGGCCGAAGCACGTGCTGTACCAAGGCCCCGAGCTCGACGCGAAGCCACAGCTCGCTGTCGCCGATCTCGATGGCGACGGGCTCCGCGATTTCCTCACCGCCTCCCGCAACGAGATCTGGTGGTTCCGCAAGACGCAGGCGTCGCCGCCGCGCTTCGAGCGCGTCGTCATTCCCAAGCCTCCCGAGGCGAGGCAGTTCCAGCGGCCGATTCGCGTGGGCGACGTCGATGGCGACGGGCGGCTCGACCTGGTGGGGATGACGGTGCACGAGGACGGGGTGCTGCCGGTCACGAGCCTCTCGGCCTTCTGGCTTCGCAACGAGGCCCGTCGCGGCGCCGCACCCGGACCCGGCGATTGGTCACTTCACTCCATCAAGTGGGGCTCTGGCCGACGGATGCTCATCCCCGCATTCGGCGAGAAGTGGGACCAGGCCGAGCTCACCGACGTGGACGGCGACGGCGATCTCGATCTCGTCGCGAACTGCGAGGAATGGTGGCAGGACTGGTTCGACGTGCTGCCGTTCTTCACGGCGGGCCGCGAGCGCCAGAGTGTCGCCGTGGTGTGGTTCGAGAATCGGCTCGGTGAGGCCCCGTGGACCTTCGTCGAGCGCGATGGCGTGGTCGCCGCCGAAGCCGAGCACGCGAGCGATCTCGGCGACGACGTCTGGACCGAGCGGTCCTGGTTCGCCGGTGCGGCCGGAGGCCTCTATCTGCAGGACCTCCGCCGTCTCGACGAGAGCCCCCTCGAGCCCGGTGCGTCGCGCGGCGCGAGCTACGAGGTGCAGGTCGAGGGTGGCGATTACGTGTGGTGGGTCCGGCGTTTCGTGCCCGCGGCGTGGGGCGCGGTGCGCGGCCGGAATGCGTCGGACTCGGCCTGGGTGCTCGTCGACGATGCGCCGCTCGGGTCCGCTCCACTCGACGACAACGGTGAGCCCTTCGACCGCTGGACGTGGATCCAAGTGGCGGGCCCGCTCCACCTCACCCGCGGCGCACACGTGCTCACGTTCCGTCCACGGGAAGGCGGGTACGCGTTCGATCGCTGGGTGCTCGTTCGCGATCCGGCATCCGAGCCCGCGGGTGAAGGACCGCCCGAGACGAGGTCGGCCGAGTAGCTCGCTCGAGGTCGGTCACGGCCCGCCCGGCTCTCGCCGTGAAGCGCTCAGCCGGCCCGGATTCGCCGCGTGAGCTCGCGATGCCACGCCACGTCGCTCCACGGCCCCTCGAAATGGGGCTGGGCGAAGTTGGAGGTGCAGATCCCCGCCCAACCGCGCTCGATGGCGGCGGTCACGCCTTCGCGACACACGTCCTTCACCCAATCCCACTCGGACGTGTCCGGAAACGGCGCGACGTCGTCGTAGTTGATGGGTCCCCACGCCTCGGTGGTGAGCAGCGGTAGCCCGCGCTCGCGCGACCACGCGCTCCAGCCGTCCATGAGGCCACGAAGTGTCGTCAGCCAATGCGCTCGATCGCCGAAGTAGAGACCTGGTGCCGTGGATGTGTGGAGCGCCAGCGAGCCCGGAAGCCCGAGAAGCAAGAAGAGCTGTCCGGAACGCAGCAGGAAATCGAGGTCGTTCGAGAGCCAGATGTGGATCTCGGCGACATCGAGGGAGCGGGTGTCGAGGTTCCGGAACTTGGGGCCGACGGTTCCACCCTCCACCGAGAACGTGTAGCGCAGCTCGGGATACGCCTCGCGCAGCGGACCGATCCCCTCGTCCAGGTAGCTCTGGATGCGCGCCGTGGCGGCGCCGGACCACGGTAGGAGCACCGGTAACGGGTTCGTGATCGGGGCGCCGAAGATCGCGGGATATGCGCCGCGCGCCCAGCTCGGCAACGGAAACTCGTTGCAGAGATCCACCCACTCCACCCCGTCGAGGAGCCGCTGATCCGCGAGGAAGTCGAGGGTCTCGAGCCAGACCCGCGCCAGATCGGCGGGCGTGACGACGGTCTCGGCGCGCCCCAACGAGTCGTCGCAGAACCAAGTGGAGAGGCCCACCCGCATCCCGCGCGCCCGGGCCTTGCGCAGGAACTCCGCCAAAGCGGGGCGAGGCTCAACCTCCACCGGTGCGTGGTTTCCCCAAAAGAAGAGCGGCGCGCGCGGTGCGATCGTGAAGCGCTCGACGTGCGCGCCGTCGGGGCCGGCGGCGATCAGGTGCGGGAAGGCGTCGAGCCGGATGCAGTCGTAGCCCCGGTCTGCGAGCTCGTCGAGCACGGTGTCCCAATCCGAGTACTCCGCCTCGGGCGCGATGCGCCGCACCAGCCACGAGAACTCCCACATCGTGATCGCGAGACGTCGGGTCGGCGGCGCGCTCGCTTCATCGCCGGCGCACCCGGCGAGCCCCGAGAGCGCCATCGCCCCGAGTGCCGCGCCACCGCCGCGCAGAACCTGCCGGCGGCTCAACGAGGATCGGTGAAGTCGCTCAACCGACGCCCACGACACACCCATCGAAGGACCGCCGGGCGCACGGTTCGATTGCGGTCCGCGGCTCGGTGTCCGCACCATCAGGCACCTCCTCGACGACCGCTCTTCGAAGGTTCGGGGTGAATCGACCCACAGCGCCGCGATCCTACTGCAGCCGAGTCCGCGCGGCCTCGGCTACCTCGCTGCGGTGGCTGGCGCTCGGTCGGGCCGCGACCTCCAGGACCGGAACGCATCCTGCGCCACGGTCACAGCGTTTCGCTTGGCACTGAAGCCGTCCACCGTGGAGACGCGCGCTCCCGTGTGCCGGCGGCGGCGAACGAGCTGCGCTACCCGCCTGATCCCGTCGCTCGACGACGTCGTGGGATTCGATCGCACGGACAGCTTGTCGCCGTTCGCCGTGCTGGCAGCGCGTTGGGTCGCGCGTTCGGCGCGTTGCGCCGCAGGATTGGCGCAGGCGGCGCGGTTCAAGCGTCGCGCGCGTCGCAGACTGGCGAGGCTGCGGAGGGATTCCAGCCGGACTCCACGCTGAGAGGAGTCCGACTGGAAGCGCCTGCACTACCAGGCGCTGCCGCGGCAACGCGCGGCAGCTGGCCCGCCTACAGCTGCTGATGGAAGAAGCAGAAGAGATCCTTCAGGCTGAAGCCATCCGTCACGTTCTTCAGCACGAGATGATTCACGCCATCGTTGATCTGACCTCCTGCAACCGCGATCATCTGAGTCGTCCAGAACGAGCCGGACGTTGCGGTGATCGAGCCGACGAGGTTGCCATTGATGTACACCTGCGCGCTTCCGGTCATGTTCTTGACCGAATACATCAACAACGCCGTGTCGCTCGACTTGCGTGCTCCGGTGGAGAAGCCGCTTCCATCCAGGGGCACTGGCACTTCGCCAGGTCCCGACACGATCGGAATCGCAATTGCGTTGTCTCCGACGATCATCGTGAAGTCACCGACCACTGCAGCCATCGTATTACCCCTCTGTCTCGAACTGCTTGTGTCTTCGCGATCGAGCACCATGCTGTCTCGCGAGATTGCCCCCGACCGTGATCAGCGTCGACAGCGCTCGCGGTCTGTGCGTTGCACTATCGACATCGACCGTCCGGCTTCCGGGCGCTATCCGAGCAATCGGACCCACGCGTGCAACGCCGTCCGCCGGCTGCGATCGCTCCGAGCCAGAAGCAAAAGCCGATCCAGTCACGAATACGTGATTACGCGTTGTAATTGTTGTAGTTATTCGCAGCGTCCGCTCGCGCCGCGTGGGTGCTCGTTCGTGTTGTGAACCGAGCTGGGATTCCGCGTTCAAGAACTGAAGCGCCCTCGCACGGCACTCGGGCCGCTGATCCGGGAAGCGCGTCGTGCAGGTCGGGTGAGGTGCCGAGCCACGTGGTTTCGCGATCCGGCCGATCGTGTCCGCGGGAATGTGTTTGGCGTCGTCTCCGTCGGCGCCCTCGTGCGCGCGGTGTCGAATGGGACCAACGCTGCGGCGTCTGCGAACGAAGCGCGACTCGAACGGGGCGCTCGAGGCAACGGAGCGACGATGCGCCATTGACAGGCGAGCGACCCGCCCGCCTTCGCCGCCATGGGGGATTCCGGACGTTCCGCGCGCGTGCAAGCCCTACGGTGGCTTCACGAACGGAACGATCGAGGAGATCGCCGACCGAAACGCGCGCGTCGCAGGCTCGGCCGGCACGCGGTCAGGTTTGGGGGAGCAAGCGCGCTTTCGTGATCCGGAAGGGCACGATCTCGCCGACGTTGGGTGCTGTGACGGCGGGGACGCTCGCGCGGATCGTGTGGGTGTCGATGGCGAGTGTCAGCTCGACACGGCTGCCGAGGTAGTCGCGTGCCTCGACGGTGGCGGCGAACGGTCCCTCGCCGAGCGCCACGTGCTCGGGGCGGAACGCCATCACCACGGGTTCGATCGTGGGCAGCGGGCGCGGCGCGCTTACGCGCATGCGCACCCCGCCCACCGTTTCCACCTCCAGCTCGGGGCCCTCGGGCGCGTGACGGATGGCGCTCACCGGTAGCTCGTTCACGGCGCCGAGAACGCGAGCGACGTAGAGATCGGCTGGCTCGTCGTAGAGCACCGCCGGTGCCGCCACCTGCGCGATCCGCCCCGCCCGCATCACGGCGACGCGGTCGGCGGTAGCGAGTGCCTCGCTCTGGTCGTGGGTGACCAGCAGCACCGTGACCCCGAGACGGGCGCGGAGCGCGGCGAGCTCACCGCGCATCTCCTCGCGCAGCCGCGCATCGAGGTTGGAGAGCGGTTCGTCGAGAAGCAGCACTTCTGGCTCGGCGACCAGCGCCCGCGCGAGCGCCACGCGCTGTTGCTGGCCGCCGGAAAGCTCGTGGGGATAGCGCTCTCCGAGGCCGGTGAGCTGGACCAGGTCGAGGGCGCGCGCTGTCTTCTCGGCGACCTCGACGCGGTCCATGCCGCGCAGCCCGAGGGGATAGGCGACGTTCCCGCGCACGGTCTTGTGCGGCCACACCGCGTACGACTGGAACACCATGCCGAGCCCGCGCTCCTCGGGCGGCACGTGGACGCGTGGCCCATCGACGAGCCGCTCGCCGATTCGCACCTCGCCGGCATCCGGCTTCTCGAGGCCGGCGACGATCCGGATCAGCGTCGATTTTCCGCAACCCGAGGGGCCCAAGAGCGCAACGAACTCACCATCGGCGACGTCGAGCGACACGTTCTGGAGGACGTTGACGATCCCGAAGGTCTTGGCGATCGCCGTGAGCGTGATCGAGGACATGAACGGTTCCCGTGGATCAGGGCTCCGCGCCCGCGCTTCCGCCGGCGCGCGGCGCGCGCACCGCTCGCACCGCGAGCTGACCGGCGAGGGTCGCGGCGACCAGCACGGTCGCCACGACCGCCGCTGCCGGTGGATCCGCGTACGACTGAAGCTCGAAGAGCACGGTGCCGATCACCGACGTCCCCGGCCCCACCAAGAGCACCGACATCGTGATCTCGGAGAGCACCGGCAGAAAGACCAAGAGCCACGTCGCTGCGAGCGCGGGTGCGATGAGCGGCACCACCACGTCGATCGCGGCGCGCGCCGGCCGTGCCCCCGCCACCCGCGCCGCCTCCTCCAGCGTGGGATCGAGCTGTGCCAAGGCGCTGGTGGTGGTGCGCACGCCGAACGACAGGTACTTGACCACGTACGCCACCGCGAGCGCCGCCGAGCCCGCGAAGAGATCGATCGCGAGCGTGAGCCGCTCGGCCACGATCAGCCGCACTTCCCGCGACCAAACCAAGAGCAGCCCCATCGCGAGCACGGTGCCGGGCACCGCGTAAGGCGCGTTGGCGAGGCCTTCGATCGCGCGGGTCGCGAGGCCGGGGCGGCGGCGGCGCGCGTAGCCCACGATCGCTCCCACCACCGTCGCCAGGCTCGCTGCCAGCACGCCAAGCCCTGTGCTCCGTGCCAGCGCCGGCAGGGTCTCGTGGTTGGTGAGGAGCACGCGCGTGTAGCTCGAAGTGCCCCAGTTCGCCGGCCCGAATCCACTGCCCCACGACTCGATGAGCGACACCAGCACCAACGTGCCGACCGGCATCACCACCGCCACCAGGAGCACCAAGGCGAGAGTGGCATGAACGAGTGCGCGAGCGCCCCGACCGAGCGCGATGAGCCGTGGCCGCTGGCTCTTGCCCGTCACCACCGCCCGCTTCCGCTCACCGCGTGCCGCGAGGCCACCCAGCGCCGAGACCGCGAGCGACACCGCGAGCAGGACCAGCGCCAGCGACATCGCATCGGCGAGGCTCTTTTCGCCACCCACGTTGACGAGGTTCACGATCGCCGTGGTGAGCACGAATACGCGCTCGCTACCACCCGTGCCGAGGAGATACGGCACGCCGTACGCCGCTGCGGCGAGCAGGAAGACCAGCACGGCAGCGGACGCGATCGACGGCACGATGAGCGGCAGCGTGATCTCGCCGAGCGCCCGCGCCGGGCTCGCGCCGGCGATCCGCGCCGACTCTTCCAGTGACGCATCCATGCGCTCGAGCGCTGCGGCCACCGGCAGCAACACCAGCGGGAAGAACGAGAGCCCGAGCACCCACACGATGCCGCCGATGCCGTAGATGCCGAACACCGGGTCTCGGGCGCCCAGGCGTTCGGCGAGCGTGTTGAGCAGCCCGGTGCGCGGGTTGGCGAGGTCGATCCACGCGATGCCCCAGAGGTAAGGCGGCACCGCTGCGGGCAGGCTGAGCAGCGCGCGCCACAACGCCGGCGCCGCCACGTCGAGGCGCGTCAGCACCAGCGCCAGTGCCACGCCGAGCACCACGGCGAGCGCGGTCGCGCCCGCGGCGGTCTCGACCGTGGCGACCAGCGCCTGGTGGCGCTCCGGCTTGGCGAGCGCGCCGAGCCATGCGAACGCGTGAATATCTCCAGGAAAGCCCAGCGCTCGCGCGATCACCGCCGCGAGCGGCAAGGCCGCGAAGAGCAAGAGCCCGAGCGCGATCGCGGCCAGCAGAACCGCGGGCAGCGCCGCGCCGAGCCGCTTCACCGCTGCACCACGCTGTTGAACGTGGTGCGGATCTCCTCGGCACGACGGCCCACGTCCGCGATCAGCTCGGGCGTCCAGCGCGGCGCCGTCGCGTAGAGCTCGGCCAGCGCAGGCGCGCCCGCGGGCGGCGCGATGGCCGGATCGGGCGCGTGCATGTCACCGCGCACGATCGCCGCTTCGCCGTCGGGTGACGTGAGCAGGTCGGCGATCGCTCTCGCTGCGACCGGGTTGGATCCGCCGCGCAGGATCGCACCTGGACCGGGCACCAGGATCGCGCCATCCGAAGGCACGAGGTAGTCGACCGGCGAGCCCTTGCGCTTGGCGACCAGGATGTTCTCGAGCAGGCACGCACCGGCGCTGAACTCGCCCGCCGCCACGCGATCGAGGACGGTGGAGTTGCCGCCAGTCGCGATCAGGCCGCGCGCGCGAAGGCCCCGGAAGTACTCCCAGCCGAGGCGGCGCTCGAGGAACGCGATCGTCGAGAAGAAGGTTCCCGACGCGAGCGGGTCGCCCAGGATGACCCGTCCGCTGAGCGCGTCGTTGCCGAGGTCGGTGAACGATCGTGGCGCGGTCTGCGCGGTGAGCAGCCGGGTGTTGTAGATGAGCACCATCGTCGAGACGCGGGTGGGAAACCAGCGGCCGTCGAGGTCGAGCCACTCCCGCGGCGCGCGGAGTGCGCCCGGCGGCACATACGGTACCAGCGCTCCACCCGACGCCAGCCGCGCGTAGTGGAAGGGATCGGACGTGAGCAGCAGATCGGCGCGGCTGCCACCCGCGGCCAACTCGCCGTCGAGGCGCGCGGCGACCTTCTCGCTACCGGCGACGAACCATTGCGGGTCCACACCGGGGAGGCGCTCGCGGATCGAGCGGTCGAGATCGTCGACGACGTGGCGATAGAGCGACGTGTAGATCCACACCTGGCCGGACGGGACCTCGGTGGGATCGCTTGCGACACCGCGACGGCTTGCTCCAGGTGGACCGAATTCCACGCGGCAGCCTGTCGTGACCGCGGCCGCGGCGATCGCGATCACGACGGCAACTGCGCGTCGACGGGCGCTTGCCTCGAGCATGCGCCCGTTCATAGCACGGGCTCGTGGCGCGCACGCGACGCGCGCGCCGCGGGCGGGGCGGAGATTCGCCCCCGGGGCGCTCCAGCGGCTTGGACCCGCGGCGGAGGGCGTGCGTTCCCGCGCACGCCCTTGCCCCTGTGGCGCGGCGAGCGACCGCCGCGCCACCACTCATTCGCTCACGGCGGGCAGAGCTGACCGTTGTAGGCGCACTGGATCGACGGATCGTACTTGGTGTGGTTGTACGGATCGTTCTGCCACACGGTCGGCAGATCGAGACGCGGGATCGCCGTGCCGAGCGTCGCGTTCATGGCGTCGGTGAGCCCGATCATGGTGGCGCCGTTCATGGTCTGCGAGAGGTGCAGGTGATCCATGCTGAAGACACCACCGTACTGGGTGAAACGTCGCTTGATCGGCTCGCCCCCCGGCCCCAGCTCGTACTCGTAGAAGAGGTCCTGGGTGCCGTAGTCGCCGTCGAGGCCGAGTGTCAGGTCGGGTTGATGGCCCTCGAAGATCTGGCGTTGGTTTTCCAGCGAGTCGATGAGCACGAGGTTGTTGGGACGGCCGGCGATCGCGAACGCTTGCTGGAAGAGGCCGTAGAGCCCGAGTAGCTCGGCGTCGATGGCCTCGGCGTACTGATCGTCGCCGCCGCCCGGCTCGCCGCCCTGGCCGGACGAGGACGCCGACGGCCACGGCATGGTGCCGAGGAGCACGGCCTTCGGGTTATCGCTCTGGTCGTCGGCCGCGAGGATGTTCGCGATCACTTGCGCGGTGAGCTCGTTGCTCGAGGGATCGTTCGGGTGGATGTCGATGATGCCGTTGCCGTTGGTGTCCGCTGAAGCGGGCACGAGGCCGAGCCCGATCCAATCGACGACGTAGCCTTCCTTCTTCTCGCCGAGCGACGCCATCACCTGCTTCAGAGTCTCGACCGAGCGGATGCCGACGTCGCTCCCATCGCCGGGACACACGAGCGCCGCGTCGCAGCTCTCGAAGAAGCCTTCGTACGGCTGATACGTGTGCGTCCGTGTCCCGTCCGTCGAGATGAGCGGCACCCGCCAAGCGCCGTCGTTGGTTCCTGCCGGGCACGGTGTGCCTTGGTAGTACTGGCTGTTCGAGAGCACCAGCATGGTGAACGCGAGCTGATGAACCAGATCGTCGCGGGGCGGCTGGCCGAAGAGCACCGAGTCGAAGAACCAGTCGTAGCCCACCACCAAGTCCGCCGGCGGGCTCATGTCCGCGATCATCTTCACCACTGGCTCGCCGGTGCAGAACGGGTTGCGGATGGTCGCCAGCGGGTCGTTGAAGAAGTCTTGCAGGTACGCGAAGCCGAGGCTGGTGCCGTAAACGAAGCCGTGCATCTGCTCGCCGGGGATCGCCCAGTTGCGGTTCTCGATCTCGCCGTCCTGGAAGAGGCCGCCTACCAGGCCCTTGCCTGCGAGGATGCCGGCCAAGATCTCGTCGATGAGCTGCCCCACCAGGTCGAGGATGGGAATCGAATCGAGGCTCACGATCACGGGGTTGCAGAGCTCGCCCGGTGCCGGCACGAAGCGCTGCCCCGAAGCCGGGATGTAACACTCGCGGACGCCGTCACCGACGAACAAGAGATCCGTCTCGTGCGGCGACTCGATGGGCGGGATGCCGCCCTCGATGACGATGCGTTGCGGGAAATAAAGCCCGAGCTGCTGCGAGATGAATCCCGGGATCGAGTTGATCTGTCCCGGCGGGGCGTAGCCCATGTTGGTGACGCCGGCCGATAGGCTCGGTCCGAAATTCACCATGGTGCGGAACTGGGGATACGCCGTGTCGAGCCAGGTGAACGCCGCCGGCTTGCTGACGATGGTGCCGAAGAGCCGGGTGTCCTTCACCGAGACGTCCACCGCACCGGGCGTGGGCGAGCCCTGCGGCGTGGCCAGAATCGTGGTGTCGTTCACCAGGTGCACGTTCACCGCGCGCACCCCGCCGAAGCGCACCTCGATGTTTCCCTCCAGGAGCCCGCTGAAGCCGGTCCCCTTCACCTCGACCGGCTTGTAGCCACCGAGCGGCAGCTCGTCCGGGCTCACGCCACTCACGGTATGACAGCCGGCGAGAAGTGCTCCGGCAACGATGAAGACCCCCAGGATCCCGCGCCGCATCTCGATTCCCCTCGCCCCGTGCTCGTCGAGTCGTCGACCCCTCGCGGTGGCCGCCTCGAGCGAGAAGTGAGGCTCAGCTCACTCACCTACGATTCTTCCAGTCCGCGCGTGCCCGTGTAAAGCGCGCGGCGCGCGCTGAGCGCGTGCGACACGAGGCGAGTGCCTGTGCTAGTTCTCGCGGTCTCGCGGGCGCGCTGCGGTGCTCCTCTCGCCTGCTTTCCTGGAGACTTCATGAGCGACGATTCCGCTGCCGAGCGCATCCGATCCGGGGCGACCTGGGAGCAGTTCTGCGACACGCTCAAGGGCGCGGGCTCGATCATCACCGCGCCGTCGAGCCCCGACGATCCCTTCGATCGCGCCGAAGGCTTCCGCTACTTGACGCGGATCTTGCGCGCGGCCCTCGAAACCCTCGTCGAGAACGCCGATCCCACTCGCCCCGTCTTCCACCGCCCGATCCACGAGACCGCGAAGATGGGCGCCGACAACCCGGACATCCAGTACGCCATCGCCACCGTGAGCGGCGCGCACGAGTACCGCATCCGCGGCCAGCGCAACTCGGTGCACTACCTGGGGCTCGGCAGCTATGCCGGGAACTACGGCGCCGGCGGACGGATGGGGAAGACGGGCTACCTCGAAGGCGCGGATCTCGCGCTCGCCGCCGACGGCAGCTTCGAGGTCGTGGTGAGCCGCGATCGGCGTCCCGGCAACTGGCTCGAGCTGGCGGAGGACACCACCTTCGTGATCGTGAGGCAGATGTTCCTCGACCGCTCCCGCGAGCAACCGGCTGCGCTCGCGATCGAGTGCGTCGGTGCGAGCGCCACCGCGCCCGCGCCCGTGACTCCCGCGGCGATCGACGCCGGGCTCACCGCGGTCGCCAACCTCGTCCTCGGCTGCGCGGCGCTGTTCTCGAGCTGGGCCGACGGCTTTCGCCAGCGGACCAACGAGCTGCCGCGCTTCGACCCCGGCACCTCCAACGCCGCCGGCGGCGATCCGAACATCACCTACTACCACGGCTACTGGGAGATCGGACCCGAGCAGGCGCTGGTGATCGATCTCGTGCCGCCCGACTGCGAGACCTGGAACTTCCAGCTCAACAACCATTGGATGGAGTCGCTCGACTATCGCTATCACCCCATCACCGTGAACAAGCACACCGCGCGTGCCCGCGCCGACGGCTCGGTGCGCTTGGTGGTGGCGCACCGCGACCCGGGGCTCGCGGACGCGAACTGGATCGACACCGCCGGCCATCGGCGCGGCACGATGTGCCTGCGCTGGGTGCGAGCCTCGACCCAGCCCGAACCGCGCACCCGCGTCCTTTCCACCACGGAGCTGACACGATCGTGAGCGCTTCCGCGAGCCGCACGACCTCCACGGACTACCGGCATCCGTTTCGACCCTGGCCGATCGCCCTCGCCAACCGGCTCGGGCGTGGGCTCACGGCGCTGGGCGGGCCGCGCGTCGACCTGAGCGAAGCGGGTCTGCTCGCCTGCGCGCGGCGGCGCGCGCGCCTCAAGGACTTCGGCGACGAGAGCTTCCTGCCGCGGATGCGGGTGCTGCTCGAGTCTCTCGAGCGTGAATCCGCGCTGAGCCCGGTCGGGCGGTTCCTGACCCGCGAGAAGCTCGTCGGAAACCTGGTGAACCGGCTTCGGATCGCCGAGATCTTGCGGCGCGAGCCTGAGCTTCGCGATCGCAAGCCGGCACCGCTGGTGGTGATCGCCGGCTTGCAGCGCACCGGCACCACGATGCTGCATCGGCTGCTGGCCGCCGACCCCGACGTGCGGCATCTGGCATCGTGGGAGGCGCTCAATCCCGCGCCCCTCGACCTCGATGCACCCGTCACACCTCGCGACCAGGACCCGCGCATTCGGATGGCGCGCATGGCCGAGCGCGCCCTCGCCTACATGGCGCCCGATTTCTTCGCGATTCATCCGGTGCAGGCGACTGCTCCCGAGGAGGACGTGCTGCTCCTCGATCTCTCGTTCCTGAGCACGGTTCCGGAGGCCACGTACCACGTGCCGCACTACGCGGCGTGGCTGGAGGCGCAAGACCACCGCGCGGCGTACAGGGAGCTCGCCACGACTCTCGTGATCCTCGAGCGCACCCAGCGGCGCGACCGCTGGGTGCTCAAGACTCCGCACCACCTCGAGCATCTCGATGCGCTCTTGGCCGTGTTCCCGGACGCCACGATCGTGCAGACGCACCGCGACCCGGCCCGCGTGGTGGCCTCGTTCTGCAGCATGATCGCCCACGGCCGCGGGGTGATGAGCGATGCGGTGGATCCCGAGGTGGTGGGTCGTCACTGGCTGCGCAAGCAAGTCCGCATGGTGACGCGCGCGATGGAGGTTCGCGACCAGCTCGGCGATCGACGCTTCGTGGACGTGCAATACGCCGAGCTCGTGGCCGAGCCGATCGCTGCCGTGCGCCGCATCTACGAACGCCTCGGCACTCCGCTCGGCGACGCGGCCGAGAGCGCGATGCGCGCCTGGATCGCGGCGAATCCCCAGCACCGCCACGGACGGCACCGCTACGCGCTCGAGGATTTCGGCTTGACCGGATCGCAAGTCGAGCAGGCCTTCTCCGCGTACCGCGCGCGCTTCGCCATTCCACGCGAGGAGAGATCGTGAGCCCCACGTCGCACCTGGACGCGTTTCACCGCATGGACGGCCGTACTTGCCTGGTGACGGGCGCCACCTCGGGCCATGGACGAGCGGTGGCGGGGGCGCTCGCTGCGCGCGGCGCGGACGTGGTGCTGCTGGCGAGGAACGCGGCGCTGCTGGACGAGACCGCGCGCGAGATCGCTGCCAGCACGGGTCGGCGCCCCGAGATCTTGCGCTGCGATCTCGCGTCGCGGGCGGACATCGACCGTGCCGCGAGCGAGTACCTGGCGTCGGCGCGACCGCTCCACGTCCTCGTCAACAACGCCGGCATGGTGAGCCGGACCCGCGAGCTCACGGTGGACGGCGTCGAGCGCGTCTTCGCCGTCAACTACCTCGCGTATTTCCAGCTCACGCTGCGCTTGCTGCCGCGGCTTCGCGAGTCGGCGCCGGCGCGCGTCGTCAACGTGTCGTCCGACACGCACCGCATCGTGTCCCTCGATCTCGACGACCTCGAGCTTCGCGACGGCTTCTCCTGGCTCAAGTCGTACGGCCGCTCGAAGCTCGCCATCGTGCATTTCACCGCCGAGCTGGCGCGCCGGCTGGCGGGAAGCGGCGTGACGGTGAACGCGCTCGATCCCGGGCCGGTGCGGTCCAACATCGGCAGTCACGATCCGTCGCCGATCGTCCGCACGCTCGGACGATGGGTGATGGCGCCCTTCCCGTCCGCGGCGCGCGCCGCGCGCACGGCGATCTACCTCGCGAGCGCGCCCGAGCTCGCGAGCGTCACCGGCGCCTACTACAAGTTCGGCACGCGGCGCGAACCACATTGGGGCCGCGGCGGGCCGGCGGTCTCGACGCGGCTGTGGGAAGCGAGCGTTCGCTACACCGGCGCCGATCTCGGAGCGGCGTCGTGAGCGGCGCCCTCGCCGGCATTCGCGTGCTCGAGGTCGCGCAGTTCTGGTTCGTCCCCGCCGCCGGCGCGATCCTCGCCGATTGGGGCGCCGAGGTCTGGAAGGTCGAGCATCCGGTCCATGGCGATGCCCAGCGCGGCCTCGCCGCCGCGGGCTTCGGCACCCGCGAGGGTGGCGTCGACTTCATGATGCAGCAGTCCAACCGCGGCAAGCGCTCGCTCGGCATCGATCTCGCGAAGCCCGAGGGCCGCGCGCTGCTCCATCGCCTGGCCGAGCGCTGCGACGTGTTCCTGACCAACTTCCTGCCCGCGGCGCGGACCAAGCTCGGCATCGACGTCGACGACATCCGCGCCCGCAATCCACGGGTGATCTACGTGCGCGGCAGCGGCTACGGCGCCGAGGGGCCCGACCGCGACGCCGGGGGCTACGACGCCACCGCCTTCTGGTCGCGGGGCGGAGTTGCCCAAGGGCTCACGCGCCCCGACGCGGCAGCGCCGGTGATGCAGCGCCCGGCGTTCGGCGACTCGGTCGGCGCCCTGGCGCTCGCGGCAGGGGTCGCCGCGGCGCTGCTCAAGCGCGAGCGAACCGGTGAAGCGTCGGTGGTGGACGTGTCGTTGCTGGGCACCGCGATGTGGACGATGGCGCCGGACATCGTGGCCAGCCCGCTGATCGCGCCGGAGAAGAAGATCCCTTTTCCGGATCGCGCCGCCGCGCTCAATCCGCTCGCGAACAGCTATCGCACCGCGGATGGCCGCTGGATCGTGTTGATGGCGCTGCAGGGCGATCGCCACTGGCCGGAGATCTGCGAGCGGATCGGTCGCCCCGAGCTGGTCGCGGACCCCCGGTTTCGCGACGCTCGCGCGCGCTACCAGAACCGGCGGGATTGCGTCGCGGCGCTCGACGCGGCCTTCGCGACTGAGACCCTCGCCCAGTGGCGCGCGCGCCTCGCGGGGATGGAATCGCCGTGGGCGGTGATGCAGAGCGCCGCCGAGCTTCACGAGGATCCCCAGGCGCTCGCCAACGACTATCTGCCCGCGATCGCGGGAGGCGACGCGGGCAGCTTCCGCGTCGTGGCGAGCCCGGTGAGCTTCGACGGCGCGGCCCGGGCCCTCGCGCCGAGCCCGGAGCTCGGCCAGCACACCGAGGAGGTGCTGCTCGAGCTTGGCCTCTCCTGGGACGAGCTCGCGCTGCTCAAGGCGAGCGGCGCCGTCGGCTGATCCAGCGCGCGCCGCGCTCGGCACGGCGAATCACCCGCGGCGAACGCTCGATCACCCGCTCTCGGCCCGGCGCGCGGCGCACACGGTCTCGTCGATCTGGAACTTCGTGCCGCCGTTCGGCTCCTTGGTGCCGACCGTCACCACGATCTGCTCGCGGCGCGCCGTCTCGCCGCCGTCGGGCAAGTACCGGAAGATCGTCTTGCCCTGGGTGCTTCCCTCGCCCAGCTCGGGGGGCACGAACGAGAGCTTCTGGCGGTAGAAGAACTCGACCTTGGCCCAGTCGTCGGGAGTCTCGAGATCCCAGATCAGGGTGTCGAGCGGGCACACCGGACCGTCGTGCGGGTACACCCGTCGCCTCACCAGCGTCGCCGGCGAATAGACCGGGATCTCGGTGATCGCGCCTTCGAGCGCCGGCGGCTTGGAGCGACGGGGACAGGCGCCAGCGCCGCAGAGTAGCGGCGCCGCCAACGCCACCCACATCACCGCCGCCGCTCGCGTGGGCCGCGTTCGAGTCACGGGCGGACCTCGACGCCAGCCGGCGTCTCCGTGCGCGCTCCGGGAGCGCTCGCCAACGCTGGCGCGAGCGCCAAGCCCAGCACGAAGTAGAGCAGCATCATCACCTCGGCGTCGCCGAAGTTGAACTCGACGAGCCCATTGACGTTCCACGCCAGGAACGCGGTGGCGGCGCCGATGGCGAGCGCAGCGTCCGATCCCGGGTGCGCCGCGGTGGAACGTACGCGGGCGACCAAGAGCCTCGCCAGCGCCAGCAGCCACGCCACGAACGCCGCCAGCCCCAGCACGCCGTCCTCGACCCAGATGGTGATGAGGTTGGAGTGGAAATGCCGGTGCTTGGGCGGCTCGGTGCCCCACAGATCGGTGCGCTTCATGATGCCGCCGTTGTGGGTGCCGATGCCGAGCGGATAGTCGCGGATCAGCTGCACGGCGATCTTCCACATGTGCAGGCGGTTGTCGGTGTGCACGAAATCGTCGCCGGATTGACTGAGGCGCACGCGCACCGCCGGGAAGGTGACCACCACCGCTGCCGCGATCACCAGGGGCACCAGCACGAGCTTGCGATTGCGGCGCCAGAGCTGGGTCGAGAGGCCGACCAGGCTCCCCACCCACGCCCCACGCTTGAAGGTGCACACGAGCCCGGCGATCTGCATCGCCAGCAACGCCCCCACGCCGGCGCGGCGTCGCCAACCGCGGCTCGCGAGCCACAGCGCGTGCGTGACCGCCACGGCGATCACGAGCTGGCTGGCGCGGGTCATCTTTCCCGGTCCCCAATCCTTGTGGAAGTTCTGCCAGCGATAGTTGTAAACCTGGTGCCACCCGGAGATAAAGAACCCGACGGTCAGGATCCACGCCAGCCGTCGCCGCTCGTCCTCCTCGTGGGCATGCGCGACCACCAGGTAGAGAACCAGGATCTGCGCGTAGGCGCGGAGCGACCAGAGCGCCGTCGAGGTGTCGATCCCCACCAGCGCCGAGAGCAGGCAGCACGCCAGGAACACGGCGAACGGCTTGTCGGCGGGGGTCGCTGGCCAACGCGGGCCGCCGTGGAGCGCGAGGCGTAGCGCCCAGGCCACGAGGGCGACGCCGAAGGCGACGTTGGTCGCGGCGATCGAGATCGCGACACTCGCGGCGAGCGCGCGGATCGCCCAGCGCGACACGCCCGCCAGGAACGCATCCGGCAGCGCGCGCGCGAGCCGCTCGACGGCGCGCGATCCGCCGCGCGATCGTTCAGGCGTGACCAGCGGAGGGCTCGAGCGCTCGCCTGGGGTCGCTGGATCCGGCATCGGCGGCGCTCCACTCGAGCTCGCGCAGCTTCGCGTACTTCAGGAACACGTGCAGCGCCATCAAGCCTGCCATGAAGAGCCCGGGAATCCCATCGAGAAAGCCCCGCTTGATCACGTAGAACTTGATGAAGTGGACCACGGGGTTGCCGAAGAGATTGACGGCCCGGAAGTGCTTGCCGCGGTCGAAGGCCTCGCGGGCGGCGATGGTGGTGAATCGGTTGATGGTGCGGAGCTGGTCGCGCAGATCGCGATACGTCAGGTGCGTGATGTCGCCCTTGAGCCGCACCGCGCGCCGCTCGTCGGCGAGGAACGCGCGCTCGTGCGGGTCGACGCCGCCCCAGGTGACGCGCGACTTCCGGAACAGCCGCAGGCGGTACTCCGGGTACCAGCCGTGCCTCCACCAGCGCCCGAGGTAGAAGACCAAGCGTGGGATGTAGAAGCCCCACACGGCGTCGTCCGCCGCCGCCAGGCGCCGCTCGATCTCGCGTCGCAGCGCCGGCGTGATGCGCTCGTCGGCGTCCAGGTTGAGCACCCACTCGTTTCGCGTGAGGCCGAGCGCGTAACGCTTCTGCTCGACGAACCCCGGCCACGCCCGCTGGAAGACCCGGTCGGTGTACTCGCGGCAGATCTCCACGGTGCGGTCGGTGGAAAAGGAATCCACGACGACGATTTCCTTGCACCACCGCACGCTCTCGAGGCAGTCGCGGATCAGCTCCTCCTCGTCCTTGCAGATGATGAAGCAGCTCACCGACGGCATCTCGTAGTCGCGCGGCCCGCGGGTGCGCAGCGAGCGACGGCGCCGACGCTCGCGGCGAAGGAACGCGCGCGAGCTGCGCCGCGCCACGCGCTCGAGCACCCGCCGTGGCGCGCGGTCGATCGGCCCCGCTTCGAGATACGCGTGGATGAAGCGCAATCGCTGGGTGCGCGGCACGGCGTAGCCGCGCCGGATGCGAAGCTCCGCGAGGCCGCGGTCGAAGGCGGCCAGGTCGTGGATGCGGCCGCGCCAGCCGGCGGGGGCGCCGAAGCGCACCCGCTCGAGGCCGAGGAGGCGAACCGCGCCATCGGCGGTGAAGAGCACCTGGTCGGCGCGAAGGTGGCGGACGGTCACGCCGCGATCGTGGGTGCGCCGGAGCACCCGCGCCGCCTGGGTGAGGCGCGCGCGTTTCTCGGCGACGGGCAGCTCCGCGTCGGCCAGGATCGCGGCGAGGTCGCGTGCCCCCTCGAGCTCGGGATAGGCGATGATCTCGGTGCGGAAGAGCCACGCGTGGTCGTGCGCGCGGGCTTCGGGAAGCACCGTCGGGACGCCGCGCCGCCCCGCTTCGCACGCGTGGTCCCATTCGCGCCGCGCCCGTCCCCGCCGCTCGTGGGAGAAGAGCGCCTTGCGCAGGTTTCGCGGGCGGTAGAAGCGCACCCAGTAGCGCGAGCCATCGGCCAGACGCAGCCGCACGAACCGGCGGCTGCGACCGGCACGCTCCTCGAGCGCGCCCGAGGTGTGGGCGACGGCTTCCGGCGCCCAGCTCATGATCTGCTCGGTGAGCCGCGCGCCGGAGAGCGTGGTGAGCCAGCGGAAGCCGGCGTGATCGATCTTCCGCACCACGCGGCCCCGATCGCGCAGGTCCTTCTCGACCCCCATCTCACCGACCTGGGCCAGCGCCAAGCGCATCTCGGTGTCGCGCTCCGCGACGCCGTCGACGTAGCCCTGCAAGAACGCGATGCGCTCACGCAGCGGCGCGTTTCGCCCCAGCGTGCGGTGCAGCTGCATCAGCGAACGGAAGCGGCGCTCGCGACCAAGCTGCGAGATCTGCCGGACGTCCTCGAGATCGAGGAGCGTGAAGCTCGCCTCACCGTCGGCGACCGAGAGCAGGATGTTCGAATCCTTGAGATCCTTGTGCAGCACTCCCGCGGCGTGAAGATCGCGAAAGAGCCCGCCGAGCCGGTGCAGCCAGTCGCGCCGCCGCCGCAAGCCGGCTGCAGCGAGCGCCGTGGCCAGCGGCTCCGCCCCCGCGACGGCCTCGGTGACGACCAACGACGCGCGGGGCAGCAGGCGCGATCCCAGCTCGAAGGTTCCCACCAGCCGCGGCCCGCGAAAGCCGGCCTTCGCCAGGATCTCGGAGCCGGCGCGAAAGCGCGCGGCAGGAGTCGAGGTGAGCGCCGCCTTGAGCCTGAGCCGGAGGCTCGGCAGCCGGTACCATTTCAGGTACCAGGCGGTGCCCTCCGCCTCGATCCGCAGCACGATCGCCTTGCTGTAGTCCTTGACGATCGTGACGCCGGGCAGCGCGATCAGCTGCTCGAGCGAGAGCCGATCGCCCCCGAGAAGCCGCTCGATGCGTGCGTCGCTCGACGCACGCGCCCGGATTCGAATGCCCCGCCCCGCCATTGCGAGGGGTGGATTACCACATCGCTCACGCGAAGAGCGGCGGGCGCTCCGCCCGCCGCCGCGCGCGCGCTCAGAACAGCAGCTGCACCTCGAGGGTGAGCGAGTCGTTCTCGAGCTTGGCGCCCTCGTCTTCGGTGCGCGCGACGTATTCGAGGCTCGACTTCATGTCGTGGTCGAGCAGGTAGAGATTGAGGGCGCCGGTATAGGCGGAGACGTCGCCGTTGTCGTCGATCTGGTCGTTCGAGTCGTACTGCTCGTAGCGCCCGGCGATCTCGAGCAGGTGCGGGAGCAGCATGTAGCCGCCCTGGACGTACCAGCCCTTCGAGTTGAAATCGGTGGCGAAGGGCGGGAACTCGACGTTCGCGCCCAGGTCGGGGGCGTAGTCGATCATCACCCATCCGCCGGTGAGCGAGAGCCCCGCGACCTTGAGCTCGCCGTCGATCGCGTAGCCCTTCGGCGTGGCCGCGACGTCGTCGTTGAGGAACCAGCCGCCGCCCAGGCTCAGCCCGAGCTCGCCGCTCGACAGATCCGGCTCCTCCTCGCCCATGTCGTGGAAGAGATCGATGGCGCCGCGCACCGCGACGAGCTTTCCCTCGTTGGTGTCGCCGCCGATGCTGCGCTGGCCCGAGCCGTTGAAGACACCGACCGCGTACTTGAGGATCACGGCGTCCTCGCCCACGGGGATGCGGCCATTGACGCGGGCGCCGAGCTCGCGGTCGAAGAACAGCTCCTCGAGCTGTTGCAGCACGACGCTGCGCTCCTGGAACTGGAGGCGGCTCGAGCTCATGAGCTGCTGGCGGGCGAACGGCGGCTTCACGAGCCCGAGGTGGATCGCGTGCATCGGCACCAGGTCCACGAGGGAGAGACGGGCGTCGAGCAGCGTCACCTCGACCTCGTTGGCCTTGGCGGGATCGGCGAAGTCGACCTGCATCGAGTAACGGAGCCAGTCCCAATACGCGCGCCCGTCGGCGTTGAAGCGAGCCGTGCGCAGTCGGAAGCCCGTGCGCACGTTGGGGTCGCCCGGCACGCCCTCGACGTAGTCCGCGCCGTCGTAGGCGATCACGTCCAGGTTGATCCGGCCGCCCAGGTCGATCGCGAAGCGGTTCTGGTCGGCGACTTCCTTGTCGACGTCCTTCGCTTCCTCGGGCGTGAGCACGCCCTTGGCGACCAGGCGGTCGAGGAGCGGATCGACGTCGTTGCGGTCGCTGGCCGCATCGGGGCTCAGCGCGTCGGCGATCTCGTCGGCGACACCCGCGCGTGCAGGCTGGATGGCGACCAGGCCGGCCACGAGCACCAAGCCGATGAGGGTGTATCGCGTCGTTCGGTGAGACATGGGTTTCCCTCGCTTGGGTGCGCTCTGCACCCGAGGACCTGCGTCGATCCTAGCCTCGTTCCCCGCTCTCGCTCAGCGTCCCGCGAACTCGAATGCCGCGGGTGGCACGGCCTTGAGGCGGCCGTGTCCCTGCTCGAGGCCCAGCAACCACTGCACGTAATCGCGGGTGTCGGTGAAGTCCTGGGTCGCGCTCGCCGGCAGCGCGAGGTCCTGACAGACGCAGTCCTCCGTCAGGTCCGTACAGCCTCGGTACTTGCTGCGGCCGTCGGCGGGCGGCCGTCCCGCGGGAGTGAAGCGGCCGTCGCCGTCGACGTCCACGTAGACGGGGCTGGTCACGCCGTAGGGCAGCACGTTGAACGTGAGCGGCACGATGTTCTCGCCTTCGCCGAGCAAGCCGCCGATCCCGGGGATCACGCCCGCCAGCGCACCGACGATGATGTCGCTGGTGTTCTGGGTCGGGAAGCTGTTGGGGAAATCCACCGGAAAGAGATCGTCGTCGCCGAGCGCGACCGCCACGAAATACGTGTCCTTGGCCTGGTGGTCGTTGATGGCGAGGTCGCGCACGCTGATGGTGGTGTGGCCGCGATACTTCACCGTCGACGCGTTCGGGCGCGCCACCGGGATCTCCGCGGCGAGCTCGCCGTTGCCGTAGATCTCCACGCGGTCGATCTGGAACCAGTCCGGCCCCTGGACCTCGACGGCCACGTCCACTTGGCCGGAGGTGTTCGCCACGGTCTTGCCGACCTCCGCACCGTCGGCGGTCAGCGTCACGAAGGGCCCGAAGCCCATCACGGTCTGCCCGCGCGCCACGGCGGCCACCACGTCCAGGTCCTCGGCGGCGTCGGGCTGGTCCGTTCCCACCTTGAACCAGGTGCGCACGGAGGCGGTGTCGATGATCTTGTGCGAGTCCGAGTTGGCGAGCCCGGTGGGGCGGCCGCGGCCGAGGTTGATGGTGGTGAAGAGGTCGTCGACGCCGCCTTGGTAGCGGCTCTGGTCGCTGGTGGCGAGGCCGTTGGCGGGATCGAGGAGCCGGCGCTGCTCGTCGAGGGTCCGCGCCAGCACTTGATAGATCGACGGCGGCGTGCCGGGACGTGTCTGACCCTCGGCCTTGAGCGGCACCTCTTCGAGCGTCGGTGTGCGGATCAGCTCGAAGCGCTTGCCGTTGAGGACCTCGATCGACATGAAGTCGGCGTTGAAGTTCTCGGCGTTGACGCCGCCGAGGCCGTTGCCGGTGCGGATGACGTCGTTGCCCAGGGTGAAGAGCCCTGGACACAGCACGCCGGTGCCCTGGTCGAAGCCGAACTGACTGTAGAGCCCGAAGATCGAATCGCGCGGGTGATTCAAGATCGTCACGGTCTGGTCCGGCCCGAAGAGGCCGCGGGCGCGCAGCGTGTCGAAGATCTGCGGTGGCGTGAGTCCGACCCAGCGCGGCGCGCCGTTCGAGGTCTGGCGACCGTCGAACGCGAGCGGCATCGCGTTGTAGTGGCCGTTCTCGAACGTCGTGAGCTCGTCGCCCACGATCGTGGTGAGCCACGGGCGGAGCTGATGGTTCTCGATGTACGGCTTGTAGTTGGTCATGTAGTCGTGATCCGTCGACGCCAGGATCTCGACGCCCTCGGCGGCGTAGCCCACCACGCGGTCGTCCTTGGACACGCCCGAGTCGTGGCTCGACTCGGAGTGGACGTGAAAGTCCCCCGAGAGCCAGCCGGTGCTGTCGACCACCTGCGCGATCGCCAGCTGGACGGTCTTCTCGAGCCCGGGCTCGATCACCACGTCCTTGGTGTCGATCGTGTACTCGTAGCCGCGTGACGCGTACACGCGATAGCGCCCTGGCGCGAGCGAGAACGTGTTGCGCCCGTCCTCCGTGTACTTGAAGGCGGCCACGAACTCGAGATCGCTGCGCGAGGCGTCCGCCGTCTGTGGCTCGTAGATCGCGTTCGCCCGCGGGATGCGCGCGATGGGAAGCGATCCCTCGCCGAAGCGCGGCCATGGGACGCCGTGGCCATCGAGCTCGGTGATGGTGAGCTTGGTCGGCAAGCTGGCGCCGCCGCGGGCCGCGTCGACGACCTCCACGCGGACCCGCCCATCGCGCGGGATGACCACCGTGGTCTCGCGGCTCTCGCCGGCACGCACGGCGACGGGCTGGAGCGGGCCGCGGCCGCGACCGTCGGAAAGGCCGAGCAGCACGTAATCGCCGGGCTCGAGCGTGGCGCTGAAGCTGCCGTCGACCGAGGTGTCGTCGAAGCGCACGTCCGTGTAGATCTGATCGATCGGCACGCCGAGGTCCTTCACGTCGAGGGTGGCGAGATCGCGCAGGTTGCCCGCGCCGTCGCGCGGGTGCCGGAACACCAGGATGCTCGCGCGCGTGACGGGGCGGCCGGTCGCCTCCTCGAAGGCGTGCCCGTGAATGGCGCCGGTCGCGACGCCCTGGATCTGGTTCACCACGTCGAGCACCGAGGCGACGTCGCCGTCGCCGACGATGAAGTAACGATCGAACGTGGCCACGTCGCCGCGCTGGCTGCCCACCTGCTCGAGCGGCGACGGCTTGGCGCCGGTGGTCGCATCGACCATCTCTCGCGAGGTCGCGACGAATTGCGGGGCGATGGTCCCCGCCAGCAGCGGAATCGTGAAGACGCCCTTGTCGGGCGCCGTCATGCCGTACGAGATGTGATTCGCTCGACCGACCAGGAAATAGCCGTTGAGCGGCGACTCGAAGGTGTTCTTGAAGGGCACGATCTCGTCGTAGACGACGTCGCTCGTGGGGCTCGGTGACTTCGCCAGCAGCTCGCTGAAGGAGTCGAAGCCGAAGGTCGGCGAGAAGAGCTGCGTGGTGCCGCCGAAGATCGCGATGTCTCCGTACGCCTGTCCGAACAGCACGGGCGAGATGACGTTGAGCGGTTGCTGCGGGTACTGGGGCTTGAAGACCCGCTTGGCGTTCGGATCGTCGCCGCATTCGATCGGTTGTCCGGCGCCCTCGCCGCCCTCGAAGAACCTCACCTCCGTGTGCAGCGTGGCGTAGCGCTTGCCTGGTTCGAGGATGTAGTCCTGGACGATGCGCGCGCCCGACGGGCCGAGCAGGTTGGGAATCACGCCGACCAGGGCGATCAGCGGATAGAGATCGGCGGCCATGCGGATGCGGGCGCGGGCGCCCTGGCCCGAGCCGCCGTCCTCGCAGACGCGCACGCTCGAGCTCACGGGATTGCCTGGGCCGTCGAGGGTGCCGTCCGGCTTGGCAACCTTGAGATCGATGATCGGGAACACCTCGACCAGCTCGTCCTGACCGCGTCCCGCCGTGCTCGAGCCGTCGGGACGCTGCAGCTCGGCGTCGACCAGGCTGCCGCCGTAGAGATTCGGGCCGTAGGACTCGAGCGCGCCCAGCACCGCCAGCCGAACCTGGTCGTTCTCCAGGATGAAATCGCCGACGTTGGCGATGGCGACCTTGCCGCCGATGAGCTGATTGCGATCGCTGATGGCGTAGGCCCGGGCGAACGGCGCGCGCGTGCCCACCTTCCCACTCGAGCTCGAGCAGCTCGCGTGGCCCAGGGATACCGCGACGAGCATCGCGGTCGCCGCCGCGGCGCGCCTGCGATGGGAGGACAAGAGCCGAGCTTTCATTCGATCTCCTCCGCCGCGCTCGCCCGGGAAGCGTGTCGATCCCCGGCGCTCACCAGCCGTCTCGCGCGGCCAGGTCACGCCGAGACGATGGCATGCGGCCGAACGGCGTTGGTGCGATCGGACGCGATCCGCCGACGTTCCGATCGAGTCGGGGAATGTTGAACCTCGAAGATGCAAAACGCAAGTGACGCCGACGTGGCGGAAGAGCGTCGCGCACGCGACTCGATCGCAACGCGCCGCCCGCTGTCGTCATGTCGTCGCCTGCAAGCTCTCGAACGCATTCCAGACCGCATCGGTCGTGACGCGGGTCATGCAGCGATGGTCGATGGGGCAGTCGCGCAGAAAGCACGGAGCGCACGCGACCGGCTCGCGCACCACGCGCGCGAGCCGGCTCGCCGGCCCGGTCGCCACCCAATCCGTGGGGCCGAAGATCGCGACCAGCGGCGTGCCGAGGGCCGCGGCGGCGTGCATCAAGCCGGAGTCGTTGGTGATCAACGCGCGCGCACCGGCGATGAGCGCCAGCGCGTCCGCGAGGCCGATCCGTCCCACCAGGTCCACGGGCGCGCGGGCGGCGGTGGCGGCGAGCTCGCGCGCGATCGCGCGCTCACCCGGGCTGCCGAGCAGCACGGCGTCGAGCCCTCGGGCGTCGAACGCGCGGTCGGCGACCTGGGCGAAGCCCTCGGCGCGCCAGCGCTTGGCACCGCCGAACGCAGCGCCAGGAGCCATGGCGAGATATCCACCCTCGTCGAGACCGCAGTCGCCGAGGAGCTCCTGGCGGCGGGCGACGAGATCGCTCGGGAGCGTGAGGCTCGGCGACGCGAGCGGCGCTTCGATCCCCACGCCCCGCAGCAGCTCGAGGTGCAGCTCGAGCTCGTGATGCCCGGGTCGACCCTTCCCGGGAAACTCGACCACGTGGGTGAAGAGCGTCCGTGCGATGGCGCCGCCGAAGCCGACGCGGCACGGCACCCGCGCCCGCGCGAGCAGCCAAGCACTGCTGGTCGAGCGCGGAAACGAGATCGCCACGTCGAACGCACGCGCGCGGATCTCCTGCGCCATCCGCTCCACACCCACGAATCCTCGGTGTTTCCGCTTGCGATCGAAGACGAGCACCTCGTCCACCCCCGGGACGCAGCGGAACACGTCTCCCACCCAGGGCACCGCCAGCACCGTGAGCTGCGCGGTCGGAAACGCCGCTCGGACCGCCTGGATCGCCGGGACGGCGAGGATCGCGTCTCCCACCCAATTGGGCGAGCGCAACAACACCCGCCGCGGTGAAGGCGGGAGTGAGCAGCTCGCGCCGACGCGCCCGTTCACGCCCCGCCCTCGCGCGAGCCGGAGTCGAGCGCCAGCAGGGCCGAACGTGCGCGGACACGTGCGATATAGTCCGCCGCCCCGAAACCGAGGCGAACGTGCCAGCCATCCACATCACGGTTCCCGCCACCACCGCCAACCTCGGCGCGGGCTTCGACACGCTCGGCCTCGCCCTCGAGCTGCGCAACGAGGTGTGGCTGCGCCGCGCACCTGCACCCGGCGTTCACTATCGCGTGGAGGGCGAAGGCGCCGCGGACGCGGCGCGTACGCCGCGGGCGAATCTCTTCGACCGCGTGCTCCGTCGTTCGCTGAAGCGACTGGGCGTCGCCGTGCCCGCGCTCGACGTGCGCATGCTCAACCGGATCCCGTGGAGACGTGGGCTGGGCTCGAGCTCGGCGGCGGCGGTGGCCGGGGCCGCGGCGGCCCTGCGCATCGCCGGTCGGGACGTCGACGCCCAGGCGGTTCTCGATCTCGCGCTTCCCTTCGAGGGACATCCCGACAATCTCGCTCCAGCCGTCGCCGGCGGCTTCACGGTCGCCGCGCTGGAAGGGTCGCACGCGCGCTTCGTGAGGCTCGATCCGCCGCGCCTCGTCGCATGCGCGCTCGTGCCGTCCTTCGGGGTGTCCACGGAGGAGGCCCGCAAGCTGCTGCCCACGAGCGTGTCGATCGGCGACGCGGTCCACAATCTCACGCGCGCCGCGCTCGCGGTGGCGGCGATGACCGCGGGGCGTTACGAGCTCCTCGATCTGGCCACCGACGATCGCTTGCACCAGCCGTATCGCGCGCCGCTCGTGACGGGCTTCGAAGCCGTGCGGCGCGCCGCGCGGCGCGCGGGGGCCGTCGCCTCGTTCCTGAGCGGCAGTGGCCCCACCATCCTGGCGCTGGTGGCGCCCAACGCTGCGGCGGACGTGCAGGCGGCGATGGAGCGGGCGTGGCGGCGCCATGGTCGCGATGCGGCCCGATGCATGCGGCTCGCGGCTGCGCGGCGCGGGGTCGTGCTGCGCGGCGCCCTCGACTGAGGGCGCGCGAGCCCTCTCAGAAGAGCTTCGGCGGAGCGTCGTCGCTCTTGCCGTCGTTCGGTTGCGTTGAACCACCGCCTGGCGGCGTGGGGGCCGTGCCGGGCGGACGGGACAGGGTCTTCATCTGCTCACCGAGCTCGCGCATCAGCTCGAGCTGG
>JAXLQJ010000050.1:0-52370 GCA_046331705.1 bacterium | reverse complement strand
AGCGGGCGTGTCGAGCTCCAGCCGGTGGCCGCGACGACGACGGCGCCGCCCCACGCGACCCGCCAGGATCTGCTGGTTCCGGTCCTGCACCAGCTGGATGCCTGTCGGGCGCTCGGCCCTGGCCAGCGCGTGCTGGTGGCGTGCTCGGGCGGCCTCGACTCGACGGTTCTCCTCGACGTGCTGGCGCGAGTCGCCGAGCGGCGCGCGCTCACGCTGCGCGTCGCCCACGTCGATCACGCGGTGCGCGTCGATTCCGCGGCGGATGCGCGCTTCGTCGCCGAGGCGGCGGCCGCCCGCGGGCTGGACGCGGTGGTCGCACGGCTCACGGGGGACGATCTCCCCGCGCACGGCTCGCCGGAAGAGCGCTTGCGCATCGCACGTCGCGAGGCGCTGGCGCGCGAGGCGCGGCAGTGGAACGCGGACTGGATCGCGCTCGGCCATCACGCCGACGATCAGGCCGAGTGGTTGATGCTACGCCTGCTGCAAGGTGTCCCGAGCGACGGGTGGTGGATGGACGCGGTGAGCGCGCCGTGGGTACGGCCGCTCTTCGGCCTGTGGCGCGTCGAGCTCCATCGCTATGCGACGATGAGGGGGCTCGCCTGGCGCGAGGATCCCACCAACGCCGACCCGCGCGTGCCGCGAAACCAGATCCGTCACGCGATTCTGCCGTGGCTCGAGGCTCACGGAGCCGGGCACCTGCGCCGCTCGCTGGTGGCGTTGGCGCGCGAGGCCCGCGAGGACGCGCTGCACTTCCAGGGCGAGACCGAGGCCCGCCTGAAGCGCGCTCTCGATCGGGGACGAGGTGCGCTCGCGATCGCGCCGCTCGCGGATGCCTCACCCGCGCTCGCGCGCCGGGTGGTGGCTCGCTGGCTCCTCGTCGGGTTCGGTCTGGAAGCGCGCCGAGCGGTGGTGCGCGCGCTGGTCGAGCTGCTCGTGGATGGCGTGACCGAGGGGCGCGGAGTGGACGTCGGCGGCGGGCTGCGGATCGAACGCGCGTCCGACGCGCTGGTGGCGAGGCAGGGCGCGGACGACGTGCCGGGCGGCGCAATCCCGGTGCCGGACGCGCGGGTTGAGGGTGGCGATCCCTTCTGATAGGGTGGGTTACGGCATTTCAGCGAAATCAAACGAGAAAAGGTCGTGGGTCTCGGGTGACGTCACAAACCGGCAAGAACATCCTGCTCTGGCTCATCATCCTCGTGATGGTGTTGTGCGCGTTCCAGTTGGTCAATGCGACCAACGAGCGACGTAGCACGATCACTTACAGCGAGTTCCAGGAACGCGTCGATCGTGGTGACGTGAAGAAGGTCACGATCCGCGGCAACCACGTCACGGGAACGTCGGCCACCATCGTCGGCCAGTTCCACACCTACACGCCGCAGGATCCGACCCTCGTCCAGCGCCTGCAGGAGCACGGCGTTCAGATCGAGGCCAAGCCCGAGGACCAGACGTCGTCGTACGTGATGATGACGCTGTCGTGGCTGGTGCCGATCGGCATCCTGGTGGTGGTGTGGGTCGTGTTCATGCGCCAGATGCAGACCGGCGGCGGCAAGGCGATGAGCTTCGGCAAGTCGCGCGCGAAGCTGCTCAACGAGAACCAGAACCGCGTCACGTTCGACGACGTCGCCGGCGTGGACGAGGCGAAGGAAGAGCTCGAAGAGATCATCGCCTTCCTGAAGGACCCGAAGAAGTTCACCAAGCTCGGCGGGCGCATTCCCAAGGGCGTGCTGCTGGTGGGAGCACCGGGTACCGGCAAGACGCTGCTCGCGCGGGCCATCGCGGGCGAGGCGGGGGTGCCGTTCTTCTCGATCAGCGGCTCGGACTTCGTCGAGATGTTCGTCGGCGTGGGCGCCTCGCGGGTGCGCGACCTCTTCGTGCAGGGCAAGAAGAACGCGCCCTGCATCATCTTCATCGACGAGATCGATGCCGTGGGACGCCATCGCGGCGCCGGGCTCGGCGGCGGTCACGACGAGCGCGAGCAGACGCTCAACCAGCTCCTGGTCGAGATGGACGGCTTCGAGACCAACGAGGGCGTGATCCTCATCGCGGCCACCAATCGGCCCGACGTCCTCGATCCCGCGTTGCTCCGTCCCGGACGCTTCGATCGCCGCGTGGTCGTGCCCCGCCCGGACGTGCGCGGACGTCTCGGGATCCTCAAGGTGCACACCCGCAGCATCCCGCTCGCGCCGGACGTGGATCTCGAGATCCTGGCCCGCGGCACGCCGGGATTCAGCGGCGCGGATCTCGAGAGCACGGTGAACGAGGCGGCGCTGTTCGCCGCCCGCTACAACAAGAACCACGTCGACGCGACCGACTTCGACAAGGCGAAGGACAAGGTGCTCATGGGCGCCGAGCGGCGCAGCATGATCATCAGCGACGAGGAACGCCGCGTGACCGCGTTTCACGAGGCCGGACACGCGCTGGTCGCGAAGCTGCTGCCGGACACGGACCCCATCCACAAGGTCACGATCATCCCGCGCGGCATGGCGCTCGGAACCACCCAGCAGCTTCCCATCGACGAGAAGCACACCTACCCGAAGGAATACCTTCTCAGTCAGATCGCGATCCTCTACGGCGGGCGCGCCGCCGAGGAGCTGATCCTGGAAGAGCCGACCACCGGCGCGGGCAACGACATCGAGCGCGCGACCGAGCTGGCGCGCTCGATGGTGTGCGAGTGGGGGATGAGCGAGAAGCTCGGCCCGCTCGCCTTCGGCAAGCGCGAGGAGCAGGTCTTCCTCGGGCGCGATCTCGCCTATCAGAAGGATTTCTCCGAGCACACCGCGCAGACGATCGATGGCGAGATCCGCCGCATCTGCACCGAGGGTTTCGAGAAGGCGCGGCGGCTCCTGAGCGAGAACGTCCACCTGGTGCGCCGCGTCGCCGAGGTGCTGCTCGAGCGCGAGCTGCTCGAGGGCGACGAGATCGATCGCATCATTCGCGGTGAAGCGCTCGCGCCGTTCCGTGACACCTCGAGGACGCGCCCGCCGCACCGGCCGCTCGCCGCCACCGACGAGCCGGCGCCGGATCTGCCGGGGCTCGCCGCGACCCTCCGGAACCCCAAGCTCGTCCCCGAGAGCTGACGGCGCGTCCGTCGCGAGCCGCGGCGCGCGAGGACGCGATTGGGCGGTGCCGGCGCCGGCGACGGGTTGCGCCGCGCCGCGGGCACGGAGGACGGCGTGCCGGCAAGCTGGCGATTGCGGGATCGCACGCTCGCCCTCGGGCGACGGACGTTGGTGATGGGCATCCTGAACGTCACGCCCGATTCGTTCTACGACGGCGGACGCGCCCTCGATCCCGACGCGGCCCTCGACCGCGCCCGCGCGCTGGTCGCGGGCGGCGCGGATCTCGTCGACGTCGGCGGCGAGTCGACGCGGCCCGGAGCGATCCCCGTCTCCGCGGCGGAGGAGCTCGCGCGCGTGGCGCCGGTGATCGAACGCGTCGCGCGGGAGCTCGACGTGGCGATCTCGGTCGATACCTCGAAGCCCGAGGTCGCGGCTCGTGCGCTCGACCTCGGCGCGCACCTGGTGAACGACGTCACCGCGCTCGCCGATCCGGTGATGGCGCGGCTGGTCGCCACCTCGGGGGCGGGCGTGGTGCTGATGCACATGCGCGGCGATCCGCGCACGATGCAACGGGCCCCGCGCTACCGGGACGTGGTGGCCGAGATCGCCGAGTACCTGTCGGCGCGCGCCGCGCAAGCGCGCGCCGCGGGGATCGGCGCGGATCGGATCGCGATCGACCCGGGCATCGGGTTCGGCAAGACCTTCGAGCACAACTGGGAGATCGTGCGCCGTCTGGGAGAGCTCGCGCGCGTGGGTTATCCCCTGCTCGTGGGACTCTCTCGAAAGACCTTCCTGGGCGAGATCGTGGGCGGTGCGGACCCCGCCGGCCGCGCCCCGCCGACCTTCGCCGCCGCGGTCGCCGCGGTGCTGAATGGCGCCGACGTGCTGCGGCTGCACGATCCGGCCGAGGCGCGGCCGTATCTCGCGGTCGCGGACCGCGTCCGTCACGGCGCGCGAGCGAGTGAGGCGCCGACGTGACGGACATCGTGCGCGCGCTGGTCGGCAGCTTCCACTGGCAGGACGCCGCGGACGTGCTCATCGTCGCGGTTTTCCTGTACTGGATCATGGTGCTCATCAAGGGCACGCGCGCGGTGCAGATGCTGGTGGGCCTGGCGGTGGTGCTCGGGCTCTACGCGGTCGCGGATCGCTTCGGTCTGCACACCATCCACGCGGTGCTCTCGACCTTCCTGGGCTCGATCTTCCTGGTGATCGTGGTGCTGTTCCAGCACGAGATCCGCCGCGGCCTGGTGGAGCTGGGGCGCAGTCCGCTCTTCTCGCGGCTCGCGCCCGCCGAGAGCGAGATGAACCTCGAGGAGCTGGTGCGCGCGGTGGTGTCGCTGGCGAGCCGGCGGATCGGCGCCCTGATCGTGCTGGAGCGGCGCACCGGCCTGCGCGAGTTCATCGAGAGCGGTGTCTCCGTGGACGCGGTGCTCTCCAAGCAGCTCGTCGAGTCGATCTTCCAGAGCGGCTCGCCGCTGCACGACGGCGCGGTCATCGTGAGCCGCGGCCGGATCGCCGCCGCCGGCTCGCTCTTGCCGCTCACGGTGAACCCGGACGTGAGCCGGGCGCTCGGAACGCGCCACCGCGCGGCGCTAGGCCTGAGCGAGGCCTCGGATGCCGTGGTGCTGGTCGTCTCCGAGGAGACGGGAGTGGTCAGCCTCGCCGTGGCGGGCACGCTCGATCGCGACCTGGATGCTTCGCGCCTGCGCTCGCGCCTCGCGACGCTCTTGGGTCGGGCGGCGGATCGAGCCGCGACGGCGGGGGCCAAGCTCGGCGCGGCGGACGTCGCGCGGGAGCCGCGGTGAAGGATCTCTTCACGCGCAACGTGGGCCTCAAGCTCGTGGCGCTGATGATGGCGCTCGCGCTGTGGCGATTCGTCGGCACCGAGCAACGGGCGGAGATGGCGTTCTTCGTGCCGCTCGAGCTGCGGGGGCTGAGCCCCGATCTGGTGGTGGTCCAGGGAGCCGTCGATCGCGTGAGCGTGCGCGTGGCCGGCGCGCGCGCCCAGCTCGCCCAGCTCGATTCGCGACAGCTCGGCGTCCACGTCGACCTGAGCGGGGTCAAGCCGGGCACCTCGACGTTCGTCATCTCGCGCGACCAGTTCTCGCTGCCGCCGGGCGTCGAGGTCACGCGGGTGAGCCCCGCCGAGATCCCCGTCATGGTGGAGCGGCTGGTGACCAAGGTCGTCGAGGTGGACGCCGTCACCATCGGGCAGCCGCTCGCGGGCTTCCGCCTGGTGAGCGAAGCGACGCGCATCGATCCGCCGCGGGTCACCGTCAGCGTGCCGGAGAGCCAGGCCGAGGGGCTGCGCCGCATCGGCACGTTGCCGATCGAGCTCGACGGCGTGAAGGCGCCGTTTCGCCAGCGGGTGGCCCTCGATCGCAGCGATCCGCGGGTGCGCTCCGCCCAGCCGGACAGCGTGGTCGCGTTCGTGGCGATCGACGAGGCGTGGACCGAGCGCACCTTCGACGACCTGCCGATCGAGACTCGGAACGTGAGCCCGGGCAAGCTCGCGACGCTCACGCCGGCGCGCGCGAGCGTCACGCTGCGCGGACCCACCTCCGGGCTCGCTGCGCTCGAGTCCACCGACGTGGTGGTGTGGGCGGACGCGAAGGGCGTGGAAAAGGGCGAGCGCTCGCTGGCCGTCGCGGTGTCGCTCCCCGCGCCCTTCGAGCGCGTTCGCCTTGAACCCGCGACGACGCGTGTGCTAGTCGAGTCGGCTCCACCGCAGCCCCCGGAGAGCTCGGCTCGCAAGCCATGAACGCGCCCCACCCACCGATGAAACGCACGCTGTTCGGCACCGACGGAGTTCGCGGCGTCGCCAACGTCGAGCCGATGACGGCCGAGACCGCGATGCGACTCGGCCGCGCGCTGGCGCACCGAGTGCGCGCCGCGCCAGGGCATCGCACGCGAATCCTCATCGGCAAGGACACCCGGCTCTCGGGTTACATGCTGGAAGAGGCCCTGGGCTGCGGGATCGTGTCGATGGGAGTCGACGCGCTCTTCGTGGGGCCGCTGCCCACTCCCGGGATCGCCTTCCTGGTGCAGGACATGCGCGCCAACGCCGGCGCCGTGATCTCGGCCTCGCACAACCCGTTCCAGGACAACGGCATCAAGTTCTTCGCCGCCGACGGCTACAAGCTGCCCGATCGGACCGAGGCCGAGATCGAGCAGCACGTGCTCTCGGGCGAGATCGACGCGATCCGCCCCACCGCCGACGCCATCGGCAAGGTCGTGCGGATCTACGACTCGCAGGGGCGCTACGTCGTCTACCTCAAGAGCACCTTCCCCAAGGGCCGCAGCCTCGAGGGGCTCAAGATCGTGCTCGATTGCGCGAACGGCGCCGGCTACCGCGTGGCCCCGGCGGTCTTCGAGGAGCTGGGCGCGGACGTCATCCCGATCGGCGTCGAGCCCGATGGCCGCAACATCAACGCCGGCTGCGGCTCGACCCACCCGGAGAACATGGCGCGCGTGGTGCGCGAGCGCGGGGCGGACCTGGGCGTTGCGCTCGACGGCGACGCGGATCGGGTGGTGTTCGTCGACCACACCGGCTCGGAGGTGGACGGCGATCGGATCCTCGCCATGACCGCGCTCGCGATGCACCGCCGCGGCGCGCTCAAGAACGCCACGGTGGTGGCGACGGTCATGAGCAACCTGGGGCTCGATCACGCGCTGCGGGGCGCCGGCATCCGGCTGCTTCGAACCGACGTCGGCGATCGCTACGTCGTCGAGGAGATGCGTCGCGGCGGCCACAATCTGGGCGGCGAGCAGTCCGGCCACATCGTCTTCCTCGACCACGCGACCACCGGCGACGGCATCCTCTCGGCGTTGCAGGTCCTCGCCACCATGCTGGAATCGGGCAAGAGCCTCGCCGAGCTCAAGCACGTGATGGAAACCGTGCCACAGACGCTGGTGAACGTGCGCGTGAAGCACAAGCGCCCCTTCGCCGAGGTGCCCGAGATCGCCACCGCCATCGACCGCGCCACCCGCGCCCTGGCGGAGCGCGGGCGAATCCTGGTGCGCTACTCCGGCACCGAGGCGCTGGCGCGGGTGATGATCGAGGGCGACGACCCGACCTTCATCGGCGAGCTCGCCGGCGACCTCGCGCGCACCATCGAGCGGGTGCTGGGATGACCAGCACCAGCCGCGTCCCGGCGCTCGGGGTGAACGTCGATCACGTGGCCACGGTCCGCCAGGCGCGCCGGGCGCCCGTGCCCGACCCCGTCGCGGCCGCCGTCCTCGCCGAGCTCGCGGGAGCGGACGGCATCACCATTCATCTTCGCGAGGACCGGCGCCACATTCAGGACCGCGATCTCGAGGTGCTGCGTCACACGGTCAAGACGCGCCTCAACCTGGAGATGGCCGCCACCGAGGAGATGGTGCGGATCGCGCTGGAACGCCGGCCCGACCAGGTCACGCTGGTGCCGGAGAAGCGCGCCGAGCTCACCACCGAGGGCGGCCTCGACGTGATCCGCGAGCGCGCCGCGACCGGCGCGGCGGTGCGGAGACTCGACGAGGCGGGGATCCCCACGTACCTGTTCGTCGATCCCGAGCCCCGTCAGCTCGACGCGTCGCGCGAGCTGGGCGCGCGCGGGATCGAGATCCACACCGGCAGCTTCTGCGACGCGCGCGACGAGGCCACCTTGGCGCGGGAGCTCGATCGCGTCCGCCAAGCGGCGGCGCACGCGCAGCGCCTCGGCCTCGAGGTCCACGCCGGTCATGGGCTCGACTACCAGAACGTCGCTCCGATCGCCGCCACGGCGGGCATCGTCGAGCTCAACATCGGGCACAGCATCGTGGCGCGCGCCGTGTTGGTCGGCATGGAGCGCGCGGTTCGCGAGATGGTCGAGAAGATCCGCGTCGCCGTGAGCTGACGCGCCATCGCGGCACGTTCCCTGCTAAACCCGAGCCGCCGCCTCGCCACGGGCGAGCGCCTCTCGCGTCCGCCACCGCACCCACTCGCCGAGCCCGCCGTGTACGTCCTGACCGCGGCCGAGATGGCCGAGCTCGACCGCCGCACCATCGAGGAGGTGGGGCTGCCCGGCGCGGTGCTGATGGAGAACGCCGGGCGCGGCGCCGCTCGAGCGCTGCTCGCGCGCTTCGGGCGCGAGCCGAAGCGCGTGGCCGTGGTGTGCGGCACGGGCAACAACGGTGGCGATGGATTCGTGATCGGACGGCTGCTGCGCGCGCTCGGCTGGAACGTCGCGACTGCGCTCTTGGGGACGCAGGAGCGCGTCCGCGGGGACGCGGCGGTTCACCTCGGCGCCTTCCTCGGCTCGGGGGGCCGGCTCGAGCCGATCGCCGACGAAGCCGCCTTCGCTCGCTGGACGGCCGCGCTCGGCGACGTGGACGTGGCCGTGGATGCGGTCTTCGGCACGGGCTTGCGCTCGGAGGTGATGGGGCTCGCGCGCGCCGCGATCGCCTGGCTCGACGCCCTGCCGGCGCCGGTGGTCGCGGTCGACGTGCCATCGGGAGTCGACGCGTCGACGGGCCGCGTGCTGGGGTGCGCCCCGCGCTG
This sequence comes from bacterium, assembly GCA_046331705.1. Classification (GTDB taxonomy): domain Bacteria; phylum JADJOY01; class JADJOY01; order JADJOY01; family JADJOY01; genus JADJOY01. Next base: position 43,793 of record JAXLQJ010000050.1, on the reverse strand, counting down.
CGAGCTCACCGTCACGTTCGGGTTCCCGAAGCTCGGCCACGTGCTGCCGCCGGGCTCGGAGCTGGCGGGCGAGGTGCGGGTCGTGGACATCGGGATTCCCAATCGCCTGCTCGAGGCGAGCGAGCCACGGGTGCGTTGGCTGAGCGCTTCCTCGGTGTCGCGATTGGTGCCGTTTCGGCCGCGCCAAGCGCACAAGGGAACGTTCGGCCATCTCTTGGTCGTGGCGGGGTCCGCCGGGCTCACGGGCGCCGGCGCGCTCACCGCGTTGGCGTCGCTGCGCGCCGGGGTGGGGCTCGTGACGTGGGTCATGCCGGCTTCGGTGAGCGCGCCGCGCGACGAGCGCTCGCCCGAGATCATGACGGCGCCGATCGTCGACGACGGCCGCGGTTTCCTCGGCGAGGCCGCGTTCGACGCCATCGCCGCGCTCGCGGGGGGAAAGCAGGCGGTGGCACTCGGCCCGGGCCTCGGCCGGGCGAGCCCGACCCGCGCGCTGGTGGCGCGTCTGATCGCCGAGCTCGACGCGCCGATGGTGGTGGATGCGGACGCGCTGGCCGCGCTCGCGGCCGATCCCTCGGCGCTCGATCGCGCGCCCGCGCCGCGCATCCTCACGCCCCATCCCGGCGAGATGGGGATGCTCTGCGGCGTGAGCGCCGCCGAGGTGCAAGCCGATCGGCTCGCGCTGGCGCGGGATTTCGCGCGCGCCCACCGCTCGATCGTCGTGCTCAAGGGCGCGGGCACCGTGGTTGCCCATCCGGATGGGCGCGCGGCGATCAACTCGACGGGCAATCCCGGGATGTCGACGGGCGGCATGGGCGACGTCCTCACGGGCGTCGTCGGCGCGCTCTTGGCGCAACGCATGGAGGCGGGCGCCGCGGCGGAGCTCGCGGTCTATCTCCACGGTGCCGCGGGGGATCGGCTGACGAAGGTGGTCGGCCACAGCGGGCTCTTGGCGAGCGAGGTGGCGCGCGAGCTGCCTGCCGCCCGCGACGACCTGGACCTGGGCCGCGCGCCGTTGGTGGCCCCGCGCATCCAATGGCTGGAGGCACCGTGATCCGCCGCTGGGTGAGCGGTGCGGCCGAGCAGACGCTCGAGGTGGGCCGCGCGCTGGGGCGAGTGGCGCCGCCGGGGTTGGTGGTGGCGCTCGACGGCCAGCTGGGCGCCGGCAAGACGCTCTTCACCCGCGGTCTCTTCGAGGGCCTCGGCCTCGCGGATGCGAGCTGGAGCGGCAGCCCGACCTTCGTGCTCGCGTGTCGCTATCCCGGGTCGCCAGGGCTCACCCACGCCGACTTCTATCGGCTGGCGGCCGCCGGCGAGGTGGTGGATCTCGGCCTCGCCGACGCGATCGGTGGCGGTGACGTGGTCGTCGTGGAATGGGCCGAGCGATTCCCGGACGCATTGCCCCAGGAGCATCTGCGAGTGAGATTCACGTGGCTCGACGAGCACCGCCGCGAGCTGGTGTTCGAGGCCGTCGGTGCCGAGCCCGAGGCCTGTCTCGAGGCGATCGCTCGGCAGCAACCGATGTCGGCGGAATCCGGCGTGACGGAGCACGGCGGCTCGGTCGAGCCCGCGGCCGGTCCGGTGGAGGGGGCGAGATGGCCCTGATCGTTCAGAAGTTCGGTGGGACCAGCGTGGGAACGCTGGAGCGCATCGGCCGGGCCGCGGAGCGCGTCGCGGCAACGGTCCGGCAAGGACACCGCGTCGCCGTGGTGGTGAGCGCCATGGCGGGCGAGACCAACCGCTTGCTCAAGGTGGCGCACGACATCGCCGAGGTCCCGGATCTCTCCGAGGTGGACGTGCTGATCGCCACCGGCGAGCAGGCGAGCGCCGCGATGCTGGCGATCCAGCTACGCGCCCGCGGCCACGCGGCGCGCAGCTTCCTCGGGCATCAGATCGCGATCCACACCAACTCGAGCTTCGGGCGCGCGTGGATCGAGTCGATCGACCGCGAGCCGATCCTGCGCGCGTGGGACCGTGGCGAGATCGCGGTCGTGGCGGGCTTCCAGGGCGTCGATTCGGACGGCCGCATCACCACCCTCGGTCGGGGCGGCTCGGACACCACCGCGGTCGCGTTGGCGGCGGCGCTGGGGGCGGACTTCTGCGACATCTTCACCGACGTCGACGGCGTCTACACGTCCGATCCCAACGTCGTGCCCGATGCGCGCCGAATCCCGCATCTCACCCACGAGGAGATGCTGGAGATGGCGAGCCTGGGGGCGAAGGTGCTCGCCGAGCGCTCGGTCGAGTACGCGATGCGCTACAACGTGTCGGTGCGCGTGCTGCACGCGTTCCAGGAGGGCGAGGGGACCCTCGTCGACAGCCGGGAGGACGAGATGGAACAGCGGACGGTGACGGCCGTGACCTGTCAGCGGGACCAGGCGAAGATCGCGCTCCGCGGAGTGCCCGATCGGCCGGGCATCGCCGCGTCGATCTTCGCGCCGCTCGGCGAGGCCGGCGTGGTCGTGGACATGATCGTGCAGAACGTGAGCGAGCACGGGCTCACGGACCTCACGTTCACGGTGCCGCGGGTGGATCTCAAGCGGCTGCTGCCCGAGATCGAGCGGGTGGCCGCGGGAGTCCACGCTCGCCAGGTGGACCACGACTCGACGATCGCCAAGGTCTCGGTGGTGGGCGTGGGGATGCGAACGCACGCGGGGGTGGCGGCGCGCATGTTCCAGGCGCTTTCCGCCGTGGGCGTGAACATGCAGATGATCTCGACGTCCGAGATCAAGATAAGCTGCGTGATCGAGGACAAGTTCAGCGAGCTCGCGGTGCGCGTGCTTCACGATGCCTTCGAGCTCGGCAAGAAGGCCGCGCCCGCCGCGAAGAAGCCGGCGGGCACGAAGGCCAAGGCCGACGCCAAGCGGTCGCGTTCGTGAGCATCGACACGGAGCGTTTCGTGGGGAGTGATTCGTGAGCCAAGCGCGCGTACTGCTTTACGACACCACCTTGCGCGACGGGACGCAGGCGGAGGACGTCGCGCTCACGCTCGAGGACAAGCTCCTCATCGCGGAGAAGCTCGACGGGCTGGGGATCGACCGAATCGAGGGCGGCTGGCCCGGGTCGAACCCCAAGGACATGGCGTTCTTCACCGAGGTGCGCCGGCTCCGGCTCAAGCACGCCAAGGTCGCCGCCTTCGGCATGACGCGGCGCGCGGGCGTCACGGCCGGCCGCGACCTCAACCTGAAGGCGCTCGTCGACGCGCAGACCGAGTGCGTGACGCTGGTCGGCAAGACCTGGGATTTCCACGTTCACCAGGCGCTGCGCGTCTCGCTCGACGAGAACCTGCGCATGATCGAGGACTCGATCGCGTTCCTCAAGAAGCGTGTGCCGGAGGTCATGTACGACGCCGAGCACTTCTTCGACGGTTACCGGGAGAACCCGGACTACGCCCTCAAGACCCTCGCGGCGGCGGTCGCGGGAGGCGCCGACTGGCTGGTGCTCTGCGACACCAACGGCGGCACGCTGCCCACCGAGCTGGGACGAATCCTCGACGACGTCGTGCAGCGCGTGGATCGGCCGATCGGCATCCACTGTCACAACGATTCGGAGTGCGCGGTCGCGAACAGCGTGCTCGCGGTGGAGAAGGGCGCGCGCCAGGTGCAGGGCACCATCAACGGCATCGGCGAGCGCTGCGGCAACGCCAACCTGTGCTCGATCATCCCCAACCTGAAGCTCAAGCGCGGCATCGATTGCGTGAGCGACGCGCAGCTCAAGACCTTGAAGGAGGTCTCGCGCTTCGTCGCCGAGCTCGCCAACATGACGCCGTCCAAGCATCAGGCGTACGTCGGCGAGAGCGCGTTCGCCCACAAGGGCGGCATGCACGTGAGCGCCATCCGCCGGCACTCGAAGACCTACGAGCACGTCGCGCCGGAGCGGGTCGGCAATCGCCAGCGCGTGCTGGTGTCGGACCTCTCGGGCCAGTCGAACGTGCTGAGCAAGGCGGAGGAGTTCGGGCTCGACCTGAGCGATCGCAAGCCCGAGGTCCGCGCCATCGTGGAGCGCCTGAAGGAGCTCGAGAGCGAGGGCTACCAATTCGAGGGCGCGGAGGGATCGTTCGAGCTGCTCGTCGACAAGGCCTTGAACGGCAAGAAGAACTGGTTCGAGCTGCGCGGCTTCCGCGTGATCGACGAGAAGCGCGAGGCGGGTCGTGCGCCGTACTCCGAGGCGACGATCCGCGTCGAGGTGAACGGCGTCGAGGAGCACACCGCGGCCGAGGGGCACGGGCCCGTGAACGCGCTCGACAATGCGCTGCGCAAGGCGCTCGAGCGTTTCTATCCCGAGATCAAGTCGGTTCAGCTTCTCGACTACAAGGTGCGGGTGCTCAAGGCGCGCGCCGGCACCTCGGCGCGGGTGCGGGTGTTGATCGAGTCCGGCGACGGGGTGAGCAAATGGGGCACCGTCGGTGTCTCCGAGAACATCATCGAAGCGAGCTGGCAGGCGTTGGTGGACAGCTTGGTCTACAAGCTCCACACCGATGCCAAGAAGAAGGGGCGCAAGCGTGTCGGGCAGCGCGGCGCGTGAGAGCTGGGCGATCGCCCGGAACGGGCTCGCCACGTTGCTCGGCGTGACGATCGTGGCGCTCCTGCTCGTCGCGCCGAGCGCCGCCGGGCCCGAGCGCGCGGCGGCGCCGCCTGCCGGGTGGGCGCCGGATCTCCCCACGCCCGAGGGCGTCGGGCCGAGCGCGCGTGCGCCGCTCAAGCTGCTGCGCGGAGAGGGCCTCGATTTCGCGACCGCATCGCGACGGGATCTCGAGCTCATCGACGGGATCGGGCCCGAGCGCGCGCGGCGTCTCGTCGCCGCTCGCCGAGCGGGGACCCTCGGCTCGTTCGCCGACATCGACCGGCTGCCTGGCTTCGGTCCCACACTGCTCGGTAAGCTCGGTGCCTCGCTCGTCATCGGCGAGTCGCGGGACGAGAGGGACGACGGATGAGCGCCTCACGCAAGGGATCGACTGGGCGAGCGGATCGGGTCCGCCTCGGCGCGTGGGTCGGCCTCGGGAGCTGGGTCGTGCTCGGGCTCGGCTGCGCAGACGCGGCGCTCCAGCTGGCGGCGCAGCAAGCCATCGATCGCGCCGTGCACGCCGAGGCCGAGGTCGAGGAGCTCAATCCCTCGCGCGCCGATCAGCTGCTCTACCGCATGCCGCTCAACCAGGCGCGTGATGCCCACGAGGATGGTCGCGACGAAGAGGCGAAGCTGCTCGCGGACAAGGCCTACCAGGCCGCCGTCGACGTTCGTGCCCGGCGCGAGCAGGCAAAGCGCGCGATCGGCGCGCGCATGGCCGAGGTCGAAGCGGTGGCACAGGTGGCGCTCGCCGATCCCGATCCCGGGCTGGACAAGGAGCAGCTCTTCCACGAGGTGGACAAGCGCTACGGCGCGGCGAAGAAGAAGCTCGCGGCCTCCGATTACGAGGGCGCGCTCGCGTCGGCGGACGAAGCGCTGACGATGCTCAAGCGGCGCAGCCAGCTCTTTCGCAAGGCCCGCGCGATCCAGGTCACGCCACCCGCCGACGAGAGTGTGGCGACCCCCGCGCCCTCGTCGTCGCCGAGCGCGACGACGGATCCCGCCGACATCACCAACGCCCCGCCGGAGAGCGGCTCGTTCATCGATCGGTTGCGCCGAGCCGCCACCAAGAGCGGCACCCCGACGAGCCGCTGACGGCGCCGGGATGGGCGGCCCCACGGGTCTCCTCGAGGATTCGCGATCCGATGGCCGATGTCCGTCTAAGTGCCCGTCATCCTTGACATCCTGAGCGGCCGGGTGCGATCTTGGCGAGGCCCGGCGCGGGTGGGTGTGACGAGGAGGATGTGAGCGTGCCCGGTTCCAGCCTGATCGCTTTGCTCCGCGACGACGTCGGCGCGATCTTCGATCGCGACCCGGCGGCCCGCACGACGTGGGAGATCCTGACCTGCTATCCGGGATTGCACGCGGTCTGGTTCCACCGCATCGCGCACGCGCTGTGGATGCGGGACCTCTTCTGGCTGGCACGGTTCATCTCGCACACGTCGCGGTTTCTCACCGGCATCGAGATCCATCCGGCGGCGCGCATCGGGCGACGGCTCTTCATCGATCACGGGATGGGCGTGGTGATCGGCCAGACCGCCGAGATCGGCGACAACGTCACGTTGCTCCAGGGCGTGACGCTCGGTGGGACGAGCACCAAGAAGGAAAAGCGTCACCCGACCGTCGAGGACAACGTCGTGATCGGCGCGGGTGCGGCGGTCATCGGGCGCATCCGCATCGGCCGGGATTCCAAGATCGGTTCCGGCTCGGTGGTGATTCGCGACGTGCCCCCGCACAGCACGGTCGTGGGCGTGCCGGGTCGTGTGATCTTCCGCGAGGGCGTCGAGGCCGTCGACCTCAACCACACGGACCTGCCCGATCCGCAAGCCAAGACCATCGAGGCGCTCTGGAAGCAGATCGCCGAACTCGAGCAGCGGGTGGCGAGAGTCGAGGCGCGTGGCGCGGCCGAAGCCGAGCCCACGGCGGCGCAAGCCGCCGAGGATCCCCTCGCCGATCGCCCCAAGGCCTGATCCACGCCCCGCGGCTCGCGGGGGTCCCGAGGCCGATTTCGTTCCCTTCGTCGTCGACGCACCGCAGCCCCGTCGCGCCCATCGAGTGGGTCGCTCGTCCGCCCGCAACCTTTCGTTCGTCTCGGGAGTCCGTGTCGTGAGATCGCGCGTCGTCGTGGCCATGAGTGGCGGAGTGGACTCCTCCGCCGCGGCGCTGGTGGCGCGCGAGCAGGGTCACGACGTGGTCGGCGTGACGCTGCGATTGTGGAACCCCGCCGAGCCGAGCACCGCGTCGAAAGGGAAGAGCTGCTGCAGCCCGTCCGAGGTGGACGATGCCGCGCGTGTCGCGCAAGCCCTGGGCATCGCGCACTACGTCCTCGACTACGCCGAGCCCTTCCGGCGCGCCGTCATCGAGCCGTTCGTGGCCGAGTACGTCGCGGGCCGCACGCCGATTCCGTGCGTCCTCTGCAACCAGGTGCTCAAGTTCGGCCGCTTGCTCGAGGCCGCGCGCAAGGTCGGTGCGACGGCGCTCGTCACCGGTCATTACGCTCGCCTCGAGCCCGATCCCGGCGGCGAGCTGCCGCGGCTGCGCCGCGCCGTCGATCGCGCCAAGGATCAGTCGTATTTCCTGTTCTCGATCCCGCGCGACGCGCTCGACTTGATCCGTTTCCCGCTCGGCGGTCTCACCAAGGAAGAGGTGCGCGAGCGGGCCCAGCGTGCCGGGCTGCCGGTGGCACGCAAGCCGGAGAGCCAGGAGATCTGCTTCATTCCCGACGGCGACCACGCCACCTTCGTGGAACGCGTCTCCCGCCGCGCCGCCGCCGACACGGACGGCCCGATCGTGGACACGGAGGGGCGCGAGCTCGGAGCGCACCACGGGGTGCATCGCTACACCGTGGGGCAGCGCCGCGGGCTCGGGCTGGGCGGCGGCGAGCCGCGCTTCGTGGTGGCGATCGACGGTGCCACGCGCACGCTCACGGTGGGTCCGCGCGCGGCGCTCTTCCATCGCACCGTCCAGGCCCGCCAGCCGTCGTGGCTGGTGCCGCGTCCGCCCACCCCCGGCACCCGCGTCACCGCGCAGATCCGCTCGCGCCATCCCGAGGCGCCGGCGACGGTGGCGAGCGTCGATCCCGAGCGCTTGGTGCTCCACTTCGACGAGCCGCAGGAAGCCGTCGCGCCCGGGCAGGCGCTGGTGCTCTACAGCGGCGATCAGGTCCTCGGTGGCGGTTGGATCGAGTCCCGGGCCGCGTGACCATCGCACCATGCAACCCACCGAGCCGCTCGCCGCGCCGGACTCCCGGGCGCCCTCCGTCTTCACGGTGGCCGTCGGTTGCCGCGTCAACCAATCCGAGGCCGAGGGCTTCGCCGCCGAGCTCGCGGCGCGCGGCTTCACGGCGGCCGCGGATCCCGCGCTCGCCGACGTGGTGGTCGTGAACACCTGCGCGGTGACGGGCTCCGCCGACACCGACGGACGCAAGCTCGTGCGCCGAATCCATCGCGCGAATCCGCGCGCCCGCATCGTCGTCACGGGCTGCCAGGCGGAGCGCGAGCCGGGGGTCCTCGCGGCGTTGCCGGGGGTTCGCCTGGTCGTCGGCAACGGCGGCAAGCAACGACTCGCCGAGTGGGCGGCGGCCCTCGACGACACCGCCGCGACCCGTGTCGAGCGACCGCCGGTGCACGAGCTCGGCGCGTTCGTGGCGCTCGCGCCGGGTGCCCCCGCGACCTCGCAGGCGCGGCCGCTGATCAAGATCCAGGACGGTTGCGATCGGAGCTGTGCCTTCTGCGTGATCCCAGCGGCACGCGGCTCGTCGCGTTCGCACGCCGCCGCGGGCGTGCTCGACGAGCTGCGGCGGGTGGCGCGCGGCGGCTGCGACGAGGCGGTCCTGACCGGGATCGATCTGGGCTCGTGGGGGCTCGATCTCACGCCGGCCACGGAACTCGCCGCGCTGCTCGACCGGATCGATGCCGAGCGGCCCGTGCGGCGCGTGCGCCTGAGCTCGCTCGATCCCCGCGATCTCGACCACGGGCTCGCCGATCGGATCGCGCGCTACGCGTGGCTTTGCCCGCATCTTCACCTGAGCGTGCAGACGGGATCGGCCGAGCTGCATCGGCGCATGGGCCGCGGCCGCTGGCCCGAGCGCCTGGGCGAGCACCTCGAGCACATCCGTGAGCGCCGTCCCGAGCTCGCGCTCGGTCTCGACGTGATGACGGGGTTTCCCGGCGAATCCGAGCTCGACCACCAGCAGACACTCGCGTGGATTCGTTCCCAACCGGTGAGCTACCTGCACGTGTTTCCCTACTCGCCACGACCGGGCACGGCGGCCTTCGCGTGGGCCCCGGCGGACGGCGCGAGCTTCGCCTCCCCGGTGGTCCACGCGACGATCCAGCGCCGCGCCCAGGAGCTACGCGCGCTCGGCGCGCGCGCCCGCCTGGCGTTCCATCAGCGTCAGGTGGGGGCCGAGCTCGAGGTGGTCGTCGAGCGCATGGACGGAGAGGTGGCGCAGGGAACGAGCAGCAACTACGTCGCCGTGCGGTGGCCCGCCGCCGAGACTCCGGCGATCGGGGCGCTCGCGCGGGTGCGGATCGATCGCGCGGCGTCGGCGGGCTGCGAGGGATCGCCGTCGTGAGCGAGACGAGCGGCGACGCGCCGCTGGCCACGGCCGAGGTGGGCTCGCGCTGCGACGTCGAGGGATCGCTCGGCCACCGATTCGCCGCGCCGGAGCTGCTCGAGCAGGCGCTCACCCACCGCTCGCTTCGCGTCGCGGCTCCCAGCGGCGACAACGAACGACTCGAGTTCCTGGGCGACGCGGTCCTCGATCTGGTCGTGAGCGCCGTGTTGTTCGGGGATTTTCCCGACTCGCGGGAGGGCGATCTGTCGCGCAAGCGCGCCTACCTGGTGAGCACGACCACGCTCGCGGAGACGGCGCTGCGGCTGGGGCTCGAGAGCCGCATCCGGCTGGGCAAGGGCGAGGAGGCGACGGGTGGCCGCGGCAAAGCCTCGATCCTGGCCAACGTGCTCGAAGCGCTCATCGGCGCGGTGTTCGTGGACGCCGGCTTCGATGCCGCGAGCGCGGTGGTGCGGCGTCTGATCGCGGAGCCCTACGCGCGCCTCCAGGCGGGCGAGGCGCTGGCGGACCACAAGACGCAGCTCCAGGAGCGTTGCCAGGAAGAGCTCCGCGAGACGCCCACCTATCGAGGCGTGAGCGAGTCGGGACCGGACCACGAGAAGATCTTCGAGGTCGAGGTCGAGGCGGGCGGCGAGGTGCTGGGGCGCGGGCGCGGCCGCAGCAAGAAGGAAGCGGAGCAGATGGCCGCGTGGGACGCGCTCGAGAGCGCGCGCTCGCGGGGCGGATTCGGGGCGTCGGCCGCGGGCGAGCGCGCCGCGCGGACCACGCCCGAGGGAGGTGATCCGTGAACGCCGGCGACAGCCGCTCGCATCGATCTGGCTTCGTCACGCTGGCGGGACGGACCAACGTCGGGAAGTCGACGCTCCTCAACCGCATCCTGGGGACGCACGTCGCGATCGTCTCGCGCAAGCCGCAGACCACGCGCACCCGCATCCTCGGCGCGCACCACTTCGAGGGCGGCCAGATCGTCTTCGTGGACACTCCCGGGCTGCACAAGCCCGAGCGCGAGCTCGGCAAGCGCATGCTCGCGACGGCGCACGCGGCGATCGCCGACTGCGACGTGGTGCTGGTGGTCGCCGACGGGCAGCGGGGGCCAGGATCGGCGGAAACCGAGATCGTGCGGCGCGCGGGCTCGCGGCCGCTGGTGCTCGCGCTCAACAAGGTCGATCTCGTGGAGAAACCCGAGCTTCTGCCGCGCATCGCCGAGTACGACCGTCTCGCGCGGTTCGTGTCGATCCACCCGATCTCGGCGGCGACGGGCTCGGGGGTCACCGAGCTGGTCGCGGCGCTCGAACGGCTCATGCCCGAAGGTCCGCCCTATTTCCCCGAGGGGCTGGTCACCGACCTGCCGGATTCGTTCCTCGCCGCCGAGCTGATCCGCGCGGAGGTGATGGAACGTACCGGCCAGGAGATCCCGTTCAGCGTCGCGGTGAAGATCGATGGGTGGGAGGAGCGTGCCGAACCGGGCGACGTCGTGATCGCTGCGTCGATCCTCGTCGATCGCAAGAGCCAGCAGGGGATGCTGGTGGGCAAGGGCGGACACAAGGTGCGCGAGATCGGGACGGCGGCCCGCAAGGCGCTCGTGCGCCGTTTCGGCTGTCCGGTGCACCTCAAGCTCAACGTGGAGACCGCCGAGAACTGGACGCGCAGCGGGCGCGCGCTCGATCGCTTCGGCTATCCCGACCCGGGCAGCGAGGCCGGCGAGTGAGCGGCGCGGAGACGTTGCCCTTGGTGGCGCTGGTCGGCCGCCCGAACGTCGGCAAGTCGACGCTCTTCAATCGACTGGTGGGACGTCGCAAGGCGGCGGTGGCGCCGATGCCCGGCCTCACCCGCGACCGGAACTACGACGAGGCGGAATGGCTCGGGCGGCGATTTCGCGTCGTGGATACCGGCGGCCTGGATCGCGCCGCCACCCAGCATTGGATCCCGCTCCTCGAGAAGCAGACGCGCGCCGCGATCGTCGAGGCCGACGTGATCCTGTGCTTGCTCGACGCCCGCGAGGGCCTCACCACCGCCGACCGCGAGGTGGTGGAGCTGGTGCGACGCACGGGCAAGCCGGTGGTGTACGTCGCGAACAAGGTCGATTCGTCGAGCCAGCTCGACTGGCTGAGCGAGCTGACGACGCTCGGGCTCGACCCGCTCATCCCCATCAGCGCGGAGCACGGGGTCGGCGTGGAGGACGCCGTCGAGGCGGTGCTGGCGCTGGTGCCCGCGCCGCCTGCGCCGCCCACCGAGCTGCCGGCCGACGTGATCCGCGTCGCCATCGTGGGGCGCCCCAACGTCGGCAAGTCGAGCTTGCTCAACCGCTTGGCGGGGCTCGAGCGGGCGCTGGTCGATTCCAGGCCGGGCACCACCATCGATCCCGTCGACACGCTCATCCAGTACGAGGGCCGTTCGTACCTGTTCGTGGACACCGCCGGGATCCGACGGCACAAGTCCTCGGCGCTCGCCGCCGAGTCGATCGGCGTGACGCTCGCGTTCCGCGCGATCGAGCGCTGCCAGGTCGCGCTGGTGCTGCTGGATGCCATCGATGGAGTCACCGCGGGCGACGTGCGGGTCGCGGGCTTCGCCGAGGAGCGTGGCACCGCGGTCGCGTTGGTGATCAACAAATGGGATCTGGTCGAGCCCAAGCCCGAGAACCCGGAGGCGTGGCAGCGCGAGGTGCGCAAGCGCCTCGGGCTCCTCGAGCACGCGCCCATCGTGACGCTCTCGGCCAAGACCGGCCAGCGCGTGCAACGGCTCTTCGCGCTGGTGGATCGGCTCTACGCCGAGGCGTCGAAGACGATCTCGACCAGCGAGCTCAACCGCGTGTTGCGGGAAGCCGTGGATCGCAACCCGCCGCCCCTCGAAGGCCGCCGTCCGGTGCGCATTTATTACGGCGTGCAGCGCGGTCACCTGCCGCCGCGCTTCTTGCTCTTCTCCAACCGGCCGCAGTCGATCTCGGTGAACTACAAGCGATACCTCGCGCGGCGCCTGCGCGACGCGTTCGGCTTCGAGGGCAGCCCGCTCTGGATCGACGTTCGCGCCCGCACCCGCGGCAGCAAGGCGGGTGCGGCGGAGGCCGAGCAAGAGCCCGCGTTCGAGCCGGCGATCGACGATCCGCTCGACCTCGACGTCGAGCACGAGTAGCGGCGCGGATCGGCCGTGCTGGCGCGCGTGCGAGCCTGCGCCGAGCCTGCGCCGAGCGTCGCGTCGCGTTGACACGGTTTGGCGGGGAGGGCTATGACTGCGGCTCTTCCGCGGTCGAGTGCGCTCCCTCACCGGAACGATTCGAGAGCCACGCTGGCGCCATGACGACCCCCGCGTTGCACACCAAGCGCATCACCAAGGTCGGCCGCTTCCTCGTGCTCACGGACGCGAGCACCTTGCCGCGTTCGGTGATCACCACGCTCGTGCAGCAAGACGGCGAGACCGTGAACGAGGTCAGCCGCTACCTGCGCGGCCCCGATCTCGGCGAGGCCGCGTCGATCCAGCGCTGGATCGACAGCCAGCATTTCGGTCTGGTCGAGAAGCTCGAGAGTCGCCGGGCGGAAGTGGTGGAGCTGCCTTGCCCCTCCTGCGACGTGTCGATGCGCGTGAAGGTGCCCGCCGTCGACGACGGCAGCCTCATGGTGGTGAATTGCGGTGCCTGCGGCGCGGGCTTCGTGTCGGACACGGTCAGCATCCGCGCCGGGATGGTGCACGCCGCGGTCGATGCGCCCGCGGCCCAAGCGCCGGGAGCCGGCGTCCAGGGCGCGCCCACGGCACCGGTCGGCGCGCAGGTCGGGGCGGCGCGCGCGGGGGCGCCCGCCGTGTGCTTCCGCGCCCTCGAAGGCCGTGAGCAGGGGACGGTGTATCCGATGGACCGCCCCACGCTCACCATGGGGCGTGGCGAGGTGGACATCGTCATCAACGACCTGCGCAGCTCGCGCCAGCATTGCGAGTTCAGCGTGCGCCGCGAGCTCGACACCTTGGGCTTCTACGTGCGCGACCTGGGCTCGACGAACGGCACGTTCGTCAACGAGACGCGGATCACGCAGGCCGTGCGCTTGGTGTCCGGGGATCGCATCCGGGTGGGAACGACCGTCCTCGAGCTGGAGGCTCCGCCCGACGGCGTCGAGGCGCTGCTGCGCTCCGGCCTGGTGGATTCGTTCCCCGCCGAGAAGTCCGACGAGGAGGCCGCTCCGCAAGGCTTCCACGAGACCAAGATCTACCTCGACGTGATCGAGGGCGAGGACCAAGACCGCTCGTACGAGTTCTCGCGCGAGCGCGTCGTGCTCGGCCGCGGCGATGCGAACGTGGTGCTCAAGGACGCGAAGGTCTCGCGTCGACACGCCGAGATCGAGCTCATCGGCGGCTACACGCCGATCCTGCGCGACCTGACCAGCGCCAACGGCACCTACGTGAACGGTAAGCGTGTCGAGGAGTCCGTCGAGCTCAAGGATGGCGACCGCGTGCGCGTCGGTGACACCGTCATCAAGTTCTCGATCCTGCGTTCGCTCTGACCGGCTGCGCGCGTCGCGCTGACGACGCCGCGGCGAACCCATCCCCGATCCCCTCGGTTCCGCGCGTCGCGTCTCGCCCTCCTCACCCATGGACGCCTCGGCCCCCTGGCAGCTCGCGCTCTACGAGAAGTCCCTCAAGAAGAAGGAAAAGGTCGCGCTGCTCGACGGGCTCATCCCGCAGGGCGCGCACCATCGCTGTCTGGAGATCGGCTGCGCCAAGGGAACCATCTCGTACTTCCTGCGCAAGCGCGGCGGGCGCTGGACCCACGTCGATCTCGACTACGGGAACGTCTCCGCGGCGCGCAAGCTGCTCGGCGACGGCACGGTCCAGTTCGGCGCCGAGGGATTGCCGTTTCGAGAGGGCGCCTTCGACGGCGTGGTGGTGCTCGACTACCTCGAGCACGTCCAGGACGACGAGCGCTGCCTCGACGAGGTGGATCGGGTCCTCGCGAAAGGCGGCACGCTCTACCTGTCGACTCCCACCGAGGGCGGCTTCCTCAACTGGCTCAAGCCGCGTGTCGGGCTGACGCTCGATCAGTACGGACACGTGCGCGAGGGCTATCGCCTCGCGGATCTCGAGCAGCGCCTGGCGCGCCGCGGCTATCGCGTGCTGGATCGCGCGACCTACGCGTTCTTCTTCACGGAAGCGCTGGAGATGGCGATCAACGCCGCGTTCGTGTGGCTGGGCCGTCGCAAGCAGCGCACCGCTTCGAGCCAGCGCGACGGCCACATCTCGCCGCAGAGCGAGGCCGAGTTCGCGCGGCATCGCAAGCAGCTCAAGCTCTACGCGCTCGTCTATCCGGTGTTTCGCGCGGTTGCGTTGCTCGATCGGCTGTGCCCGCCGCTCTCGGGATACGCGCTGGTGCTGCGCGCGGTGCGCGGCGCGAGTTGAGCGCGAATCCAGGCTCCGACGCGGCGGGCGCCGCTCGCACGGCGCGCGTCCATCGCCTCCTCAAGGTGCTGCTGCGCGCCGCGGTGAGCGCGCTCTTGATCGCCTGGGTGTGGCCCGCCGACGTGAGCGGAGTGGTGGCGGCGCTCCGCAACGCGTCGCCGGGTTGGCTCGCCGGCGCGCTCGCGTTGCACGCGGTCGGCGTGTGGTTGAGCGCGGTGCGCTGGCGCATGCTGCTGGTCGCCGGCGGCGCGCGCGTGTCCATCGTGCGTCTCTCGGCTTCCTATCTGGTCGGATTCTTCTTCAACACCTGGTTGCCCAGCGGTTTCGGTGGTGACGCCGTGCGCGCGTGGGACACGCGCCACGAGGCGGAGGGCGCGGCGCGCTCGGTGGCGGTGATCGCGATCGAGCGTGGCACCGGCATCCTGGCGTTGCTCCTGCTCGGCGCCGTCGTCGGTGTCGCCGCCGGCTGGTACGCGTCGATGCCGATGCTGGTGCTCGGGCTGTGGGGCGCGACGCTCGCGGGCTTCGCGGCGATGGCGACGCTGGCGGCGTACGGGCCCCGTCTCGCCGCGCGCCTGGAGGCGGCGTTGCCGGGGCTCTGGCGCTGGCGGCGCGCGGCGGGGGTCGCTCGCCGGCTGCTGGCGACGTCGGCCGCGCTGAGCGGCGACTGGCCGCTGGTGGTGCGCGTGCTGGGACTGGGGCTCGCGCTACAGCTCAACGTGATCTTGCACTACGCGTGGATCGGCAAGGCGCTCGGCGTGCCGGTCGCGTCGAGCTACTTCTTCCTGGTGGTCCCGGTCCTGGTGGTGGTGCTCACGCTACCGATCTCGATCAACGGGATCGGCGCCCGCGAGGTGGTGTTCGTGCGGCTGCTCGGAGCGGTCGGCGTGAGCCGGCCCGAGGCCCTCGCGGTGAGCGTCGCCGCGTTCGCGCTGTCGCTGGTTTTCTCGCTCGTCGGCGGGCTCGTTTTCGTGTTTCGGGGCGCCCGAGCGCGTGCTTGACGCGCCCCAACACCTGCCATACATTCGCCGCCGAACCGCTACATCTAGTAGTCGTACGGGCACCCGCCGCGGCGCCGGAGAGGGATGAACGACCGCTCCATCGTTCTTCCGTATCGAGGGGTTCATCCAACGATCGACCCCGCTAGCTTCATCGCGCCCGGAGCCGTCGTCATCGGGGACGTCCATCTCGGTCCGGATTCGAGCATCTGGTATCAGTGCGTGGCACGGGGCGACGTGAACCGGATCCGCATCGGTGCGCGCACCAACATCCAGGATGCCACCGTGGTCCACGTCACCACGGATCGCTGGCCCACGATCATCGAGGACGACGTGACCGTGGGACATCGCGTGGTGTTGCACGGCTGTCACGTGAAGTCGGGCGCGCTGATCGGGATCGGCGCGATCGTGCTCGACGGCGCGGTGATCGGCGAGGGCGCACAGGTGGCGGCCGGGGCGCTGGTGTCGCCGCGGATGGAAGTGCCGCCCGCGACACTCGTGATGGGGGTGCCCGCGCGCGTCAAGCGAGCGCTCGAGCCGAGCGAGGTGGCCAGTCTGCGGGACCAGGCCCAGCATTACGTCGCGCTCGCTCGGCATCACCGGGGTGCGCCGTGACGGCCGCTCCGATGCGCCGTTTCGGCGCGACGCCCCGCTCCGCGGAAGCGCGTGTGCTGGCGGCGATCGACGTCGGCACCAACATGGTGCGGATGCGAGTCGAGCGGCGGGGGGGAGGCGAGCCCGCCGCCCTCGTGTTCCACGATTGGGAGATCACGCGGCTCGGCGGCGGCCAGGGATCGGACGGTGCCTTGACCGCGGAGGCGATGGAGCGCACCGCTCGGGTGCTCGCTCGCTTCGGTGGCCGGGCGCGGGAGCTGGGTGCCGCGTGGGTGTGGGCCGCGGGCACGAGTGCCGTGCGCGAGGCGACCAACCAGCGCGAGTTCGTGTCCTTGGTTCGCGCGCGCGCAGGGCTCGACCTCGCGGTCGTGGACGGCGCCGAGGAGGCGCGCTTGGACGCGCTCGGCGCCCTCGGCGAGCTCGGTGGCGAGCCGCGCCAAGGCGTGCTCGTCGACATCGGCGGCGGTTCCACCGAGCTGGTCCGGATCGAAGGCGGCGCGCCGGCGCACGGCCGAAGCTACCCGGTGGGAGTGGTGCGCTTGACGGAGAGGCTGCTGTCGGCCGATCCGCCGACGCGCGACGAGCTCCAAGCGCTGGAAGCCGCGGCGCGCGCGGCGCTCGCCGACGGGCGCGAGCTCGTCGCGGCGGTGCGCTCGCCGGGCTTCGAGCTGGTGGCGAACTCCGGCACCGCGACCACGCTCGCGGCCGTGGACCTGGGCCTTCGCGAGCTGGATCCCGAACGCATTCGCGGGCACCGCGTCGACCGCGCGACGGTGGACCGCATCTACCACGCGCTCGCGTGCCTTCCGGCGGCGCGACGGCTCGACGTTCCCGGCGTGGCGCGAGGACGCGAGGATCTCATCATCGCTGGTCTGGCGTTGTTGCGCGCCACGATGGACTTGGTGGGCGTCGACGGCGTCCGCATCTCCACCGGCGGGCTTCTCGAGGGTCTGTTGGCGGATCGCGCCCGCGCCGCCGGCTGGGAGGAATGACGATGCTTTCGGAGACGGTGCCGTTGGGGCTCACCTTCGACGACGTGCTGCTGGTGCCGCGTGCGTCCGCGGTGCTGCCCCTCGAGGTGGACATCACGACGCGCTTCACCCGCGACATCCCGCTGCGCATTCCGCTGCTCGCGGCGGCGATGGACACGGTGACGGGTTCGGCGACGGCGATCGCGATGGCGCAGGAAGGCGGCGTCGGCGTGCTGCACCGCAATCAGGCGATCGCCGATCAGGTGCGCGAGGTGGAGCGCGTCAAGAAGTACGAGAGCGGCATGATCGCGAACCCGATCACGGTGGAGCCGATCGCGCCCATCCGCGTCGCGCGCGACCTGATGCTTCGCCACAACATCTCGGGAGTGCCGGTGGTCGAGAACGGCCGGCTGGTGGGGATTCTCACCAATCGCGACCTGCGCTTCGAGAAGCGCCTCGATCTGAAGGTGGCCGAGGTGATGACGCGCAAGGTGATCACGGCACCGCTCGGCATGAGCTTCGATCAGGCCAAGGAGATCCTGCAGGAGAACCGCATCGAGAAGCTGCCGGTGGTGGACGAGAACGGCGTGCTGCGCGGGCTCATCACCATCAAGGACATCGAGAAGACGGCCCGCTACCCGAACGCGGTCAAGGACGGGCTCGGCCGGCTGCGGGTGGCGGCGGCCACCACCGTGGGCGAGAAGGGGATGGAGCGTGCGCGCGCGCTGATCGCGGCGGGAGCCGACGTGGTGCTGGTGGACACGGCGCACGGGCACTCGTCGATGGTCATCGAGATCGTGAAGCGCTTGAAGCGCGAGTTCGGCGCGCAGCCGATCGTGGCCGGCAACGTGGCGACCGCGGAGGCGACGCGCGCGCTCATCGAAGCGGGTGCCGACGCCGTGAAGGTGGGCGTGGGGCCGGGCTCGATCTGCACCACGCGCGTGGTGGCGGGGGTCGGCGTGCCGCAGCTCACCGCCATCGCCGATTGCGCCAAGGCCGCCGAGGGATCGGGCGTGCCGGTGATCGCCGACGGCGGCATCAAGTACTCGGGGGACATCACCAAGGCGATCGCGGCCGGCGCCCATTCGGTGATGATCGGCAGCCTGCTCGCCGGCACCGACGAGAGCCCCGGCGAGATGGTCCTCTACCAGGGCCGCTCGTACAAGGTCTACCGGGGCATGGGTTCGGTGGAGGCGATGCGGCAGGGCGGCGGCGAGCGCTACTTCCAGTTTCAGGACCCCGCCGACATGGAGCGAGCGTTCGTGCCGGAGGGGATCGAAGGCCGGGTGCCCTACAAGGGCTCGCTCTCCTCCAACATCTACCAGCTGATGGGCGGATTGCGGTCCGGCATGGGCTACCTGGGCTGCAAGAACATCGACGAGCTGCGGCGTGACTCGCGCTTCGTGCGCATCACCGCCGCTGGCTTGCGCGAGAGCCACGTGCACGACGTGATCGTCACCAAGGAGGCGCCCAACTACCGGGCGGAGTGACGGCGTCGCGCCGCTCGCGACCGCAGAGAGCTCGCATTCCCCTTTCCCGCACCTCGAGCCACCGACACCCATGAGCAAGGGACTTCCATCGGAACGCGTGTTGATCCTCGATTTCGGCGCGCAGTACACGCAGCTCATCGCGCGCCGCATCCGCGAGTCGCGCGTCTACTGCGAGATCTGGCCCTATTCCCGCTCGCTCGAGGCCATCCGCGCCTTCGCGCCGCGCGGCATCGTGTTGTCCGGCGGTCCCGCGAGCCTCGCGGGGCGGGAGCCGCCGCTCTGCGATCGGCGCGTCCTCGACCTCGACGTGCCGATCCTCGGCATCTGCTACGGCCAGCAGCTGCTCGCGCACCAGCTCGGCGGCGAGGTGCAGCCGGCGCAGCATCGCGAGTTCGGCTCGGCCGAGATCGAGGTGGATGGAGGCTGTGATCTCTTCCACGGGCTGGGCGACGCCGGCTCGCGCCTCAAGGTGTGGATGAGCCACGGCGATCGGGTGGAACGAATGCCGCCGGGGTTCGTGTCGGTGGCCAAGAGCGCGAGCTCGCCGTTCGCCGCGATGGCGAGCACCTCCGGCCCGACCCGGGTGGGCGTCCAGTTTCATCCGGAGGTCGTGCACACGCCCCAGGGACGCGCGATCCTCGACAACTTCGTGTTCCGCATCTGCGGCCTCGCGCCGACCTGGACGATGGGCTCGTTCACCGAGCGCGCCATCGAGGGCGTGCGCGAGCAGGTGGGCAACGGCCGCATCGTGCTGGCGCTCTCCGGCGGCGTCGACTCGTCGGTGGTGGCGCTCCTGCTGCACCGCGCCGTCGGCGATCGATTGACGTGCATCTTCGTCGACAACGGGCTCCTGCGCATGCACGAGGCGGAGCGCGTCCGTGACCTCTTCGAGACCCATTTCCGCGTGCCGGTGCGCTGCGTCGACGCCGCCGATCGGTTCCTGCGGGTGCTGGAGGGCGTCACCGATCCCGAGCTCAAGCGCAAGCGCATCGGCTACGAGTTCATCTCGGTCTTCGAGGAAGAGGCGGCGCGGATCGGGGACGTCGGCTTCCTCGCGCAGGGCACGCTCTATCCCGACGTGATCGAGAGCGTCAGCGAGCGCGGTCCCTCGGCCACCATCAAGAGCCACCACAACGTGGGCGGGCTCCCCGAGCGCATGAAGCTCGCGCTGGTCGAGCCGTTGCGCGAGCTCTTCAAGGACGAGGTGCGCGAGGTGGGCCGGGAGCTGGGGCTTCCCGAGGAGATCGTGCGGCGGCAGCCGTTCCCGGGGCCGGGCTTGGCGGTGCGCATCGTCGGGCCGATCACGCGCCCCAAGCTCGACGTGCTCCGCCAGGCGGACCTGATCGTCCAGGACGAGATCCGCGAGGCCGGGCTCTACGACCACCTGTGGCAGGCCTTCGCGGTGCTGCTGCCGGTTCGCAGCGTGGGGGTCATGGGCGACGAGCGCACCTACGAGGAGGTGATCGCGGTGCGCTGCGTCGAGAGCCAGGACGGCATGACCGCCGACTGGGCGCGGCTGCCGAGCGAGCTCTTGGCGCGCATCTCCAACCGGATCATCAACGAGGTGCGGGGCGTGAATCGCGTCGTGTACGACATCAGCTCGAAGCCGCCCAGCACGATCGAATGGGAATGAGCCGCGCACGACACCGCAGCGGCGTCGCGACCCGCGCTGCGCGAACGGCCTCGCCATGAGCACGCGCCCCGACTTCATCCATCTGCACCTGCACACCGAGTTCAGCTTGCTCGACGGAGCGATCCGTCACGACGAGCTGATGGATCAGGTCGTGGCGCACGGCTCGAAGGCCGTGGGGATGACCGACCACGGCAACATGTTCGGCGCGATCAGCTTCTACGAGCAGGCGAAGGCGCGCGGGCTCAAGCCGATCCTCGGGTGCGAGATGTACGTGGCGCCCGGCAGCCGTTTCGAGAAGACCTCCGGCGGGATCGGCGAGGCCGCGTATCACCTCACGGTGCTCGCCTCGAACGCCACCGGGTACACGAACCTCTGCCGCCTGGTGACCACCGGTTACCTCGAGGGTTTCTACTATCGGCCGCGCATCGACATGTCGTTGCTGGAGAAGCACAACGAGGGGCTGATCGTGCTCTCGGGATGCTTGGGCGCCGAGGTGCCGCACAAGCTGATGCATCAAGGGCGCGCGGCGGCGATGCAGACGCTCGAACGCTATCGCGGGATCTTCGGCGATCGCTACTACCTCGAGCTTCAGAAGAACGAGGTGGGCGAGCAGCAGCAGGTGAACGAGGAGCTGCTCGCGATGGCCAAGCACACCGGCGTCAAGCTGGTGGCGACCAACGACTGCCATTACCTGACGCGCGAGCACGCGTCGCTCCACGACGTGTTGCTTTGCATCCAGACCAACGCGACCCGCGATCAGGCCAATCGGTTCCGGTTCACCGGCGAGACCTTCTACGTTCGCAGCCCCGAGGAGATGGCGGAGCTCTTCTCGGGAGTGCCGCAGGCGCTGGCGAGCACCGTCGAGATCGCGGAGCGGTGCGATCTCGAGCTGGTCTTCGGCAAGCACCAGTTCCCGCGCTTCGAGCCGCCGCCCGGGCAGGACCTCGACGACTACGTGCGGGCGCAGGCGCGCGAGGGGCTCGAGCGTCGCCTGACGCGCATCGCCGCGCGCAGCGGAAATCACACCGCGGCCGTGGAGGCGCGCTATCGCGAGCGGCTGGAGTACGAGCTTCAGGTCATCACCGGCATGAAGTTCTCCGGCTATTTCCTGATCGTCTCGGACTTCATCGGCTACGCGAAGCAGCGCGGCATCCCGGTGGGCCCGGGGCGCGGCTCGGCCGCCGGCAGCCTCGTCGCGTACTGCCTCGACATCACGGACATCGATCCGCTCCGGTACGACCTGCTCTTCGAGCGCTTCCTGAACCCGGAGCGCAAGAGCATGCCCGACATCGACGTCGACTTCTGCATGGACCGGCGCGACGAGGTGATCCGGTACGTCACCGAGAAGTACGGCAAGGACAACGTCGCGCAGATCACGACCTTCGGGACGATGCAGGCGAAGGCTGCGGTGCGCGACGTGGGACGGGCGCTCGGTTTCTCGTTCGGCGAGACCGACCGCGTCGCCAAGCTCATCCCGCCGACGCTCGGCATCACCATCGAGCGAGCGCTGGAGGACGAGCCCCGCCTCAAGCAGGCCCGCGACCAGGATCCGCGCGTGCGCGAGCTCATCGACACCGCGAAGGGCCTGGAAGGGCTCACGCGGCACGCGTCGACGCACGCCGCCGGCGTGGTGATCGGTAGCCGGCCGCTGGTCGAGGATCTGCCGCTCTACAAGGGCCCCAACGACGAGTTGATCACGCAGTTCCCGATGACCCACGTCGAGAAGATCGGGCTCATCAAGTTCGATTTCCTCGGCCTCAAGACGCTCACGGTCATGGCCCAGGCGACGGAGCGCATCCGCGAGAATCGCGGGATCGCGCTCGACCTCGCCGAGCTCGCGCTCGACGACGCGCCCACCTACGCGTTGCTCTCCGATGCGGACACCAACGGCGTCTTCCAGCTGGAGAGCTCGGGGATCAAGGACCTGCTGCGGCGGATGAAGCCGTCGTGCTTCGAGGACTTGATCGCGTTGGTCGCGCTCTATCGGCCCGGCCCGCTCGAGAGCGGCATGGTCGACAGCTACATCTCCCGCAAGCACGGGCTCACCGAGATCGCCTACGACCATCCCGCCATGGAGGAGGTGCTGAGCGGGACCTACGGCGTCATCGTCTACCAGGAACAGGTGATGCAGATCGCGCAGCGCCTCGCCTCGTTCTCGATGGGCAAGGCGGACGGGCTGCGCAAGGCGATGGGCAAGAAGAAGCCCGAGGAGATGGCGAAGCTGCGCGCCGAGTTCGTGTCGGGCTCGGTCGCGAACGGCATCGCCTCGGAGCTCGCCGGGAAGATCTACGACGACATCGAGAAGTTCGCCGGCTACGGCTTCAACAAGTCCCACTCGGCGGCGTATGCGCTGATCGCTTACCAGACCGCGTACCTCAAGACGCACTTCCGGCCCGAGTTCATGGCGGCGTTGCTCACCTGCGACATGGACAACACCGACAAGGTGACGCGCTACATCGCCGAGTGCCGCGAGCGCAAGATTCCCATCGGTCCACCGGACGTGCAGCGCAGCGAGCGGGCGTTCAGCGTGCGCGGCGAGCAGGTGTGGGTGGGCCTCGGTGCCATCAAGAACGTGGGCGGGTCCGCCGTGGACTCGATCATCGCCGCGCGAGCGGCGGAGGGCGGGTTTCGCGGCATCCTGCACTTCCTGCGGGTCGTGGATCTCGGCAAGGTGAATCGCCGCGTCGTCGAGGCGTTGATCAAGGCCGGCGCGTTCGATTCCTTGGGTGTCGCGCGTGGCGTGCTGTGGGCGAGCCTCGACGACCTGCTCGAGCTGGCGGTGCGCGAGCGCAAGGCGAAGGAGAGCGGGCAGCTCGGCATGTTCGACGCCCTCGGCGGCGAGGACGGGGCTGGCAAGGATTCGTTCCGGTGGCCCGCCGTTCCCGACTGGGACGTCGACGTGCGTTTCAGTTTCGAGCGCGAGTCCCTGGGGTTTTACGTGTCGGGGCATCCGCTCGAGCGGCATCGAGCCGCGATCGCCCAGCTCGCCACGTCCGTCACCGAGAGCCTCGCCGAGTGCCCCAATGGCGAGATCGTGAGCTTGGTGGGCCTGATCACCGGCAAGAAGGAGAAGCTCACGAAGAAGGGCTCCCGCATGGCGTTCCTCAACGTCGAGGACCTCACCGGCACCGTGGAGGTGATCGCGTTTCCCGAGGTGCTCGCGTCCGCGCAAGGCATCCTGGAAGCCGACGAGCCGGTCTTCATCCGCGGTAAGGTCGACGCGGCGGAAGGAGGCGCCAAGGTGATCGCCGAGGAGATTCGCTGCCTCGCCGAGGCGAAGGGCGTCGGCCAGGTGCACGTGACGCTCGATGGCGATCGCCTGCCGGCGGACGGCTTGCGGGGTCTCCAATCGCTGCTCCAGGCCAATCCCGGCGGCTGCAAGGTCGTTCTGCACCTGGTGCGTCGCGGCGTATCCGAGACCGTGCTCGAGTTGCCGAAGGGTCGCGGGGTGCGGCCCACCGAGGGCCTCATGCGGCGGCTCGGCGAGGCGCAGGGCGCGGAAAGCGTCTGGGTCTCGACGTGAGCGCGCGAGTCCTCGCGTTGCGGCTCGTCTGGGTGCTCGCCGTGGCCACCACGGCGCCGGCCGTCGCGTACGCCCAGGCCGAGGGCACCGCGCCCGCTGCCAGCGAGTTCGATGGCTCGGCCACGGTGTCGATCGAGGGCGGCGATCAGGTGGCGGCGCGCGACAAGGCCTTGACGCAGGCACTGCGCGCTGCGGTCGCGAGCGCGGTGGTTGCGGCGATCGGATCCGACGAGGCGGCGGGGCGCCAGGCCGAGCTCGAGCGGGGCGTGTTGGCTCGCAGTCGCGCCTTCGTGAGCGGTTACCAGGTGACGGAGGAGGGCGCGTCGGGGACCGAATACCGCGTCGCGGTCCACGCGCGGGTCGCCGCAGCTGCGCTCGCTCGGGCGCTGACCAGGGCGGAGCCGGCGGGCGATTCGGCGGACGGCGAGGGGAGTGAAGCCGCCGCCACCACGGAGAGCTCCGCGGACGTCTTCCTCACGGGTTCGCTCACGGCGGCGCGCTACAAGGCGGTACGCGCCGTGCTCGAGCGGCAGGTTCCCGGGGTTCGAAGCGTGACCGTGCTCGCGCTCGAGCCTGGCGCGATCTCGCTGCGAGTGAGGGGTGCCTTTCCAGCGCGCGCCGTCGCTCGTTACCTTTCGGAAAGCTCGTTCGGCAACTTCCGCCTCGTCGTCACGCCTGCGACGGTGGGGCCCGACGTCGAAGTCGTCGTGCAGGATGTCGAGGCGGCCCAGTGATGCGTCGCCAGGTTCCGAGTCCGCTCCCTCGTCCGTCAGCGTCGCGTTGAGGAGGCTTCATGGCCAGCGAATCGCTCACCATCACCGACAATCGAACGGGGAAGACGTACGAGTTCCCCATCCAGAACGGCACGATTCGCGCGGCGGATCTGCGCAAGATCAAGGACGGCGCGGAGGATTTCGGGCTCATCGCCTACGACCCGGCGCTCAGCAACACGGCGGTGTGCACCAGTCGCATCACGTTCATCGACGGCGACAAGGGCATCCTCCGCTACCGCGGCTACCCGGTCGAGGAGCTCGCCGAGAAGAGCAATTTCCTCGAGACGGCGTACCTGATCATCAAAGGCGAGCTGCCCGACAAGGGTCACCTCGACGCGTGGACGAACAACATCAAGAAGCACACGATGATCCACGAGAACATCAAGAAGTTCATGGATGGGTTCCGGTACGACGCCCATCCGATGGGCATCTTGGTGGGCACGCTCGGAGCGATGTCGACGTTCTACCCCGACGCCAAGAACATCCACGACCTCGAGTCGCGGCGGGTGCAGACACGCCGGATCATCGCGAAGATCGCGACCATCGCGGCGTTCGCCTATCGCCACAGCATGGGCTTCCCCTACGTCTATCCGGACAACGACCTGAGCTACACCGGGAACTTCCTGTCCATGCTGTTCCGCATGACGGAGCTTCGCTACACGCCGAACCCGGTGCTCGAGCGGGCGCTCGACATCCTGTTCATCCTGCACGCGGACCACGAGCAGAACTGCTCGTCGAGCGCGTGCCGGAGCGTCGGCAGCTCGCAGGTCGACCCGTACTCGGCGGTCGCGGCTGCGACCGCGGCGCTCTACGGTCCGTTGCACGGCGGCGCGAACGAGGCCGTCATCCGGATGCTGAACGAGATCGAGTCGGTCAAGAACATCCCGGATTTCATCAAGAAGGTGAAAGCGGGAGAGGGCCGGCTGATGGGCTTCGGCCATCGCATCTACAAGAACTACGATCCGCGCGCGAAGATCATCAAGCAGCTGGCGCACGAGGTCTTCGACGTCACGGGCAAGAACCCGCTGCTCGACATCGCGCTGGAGCTCGAGCGCATCGCGCTGGCCGACGACTACTTCGTCAGCCGCAAGCTCTACCCGAACGTCGACTTCTATTCCGGGCTCATCTACCAGGCGATGGGCTTCCCAATGACCATGTTCCCGGTATTGTTCGCCATTCCGCGTAGCGCGGGCTGGATGGCTCAGTGGGCCGAGATGGTGAACGACCCCGAGACCCGGATCGTGCGGCCGCTGCAGGTCTACAAGGGCGAGGGGGTTCGGCCCTACACGCCGATCGAGCAGCGGCCCGAGCCCAAGAGCACCGAGACGCCGATCGCGGTGCCCATCTGAGGGGACGAGCGCGCCGGATCCTGCCGAAACGGCTCTCCGCCTGCCCAACGTGGTTGACGTTCGTTTCGCGTGCCTGATAAGCCGTGCGGATGTCCGCGCGTGAGGCGCGCAGGCAAGTTCGAAGCGAGTTCGGGTGCTTAGGCGCGTAGCTCAGGGGGAGAGCGCTGCCTTGACACGGCAGAGGTCACGGGTTCAAATCCCGTCGTGCCTACCAATCAACGAGTATTTCGCCAGACAGGCTGAAGCACACGTCCCGCTGCTTGTCGCCATGCCGATTGGGACGAACGAGGAGGACGCGGACTGAGACGCCCCATCAAGAGGCCACCAAGTCGGGATCTAGGACCACGCATCAACGACGCCATCCGGGTGCCTCGCGTCCGGTTGATCGGCGACGCCGGGGACCAGATCGGGATCGTTCCGATCGAAGAAGCCCGCGCCTACGCTCAAGCTCGGGACCTCGACCTCGTCGAGATCGTCCCGAACGCGACACCGCCCGTGTGCCGTGTGCTCGACTACGGCAAGTACAAGTACGAGCAGGCGAAGAAGGCGCACGAGGCGAAGCGAAAGCAAACGGTCATCCAGATCAAAGAGGTCAAGTTCCGACTCAAGACGGATGAGCACGATCACGACACCAAGGTGCGTCACATCCGCGAGTTCCTCGAGGACGGCAAGAAGGTGAAGGCGACCATGTTCTTCCGTGGTCGTGAAATCGTACACAACGAGATCGGTCGTAAGACGTTGGAGAAGATCGCCGAGGCCGTCGTCGACGTCGGCCAGGTGGAGCAGGAGCCGCGTTTCGAAGGCCGAGCGATGTTCATGATGCTCACGCCCAAGAAGCGCTGACCAGGGCTCACGACGCGAGACGCGAATCGGAGACAATCCCATGCCCAAGCTCAAGACCCGGCGCGGCACCGCCAAGCGGTTCAAGCTCAGCGCCAACGGCAAGGTGCGGCACCGCAAGGCGTTCCGCAGCCACATCCTGACGAAGAAGAGCACCAAGCGAAAGCGCGCGATGCGACGCACTGGCGAGCTGCCGGGAGGCTCCGCCGCGCTGGTGCGCCGGTTGCTGCCGTACGCGTGAAGGCGGTCGTCGGGCTCGGCGCGCTGGTGGCGGCGAGTCCACACGGCTCACGGATCGACCGAACGAATCGAAAGTACCGAGAACCAGGACGTAACCAGGTGGTCGACCGCCGCGGTCGGCGCCGAGGAGTTGGATCATGCCGCGCGTGAAACGGGGTCCCCGAGGGGCCAGCCGTCGCAACAAGATCCTGAAGGCTGCGAAGGGCTACTACTCCGCCAAGAGCCGCCTTCTCAAGACCGCGAAAGAGCAGGTCTGGAAATCCGGACTCTACGCCTATCGCGACCGCCGGGCGCGCAAGGGTGATTTCCGCCGTCTGTGGATCCGGCGGATCAACGCCGCGGCGCGCCTGAACGGCCTGTCTTATAGCCGCTTCATGGCGGGGCTCGCGGTCGCCGGCGTGGAGATGGATCGCAAGGTGCTCGCCGACCTCGCGGTTCGGGAGCCGGGGGCGTTCGCGGAGCTCGCCCGGCGCGCTCACGCAGCGCTCGGCGTCGAGGCCTCACTGGCCGCCTGACACCGCGTTGCTCTCGACCGTCGCGCCGGGCGCGGTGATCTCGGGTTCCGAGGTCACCCCGCCCGGCGTTTTTTTCGTTCGCAGCGCCCATTCGTGACCGCGAGATCGCCGAGGAAGCCATGAACGTCGATGACTGGATCGCCGGACTCGAAGCCGTCGAGCGTGAAGCGCTCGAGCGCCTGGGGGCGGCCTGCGACGCGACAGCCATCGAGGACGTGCGCGTCTGGGCGCTCGGCCGCAAGGCGGGACGGATCACCGGCCTCATGAAGTCGCTTCGCGAGGTGCCGCCCGAGGATCGCCCGCGCGCGGGCGATGCCGCCAACCGCGCGAAGGAACGGGTGGAGGCCGCGCTGGATCGGGCCCTCGCGGAGCGCGCCGAGCGCTCGACCGCGCTTCCGCCGATCGACGTGACGCTCGCCGGAAGACGCGCGCCGCTCGGCTCGTTGCATCCGCTCACGCGCGTTCGGCGCGACATCGAGCAGATCTTCGTGAGCCTGGGCTTTCGCATCGCCGAAGGGCCCGAGATCGAAGACGAGCACCACAACTTCGAGGCGCTCAACACGCCCGCCGATCATCCCGCGCGCGACATGCAGGATACCTTCTACCTGGGCGGCGAGTTCTTGCTGCGCACGCATACCTCCCCGGTCCAGATCCGGCTGATGGAGGCCGAGCGCCCACCGATCCGAGCGATCATGCCGGGCCGCGTGTTCCGACGTGACTCGGATGCCACGCACTCGCCGATGTTCCACCAGGTGGAGGGCTTGCTGGTCGACCATCGGGTCTCGATGGCGGACCTCAAGGGGACGCTGGTCGCGTTCCTGCGGGCGTTCTTCGGTGCAGACACCCGAGCGAGGTTTCGGCCGTCGTTCTTCCCGTTCACCGAGCCCAGCGCCGAGGTCGACATCGGCTGCGTCCTGTGCGGCGGCGCCGGATGCCGGCTCTGCAAAGGCTCGGGATGGCTCGAGGTCTTGGGTTGCGGCATGGTCGATCCTGCGGTGTTCCAATCGGTTGGCTACGACCCGGAGCTGGTGACGGGCTACGCGTTCGGCATGGGTGTGGAGCGGCTCACGATGCTGCGTTACGCGATCGACGACATGCGCTTGCTGTTCGAGAACGATCACCGATTCCTGGAGCAGTTCTGAACGCGGTCTGCGGGCCCAGGCCGCCGAGACTGGGAACCGCGAGGGCAACGTGAAGCTCACGTATCGTTGGATTCGCGAATGGGTGGCGACCGAGCTCACGCCGGTCGAGCTGGCCGAGCGCTTGACGATGGCGGGACTCGAGGTCGAGCGCCTGGAGGCGCTCGGTCACGGCCTCGCCGACATACGCGTCGCCCGGGTGCGCAGCACCCGCAAGCACCCCCAGGCCGACCGCCTGACCCTCTGCGAGGTCGAGGACGGTACGGGCCTGATCCCCGTGGTGTGTGGCGCGCCCAACGTTCGCGACGGTGCCTTCGTGGCCTTGGCGCCCGTCGGCGCGACGCTGCCGAACGGCACCCAGATTCGCAAAGCCAAGCTGCGCGGCGAGGTCTCCGAGGGAATGCTCCTCAGCGAGGCCGAGCTGGGTCTGTCGAGCAACCACGATGGCCTGCTGCTGCTCGACGGCGAGCCCGCCCCGGGACGGCCGCTGGTCGAGGCGCTCGGCCTCGACGACTGGGTGCTCGACATCAGCCTCACACCGAATCGATCCGATTGCCTGGGCGTGCTCGGGATCGCTCGCGAGGTGGCGGCGCTCACCGGCGCCGCGTTGACGCCACCCGCGATCGCGCTCGTCGAGTCCGGCGTGGCCGCTGCTGAGGCGGTTCGCGTCGAGATCGAGGACGTCGCGGGTTGCTCGCGCTACGCGGCGCGCGTGGTGCGCGGCGTGCGCGTGGGGCCGTCGCCCGCCGCCGTTCGCTGGCGCCTCGCGGCGGTTGGCATCCGTTCGATCTCGAACGTGGTCGACGCCACCAACCTGGTGCTCCTCGAGCTCGGCCATCCGCTGCACGCGTTCGATCTCGCACGCGTCGAAGGCGGACGCGCGGTGGTGCGCCGCGCGCGTGCCGGCGAGACGCTGCTCACCCTCGATGGCGTCGATCGAACCCTCACGGCGGAAGACCTGATCATCGCGAACGCCCGGGCGGCCATGGCGTTCGCGGGCATCATGGGCGGGGAGGTGTCGGGGGTGCACGACGACACCGTGGATCTCCTCCTCGAGAGCGCCCATTTCGATCCGATCACGATCCGACGGAGCGCACGGCGGCACGGCCTGCACACCGAGGCGTCGCACCGTTTCGAGCGCGGCACCGATCCCGTCGGGCTGGGGACGGCGCTCGATCGCCTGGCGCAGCGGATCGTCGAGCTGGCCGGCGGCGCGGTGGCGCCGGGGGTCGTCGAGGCGGTGGCGCGGCCCCACGTGCCGCAGCGCATCCGGTTCCGGCCGGAGCGGGCGAGGGCCGTGCTCGGAACCACCATCTCGGACGAGGCGTGCGTCGGCGCGCTCGATGCGATCGGCATCGCGGTGGACCCGGCGACGTTCGAGGCGACGGTGCCGCCGTGGCGACCCGACATCACGCGCGAGGTCGATCTCATCGAGGAGGTCGCGCGCATCGCCGGCTACGACCAGATCCCGGCGGAGACGGCGGATGGCGTCGTGCTTGCCGGCGCCGGGCCGGGCGCCGCGGCGGGCGCACAACGCGTCGAGCTGGCGCGCGACGTGCTCGCGGGGCAGGGCTACCGCGAGATCGTGCGGCTGGCGTTCACCTCACCCGAGGTCGTCGCGCGGTTCGATTACCCCGACGGCCGGGCCGAGCCGGTGCGGATCGCCAATCCACTCGGCGAGGACACGTCCGTGCTCGCGACGACGCTCGTGTCGGGGCTCGTCGAGACCGCGCGGGCCCAGCTCAATCGCGGCGCGACCGCCGTGCGGCTCTTCCAGGTGGCGCGCACGCACCGCCGAGCGGGCGGCAAGTGGCCGTTTCGCGAGATCGAATCCGTCGCGGCGCTCGGCGGTGGGGCCCAGGGGCGCGGCGCATTCCCCGAGAGCACCCGCGACTGCGACTTCTTCGACCTCAAGGGAACTCTAGAGATTCTCCTCGAACGCACAGGAATCAAAGGCGTTGCGTTTCGGCCAGCGGCGGACCTACAGTACGCCGAGCCTGGTCGAGCAGGAGAGATCTGGTGCGACGATCGCAAGGTGGGCGAGCTGATCATGTTGTCCCGTCGGCTGCTGGGGCAGCTCGGGATCGGGCTCGACCTGTACGCGTTCGAGCTCGACTTGGGCGCGCTCACGCCTGCGGCGCCACCGCGCTATCGCTCGTTCTCGCGCCAGCCGGTCGCGTTGCGCGATCTCGCCCTCGACGTGCCGGCTGCGCTTGCGGCGGTCGAGATCGAGCGCGAGCTCGCCCGGGCGAAGTGGGTGGTCGACGTCGAGCTCTTCGACGTCTATCAGGGCGAGGGGCTCGCGCCAGGTCGCAAGAGCCTGGCGTTCCACGTCCGTTTCCAGCATGCCGAACGGGCGCTGACGGAAGCGGAGATCGCCGGCGCGCTGGAGCGCGTGCTGGGCGATCTCGAAGCCTCACACGACGCCAGGCGTCGCTGAGCGCGCTTCGTCGCGAGGATGCGCGACGCGCGGGGCGCGCGCCGAGGGTGCCACCGCCATGACGTCGCGCACCAGCCCGAGCGGCGAGGGGGCGATCGCACCCCCACGCGAGATCCCCGACAAGCTCTATTTCAAGATCGGGGAGGTGAGTCGGATCACGGGCGTCGAGCCCTACGTGCTGCGCTACTGGGAGTCCGAGTTCGACGCCATCCAGCCCGTGAAGCTGCGCAATCAGCGCCGCTATCGACGTCGCGACATCGAGCGAATCCTCGAGATTCGGCACCTGCTCTACGATCAGCGCTTCACGATCGCGGGCGCGAAGAAGCGGTTGCGCGAGCTGACGCGCGAGGCGCGGCCGCAGCCGGCGCCGCCGACCCAGGCGCAGCTCGATCTCGACGGCGACTCCGCCGAGCCCGACTTGCGCGCGCTTCTCGAGCGCGTGCGCGCGGGGTTGGAATCGATTCGGAAGGTGCTAGAGTGAGGTTTCAATCGGGGCGTGGCGCAGCCTGGTAGCGCACAAGACTGGGGGTCTTGGGGTCGCTGGTTCAAATCCAGTCGCCCCGACCAAGTGAATTCCCGGGCCCGGCAGCCAAGCTGCCGGGTTTCGTGTTTTCGGGGGTAGCGAGGCCGTGCCGCTGATCTTGGTGACGAACGACGACGGCGTGCATTCGCCTGGCCTCAAGGCACTCGCCGAGGCGATGCGCGAGGTGGGCGAGGTGCTGATCGTGGCGCCGGATCGCGAGCAATCCGCGGCGAGCCATGCGCTCACGCTCCAACGCCCGCTCCGGCTCGAGCAGACGGCACCCGGCACCTGGGCCGTCGACGGCACGCCATCGGATGCCGTCTACCTCGGCATCAACGCCGTGCTCAAAGGCCGTCGCCCGGATCTGGTGGCGTCGGGCATCAATCTGGGCGCGAACCTCGGCGACGACATCACGTATTCGGGGACCGTCGCGGCGGCGATGGAGGGCACGTTGCTCGGCGCGCCGGCATTCGCCATCTCGATGGCCGCGCGTCGGAATTTCCACTTCGAGACCGCGACTCGGTTCGCCGCGCGCCTGGCCCGCTCGATCCTGAGCCACGGGCTGCCGAAGGCCACGCTGCTCAACGTCAACGTCCCCAACATCCCGCCCGAGCCCGAGGTCGGATACCGGGTCACGCGCCAGGGCAAGCGCCGCTACACGGACGCGGTGGTCGATCGCACCGATCCGCGCGGGCGCACCTATTACTGGATCGGCGGCGACGAGCTGGGCTTCGACCCGATCGAAGGCAGCGATGCCGTCGCGGTGCTGCGCGACAAGCTGATCTCCGTCACGCCGGTCCACCTCGATCTCACGCACGACCACCTGGTCGACGAGATCGCCGCGTGGAGCGTTTGAGCCGCGCCGCTCTTGCACGTCGCGCGTCGTTTCCTCTACAACGAGCAACCCGCATTCATCCAACCGGAGGATCACCGCTGATGGCCGCCAGCAAGCGCAAGGGGCTCGACCTCAAGGCCCACATCCGAGACATCCCGGATTTCCCGAAGCCCGGGATCCTGTTCCGCGACATCACGCCGCTGCTGCAGACGCCCAAGGCGTTCCGCGCGGCGATCAACGCGTTCGCGGCGCGCTACAAGGACAAGCGGCTCGACAAGATCATGTGCGTGGAATCGCGCGGGTTCCTGTTCGGAGCGCCGCTGGCCGCCAAGCTCGGGGTCGGCCTCGCCATCGTGCGCAAGCCCGGCAAGCTGCCGTGGAAGACCCGCAGCGTTCAGTACGCGCTCGAGTACGGCACCGACGTCATCGAGATCCACGAGGACGCGATCCTTCCGGGCGAGCGCGTCCTGATCATCGACGACCTTCTCGCCACGGGTGGCACGGCTGCTGCAGGCGTGCAGCTGGTTCGCGAGCACCAGGCGAAGGTGATCGAATGCGCGTTCGTGATCGAGCTCAAGGCCCTCGGTGGTCGGAAGCGCTTGGCGCCCGTGAAGACCTATTCCGTCATCCAGTACTGACCCATCCCGCGTCCCCGGCGCGAGCGGTGTCTCGCACGGTGATGGCGACGGCCCGGTCGGGGCGCTCGGGTGGAGCAGTCACCGGGAGTCGCATGCGATCGGGAAGGTGGTGAGTCGTGTTCTACGGGCTTGCGTGCATCGGCATCTTCGCGCTCGTCGCCGTGGGCTTCATCGCCCTCAGCCTGGCGCTTTCCCGACTGCTGCAGCCGCGCGTCGCCGACCTCGACAAGGAGCTGAGCTACGAGTGCGGGGAGCGACCGGTCGGGGGAGCCTGGATCCAGTTCAACTTGCGGTTCTACGTGGTGGCGCTGATCTTCGTGATCTTCGACCTCGAAGTGGCGTTCATGGTGCCAGTGCTGGTCGTGCTGCGCGATTGGGTGAGCCGCGGGGCCGGTTGGGTGGCGCTCGCGGAGATCGGGACGTTCGTGCTCGTGCTCGCGCTGGGGCTCGCGTACGTGTGGGTGAAGCGCGACATCGATTGGGTCAAGCCCGCGCCGAGCACGACGCTCGTCGGCTGAGCGAGCGCTGCGCCCGCGCCTTCAGGCCGCTTTTCGCCGGGAGGAAGCTCGGGTCGGCGCAGGAGGGGCGGGGCCTCGCTTGGGATAGATTTCGGGGCGTCGCCGAGGACGGCCACCGCGCCGAGACGTGGGCAACGGCGTGAAGAGGTGATCACGCATGAATCTCAGGGACAGCTTGCCGCCCAACGTGGTGTTCGCGAACGTGGACGCCGTGTTGAACTGGGGGCGAACGAACTCGCTTTGGTATCTGCTCTTCGGGCTCGCGTGCTGCGCGATCGAGCTCATGCAGACCGGTGGCCCGCGCGCCGACCTCGACCGCTTCGGGGCCGTGTTCCGGGCGACGCCGCGGCAATCGGACCTGCTCATCGTGGCCGGCACCGTCACGCTCAAGATGGCTGAGCGGGTCAGGCTGCTCTACGACCAGATGGCCGAGCCCAAATACGTGATCTCGATGGGGAGCTGCTCGAACTGCGGTGGGCTCTTCGATCTCAGCTACTCGACGCTCGCGGGCATCGACAAGCTGCTTCCGGTGGACGTGTACGTACCGGGGTGCCCGCCCCGACCCGAAGCGCTGACCGAAGGCCTCCTGGTGCTGCAGGAGAAGATCCGTCGCGAGCGCTACCTGGTCCGGAAGGCGGCCTGAGCCGACGGCGCTGCGGCCGCGCGGGGAGCGTGTCGTGGACCGACTCGGTAACGAAGCCACCCTGGGCATCCTGAGGGAGCGTCACCCTGACGCTACGCTCGCCTTCACCGAGCCCAAGGCCACAGGTCACCAGGACGCGACCCTCGAGGTCGATGCCGCTCGGCTGCGCGAGGTGTGCCAGACGCTCCGCGACGATCGCCGGCTCGGGTTCGACTTCCTGATGAGCATCGCGGCGGTGGATCGGCCGCCGGAGACGATCGAGGTCGTTGCCCACCTGTTCAGCTACGCGCAGCGCGCGACGCTCGCGGTGCGAACGCGCGTTCCGCGCAACGACCCGCGTGTCCCTTCACTCGTCGCCGTGTGGCCCGCCGCGGGCTGGCACGAGCGCGAGCAGTTCGATCTGCTCGGTGTGGTGTTCGAGGAACACCCGGATTTGCGGCGCATTCTGATGCCCGACGACTGGGAGGGGCATCCGCTTCGCAAGGACTACGTCAAACCCGATCGCTACCACGGCATCGACAACACGAGGCCGAAGAATGGCTGAGCTTCGCGCGGATGCGCCGCGGCTGCGGACCGAGGAGATGGTGGTCAACATGGGCCCCCATCATCCGAGCACCCACGGCGTGCTGCGGTTCGTGCTCACCACGGACGGCGAGATCGTGACTCGCTGCCTGCCCGACGTGGGCTACCTGCATCGCAGCATCGAGAAGATCGCCGAGCTCGTGCCGTACCCCGCGTTCATGCCGTACACGGATCGCGTCGACTACGTGGCGGCGATGAACTGCAACGTGGGCTACGCCATGGCCGTCGAGCGGCTGCTCGGGCTCGAGGTGCCGGAGCGCGCCGAGTACTTGCGCGTCATCGTCTCCGAGCTGAACCGCATCTCCTCCCACCTGGTCGCGGTCGGCGCCATGCCCATGGACCTCGGCGCCTCCACGCCGTTCATGCACGCGATCCGCGAGCGCGAAACGGTCAACGATCTCTTCGAGGCGCTGTGTGGTGCCCGGCTCACGTACAACTACGTGCGGATCGGAGGCGTGTCCTTCGATCTGCCGCCGGGCTTCGTCGAGCGCACGACGAGCTTCCTCGATCACTTCGAGAAGGCGATCCACGACGAGTACGACCCGCTCATCTCGGACAATCTGATCTTTCGCAAGCGCCTCGCCGGCGTGGCGCCGATCTCCACGCAGGCGGCGATCGCCTACGGGCTGAGCGGCCCGAACCTGCGCGCCTCCGGCTTGGACTGGGACCTGCGCCGCGACGAACCGTATTCCGTCTACCCGAAGCTCGAGTTCGACGTGGTGGTGGGCAAGGGCGAGGTCGGTGTTCTGGGTGATTGCTTCGATCGGTACGTGGTGCGGATCGGCGAGATGCTCGAGAGCGCCCGCATCGTGCGCCAATGCCTCGCCCAGCTGCCCGACGGCCCGGTCATGGCGAAGGTGCCACGCACCGTGAAGCCGCCCGCCGGTGAGGCGTTCGTGCGCACCGAGGCGCCGCGCGGCGAGCTCGGCTACTTCGTGGTCAGCGACGGCTCGGATCGTGCATACCGCTGCAAGATTCGAACGGGTTCGTTCGCCGCCATGTCGATCCTCGAAGCGCTTAGCCCCGGGTGGATGATCGCGGACCTCGTCGCGATCATCGCCGCCTTCGACGTGGTCGCGCCCGAGATCGACCGGTGAGAGTCATGGCTACGCAGTGGCGACGATTCGGTGGCGCGAGCACGTGAGATGGAGGCGCTCGCGCGACATCTCGAGGCGGGGGCGCTCGCCGGCTGGCCGCGACTGTGGGTCTTCGCCCTCGTGATCGCGGCGTACGCGCTCGCCGTGTTCACGTTCTTCTCGCTGGTGGCCGGGATTCTCGCGGATCGAGCGGCGCATCGCCGCGCGCAGCGTGCGCGCATCGGACCCAATCGCGTCGGACCACCAAGGCTTCTTCCAGTGGGCGGCGGACGGGCTCAAGACCTTGCTCAAGGAAGACCTGATCCCCGCCAACGCCGACGCGCTGCTGTTCCGGGTCGCCCCGTACTTCGTGTTCACCGGGACGTTCCTGACGCTCGTCGCCGTCCCGTTCTCGAGTCGGATCATCGGCGCCGATCTCAACGTGGGTCTGCTGTTCGTGATCGCGATCACCAGCTTGGTCGTGGTCGGGCTGCTGATGGCGGGCTGGGCGTCCAACAACAAGTGGTCGATCATCGGTGGGATGCGCTCGGCGGCGCAGATCGTGAGCTACGAGATCCCCTCGGCGCTGGCGTTGCTGGTGCCGGTGATGCTCGCCGGTAGCCTGAGCACGCAGCAGATCATCGCGCGCCAGGGCGCGCTGGACTGGTTCCTGTTCCACGACCCCTTCACGTTCGTGGCGTTCTGGGTGTTCCTGATCGCCGCCACCGCCGAGGGCAATCGTGCCCCCTTCGACATGCCCGAGGCCGAGAGCGAGCTGGTGGCCGGCTACAACACCGAGTACTCGGGAATGCGTTTCTTGTTCTTCTTCTTCGCCGAGTGGGGAAACCTCTTCGTGATCGGCGCCATCGCGACGGTCGCGTGGCTGGGCGGATGGAAGGTGCCGTTCGTCGCTGCGGACGCGTGGTTCCGGCTGCCGCTCGAGGTCCTCTTCTTCCTCGCGAAGTCGTTCGTGTGGGTGTTCGTGCTGATCTGGGTGCGCTGGACGCTGCCGCGTCTGCGCGTCGATCAGCTGATGGCGCTGTGCTGGAAGTACCTCATCCCGATCGCGCTCGTGAACGTGATGGGCGCGGCGCTGTGGATGGTGGCCACCGGCAACCGCTCTCTGGTGGACCTGGTGGTCGCGACGCTGGGATGGGCGAGGGGCTGAGCGATGCCATCCGTCGAGATCACCGGCCTCGCCGCCGTCGTCTGGCTGCTGGTCGCCGTGCTCACGATGGGCGCGGCCGTGGCGGTCGCCGTCCTGGAGAACCTGGTACACGCGGCGTTCTGCCTGTTGCTGGTGCTGCTCGGCGTCGCCGGTCTCTACGCGTTCGCCGGCGCCGACCTTGTATCGCGGTGCTGCAGGTGTTGCTCTACGTCGGTGGCGTCGTCGTGTTGCTGCTCTTCGCGATCATGCTCACCAGCCGGGTCGGCAACCCCGGCGAGGTGTTGCCGATCCATCCCGCGCTGGGTGCCGTCGCGGCGGCGGCTGGGAGAGCTGTTGGCGTACGCTGCTCGTCGCGACTCGCTGGCCGAGGTCGAGACGGCGGCCGCCCAGCCCACCACGGCGACCATCGGCGAGGCCTTGCTGGTGAGTTCTTGCTGCCGTTCGAGGTGGCGTCGGTGCTGCTGCTGGCGGCGGCCGTGGAGCAGATCGTGATCGCGCTCGCGACAGACGCGATGCGGGTGGTTCCTCGCGGAGCACGCCGTGATCCCGTTGGCGGCTTCCGTGCTCGGTCCGATCGGCATCACCGAGTACCTGGTGGTGTCCGTCTGGATGCTCGCGTGCGCGGGCTCTATTGCGTGATCTCGCGGCGCAACGCCGTCGCGCTGTTGATGGGCGTCGAGCTGATCTCCAACGCCGCTGCGCTCAACTTCGTGGCGTTCTCTCATTTCGGCGCGGGGCGAGCCGCGGGGCACGTCGGCGCGATCTTCGTGATCGTGCTCGCCGCCGCCGAGGCTGCCGTGGCGCTGGCGATCGTTCTCGCGCTCTTCAAGCTCACGTCGTCGGTGCGTGCCGACAAGGCACGGCAACTTCGCGGCTGAAGTGGACAAGCGATCCTCGCGCGGCCTCTCATGAACGACCTCGGCTCCGGTTCGATCGTTTCTGTGGCTGATTCGGCGGCGCCCGGCATCGGGGCGGTGCTGAACGTCGCGCTGGGGAAGTGGCTCCTGCGGCGCTGGGGCGGGGGCCGATCCATTGGATCGCCTGCTGCGCGGTGCTGCTCTCGCCGTTCGTGACGAGCGTCGCGGGATTTGCCGCGCGCTCGCCGGAATGCCCGCCGAGGCGCGCGTGCTCAGCCAATCCCTCGGCACGTGGCTCGACATCGGAGGGCTGAACGTCCCGATCGAGCCGTGCTCGATCACGCTCTCGGCGGTGATGTGCCTGGTGATCACGGGCATCGGCTTCCTGATCCACGTGTACAGCATCGGCTACATGCACTCGGATCCCGGGTACGCGCGATTCTTCGCGTACCTCAACGGTTTCGTGTTGGCGATGTGCACGCTCGTTCTCGGGGCCAACCTGCCGATGGTGTTCGTCGGCTGGGAGGGAGTCGGGCTCTGCTCGTTCTTGCTCATCGGGTTCTGGTTCGGCGACGCGAAGAACGCGGCGGCGGCCACCAAGGCGTTTCTGGTCAATCGGATCGGCGATCTCGGGTTCATGACGGGCCTGCTGGTGCTCTTCTGGGCGACGCTCGCGCTCGGGTCGCCGACGGTCTCGTTCGCGGAGCTCAAGGTGCTCGCGCCACGGCTCTCGCAGGTGGCGCTCTTCGGGGTCGCGGTGCCCGTGCTCGCCACCATCGCGCTGTTCGTCGCGGCCACCGGCAAGAGCGCCCAGATCCCGCTCTTCGTGTGGTTGCCGGATGCGATGGCCGGCCCCACGCCCGTGTCCGCGCTCATCCACGCGGCCACGATGGTGACGGCGGGCATCTATCTGCTCTGCCGCACGAGCTTCCTCTACGTGCTCGCGCCGGGTGTGTGCGAGGTCGTCAGCATCGTCGCTGCGGTCACGGCGTGCTTCGCGGCGACGGTGGCGCTCTTCCAGCACGACATCAAGAAGGCGCTCGCGTACTCGACCGTGAGCCAGCTCGGCTACATGTTCCTCGGCTGCGGGGTCGGTGCGTTCGCCGCCGGCCTCTTCCACGTCGTGACGCACGCCTTCTTCAAGGCGTTGCTCTTCCTGGGCGCCGGCAGCGTCATCCACGCGCTCGACGGAGAGCAGGACCTGCGGCACATGGGCGGGCTGCGGCGCGAGCTACCGGTGACCAGCGCCACCTTCGCCGTGGGCGTGCTGTCGCTCGCCGGCTTTC
Organism: bacterium; assembly: GCA_046331705.1. Lineage (GTDB taxonomy): Bacteria > JADJOY01 > JADJOY01 > JADJOY01 > JADJOY01 > JADJOY01. Next base: position 4,629 of record JAXLQJ010000050.1, on the reverse strand, counting down.
CGCTGCTCGCCGGATTCTTCTCGAAGGACGGGATCTTGTGGCGGGTGGTGTCGGGTGGCGATCGCGTGCTCTACGCGATCGCGTTGGTGACGTCCGCGCTGACGGCGTTCTACTCGATGCGCGTGTTCGTGCTGGCCTTCGCGGGGGCGTTTCGCGGCGACGCGGCGCACGCCGCGCACGTGCACGAGTCGCCCAAGACGATGACCATTCCGCTGGCGGTGCTCGCGATCGGCTGTGTGCTGGTGGGTTGGCTCGCGGCGCCCACCTGGATGGGGACCACCGATCGCTTCGCGGCGTGGCTCGAGCCGGTGTTGCCGCTCGCGGGGCACGGGGAGGGCGAGCACGGAGGGGCCCACGCGCAGACGCGTGCGGAGCTGCTCGCCACGCTGGTCGCGGTCGTGGTGGGGCTGGGCGGCATCGGCGTGTCGTGGATGGTGTTCGGGCAACGACCGAAGCTCGCGCGTGCCTGGGCCGCGCGTTTTCCACGAGCGCACGCCTACTTGTCGGGCCCGTATCGGCGGGTCTTCGACGACCTCTACGGCATCGTGGTGGTTCGGCCGCTGTTGCGCCTGACGCGTGCGTTGAGCGTGTTCGACAAGCGCGTCGTGGACGGCATCGTCCACGGCAGCGCCGCCCTGGTTCGGCGGGGCTCGGCCGCGAGCGGGTGGCTGGATCGATTCGTGATCGACCGATTCTTCGGCGGGCTCGCTTCGATCGCGCGATCGTTCGGGATCGCGGTGGCCGCGACACAGTCGGGCCGGATCCAGACGTACCTCGTGGTGCTCGCATGGGCGCTCGCGGCGTGGATTCTCTTCTGGGAGGTGGTGCGGTGACTCGCGCAGCGATCGTGCGGCGGATTGGGTGTGAGCGATGAACGCTCGATTTCCATTGCTCAGTGCGATGACGTTCGCCCCGCTGGTGGGCGTGCCGCTCATCGTCGCCCTGAAGGAGGCGCAACGTCCGCTGGCCAAGTGGATCGCGCTCTTCACGACGCTCATCCCGCTGGCGCTGGCGGTGCCGCTGGCGTTCGGTTTCGATCCGGCGCTGGCCGGCGTGGACTCGATCCGGTCGTTCCAGTTCGTCGAGAGCTGGTACTGGATGCCGACGTTCCACGTCTTCTACAAGCTCGGCGTGGATGGCCTGAGCCTGGCGCTGGTGCTGCTCACGGTGTTGCTCTGCCCGTTGTGCATTCTCGCGTCGTTTCGCATCGAGCGCGCGCCGAAGGCGTATTTCTGCCTGTTCTTGCTGCTCGAGACCGGCATGCTCGGCAGCTTCGTGGCGCTCGATCTGGTGCTCTTCTACGTGTTCTGGGAGCTGATGCTGCTGCCGATGTACTTCCTGATCGGCATCTGGGGCGGCCCGCGGCGGGTCTACGCCGCCATCAAGTTCTTCCTGTACACGCTGGCGGGATCGCTGGGGCTCCTGCTCGGCATCCTGGCGCTCTACTTCGCGAGCTCGCCCGATCCGGCGAGCAGGACGTTCGATCTCTTGACGCTCGTCCAGCGCCACGACGTGATCGCGGGCGCCCGGCCGATCTTCGGCTGGCTGCCCTTCGTGCCGGCGATCTGGTGGGCGTTCTTCATCGGGTTCGCGATCAAGGTGCCGGTCGTGCCGTTCCACACCTGGCTGCCCGACGCGCACGTCGAGGCTCCCACGGCCATCAGCGTCATCCTCGCGGGCGTGCTGCTCAAGATGGGCACCTACGGCCTCTACCGCTTCAACGTGCCGCTCTTTCCGGAGTACACGGGGGCGATCGCGCAGGTGGTGGTCGTGCTGGGCGTGATCAACATCCTCTACGGCGCCTTGTGCGCGATGGCGCAAACCGATCTCAAGCGCCTGGTCGCGTACTCGTCCATCAGTCACATGGGTTTCGTGTTGCTCGGGTTGGGTTCGCTCACGACCCAGGGGCTGACCGGCGGTCTCTTTCAGATGTTCAATCACGGCACCATCACCGCGATGCTCTTCTTGCTGGTCGGGGTGATCTACGACCGCGCCCATCACCGCGAGATCGACGGCTTCGGTGGGCTCGCGACCTCGATGCCGCTCTACACGGCGTTCACGGGCTTTGCGTTCTTCGCCGCGCTGGGCCTGCCGGCGCTCTCGAGCTTCGTGAGCGAGCTGCTCTGTCTGCTGGGAGGCTTCCTGGCGTTCCCGGTCTGGGCCGTGCTGGGAGCGATCGGCGTGATCCTCGGCGCGGCGTACCTGCTGTGGACGTTGCAGCGGATGTTCTTCGGCGAGCTCAACGAGAAGTACCGCACCATCGACGACATCGGCACGCGCGAGATCGTGAGCCTCGTGCCCTTGGCGGTGATCGTCGTCTACCTGGGCGTGCGGCCCATGCTGCTGCTCGACACCTATCAGGCGGCGGCGGTTCGACTGGCACAGATCGCCGGGCGCGTGACGCACGCGGCGTTGACGCTGGCGCCATGAGCGCCCGCCTCGACCCGTCGGCACGCCGGGGGCATCGGTGAGCGCCGTGTCATCCAACCTCGAAAGCCTGGTGCCGTTCGCGCCCGGCTTGGTGCTCGCGGGCACGCTGCTCGCCGTGCTCGCGCTCGGATTGATCGAGCGCGGCGGGCGCGTCGCCGAGCTCGTCGGGTTCGCGGGGACGCTGATCGCGCTGGGACTGGTGTTCGCGGCGCGGGGACACGCGCCAGCGCTGCTCTTCCAGGGGATGATCGCGAGCGACGGCGTCGCGAGCTTCTTTCAGGTGCTGATCCTGCTCGCGACCGTGCTGGCGCTGCCGCTGGCGCTTCGTTCGACGGAGATTCCCCCCGGCGATCGCAACGAGCTGATCGTCTTGCTGCTGGCGTCCTCCTTCGGCGCCATGCTGCTGGTCGCCGCCACCGACCTGGTGATGATCTATCTGGCGTTCGAGCTCGTCTCGTTGCTCTCGTACGTGCTCGCGTGCTTCCAGCGATCCCATCGCGCGAGCGCCGAGGCGGGGCTCAAGTACGTGATCTACGGGGGAGTCGCGTCGGGGCTCATGATCTACGGATTCAGCCTGCTCTACGGCCTCGCGGGATCCACCGGCATCGCGCAGATCCACGACGCGGTGCGCGCAGGAGGAAGCGGCGTCGCCGCCGCGGCAGTGGTCGCGTGCGCGCTCGCGTTGGTCGGATTCGGCTACAAGATCGCCAGCGCGCCCTTCCACATGTGGGCGCCCGACGTGTACGAGGGAGCGCCCACGCCGGTGACGGCCTATTTCTCGGTCGTGCCGAAGGTCGCGGGCTTCGGCGCGCTCGTGCGCTTCTTCTACCTCGGCTTCGCGGACGCGGGGGCTGCCGGATGGCAGCCGCTCACCGGCGTGGGCTGGGTGCCGCTGCTCGAGCTGATGTGCGTCGTGACCATGACGGTCGGAAACCTGGCGGCGCTCTCGCAACGCAAGGTCAAGCGCATGCTCGCTTATTCCGGCATCGCCCATGCCGGATACGTGCTCATCGGCGTGGTCACGCTGACGCCGCGAGGGCTCGAAGCCGCGGGTGTTTACCTCTTCGTGTACGCCTTCATGAATCTCGGTGCGTTCGCCGTCGTCTCGGCGGTCGTGGATCGCACCGGCAGCGACGAGCTCGAGTCGTTTCGGGGACTCTTCTGGAGCGGACCCCAGGGCGCGTTCGTCGCGATCGCGGCGGCGGTGTTTCTCTTCGCGCTCGTGGGTGCGCCGCCCACCGCGGGGTTCACCGGCAAGCTGCTGCTCTTCGGCGCCGCCGTCGAGCAACAACGGTATGGGATCGCCGTCGCCGGCCTCTTGAATACGTTGCTTTCCGTCTACTTCTACTTCAAAGTCTTGCAGGCGATGTTTCTCACCGCGCCCGAGAGCCCTTCGCGCGTCGCGTGGCGACGCGGGCCGTTGCTGTTGATCGCGTTGCTGATCGTGCCGACGCTCGGGCTTGGTATCCGCGCCGAACCGCTGCTCGCGATGGCGCGCGCGTCGCTACGACTCGTCGGCGTGTGATGGGGCCGATCCCCATCGGGAGAGTGCAGGGTGCCGAAGGAAGGTGATCGTCCGATGACGGGCCTCGCGCGCCGGGTCGAGGTCTTCCTCGATCTGGCGGTCTTCAACGAGATCCGACGCACCGCCGTTCAAGAAGACACCACCGTGAGCAAGATCCTGACACGGATCGTGCTGGATCATTTCCGCGAGCGCGGTGTGCCGCGACGAGGTGGCGACCAGCAGCGGCATCCGCCCCGCCAGGCCCAGCCCGCGCCGTCGCAACCCCAGGCCCTAAGCCCCGCGCCCCAGTCGGCTCCGGCTGCAGCTGCATCTGCCCAGGATCAGCAGCAAATGTTGCGTCGCCGGCGCCGGCGGCGACGGGGTGGGCGAGGTCCTCGCCCGGATGGTGCTGGCGGCGGCGGTGGCGGCGGCGAAGCAGCCGACTGAGGATCCCAGTTTTCTGGGGCCGCTGGCGGGCGTGTCGGATCCCTCCGCCAGTGCGTTCGAGATCTGACGATCGTCCGATCCCCATCGGACGCGCCCCGTGTGGATCGTGACCCGATGCGGTCGCGCGCCTGGCGGCCATACCATTTGCCCGTCACAACTCGAGCGCCCAGGGTCAACGCGCGACGCGCCGTCAATGCGTTGACCCAGCCTGCGCAGGGCGAGTAATGTACGCCCGCCTCGGCCGCTGA
>JAXLQJ010000049.1:0-55950 GCA_046331705.1 bacterium | reverse complement strand
GGTAGCTTCCAGGCCATCAAGCACAAATGCGCGGACATGATGCTGTTGGTCGAGAGTGCTCGCTCCGCGGCGTATTACGCCTCCTGGGCGATCGACAACGGCGCCTCCGACGCATCCGCGGCAGCGAGCATCGCCAAGGCGTACGCGTCGGAGGCGTTTCGCAAGTGCTCCGGTGATGCGATCCAGGTTCACGGCGGCATCGGCTTCACCTGGGAGCACGACCTGCACCTCTACTTCAAGCGCGCGAAGCTGGGCGAGATGCTCTTCGGCGACCCGATCTTCCACCGTGAGCGACTGCTCACCCAGGTGCTCGCATGAGCCTGATGCAGCTCTTCCGCCCGCGAAACCGCGGCCAGCTCGCCTTCATCACCAAGCTCCATCGCTGGATCTACACCCGAAGCGGCGGCTGGATCGGCGCGAATCTCGGCGGCATCCCGATGATCCTGCTCACCACCACGGGCCGCAAATCGGGCGAGCTGCGCACCACGCCGCTGCTCTCGATGCGCGACGGCGAGCGCTTCGTGGTGGTGGCCTCGAACGCCGGCTCGGACAAGCCGCCCGCGTGGTGGCTCAACCTGAAGAACAAGCCGGACGCGACGGTTCGCCACGGCCGCAAATCGTTCGCGATGAAGGCCGCCGACGCGACCCCCGAGGAAGCCGCCGCACTGTGGCCCCGCCTCGAGGCGATGTACCCCGGCTACGTCGACTACAAGAAGGGGACGACCCGCGAGATCCCCATCGTGATCCTGCGCCCGGCGTAGGCGTCTCGGTAGCGCGTTGGGAGGGCTGCGGTCCCTCGCAGCCGAGCGACACGTCGGCGGACGCGACGAAGCGCGTCCCTCCAACACGTCGCAGCGAAGCTCGACGCGCGAGGCGATCACGAGCGGTTCCGGCCCTCGCGGGAGGGGCGCGTCAAGCGCCGCTCGCGGCGCCGAAGCGTTTCGCCGAGCGCGCCTTGGCCTTCGCTCGCTCGACCTCACGGTCGAGCGGCGGCGCGGCCGTCACGAGCGAGTCCACGAGCGTGCGCGCCGCGGCGCTCACCTCGGCGACCGCGCGGTCGAACGCGAGCTGATTCGTCTTCGACGGCTTGGTGAATCCGCTCACCTTCCGCACGAACTGAAGCGACGCGGCAGCGATCTCCTCATCCGTCGCGGGCGGCTGGAAGTTGAAGAGCGGGCGGATGTTGCGGCACATGGATTCCTCCGTTTCCGACACTCTCGGCGGGCTCGGGCGGTCGCGCAAGCGTCGCCGTTGCGGCCCCCGATTACGCTCGTCGCATGCACGTCACCACGACGCGGGTGCGCGAGATCCTGACGCGCACCAGCGGATTCCTGCGCGAAGTGTGCTCGCATTCGCTTCAGCCCTACCGCGGCTGCACCCTCGGCGGCTCGCTTTGCGGCGTGGGTTGCTACGTGCAGCACAACGGCTGGCTGACGCGCGGCGAAGCGTGGGGGAGCTTCCTCGAGGTGCGCGAGAACGCCGCGGAGGCCTATCGGGCGAGCGCGAATCGCGAGCGGCGTTGGGCGCACGCCAAGCGCGGTCGCTTCGCGATCTTCTTGTCCAGCTCGACCGAACCGTTTCTCCCGCAAGAGCGCCGGTACGGCATCACCGCTTCCGTGCTCGCGGCGATGGGTGAGTCGCCCCCGGACGCGCTGATTCTCCAGACTCACTCGCACCACGTCGTCGATCGTCTCGACCTCGTTCGCGAGCTCGCGAGGCGCACGGAGGTGCGCGTGCACCTCTCCATCGAGACCGACCGCGAGCAGATCGTCGGCCTGCCGCCGCACGCGAGCACGGTCGCCGCGCGCTTCGACGCCGCGGCGGAGCTGCGCGCCGCGGGCATCACGGTGGTGATCACCGTCTCGCCGCTGTTGCCGATCGCCGATCCGGAAGCGTTCTTCGCGCGCGTCGCGACGTGCGCCGACGCCGTGGTCATCGACCACTTCATCGGGGGCGACGGCACACCCGACGGCCACCGCACGCGTGCCACCCTGCTGCCTGCCGCCATGGAGGCGATCGAGCCGGGCTCGACCAGCCTCGCTTACCGCGAACGAATGGTTGCGGTCGCCCAGCGCTACCTGCCGGGGCGCGTCGGCGTCTCTCGGGACGGCTTCGCCGGGCGCTACCTGCCTGCCACGTCGATCGGGAAGGACTCCGCGCCGCCTTGCGTGGACGGTTGACGCGTGCCAACTCAGGATCTCGGAGGTCGATCCGCCATGCCCTACGATCCCGACGCGCTCGACTGGCAGCTCGACGAGACTGGCTATGCGCGCACGCTCGCCGCCGCGCGCGTGCTCCGGCCCTATTTTCGCCCCCGGTTCTTCGGCTTCGAGCGGCTTCGCTCGGAACACGGCATGATCATCGTCGCGAATCACGGGCTCTTCGGGCTCGAGCTGATGCCGCTCTTGCTCGGCGTGCACGAGATCGCCCATCGCACGTTGCGCACGCTCTCGGATCGCGTGCTGTTCCTGACCGAGCTGCAGCGCCGCGCCTTGCGGCCCTTCGGCTCGTGCCAGGGCACGCCCGGCGTCGCGCACAAGCTCCTCACCCGCGGCGAGCTGGTCTACACGTGCCCCGGCGGCGCCCGCGAAGCGCTCGCCCCCGCGAGCGACCGTTACAAGCTCTTCTGGAAGGGTCACGACGGCTTCGTGCGCGTGGCGATCCGCGCCGGCGCGCCCATCGTGCCCATGGCGATCATCGGCATCGACGAGATCTACCGCGAGCTCTTCACACGCGATCGGGTCCGCCGTTCCCAGCTCGGCCGACTCATCCTGCGGCTCCTCGGCGAGAAGTACCTGACTCCGATCTACGTCGGAGTCGGCGCGCTACCGATCCCGCAGGAGCTTTCGTTCCATTGCGGCGAGCCGATCGAGGTACCGCGCGATCCGCGGCGTGCGAGCGACGCGAAGCTCGTGCGCAGCCTGCACCGCGCGGCCGAGCGCGAGACCGCGCGCTTGATCCGGCACGGCCTGCGCGAGCGACGCGCGCACCTCGCGGAGCTGCCACCGGCGAGCCGCTGGCTCAACGAATCGCTGCTTCGCTATGCAGCGGGCGGAGCGCCGATCCCGCTCGTTGCGCCTGCGCGCCGCGCCGCCTGAAGCTGGGCGCGCTCGCCAACGCGTTCACGCGCCTGCGCTTCGCTTGGGAGTGCGGTTTCCCAGCCTGCTAGCCCTGATACCACGCGTTCGCGTCACCGGTCTCGAAGCCGTCGCCGAAGATGAGCAGCGCGTCGTACTCGACGGCGCCGCTGTCGCACTTCGCGGGCGCGCCCGAGCTACCCGGGAGGGGACGAATGACGCGGCGCTGATCGAGCACCGGACAGTCGGGCGAGCCGGTGTCGATGGCCACACTCGTGCTCGCGAGCGGGCACGTGACGGTGGGTCCGCCAGCGAGGTAACAGCCCACGATGCCGAGGTCGCCGAGGGGGACTCCCGCCTGATCGCCGATCCCCGCAAGCCCGCACGATCCCGGCACCAGCAGCACTGCGACGTTGTAGCCCAGACTCTCGACGGTCACGCCTTCGGCGCAGGTGCCCACCAGAATCGAGCTCCCCATCGAAAGGAGCGCGCCCGGGCTCGCGTCGATCAGCGGCAGAGCTGCCGTGGCCATGAGCGTCGAGCTCTCGACGGTCACGGTTCCCGCGTAATCGTAGAGAGCCTCGCTCTCGGCCATGTTGTCGATGAGTGTCGAGCTCTCCACCGTCGTGGCGGCCGTCGATGAAACCTGTAGGTTCGCGATCGCGCCGCCGCTGCCGCCGACGATCGGCAGAATCCCGTTGCCGATGATCGCCGAGCGTCGCACCACGAGCGTGCCGTCGTAGTTCGCGATCCCGCCGCCGTACGCGGTACCCGCGCTGCCCACGACCATGCAGCCGCCGATGGTGCTCTCTTCGATCGCGAGCATTCCACCGCGATTCAAGAGGCACCCACCGAGTCCGTCGGCGGCGCTCGGTGCGCTGCTCACCGCGAGCCCGACCGGGGCGCTGGTGGCGGAAAAGCGGCGGATCGACAGTCGCCGCACCGTCACGTCGGCTCCCGTGGCGGCTCCGTCGTCCACCATCAGGAAGCGCATGCTCGGCGCCGATTCCGCGGGCTCGATCGTGAGACCCGGCGCGGCGGTGCCATCGATCACGAGCTCACCGGTGATGACCAGCGCCGAGCTACCGCCGAAATCCGTGCCTGCCGTCGTCGAGAGGGTGATCGTCGCGCCGGCGAGGCTCGGATCGAACACGATCGTGTCGGCATCCGGGCTCGCCTCCGCGCTCTGCACCGCCGCGCGAAGCGAGCCCGCGCCCGAATCGCTCGTGGTCGTGACCACCCACGTCGCCGCGCGCGCGGCGTGAGGCAACGCCAGAAGCACGCCCAGCGCCACGACAGCGATCCGTGCCGGCATGGCGATCCGACGTCGCGACACTTCACTCTCCCGCGACGGGCTGTTCGAACGCGAGCAGGTTGCCGTCCGGGTCGCGCGCGACGAACCACACCGTTCCCCAATGCGTGGGTTGCGGCGGAAAGAGCGCTGCGCCCGATCTCGCGACCTCGACGTAACGCGCGTGCACGTCGTCCACGCGCAGATGCACCGTCGGCCGCGTGCCGTGGATGCCGAACGACTTCGAGTGGTCGTCCGCCGGATGGTCCTCGGCGAGCACGATCGTCATCGCGCCGGAGCTCAGACAAGCGCCTCGTGGCCTGCCGGCCTCTCCCCAGGCGAACTTCACCTCCCAGCCGAGCGCGTCACGGTAGAAGGCAAGCGAGGACTCGAACGAGCCCGGCTGGATGAAGACGTGGTCGAAGCGGTCGTCGCTCATGTTCCGCTCGAGTGCGCAGCGTCGAAACGCCCCGGCGCGGCAACCGTACAGCACCTGCGCTTCCTGGCGCAAAGCCTCTCGTGGCCTCGGATGGCACGACACGCGATCCCTTTCGCGCCCTCGGGCGAAAGGGATCGCGTGCCGTTCAGCGAGCGTGCAAGGGCGCCCCGGCTCCACCGACCAACGACCGCTCGCGCGGCTCAGGGAAGCTGGAAAGTCGGCCCATTGGCGGTGAACCAAGGCGTATAGGGCGGATCGACGATGGTCACGGACGCATTTCCCGCCGCTGCGCCGTTGGGCCGCGTGAACGTCAGCTGGGTCGAGCTGACCACGGTGGTTGCGATCTTCTTCGCACCGGACCCGTCCAGGCCACCGAAGTTGAATGGCTGCCCGACGGGGCTGCAGTAGGTCGCGTTGCCGCAGGTCGCGAAGAAGTTCACCACCGAGGCACCGCTGAAGCCGCTGCCGTTGACGGTGATCGTGTTGCCGCTGATGCCCGTCGAGCTCACGGTGAGCGACTGTCGGATTCGCGCGGCTACGGCGTTGCTCTGGAGGTACGACCCCGTCGCATTGACCACCTGGAAGCTCGCCGCGCCGGTGGCACATCCGTTCCCCGCCACCATGGTCAGCGAGTTGATCGAGGACGAGGTGGGCGTGACCGGACCGCAGTTTCCGCTCGCCGTGAAGACGTTCACCAGCGGAGAGACGAAACCGTCGCCCGTGATCGTCACCGAAGTGCTGCCGTCCGCGGGCACGACCGTCTCGACGTTGGCCGCGTGGTACGCGGTGCTCCAGCTCGTAGCCGCGAGCGGCTGCTGATGGATTCCGGTGATCGACGGCACCTTCGGGTTGAGCGCGGCGTTTCCGATCAGCGGGATACCCACGGTGTTGGAGGCGTCGTAGGAGTGATCGGTTCGGATGAGCTGGAGCGACGCGAAGCCGTTGCCGAGGAGCTTGTCGTTCGGCGCGGAGACCGGCCACGGCCACGGGAGCGTTCCCGTCCACTGGGTATTCGAGGTGGAGCTCGCCGCCAGCCCGTTGGGAATCACGTCGACGACACCGGTGCTGGTCGCAACGAAGACCTTGAGCACCGAGCCGGGTGTGATGCCGAATCCCGTGAGCGTCACGCTCTTTCCGACCTCCAGGAACGTCGCGAGATCGGATCGGGGCTGGTCGAGCTGGAAGTTCGACAGGAAGGCCCACACCTGGTCGGCGGCCTCGATCTCCTGGCTGGTGACTCCGAAGTAGCCGTTGCTGGCGTCGGGGTCGAGCGTGCCGTCGGCATCGGGAACGCGATGGCCACCGCCGTTCACTTGGAAGAGCTGAACCCGCTTCGCACCCGTGCAATGGGTCTTGATGTCCACCGAGGTCTGATCGCTTCCGTTCGCGTCCACGGTCTGGACGGAGGGCGATGCCGTGCAGCCGTCGATGTCCAGCCACGATTGAACCGTGTTCGCGAGGCTGAGTGTCGTGCCCCGTGTGATGCTCTGATTCGCAAACGGATGGATGGAGCCACCATTGGCATTCATCACCGGATCGGCGGTGCCGTCCATGATCAGCATCGGGGTCTCGTGGACCGCTCCGTTGCCACAGATTCCGTTGGTGGGCTCGAGGCCGACGATCGCGGCGGCGGCGGCGATCTTGGGCGTGCCGGAGGCCGGATTCAGCTGCCGCACGGCACGGTACGTCATCAGCGCCCCGTTCGACGCACCCATCATGTAGACGCGATCCGCTTGGGCGTAGCCCTTCTCGACGAGGCGATCGATCAGAAGGCCCAGAAAGTCGACGTCGTTCGCCTGATTGTCGCCGGGCTCCCAGCCCCCTTCCGGATGGTCGCTCGCGGAACGACAGTCGTTCCAGTGGAGGTGCGTCGTGTCCGGATCGACGATCGGGCTCACGTTCACGCGCTGTCCGTTCGGAAAGGCCAGCACGAAGCGCTCCTGCTCCACGAGCTGACGCAGTCGCACACCGACATCCGTGTCCTCGAAGGCATCGGCGTCCATGTAGCCGCCGTGCAACGCGATCACCGTGGGAAGCGGTGACGACGGCGCCGGATTGGCGGGAACGTAGAGAATCCAGGTTCGCACGCTGAAACCGCCGCTGAACTGGCCACCGCAGACTTGCGAGCCCGCGCTGGGACACACGTATCGGGTGGGCGGGGTTGCCCACGCGGACAGCGGAACGACCGCGACGACAATCGTCAGCAACGCCAGCCGGAGTTTCATGGTTCCCCCTCCTCGTTGATCGCGTCGCAGCCCGACGACGCGAGCTGCACGGACACGCTGCCTTCGCGTCGCCGATCGGGGTAAATCCCAGCGCTGCGACCGTTTCGCGCGTCGACCATCGCGCATGGATGCACCACCGAAGCGACGCTTCCGGTGATGGACGTTGCACGCCGAGGCGCGCAGCATCCATCACCGATGTCGAGCAAGAACGAGGCCACGCCCTCGGCGACGGCGCCTTGCCGTCCGAGCCCTGATTTCACGGCGTGCGGCGAGCAGTTGCCGCTCGCGGGCGCGGCCTGCGTGCGGACAAAGGTGGGCAGTGATGCTTCCTGGATCGCCGCGCTGTCCACTTCGGTGAGCAGTGCCTGCGCGCGGACGAGCGACACGATCCACGGTCGGTGTGTTAGTCCTTGACCATGCGCACGATCTACGTCGACAAGGACATTCCGCGAGCGCTGGTGGTGAAGGCGCTTCGGCCGGTGTGGCGCAACGTCGCGTTCAGCGCGATCTCGCCTTCGAAGTTCGCCGAGATCCCGGAGCCGGCGCTGCCGGGCTCGCGCTGGGTGCGGGTGCGCAATCGGCTCTGCGGGATCTGCGCCAGCGACGTGAGCTTGCTCTTCGTCGAGGCCGATCCCGACGTCTCGCCGGTGGCGCTACCCGGCTATCAGCGCATCTACCTGGGCCACGAGACGGTGGGCGAGGTGGTCGAGATCGGCTCCGCCGTGACGCGCGTGAAGCTCGGCGACCGGGTGGTGATGGACACGCGCTTCCAGGGCGCCACGTGCCTGAGCCAGGAGATCACGCCGATCTGCGACCACTGTGCCGCGCAGAACTTCACGCGCTGCGAGAACGCCTCGGCGGGCATCGGCCCACGCGGGGTGGGCGGCGGCTTCAGCGACTCGTACACGGCGCACGAGACCGAGATCTACGCCGTTCCCGAATCGCTCTCCGCCGATCAGGCGATGATGGTCGAGCCGCTCTCGACGGGCATGCACGCGGCGCTCAAGCGCACGCCGAAGAAGGGTCAGCGAGCACTGGTCGTCGGCAGCGGCATCGTGGGGCTCAGCGTGCTCCAGTGCGTGCGCGCCGTGGCGCCAGAGTGCCATCTGAGCGCCGTCGCGCGTCACCCGCACCAGGCGGAAGCGGCGAAGCGGCTCGGCGCCGACGAGGTCATCCGCGGCGAGGACGTCTACCTCGCCACCGAACGCATCACCGGCGCCAAGCTCTACACCGGTCTCTTCGGCAACCGCACGTTGCTCGGCGGCTTCGACGTGGTCTACGACTCGATCGGCTCCGCACGGACCTTGCAGGATTCGCTGCGCTGGACGCGCGCCGGCGGATCGGTGGTGATGGTGGGCTTCGAGCTCGAGCGCCAGAAGCTCGACCTCAATCCGATCTGGCACCAGGAGATCGATCTCACGGGCATCTACGCGCACGGGGGCGAGGACTGGCACGGCGGACGAACCCGCACCTACGACGTCGTGATCGAGCAGCTCGGCCGCAACGCGCTCACGGTGGAAGGCCTCGTGACCCACCGCTTCCCGCTGGCGCGCTGGCGCGAAGCGATCGAGACGACCCTCGACAAGCGCACCGGTGCCATCAAGGTGGCGTTCGATCACGGCGCCGGCTGAGGTCCAGGACCCGGCCGGCGCGAGAGGATCGCGCGTCGCCCTCCTCAAGTCCGGCGCGCGAAACGCCGATGAACGCGAGCACGGGTCGTCCGCCACGCTCGTCCGAGGACAACGAATGAAAAGCACGCGCGCAGCGATCGTTGCGTCGTTCCTCGCGGTGGTCGTCACGGCCGCCCTCGCGAGCGCCGCCCACGCCCAGGACTGTGATCCCAAGACTGGCAGCCCGCCCCAGGACGTCATCCTCGGGCCGAAGGGCCAGCAGTTCTACCCCGCCAACACCAGCTGCCCCGATCAGATCGTCGCCCCAGCCTGCACCGGCGGGATCACGCTGCACTGGAAGGACCCGCAAGACCCCAACGGGCTGGTGCGCTACGCCTGCGCCTTCGCGCCCGAGAGCACGAAGCCGCTACCGCTGGTGGTGTTCTTGCACCCGTCGCGGATCAACACCGTGGACGAGGAGTTCGGCGGTCAGGATGGCGGCGCGCCGGGCACCAACCTCCTCGCCGACGCGCCCTCGACCAAGCTCGCGGGGAAGACCGCGGGCTACGTCTTGTTGATGCCCCAGGGCCGCTGCCTCACCGCCCCGCCCACGTCCTCGGGCAACGGCGTGCGTTTCGACGTCTGGTACAAGGACGCCGAGAAGAACCTCGACGTGCGAGCCGTGCAGACGTTCATCTCCCAGCTCACGGCGGGACAGACCCTCGACGAGAATCTCGCGCCGCAGACGCTGCCGGCGAGCTACGCGAACGTCGACACCACCCGCGAGTACCTGATGGGCTGGTCCGACGGCGTCTATCTCGCGCATTTCCTGGCACTCTCGTTTCCCGATCAGTTCGCGGCGGTGGCGACCTTCGCCGGCGCCGATCCGTTCTCGCGCGACCCTTGTCCCACGCCCTATCCCACCGTGGATCGCAAGCCACCGGTGATGGTGGTGCACTCGAGCTGCGACCCGATCGAGCTCTGCAGCAACGTCGAGGACTGGTTCGCGGCGCTCTCGAAGCAGGGCTGGCCGAAGAGCGCCCTGAGCGACGTCATCACCGACACCACGCACACCCAGCGGCAGACCTCGTGCAGCCAGCAGTCGGCGGTCCAACAGCGTTCGTGCCCGATGTCGGCGCACCTGATCTACGCCAACCCACAGCTCCCGACCATGTTCCAGTGGCTCGGCGCGAACAGCACGGAGGCGCCATGAGCGCGCGCGCTTCGCGAATCGTCGTGCTCGTCGTCGCCGCATCGGTGGTCGCGGGTTGCGGGAGCGACGATCGCTCGCACACCGTCGGTCCACCCACCGAGGTCGGTGGCTTCCACGATGCGGCACGGCTCTCCGACGGGTCGCTCGCGGCGGTGGGCTTCAGCGGTCTCGACGCGAGCCAGCGCTCGCTGGTGGTGCTGCTCGACGCCGATGGCGCACCTCGCTTCAGCTCGGGATTCGCTCCGGTGCGGTCGAGTGGCCGCGTCGAGAGTCGCGGCGACGCGAACGCGGTGGCCGTCACGGCCGACGACGTGATCGTGGCCGCCGGCCGCATCGAGGGGGACGACGACGTCACCCAGGGGGTGGTCGCGGCATTCGCGCCGAGCGGTGAGCGGCTCTGGCAAACGCTGGTCCGCCCCGGCGATTCGCACGAGGTCGTGGCGGTCGCCGTCGACGGCGACGCCGCGTACGTCGCGGGATCGGCGCGCGACGTGCCGCGCGTCGACGGTGAACCGGGAGACGCCGAGCGCGGTGTCCTGGTGGCGCGTCTCGACGTGCGCTCGGGCGAGGTCGCGTGGGTGGATCTGGCGGCGCGCGCCGCCGATCCCCTCGAGTCGACCACGGCCTTCGCCGTCGACGCGAGCGCCGATGGCCGTGTCGCGGTGGCCGGCGCCGCCGCCACCGCATCGTCGAGCGTCGATTGGTTCGTGGGCACGTGGAGCGCGGACGGAACGCCACTTTGGAGCGACCTGGCCGACGGCTCGGGTGAGACGGGAAGCGCGGGCGGCGGCGACTTCGACGTGGCGCGCAAGCTCCGCTTCGACGCGACCGGCGACCTGTTCGTGGTCGGCGACACGATGGAGGCGGGCGAGGGCTCGAACATCCAAGTGGTGCGCTACGCCGCCGACGGACGCCGTCGCTGGACCCGCCGCTCGGGATCGGTTCCGACGGAGACGTTCGCGAGCCTCGACCGCGGCACCGCGCTCGCCGTGGCCAATGACGGAGTGTGGATCGGCGGCACGGTGGAGCGCGCGGGAGATGGCACCGTGATCCCCGAGGCCTCGATTCAACGGTTCGACGGCGCCGGCACGCTGCTCGCGAGCCTCGAGATCCACGGCCTCTCGCAAAGCGGCGAGGACGTCGCCGACGTGGCGGTGGCCGCGGACGGCGAGTCGCTGGTGGCGGGATCGCTCTCGTCGCGCGGGGCCGGAAAGGATCTGGTCGTTCATCGCACCGATGCCGACGGGCAACCGCGCTGGACGGCCACCGTCGAGCGCACCGGCGATGACTCGCTCGACGGCGACCACGCTGCACGGGTGCTGGTCGCACCCGACGACACCGTCTACTCGGTGGGAAGCCTTGCCTTGGCCGACGGCACGCCGGGCTGGGCTGCCGTGGCGCTCGATGGCGACGGGCGTCTGCGCTGGTCGTATCCGACGGGATCCGTCACGCAGACCTCGGCGCGCTGAAGCCCTCGAGACTCGCGACCCGTCGGAACGGCGACCGCCACTGGGCGTTTGCCGCGCTCGGGCCTCGCGGCTTTGCGCGTCGCAAGCCGCTTGAGGCAGGTTCGCCGACTCGCCACAATCCCGCGCCGTCATGCAGCGAGACGACACGCGTGGGGCGACCACACGCGGCGGGGGCCCACGGCGCGCCGCCATGGGGCTTCTGGCGATGGCGCTCGCGGGTTGCGTCGCGTTGCTCGTCAGCGAGCTCTGCGCACGCGTCGCGATCGCCGTGGGCGTGCCGCTCGACCGGACGCTGCTTCGGATCAGCGGCACCGAATGCCGGCTCGCTTACGACCCGGTGCTCGGTTGGCGCAACGTCGAACGATCCGTCGAGCGTTGCCACGGCGAGGTCGTGGCGATCAACCGGATCGGCCTGCGCGGTCGGGAGATCGTCGAACCCAAGCCTTCGGGCACGCTCCGCATCTTGGCGCTCGGAGATTCCTTCACCTGGGGCTGGGGCGCGCCGGCCGATGCCACCTATCCGAGTCAGCTCGAAGAACGGCTTCGCGCCGCGCACCCCGAGCAACGCATCGAAGTGGTGAACGGGGGAGTCTCCGGCTACGGCACGGTGCAGGAGCTCTTGCTGCTCGACCGCATCGGCGCGGCGATCCAGCCGGACATCGTCGTGCTCTTCTATTACCGGAACGACTGGCGCAACAACCTCGTCGGCTTCGAATACGGCTACGCCAAGCCGGATTATCGCGCCGTGCTCGCGAGCGAGACCGGGGGCGCGCCGCCGAGCGTCGAACGGCCGGCGGCGCCCGTGGCGCGGATGCTCCACGTCGGTGGGAGCTATTACCGCATCGATCCACTGGGGCGCTGGGACCGCTCGGGGCTGGGGCGCATCGTGCTGGCGCGCGCACAGGCGAGCTTCGAGCTGGCGAGCGCGCTCGACCGACTGGGTCTGGCGCGCCTCGAGAAGCTCGGTGCGCATCCACCCGGCGAGATCCCGCCCGCGCGCGTGAACGCCACCGAGATCTCGGTGGCCTTGGTCCAGCGCGTCGTCGAGCGGGCCGCGGCTCTCGGCGCCCGCACTCTCGTGCTGGTCAGCCCGAGCACCTACGCGCTCACCGAGGACACGTATCGCGGCGGCATCGACCCCGAATGGCTGCCCGCGCCGCTCGCGCGGGCGGGAATCGACACCGTCGATCTCTTTCCGATCCTTCGCGAACGAAGGCTGCTTCACGATCGGCTCTGCCTTTCGCCAACCGGTGAGCACTTCAATCGGTTCGGCAACGGATTGGTGGCCGAGGTCGTGGCGAGCGAGCTCGAACGGCGCGGCTGGCTACAGGCCTCCGCGGCGGCGCCAGCGCGCTGACGCGGCCGCGGCCTCGAGAGGCCGGAATCGACGAAGCGCGCTCGACTGGCGCGACTGACCGAGGCTTGCCCGTCGTCCGAGCGTTCGGCTACATGCACGCCCCATCATGCGAAGCCCTACATCGTTTCGATTCATTCGCCGCCTCGCGAGCGGCTTCGTCGCGCTCGCGGGCCTCGCGCTGGCGGTGCGCAGCCACGCCGCCGACGCCCCGGCGCCGCCGCCGACGGCCACCGAGCTTCACACGGTCACGGCGACGCCTCTCGACGAGGAAGTACGCGTGGGGGCCAACCAGCAGCCCGAGTGGACCAAGCATCACCGGTTCTCCGACGTCGAGATTTACGTGCTGGCGCCGTGGGAATTCTCGACCGAGCTCGGTTGGGACGCCAGCGTCCCCGACGAGGGTGACGCGACCCACGCGGTGCGTCAGGAGTTCGAGCTCGGCCTGCCCTGGCATAGCCAGATCGACTACGTGCTGCGTGAGGAATCGACCGAAGAAGATGGTTTCGAGGTCGTCGGCCACTCGATCGAAGGCAGCGTGGCGCTCGCCGACTGGGGCACGATCCCGCTCAACCCAGCCGTGCTCTTCGAGTACACGTTCGGCGTCCACGAGCCCGACGAGCTCGAGGCGAAGCTCTTGCTCGGAGCGGAGCTTGCGCCGCGCTGGCATTGGGGGCTCAACTTCGCGTTCGAGCAGCAGACCGGCGGCGACCGCGAGCGCGAGATCGTGGGTAGCCAAGCGCTCGGCTACTCGTTCCTCGACCAGCGCTTGAGCGTGGGTGCCGAGCTCACCATCGGCGCCGAGGAAGAAGCGGAAGACGAGGAGTCGAAGGACGCTCGCGCCGCCCAGTCGGATGCGGCTGAGGAGCCTGGCGAGGAAGAAGACGAGTGGGAGGTGGTCGCGACACTCGGGCCGAGCGTTCAGTGGCGCATCACGGACGAGCTTCACCTCGCGGTCGCAACGCTCTTCGGCCTGACCGAAGCCTCGCCGCTCGTGAACACGTTCGTGTCGATCGCCTACACGTGGGACTTCGACGACGCGAGCAAGACGCCCTCCGCCGAGGAGCAGCGCTTCGAGCCGCTCTCGAACCAGCACCGCTGACCGGCGCTTCGCACCCCAGACGCGCCGAGGACCAGCCGCCCGTCTCCGTCGCGCCCGATCCGACGCTCACGCCGGGCCGAGGTAGGCGATCGACGTGGCCTTCACGATCGCCACGACCTCGGCGCCCTCGACCAAGCCCAGCACGAACACCGCTTCCTCGGTGACCAGCGCGCGCAGCGGCGGCGCGGCGAGCGTCACGAGCGCCAGCGAGCCGTTGCGCTCGACGCGCGTCACCGTGGTGCGAAAGGCATTTCGCGCCGAGAGCCCAGGGACGAAATCCGACGCCAACAGCACGTCGTGGGCGTAGCACGCGAGCCGCACGCTGCCGGTGGCGTGCGCGGGGATCGGCGCCGCCAGCGCGACCGCACCCGCTCGCACACGATCCGGCGCGGTCACCTCGGCCGTGAAGTAGTTGTCCACGTGCGTCTCGCCGGCGCGCAGCACCGTAGGCCCGGCGCCCTCGGCCACCAGCCGTCCGGCGTCGAGCCGCACCACCCAATCGGTGAGCCCGATGACCTCGTCGGCGAGGTGGCTCACCAGCACGGCGGGCACGCCGAAGCGGCGGCGCACGGTGTCGAGCAGCGAGATCGCGTCGCGGCGGCTCGCCTCGTCCAGACCGCCGAAGGGCTCGTCGAGCAACAGCAGTCGTGGCTGGCTCACCAGCGCGCGCGCCAGCGCCACGCGGCGTCGCTCGCCACCGCTCAGATGGCGTGGCATCCGGTCGAGCAGCGAACGCAGCCCGAGCGCCTCCACCACGGCATCGATGGGGCCCGCGCGGGGGCTGAAGGTGAGGTTCCGACGCACGTCGAGATGCGGGAAGAGCAGCGCGTCCTGGGTCACGTAGCCCACACGCCGCGCTTCCAGCGGCACGCGAGACCAGTCCTCGCCGTCGACCACCACGCGCGCACCGGGCTCGATTCCCGCGATCGCGTCGAGGAGCGTGGTCTTGCCGCTGCCGCTCGGCCCGACCAGCCCGAGCACCGCCGCATCGCACGCGAAGCGCACGTCCACCGCAAAGCCCGTGGCCCGCGCGATTCGCGCCGCGACGTCGAGCTTCATCGCGAGAGCTCGAGACGGCGGCGATGCGCCGCGTCCAGGCGCCGCGCCACGATCACGCATCCGATACAGAGCGCGAGCGAGGCCACGAGCAGGCCGATCACGTGCGCCTCGCCCCCCGGTGCGTCGAGGCGTGCGTAGATCGCGAGCGGGATCGTCTCGGTCCGTCCCGGGATGCGGCCCGCGAGCACGATCGTGGCGCCGAACTCGCCGAGCCCGCGTCCGAAGGCGAGCGCCGCGCCCGAGAGAATGCCAGGCCACGTGAGCGGCAGCGTGACTCGCCAGAACGTTTGCCAGCGCGAGCGACCGAGCGAGCGCGAGATCGTCTCGAGCCGTGGATCGATCCCCTTCATCGCGAGGGTCACACTCATCACCAGCAACGGAAAACCCACCACCGCCGAAGCCACGACCGCACCCAGCCAGTGAAAGGCCACGGGCAGGCCGATCGCCTCGAGCCCCCGCCCCAGCGCTCCGCGCCGCGAGAAGAGCAACAAGAGCAGATAACCCGTCACCACCGGCGGCAGCACCAGCGGCAACATCACCACGGTCTGCACGAGCCCGCGCCAGCAGCTACGGCTGCGCTCGAGAAACCACGCGCACGCGACGCCCGGCGGCAGGCTCGCCAGCGTCGCCACGAGCCCCACCGAGAGTGAAAGCGCAACGGGGCTCATCGACGCATCACGGTCACGGCGCGGTCAGAAGGTGTAGTTCGCGTCGAGCTGAAGTCGGGTGACGGTGGCGTTGGGTTTGCCCTTCGCGATCTCGATTTGCTTCACGAAGAAGCTGCGACCGGTGAGGACGAGGCGTGCGAGCGGCATCCAATCGAGCTTCACCACCGGACCTTCGACGTTGGTGCCGCCATTCTTGCCGAAGTCGCTACCGGCGAACGACGAGACCACCGCATTCGTCTCGATCCGTTGCCAGCCCACCCCTGCTGCGATCTCGCCCGCATTCTTCGTCTGACCCATGGCCACGCCGAAACCCATCGCGCTGCTCTTCCCGTCGGAAGCCTCGGTGTTGTGCGCGTAGTCCGCGTACGCGCTCACCGGCCACGCCGCCGCACCAGTATCGACGGCCACCGCGATCGCGGGGTTGAGCACGTTGAAGCCGTACAGGAAGTCGGCGACCGGATTGGGCTTGTCGGTGGGCGCCTTGAAGGGTGTGCCGCCCTTCACGACCGTTCCGTCCTTCAGCACCAGCGAGTTGGTGAGGTTGATCTTGCCGTTCGAGTTGAGCTCCTGAGCGATCCGCTCCGGTGACGAGAAATGGTAATCACCGACGCCGAGGCTCACGACGACCGCGCTGCCGACGGCCACGCTGGTGCTCGCTTGGCCGCCGAAGATCCAGGAGTCGCCGCTGGTGGCAATTTCCTTGGCCGACCACTCGAAGGCCTGGACTTCCAGCTTGCGCAACCATCCATCCGCCGAGTCGCTCAGGTTCACGATCTGCTGGAATCCTTCGGGAGCGAGGTCTTCGTCGAACACGATTTCGGAGCCGAAGTTGGTGCGGGGCTTCCACAGCGGGCTCGAGAGCTTGCCGCCCATCACGGTGAGCCAAGGGCGATCCCACCCGAGCGACTTCGTCGGCTTCACGGACAAGTAGGCGAGGTCGAGGTTCACCGGCTTGCGGGTGAAGAGCTCGCTCATGGTCTGCATCTCGGAGATCGGATCGCCGGGATCGCCGGTGGCGAGTCGCAACTGTGCCTCGAGCTCGGGCGTTGCCGCGGCCTTGACGCCGATCCGGGCGCGAAACCGCTCGCGATAGCGCGTCGTCACGTCGTCTTGGAAGAAGGCCTCACCGCGCACGCGCAGATCCCCGAAGAGCGAGAAGCGATCCAACCAGTCGGCCTTGGAGATGGTCGCGGCGGCGGTGCTCGCCGCCTTGGCCTCCGCGTCCGCTTGCGCACGCAGCAGCATGTACTGCTCGTCACTCAGCTTTCCGTCGGCACGCAACATCTCGAGGAGCTTCTGATCTACCGTGGGATTTCCGGTGCCGGTCTGCGCCGCGGCCGGCGAGAAGGCACCCAGCAACATGGAGAGCAACGCGGCGGCTCCGAGCAACGAGAGGACGCTCTTGCGTGTCATGACGTTTCCTCGCGGAACCCGTGTGGGCTACCGCCGAATCGAAGATGGGGCGTGCTCAGGGGACGTCCGCGAGCCACGTGAAGCCGGCGGCCTCGAAGATGGGCCGCGCGGCGGCGCTCTTCAGGAAGTCGAGAAACGAGCGCGCCGTGGTCGGATCGGCGGCGCCGGCGAGCAGCGCCGCCGGATAGACGATGGGTGGGTGCGCGGTGACCGGAAACGTGTACGCGGCCTTCACGCGCGGTTCGGCGCGCGCGTCGGTGCTGTAGACGATTCCGGCGTCCGCTTCGCCCGTCGCCACCCACGCGAGCACGGTGCGCACGTTCTCACCACTCACGACCTTGGGCTCGACCGCCTTGGTGACTCCTGCCCAAGCCAGCGCCGCGCGGGCGTATTTGCCCGCGGGAACGGTCTCGGCGGCGAGCGCCAGGTGCCTCACCGCCGGTGAGGCGAGCGGGCTCGCGTCCGCGAGGGTGAGCGTGGACGCCGTGGGCAGCACCACCACCAGACGATTACCGGCGATCACGCTCCGGCTGCCCGCGGTGAGGAGCTTTCGTTGGTCGAGGTAGTCCATCCAGTCGAGGTCCGCCGACACGAACACGTCCGCGGCGAGCCCCGCCTCGATCTGCTTGGCCAGGCGTGAGGACGCATCGAACGAGAAGCGCGGCGCCGCGTGCCCCGTGTGTGCCCACGCCTCGCCAACCTTGGGCAGAACGTCGGTGAGGCTCGCGGCGGCGAGCACGATGGTGCCTTCGCTGGCGTCGGAGGCGCGGGCACGGCTGGCGATCGTGAGCGCGAGCAACGCCATCAGCGCCACGACCGCGCGCCACCGCGAGCTGGAAGTTCGGAGTCGTGTCGTCATGTGCAGTCCTCTGTTGGAGATGGATCGTTCTTGTTGTTGCTTATTGCTACTCATGGTGTCAATTGCCATCGTCGAGAGGCGGGGCGTTCGTCGGCACGATCCCCGTGTCGCGAGCATTCGTCGCGCGGGGGGCTCCGCGCGGTGCGTTGCCGATCCGTGCCGCTCCGTGCCGCTCCCTCCGGCTCCCTGCGGCTCCCGCGCGCGGCTTCGTGGCGCCTGCTACCCTCTCGCGCCATGAGCGACGAGCCGGCGCTGCTCAAATCCGTCGAGGTCGCGGAGCTGCTGCGCGTCCACCCCAAGCACGTCTATCGGCTGTTGCGCCGCGGGCTTCCCGGCCGGCGCATCGGCGGCGAGTGGCGCTTCGATCGCGAGGACGTGCTGCGCTGGGCCGGATCCGATGCCACGCCGGCACCCGGCGAGCGCCGTGCAGCGCCCCCGTTCACGCTGCCGCCGCTCGTCGCCGCCAACGGCGACGTGGTCATCGACATCTTGCTGGCGCACGTGAATCGCGCCGCCGCCGCGCCGCTGCTCGGCTTCGTGCAGGCGGATAGCGGCGTGGCACTCGAGCTGCTCGCGAGCCATCGAGTCCTCGCCGCGGGATGTCACGGCGACGGTCCGCCGCCCCGGGTCGGCAGCGAACGTCTGGCGCGCCTGCACCTCGTGACGCGCGAGGTGGGGCTCGCGTGGCGCACGGATCGCCCCGCGGTCACGCTCGCGAACGTGGCGCGCGTTCGGCTCGCGGCGCGCCCACCGACCGCGGGCGTCATGGTTCACCTCGCCGCGGCGCTGGCGCGCGCTCGGTCCAAGCTCGGCAAGCACCAGGTCCTCGCTTCGCACCGGGAGGTTGCGTGCGCGGTGGCGCGGGGCGAGAGCGACGCGGGCATCGTGACGCGCGCCTGGGCCGAGCGTCTGGGGCTCGCGTTCCACGCCATCGCCACCGAGCCGTACGGACTGGCGCTCTTCGCCGGCGCGCTCGGCGATCCGCTGGTCACGCGGCTCTGCGAGATCGCCCAGACCGACGAGCTCCGCCAGGAGCTGGCGCGGGTACCCGGCTACGACGTGCGCGCGACCGGCGACATTCGCTACGATCCCGAGCCCGCAGCGCCCCGACGACGCGAGCTGCAGCGCCGCGCCCGCTGAGCGTCCCGCGTCGAGAGGAATCGGCCATGCCGAACCCGAACCTGGAAGAATCGAGCATCACCGGATCGTTCGACCTCGCGACCCAGATCCAGCCACGCACGTGCGTGATCTGCGGCCGGGTGCTGCCGCGCAAGGACGTGGTGCGCGCATCGAGCGTGCGACCACAGCTCGCCCAGCACCTCGCCAACCACCATCCCGGGAAATGGAGCGGCGAGGGCCACGTGTGTCGGCGCTGCCTCAACCACGCGCGCATCGGTTACGTGCTCGAGCGGCTGGAGCAGGAGCGCGGCGAGCTCTCCAAGGTCGAGCACGAGGTCGCGCAGAAAGCGGGCCAGCACCTCACGATCGCCCAGAACATCGACGAGCAGTTCAGGCGCACCGTCACGCGCTCCCAGCGCGCCGCAGACGCGGTGGCGCGCGTGGGCGGCTCGTGGAGCTTCGTGATCGTGTTCGGCGTGGTGCTCGCCGCGTGGATGGCGCTGAACTCACGCCTCGGCGCGAGCGCGTTCGACCCCTTCCCGTTCATCCTGCTCAACCTGGTGTTGTCGTGCCTCGCCGCGATCCAGGCGCCGATCATCATGATGGCGCAGAACCGCGCAGCGGCTCGCGATCGCATGCAAGCGGACGAGGATTACCGCACCAACTTGAAGGCCGAGCTCGAGATCGCGAGCTTGCACGACAAGGTCGATCACCTGTTGCACAGCCAGTTCGAGCGCATGGCGGAGCTTCAGGAGATCCAGATCGATCTGCTCACCGATCTCGCGGAGGCGTTGCGCCACCGCTGACGGGGCCGGCGCCGCGGCGCGAAGCCGGTCAATGCCCGGCCGCGTCCAGGATGGCCTTCCCGATCGCGTCGTAGTCGCCCCCGAAGTGGTGCCCGCCGCTCAGCAGCAACTGGGTGGCGTGACCGGGTGGCAGCAGCGGGCAGAGCGACACCGGCTCCTCCGTGCCGCGCACACAGAGCAGCGGCACCCCGTGGATCGCGAGCGCCTCGGGGAGGATCGGCACGCCGCGCTTGCCGTGCTCTCCGGGAATCCAGTCGGTCACGTGGAACTCGAAGTCCGCCCGCGTCCCTGGCCCGATCAGCGCGACGGCCGCCACCTGGGCGAGCAGCTCGGCGGGCATGCGGGCCGTGACCAGCCCGAACGCATCGGCACCCGCCGAGTAGCCCACCCAGAGCACGCGCCGCTTGCCCCACGCATCCAGGTAGTGGCGGGAGATCCGCGCCAGATCGCGCGCCACCTCGTCGGGCGCGCGCTGCGTCCAGAAATACCGCACCGCGCTCAGGCCCACGACCGGCACGCCGCGGGCGTTGAGGTAGCTAGCGACCTGCTCGTCGAGGCTCGCCCAGCCGCCGTCGCCGGACACGAACACCGCCGCCAGATCGCTCCGACCGGCGGTGGCGGGCATCTCGATCAGCGGGAGATCGGCGAGCCCGCCAGCGGCGGCGCTCGGTTGCGCCGGCGCCGCCATCTTCTCGATCGCCGCGACCAACGCTTCCGAGGACTCGGCCCCGCGAGCATCGAGGCGCTCGAGCGTCGCCGAAGGCGTGCCGCTCACGAATGCCTCCGCCTCGGGTGCGGGGCAGTGCGCGCGCGCCCTCGTCGCGAAAGCGAGCCACGGCGCCGGCATCGCTCGGGGTGGCAAGATCCGCCCCCGTCCCGCCGTGGTGGACGCCGCCCATCCGAGCGCGTTCGCACCCGCGCACGGCGGGCTCGGTAGCGCCAGACGCGCGCAGAACCCGGTGGTGATCACGCCGCGGAACATGCCGGGCTTGGCCTGCGCGACCGCCGTCACGGCCATCGGCGCCGCCTCGTCGATGCCGACGATCACCGGCGCCACGAAGCTCGCGAGACCGGCGTCCTTGCCGACCCGCTTGGTCATCGCCTGGAAGTCGGCGGTCGGCCACGAGCAGGCGTCCTGCGCGCCAGCGGCGAGCCGCTGCTCGTAGGCGTCGAAGTCGAGCTGCGCCACCAGCGCGCCCCGCTCGGCGAGGGAATGCGCCAGCGCGCCGTCCGCGCCACGCAGCCCGGCACTCGGCGCGAGCAGCAGCACCAGCGAGCCGTTGGGCTTCGACGGCCTGAGGTACGCGCCATGGCCGAAGCGCCCCATGTCCATGCGCACCTCGCGGACGCTCGAGGATGCAGGCGGCGCGGTGGCCGACGGCGACGCCGCCGCTACCGGCGCTGCGGGCGATGCGGAGGGCGGAAGCGCCGGCGGCGCACAGGCGCTCGCCGTCACGATCGCAAGACCGCCGACCAGCTTGGCTCGAAGCCAGCGATGCTGTGTCATGACACGCTCTCGACGGTGCCCGTGAGGCGTCCGCACGGACGTCACCGACACGATCACGAGAAGAGACGAGTTGCGACCGCATTTTCTTCGAGACGGATTCGTCGAATCCTCATGACCGATTCTCGTGACGACACCCCGCCCTCGCAGGTCGCGGAAGGCGTGCGCCGGTGGCTGCCGCCGCTGGTCGGGCTGGGGGTGCTCACGGCTGCCCTCGCGGCCTTGCGCCACGAGCTCAAGCACGTCGGTTATCACCAGCTTTCCGCCGAGTTCTCCGCGCTGCCGCTGACGCGCATCGCGGCGGCGATCGCGCTGACGGCGCTCAACTACGCGATCCTCACCGGCTACGACCAGCTCGCGTTCACGTATCTCGGCAAGCAGATCGGCCGCGCCAAGATCGCGTTCGCTTCGTTCATCGCGTACGCCGTCGCCAACAACTTGGGCCTCGGCATGATCTCCGGGGCGTCGGTGCGCTACCGCTTCTACACGCGCTGGGGTCTGGACGCCACCGAGCTCTCGCGGATCGTGCTCTTCTATTCGAGCACGTTCTGGCTCGGGCTCCTGCTGCTCGGCGGGGTGTCGATCGCCGCAGGGCAGCTCGACGCGTTCCAGCTCGGGATCTTCTCCGCGTTCCCGCGCGCGCTCGGCGCCGCGATGGTGGCGGCGTGCCTCGGCTACCTGGCGCTGTCGCTAACGCGACCGCGGCCGCTCACGGTGCGGAAGTTCGAGCTGACCGTGCCGCGCCCGTCCATCGCGTTCGGCCAGGTGCTGCTCTCGAGCCTCGACTGGGCGCTCGCCGCGGCGGTGTTGCACGCGCTTCTGCCGCCAGGACGCGTGCCTTTCGGGGCGATCTTCGCCGCGTTCATCGCGGCCCAGCTGCTCGGCATCGTGAGCCACGTGCCAGGCGGCGTGGGCGTCTTCGAGTCGACCGTGGTGGTGCTGCTGCGGTCGCGCATCCCCGCGAGCGAGCTGCTGCCGGTGCTGCTGGTGTTTCGAGCCGTCTACTACTGGCTGCCGCTCGCCACCGCGCTGGCGTTGCTCGGAGGCGACGAGCTGCGGGTGCGCCGCACCCACGTGGCGCGAGCCAGGGCCGTGCTGGGAGCGCTCACGGCGGAGGTCACGCCGCGCATCCTGGCGGTGTTCACCTTCCTCGCGGGAGCGGTGCTGCTGTTCTCGGGCGCGACCCCCGCGGCACACGGTCGGCTCGACGCGCTCGCGCAGCTGGTTCCGCTCGGCGTGCTGGAAACGTCGCATTTCCTGGGCAGCATCATGGGCGTCGCGCTCCTCGTGCTGTCGCAGGGGATCGCGCGACGGCTCGACGCGAGCCTCTATCTCGCGGTGGTCGCCCTCGGCGTGGGCGCCATCGCGTCGATCCTGAAAGGGGCCGACTGGGAAGAGGCGGTGATCGTGACGCTGGTGCTCGTCGCGTTGCTGGAAAGCCGGCGACGCTTCGACCGGCGCGCGGCTTTCCTCGCTTCGCGGTTCTCGGCGGGCTGGATCGCCGCCACGCTCGCGGTGCTCGGCTCGTCCGTCTGGCTCGGCTTCTTCTCGTTCAAGCACCAGGAATACTCGAACGAGCTGTGGTGGCAGTTCGCGATCGAGCAAGAGGCGTCACGGTTCTTGCGCGGCACGGTGGGCGCCTCGGTGGTGCTGCTCGCGCTCGGCGCGTGGCGCTTGCTTCGGCCGGCGGCGCCGGAGGTCGAGATCGTCGGCCAGGAGGATCTGGCGACGGCCGCGGCGGTGGTCGCGAGCGATGCCTCGTCGTCCTCGGCGTTGGCGCTGCTCGGCGACAAGGCGTTGCTCTTCAACGCCGAGCGCACCGCGTTCGTGATGTACGGCGTGCAGGGGCGCACCTGGGTCGCGCTGGGCGACCCCGCCGGCCCGGCGGACGCGGCACCCGGGTTGATCCGCGACTTCCTGGAGCGCTGCGACGACTACGACGGCAACCCGGTCTTCTACGAGGTCTCGAAGGAGCGTTTGCACCACTACGCCGACTTCGGGCTCACCTTCGTGAAGCTCGGCGAGGAGGCGCTGATCCCGCTCGACACCTTCGAGCTCGCGAGCCCGGCGGCCAAGCAGCACCGCAACACGCTTCGGCGCCTCGAGAAAGAAGGCGCCACCTTTCGCGTGGCGCCGGTCGAGGAAGTGCCGTCGCTGCTCGGCGCGCTGCGCGAGGTCTCGGACGATTGGCTCGCGCACAAGAAAGTGGCGGAGAAAGGATTCTCGCTCGGCTTCTTCGAGCCGCATTACCTCGCGCGTTTTCCGGTGGCGCTCATCGAGCGCGGCGGACGCGTCGAGGCGTTCGCCAACCTGTGGGCGGCCCCCGTCGGCGGCGAGCTCTCGGTCGATCTGATGCGCTTTCGCGAGACCGCGCCGAAGCTCGCGATGGACGCGCTCTTCGTGCACCTCATGGTGTGGGGCAAGGCGAACGGCTTCGCGCGTTTCAACCTCGGTATGGCGCCGCTATCGGGTCTCGAGACCTCGGCGATCGCGCCGCTTTGGACCAAGGTGGGCTCGTTCCTGTTCCGCCACGGCGAAGGCTTCTACAACTTCCAGGGACTGCGCGCGTACAAGGAGAAATACGAGCCCCTCTGGGAGCCGCGCTATCTCGCGTATCCCGGTGGGCTCGCGTTGCCGCGGATCATGGCGGACGTGAGCGCGCTGGTGGCCGGCGGCTACCGCCGCATCTTCATGCGCTGAGCGCAGGCGCGGGTCACACGCGCTGCCTGCGCAGCGGGCCGCGCGCGCATCGGCCCGCTGACGCCTCGGGCCCACCGACGTCCCGGTGGACCCGCGGCTCATTTGCCGCGAGCGAACTCGGCGAGGGCGCGCTCGACCGAGTCCGCGACGTTCTCGAGGGAACGCTCGGGAAACACGGTGAACGGCTCGTCGGCGCGCACGAACGAGCGCAAGAGCTCGGGCATCGCCGCTTGCTGGGTCGCGTGCTGCGCGAGCGCGCGCGCCTTGCGATCGATCTCGGTGGGGGCGAGCGCGAGCGTGGCGCGCATCCATCCGCGATCGGGCAATCCCACCGGCAGCGACAGCGCCTGGCGCGTGTCTTGCCGCTCGGGAGGTCGATCCCAACCCGGGGGCCAGCCGGGCCAGTGAACGAGGTAGGCGAGCATGCTCGGGAACGCAGCGCGCTTCCCCTGCGGCGTGTCCCGCCACGCGTCCACCGCCAGAATCGTGAAGAGCCCGGTGGCATGGTGGTCGGGGTGCCTGTCGAGCGGATCGGGGAATGCGATCCGCGTGGGCCGCGTCTCGTCGAGGACACGGCGCAGCTCGCGCACCAGCTCGGCACCGTCGTACCTCGCGCGGCGATCGGGCGCCTCCGGATAGGGCGGCCGATCGGCTCCGGTGGTGGGCGAGCGCTCGGGTCGCGTGCGCTCCCAATGATCGCGCAGCAGCGGGCGCAACCCGCCGTCCGGGAAACCGAGGACCTCGCCGACGGCGCGCGAGGGCTCCGCCTCGGCCAGCGTCCGCGCCGCTTGCTCGGCCTCGCGGATTCGGCGCTCGCCGTAGGCCACGAATTCCGCTGCCCGGGGATGCAGCTCGCCAGTGGCGTGCTCGACGGCTTCCACGTAGCCGTCCCCGGCCGTCACCCAGACGATCCGCACGGTGCCGCCGGCGGCGACCACCTGCTCGATCAAACCGCCGGCGCCGAGCGTCTCGTCGTCGGGGTGGGGCGCGATGACGAGCAGACGCTCGCCGTGCGCGACCTCGATGGCGGGCGATCGCGCGCCCGCCAACGACTCCGCGGGCGCTGCCGGAGCCGAGAGGGTGCGCGATTCGCCGGGCGGAACGGGCGCGAGGACGGGCGCGACAGGTGCGGTGCCTGGCACCGGCCCTGGTGGCGCGACAGGTGCGGTGCCTGGCACCGGCGTCGGGGGCACCGACGTCGCCGGGGTGGCGGCCATCGCCGGGCTCGCGTCCGCGGTGGCGCTGGCACGGGCGGCGCGGCGGCTGAGCCCCTCGCGAATCCGTTCGGCAAGCTTCGCGTAGTCGCCGTCGAAGTGATGGCCGCCGGCGGTCTGGACGCGTTCCGCCTTGGCGAACGACTCGCCGAGGCAGAGCGAGCTCTCTTCGTCCTCGCCGACGAAGCATTGAAGCAAGGCGGGGTCGAGCTTCGCGACCTCGGGCGCGATCGGATCGCCGGTCTCCGGCTCGTCCTCCTCTTCACCCAGCCACTCCGTGATGTGGACCTCGAACGGATTGCGCCGGCCGATCGCCATGAGCGAGATCTGCGCGATCGTCGCGCGCGCCTCGGGCGAGAGCCGGTTCATCGCCGCCGGCAGGACATCGGCGCCGAACGAGTAGCCGATCAGCACGGTGCGATCCACGTGCCACGCATCGCGGTAGTGCCAGAGGATTCGCTCCAGATCGCCGGCGACTCGCGCCGGCGACTTGTGCTTCCAGAAGTAACGCAAGCTGTCGAGGCCGACGACGCCCACGTCTCCTCGCGCGAGCTGCTCGGCGACCTGTTTGTCGATGTCGCGCCAGCCGCCGTCGCCGGACAGGAAGATCGCCAGATAGCGCGGCGGCTTGGCCGACGGCAGCTCGACCAGCGGCAGATCCGAAAGGTCCTCGGGAGTGGCCGACTCGGCGAGCGCGCGCTCGTCGAGCACCAGGGCCGCGAACGACTCGGTGCGCGGCACACTGGGGTCGAGCGTCACGAGCGCCGCCTTGGGGATGCGCGGCATCAAGAACGCGAGGGCGGGATCGTTCTCGCGTCCTGCCACGCGCAACCACCCCGGCAGCTCGCGTTTCGGTCCGTACGCGAAGCCGCCGCCGATCAGCGGCCGAGCGGGCGCGCCCTCGCAGAGGGGAACGCGCGTGGCGAGGCTGGGCGCGGGATCGAAGCTCACGGCACCCGCGACGGTGGCGGCGGGCGATTGCGCCAGTGCCGCGTACACGAAGGTCCCCGCGGCTCCCTGGCCGGCGAGGATGGGCGAACGGTAGACGTCGGCGCCGCGCCGGCGTTGCAGCTCCTTGCTGAGCGCCTCCACCTCCGAGATCACGTAATGGCAGCCGTCGGTGCTGGCGCGCAGGTTCGCGAGATAGGCGTCGAGCGCGACACCCACCACGACGGCGCCACGATCACCGAGCTCCCTGGCCACCTCGTCGTCGACCGCCGACCAACCGCTGGCGTCGGAGAAGAGGAAGACGAAGGCGCGGGCGCTCGAGTCGGGCTCGAAGAGCCGGATCTCGCCCATGCGCGTGTTGCTCTCGAGGCGCTTCGGTTGCTCGTCCTCGTCGTCGTCGCCACGCGCCGTGCTCGCGAGGAACGTGAGCGCCACGACGCCGAGCAACAAGACACCGGCCATGGCCCGGCGTCGCGCGCTCGCAGGAGCGGCCGGGTTCACGCGGGTGGATCGAGTGTGACCTCGAGCGCGACCAGCGAGAGGAACGAATCGATCCAGATCGTGCACGGAAGTCCTCGCGCGACGAGGCGATTGCCGAACGCGCGCCGCGAACGCGCGCCAACCTGTCGCATTCGCGGCGTGTAGGCCAGCGGCACAGGGTTGGCGCGGGACGCGCCGACCCGTGGTCCTTCAACGGTGCTCCTCGGCACGCGCCTTGGCTTGCTCGCGCTCGATCTCCGCGCGCTCCTTCGCTTCCACGCGCTCGGCCTTCTGCTCGTCCTTCTCGAGATGGTGCTCGTCGCGGACTTTCTGCTCGGCGGCCTTCTTCTGCTCCGCTTCGAGCTCACGCGTCAGCGTGCGGTTCTGGCGTTCGAGACGACGCAGCTCGTGGCCGGTCCGCTCGTCGACCGCCACTCCGTTCGAGTTCACGTACACGTATTCCTCGGGAATCGGCACCGAGCCGCCGACCGGATCGATCCAGTAGTAGCTGGGTGGAGCGCCGGGCACGATGCTCGACGGGGGCGAATACACCGGGGCGCCGCCCGGTTCCGGGAGGATGATCTTGCGCTCGCAACCGAGACCGACGACCAACGGCACGGCAGCGATCCAGGTGATGAGTTTCATGGGGCACTCCTTCTTGAGGATGTCGTTCTTCCGAGGCGAGGCCGATGCGCATGCATCGACTGCGGGCATGGATCTCGTGGTGTGAAACCGCGCGCCGCCGGGTGAGGGCGGCGCGCCTTCGCGAGACTTCACCTCCGGCCTCGCGAGAGACCGCAGGTGGCGATCGGGTCGGAGCCGAGCTTCAGCTCGTCACTGCGCCGCCGCCGTGCTCGCGGGCGGCGCGGGCAGCACCCACACCACACCCATCATCGGCGTGCCGTAGTCGCCAGCGGCGTCCTGAATCCCGCCCAAAGGTCCGGGAGCGGTCGGCTGGCTGTTGGCGTCGAGCCGCGCGAATTCCTTGTCGTAGTAGACGAAGAGCCCTGGCTGCGGGAACTTCACCTCGACGTAGCCCGGTTGGCCGTGATTGCTGGCGGTGCCGGGGACGACCTTGTCGAGCCCGCGGTGGATGGCGTAGTTGAAGGTGTCGTCGCTGGTGACGTTGTGATCCTCGACGGCGGTGTTCACCCACCGCACCGATTGGCCGGCGTAGATCGTGATGACGAACGGATCGAAGCGCGGCTCCCCCGGAATGTTGACTTGCGGGTAGCGCATCATCGGCGGCGGCGCCGCCTTCTCCATCGTGACGGCGCGCGCGGAAAGCGGCGCCACGAGCGCGCTTGCGACCAGCAACGACGGTATTCGTGAGGCGAGACCCAACGGGTGAATCTTCATGGCACCTTCCTGTGTCGGAGCGAGTCGTTCGTCCGCTCTCGACTTCGATATCCCCTCCCGTATCGACGCGAGTGCAACCGCGATACCAGCGTCGGAGAGCGCGGAAATACCCGGGGATAAGCCGCTTTTCTTCCGCGCTCGCCGAATCGACCGCGCCATGCGCGGGACATGTGGCGAAGTTCCACCCATCCACCGGTGCCACCCTCCACTGGTGCTCCACTGGTGCCACCCACCTTTGGTGCCACCCTCCCCAGTCGCGGACGTGGCACCTGCCGCTGGAATGATCGCGCGACTCGCCTCGTGTAGGCTGCGACCGAGTCGGGAGGGGCGCACCGGCGACAACGTTGCGCCGAGCGAGCGCGACAGCCGCGCCGTCCCGCGCTTCGAGCTGGACGATGCGCCCAACGTCTCCACGAGATGCTCCCTCGGCGTCGTCCGAGGCGAGTCGACCGGCGAGCGAGGGCGCGGCGCGGGCGCTCAGCGCCGAGGATTCGGCGCTGAGCTCGCACATCCTCACGGTCTCCGCCACGCTCGTCGGCGTATGTCTCACGGTCATCGGGCTCATCCGGGTGATCGAAGAGCTGCGAAAGATCCAGGGCTTCGAGGACGAGCTTCTGGCTCTCGACGCGCTGATCTTCCTGCTCGCCACGGCTTTCGCGTATGCGGCGCTGCGCGCACCCTCGGCGTCGCGCTACCGGCGCCTCGAGCGCGCGGCCGACGTCCTGTTCCTCGTCGGGCTCGCGCTGATGACCTTGGTTTGCGCGCTGATCGCCTATCAGGTCATCTGACCGGGCGCGAAGCAGCACCGGCGAGCGATGCCGCCGCGCGATCCGTGACGACGACCCGTGGCTCGGCCCGCCCGAGAGTGCCAGACTGGCGCGCGTTCACGGCCGCGTCCCTTCACAGGAGGCTTTCCATGAAGCGATTCATTCGCGATACACGCCGCTGGCTGTGGCTGGGGCTCGTGGCGGCCTTGCCGTTGAGCGTCGGCTGCGCGGCCGCCGGGCTCGGCGGCCAGCCGGTCGAGGCGCCGCATCCCGTCGTGGATGCGCTCTTCGGCGACGCGCGCACCACGGAATCGCTGAAGCAGCTCGCCGCCCTCGTCGAGCTCAACGAGGGCGAGGCCTTCAAGCTCACCGAGATCGGTCGCGACGGCCGCAGCAGCCATCACCTGGTGGCCATTCGCGACCGCGAAGACCCGCACCGCCACGACACCCACGATCTCTTCGTCTTCATCGTCCGCGGCTACGGCACCATGCGCATCGGCAACGAAGCGCGTCCGGTGGGTGAAGGCTCGGTCCTCTACGTCCCACGCGGAACCGTGCACGCGTTTCGCAACACGTCCCCCGAGCCCGCGATCGCCTACGCGATCTACTCGCCTCCGTTCGACGGCAAGGACAAGGTCCCCGCGGAGTGAACGCCGCGTCGCGAGTCACGTCCTGGTCTAGCCGCGCCGACGAGCGTAGCGACTCGGCGTGGGCGCGAGCCCCGCGAGCACCACGGATCTCGTTCGGCCGCGAGTTGGAACGGTTCCCCGAGGAAGCGCCGGCAAGCCCGAGGAACGCGCGAGCGCGAGTCGTTCAGCGGTCGGTCAGCGCTGCGGCTCGATCACGACCTTCATCGAGTTCTGGGGCTTGGCGGTGAGCATGAAGCCGACGCCGATCTGATCGAGCGGCAGGCGGTGGGTGACCAAGCGCGCCACGGGCACGCGCTTCGACCGGATCAGCTCGGTCGAGATGGCGAGATCGTTGGGGGCCGCGCCGTAGGACGGCATGAGCTTGATGCCGTTCCGCCAGAAGTCGTTGACCGGGACGGGCAGGTCCACGCCGGGATCGGTGGGCGCGAAGAACATCACCGAGCCGCCGCGATCGACCGAGTTGAGCGCCTGGGTGAACGCGGGACGTGCGCCGGTGCAGACGATGACGAGATCCGCGCCGCGGCCCTCGTTCAGCTCCTTCACGCGCGCGGGCACGTCGTCGGTGGCCCGAATGGTGTGCTCGGCGCCCAAGTCCTTCGCCATGTCGAGACGGAAATCGGCGACGTCGGTGGCGAGGATGCGGCCTGCGCCGAGAGCCTTGGCGAGCATGATGTGCATGAGGCCCGAGATGCCGCTACCCAGCACCAGCACGCTGTCGCTGGGCCGCAGGTTCGCCACGCGCTGTCCGCGCACCACGCATGCGAGCGGCTCGACGAACGTGCCCTCGTCCCAGCTCACCTCGTTGGGCAGCACGAAGATGCCGCGATCGGTCTGGAGCGACGGCACGCGCAGGTACTCGGAAAAGCCGCCGGGATCGAAGTTGGTGGTGTGGAGCGTCTCGCAGGCGGTGTGATCGCCGCGCAGGCAGTAGCGGCAGGTGTTGCAGGGCACGTGGTGCGACACGAAGACGCGATCGCCCGGCTTGTAGCGGGTGACGCCGGCGCCCAGCTCCACGATCTCGCCGGCGATCTCGTGGCCGAGCACCAGCGGCGCCTTCTTGATCCGGTACCACTCCATGACGTCGCTGCCGCAGATGCCGCTGGCATGCACCTTCACCAGCGCTTCGCCCGGTCCGATCTTGGGAACGGGCAGCTCCTGCACGCGAACGTCGTCGTTTCGGTAGTACATGCCGACGCGCATCGGGTCACTCCTCGAACGAGACGGGCGGCCTGAATGCCAGGCCGCCCGTGAGAGATCCATCGTGCCGCGGCGTCGGCTGCACCGGCGAGCGGCGGGAGATCGGAAGACTCACTTCTTCTTGGCGGCGGCTTGCTCGTCGGCGAGCGCGGCGTTGAAGACGTCCAGGGTCTGCTTGACGTTGAGGCCCTGGTGGATGAGCGCGGCGAGCGCCTTCATCGTGGGCAGCGGATGCGGTGCCTGCCACACGTTGCGGCCCAGGTTCACCCCGATGGCACCCTTCGACATGCCGTCGTGCACGAACTCGAACACTTCCTTCTCGGTCTCGCATTTGGGACCGCCGGCGATCACCACGGGCACCGGGCAGCCGTTCACGACCTTGTCGAATCCGTCGTCGCACCAGTAGGTCTTGACCACGCGCGCGCCGAGCTCGGCGCACACCCGGCAAGCAAGGCCGAGGAAACGCGCGTCGCGCTTCTCGAGCTCGCGTCCCACGGCGGTCACCGCCATGACGGGGATGCCGTAGTCCTCGCAGTCGTTCACGAGGTCGGCGAGGTTCATGAGGGTTTGGCTCTCGTACTCACTGCCCACGAACACCGAGATCCCCACCGCGGTGGCGTTCACGCGGAGGATCTCCTCGATGCTGGTGGTGACGCCTTCGTCGGCGAGGTCCTTGCCCACCATCGTGCTACCGCCCGAAACGCGCAGGATGATCGGCACATCCGAGCTCGCCGGCACCGCGGCGCGCAACACGCCGCGGGTGCAGAAGAGCGCGTCGGCGTACGGCAAGAGCGGCGCGATGGTCTCGCCCGGGCGCTCCAAGCAGCGCGTGGGGCCCTGGAAATAACCGTGGTCGATCGGCAGGAAGTAGCACTTGCCGTCGGGCTTGATCATGCGGGCCATGCGATTGGCCATTCCCCAATCCATCGTCGTTCTCCTCGTCTGGTCGTTTTCGTCGTCGGTTGGCGGTGGTCGAACGTCCGTCGTCCGAGCGGGTAGCCACCGAACGTCGCGCGGCGCGCGACGCTACTTGGGATACGCCTGCCGGAACGGGTGGATCGAATAGTTGGCGAAGACGCCACCCACGACGTAGGGGTCGTGGGCCATGAGCTTCTTGGCGGCGTCGAGGCTGTCGGCGTCGAACACGATCACGGCGCCGGTGGATGCGGCGTTGGCGTCGTCGCGGATGGGGCCCGCGAAGGCGATGCGACCCTCGGCGTCGAGCTTGTCGAGGGCGGCCACGTGAGCCGCCCGGTACTGCTCGCGGCGGGCGGTGCCTTCCGGGCCGTCGTGACCGATGAACACGAATAGCGCCACGGGTCTCCTCGCTCGCGGGACCAGCTTGCGGCGCGAGGCTTCGTGCCGCGATCGGTTCCGACGTCGAATGGGGGAATGGAAAACGAGCCTATCGCGGGCCATTCTGGCCAGCAAGGCAACGGCGGGCGGCACGGTCTCTCCCGCCACCCCGGACGGCGGCGTTCGCCGCGGGAACGTTCGCGCGAAGGGATCCCCATGGCGCATGAGCGCTTCGCCCGTCCCGACTGGATCACGCGAGCCTTCAATCTGCTGCCGCTCTTCCTGTCGCGCTTCGGTGTCGCGTTCTTCGGCTCGCGAATCCTGGCCGTGCGCGGGCGCAAGAGCGGCGAGTGGCGCACCACGCCCGTGAACGTGTTGGTGCACGGGGGCGCGCGCTACCTCGTCGCGCCGCGCGGCGAGGCCCATTGGGTGAAGAACCTGCGGGCGAGTGGCGGAGGTGAGCTGCGTCTCGGCTCGCGCATCGAGGCGTTTCGCGCGACCGAGATTCCCGACGCGGCGAAGCCGGACGTGCTGCGGTCCTATCTCGCGCGCTGGGGCTGGCAGGTGAGACCGTTCTTTCCCGGACTCGATGCCCGCGCGAGCGAGCAAGCATTGCTCGCGGCGGCGTCGCGTTACCCCACGTTCCGGCTCGACGTGGGGTGAGGGTCAGCGGTACTTCGCGTAGAGCTCGTCGCGCCAGGCGACGAGATCCGCGAAGTCACGGCTGACGCGCTCGGACGTGCAGCATTTGCGCGTCTCGGGGCCGAGCCGGATGTAGCGATCGGCGACCGGCGCCGCGAGCTGGAACGAGGTCGCCGCCACGATGTCGGCGTACGTGAGCCCATCGCCGAGCAGATGACCGCGCTTGCCGGCCAACGCGGCCCGGATCTCGGAGAGCCCGTCGTGAATCGCGGCATCCGCAGCGGCATCGGTGAGCGCGGCCGTCGCGTACTTCTTGGCGATGAACGCGACCGCGCTCCGTCCCAGCGGCAAGAGATACGGCTTCAGCGCCTTCGGGAACGGCATGCTCTCCTGAATCGCACGCGGGTTGGCCGCCGTGCGACGGAGCGAGAGCACCCGCGAGGCGGCGAGGATTCGCTCGGCACGCTCGTTCCAGCGCG
Organism: bacterium; assembly: GCA_046331705.1. Classification (GTDB taxonomy): domain Bacteria; phylum JADJOY01; class JADJOY01; order JADJOY01; family JADJOY01; genus JADJOY01. The sequence goes on along the minus strand of JAXLQJ010000049.1, from coordinate 23,010 downwards.
CGATCTCGTCCTCGGTTCCCGCGGGAAAGAGCGGGCTTCCGCTGCCGATGGCGTCGGCCCGGCGCGCGATGTCGAGCGAGTCCTTCCACACCCCGGCCTCGTCGACGAATACCGGGACGGTGACGCGCCCGGTGAGCTTGCCGAGCTTCCAGCGCAAGTAGGGCTCGCCGACCATCGGCACGTACTCGACGTTCCGCCGCTGGATGTGGTGATGATCGAGCGCCCAGCGCGCGCGCTCGGACCAGGGCGAGTACGAAAGTGAAATGAGCTGAGACATGGTCGACGCTCCTCCCGCGGTGGCGGCGAGCATAGCCGCGCGCGCTCGATTCCCGAGACCTTGCTAGTCTTGAGCCATTGCCTCACCGTTGCCTCGTCGTTGCCCGATCGGCGCGGCGACGGCCCTTCCATGACCTTCACGCGCGACACGCTTCACGACTTCCTGGCCCGCCGCCCGGTGATCCTGGCGCCGATGGACGGCGTTTCCGACGCCGTGTTCCGGCGCCTTTGCCGCACCGTCGGCGCGGAGCTGTGCGTGACGGAGTTCGTGAACGTCGGCAGCCTGCTGCGCGGCTGCAAGACCTCGCGCCGCAAGCTCACACTCGCCCCCGACGATCGCCCCACCGCGATTCAGATCTATGGCGGCAACCCCGACGAGTTGGTGGAAGCCGCGCGCGTCGCCGAGGACGCGGGGCCGGCTTTCCTGGACATCAACTGCGGTTGCTGGGTACCGCGGATCATGGCGCGAGGGGGCGGCGCGGGTTGGTTGCGCGACCCGACGGCGATGGTGGCGATGGCGGCGCGGATCGTCGCGGGCACGCGACTCGCCGTCACGGTGAAGACCCGCATCGGCTACGGCCCGGAATCGCACATGCCGATCGTCGATCTCGCGCGGCGGCTGGAAGACGTGGGAGTCGCGGCGCTCACCATCCACTGCCGTACCGCGATGGCGCGCCACGACGGCCCCGCCGACTGGAGCTGGGCGCGGCGCGCGCGCCAGGCGGTGCGAATCCCGGTGATCGTGAACGGCGACGTCCGCAGCGCCGCGGACGTGCGACGCGCGCTCGACGAGACGGGCTGCGCGGCGGCGATGATCGGCCGCGCCGCGATCGACCATCCGTGGGTCTTCCGCGAGGCGCGCGCGCTCCTCGACCTCGGACGCGAGCGCGCGGCGCCCGGCGCCGCCGAGCGGCTGGCGCTGGCGCGCACCCACCTGGCATGGAACGTCGAGAGCCGCGGCGAGAAGCCGGGGATCTTCGCGACGCGCCGCCACCTGCGCGGCTATCTCGCCGGGCTCGCCGACGCGGACGCACGGTGGCAAGCGCTCATCCGCACCGAGCGCCTCGACTCCTGCCTGGCGCTGCTCGCGACCGACGGCGACGGCCCTGACGGCGGTGAGCGCTGCGCCGCGTGAGGTCGAGCGAATGGCGACGCTGAAGAGCAGCTGGCGCGAGATTCGCGAGCACGTCCGCTACCGCCTCGACAACTGGTTCGCCCGCGGCACGGGCGCGCAGGTGCTGCTGCTCACGGCGCTCTCGGCCGCGATCGTGCTGCTCGGGATGTGCGCCTACTACGTCGGTCTCTTCTCACCCGAGAACGCGGACGTCGAAGGCATTCGCCGCGATCTCGATCGGGGGCTCGCCGACAGCTTCTGGTGGTCGATCGGCCACGTCCTCGATCCCTCCGCCGCCAATGCCGACTACCGCGCCACGTGGCCGGTGGTGCTGGTGTCGTTCGCGCTGTGCTTCGCCGGGCTCGGCATCTTCGGCACGCTCGTCGGTCTCGTCTCCTCCGCGATCGAGGCTCGCCTCGCTTCGCTGCGCAGCGGCAACGGCGTGGTGAAGGAGCGGGACCACCTGCTGATCCTGGGTTGGAACGACAAGATCTTCTCGATCCTGCGCCTGCTCTCGGAGAGCGCTCGCCAGGCGACGGTGGTGGTGCTCTGCCGCCACGAGCTCGATCTCATGAAGGAGCGGGTGCGCACCGAGGCGGCGGTCGGCGCCAACGTGCGGCTGGTGTTCCGCACCGGCGATCCCTCCAACCTGGTCGAGCTCAGGCGCGTCGCGTTCGACAAGGCCTTCAACATCGTGGTGCTGGCCGACGAGTCCGCGCCGAGCGCCACCGAGGACCCCGACATCCGCGTCATCAAGACGCTGATCCAGCTCTCGTCGTTTCGCGAATGGGGCGAGCGCCGCCCCAAGATGGCGGCGGAGATCATCAAGCGCGGCTATTTCCAGGCCGCCTCCATCGCCGCCGCCGGCGAGGTCTCGATCGTCAACTCCAGCGCCACGATCAGCAAGCTCCTGGTGCAAGCGTCCCGACAACCGGACCTCTCGATCGTCTATCGCGAGCTCTTCGATTTCTCGGGCAGCGAGATCTTCGTCGCCGGCTACCCCGAGCTCGAGGGCCAGCGCTTCGGCGAGCTGTGGCCCAAGTTCGCGAACGCGATTCCCATCGGCGTGAGCCGCATGGAGCGCGTCGCCGGCCGCGATCGATTCATCCCGTGCTTGAACCCAGGCGCCGACTACCGCGTCGCCAAGGGCGAATGGCTGATCTTCGTGAGCCGCGGGCGAGATCTCGTCTTCGATCCGAAGGCGACACCGCACCCCGGCGAGGCGGTCTCGACGGCGCCACTCGAGCCGAGCCGTCCCACGCAGGTGCTGGTCCTGGGCTGGAACGAGAGCATCTACGACATCGTCTCCGAGCTCGACCGCGACCTGGCGCCGCCCGGCATGCCGTTGCGCATCGTCGCCCATCACCCTCCCGAGGTCGCTGCGGCGCTGATGGCCGAGAACCTGAGCCAGCCGGTGCGCACCGTGGCGTACTCGTACGCGCAGACGAACTACGCCAAGCGTGAGCATCTGGCCTCGCTGCTCGGGCCCGCGCACGAGAGCGTGATCCTGCTCGCGGATCGGTCGATGGGCGACGCCGATCCCGACGCCCGCACCATCATCACGTTGCTCTCGCTCCGCGACGTGCTGCGCGAACGCGGCGAGAGCTCCGAGCGACGCATCGCCACCGAGTTCCTGCACCCGCAGAACGCCGACCTGCTCATGGGTCAGAAGCTCGGCGACATGGTGATCAGCCCCGAGATGGTCAGCATGGTGCTCACCCAGGTCTCGCAGCAGCTCATGCTCCAGCTCATCTACGAGGAGCTGCTGGATGCCGGTGGCTGCGAGGTCCACCTGAAGCCGGCGGCGCTCTACACGACTCATCCCGAGCGCTGCGTGTTCGCGGATCTCTTGTCGGGCTCGCTGCAGCGCGGCGAGGTGGCGATCGGGCTCAAGCTCGAGCGCGCGGAAAACTCGCGCGCCAACAACTTCGGCGTGCTGATGAACCCGGCGAAGGACCTGGCACTCGCGCTGCGCCGCGAGGACCGCGTGGTGGTGATCGCCCGCGACGGGTGAGCACGAGGTCACGACGCCGCAACGGCGTCCGATCGCAAGAGGGCGGGCTCGCGCCCGCCCCTACACGTTCGTGACGACGAGCACGCGTGGCACGCCGTAGGGGCGGCCGCGAGGCCGCCCCCGAAGGCTGACCTCACCAATTCCAGGTGAGCGTCAGCCGGAAGTCGCGCTTGGGCGCGAGATCGGAGCGCAGCGCCAGGTTGTCGGCGACGAGCGTGTAGCGCTCGTCGAGGAGATTCTGGATCGCGCCCTCGATTCGAAGCGCCTTGTCGAAGAGCTCGTAGCGCGCCGCCAGCCCGAGCAGCCAGGTGTCCTCGTCGGCGAGCGCGAATGCGGTGTGGCCGAAGGTCTGGTTGAGATAGGTCGCGGTGGCGCGCAAGCGCAGGCTCGACGGATGGATGAAGTTGAGCCCGAGACGCAGCTCGTCGTCGCGCTCGTCGAAGAGTTTGGTGGTGCTGGCGGTGGTCCGTGCCTCGGCGAAGCCCGAGAACCAGCCGCTCAGGATCTGGTTGATCGCGAGCCGCCCGCCGTTTTGCTCCTCGTCGACGGGCGCCAGCTCGAAGCTCGAGGTCTCTTCGTCGAAGCGGGTCGCGTAGAAATCCGTTGTGCGATGGAAACCGGTGAGACCCACGAAGGTGCGGCTACCCAGCTCCCATTCGATGCCGCCGTCCACTTCGGCGCGGTCTTGCCCGTCGAACTGGTTCACGAAGAGCGGGAACCCCGACACCACCGACGGCGTGATCCGCGATCCCTCGATGGGGATGGTGCGGACCTCCATGTACGCGGCGCGCAAGCGCAGCCCCTTCATCACCTCCCAGCGCACGCCCACGAACGGACCGGGATCGAACTCGTCGGTGCGCCGGAAGTCGCCGCCATCGAACCACGCGAGCTGCACTCCCGCTTCACCGAAGAGCCCCGCGGGACCCTCGGCTTCGGCGCGCAGCCAGCCCTCGATGCTGCGCTGCTCGGTCTCGGTCGAAGGCTGCACCTCGTCGAGGGTCTCACCAGTCGCCGTGTCGACGTAGGTCTGACGACCGCGGCTGCGATCGCCGAGCCACGAGCCATCCACCGCGGCGATCAGCGTGAACGGTTCGGCACGATGCCGCACCATCGCCGACGTGCCGACGGCGTAGTGCTCGAAGCCGCCTTGCTCGTGCAACGCGATGCCGTCGCCGAGGTCGCGGTTGGCGAGCGACTCGTCGTCGATGGTGAAGCCCTCCACGGCCGCCAGCAGGTCCGTGCCCGGCGCGAGCTCCGCGTGGGCGCCGATGGTGGGCACCGCCACGAGCACACGGTCGCGCGCGGTGCGATCGAGCCCCTCGGGAAAGATGCGCTTCACCGCGAAGGTGGTGTCGCCGACGGGTTCGAGAACGTGGATGTCGGTGGCGGAGGGATCGCCTCCGTCGAGCGTTTGCACGTCGAAGGCGCCGAGCAGGCTCGCGCGCGGCCCGAGCGCCACCTTCACCGACGTCGAGCTGAAGCCGGCCTGCTGCTCGGCGTCGAGCAGACCCCACGCCGGGTCGTTGCGGTACGAACCGAGCTGGATCGCGGCGATCGAGTCGTTGCCGCCGTAGACGTTGCCGCCCGCCTCGCCGAAGCCGAAGTCGCCGACCGTTGCGTCCACCTCGCCGTTCACGTGCGGCACTTCGAGGAGCGACGTGTACTCGTTGAAGGTGTTGAAGGTGTTCGCGTTGACCGGCAGCGTGAGGCGGGTCTGCAAGAGCTCCGACGCGGCGGCGTTGTTGCGATCGGGCTCGCCGCCGAAGGCGCTGGCGAGGAAGAGATGCGCCGATGATTCGAGTGGATCGTGCTCCAGGCTCGAGACCGCCTGGCTCGTCGACCACGCCGAGAAGCCCAGCTCGTCGTAGACCTGGCCCTGCGAGATGTTCTTGGCGGCGAGGTCGCGGTCGAGGAGGAAGCGCGAGCGGTAGACCGCGCGGTTGTCGTTGAGCTCGACCGCGTGGAGATACGCCTCCAGCGCGTCCACCGGCCGATTCAGATCGCGCAGCACCGCGCCGCGATAGACCCACGGCGTGGGATCGCGCGGATCGAGCTGGCTCGCGCGCTCGAGCGCCCCGAGCGCTTCGTCGAAGCGCCGGAACTCGAGGTACGACTTGCCGAGGTAGCTTTGGTAGAGCGCGACGCGCGGCTCGAGGAGCGTCGCGATCAGCATCTCCGTCAGGCCCTCGCGCACGGCGCCACGGCGAAAATGGGCGAGGCCGAGCCCGAGGTGCGGCTCGCCGCGATCGGGATTGGCGTGCGCGGCTTCCGCCAGCGTCCCGCTCGCGCGCTCGGTCTCGCCGCGCGCCAGCGCCGCGAAGCCGTCGAGCGTCAGGACCTCCGCATCGCCCGATGCAAGCGTGCGGGCTCGCGCCAGGACTTCCTGCGCCTCGGCGACGCGGTCCGAACCGAACAGGATCCGCGCCAGGTCGAGGTGGGCCGCGAGGTTCGAAGGGTCGCGAGCGAGCGCCGCGCGCAGCAGCGTCTCCGCGCCAGCGAGATCGAATCGCGCCTGGCGAACCCGCGCCAACGCGACCCGTGCGGAGGCCGAGTCGGGATGCCCGTCGAGGGCCGCTTGCGCGTCCACTTCGGCGTCGTCGAGGTGATTGCGCACCACGTGGTAGACGGAGCTAAGCGCTCGGGCGGCGAGGTTGCCGGGCTCCACGGCGAGCGCACGATCGAGCCCCGACTTCGCCTCGGCGGCGCGACCGCTGGCGAGGTCGAGAGCCGCGAGCCGCGCCAGCAATGCCGCGTCGTCGGGCTGGGCCGCGAGCCGCCGCGTGAGCGGCGCGCGGGCGCCTTCACCGTCCCCTCGGTTCTCGGCGGCGACGGACTCGGCGATCGCCGACACCGTCGCATCGGGCAGCGCGACGCCGTAGTCCGCCGAGGCCAGGCGCGTCGGATAGTAGAGCGTCCACTGGACGGCATTCTCCGGTTCGACGAGCACCGTGCGCGTGGGCACCTGGCCCGGCCGCGCGGTTCCCAGCGCACCGGCGGCGAGCGAGACGTCGCCCACGTCGTTTCGCAGCGAGACCAGGCCGTCGAGAACGGCCACTCGGGTCTCGCCAGCGCCGGCTTGCGTCACGTCGAACTCCGTGCCGCGGATGGCCGCGCTCGCCGTGGGCGTCCTCATCTCGAAGCCGCCGGGGCTCTTGCGACGAATCCACGCCTCACCCTGCCCGAGCGATAGCACGCTGCCCTCGCCCGCCGCTCCCGCGGATGCGGGAAGCACTCCGCTGGCGGCACCGCCGATCGCCGTGATCGTGAGGTTCGAGAGCGAGTTGAGCTTCACCTGCGTCTCGTCGGCGAGGAGGATCGCGGCGCGGCTGCGCTCACCGGTCTCGACCCGATCGCCCACCGCGAGATCCTCGAATGGCGCACCGATCTCGGTGGTTCCACCTGCACGATGGACCGAGACGGTGCCGGAGACGCTGACCAGCTTGCCTCCCGGCGCGGCGCTGGCATCCGTGGCGCACAGCGCCAACAGCCCCGCGATCGCGACAGCGCGAGCGACGCACACGGCGCTCCGCTGCAGGATCACCGCGAACGATGAGCGGTTCGACATACGCGTCATTGCGGGGCCTCCTCGCCGAGGACGCAGTCAAGTTCGCGATGATCTCACATCGTCCGAGCGCGCCGCGAGGCCGCGCGGCACGGAACGAGCCGGCACGGGGAGGACGGCTACTTCGTCTTCAGCGTGAAGACGCCGTCCCAGTCGGGCGGCGGTGGGTCGGCGAGGGACTGTTCGCAGCGCTTGCGCAGCACGCCGGCCGTGGGGTCGTCACCGAACGCGCGCCGCTGGTCGAGGAGCGCGAGCGCCGCCGCGAACTCCGCCTGCTGATATGCGGCGAAGGCGCATTCGAAGAGCGCCATCGACCGACGCTGGCGCTCGTCCATGGTGCCGCGCGGCCCGATCAGCTCGAACACGGCGACCGGCTGCTTCTTGCCCTTCACGCGCAAGAGGTCCACCTGCCGTCCCTCGAACTCGTCGCGGATCGCCGTCCACGTGGACTCGGCGATCAGGATGCGCGTGCCGTACTCCTTGTTCGCGCCTTCGAGGCGCGAGCTCAAGTTCACGGTGTCACCGAGCACCGTGTAGTTGAAGAGCGTGCGCGTGCCCATGTTGCCGGCGAGGACCTCGCCGGTGTTGAGGCCGATGCGCATCCCCAGCTCGGGCAGCCCGCGCGCCTGCCAGTCGCGGTTCAGCTCCACGAGACGGCGCTGCATCTGGAACGCCGTCAGCGCCGCCTGGTGCGCGTGGCGGGGATTGCGCACCGGAATGCCGAAGAAGCCCATGATCGCGTCGCCGATGAGCTTGTCGAGAGTGCCGTCGTTCGAGATCAGGATGTCGACCATCTCGGTGAAGTACTCGGTGAGGAACGCGTGCAGCTCGGCGGGAGTGGTGCGCTCCGAGAGCGTCGTGAAGCCCACCAGATCGCTGAACATCACCGTGCCCACGTAGAGCTCGCCCTCGAGCTTCAGTCGCTCGGGCTCGGCGATGAGCCGCTCCACCACCTTGGGCGAGACGTAATGGCTGAATGCCTTCTGCACGAAGCGCTTCTGGCGATCCAGGACGAGCACACGATAGGTGCGATCGAGCGGGAGCTGGATCGCGAGACCGAGCAGCGGCAAGCCAAGCGGCGCGAGCCAGCCGCCGAGAACGAACGCCGCGAAGTGCGCCGCTGCGAACGCCACGACGAGCGCGGCGAACGCGAGCGAGCCCGACCACACACCGAGCGTCGCCAGCAACCACGCGCCGGCAAGCGCGGTGGCCGCGTAGCCGACAAGCGGCACCGCGAACGCGTCGCGCAGGTAGCGCTCGCGTAGCAGCGTGTCGGCGAGCGAGGCGTGGATCTCGACCCCTGCCATCTGCCCGCTGCCTTGGCCGAGCAGCGGATAATCGAAATGATCGAGGCTCGCGAGATCCGCCTGCGCCGTCAGGTCGAAGCCGACCAAGACGATCTTGTCGCGGAAGAATCCCCTCGGTAGCGATGCCCCGGCGTCGAGCGCTTGCGTATACGACACGGTGGGAATCGTGTGGCGCGGTCCCACGAAATCGAGCGTCACGGGCTCGGCGAGCGGGTGCGGGACGTGGAACGTCGCGATCGGATCGCTCGCGTCGACGGAGAGCCCGCGTGCCGCCCGGGCGCGCTCGGCCACGACCCGCGCGAACGCAGGTATCGCGGTGCCGTCGTCGAGCGAGCGCGCCAGGTAGCTCCGGCGCACGGCGCCATCGCTGTCGAGATCGACCTTCACGATGCCGGTTGCGGCGGCGGCGCTCGCGAACGGCGCGTGTGGCCGAATCCTCCGCTCGATCCGCGCCGTGCCCTGCTGCGTCAGCTCGACGTCCTCGGCCAAGACCACGTTCCCCGCCTCGCGGATCGCCTGCGCGAAGTAGGCGTCGTTCTCGCCGCCGGGGCTCGCCTCCGCGTCGGCGAAGAGCACGTCGAAACCGATCACCGCGGCGCCTGCCTCGCGCAGCGTGTGGACGAGATCGCCGTGGACGCTGCGTGGCCACGGCCACTGACCGAGCTCCTGCATCGACACCTCGTCGATGGCGACCACCACCACGTCGCGCGGCGGCGACGGCGCCGCCAATCGCTGGCGCAAGCGGAAGAAGCCGTCGTGGAGCGCATTCTCGAATCCGGGCAGCGGCGAGCGGGTGTCGAACGCAAGCCCGTGCTCCGGACCGCGCGTGAGACGTGCCCAGATCAGCGCACCGATCACGCAGCCAGCCACGCCCACCGCGATGGCGAGCGAGCCGAGCCGTGGATCGCGCCGCGCCACGGGAGCTGGCTCCGTGGACGCGCGCTCGTTCATGCGCGGTCGGATGCCGTGAGTCGGGAGAACGGACGAGACGTCGCGGCGACGTTCACGGTGCGACGGACGCTATCGTCAGGGAATGCGAGAAGTCCACCGATCCACGTTGCCGGCTTCGAAGTCTTCGCGAAAGACGGCGTCGTAGCGCTGGGCCTTGACGTCCCCTGTAAAGGGACCAGCAACGCTTTGCCAAGCGACGACGAAGTTCCCGTCGGCATCGGAGGCGACGGCTGGGTAACGCTGGTCGTTGGTCGTGTAGGTGTTGATCTGAAACTCACCGCCGCGAGGAGCGCCGTTCGCGTCGTAACGCTGGCCGTGGACGCTGAATCCGGCCTGGTCGGTGCCAGCCGACGCCTTCCCCTCCCACACGATCACGAAGTTTCCTTCCGGATCGGCGGCGATGCGCGGACTGAATTGATAGGTCGGCGTGTGCGTGTTGACTCGAAACTGCGGACCGCTGGCAACGCCGTCGAGCGCAAGCCCTCGCGCATAAATCTCGTACGAGTCGTTGGTGGTGCCGTCCAAGCTGACCCAGGCTACGAAGTAGTGCTCAGAATCGGTCGCGATGCTCGGCGTGAATGGCGAGCCCGTGAGCCCCTCGTCTACTTGGAACTCGGTGCCCACTGGCGTGCCGTCGTGATCGTAGCGCTGCGCCCAGAGGCTCCATGCCCCCGAGATCGAGCCATCGGCAATCGCTCTGGCCCACACGATTAGAAAGTCACCCTGAGATGTAACGGCCACCGCGGAAGAGCCTTCCCTACCTGTCGTATACGTGTTGACCTGAAACTCGCCGCCCAATGCAAGTCCATTGGCGTCGTAGCGCTTCGCTTGGATGCTCGATTCATCGGAATCCGTGCCGCTGGAACCGAAGCTGTACCACGTCACGACGAAACCGCCGTTGGGATCCATCGCGACCGCCGGATGGAATCTGTTGCCGGTTGGGTACGAATCGACGCGGAACTCGTCGCCCATCGGCACGCCGTTCGCGTCGTATCGTCTGGCGGCGACGGTCGTCTCTTGGAAGCCAGGCGCGACTGCGCGCGCGCCCTGCCAGACCACGACAAACCTCCCGTCTGGCGCGATAGCCACGTCGGGATCTCGCTGCCATTCCGTCGTCAGGGTGTTGATTTGAAACTGGTCAGCTAGCGGCACGCCGCGAGCGTCGTAGCGACGCCCGTGTACGTCTAGCATGCTCGCGGAACCGGCCAATCCGAACCCAGCCCACACGACGACGAAGTTGCCTTGGGGATCTGCAGCAACCCTCGTGTGGTACTGCCAGCCCGCCGTGTACGTATTGACCTGAAACTCGCCGCCGTTGGTACTGAGATCCGCGGCGACGGCGTGGCCGCCGCGCGCAGCGGCCCAGGCCAGCCAGCACGCGGCGAAAATCCCCCGCGACCCTGAACGCAAGCGCGCTACGTGTCTCGGCATTCGACACCTCGCCGCTGAGCATGCGCCGCTGTCACGATCACAATCTGCTGGAAACGGATCGCCAGGATCAAGTCCGTTCACGACAGCGGATCTTCACGTATTCGGAGAACGGGCTGAAGCCAGCATGTGCCCGCGCAGCGCGATTCGCCGCGGGGCGCTACGGACCCAGCCTTCGGCGGAGTTCGTCGATGCGGTCGACGGCGCGGACGCGGGCTGGACCGAGAATCGGGCGAGGGTTGATCGCGGCCGATCGCTCGAACGCAGCGAGGGCGAGGTCGTCGCGACCCATCCGCTCGTAAACCAGGCCGAGGTTGTAGAAGAGCACGTCGTTCGACGGCGCGGCGCGCGCCGCGGCGGCGAGCTCCATGAGCGCACGTTCCGGATCGTGGGCCTCGAGCGTGACGCCGCGCATGAAGTGGAACTCACCGATCAGATTTTGGGTCAGGTAGTCCTTGGGCACACGCTCATCGTCCTCGCCGGCGAGGAGCGGCGGCTCGGGCAAGGCAACCGGCAGCGGTTGGGCACCCGCGCGCACAACTCGGTAGGCGAGGCCAGCCGGAACCACGTCGATCGCCGGGACATGCCAGTTGGGATGGTGCGTGAAGAAGAGCGACTCGTCGTCGGGATCGAAGCGTAGCGGCGGCAGCTCGCTGCCCACTCCCTCCAGCACCAGGTCGATGTCGGGCCGCACGCCTTCGACGAGCTTCAGATAGACGAGGACGAAGAGGATGTTGTCGTCGCTGGCGGCGAGGTGGGCGCCCGGCGGCAACGAGGCGAGCAAGCGGCGGCTGTAGTCCTCGGCGAGCCGATAGCGGCTGCGGTCGAAGTCGCGGAAGCGCAGCGGCACGAGTGCCAGCGCGCCGATCGCGGCGCTCGTCACCATCGCACGCGCCGCCCGGGAGGAGCGCGTCGCGAGCGCTGCCACCACGCGCTCCAAACCCACCGCGGCGAGCAACGTGAGCGAGAGATAGGCCGGAATGTAGTAGCGATGCCAGAGGAAGAGGTCGGACCGCGAGCCGTGCGCCGCCAGCGCGCCGACGTTGGCGAGCACGACGAGCGCGAGCAGCAAGACCGGCCGCCGGGTGGCCCGCCGCGCGCTGACGATCCCGATCAGCGCCAGGAGCGCGCCCACGATCGTCAGCTCGTGCGCCACGCTCGCACCGAAATCCCGGGCGATGGGAATCGCATCCACCCAGCCCGACCACCAGCGGCGCTCCCAGAACCCGCGCCGAGTGACGACGGCGACGAAGCGATCGAGGGTCTCGGGATCGCCCCAGTCGAGGCGGGGTTCGGCACGCGATCGAAGTGGGAGGTACGCGTAGATCGAGCATCCCGCCAGCGCGGCGAGCAGCGTCGCGAAGAGCGCGCGTCCGCGCCGCACGAGTCCCGGATCGGACGCAAACGCCACGACCAGGAACACGAGGAGCCAGACGCCGAGGAAGAGGTGGCTACCGGTGCCGAGCGCGGCGACGAAGGCGGCCGCCACGAGCCAACGATCGCGCGCTCGGGGCGTGACGGCGGCTTCCCCGGCTTCGAGCCAGCGCACGCCCAGCCCGGTGGCGAGCGCCAGGAACACCGCTTCCAGCGTGTAGACCCGCTGCACGTTCGCTTCGGCCCAGAAGCTCGGCGCCGCCGCGAGCGTGATGGCAGCGACGACCGCCACGCCGGCACGCACGCCGAGCGCGCGCGCCACTCGGTACACACCCGCCACCGCGAGCGCGCCGCACACCGCCGAGAAGAGGCTCATGCGAAATGCGATCGAGCCGAGCGGCAACGCGAGCGTCCAGAGCTTCCCGAGCAGCACGTAGAGCGGATAGCCAGGTGGGTGCGGGATCCCGAGGGTGTGCACCGCCGCCACCAGCTCGCCGGAGTCGCCGACGTAGATGGTGCGGCATGCGCCGCTCGCGTAGAGCGCGAACGCCGCCACGGCGAGCGCGAGCGAGATCCACCCGTCGCGACGCGCGACGGCGGGCGTGGCGTGGGTATCCGGCGGCATCGGCACGGGGATTCGACGACGGCTACGGCCGGGGTGTGCCGGCCCGTCAGGGCTTCTTCAGGCTGTCGAGGTTGTGCCGGAAGAGCGCGTTCTCCGGCTCGAGCGACACGGCTTGCTCGAGCGCCGCGATCGCGCGCGGTCGATCGCCGGCGAGGTACGCCACGTTCGACTCGTACTGGAAGACGAGCGCCAGCGACGGAGCCAAGCGCTTGGCCTCGTCGAGCTTGGCGAGTGCCTCGGCGTAGGCGCCCCTTCGCGCCGCGTCCGATGCCGCTTCGCAAAGCGCCATCGCGCGCGCTTCCGTGTCATTGGTGGCGACTCGTACGTCGGCGTTTCCCGTCAGACGCACGAGCGCGCGCCGCGACGCCTCGAAATCCGGCCGGTAGCGAATCGCGGTCTGGTACTCGGCGATCGCTTCGCCGGTGCGGCCGAGTCGTTCCAGGAGCACGCCCTTGTTGTGGTAGCCCTCCGCGTTGATCGGATCGAGCGCCAACGCGGCGTCGATCTCGCGCATGGCCTCGTCGTAGCGGCCGAGCACGCCCAGCACGCCCGCCAGGCTCGAGTGCAGCCCCGCGTCGTCGGGAGCAGCAGTGACCAGCGCGCGATAGCGACGCTCGGCTTCTTCGTAGCGCCCGGACTCGAAGGCGATGCCCGCGAGGTTTCGCTCGGCCTCGGGAGTGGTGACACCAGCCGGGTGCTGCGCGCTGCCCCCACCCGCCGCCACGTTGGGCGCGCCGAGGTAACCCAGGCTGCCCAGGTGCTCGCGGAGCGGGCCCTCGATGGCTTCGTCGCGTTGTCGCGGCGCGACTTCGCCAGCAGCCGGCCGCGGCGACGACTCGAACGTGGCCACGCGCTCGGGAACGGCCAGCCGTACGAAGCCCTCGGTGAGCACGCGCCCCGGCATCTCCCGCGACGCAGGCAGCCCTTGCAGCGCAAGCACCGTGGGAGCGACGTCGAGCAGCGTTGCGGCGTCGAAGCGTGCGCCGGCACGCACGCCGCGTCCCCAGGCGTAGAGCACGCCTTGCTCGCGGTGGAACCGCTCGGACACGCGGCGCATGTCGCGCAACCGCGTGGGATCGTCGGGCAGCTCGCCGAGGCGAAAGCCATGATCGGAGAGCACGAGCACGGTGGTAGCGGAATCCGCTGCCGCCAGGAAATCGCCCAGGATGGCGTCGGCGCGCTGGTACATCGCCTCCACCGCATGGCCGTAGCGCGCCTGCTGCGCAGCCAGCTCGCCGGCGAGATCGTGCGCGCGAAACAGATGGCCGAAGAGGTGCGCCACCGAATCGGTGCCCTCGAAATAGATCATCGCCACGTCCGGGCGGTTCCGGTTCCAGAGCTCGAGGCCGATGCGGCGATAGCTCTCGGCCGTGGCTACGAGCCAGCGTAGATGGGCGAGGTCGTCGCTCAGGATGAGCGGACGCGCGAGCTCCTCGTCGGAGACACCCGCGAGATCGGCGAACGGCGCCAGCTCGGCGCGGCCGATGGCCAGCGGGCGTACCACCAGCGGTGCGAGCTGGGCCTCGAGCTCGGGCGGCGAGGTCTTCACGGTGGTATCGCCGCCCGCCAGCCCGTCGCCGAAGAGGAAGTGGTACGCGAGATGATCGGAGACCACCCAGCCACGGATCGGCTCCGGCGGCCACGTGGCCCACCAGCCCACCAGCGCCGTCGAGCGGCCGCGGTCGGAAAGGACATCCCACAGCGCCCGCACGCGACGCATGTCGCTGGTCACCGGCAACGACTCGCCCGTCGCCGGATCGCGCGCCACGAAGTGTCCGATCCCGTGCGCTTCCGGAGTGCGTCCGGTCGCGATGGTGGTCCACAGGATCGGCGAAAGCATCGGAGTGAACGAGCGCAAGCGTCCGTAGGCGCCCTCGCTCCGAAGCCGCGCGAGGTTGGGAAGCTTCCCTTCCGAGAGCAGGAGGTCGACGGCGACCGGATCGAGACCGTCGAAGCCGATCACCAGCGTGCGTGGTGCGGCCCGCGAGCAGCCGCAGAAGAGCGCGAGCGCGAGCGCGCACCACGCTCGGAACCGCACGCGTGCCTTCATGTCCCGGAAACGATTTCGCTGCAGCGCCGAGACGCAGGACGGCCTGGCGCTACGGGAACGTCGCGGACCAGCGCGCAAGGCTGCCGTCGTCGAAGTCATCCCGGAAGAGCGCATCGAAGAGTTGGCCTTGCACGTCTTCGCCGTCGAAATCGGTACCGGTCGCGTGGTCGCGGAACCAGGCGACGACGAAGTTGCCGTCCGGATCGCTCGCCACGGCGGGGCTCGATGCCGAGCCGAACGCGTACGTGCTCGCCTGAAACTCGTCGCCGAGCGGCTCGCCGCTCTCGCGGAAGCGCCGTGCCTGGATGCTCGCTGCCGGATAGGGCGGATACCAGGCATCACTCACCCACAGAATCGCGAAGTTGCCGCCCGAGTCGATGGCGATCTTCGGCCGCGATCGATCGAACGGCGAGACGGCGCTGACCGCGAACTCGTCGGCGCGCGGCGAGCCGTCGGCGGCGAATTGGCGGGCGTGGATGCCGTCGTTGGTGTATCCCGGCGCGTCGAGAAATCCCTGCCACGCGACGACGAAGGCACCCGAGCCATCGACCGCCACCGCGGGAAATCGCTGATCCGCTCGCGTGTAGGTGTTCACCTGGAAGTCGGCGGCCTTCGGCGTGCCGTCGGCGAGGAAACGCCGGGCGAGGATGCAGGTGCTGCTGGTATCCGTGCCCGGCGAGTCCTCGCTCAGCCAGGTCACCACGAAATCCCCCCACGGGCTGCACGCCACGGCGGGGTTCTTGAGACCCACCTTGGTGAACGAGCTGATCGCGAGCTCGGCGCCCGCGGGCGTGCCGTCGGCGACGAAGCGTTGCGCGAAGATTCGTCCATAGGCACCGCCGCTGCTGGAAGACGGAACGCTGGTCCACGCGACCACGAAGTTGCCGCTCTCGTCGCTGGCGATCGCGGGCTCCGTCTGATCGCCCTTGGTCCCGGTGTTGACCTGAAACTGGCCGCCGAGCGGGTTGCCGTCGGCATCGAAGCGTCGGGCCTGGATGCTGTAACCGTCGGTGTCGGTGGCTCCCGAGACGGCGCTCTGCCACACCACCACGAAGCCGCCTTGTGGATCGCTCGCCACCTGTGGAAGCAACTGGGCGCCGGTGGTGAGCGCGTTGACCTGCTGCTCGTCGCCGAGCGGCTCGCCTTTCGCGTCGTAGCGTCGTCGCTGGATGCTGGTGCCGTCACCATCGGTTCCGGTCGAGCCGACGCTCTGCCACACCACCACGAACCGCCCGTCGCCGTCGACGCTTGCACCGGCATCCCGCTGGTCGCCGAGGGTGTAGGTGTTGATGCGGAAGGGCGGGCCGTGGGCCGAATCCTGGGCGTTCGCACGTGTCGCCACCGCGAGGGCGCACGCGGCCAGCCACAGCGCCGGTCGCGTGGGGCGCCGCTCGCGCGGGGCCTGCCGACGAGGAATCCGGATCGAGCCGAGTCGGATCATCTACGGTGACGTCGTGGACCAGCGAGAGAGGTTCCCAGCATCGAAATCGTCACGGAAGAGGCCATCGAAACGCTGCGCCTGGACGCTCGTCGAGCTGGTGTCGGTGCCGCTAGAGAACGCGGACGTCCACGTGACGATGAAATCACCGGAAGGGCTCATGCCCATCGCGGGCGCCCCCGGCCCGTCGTGCCAGTCGGCGATCGTGTGCTCGCCGCCCTGCTTCGTCCCGTCGCTCCGGTAGCGTTGCGCCCGGATCTCTTGCGCCGCATAGCCGACCTCGCCGGTCCATGCGACCACGAACCCTCCTCCGGGATCGGCGGCCAGGCGCGGGCCGCGCTGGTACCCGAGCGTGTCGCTGTTCACCTGGAACTGCTTGCCGAGCGCGGAACCGTCCGCGTGGAAGCGACGCGCCTGGATGCTGGTGAGGCTGGTATCGCCGTCCTTCGAGCCATCGCTCGCCCACGCCACCACGAAGACTCCCGCATCGTCCGCGGTCACGACCGGCGAGAAGGCGCTGGGCGCGGTGTAGCTGGCGACCTGAAACTCGCCCGCGAGGGGCGTGCCGTCGGCGAGGAAGCGCCGCCCGCGAATCGTGCTCAGCGCTGGCCACGTCGGAACCCGGTTCTCCCAGACCACGAGGAACGTCCCGGACGAGTCCGCGGCGACGTGCGGGTACACCTGATGGTTCGACGTGACGGCGTTCACTTGGAATTCGGAACCGAGCGGAACGCCAGAAGGGTCGTAACCCTGCCCGTGGATCGTGGCGATGGTGCCGTCGCCGGGAACGCCGCCGCTCATCCACACCACCAGGGCGTTCCCGGAGCCATCGAATGCGAGCGAGCCGGCCTTCTGATCGTTCGCGGTGAGCGTGTTGACCTGGAGCTCACCGCCCCAGGGCTGCCCATTCGCGTCATAGCGTTGCGCGAGAACGCTCGTGCCGCTGGTATCGGTGCCGCTCGAGCCCTGGCTCTGCCACACCACCAGGAAGCCGCCCAAGGGATCCCGCGCCACGTCCGACAGGTACTGGCTGCCCGTGGTGAACGTGTTCACCTGAAGGTCGCCCGACACGGATTCGCCATGCTCCGAGTAGTGCCGGCGCTGCACGCTCCAGCCACTGATGTCCGACCCGCGCGACCCGGTGCTTTGCCACAGCACGACGAAGCCACCGCTCGGATCCGCACAGACGACACTGGCGGCCTGATTCCCGGTGGTGAATCCATTCACCTGGAACTGCGGGCCGTTCGCGAGAAACTGGGCGTTGGCGATCGCCGCGGTACCGAACGTCGCCGCAGCGAGGACGATGGCGGCACGCGCCAGTCGGCGACGCCACTTCCGTCCGGGCACGTCCTCGACGCCGATCACGAGATTCCGGTCGACATCGCTCGCGACGGACGGCGTCGCTTGGTCGCCCGTGGTGTAGGTATTGGCCTGGAACTCGGCGCCGAGGCTCGAGCCATTGGCACGGTACCGCTCAGCACGGACGCTGCAAGTCGTGGAGTCGTCACCCGTCGACCCATCGCTCGACCCCACCACCACGAAGTTCCCACGGCCATCGGCCGCAACCTGAGGGTCGCGCTGCATCCCGCTGGTGTACGAGCTCACGAGAAACGGCCCCCCACCGCACCGCTCGCGTCGTACCGTTGCGCTTGGATGCTCGCGTCGCTCGTGTCCCCACCTGACGACAGGGAGCTCATCCAGGTGGCGATGAAGCCACCAGCGCCGGTGGACGCCACGTCTGGCTGGCCGGAGCCGCCATTCGTGTACGTGTTCACTTGAGACTCGCCGCCCGCGTGCGAGCCATCCGCGCGAAACCCCTGGCCGCGGATGCTCGAAGCCGTCAAGACGGAGCTTCGCCACACGACCACGAAGTCTCCGTTCGAGTCCCGTGCCAACGCCGGGAAACCTTGGTCACCCGTCGTGTAGGTGTTGACCTGGAATTCCGCGCCATTCGGAACGGGCTGCGCGCGGACTACGACCACCGGATCGAGCGGCCAGAACGCGCAAACCACGAGCCATGCGTAACACCGGTGGTCACGCATGCGAGCTGCGGAACACATCGGATCCCCTTCGCGAGTTGATCGGCGCTGACAACGCGGATGCCGCCGCGACAGGCGGTTCGAGACATGCTCGAAGTGTACGCCTGTCGCCGGAATGCTCGCAACCGAGCCCACGCGGGCCGAGCGACGAGATCCGCCTCCCGTCGAATGAAGAAAAACCCGAGTGTGAACCGATCCGAACCGAGCTGCGCGGGTCTCAGCTCGCGATGACCAGCTCGCGCAGCTCGGGCTCGCGATCCACCAGGTGCTGCACCACCAACCGCGGCGTCTGGCCGGGCCTCACCTGGATGATCCCCGCGTTCCGCTCGGGGATGACGTCGAGCAGCCGTCCCGAGTACGGCCCCACCAACGAGAACCCCGCCTGCAAGTGCGGGAGGGCCTTCTGCAGGGCCTCCGGCTGGTTGGAGATCGGCGACGACGTCGCCTGGTAGATGCGCGGGCACGCTGGATGGTCCTGCGAGCGCGCCACGGCCATCCCGCCGACGTGAACGTCGCCACCGACGAAGAGGACGTCGTGGCCTTGGCTTCCCACCTCGAACATCAAGTCGAGGAACGCGCGCGCGTCCTCACGCCAAGCCTTGTCGGTCCATTGGTCGGCGAGATCGTCCTCCTTCTCGGCGAGCGCCGGGATCAGCTTCTTGAGGGGGCCCCACAGGTCCGAGTGAAGCAGGTTGGCGATCGCGCCCTTGAGGTGGACGACCGGCACGCTGGTGACGACCACGACGGTGTCGTAGGCGCCGCGCCGATCGGCGAGCCAGTTGCGAATCCGCCCCAGCTGATCCGGGCCGAGGAGCGTCTTCGCCTTGATGCTGCGGAAGGTGCGCAGATCCGGAACGACGATGGCGACGCGACCGGCGAGCAGCCCGTAGAAGCGGCCGCCGGGCACCATCGGGTCCG
Organism: bacterium; assembly: GCA_046331705.1. GTDB lineage: Bacteria > JADJOY01 > JADJOY01 > JADJOY01 > JADJOY01 > JADJOY01. Next base: position 3,914 of record JAXLQJ010000049.1, on the reverse strand, counting down.
GATTGCGCGCGCCCTGAAAGGCGTCGTACGCCCAGCCCGCGGCGTCGCGCACGGCAGCGTGCTTGGCCTCGAAGCCGCGCGACCCCCAGCCATCCAGGATCTCGTGATCGTCCCAGATCGAGATCGACGGATAGGCCTGCAGCAGGCGCTGCCATTCGGGCAGCGACCAGTAGGTGTCGTAGACCTGGCGATAGAGCGCGCGCCGTTGGTCGTCGGTGGTGGCGGCGAGTAGCGCGTCTTCCTGCGCGTCCGCGTAGACCTGGTCGCCGCAGAGGATGAGCAGCTCGGGCGCCGCCGGGCTGCCAGCCATCTCGGAGAGTCGGTTCGCGAGCCGCATGCCGTGAAGCGTGCGCTTCTTGCCCGCGTAGTCGTGGAAAGGCTGGTGACAAGAGAGAAACCCCAGCCTCAGTGGGGCGGCCACGCCTGCAGCCGGAAGACTTCGAAACGCGAGCGTGACCGGCACGTCGAGCCCCGGGCCGGAGACCTCCGCGGTGTAGGCGGTGCTCGGATGAAGCTCGACGTGCAGCATCGCCGTGTCCGCGGAACCGCTTGCGGTCATGTCGCCCTCGGCGAGGACGCTGCCGCCGCTGCGCGACACGCGCACGCGATAGGTCTCGCCGGAGATGCCGCGAAGCCAGATTCGCGCCTCGCGCTCCCCCAAGCCGATGAACGGACCCAGAATCGTGTTGGGCATTTTCGACCTCCCGTAGGTGTCTTCCCATACACGTGATCCGAGCGCGATGTCCAGCCGTAGGACTAGGCGGGAAGCGCGCGAAGCGCCGATCGCCGCGCACAGCCGTCTCGGGCGGGATCTCGGACCGTGCGCGGAATCGCGCGCCGCGCGCAGCGGATCGGGCGATGGCCACGCTCGTGTAGCGCCGCCAGCCCGCTCGCGCGCGGCGACGATCGCGTCAGCTCGGCGTGAGCTGCAGCCGCGCGTCGACGATGATGGTTCCTTCGCCGGGCGGCATCACCTTGATCGGGTTGAGGTCGAGATCGGTGAGCTCGGGCACCACCTCGACGAGCGCCGCGACGCGCTGGATCACCCGCGCCAGCGCCGCGCGGTCGCCGGCGGGCTGGCCCCGGTAACCGTCGAGAAGCTTCTTGCTGCGCAGCCGCTCCAGCATTTCCGCCGCGTCCAGGTCGCTCACGGGCGTGAGCCGGAACGCCGCGTCGCGCAGCAGCTCCACCTGCACGCCGCCGAGGCCGCAGACCACGAGCGGGCCGAAGGTCGGTTCGCTGGTGACGCCCACCAGCGCTTCGATCCCGCCCTGCACCTGTCGCTGGAGCAGCACCGCTTCGAGCTGGGTGCCCGCGCGCCGCATTCGATCCGCCAGCGTGGTGACGGCTTGCTCGACCTCGAACCGCGAGCGCAGGCCGACGATCACGCCACCCACGTCGCTCTTGTGGACGAGCCCGGGCGCGATCGCCTTCGCCACCAACGGATAGCCGAGCTCTTCGGCCATGACTCCGGCGTTCTCGGTGCGTGCCACCACCGCTTCCGCGTGATGGAGCCCGGCGGCGCGCAACAGCGTGGCCAAGTCCATCGCGCTGACCCAGACGGGCTGGCCGTTCGCCGTGCTCAGCACGCGGTCGACCACCGCCCGGATGGCGCTGGTTGCGAAGGGATCGAAGTGGAAGATCTCGCCGCGCGGCCGCCGCCGCCAGCGGGCGTAGCGGTGAGCGGCCGCCAGCGCCTGAGCCGCGTTCTCGGGGAACTCGTAGACCGGAAGCTGCCCTCGCGGTCCCTGGGCGATCGCCGGTGGAGCCCCGCGCGTGCCGACGAACACCGCGACGACCGGCTTCTCCTTGGGTACGCGACCCGCCGCCAGCGCCAGCGCCGCTGCGGCGTCGTCCGGCGAGCCCGCGAACGGTTGCACGAACACCGCCACCACGGCATCCACCGAATCGGCGGCACCCACCACCTCGACGGCGCGGCCGAATTGCTGCGCCGTGGCGGAGGCGATCGTGTCGACGGGATTGGCGGTGGCGGCGTGCGGCGAGAGGAACGTGGCGAGTTGGGCACGGGTGGCGCGGTCGAGCTCCGGGACGCTCAGGCCCGCGTCCTCGCAAGCGTCCGCGAGCAAGATCCCCGGACCGCCCGCGTTGGTGACGATCCCAACGCGCGGACCCGGCGGCAAGGGTTGAGTCGAGAGCAACGCCGCCACGTCGAAGAGCTCCTCGAGCGTCTTGGCGCGAATCACGCCTGCCTGCTCGAAGAGCGCATCCACGGCGACGTCCGAGTTGGCGAGCGCCGCCGAATGGCTCGCCGCGGCGCGCCGACCCGCGCGCGAGCGGCCGGACTTCACCGCGATGACCGGCTTGGTCCGCGCAACCTCGGGCGCCACGCGCGCGAACTTCCGCGGGTTGCCGAAGCTCTCCAGGTAGAGCGCGATCACCTGGGTGCGTTCGTCTTCCGCCCAGTATGCAAGCAGGTCGTTGCCCGAGACGTCGGCCTTGTTGCCCACGGACACGAAGGTCGAGATCCCGAGGCCCCGACGCTTGGCATCGTCGAGGAGCGCGATCCCGAGCGCCCCGCTCTGCGACAGGAATCCCACGTTCCCGGCGGGTGGCGTGGACGCGGCGAAGGTCGCGTCGAGCGGCGCCGCGGGGTTGGTGTTGATCACGCCCATGCAGTTCGGGCCCACCATCCGAAGCCCGGATTCGCGGATCTGATCGCGCAGCCGCCGTTCGCACGCGCGCCCCTCGTTCGAGACCTCGGCGAAGCCCGCCGAGATCACCACCACGCCGCGCACCCCGGCGCGCACGCAATCCGCCACGACCTCCTCGACGGCCGGCGCCGGCACCGCGATCACGGCCAGGTCGATCGGCTGGCCGACCGCGCTCACCCGTGGAAACGCGGGTAGGCCGGCGATGCGCTTGGCGACGGGGTGGATGGGGTAGATCGGCCCCGGGAAGCCGTGGCGCTTGAGGTTGGCGAGCAGCGCGTGGCCGATCGAGCGCGGGCGGCGCGAGGCGCCCACCAGCGCCACCGCGCGCGGCTCGAGGATCGGGTGCAGGCTCTGGGCGGAGGCGTGGCGCTCGCGGACGTGCTCGGCCTCGATCACGGCGCTCGTCTCCGAGACCGGAAACGAGACGTGGAAGACGCCGCCCTCGAACGAGCGACTGGCGCGAAAGCCGCTGTGGGCGAACACGTCGAGCATCTGGTTGTTCTCGCCCAGCACGTCGGCCTCGAAGAGCACGACGCCGTTGGCGCGCGCGAGCCGCGCCAGGTGCTCGAGCAGCAGCGTGCCGATGCCCCGCCCCTGATGCGAATCGTCGACGGCGAACGCGACGTCCGCGCGCCGCTGGCCGTCGTCGATCGCGCCCGCGATCGCGATGTAGCGGCCGACGCCGATGATGTGCTCGCGCTCGACGTCTCGCAGGGTCACCGCCAGTCCCACGTGATCGATGAAGTCGAGCTCCGTGAAGCGCACCAGCTCTTCCTCGGTGAGGCGCTTCTTGGTGCCCATGAACCGGAAGTAGATCGAACGCGGGCTCAGCCTCTGGAAGAGATCCACCAGACCGGGCTTGTCGTCGGGGCGGATCGCGCGCACCAGCACCGACCCGCCGTCCTTCAGGACGTCTCGGACAGCGTAGGAGTGCAGGTCATCCGGCAGCGGTTCGGTCCAGAAGCTGCTTCGGTCGTCCATGGGGCGTTCTCGGGGCGCAAACACGCCGCTTCGGGTGTGGCATGGATGCTACTCGGTTTCGGCGCGGCCCCCGAGGGGTCTCGCCTCAGCTCCCTACGACCGGAGCACAGGTGTCACTCATCATTTCGATGGTGTCACTCATCTTTTCGATCCGATTCGATTGCGATGCGCGTGGAGCGGTCGCTGACCTGCTGAACGTGCTGATTCGCTGTCGTCGACGTGTCGAAGGACGTCGACCGCGAGCCCGCAGACGCAGGAAGA
>JAXLQJ010000048.1:0-57109 GCA_046331705.1 bacterium | reverse complement strand
ACTTGGTCGTTCTGAACACGCGAACGCCCCGGCCGCAACCGGCCGAGGCGATTCAACTTCCCGTGGGGTGAGTGATGGGATTCGAACCCACGACCTCCAGGGCCACAACCTGGCGCTCTAACCGACTGAGCTACACCCACCATGCGCTCGCGTTCGCGAGCGAGTCGGAGTAATTAGCACAGCCCGCTCGGAGCGAATAGGCGCTGTTGGCGCGGCGCAGACGCGGCGTGGCGGCTGCGCGGCCGGGGAGCGCGAGCGCGCCGGCGGTGCTGTCGCGGCGCGCGTGATTCGGCGCGCGCGGCGCGCGCGGATGGCAGGTGCGCGGACGCGGGAGTAGGATCCGTCCGGCACCCGGAGTCAGGGATCCGCACGAGCGAGGCTCGATGAGCGTCCGCATCCAGGAGCGCGAGCTCGCGGTGCAGCTCGAGCTGCACGAGCTCGCGTGGTTGGCGAGCGAGCAGGAGCTCGTGCAACGCGCCATCGATCTGGCGGTCGAGCTGAGCGAGAGCCGCATCGGCTATCTGCACTTCGTCAACGACGATCAGCGCACGATCGAGCTGGTGGCGTGGTCGCGCGGCACGTTCGCGTACTGCACCGCGGTCTTCGACCGTCATTACCCCATCGATGCCGCGGGGGTGTGGGCGGACGCCGCACGGCTCGGGCGGGCGGTGATCCACAACGACTATCCATCGCTGCCCGATCGCCGCGGTTATCCCGAGGGCCACGCGCACCTCACGCGTCATCTCGGGGTGCCGGTCATCGAGGGGGGCGCGTGCCGCGTGCTCATGGGGGTCGGCAATCGCGATGCGCCGTACGATTCCACCGACGCCGAACGACTCACGGCGCTCGCGCGCACGGTGTGGCGGTTGGTCGGGCGGCGCCGGCGGATCGATGCGCTGGCGGCGGCGGAGGCTCGGGCGCTCGAGCTTCAGCAGATCGCCTCGGTGGCGGGTTGGCGGTGGGATCCTGGCGAGCGCCGTCTGCAGCTCGATCCGATCGCGCGCACGCTCTTTCGGATGGGCGGCGAGCAGCCCTTGCCCTCCACGCTCGAGGAGCTGCTCGCGCGCGTGGATCGCGCGCACCATCGCGTGATCCGCACGCTCTTCACCGCGCCTCCCGCCGAACGGGAATTCAGCATTCAGATCCGGGCGCTGCGCAGCGATGGCACGTCGTTTCTGGCGGCGTTCAAGGGACGTCCGGTGCCGCGGGCGCGGGGCGGCGAGATCGTTCTCGACGGCGTCCTGCAGGACCTTACCGAGCAGCACGAGGCGCAGAAGCTTCGCCATCTGGCGTTCCACGACTCGTTGACCGGGCTCTCGAATCGCCAGCACCTGGTCGAGCGCCTGGAGCGGTTGCGACACGATGCGCGCCGCCGTTCCGACGAGCAGATCGCGCTGCACTTCATCGACCTCGATCGCTTCAAGGGGGTGAACGATCGTCTCGGTCATCGCTTGGGCGACGAGGTGCTCAAGGCCGTCGCGGAGCGTCTGGTCCACGTCACGCGCCGCGACGATTTGAGCGTGCGCATGGGCGGCGACGAGTTCGTGCTGATCCAGTTCGCGGTGCGCGGGCCGGAGGAGGCGCTGGCGTTGGGTCACAAGGTGATCGACGCCGTCGCCCGCCCGATCGTCGTCGAGGGCCAGACCGTCGAGATCGGCGCGAGCATCGGGATCGCGCTCGGCCGCACGCCGCTCGCCGACGTGAACGCGCTGCTCGCCGCCGCCGATTCCGCGCTCTACCAGAGCAAGGCCGCGGGCGGAAACGTGGTGACGATCCACGACGACGCCGCGCCGGCCGAGCCCGCCACGCACACGCTCGAGCCGCCCACGCGCTCCGTGTGAGCGCGGCCCCGGACCGCTGGTCCCATCGGGCCAGCGCTGGCCCCCGCGGCGCACGGGAACGCGATCTTGCGCGAGCCCCTTTTCCCGCGGAATGGGGGAGATACAGTTCGCCTCTTGTGATCGCTCGATCGTCCGTGTCGTTCGTCGATTTCATCGTTGCCGCGGGTTGCCGCGCGAGCGGAGTTCCCTCGAGAAAGCTCGGGTTCTGGTCATGATCACGCGTGACGAAGCAAAGCTCTTGCGCCTCAAGCTCGAGCGCCTTTCCCAGAATCTGTGGTGGGCCTGGCACCCGGAAGTGGTTCAGGTGTTTCGCTCGCTGGATCCGGATCTGTGGCGGCGCTGCGATCACAATCCGGTGGCGATGCTGAAGCGCTTGAGCGACGCGGTCATCATCGAGCGCTCGCACGAGCTCGAGCTCAACGCGCGCATCGAGGGGGCGTATCGCAGCCTCGAGACCTATCTCACCGACACGCGCACGTGGGCGATTGCGCACGCCGGCGCGCTGCTCGCACGCCCGGTGGCCTACTTCTCGGCGGAGTTCGGCCTGCACGAGTCGCTGCCGCTCTATTCGGGCGGCCTGGGCGTTCTCGCGGGCGACCACCTCAAGAGCGCCTCGGACCTGGGGCTGCCGCTGGTGGGCGTGAGCCTGCTCTATCGCGAGGGCTACTTCCGGCAATGGGTCGACCGATCCGGCTATCAGCGCGAGAGCTACTCGAACTTCGACACCGCCGAGCAACCGGTTCGCGAGGCCATCAGCCGCACCGGCCAGAAGGTCGTGATCGAGGTGCCGATCGGCAACGGCACCGTGATGCGTGCGCGGGTGTGGCGCGTGGACGTGGGCCGCGTGATCCTGGTGTTGCTCGATCCGCACCTGCCGGAGAACGGCGCGCTCGATCTCAGCGTGGAGACGCGGCTCTACGGCGGTGACCGCCGCACGCGCATCCGGCAGGAGCTGCTGCTGGGAGTGGGCGGTGTGCGGGCGCTCTCGGCGCTCGGCATCGTGCCGGGCGTGGTGCACCTCAACGAGGGACACAGCGCCTTCGCCGTGCTGGAGCTGGTGCGCCAGCGCATGCACGACGACGGGTTGAGCTTCGTCGACGCGATGCGCGAGGTGCGTCAGAAGGTGGTGTTCACCACCCACACTCCCGTCGAGGCCGGTCACGACCGCTTCGAGCCCGACCTGGCGGAAGAGCACCTGCTCGGCATGCGCGAGAGCCTCGGCCTCACGCGCGAGGGCTTGCTCTCGCTTGGCCGCGTGAACGCGCAAGACGCCGGCGAGCCGTTCTGCATGACCGTGCTCGCGCTCAAGTGCGCCAGCAAGGCCAACGGTGTGAGCGCCTTGCACGGACGCGTCACGCGGCGCATGTGGCACGGCCTGTGGCCGCAGCGCAACGAGTCCGAGGTGCCGATCGGCCACATCACCAACGGCGTGCACGTTCCCACCTGGCTCGCGCCCGAGATGCGCTTGCTCTACGATCGCCACCTGCGGCCCGATTGGCCGATCCACCTGGCGCATCCCGAGACGTGGATGGGGATCGACGAGGTCCCCGACGTCGAGCTCTGGGAGACGCTGCAGATCCTCAAGTCGAAGCTGGTGCGCTTCGTGCGGCGCCGCCTGATCACCCAGAGCGAGCGCACCGAGGGGCTCGACCCGGCGGTGGCCCGGCGCGTCGCCGACTCCTTCGATCCCAACGTGCTCACGATCGGCTTCGCGCGTCGCTTCGCCCAGTACAAGCGCGCGACGCTGATCCTGCGCGACCGGGAGCGGCTGAAGCGCATCCTCACCGATCCCACTCGCCCGGTGCAGATCGTGTTCGCGGGCAAGGCGCATCCCCACGACGAGATCGGCAAGGGTTTGATCCGCGAGATCGTGCAGTCGATGGCGGACGTCGGTTTCCAGGGACGCCTCGCGTTCATCGAGGACTTCGAGATCAACGTCGCGCGGCACCTGGTGCAGGGCGTGGACGTGTGGCTCAACAATCCCACGCGGCCCCTCGAGGCGAGCGGCACCAGCGGCCAGAAGGTGCTGCTCAACGGCGGCCTCAACTTCTCGATCCTGGACGGTTGGTTCCCCGAGGGTTACGACGGTCACAATGGATTCGCGATCGGCACCGGCGAGGTCCACGTGAGCTCGGGCGTCCAGGAAGAGCGCGATGCGGCCGACCTGATGCGGGTCCTCGAGGACGAGATCGTGCCGCTCTTCTACGAGCGCGATTCCTGGGGTCTGCCGGTGCGTTGGCTGGCGCGGGTCAAGCGCGCGGTGCGCACGCTGGGCTGGCGCTTCAACACCGATCGCATGGTGATGGACTACGTGGAGCGCTGTTATCTACCGGCGGCGGGCGCGGGGTCCTGCGAGGTGAACCCGGGCTGAGGGGCGGCGCGAGTGGATACGGACGGGGCAGCGCCCCGTCCGCGCGGCGCAGCCGCGGGGGGCGAGGTCGATGCGCGTTGCGATCACGGGTGCCACGGGTTTCGTCGGCCGCGCGGTGGCGCGCGCGCTCGCCGAGCGCGGCGACGAGGTCATCGCCTTCACGAGGGATCCCGAGGCGGCCGCCGAACGCCTCGACGCCGAGGTCGTGGCGGTGCGCTGGGATCCGGACGACTCGGTCGGGATCGCCGCCGGCCTCGCGGGCGTGAGCGCGGTGGTGAACCTCGCGGGCGAGCCCGTGTTCGGCGCGCGCTGGAGCGAGGCGCGCAAGGAGCGCATCCGCGCCAGTCGCGTCGACGGCACGCGCGCGCTGGTGCAGGCGATGGCGCAGATGGACGAGCGCCCGGCGGTGCTGGTGAGCGCCTCGGCGGTGGGCTACTACGGTGTGTCGGGGATTGCGGAGCTCGCGGAGGAGGCGCCGTGCGGCAGCGACTTCCTGGCCGCCGTCTGTCGCGACTGGGAGCTCGAGGCACGGCGCGCCGACGCGCTCGGAGTGCGCACCGCCGTGCTGCGCATCGGCGTGGTGCTGGGCAAGGAGGGCGGGGCGCTGCCCAAGATGCTGCTGCCCTTCAAGCTCTTCGTCGGCGGACCCATCGGCGACGGTGCGCAGTGGGTGTCGTGGATCCACCTCGACGATCTCGTGGGGCTGGTGCTGTTCGCGATCGACCGGTCGGAGGTGAGCGGCGTGCTGAACGCGACCGCCCCGCATCCGGTCACCAACGGTGAGCTTTCCGAGACCCTCGGGCACGTGCTGGGGCGGCCGTCCTGGTTGCCCGCGCCCCGCGCCGGCGTGGAGCTGGCGTTCGGCGAAGCGGCCACGGTCGTGCTCGATGGCCAGCGCGCGGTGCCGAAGCGCGCGCTCGAGCTCGGCTACGTGTTTCGCTTCACCGAGCCGGATGCGGCGCTGCGCGCGATCTTGGCGCGATGACTCGCACGCTCAACGAGCTCGCCAGGCGCGAGCCGGATCGCGTGGGATGGGCTTGGCTCGACGTCCCCGAGGAAGGGGACTGGACGTACGGCGTGGCGGCGTCGCGGGTGGGCGGCGTGGCGCGGGAGCTCACGCGCCGTGGGCTTGCCGCGGGAGATCGACTCGCCGTCGTCGGCGGGAATCATCCCGAGTGGGTCTTGCTCAAGGAGGCCGCGATCCAGGCGGGCCTCACGTTCGTGCCGGTGGGCAGCCGGCTCGCTCCGCCGGAGCGGGATTGGATCCTCGCCAACGCGGAGCCGCGGTTGGTGCTCGGCGATCCCGCGCTCGCGCCGGGCGCCATCGCGATGGAGGATTGGAGCTGGACCCGGTGCGTCGAGCGGGCGCCGCTCGCGGACGTTCCCGTGCCGTCGTCGGCGGCGCAGCTTCTCTACACCTCGGGCTCGAGTGGCCGTCCCAAGGGCGTGCTGCGGCCGCGCGCCGGCGATCAAGCGCGGGTGGAGCAGTCGATCGCGACCTACGGATTGCGCGCCTCCGACGTGCACCTGGTCGCGGGGCCGCTCTACCACTCGGGGCCGAGCATCTTCTCCACGATCCACCGCGCGCTCGGCGCCCGTCAGCTGGTGCTCGCCCACTTCGATGGCGAGCGCGTCGCGCGGCTCGCGGCGTCGGGTGAGATCTCGACGCTCTTCCTGGTGCCCACCCAGTGGCGGATGTTGCTGGAGGCGATTCGCGGCGGTGCGCCGCGTCCGCGGTTGCGGGTGGCGTGGACCGCGGGCAGCGCCATCGACGTCGACACCCGGCTCGAGCTCGTGGAGTTGCTCGGCGAAGGCGTCCTGTGGGAGTTCTACGGCACCACCGAGACCGGCACGGTCACCACGCTGCCACCGGCGAAGCAACGTAGCCACGCCGCCACCGTGGGATTTCCCGAGCCCAACGTGACGCTCGCGATCCTGGATGGAAACGGCAGCGAGCCACCGCTCGGCACCGCCGGGCGGGTGTACGTGCGAAGCCCCACGCTCATGCTCGACTACCATCGCGGACCGGGCTCCGAGGACGAAGCTCCGGCGCTGCGCCACGGCGACTACCTGAGCGTCGGCGATTGGGGATACCTCGCCGCCGATGGTGCCCTGACGCTGATCGGTCGCGAGGGCGGAATGATCATCACCGGCGGCATGAACGTGTACCCGGAAGAGGTGGAGGGAGCGCTGCGGACGCTGCCGCAGGTGCGCGAGGCGGTGGTCTTCGGCCTCGTCGATCGCAAATGGGGCGCGGCGATCGCCGCCGTGGTGGAGCCGGTGGCGGGCGCCACGCTGGACGCGGGCGAGCTCGGCGCCGCACTGCGCGCGCGCATCGCCGGCTTCAAGGTGCCCAAGCATTGGGCCATCGGTGCGATCCCGCGCACCCCGAGCGAGAAGGTCATCCGCGACCCGGCGGTGCTGCTCGCGCTCTTCGGCGGTGTGGCCTGAGCGTGGGGGAGCCGACGCGCGTGCGCCTCGCGATCGGTGCGCTGCTCGTCGCGCTCAGCGTGGTCACGCCAGCTCACGCGCAATCCGGGCAAGCCGAGCCCGGCTCCCGTTTCATGAAGTTCCGCGCGCCGGTCGCGCAGACGCCGGCGAGCGCTGCAGGCGCATCCAGCACGCCTGGCGCCGGCCCCGCGAGCGGCACGGTCGCGGCGGCGATGGCGCGCGTACGCATGTGGGCCTCGGGACGCGGTCCCACGGGTCCGGTCGCCGCGACCGCGCCCAAGAGCGGCGGCGATTGGTGCAGCGCGGGAGTCTGCCCCTTGCTGGACCGCCTCGAGCAGCAGCTCGATCGCGACGACGGCAAGGCCGCGTACGACGATCTCCCCAAGCTGCGGGCCCGAATCCGCGCGGACGTGAGCGACGCGTGCGATCGCGACGCCGGCCTCGCGGCGGTGAACCAGCTCGAATGCGAGGCCAGCGTGCGTCCGGGCTGGCCCGGGGCGGCACAGTATTGCGTGGTACGCGGTGACGATCCGGCCGGAACCGCGGCACCCGCGCTCGGCGCTCCGCGTGGCTGCGATGCGGTGCAGCGCGCGCCGAACGCCGTGGGCACGCTGCGCTGGGCGGCGTGTCGTGCCGACGCGGTGCCGGCTGGCGCGCCCGCGCCGCGAATCGTGTTCGCGCTGGAGCCGCAGGGCTGCATGGGGAGCGCGTCCGTGTACGCGCCGATCGAGCTCTCCGGCGAGGGCGTCGTGATCTCGCGGGCCGAGACCGTGGTGGATGGTTACAGCCAGCCAGGTGCGACCCCCGGCAACCTCGTGCAAGCGATCGAGCCCGCGCACCTGCCGCTGATCCTCGGGCCCGAGCCGGGCACCAATCGCGAGAACAGCAAGGCCGTCGTCGAGGTCGTCGCCAGCGGCGTGGTGATCGCGGGGCTCGAGATCTCGGCGCGCGAGGCGACGGTCGGGCTCGCCATCGATCGCCCGTGCCAGCGGAACCTCGAGTGCGAGCCCGGCGGGCACGACGTCTGGGTCCGGGGGAACCTCTTCAGCGGCCGCGGTCAGACCCACGTCGCCGTGACCGGACCCGATCCGCTGCCGCGAGCGCCGCGTCCCGGTGACGACATCGACGGCGTCGTCATCGGAGTGCGCGCGGCGCATCCCGATCCCGCCGACCTCAACGTGTTTCGCGCGCGTACCGGCACCGCGGTGCTGGTCGCGCGCGGGCGCGCCAACGGCTCGACCCGCGAGCCGCCCCACGTGCGTGGCACCGAGGTGCGCGGCAATTGGATCCGCGGCGCCCACGAGGGCGCCACGATGGGCGTGTTCGTCGACGATGGCGACGCGGACGTGATCGAGTGCAACCGGTTCGACGCGCTGCACGTCGCCATCGCGGTGACCCGCGCGCGCGGCACGCGCATCGTGCGCAACACGGTGGATGGGGCGACCCATGCGGTCAAGGTCGCCGTGGGGGCGAGCGGGGTGACGATCGGCGGCGGGGACGCCGCCAAGAAGGATGCGCTCGCCGCGATCTGCCCCGGGCCGCGCCGCGGCAACCGCGTGGTCACCACGCAAGAGGCGGTGTCGATCGATGGCCCCGTGGACGACGTGCGCATCCTCGACAACACGATACTCGCGAGCCGGATCGCCGGCGTGACGACGCGGGTGTCGCCGCGCGGCGAGGGCGCCACGGCGGTCAGGATCGAGGACAACGCCATCGAGGAGAGCCAGACCGCGATCCGCCTCGAGGGCGGCGAGGTCGCGGTGCTCGGCAATCGCATCCGCGCGGCGCGCGGTGTGGCCATCGAGGCGACCGGCACCGAGGCGGCACGGCTCGCGCCCGAGCGCGCGCCGCGTTTCACGATCGGCTCGCAGGCGCGACCCAACGTGCTCGAGGGCGCGGGTGCGGGCGGCGTGCTGCTGATCGAAGCCGAGCCCGTCAATCAGTCACGCATCGAGCACGACAATCGTTTCGTCGACGTCGCGGGTCCGTGGGTGCTCGCTCGATGGCGTGGCTTGGTGGGTGTGGTCCGCGCCGGCGACGCGGCGCAAGGGCTCGCGGGTGCCCAGGTGACCATCGACGGCGAGCCCTGGCTCGGCGCGCCGATCGTGGGTGTGGTCGGTCCCCACGGTTGGTCGGGTGAGGCGGAGATCGACGTCGCCGATCCGCTCACCTGGCCGTCGCTGCCGGTGTGGGCCGTGGTGCCGCAGAACGCCGAGGCGCCGCTCGCGAGCACCGCGGCAGCGAAGCGCGCCGCGCGAGCACCGCTCGCGTCGCAGCGTCTGGTCTTCAGCCCGCAGCGGGTGCGGATCGAGGCTGCAGGCTTCCGGCGGACGCTCGCGCTGCCGTGGGATGGGCACACCGCGCTCGCACCGAGCGAGGGCGTGCGCGAGGAGCACACCTGTGTGGGCGGTGGCGGCCCGAGCTGCGACGGCGGTCTGCGGGTGCTGCGGAAATTCGTGGTGAGCGCGCCCTCCGCGGCCGCCAGCCCCTGAGCGCGGGTGGCCCCCGGGGCCTCAGGGCCGCGGGCCGCTCACACGTTGCCGGCGATGTAGAGCTCGAGCTGCTCGATGGTGAATCGCTGCTCGTCGATCACCGCCTTCACCACGTCCCCGATCGAGATGACGCCGACCACGCGTTCCGCATCGCGTACCACCAGGTGACGGAAGCGCTTCTCGGTCATGAGCCCCATGCACGCCTCGACGCTCGCGTCGGGCGCCACGTGGATGACCTCGTGGGTCATGATGTCGCGCACGGGCGTGTCCTTCGACATCTTGCCCATCAGGATCACCTTGCGGGCGTAGTCGCGCTCCGAGAGCATCCCCACGAGCTTGTCGCCGTCCATCACCACCAGCGCGCCGCAATTGTGCTCGGCCATCTTGCGCAGGGCGTCGAAGACGCTCGCGCTCGGGCTGACGCTGTGGATCGTGTGGCCCTTGGTCTTGAGGATCGACTGCACGGTGATCATCGTGTTCCTCCGTCGTCGAGGCGTGTGCGTGTCATGCGCGATCGGACCCGATGGTACTCGGGGCTCGCCATCGCCGCCACCGTTCGCGAAGCGCACGTCGCTTTGACGGTCGTCGGAGTGAGCCGGATAATGATCGGCCCGCTCAGCGACACCGCACCCGTCCTCGTTCCCGAGACACGTTCGCCGGCGCTCGCGTGAAGCTGCTCTTCCTCCAACTCGATCCGATCATCTGGAACGGCACCACCGCGTGCGTTGCCGCCGCTCGCGCGGCCGGTCACGAGGTGGCGCTCGCGATCGTGCCCGAGGAACGCGGCGGGGTGGCGGCGCTGCTGCGACGCGAGCGCCCCGACGCGATCGCGTTGCCGACCGTCTTGGGCGTGGAGTCGTGGGCGCGCGACACCGCCCGCGCGCTGCGTGCTCGCCACGGATTTCGCGGCGCGATCCTCGCCGGCGGTTCGTACGCGACGTTCGACGCCGAATACTTCCTCGCGGACGAGAGCGTCGACTACGTGTGTCGGGGCGAGAGCGACGAGGCGCTGCCGGAGCTCCTGGCCGCGCTCGAGGCCGGCCGTGACGCCGCCGCGATCGCGAACGTGTGGAGCCGCGCGGGCGGACGCTGGCGCCGCAACCCCGCGCGCCGCTTGATCGACGACCTCGACCGCCTGCCGTTCGCCGATCCGAGCGACTACTTCCGCTATCCCTTCGTGCGTGCGTTCTACCGCTGGACGTACCCGATCATGACGGGACGCGGCTGCACGGAGCTGTGCACGTACTGCGTGGTGCCCACCCAGCGCGCGATGTACGCGGGCAACGGCAAGCCGATCCGCAAGCGCTCTCCGGAGAACGTCGTCGAGGAGCTGGTGTGGGCGCGCGGCCGCTTCGACGTGCGGATGTTCAAGTTCGAGGACACGCTCTTTCTGCTCGGCGAGGCCTGGGTGAGCCGCTTCCTGGCGCTCTATCGCGAGCGCGTGCGGCTGCCGTTTCGCGGTGTCGCGCGTCCGGCCTTTCTCACCGAGCCCGTGGTTCGCGAGCTCGCGCGAAGCGGCTGCCACTCGATCATCTGCGCCTACGAGAGCGGCAACGAGCAGCTTCGCCGCGAGGTGCTCGGCAAGCGTGAGACCAACGCGGCGTACGTGGAGGCCGCCGCGCGGCTGCGCGCGCACGGCATTCGCTTCCAGGCCAACAACATCCTGGGCTCACCCGGCGAGGACCTCGAGCTCGCCCTCGAGACCTACGCGATGAACGTCGCGACCCGTCCCGTGGTGGTGGATTCCGACGTGCTGCGCGTCGATCCGGGCGCCCCGCTCTCGCAGCTCGCCGAGGTGCGCGAGCGCCGTCCGCCGGACGATCTCATCAACCTGCAGCAGATCATGGCGCTGTGTGTCGCGCTGCGGTTGTCGCCGCGCGTGGTGCGGCGGTTGGTGCGATTGCCGCGCAACCCGCTCTTCTTCGTCCTCGGGCGGGTGGCGTACGCGCTCGGGCTCAAGCGCTCGACCGGCATCCCGTGGCTGCCCTTCGTTCGCTACGGCTGGCACGTCGCCCGCGACGGCGATCTGGTGGTCGAGCCGGACCGCTGGCGGAACGATCCGCGCCCCGCACACACCACGGCCGGGGCCGTGGCGGCGGCAGCCTGAGCGCTGCGCCGCGCGCCCAGCGGGACGCGCTCGGAGCGCTCATGCCGACGACGCCCGCGAGGTCCGCGAGCGAAGGGACGCGCCGCGGCGTCACGCGCGCCCTCGCGGGCGCGCACGCGTTCACGCGATTGGCGCTTCGCACGGAGCGGGCCGGACCACCGGTCCAGCTCTACGTCGTCCTCAACGCCGAGTGCGATCTGCGCTGCCGCATGTGCCGCTTCTGGCAAGGCGTCTACGAGGAGCCGGGGCGCACGCCGCTCGCCAGCCACGAGATCGTCGCGCTCCTCGATCACGCCGCCGCGTCCGGAACCCGCAGCGTGATCCTGACCGGCGGCGAGCCGTTCCTGCGCGCCGATCTCCTCGACGTGGTGGATGCGGCGAGCGCGCGGTTCCCGTTCGTGCGTCTGCAGACCAACGGCTTGCACCTCGACGAGGCCGCGACGGAGCGGCTGGTGGCGAGCGGGCTCGACGTGCTGTGGGTCTCGCTCGATGGCGTGGGCGAGCTCCACGATCGCATCCGCGGGCGCGCTGGCGCGTTCGAGCGAATCGTCGCGGGGCTGATGCGTCTCGACGAGGCGAAGCGGGGCGCTGGGCGCCCGAATCCGCAGGTCTTCGTGAACGTCACCGTGCTTCCGGAGAATCGCGACGCGCTCGAGCCGTTGATCGCGGTGGCGGAGCGCGCCGGCGCCAGCCGGATCGCGTTCCATCACGTGAGCGATCTCGGCCGCGACGTGGTGGCGGCGACCGAGGATCGGCTCGGAGCGCGCGGTGTCGCCACGCTCCAGTTCTCGCGCCAGTCGCACGTGGGAGGACGCGCGCCGGGAGCGCTGCCCGCGGCCTTCTGGCTGGCGATCGACGAAGCGCGTCGTCGCGGTCGCATCGCCGTGGAGGCGGATCCCTTGCTCGGCGAACCGGTGCGCGAGCGCGCCGAGGCTGGCTGCACGTGGCCGTGGGGGGTGGCGATGATCGGGCCCTATGGCGATCTGCTCGCGTGCCAGTCGCTCGACGGATGGAAGCTCGGCAACCTGCGCGAGGCGCCGCTCGCCGCGCTCTGGAACGGAGACGGTTATCGAGCCTTTCGGGGCCACGTCGCGCGGGGCTTGCCCGTGTGCCGGCAGTGCTGTGTTCCCTATCGCTCGATTCTCGACCACCTTTCCTCGCACGAGCACGTGGCGCGTTTCGCCACCGGTCGGTGGCTGCGTACGCTGCTCTTCCCGCATCCCACGTGAGCGAGATCGCGCAGGCGCCCGGATCGGACGTGAGCGAGCGACGATTCGACGAGCACTACCGCGAGCCAGCGACGCTGCGCGACGGCACCGCGGTGACCATGCGCCTGGTGCGGGCGGACGATCGCTCGCTCCTCGAGCGGGGATTCGAGCGCCTCTCGGATCGCTCCCGCTACTACCGCTTCTTCACCGCCAAGCCCCGTCTCACCGGTGCCGAGGCGCGCTATCTGACCGACGTCGACGGTGAGAACCACTTCGCCATCGGCGCTTCCACGATCGGCGCCGATGGTGCCGAGCAAGGCCTCGGCGTGGCGCGCTTCATTCGCCTCGAGGGCGAGCCGGACGTGGCCGAAGCCGCGGTGACGGTGCTCGACGAGATGCAGGGGAAGGGCCTGGGCTGCCTGCTCTTGCTCCGGCTCATCGCGGCCGCGCGCGAGCGCAAGGTGCGCGCGTTTCGTTGCTGGGCGCTCGCCGAGAATCACGACGCGCTCACGCTCTTCCACGAGCTCTTCCCACGCTGGACGGAGCACGTGGAAGGGCACGAGGTGGTGATCGACGCGCCGCTGCCCGAGGTTCCGTGGAATCTCGTGCCGGCGGAGCGTCCCCGTGAGGATCCGCTCTATCGGTTGCTGCGTCACGCAGCGTCCGGCGCGCTCAAGCTCCTGGGCTTCACGCGCCCGGTGCCCGACGAGCACGACGGCACGACCTGATCCGCGCGCGCTCACCGAGTCCGCGTCGACGCCGGGACCCACCGGCCGCGTCCCGGGCGAAAAACCGTTGCACCGCTCGAGCCGAGATCGATCTAGGATGATGGCCACGGGGGGAGCGACGACGATCGCCGATCCAGTCGCCGATGACCGAGGGGTCGGGAGGAGGCGAAGCCCGTGTCCGTTCTCGTCCGTTCCATCCATGGCCGTGGTGGGCGCAGCGCGCTGCTGACGCTCGCGTTTCTCGCCGCCTGCATCCCGCCCGAGATCGTCTCGTTCACCGCGACTCCGGCGACGATCGCCGTCGGGGAATCGACCTTGCTCGCGTGGGAAGCGCGGGCGGGCTCGTGCACGGCGCTCGACGGCTGGAGCGGCGCCAAGCCGATCCAAGGCAGCCAGTCGGTCTCGCCCACCGTCACGACCACCTACACGCTGCGCTGCGACAACGCCGGCACCGCGACGAGCCGATCGGTGGTCGTGACCGTGACGGGATCGCCGCGCTCGGGTCTGTGGGTGACGGGCTATTACGCGGGCTACTTCTGGGATTGGACCGGATCCGATCCCGACGTCGCGGTGGACGCCGTCGACATGAGCACGCTCACGCATCTCGCGTTCGCTCGCTACGCGCCGGGTGGCGGCACGCTGGGCGGAACCGCGGGGCAGCTCGTCGAAGGCGCGGGGACCGGCCACGCCTACGTCGAGGACCCGCTGATCGCGCGCGCTCACGCGAACGGAGCGAAGGCGCTGCTGGTGGTGGGCGGCGCGGGTGAGGGGGCGGGCTTCGATGTCTCGACGGCCAACGCATCGGTGCGCGCGACCTTCGTCGAGCGCATCATCGCCAAGGCGGTGGCCAAGAACTACGACGGCGTCGACGTGGACTGGGAGGAGCATCTCGACACCGCCGCGCAGCGATCGCAGGTGGTCGCGTTGCTCACCGAGCTGCGCGCCGCGGCTGGGCGTGAGGAGCGCTACCAGCCGCCCAACCAACCCTTCGTGCTCACGTGGCCGGCGTTCTGGACGAACATCAACTACGCCACCGTGACGCCGTGGCACGTGCAGGTGGCGTCGCTCGTCGACCAGTACAACCTGATGACCTACGGCATGGCCGACACGTGGCCGGGCTGGAGCTCGTGGCACCACTCGGCGCTCTTCGGTGCCGGGCCGACCTATCCCACCTCGGTTCAGGCGAGCATCGCCGAATACGAGGCGGCGGGAGTGCCGGCGGCCAAGCTCGGCATCGGCATCGGGCTCTACGGCCTCTACTACACGAACGGCGTGACCGGTCCGCGGCAGCCGATCGGCGCGAGCTCCTGGGCGCAATCGGGCGACTGGGAGAACAACTACGTGCGATTGGTGGAGGACGGCGCGTTCGCGCAGGCCAGCGGCACCGTCCACTGGGACGACGTCGCGAAGCAGCGCTACGTGAGCTACGCGCCGGCGTGGATGCGCTGGGGCAACACGCCGATCACGTACCTGAGCTACGAGGATGCGGACTCGATCGCGGCGAAAGGAGCCTGGGCGAGGACGCAAGGGCTCGGCGGCGCGATCGTGTGGACCGTGAACTACGGTTATCTGCCCGCCCAGGGCCACAACGCGCTCATGGAGGCCGTGCGCGCCGGCTTTCTGGACGCCGCCGCACCCGCGGCCGCGGACTGATCCGGGCGACGCGGCCCGCCGCGTCCGTCCCCCACGCGCCGTCGTCGCGCCGGCTCGTCGCGCTGTCGAGACCGGATTTCTGTCGGGATCCTGTCGGGAAGCGCGCGCAACCACGCTGGTGTACGATCCGCGCACCTCGAACCTACCGGTGGGCAGGTAGCCCAGGTGCAGCATGAAGCCAACCACACGCTTCGACCTTCGGTGCGCGCCGCGCGAACGCCGCCTGCGTGGCTCGCTCTCGCTCACGCAGCTCGCACTCGCACTCGTGACCCTCGCCGCGTGCGGCTCGTCGGATGGCGCCGCACCGTGGCGCGGTGAGCGCGGGCCATACGGCAGCGTGGTCTTGCCGGCCGAGCCGCAAGATCCCGGCGACCCCGCCGCAGGGCGCGCGATGCTGCTCAACGGCGGCTACATGACCTGCGGCATCCCGTACAAGATCGTCGGCAATCCGCTGCTCGCGCCGTTTCTCGGCAGCTTTGGCAGCGGCAAGACGATCGAAGGGCGTGAGGGGCACAACCGCCGCATGCCGTACTCCATGAACGCGTTCACGGCGCCCAACGGCGCCGAGGTCGTGAACTCGAATTGCCTCACCTGCCACGGTGGCGAGTTCGACGGGAACCTCTACGTGGGGCTCGGCAACGCCGCCGCCGATTGGACCAACACGCTGCCCGCCCTCGACCTCCCCGACAGCCTGCTCGACTTGCTGGGGCTGAGCGACGCCGAGAAAGCCAACCTGCAGCGGATGCTCAGCGCATCGCGGGCGCTCACCCAGACGCGCATGCGCACCGTCGGGAACAACCCCGCCGAGATCGTCGCCGTGGTGCTCATGGCGCACCACGACCGCGACACGCTCGCGTGGAGCGACGAGCTCCGGGCGCCGCTCGAGCCGCGAGACGAGCACGGCAACCGCATGTCGCTCGACGACGCCCGCGTCACGTCCGATCCGCCGCCGTGGTGGCGCGCGCACAAGAAGAACGCGCTCTTCTACAACGGCATGGCGCGCGGCGATCACCGCGGCACGATGGCGCTCGCCACCTCGGTGTGCGTCGACGACGTGGAGCAAGCGCGCCGCGTCGACGGGATGTTCAAGGACATGCAGACCTACATCGGCACGCTGCTCGCGCCGCACTACACCCGCGGCATCGACCGCGATCTGGCCGGGCAGGGCAGGGCGGTCTTCTTGGCGCGCTGCGCCAACTGCCACGGCACGTACGCCGCCGATCCCGACGACGACGCGAGCGACACCTATCCCAACCTGCTCTTTCCGCTCGACGTGATCGGCACCGATCCGGTGGTGGCGAACGCCGGCGTGATCCACGCCCCCGAGCTGGTCGAGTGGTACAACGGCTCGTTCTACGGCCGCATCACGCGCATGACCCCCGCCGATCCGTTTCCGGGCTACATGGCGCCACCGCTCGACGGCATCTGGGCGACGGCGCCCTATTTCCACAACGGTTCCGTGCCGACCGTCGAGCTGGTGCTGAACAGCGAAGCGCGCCCGAGACATTGGAAGCGCGTCGACTACGACAGCACGCACTTCGACGAGGACGCGCTGGGCTGGCCGTGGGTGGAGGTGCCGTACGGCCAGGCGGACGCTCCCGATGGCGAGCGCAAGCACGTCTACGACACGACGTACTGGAGCCAGTCGAACGCGGGGCACACGTTCGGAGATCGCCTCACGTCGAACGAGCGGCGCGCCGTCATCGAATACCTGAAGACGCTGTGACCGACGTCCTCGGCCTCGACCACGTCTACGTCACCGTGGCGGACCTGACCCGCTCGGAGGCGTTCTACGATCGCGTGTTCGCGGCGCTCGACTTCCGGAAGAACGAGTTTCCGATCGACGGCGAGCGCCACGTCCAGTACTTCAATCGCCATTTCGGCATCGTGATCCGTCCCGCGCGCGTGGTGGCCGCGCACGATCCGTATGCACCCGGATTGCACCATCTGTGCCTGCGGGTGGAGAGCGCGGACGACGTGCGGCGCGTCGCCGACGATCTGCGCGCCGCGGGCATCGACGCCAGCGAGCCGCGCGTCTTTCCCGAATACGCACTCGACTACGTGGCCACGTTCTTCCGCGATCCCGACGGGTTGCGCCTCGAAGTCACGAACTACCGCTCCGAGCGCCGCCGCCGTCACGACCACTGGCCCAGCGACTGAGTGCTCCGCCGGCGCAAGCGTGAGGGGGCAGGACGACGATCGGCGGGAGTGAACCTCCGCGCCGTCCGCGCGCCACCAAGCACGCGCCGGCGTGACGCATCCCTTCGCGCGTCCCCCCTGCTGCTGTTCACGCAGCGCGAGTGACGGCTCGATCTCCGCCTGCGTGCGGCCGACGGTCGGCTTTCATCGAGTCGATCGGAATGGGCGAAGCTGCACGGATCTCTGCGCTGGAGTGATCCTCGCAGTCGACGACGTGCAGGACGACCTACCGCTGAGCCTCGGCGGGAGCGATAGGACCAAGCCGGTGCAGGGCGCCTCACGTCCGCCCGCCGTTGCGCGTGGTTCCGGGAAGCCGAGCTGGGCTCGGCGCTTGGGTTGGCCGTGCGTCGCACGCGCTCGTCATCTTCCACCGGCGCGCCGCTTGGGCCAGATTCCCGCGCCGCAGCGCTCGGCCGAGATCGCTCGACATGACGACGACGGGACTGATCGCGACCTCGCCGGTTGCCGACGTGATCCGGCAGCTCGCGGGTCGCATGTCGCCCATCCGTCTCTCGCTCGCCTATCGGCTCGGGCTCGTCGTGGTCGCGGGAGTGCTGCTGACGCTGGTGGCGGCATACCTCGCGCTCATCGTCGCGGTCGTGGTCGGCGTCGCTTGGCACCTCGGGGAACACGTCGACTGGCTTTCGTTCGATCGACTGGACATCTGGGCGTTCGAGCTTTCGATCGTTGCGTACGTCGGTCCGGTGATCGCGGGGCTGGTGCTCGCGCTCCTCTTGCTCAAGCCACTCTTCGCGCCGCCGCCCGCCCGGAGCCGCGGGCATCGCCTGAGCCGCGCGCAGGAGCCGGTGCTCTACGCGTACGTCGAGCAGCTGGCCCGCTACGTGGGCGCGCCGCTTCCGCACTCGATCCAGGTCACGTGTGACGTGAACGCGTTCGCGAGCCTGCGCAGCGGTGGCGCGCTGCGGCTCGGCCGCCAGCTCGTGCTCACCATCGGTCTGCCGCTCGCGGCGGGACTCGATCTTCGCGAGCTCACCGGTGTCCTGGCGCACGAGCTCGGTCACTTCTCGCAAGGCGCGGGATTGCGCTTGATGACGTTGGTGCGCGGCGTGAGCCTGTGGTTCGCGCGGATGGCGTTCGAGCGCGATGGCTGGGACGAGGCGCTCGCGCGTACCGCGCTCGCGCAGCGCGGCTCGACGACCGTGACCCTCGCGTTGCTGCTGACTCGGCTCACCATCGGGATGGCGCGCGCGGTGTGCGCCGTGTTCGTCGTGCTCGGCCACGCGGCCAGCGTCGGCTTCGTGCGCGAGATGGAGCGAGACGCCGATCGTTACGAGGTGGAGATCGCGGGTAGCGCTGGGTTCGAGCGAGCGTTGGTGCGGCTCCACCTGTTGCGCCGAGGCTTCGCCGATGCGCGCGCGATGCTCGCCAGCGCCTGGGCGAGCCGAAAGCTCGCCGACAACCTGCCCCGGCTGGTCGCCGATCGCGCGGCTCGACTCGAGAAGGGCGAGATCCAAGCGGTGCGCAAGCAAGTGCTGAGTGGCAAGTCCCGCTGGTTGGATACGCATCCCAGCCCCGGCGAGCGCATTCGCCAGGCTCGGCGGGCGTCCCGGGATGGAGTGGTGAGCAGCGCGCTGCCAGGGACGGCACTCTTTCGCGACTTCGATGCGCTCGCCCGCACCGCGAGCCTCGTGCTCTACCGCGCCGAGCTCGGCCAGGAGATTCGCCTCGATCACCTCGTCTCCCGCGAGCATCTCGACGAACGTCGTGCGCTCGCCGAGCACGCCCTCGCGGCGTTCGGGCGCTTCTTCGGCGACCCCGACGACGGTGGCGAGCTCGGGATGCTCGACGGAGGCCGGCCGTCGCCGCCGGCGAGCGCCGGCGACGCGGTTCGCGCGCTCGCTTCGGCGCGCGCCGCGGTTGCGCTCGCGAGCGGCGCTGCGACCGCAGGTGGCGGCGAGGCGAGTCTTCGTTCGTCTGCCGAGTCTCGTGAGCGAGCGTGCACGCGCATTCACGCGGCACTGGATGCGCTCGCGTTCCCGGACATCGCCGCGCGGCTGGCGAGCGATGCGGGAAGCGTCATCGACCGTGCGACGTACCTCCGCAGGGTGGTCGCGGCGCTGGACGATCAACGCGAGCTGAGTCGGGCGCTCGGCGCCGCGGCCGACTACTTCGCCCGGCACATCGCGGGGGTGCAGGCGGGGAACACGGCGCTCACGACGCTGCTCGTCGCGCGCGTCAGCGCGACGCAGATCCAACTTCGCCAGCTTCAGGAACGGCTCGCCAGCGTGCCAGTCCTCGACGACGGGCGCGGCCCATCCGCCTCGCTCGGCGAGCGCGTGGTGCCTTCGATCCCACCCGTCGACGACGTGATGGCGATCGCTCGCGAGACACGCGATGCCCGCCTGCGAATGCACGGATTCCACGTTCGCGCGTTGGGCGAGCTGGCACTGCTCGCCGAGCGGGTCGAGGCGGCGCTCGGATTCGATGCGAGCCCGGACGACGATACGGACGGGCCCTCGGTGTAGATCCGGCTTCACGGCCGCCCTCGCTTTCGCGGGATCGCGGAGGGCGAGCAGGTCCTGGTCCGTCCGGTCACTCCTCGATTGCGCGCGCTCGCCACCTTCCGCGCGCGGTCGGCTTGCGCCAGATTTCGGCTCGATGGTCTGGAAACGTCTCGGTTGGTGGATCGCGCGCCCTCAGATGTGGGAGCGGGAGATCCGTGCGTTCGAGCGCCGCGAGCGCGCCGTTCGCACCGAGCCTGGACGCATCGTCTTCACCGGCAGCTCGAGCATCCGGTTCTGGTCGACGCTCGAGGAGGACATGTGGCCGCTCGCCGTGGTGAACCGCGGCTTCGGTGGTGCCCACGCGGCCCACGTGACCCACTACGCCGAGCGAATCCTCTTTCCGACGCAGCCACGCGCGGTGGTGATGTACGCCGGCGACAACGACCTGGGGCGGCTGAGCCCGCGCTCCACCCGCAGCGTGGTGGCCGACTTCGAGGCGTTCGTGACGTCGCTTCGCAAGCGCCTGGGCGCGTCCCTGCCGATCTACCTGCTCTCGATCAAGCCATCGCCGTTGCGCGCGAAGCAATGGCCGCGCATGGCCCGCACCAACGAGGGCATCGCCCGGATCGCCGCCGAGATGTCGAACGTCGCGTACCTCGACGTCGCGACACCGATGCTCGACAGCCGCGGCCGTCCACGCCGCGAGCTCTACCGCTGGGACGGCTTGCACATGAACGCGGCCGGCTATCACCTGTGGACCCGCATCGTGAAGCCGCGTCTTCTCGCGGATCTGACGTAGTCGCCCGCGCCGCGGCACGCGCGCTTGTCCGGTTCGGCGCCCCGGCGAACCTGCTCGCGTGTCTCGGGGACCCTCGCTAAGATTCGTCGGGCTCCGCATGCAGGTTCGCATCGCAACCCGTGCCATCGGTTGGTTGGTGATCGTGGTGGCGACGATGGCGCTCGCGGAAGTGCTCGTGCGCGCGACCGGCGTCGCACCGCAGGTTGCGGTCATCGAGCTCGACACCGCCTGGGGAGCGTTCGTGTCGAGCCCGAACCGGGCGCTTCGCTACGTACCGAACCCCGGCCACCACGACATCAATGCCAGCGGATACCGCGACCGAGAACGGAGCGCCACGAAGCCACCCGGCGTGGTTCGCGTCGTCGTGATCGGCGACTCGGTGGCCTACGGATATTGCGATTCAGGGCAAGAGCCGTTCCCCATCGGCGAACGCTTCACCGAGGTCGCGAGCCGGGAGCTCGGGTGCGTGACGGGAGCGCCCTGCACGGTCGACATCGTGAACCTCGGCGTTTCCGGCTACGACACCGAGCAGGAAGTCGCGTTCTTCGTGGAGAAGGGGTTACGCCTCGGTCCCGACGTGGTGGTCGTGGCGTTCTCGCTCAACGACTTCGGCGAGGCCGCCAGGGAGATCGAGAGCTTCCGCGAGCAGCAGGGCTGGCCACTCTTGCGGCGCTACTCGCGGCCCGTCGTCCGTGCGGCGATCGACCGGAGCGCGTTGGTGCGCCTTCTCGCCGCGCGTCTGCCGTTCGTCGAGCACGGTGATCCGCGCCCGGAGCTCGGCTTCGACCGTTTGCACGCGCTCGCCGCAGAGCACGGCTTTCGTGTGGTCGTCGCGGTTTTCCCTCGCTTCGACGTGCACGGCACGGACGCCTTGTCCGCGCGACATCACGATCTCGCGCTGCAGCTCGCGCGGGATCGAGGATTCGATACGCTCGACCTGCGCCCCCATTTCGCGGCGAGCCCCGCCGGGCTGACCTCGGAGTGTGGACCCGAGCATCCGGACAGGCGCGGGCACGAGCTCGCCGGGCGTGTGCTCGCGGCGCAGCTGGCGAAGTACCTCCCGGCGCATTCGGGCGGTGAAGCCGCCATCGCCGGAGCGCGCCTCGTGCATCCACCCGCTGGGGAGGACCCGCGATGACGGCGTCGGAACCGCAGCGCGAGCGAGTGGGTTCTCGTGCCTCACGCCCTTGGGCCGGGGTGGGGCGTCGCGCGGCACCGGCGGGGAGCCCGTGAGCGCGTCGCTCGACGAGCTCGCTCGCGCGCCCGGGCACGCACGCCGGTTGGATCGCTTTCGTGCGCGGATCGCGCGTTGGTTCGGACGCCTCGACGACGTCACGCAAGGCCTCGTTCGCGCCGTCGTCTGGGAGCGCGATCGGCTGCGCACGGCGCTCGTCATCGCGCTGGGCTTGCGCGTGCTGGCCCTGGTCGCGCAGGTGTTTCGCGCCTGCGTCAGCGACGGGAGCGACGACGAGCGGTTTCTCTATCTCGAGTACGTGCGGTCGGCGGCCGAGTTCGGGCTTTCGTCGCCGGCGTACCTCCGCGCGGCGGTGTTGTGGCACCTGCCGCTGCCGTACGTGCTGTGGTCCACGCTCCTCGCGCCTGGCGAGCACGCGCTGACACTCGGTCGCAGCATCGGGGTGTCGATCTGGCTCGCGTCGGCCGCTGTGTGGGTGATGCTCTGGCGAATGGTGCTTCCGCGTGTCTCGGCGGCGCTGGCGCTCGTCTTCTTCTGCCTCGCACCCACGTGGCACACGGTCGAGATTCGTGCCTACCCGTTCATGCTCTTGCTCGTGCTCACGACGACCTATCTCGCGCTCGTGCCGCTCTGCACCCGGCGGACGCTGCCGGGATTCCTCGCCGCGATCGCGCTGCCGCTGAGCCTTGGCCTGCTCGTGCAGGTCCATCTCTACGCGTTCATCGCCTGCGGTGTGCTTGCGGTGGCGGGCGTGGCGCTCCTCGCGTTCCGGCGAGCCAGGGGTTGGCTCTACCTGGGAGCCGTGGCCCTGGCCGTCGCCGGCGCCGTCCCGACGCTCGAGAATCTCTTCGCTGATCGCGCCGCGGCGTGGGCCGTCGTGTGGAAGAACGAGCAGCAGTCGCGCATCGAGACGGCTCGCGCGAAAGGCGAGCCGATGGGCGACTACGTACCGGGCGTGCTCCAGATCTCGGACTTCGACACGCTCGCTCTGGACGTCAAGAAGAAGGCCGTGGGCGACGCAGGCATCGTGCTCCTCGGATCGCTCGCCCTGGTCGTGTGGATCCGCGGTGGATCGTCGAGGTGCGTCGCCGTGCTCGCTGTGCTCGCGGCGCTACCGGGGTCGGCAAACCTCTTCCCCCACGTCATCCTGGGGAGCTGGTTGGCGCGACGTGGGCGTCGGTGGCGCGACTGGCATCCGTCCTGGGTGCTGGTGCTCGCGCTCGGCTGCCTGCCGGGGGTTCTCGTCTATCCCATCTTCTTCGAGAACTACCTCACCGGCTTCCGGGTGCTGCCGTTCCTGCTCGCGGCGGACGTCCTTCGTGAGCGGCGCTGGGACTGGCCGGCGCGCCTGGTGACGCTGCACGTGCTCGCCTACCTGAGCGAGCTCCTCCGATGGTTGACGGGTAGCCCGATCAGCGGGCCGACTCCGTGGTAGAGATTCGCGCCGCGGTCGGGCGCGGACGACGGAGCCTGCGGGCGATGTGCGAGCGAGCGATCGAGCGCGACTCGAAGGCGCGGCAAGACCGAGCAACGTGAGGAGGACCATGTCCACGCCAGCAACGATCCGACCCGCCGCCGTGAACGAGCTCGTCACGATCGCGGCCGGCTTCGTCGCCGAGGGCGTGCTGCCGTCGTTGCAGCTCGCCGTGGCGCGGCACGGGAAGGTGATCGCTGCGCGCACCTTCGCGAAGGATGGCGTCGCCGCCGACGAGCACACGCTCTACACGATCTTCTCGTGCACCAAGGCCCTCACCGCCTCGGCAGCGTGGCTGCTCGAGCAAGACGGGCGCCTCGACGTGAGCGAGCGCGTGGTGGACGTGATCCCGGAGTTCGGCAGCAACGGCAAGGAGCGCGTCACCATCGAGCAGCTCCTCACGCACACCTCCGGCTTCCCGGTGGCGCCGTTCGCGCCGCTCGACTGGAACGATCGCGAGCGCCGGCTCGAGCGCTTCCGCAAATGGCGTCTCGACTGGGAGCCGGGCAGCCGTTTCGTCTATCACCCGATGACGAGCTTCTGGGTGCTCGCGGAGGTGATCGAGCGCCGCGCCGGCCAGGATTTCCGGGAGTTCGTGCGCGAGCGCATCGTGCGCCCGCTCGGCATCGCGGATCTTCACCTCGGCGACACCGCCGGCCTCGAGGATCGCGTGGCGCCGGTGGTGCACGTCGGTGAGCGCCCCGCGCCGGAGATGCTGCGCGACCTCGGCATCGCGCTTCCGCCCAGCGTCACCGACGACGAGAAGTACTTCGAGGCCTACAACCGCGCCGACGTCCGCGCCGTGGGCGCGCCCGCGAGCGGCGCCGTGGCCACCGCTTCCGCGCTGGCGCTCTTCTACCAGGGTTTGCTTCACGACCTCGCAGCGCGCGACGGCGAGCACCGCGTGTGGCGGCCCGCGACGATCGCTCGCGCCCTCGAGGTGAGGACCGGCGAGCTGATCGACCCCATGATCCGGCGCCGCGCGCACCGGGGCCTCGGCGTGGTCATCGCCGGTGATGACGACAAGGTCTACCGCGGCTTCGGCTCCGAGGTGTCCGCCCAGGCCTTCGGCCATCCGGGGGCGGGCGGGCAGGTGGCGTGGGCCGATCCCGCCACCGGGATCTCGTTCGTGTGCCTCACCAACGGCTTCGATCGCGACGTGATCCGGCTCGGCATGCGCGGCGTGGTGCTCTCGAGCCTCGCCGCCCAGTGCACGGAAGCCTGAGCGAGGGAACCATGGCGACCAAGACCACACCGAAGCGCGCACACGCACGAACGCAGCGTCGATCCGCAGGGCGCGCGCGATCGTCCGCGTCGCCCGACTCCGACACGCCCGCGCGCCGCTCTGCTGGAGGGACGCGCTCCGTCGCGTCCGCGCGCGACACCCGGAAGACGAAGCCGTCCCGCGCGAAACGCCTCGGCCTCGTCGACTCCTGGGCCGAAACGATCCGCCGCGAGGTCGCGGGCCCCAATTTCCAGCGCGACCCCGAGTTCCTGAAGAAGCTCATTCCCCTGATGGAGATCTGGGGCCGCTACTTCGACGCCGAGGTGCGCGGCTGGGAGAACATCCCCAAATCCGGCCCGATGATGCTGGTGGGGAACCACTCGGGCGGCGCGCTCACCCCGGACACCGCCGCGGTGATGGCTGGCTGGTACCGCCAGCGCGGCTTCGCGCAGCCGCTCATCGGCCTCGCCTTCGACACCGCGTTCGGCATCCCCGGCTTCCGCGACCTGATGCGGAAGATCGGCCAGGTACCCGCGAGCTGGGAGAACGTCGGCAAGGCCCTCGACGAAGGTGCCGCCGTCCTCGTCTATCCCGGCGGCGTCCACGAGGTGTACCGGCCCTGGAAAGACCGCGACAAAGTCGACTTTGGTGGCCACAAAGGTTTCATCCGCGTCGCCCTCGAGAAGCAGGTGCCCATCGTGCCCATCGTCGGCCACGGCGGCCACCACACCCTCGTCGTGCTCACGCGCGGCGAGAAGCTCGCCAAGCTGCTCCGAATGGAACGCATCCGCATGAAGACCTATCCGATCCTCCTGCAGATTCCCTGGGGCATCTCACCCGCACTCCCGGGCGTGCCGCTGCCCGCCAAGGTCACCGTCCAGATCCTGAAACCCATCGACTGGCGCAAGCTCGGCCCCAAGGCCGCCACCGACCCCAAGATCATCGAGCGCTGCTACACCGAGATCACCACCCAGATGCAGGCCGCGATGGACGCCCTCGCCAAGGAAACCCCGCACCCCCTGCGAGCCCGGCTCAAGAAGCTCGTTGCGCGACGGTGACCCATCGCGCCCGGCTCACTCGCCTGTCGCGATCGACCGCGATGTTCGTCAGGCCTTCCGGCGTCACGCGATCCGGTCACGGCGCACGCCGGCATCGCGAGCGAGCTCAGGCCTCTGCGTTGGCGCTCACCCGAGGGCGCTCACCCGAGCGCGATCGTGCCGGCTTGGATCTGGGTCAGGAGCTTCGGGGTGAGCTTCACGTAGCGGCCGGAGCGTAGGACGTAGATGGGGTCGCGGACGCGTTTCAGGTCGTAGCCCTGGGCGCGGTATTCGCCCTTCTTGGGCTTGAGGGTGGAAGTGACCTGCATGGCGTCGCCGAGGACGCGGACGAAGAGCGGGCGCTGGGCCACGGCGAGGTGCTCTTTGACGTAGTGGAGCAGCTTGGCGGGCGTGAAGCCGGGGCCGACGCGTAGCGCGGCCATGCCGGCGCGGCCGTCGGCGTTGGGGACGGTGACGCCGAAGACGTTGGCGTCGAGCACGCCTGGCGCGCGGTGGAGGATCTCGGCGACCTCCTGGGTGGAAACGTTTTCGCCTTTCCATCGATAGGTGTCGCCGAGGCGGTCGACGAAGGAGAGCCAGCCGCCCTCGTGGATGAGCACCAAGTCGCCGGTGTTGAAGTAGCGATCGCCGCGCTTGAAGACGTTGGTGAGGATCTTCTGCTCGGTGGCTTGGGCATCGACGTAGCCGTCGAACGTGAAGAGCGGGTTGAGCCTGCCCACCAAGAGCCCGGATTGGCCGACGGCGACCTCCTCGCAGAAACCGCGGGGATTGCGGACCAGCTCGCCGGTCTCGGGATCGCAGCGGATCACCGACTGGTTGCGGAGCTTGCGGCCGATCATGCCGGGGCGGCCGCGCCAGTTGAGGGTGGGCGCGTTGCCTTCGGTGGAGCCGTAGAATTCCCGGACCATCGGGATGGAGAAGCGCTTCTGGAACTTCTCCCAGATCTCGGGACGGAGGCCGTTTCCCACGGCCACGCGCAGCCGGTGCTGGCGTTCCTCGGGGCGCTCGGGCGCTTGCAGCAGGTAGCGGCAGAGCTCGCCGATGTAGACGAACGACGTGGCGTCGAAGGCGCGGACGTCGTCCCAGAACTGGCTGACCGAGAACTTCCTGCGCAGGGCGATGGCGGCGCCGGTGGCGAGCGCGGATCCCCAGCCCAGGAAGAGCGCGTTCGAATGAAACAGCGGCAGCGGGACGTAGATCACGTCGCCGGGGCCGGCGCGGTGCATGAGGTGGCCGAACACCAGGTTCGCGCCGAGCATGCGCTGGTTCCGGATGACGGCGGCTTTGGGCAGCCCGGTGGTGCCGGAGGTGTAGACGTAGCAGAACACGTCTTTGTTGCTGGGGATGTGAAGACGCAGGCGGTTGCGTGTGGGCTCGCGACGGACCTCGTCGTCGATGGTGGCGGGCAGCGTGCGGGGATCGGTATCGGAATCGCCGTCCTCGCGGGCCACCCACACGGTCAGGTTGGTGAGTGCGCTCGCGCCCTCGCGTTCGAGGGCGTGCACCTGGGCGCGACGCTCGGCGCCCACCAGCAGGAACTTGGCGCGGCTCACGTGGATGGCATGTGCGAGAGCCGCGCCCACGAGCTGGGTGTTGATGAGGGCGCCCACGGCGCCGAGCTTGGAGAGGCCGAGGAGCGCGAACAGGAAGTCGGGCCGATTGTCCATGACGATCGCGACCACGGTCTTGGGGCGGACGCCGTGGCGCTCGAACCAGCTCGCGTACTGGTTCGCGTGCGCGTTGACCTGGGCCCAGCTGTGGCGCTCGTCGCGATAGAGCAGCGCGAGATCGCGTGCGTTGCGGCGGGCCCGCGACTCGAGCATCCGTGCCGGGCTGCCGATCCCGTACGGGATGAGCTGGGGCGAGTCGATCGCCATGCGCACGCCGTAGCGCGCCGCGGAGGCGAGATCGAGTGCCAGCGACAGGGTGTCGCCGAGAGGTAGCGAGGCGAGGGCGTCGGGAGTCTTCATTGGCGTTCCATTGAAACACGTTCTATTTTGGTCGACCACGGGAGGCGCATGCGGGTGGCTGCCCATTTTCGCGTTTGTTTCGGCGATGAAGGAGCGGCGCGATCGCGGTCGCGTCCGCGCACCGTGTGTGTCGGTTTGGAGGCGCACCGGTCCCTCGGTGCGCGCGGTCGGACACGCGCGTCGCGAGCGACGGCGACTCCTCCAGACCGAGGGATCGTGGACATCGAGCCGGTGTGGAGGTGAGGGATGAGCGCGAGCGCTGAGGCCAGGCCGGCGGGGTGGTTGCGTCGATTCGGGCGCTGGCTGAGCGGGGCGTTCGGGCGGCCCGCGCGCCCGGCACCGGCTGCTCCGCCACCGTTCGCGAGTCGCTCCGAGGAACGCAATCGCTCGGCGTTCGCGACGGCGTCGCGCGCCGTCGGCGGCGCCATCGACGACGCGATGCTCGGCGTCATGAAATCCGCCGAGCGCTTCCCCAGCGACGAGGAGCTGGCGCGCGTGCGCCGCGAGGTGGACGAGGCGCATGCCTTCTACGCGTCGAGCGGCGCGCTCACCGAGCCGAGCCTCTATCACGCGGCGCCGCCGCCCATCGACGGCCTCGAGGTGAGCCACGGCTGGTTTCCCGGCCTCGCCTTCGAGCACCTCGCGTTTCGCAGCGATTTCGAGCCGCCGCGCGATCAGATCGGTGCCGCTCGCTGGCGCTCGTACGTGTCGAACCAGACGGCGCACGCGTGGGTGCTGCGCCACGGCGATCCGACGCGGCCGTGGCTGGTGTGCGTGCATGGTCTCGGCACCGGCAGCCCGTGGATGGATTTCCCGGGATTCCGGGCGTCCACGCTGCACCACTCGCTGGGGCTCAACCTCGCGTTCCCGGTGCTGCCGCTCCAAGGACCGCGGCGCGCGCCGGGGATGGAGCGCTCGGCGCTGGTGTCGTTCGACCTCGTCGACACGCTCAACGGCATCACGCAGGCGGTCTGGGACACCCGCCGGCTGGTGCGCTGGATTCGCGCGCAAGGTGCGACGCGGATCGGCATCTACGGTCTCTCGGTGGGCTCGTACGTGGCGTCACTGGTGTCGGGTCTCGAGGACGTGGAGCTGGCGGTCGCCGGGATCCCGGTGTGCGACCTGCCGCAGCTCTTCCAGAGCCACAGCCCCGAGGAGATGCGTCAGCGCGAGGACTGGTCGCAGGCGGTGTGGGGAAAGACCGAGGAGCTCTTTCGGCTCATCTCGCCCAAGCTGGTGGGCTCGCGCGCCCCCTCCGACAGGCGCTTCATCTTCGCCGGCCACGCCGATCGCATCACCACGCCGGCGCAGGCGGACCGGCTGTGGCAGGCCTGGGATCGGTGCACCATCCGCTGGTTCGACGGTGGTCACGTGAGTTACTTCTGGTCGGGACAGGTGGCGCGCTTCGTGGACCGCGTGCTGATGGACGCCGGCTTTCGCAGCGCGGGAGCCTGACCCGTCCTTCGAGGGAGCATGGTGCGACGACTGACCGGCTTCGACGCCAGCTTTCTCTACACGGAATCCCCCACCGTCTTGATGCACACCCTGAAGGTGGCGGTGGTCGAGCCACCCGCGGGGCTCTCTCCCAGCGACCGCTTCGAGCGGCTGCGCCACGAGCTCGCGCGTTTGCTGGACCGCCTGCCCGCGTTTCGCTGGCGCGTGGTGGAGGTGCCGTTCGGTCTCGATCACCCGGTGTGGATCGAGGACCCGCACTTCGATCTCGACTACCACCTGCACCGCATCGCCGCTCCCGAGCCAGGCGGTCCGCGTGAGCTGGACGCGGTCATCGCGGACATCGCGAGCCATCCGCTCGACCGCGGCCATCCGCTGTGGGAGATCTGGATGGTCGAGGGGCTCGCGGGCGGCGACCTCGCGTTCGTGGCCAAGATCCATCACGCCGTCGCCGACGGCGGTGCCTCGGCGGCGATGCTCACGAGCGTGATGGAGCGGGAGGCCGGGGGCGGGGCGGAGGCGAACGGAGCGTCCGAGCCCGCGCCGCACGCATCCGAGCCGCTGCCTTCGGCGCTCGCGCTGGTGGGCGGCGCCGTTCGCCACCAGGCGCGACGGTTGCGCGGCGCGCTGCCGCTGGCCGGGCGCACGGTGCGCGGCGGCGTGCGGGTGCTGCGCCGCTTCGCCGAGAGCACGATTCATCCGCCCATGCCGTTCGTGACTCCCAAGACACCGTTCAACGAGCCGCTCTCGCCGACGCGCTCGTTCGCGAGCACCTCGCTCTCGCTGGCGCGGGTGAAGCGCATCAAGGACGCGGCGGGGGTCACGCTGAACGACGTGGTGCTCGGCCTCGCGGGCGGAGCGCTCACGCGCTACCTCCACCGGCGCGGTCTCACACCCGACCGCTCGCTCATCGCGACCGTGCCGGTATCCGTGGCCGAGGCCGGCACGGGGCTCCGGCTTTCGGGCAACGAGCTCTCGAACGTCTTCATGTCGCTCTGCACCGACGTCGCCGATCCGCGGGATCGGCTGCGCCGCATCCACAAGGTGGCGGAGGCGGCGAAGGAGACGCACGAGCGGCTGGGGCCGAAGGTGCTGGTGGAGTGGGCGGAGTTCGCGCCGCCGCGGGTCGCGTCGTGGGCGATCCGGGCGTACAGCGACCTCCGGTTGGCGCGGCTGCACCGGCCGGCGGCGAACGCGATCGTGTCGAACGTGCGTGGGCCGGCGGAGCCGGTGACGATCGCCGGCGCCAAGCTCAAGCACCTCTATTCGGTGGGGCCGATCGTGGATGGAATCGGCGTGAACCTGACGGCGTGGAGCTACGGACCGGAGCTCGCGTTCGCCGTCATCGCAGGCCACGACAATGTGCCGGACGCGCACGAGATCACCGACGGGCTGCACGGTGCGCTCGACGAGCTGGAGGCGGCGTGCGTCGAGGTTCCGCGCTCCAGCAGGCGGCGCGCGGCGCCACGTTCGAGCGCCGATGTGTCACGAACGATCACACGCTCGCCGCGCCGCGCTCGCCGCCCTGCGCGCCGCGTTCGTCGCTGAGCTCACCGCAAGAGCTGAGCAGGGGCCTGCGCAGCCCCTGTTTGGCAGCGAGTGGGTCGTTCCACGCTGGCTCCGCCGCTCGTCTTGCGGTCTTGACGGATGTATCACGATGTATTACATGTTGATTCGACATCGTGATACGTCGCTGGTGACGCCGTCGGATGACCCGGTGAGCCGACCCAGCGCTTCGGAGGACGCCATGACCCGTCAACGAATCGCCGTGAGTCCCAAGCCCGAGCTCAGCCCGCTGGCCCGTGAGGTCGTCGAGGCGGCCGATCATCTCGTCACGCCCGCCGCCAAGCTCGTGGGCGACACGCTCACCCAATCGGTGCGCGTCGTCGAGGTGGCGACCACCGAGCTCGCCAAGCTCATCGGCCGCGAAGGCGGCTCGTCGGTCACCAAGCTGGTGGGCGATACGGTCGAGGAGTCGCTGCGCGTTCCCGAGGTGGCCGTGAAGCGCACCTGGGAGCTGGTCGACAGCTTCTTCAGCGAAGCGGGGCGGGTGGCCAAGAGCGTCCGCACGCGCGTCGACGCCGCAGTCGGCTGAGCTGGCGCGCGGTCACGCCCGCCGCGCGCGGTCGCTCACGAGCGGTAGGCGAGCGAGCCCAGCATCTGCTGGGAGCGCGACACGATCAGCTCGCGATACTTCTTGCGCTCGGCGCGCTTGACCGAGCCTTTGGGCGCGCGCGCCGACGCGACGTACTTCTCGAAATCCCACCTCTCGAGGAATCCCTCGGCCGCCTCGCGCCCCGAGGCGTAGAGGCGATCGCGCTTGTCCTTGCTCAGGTCGAAGTCGGTGGTCTTCACGTCGAGGGTGGGGATCGGCACGGTGCGATCGAAGTCGAGATCCTCGATGTGCTTGCGGTCGTGGGCGTCCATCATCGTGGTGACGAGCGCCTTGAGGAACGACACGATGGTGTCGATCTCGGCGGGCTTGCCGTCGGTCGGCTCCACGAGCTTGAAGCCGAACGTCGGCCAGCGCGGCGGCGGATCGCTCTCTTCGTCCTCCGAGGGCTGGCGATCGAACAGCCAAACCGGGAAGTTCGAGAGCAAGCCTCCGTCGACGAAGTAGCGCCCCGATTGCACCACCGGCTCGAAGAAGACCGGGATCGACATGCTCATGCGCACGGCGCGCGCCACGTCGAAGGAGTCGGCGTCGAGGCCGTAGTGGGAGAGGCCGGAGGGCAGCACCACGAGCCGGCCTTCGCTGATGTCGCTGGCGAGCACTTGCAGGCGATGGCGATAGAGCGAGCCCTCGGGTGCGAGCAGCTTCCCGAACGTCGTCGCATCCTTGGCCTTCAACAGCTTGCGGAGCCATTCCTCGAAGTAATCGCCCTCGTAGATGCCCTTCTCGAAGATCAGGCTCGCGCCCTTACCGAAGAGCGGAATGGAGTCGACGAAGCCCTTGTCCTTGAAGCGGCGATAGTCGAGGTCTGCGAGGATCGGTTTGAGCTCGGCGGCGGTGTATCCGGCGGCGAGAAGCGACGCGGTGATCGCACCCGCCGAGGTGCCGCCGAGCAGATTCCACTGATAGCCGGCTTGCTCGAAGACCTCGAGCGCGCCGACGAACGCAAGCCCCTTGACTCCGCCACCCTCGAATACGGCGTCCGCGGTCTGCACGCGTGAATCCCCTTCGCGCTCGGTTGCGGCGGCGCCCCGATTGCGCCGCCGAGCGCTGCGCCCACGACTCGAGACGGCGCCCGCCGCGCGCCGTCAACGCAAGGCCAATGCCAGGGTGGGCAGGAGCTCGAACGTGCGAATCGACGCGGAAAACCCCAGTTCCATCGACCGCGCTCCGCGGCGATCGTTCGCATCGCGAACACGCGGTGTTCGCCGAATGAACGCGCGGGCCGCGACGGCGCGCGGGCTCGCGGCTGACGGAGATGGCGACGCGATCCTTCGCGTCCGGCGCAACGGGTCTCGCGGTCGTCAGCCGGCGAGGGCCACGTAACGCAGCGCCGCCGTGTAGTGGAGCGACGCGGCAAGCACCACGCACACGTGGAATACCTCGTGGTACGAAAACACCGCTGGCCAGAGCCGCGGCCGTTGCGACACGTAGCAGAGCGCGCCGAACGTGTACGCGATCCCGCCGCCCACGAGCAGCGCCAGCGCCGGCGCAGGCACGTGATGGGCGAGCGGCACCAAGCACGGCACGATGAGCCATCCCTGGAAGAGCTGGAGCGCCACGGACCAGCGCGTCCGCACCGCAGGGAAGAACGCCTTCTGCGCGACCCCCACGGCGGTGATCGACCAAACCCCCGCGAGCACGGCTGCACGCATCCAGCCCTCGAGCGCGACCGCGGCGAAGGGCGTGTAGGTCCCCGCGATGAGCACGTAGATCATCGAGTGATCGACGCGCTGCAGGCGCTTCTTCGCGTCGGGCCGCCAGTCGCCGCCGTGGTAGAGCGAGCTCACCGAGAAGAGCGCCACCGCGCTGGCGCCGAAGGCCGCGAGCGCCCAGCGCACCGCGCCCGAACCGGCGGCCACGTGCCAGAGCGCGACCGTGCCCGCGATCGCGAGCAGCGCCGCCGTGCCGTGAAGCAGCGCGCGCACGGGGTTTTGGATCGGCCCCAGGGTGAGTCGGTCGAGCTCGTCGTGCTCGGTCATGGTGTCGCTTCTCGTTGGGTTGACACTCGCAATGTGTAGCGTGCGAGCGTCAGCGTTTCGTCAGCGTGGAGTCCTGAGCGAGCCATCTGGCGCGGCCCGCCGGCACGCTGCGGCAGCAGCGCGTGGCGTCAGTTGATCGACTCCGCCTGACGAAACGATCGCCAGCCGCGCCGCACCGAATCCGCGTCTTCGAGCGTATCGGTTGCGGTATGGGGCCGCGTGCCGATCTTGAGCTCAGATCGCGTTTCGGCTCTCGCATCTCCGAACCAGTGCCCGTCCTCCGCCACGAAGAGCCATTCCCCCGTGGTGAGCAGGTGCAGCTGGAGCGCAGGCAGGCTCAATCCGACGCGACCGAAGTTGACGGTTCCACGCGTGAGCCAAGCAATGAGCCCACCTCTCTCGATGGCGGCGATCCCCTTGATCGTCTGACTGCCGTAGGACGTGAAGATCGGTCGAAGCGCGGCAGCGGCGAAGCCCTGGGAGAGTCGGCCGCCCAACGGCCAGAGCCGCACCGTCCCGTGGCGCCCAGCGGCGACCACTAGCGGGCCCGCCTCCGAGGGCATAAAGCCGACCGATCCCGAAACCTCGCCAGCGACTCCGACTCGAGTCGGTTCGCCTTTGCCCGCCCACACGAGCACGTCGCCGTTCGACCGCGACGTGGCGACCATCGCGTCTTCCCCTTGCGCTCGCCACACGCTGAGCTCACCCAGCATCGATGAAGCAGGCGTCGAGCCGACGCGGGCGGGCTCGTCATCCGTCAGCGATCGGCTCGACGATTCGAGCTCGGCCGTCAACTGCTTACCGACGTCGTGGGTCACGCGCCAGCGACGGAAGCGACCGTCGTGTCCTGAGGTCACGAGATGGTGATCATCGAGGAAGCCAACGCCGGCGATCAGATCGCTTCCTTCGGGTACTTCAGCCAACATCTCGTCGCACGACACCTGGCCTGCGAACTTTCCCGACGCCGCCATGCTGCGACATGCGCCACTTTCGATCTGGCACACGTGCACGCAGCCGAGGTCGTCCCCCGCCGCCACGATCGATCCGTCCGGACTGATCGCAACATCGAGGTTGCCGAGACGTCGGTAGGTGCGACGCCCCGAGGCGGCGCCTCGAACGCCGTCGAAAGCCCACGACTGAGGTGGGATCCCCCGCGTCAGATCCCACACGCGGATCTTGCGGTCGGCTTGGCTGACGGCCGCGACGCGCTCTGCTCGCTGGCTGAAGTCGAGCGCGACGATCCGACGATCTCCGAAGCGTGCTGACGTCTGGCGACTCGAGATGCGCTGAAGCAACTCAAGCGCATCGAGATCGAAGAGCCAGAGGCTTCCGTCGACTCCGCCGACCGCGAGCCGTGTGCCATCGGCAGCCACGGCGGCCGCGTAGAGCATGTCCATCGTCGCGCGCGGGGCCACCCAGGCAGGATCGCCTGGATCGGTGTGGCAGTTGCGGAAGTCGTACGCGAGCGCACTGCGCTCGCCGGCGCCGACAGCCACGGTGCCGGAGCGTTCGTCGTAGTCCAGGGAAAGCGGACCTCCGATCGCGGCGACATTGCACAGCCGCGCGTTCCTCGCCTCCTCGAATCGATAGTGGCGAATGGCGCCCGGTTGGTTCGGATCGCCGGTGTCGAATGCCGCAAAGAGATTGCGACCCGCCGCGTCGGAATCGAGAGCGACCACCCGGAGGTTCGCGGCCAGATCATCGCGCCATCGAGGCGTCTCCGAGCCTGATTGCACCTCAATGTGGCTCCCGGAGGCTACCGCGATTCCGTCTCGGCCCATGCGGATCGAGTGCTCGTCTTCGTCTGGGATGCGCACGAGCGGCACCGCGACGGGCATGGCGGCCCCGCCGCGCGGCACTGTGAACCGTTGAGATCCGAACAGCACCTCGATGTTTCGAGGGTCGCATCGCAAATCCAGCACGTCGTTCATGGCTTGCGTGCCCCGACAGCGTGCACTGAGGGCGTCGACGGCCGCCGCGTCGGCAGGGATTACTGTCGCGGCTCGTGCCAGTCCCAGTCGCCAGTTCCATTCGGCGACGGCGAGACCGAGGCCTTCGGAGGAGGGTGACTTCCCGAGCGCCGCGGAGCGTGCGGCATCGATTCCGTGACAACCGGCGACGACCACGGTGTCTCTGTCGTCAGGGCAGAACGACGCGCGATAGAACACTTCCTGCAGGTCGTGTGGGAAACTGGCGACAGTCGCATTGATGAGCGTGTCCGTCACCAGTACGGCGCCGTCCTCGGCCGCGGAAACGATGAAGCGCCCGCCGGGCTCGATGTCGAGGCCGTAGACGATCTGGCCGTGCTGGTCATGTTCCTGGACCTTGCGGCCCCGATCCCAGACCGCGAGTCGATTGCGGTGCGCCGTGACGGCGCGCGTGCCGGCGCTGGCGATCACATAACCTGGCAGTTCGATTGCTAGGTCGGATGGATAGGGTTGTTGTGGAGTCGCCTCTACTCGCTGGACCGCAGCGTGCTCCGGAAGCGCACGTGCGGACGGCAAGGCTAGCGGTCGATTTCGATACGACACATACGATTCCACCATCGCGGCGATCACGACGAAAATCGGCAGGATCGCTAGGGCGATGCGAAGGCGTTCCCGGCGCGCGAGCGTTGCGTAATCGAGATCGACGAAATGCGACAGCAGTCGGGCCTTCGCCCGCGTGGCAGTCTGGGTCGCTGGTTGCCAGCGAGTGACGCTCCGCGCGGCGGTGACGAAATCGATGCCCAGCGGCTCGGTGCCCGACACGGCCAGCGCGGCGAGCGCGCTGTTGGCCGCAGTCGCGTCCGGGCCGACGAGCAGATAGCTGATGTTCGCTGCGCCGCGGGACGCGGCGAAGTGCTCCACCTCGGCCGGTACCCACCGGGACGCCGTCACCGACGGCGAACAGACGACGATCAATCGCCGGCTTTCTTCCAGACGGACGCGGAGCGCAGCGGGGAGATCCGTCGCTGCGACGAGGTCGGTGTCGTCGCGGAAGACCGTGAGGTGCTTCCACCCGCCTCGGCGATACGCGGACGGCAGGAGTCGCCGTTCGAGCATGCGCTGCAATCGCGACGCAAACTGGATGTCGGCGAAGTCGTGACGATACGAGATGAATGCGTCGTATCGGAATGGTCGAACGATCCGGTAAGGAATGCCGAGCCGGGAGAGCGCCGACGTGACTGAGCCGGCCCGTTCGATCACGCTCCCGTCCCACACGAATAGAAGTCCGCTCGCGGATTGCGGGTGGACGAGCTCGGACTTCCGGGCGCGAGCCGGCGGCGGGACGATCCGCACATCGATGTCGATCACAGACGCCAACGGCTCGAGCTGGGGAACGATCGCGTCGTCGCTCCAGCAGCTGATGTGCTCCGCACCGCCGAGCTCGCTCAGGGCTTCGCGGATGCGGCCTGCGACCAGCGACAGCTGTGAGCCGGCGACGGAAACAGCCGTCGATAGGTGAATTGCGCGAGGCTGAGGCATGGAAGATCGAACGAGTGCCAGGGCGCCCAGACTGAATCGCGGGAGCCGATGCGAGCCTCCGCAACTGGCTGGAAGGCCGCACGATCGCGCGCAGCGAGCATAGCGCGCGATTCGCGGGTTTGTAGGTAGGTGCCGGCGCAGCGCTGGGCCAGCTCGAGGCCGCCGATGCGGGCCCCGCGCGGGTGCTCAAGCGCTGCCGAACTTGGTTTCCACCTGGACGCCGAGCCCGCGCAGGAAAGCGGTGGGGAGCACGCCGCCCGCGAAGATGAAGACGCGGTCGGCGGGGAGTTGCTCGCTGCGCTGGTCGGTCGCGAGCTCCACGGAGCGCGGATGGATCGCGCGGACCTGCGAACGAAGGCGGGGCTCGATCCGTCCGTGCCGGACCAGCGCGTCGAATTGGGCGCGCACGGTGCCCGTGACCCGCGAGAACGTCTCGCCCCGATAGGAGAGCGTGACTCGGTTGGCGAGCGCCGGGTCCGCGAGGGCCGCGGCGGCTTCCAGCGCCGAGTTGCCACCGCCCACCACCAGCACGCGATCGCCGCGGTAGTCGCCGGGATCGCCGAGCGCGTAAGCGACGTGGGGCGCCTCCTCCCCAGGCACGTCGAGCTTCCGCGGTGAGCCGCGCCGTCCGATCGCGAGCAGCACGCGCCGTGCGCGGTAGTTGCGCCGCGAGGTCTGGATCGCGAATTGACCGGCCTCGCGGTGGATCGAGTCCACGCGCTCGTCGGTGTGTATCGTGAGCCCGGCGGCGTGGATGATCTCGTGCCAGATCCCGAGCAGCTCCTCCTTCGAGATCGAGCGCGCCGTCACCCAGCCGTAGTAGGGAATCTCGAAGGACGAGGTGACGACGAGCTTCTTGCGGGGGTAGTGGTAGACGCTCCCGCCCACCTGCTCTTGGTCGACGATCTCGAAGCGCAGCCCGGCGTTCTTCGCCGCCAGCGCCGCGGCGAGCCCGGAGGGGCCGGCGCCGACGATGAAGAGATCGAGGAGCGCGGGATCGGAGCGCTCCGCGCTCTTCGCCCGCGCCGTGAGCTCGCGGGCGATTCCTTCCACCGCTTGCCGCCCTTGGGTCATCGCGTTGCGGATCAGGCCCATGCCGCCCAGCTCGCCTGCGATGTAGAGCCCCTCGACGTTGGTCTCGAAGTTGGGCTTCACGTGGGGGATCTCGACGCCGCGGGTGGCGGTGCCGAAGACCAGCGAGATCGCCTCCACCGGGCAGGACGCGAGGCACGCGCCGTGGCCGATGCAATGGCTGGGATTCACCAGCGCCGCGCGGCCGTCGATGACGCCGAGGACGTTTCCCTCGGGGCAGGCGGTGGTGCACGCGGCGGTGCCGATGCAGAGCGTGGGGTCGATGACCGGGTGGAGGCTCGCCGGCTCGTGCCCGGCGCTTCGCGCCTCCTCGAGCGCGCTGCGATCGCGACGCTCGCGGCGGCTCACGACGAGCAGGTACGGAACGATCACCGCCGCCGCGAGAGCGAGGAACAGGACGGTCTCGAGAGACATCACGAATCCGGCCCGCGAGGAGCGTGAGGGGTCGCGAGCATCGCGCGCTCACTTCGGGGAGGTGGGTCGAATCCGGTAGCCGACCTTCGCGAGGATGGCGTGGTCGAGGTCGCCATCGGCGAGAGTGGCCTCGTAGCTGCCGAGGGCGAACCAGTCGCGATCGATCAGCCAGAAGAGCGCGGCGCGCGCGAATCCACCCACGTCCGAGCCAGTGTCGTCGCGCTGGCGCAGGTCCACGCCGGTACCCACCGAGAGCGTGCCCGCGCTGGCCAGGTCGAAGTCGAAGCTCAGTGCGCCCTCGTGATCGTTGCGGCCGAACCCGGTGACGCCGGTGTAGGCCACCTCCCAGCCGACGGGCAGCGACGCGAGCTTTCGCCCGCCGAACGCGAGGCCTCCGCCGAACGAGCTCTCGTCCTTGGTGGTGGCGGCGAGCACGTACGAGCGGCCTTGGTCGTCCACGTACACCTCGCCGGCGGTGCCGTCGGTGGGGACGCCGTCGGGAAGCAAGCGCACCTCGTAGCTCGGCACCGCTTGCCGCAGGCGATACGCGAGCCGGACGCGGGTGTAGAGGTTCGACGAGAGCTGATAGCGCACGCGTCCATCGATGGATTGGCGCTCGGGGTTCGCGATCCGCTCGAGCTCGCCGTCGGCGAGCGATTCGGGCCGCAACAGGAACCGATAGCTCGTGAAGTGCCC
Source organism: bacterium (assembly GCA_046331705.1). Taxonomy (GTDB): domain Bacteria; phylum JADJOY01; class JADJOY01; order JADJOY01; family JADJOY01; genus JADJOY01. The sequence continues at coordinate 18,597 of JAXLQJ010000048.1, read as the reverse complement.
GGCCAGGCTCAGCGCCGCGGTGGGGCGCCAGTCGGCGCCCAGCGCCAGCGAGCCGAGCCGCGTGGCCTGGTCGGCGACGGCGAGATCGAGGCGCAGCGAGGCGAACGTGCTCAGCTCGCGGGTCGGCGTCCATCGACCTTGGCCGGTGATCGACTCGCGATCGGCGTTGCCGTCGAAGAGGCTCACGGCGAGCCCCGCGGCAGCGCTCGCGGTGTCGCCCTCGAAGCCGACGAACCCTCCGCCGGTCGTGTAGTCCGGGTCGATCGTCTGATCGTAGGGATTGGGCTCGAGGCCGGCGAAGGCTCCGAGCCGGAAGTTCTGGAAGCGATAGCCGAACGTGACGCCGTCCACGCTGGCGGTGGGCACGTCGACGATCCACTCGCGCCCGGCGAGCGCCACCCAGCCGTGCTCGGGATCGAGCCCCAGCGAGAGCCGGCTCACGCGATAGAACGGCACGTCCGGATCGTAGAGATCGCGGCCGTCCGCGGGGATTCGAACCTCGCCATCCACGTGGGTGGCGAGGTCCAGGTCCGTGATGCTCGTGCCGTCCAGCCGAAGATCGAAGCCGAACGACGCCGAAGTCTGCTCGGCGCCCGAGTACGTGAGCCCGTAGCCTTCCGCGGCGACCACGCCGCGAAACGACGCGGCCTGCGCGCGCGCCGCGACGGCGGCGACGCCGATCGCCAGCGCGAGCCGCGCTGCTCGAATCGCGGCCGAAGGCCGGGCGCACATCAGTCGTCGCCCTCTTCGCCGGTCGGGTGGCACTTCAAGCACTGCTGGTTGTCGTTGGTCTTGTGGACCTCGGCACCGGTCCGCTTGTGGCAGTTGATGCAATCGAACTGCGCGTAGTTGCTGGAATTCGTGTGGCAGTCCGTGCACTGCCGATAGCCGTTGTGCGGGATCTTGAAGGTGTGGTCGTGAGCGACGGCGCCCCAATCGTTGGTGTTGTGGCAGCTCTCGCAGGTGTTGCCGTAGTGGTTGGGCGGCGCGTCGCTGGCGTGGCAGCTCGCGCAGCCCGTGGTGATGCCGCTGTGGTTGAAGGTCGCGTTCGGCCACGACGTGGGCGTGTGGCACTTGGAGCAGTCGCCGGGGTAATGGCCCGCCGGTCGATCCGCCTCGTGACAGGACGCGCAGTTCGACGTGATGCCGGCGTGGTTGAACGTGGCGTTCGCCCAGCCGCTCGGCGTGTGGCAGCCCGAGCAATCCCCCGCGTAGTGGCCAGCCGGGCGATCGGCCTCGTGGCAGCTCGCGCAGTTCGAGGTGATGCCCGCGTGGCTGAACTGGGCGTTCGCCCACGAGGTGGGCGTGTGGCACTTCGAGCAATCTCCGGAGTAATGGCCCGCGGGCCGATCGGGCTCGTGGCAGCTCGCACAATTGCTGGTGATGCCCGCGTGACTGAAGCTCGCGCTCGTCCACGAGGTGGGCGTGTGGCAGCTCGAGCAGTCGCCGGGGGAGTGTCCCGCCGGCCGGTCCTGCTCGTGGCACGACGCGCAGTTCGAGGTGATGCCGTCGTGACTGAAGCTCGCGCTCGTCCAGGAGGTGGTCGTGTGACAGCTCGCGCAATCGCCGGGCGAGTGTCCCGCCGGTCGATCGGGCTCGTGGCACGACGCGCAGCTCGAGGTGATCCCGGCATGGTCGAAGGTCGCATTCGCCCACGACCCCGGCGTGTGACAGCTCGCGCAATCGCCCGGGAAATGCCCCGCCGGACGCTGACTCTCGTGGCAAGACGCGCAGCCGCTCGTGACGCCCTGGTGCGAGAACTGCCCGCTCGTCCAGGATCCGGGGACGTGGCAGGTGGAGCAGTCGCCGGGGAAGTGCTGGGCGGGCCGATCGTCGGCGTGGCAACGAGCGCAATCCTTGGTGATGCCCGCATGATCGAAGGTGCCGCTCGTCCAGCCCGAGGGGGTGTGGCAGCTCGAGCAATCGCCGGGGGCGTGACCCGCCGGCCGATCCTTCTCGTGGCAGGTCGCGCAGGGCTGGGTGACGCCGGTGTGGTCGAATGCCGCGCTGGCCCACGCGGAGGTGTCGTGGCAGGAGGCGCAGGTGCCGGCGAAATGCCCCGCCGGCCGCGCGCTCGCGTGGCAGCTCTCGCACGCGCTCGACATCGATTGGTAGTTGCCGTGGTGGCAGTCGTCGCACCCGAGCGTCACGTGGGCGCCGGTGAGAAAGGGCGCGTGGTCGACACCGCCGGTGGCGTCCGGCGGGGGAGCGCCGCCGCCCGAGCCTCCCGAGCCGCTCGATCCGCCTCCCGAGCAGCTCATCGCCCAGGCCGCGAGCAGCGCGAGCGCGATGCGCGCGCCGTTGCCGGACCGGCGTCGCGCGACGACGCCAGCCGTGGAAGTGCCGGGAAAGCCGCCGTGGCTGCGGTCGTTCATGGCTCGCCTCTCGTTGCGTCGCATGACGGTGCGCTCGCGATCAGTGCTTCCCGCCGTGTCCGGAGCGGTTTCGAACCCGCGCGCGCCGGTCGCCCCTCGCGTCGTCCCAGGTCACGGTCGAGTGGCATTCGGCGCAGTCGGTGGAGATCCCCTCCGCCACGTGATTGGGATCGCGCGTGCCGAGGTAGTCGTTGCGGTGGCAGGTGAAGCAATCGATCGGCAGCGACGCCTCGTGGCGAGCGAACGTGGTGATGCGATGGCATTGGTCGCAGAGCGAAGGCGGCAGCCCGAGCGCCACGTGCCGAGGCGCGCGCGTGAAATCGGCCAGGTGACACGAGACACAGCTCGCGTCGATCGGACCGAACGGCTTGGTCTTGTGGCAGTCCTCGCAGGTCGGCGCCGCGTGGCCGCCGCTCAGCGGGAACGAGTCGTGTCGAACGCGTGCCGGTAGCCAGGCGGTCTCGCCATGGCAGTCCTGGCAATCGATCGATGCCGTCGCGCGGTGGTCGAAGCGGGCGGCACCGGCGAAGTCGCGCTCGTGGCAGGCGACGCAGGCGGTGGGCGTGTCGCGGTAGTCGCGGCTCGCGTGGCAGCTCGCGCAGTCCACGGCGCGATGGGCCCCCACGAGCGGGAACGCGGTGTTCTCGTGGCGGAAACGAATCGGCTGCCAGGCCGACGTGGAATGGCACTCGGCGCAGGTGGCGTCGAACTGACCGCGGTGCGGATCGGCGTGGCAACCGACACAGCTCTCCGGATCGCCCCACGCCGGATCGTGCTCGACGAATTGCGCCGCCTTCACGTGGCACGAGGCACACGGCGTGGCCGCGTGCACACCGGTCAGCGGGAATCGCTCGGTGTGGGCGCCCTGGGTCAGCGATTTCCACGACGAGGTCGAGTGGCACGTCGTGCAGTCGTTGCCTTGCCCGCCCTGGTGCGGGTCCTTGTGACAGGAGACGCAAGCGGTGGCGAGCGGCCGGAAGCGGCCGTCGCCGTGGCACTTGGCGCATGTCACGTCGACGTGCTTGCCGGTGAGCGGGAAGCGCGACTTGGCGTGATCGATGCGCGCCGGCTTCCAGCCGCTGTCGCCGTGGCAAGCGGAGCACGGCGTGAGCGCGCCGTTCACTTCGCGGAACTGGCCCTGGTGGCGGTCCTCGTGGCAGCTCGCGCAATCGAGCGGCGCGCCGGCGAAGCGGCCCTCGGCGTGGCATTTGGCGCACGCCACCTCGGCATGCTTGCCGGCCAGCGGGAAGCGCGTGGTGGCGTGATCGATGCGCGTGGTCTTCCACGACAGGTCGTCGTGGCACGAGCTGCACGCTTGCGGCGCGCCGCGCGCGTCCTTGAACTGCCCTTGGTGCGGATCGCTGTGGCACGACGCGCACGCGAGCGGGGTGTCCTTGAAGCGACCCTGGGCGTGGCACTTGGCGCACGCCACGTCGGCGTGGCCGCCGGTGAGCGGGAAGCGGGTGCGCGCGTGATCGATCTTCTCGCGCGTCCAGCTCGTGGCGTCGTGGCAGTTGGCGCAGCCCTCGAGGGCGCCGGATGCGGTGCGGAACTGGCCCTTGTGGGGATCGACGTGGCAGCTCGCGCAATCGAGCGGCGTGCCTTCGAAGCGACCGTTCGCGTGGCACTTCGCACAGGTCACGGCGACGTGCTTGCCCGTGAGCGGGAAGCGAGTGCGGTCGTGGTCGACCCGCGTCGATTTCCAGCTCGCGGCGTTGTGGCAGGCGCTGCACGCTTGCGCCTCGCCGCGTGTGTCCCTGAACTGACCTTTGTGCGGGTCCTTGTGGCAGGACGCGCATTCGAGTGGTGTGTCCTTGAAACGGCCGTTCGCATGGCATTTCGCGCACGCGACACCCGCGTGCTTGTCCGCGAGCGGGAAGCGGGTGCGGTCGTGGTCGATGCGCGCGGGCTTCCAGCCGTCGAGCGAGTGGCAGCTCGTGCACGCGGGCGACTTGCCGCTCGCGTCGACGAACTGACCGCGATGGACGTCTTCGTGGCAGCTCGTGCACGCGGTCTCGAGACCCAGGTAGGTCTCGCCGCGGATGCCGAGCTCGCGCGCGACCTTCGCGGTGTGGCAGCGGGCGCAGGGTGTCTTCTGGTGGCGACCTTCGAGGTTCCAGCCGGTGCGGGTGTGATCGAAGCGGCGCACGTCGAGCTGGACCATGTCGAAGGCGCTGCCCTTGTGGTCGTGATGGCAGTCGATGCAACGGCCTTCGACGCGCGCGTGCAGGCCACGCTTCGCTTCGATGCGCTTGGCGAGCGCTTCGTGGCAGGCGAGGCAGCGCTCGTCGGGAACGCCTTTGCCCATCGCGTGACAGGCGCCGCATTTGTCGAGGCGATCCAGCTCGTGGTGCGGTTGGCTGAGCGGCCCTGGGCTCACCAACTCGCTCAGGCCCTGGGCCCGCGCGGCCGGCGCCGCGCCGGCGATGCCCACGACGAGCGCGATCGCGAAGCACGCCAGCGCTGCCGCGCGCCGGCGCAGCGACGGGCTTGCGCTCGTCCGCGCCGGTGCCCACGAGTCGACGCCCGGCACGCTGGACGTCCCGGCGGGGAGCGCTCGCGGCCGCGGACGATCGCCCGCGAGTCGGGCTTGGCGCACGGCGTTCGATCTCATCTAGCGCGCGTGGAACAGCACCATCACGGCGACGTGGATCGCGAGAATGGCGTAGAGCAGGCCCACGAGCGGCACGTGCAGCGCGTGCCAGCGCGCCACCACGCGACGGGTGGACTCGAGCATCACGACCTGCCGCTCGACCTCGTTCATGCGTTGCACGCGTGCGAGCACCGCGTGGCGCTCGCCGCGATCGAGGCCGCGCTCGGCGAGCCAGCGCTCGAGCTCGCGCCGCTCGCGCCTGCCGGCGCGCCCGATGTCGATCCAACGCGCCGCCCACGCCAGCGCGCCGCGCGCGTCGGCTTGCGCGCCGTGCCGGGCCCAGCCGCGCGACGCGCGGGCCGCCGCCAGCTCGGGAAGCTCGCTCTCGAGCGCCGCGATCTCCTGGTCGAGCTCGGCGAGACTCTGCTCCCGGCCGGCGATGGTGCGCGGCACCTGCGCGTAGACGTACCTTCCCAGGACGCCGCTCAGGACCACCACCACCATCGACCAGAACGCCACCGAGATGATCCCGCCCAGTCGTCCGGCGGTGTGGAAGAGCACCAGCATCGGCCCCGCGAGGCCGAGGGCCACGTGAACGTCCAGCCAGCGCGGCAGCTTCCCGAGCCGCGCGAGACGAGGCACGCGCTTGCGCACCGAGTAGCCGGTGAGCACCACCATCGCGATCGAGCCGGCGATGCCGAGCAGCAGGCCGAAGCCGTGCCCTGGCTCGTACGCGATGGGGCCCTCGGCGACGAACCCGGTGCGTTGCAGCCAAGCGTAGGCACTGCGCTCGGGAGCGGTCATCTCCAGGTGGCATTCGATCGCCACCGGGATCGTGGCGGCCGCCAAGGCACCGAGCGGCAGCAGCGAGGAGATCGTGAGCCCGCGCCGGGTCGGCGCGCGCCCCGCCGCACGCGCCCGCTTCGCGCCGCGGTGCTCCAGGACACGCGCGCCACGCGCGGCGTCAGCAGTCATCCCGACCGCCATCCCCGCCACCTCGATCGCATCGCGCATTCGCCCGCACCTTGGCGGAGCAGGGGCTCCGCCAAGGCGACCTTGAGCAATGCGAATGCCGACGCCGCCGCGCGAGATTCCTGAACGATCTTCGGCGGTCTCCGGGCAGCAGCGCGCAGTCCGCGTTGACGATTCGTCCCCGTGTTGATTTGCCACCGTCGACGCTGCGCAGCCCGTCGCGGTGGTGCGCGGGCGCGCGCCGCCGAGCCGGTGGTCGAGCCAATGCTGCCGCGCGGACGCCGAGCCGGGTGGGCGATCCGGCACGGCGGCACACGGCGGCGCGGATCATTTGAAGCGGCGGAGACCGTTCGAGTACCCTTCCGCGGCTCAGATCTCAGGCGGCCTCACCGACCCCCGAGGGGTCGGTGCGCGGAACAGGGGTAGAGGTTGCCGTCACGGTCGAACCGTCCGAGGGCATTGCTCGGCTCGCCACACCGTGTGACTGGCGTCCAAGTGCCGCCGCACGAGGACCCGCATCCCTTCGCAGCTGCGACGCCCGCTGCTTGGCGATCTGCAGCCGCGCCTTCTCCAGGACCACGGTGTTGTCCTTGCCACGACCCGTTCGTGTTCGTGACACAGCACCTGATTCAGGTCCACGCCCCCAGCCCCACGAAGGCCGACGCGGGGTCCCGAGCCGGGCGCGCAAACAATCGGTTGTACTCGGACAGGCTCGCTCCTCGAGGTAGCGGTTGGCGTCGACCACGGTGCGGATCCCGGCCACCCGTAGCTCGTTGACCAGGCGGTCCTGCAACGTCCGGTTCACTCGTTCACTTCCGGCCTCGCGCCTGGGAAGCGCGCCCGGATGTGCTCGATCCCCAAGCGATCCAACGCGCGGCCGACCTGCGTCCGCATCTCCGGATCGGATCGGGCGCCTCGCCGACACGACGCGTGATCGCCGCCCAGCTCGCGCAGTCCGTATAGAGCGTCATCGGCAGACCCTCTTGCTCAAACACCGCCTTTAACCCCGCCATGACCGTGTCCGTGCTCTCGCTTTCCTCGATCCGACCGTAGAGCAGCTCGCTGGTGGCATCGTCGACCAGGGCGATCAGGGTCTGCTTCTCGTCGGGGCACAGCGCCAGCCATGCGTGGGGGCTGCCATCGAGGTGCAGCATCGCCCGGCAGGCCTTCGGCTCGCGGCGACGACGGTGCCGCCCCGCGACCGCCGTCGGCGTGCCAGGCCAGCCGCCTGCAGCGCCGTCTTCACCGTCGTGTACGAAAGCGTCACCGCATGCTCTCGCTGCGCGATCTGGTGAAAGTGGCGGACGTTGAAGCCGGTGTAGGTGTCGCCGGTACAGCCGCGGCACGCGCTCGAGCTCCGCCGCGGGTGTGCGGCGGCCGAGGAGCCGACCTCGGCGACGGTCGAGCAAGCCGTCGTAACCGTGGCTCTCGAAGCGCGCCTTCCACCGGCCGCGAGACCGTGGATCCATGCCCAGGATGTCGCTCGCCTGGATCAATTGATCTCGCCATCGCTCGAAGCATCACCTCACGAATCCGCATCGCCCGCTCCAGCGCGGTCGGACCGTAGAGCATCGGCAGCATCCCCCTTGGGGACCGCCCTCTACCTCCCGAACGCCGAAAGCGGACGCTTTCACCCCGGTCTTCGAGCCGGGTGGGCGATCCGGCACGGCGGCACAAGGCGGCGCGGATCATTTGAAGCGGCGGAGACCGTTCGAGTACCCTTCCGCGGCTCGGCGTTCAGCGGCGCATTCGAGCGCGTCGTGTGCCGCGCGCGGCTTCGCTCGCTTCACCACCTCGTCACGGAATCCTCGGATCGCGCCACCTCATGGCGGAGTCGGACAGCCTTCTTCGGGATCTCGAGCTCATCCTCTGCCAGGAGGCGATCCCGCCGGAGGAGCTGCGTGATCGCGTGGTGGTGCCGCTGCTCAATCGCCTCGGCCACCCGGACAACCTGATCGTCGATCATCCGGCGGGAGATCCCGGCGCCGATCTCTTGGTTCGGGACCGCGCCGGCGAGCCGCTCATCAGCGTGGGCTGCCGCAAGCGCTCGAGCAGCGGGCTGGTCCACGCCCGCCCGGTGCTGCACAACAGCCTGATGCGCCAGGCCAAGACGCCGCTCGGCATCCTGGCGGACGGCCGCGAGCTCGAGGTCTGGGAGATGCGCGGCAAGACGCCGGTACGGCTGACCGCGTGGCCGCCGGACGAGGCGCGGGCGCGCGCCAGCGTGTTGCGCGAGATCGCGATGCTGGACGAGTCCGTCCAGTGCCGCCTGCGCGGCCAGGCGCCGCCCGAGCTGCTCGACCCGAGGCTGCCGGAGATCAAGGCGGCGCTGGGACGGCATCTGCTGGTGGTTCCCTCGTTGGTGAGCTTCGAGCTCAAGTCGCGCTTCGGTGCGCTGATGCAATCGTTGCTCGAGCGCGCGTCGCCGCCCGCGGGCCAGGAGGAGACGGCCAAGCGCGTGAAGGACGGCTACCGGCGCTGGGCGACGTCCGCCGAGAACGGGTTGCTGCTCTACCTGGCGATGACCGCGCGGGTCGCCGCGCTTCGCATGATCACCTCGCTGGTGCTCGAGACGCGCGATCGTCGCGAGGGGGCGCCCGCCTTTCCGGACGGCAAGGGTGGGGCGGCGATGCGCTCGGTGGAGCGGCTACGACGGCAGGATCCGTCGCTCTACGGCGGCGGCGTGTTCGATTGGTATTTACCCGAGGACTCGACGCACGACACCGTGCGCCGGCTGCTCGCCGCGTACCGCATCGGAGAGCTCGACCTGGGCGAGGTCCGCGAGCTCGCGCGCGGCGAGGCCGGCTCCCAGGGCGGCTTCTGGGGCCCGGCGCTCGCCCGCGTCCTGCCCGAGGGCGTGCGCGACGCGCTCTGGGTCGCGGCCACCGGCGCAGGCGCCGCGTCAATGGTGATGAGCGCCGCCCATCGCGGCAGTGCGCGGTTGCCGAGCGCATGGCACGTGCGTTCCCTCGGTCGCACGGTGCTGAGCGAGCTGCGCCTGGAAGCGGCGCTGCTCGGCATGGCGCCGCCGTCGACGCTCGGGTTGCTCAACGACCAGACACCCGCCTGCGACGTCGTGGTGGTCGAGCCGGCGCCGTTCGAGGCCCCGGCGTGGAACGAGGTCCCCCACGGCCGAATCGCGACGGTCGTGCTCCTGGGCGAGCGCGAGACACCGCGCGCGCTGCTCACGCGTTTCGCGGCCGCCCCGGGGGGCACGTTCCTGTTCGAGCTCGCCGGCATCCCAGGCGCGCCCGCCGACGCGCGCATGTTGGTCAAGCGGAGCGATGGCGTCGTGCCGGAAGAGGCCGACGGCATGACGGCGATCCACCTGGTGCGCGGGCTCACGAGCCTCGATCAGCTCGAGGCGCGACCGTTCAAGGCGATCGCAGCACCGCTGGCTCGCGTGCTGTGGGGGCGCGGCGGCAAGCCCGATTTCGGGTTCGATCCCGTGGTGGAGGGAGTCGTCGAGCGGCTCCAGTCGGGCGCGCGTCCGCTCAGCGAGATCGCGGAGCTCGAGGAAGGACATCCCGCGGACGAGGTGGTGCTCGGCACCACGGTTCCGCGCGATCCGCTGGCACGGCGGGCGATCGGACCGGGGCGCGACCTCGGCCGCTTCTGGATCTGCTGGTCCGACAAATGGTGGGTACCGCCCAGCGCCGAGCACGCCGCCGAGCCCGCCGATGGTCAGCCGCCGGCGATCCTGGTGCGCTGGGATCGAGGCCGGCTCTACGCGGCCTGGGACGCGACGGGTTTCGAGCCGGTGGGCGCCGTGGTCCGGCTGGTGCCGCGACTGGGAGCGGGCGACGATCCGCGGCTGGTGGTGGGCTTGCTCAACGCGAGCTGGGCGAGCGTCTACGTGCACCACCAGGGCGCGCCACCGGAACGCCGCCTGGGCGACGCGCTGGCGAAGGTGCCGATCCGGCTGCCGCCGCGCGCACAGCAGCCGGGCTGGCTCGCGGCGCTCGACGGCATCGAGCGCGCGAACCAGTCGATCCAGAAGGCGATGGAACGTCTCGCCTCGATCGATCGTCTGGCGCAGGAGGCGTGGGTGCGCCGCGTACCGTTGCGCGATGCCACCGGAACGCTGCTCTCCCATCGGGTGCCGCCGGTGCTCGAGGTGGCGGGGCCGCTGGTGCGCGAGGAGAACGAGGTGCGCATCGGCGACGACTTGGTGCTCACCGCTCGCTCGCCGGAGGTTGCGCGGCTGATCCACGCGCTGCTCGAGACGGAGGTCCGCCGGCTGGTGGGGCACAGCGGAGTCGAGATCGAGCGGATGTTCCAGGTGCCGCGCACCGAGGCCGAGGCGAAGCTCTTGCTGGCGGTGCTCGACCGGCTGCACGCCGAGATCGACGAGGCGGTGTCGCGGCGCGCGGGCTGGGAGGCGGACCTCGAAGCGCGCTCGCTCGCGCTCTACGGCATCACTCCCGAGGACCTGCGGATTCTCGCCGGCCCTGGCGCCGCCGGGTCGTGAGCGTCGCTGGCGCCGATCGCCCCCACGTCAGGCGTGGTCGCGGCGGAGCGCTGCCCGGCGTCGAACGCGCTGGGAAGGTTGGGATCCCTCGGGTCGGCGGTGTCCCTCGGCGAACGATCCACGGTAGATAGTTACCCATGCTCGAGCTGTTCGCCGCGCTGAAACCCTACTTCCTGCGAGAGCGCAAGCTCTTCGCGATCGGCGCGGTGCTGCTCGCGCTGACCAACCTCGCGACGCTGGCGACGCCGCTGGTGCTCAAGGCGGCGATCGACGACCTCGGCGGTGGCCGGGGCACCGGTCGGCTCGCGATGCTGGTGGGCTGGATCGCTGCGCTCGCCGTGCTCGCAGCGCTGCTGCGGATCGGCTCGCGCTTCGCGGTCTTCGGCGCGGGGCGAAACGTCGAGTTCGCGCTGCGCAACGACGTGTTCCGCCGCCTGGAGGCGCTCACGCCCAGCTTCTTCGACCGCGTCACCACCGGCGACGTGATGTCGCGAGTCGTGAACGACCTGGCGAGCGTGCGGATGGTGCTGGGGCCCGGCCTGCTCAACGCGCTCAACTCGGTGGTGATCTACGGCGCGACGCTGCTCGCGATGCTGTCGCTCTCGCCGCTGCTCACGGGCCTCACGCTGTTGCCGTTTCCGATCCTCGGGCTCGCGGCGAAGCGCTTCGTGGGGAGGCTCTACGATCGCAGCCGCGAGTCGCAGGAACGGCTCGGCGCGCTGACCGAGGCCATCCAGGAGAACCTCGCGGGCCGCGACGTGGTGCGCGCGTTCGCCCAGGAGGACGCGGAAGTCGAGCGCTTCGAACGCGCCAACGCCGCTCATTTCGCCGCGAGCGTCGGCTACATCCGCGCCCAGGGAGTGCTGTTCCCGCTGATGGCCACGGTCGGTGGCCTCGGCACGTTGCTGGTGCTGCTGGGCGGCGGGTGGATGGTGATCCACGCTCGCCTCAGTCTGGGTGGGCTGGTGGCGTTCGCGGGATACGTCGGCATGCTCATCTGGCCGACCTTCGCCCTCGGCTGGATGCTCAGCATCTTCCAGCGCGGCCGCAGCGCGATGGTGCGCGTGAAGGAAATCCTCGATGCCGAGCCGGCGGTGGTGGCACCGCCGAATCCGGTGCCGTTGCCGCGGGCCGGTGGCACGATCGAGATCCGCGATCTGACGTTTCGCTATCCCGGCGCGGCGGAGCCGGCGCTCGAGGAGCTGAGCCTGGTGGTCGCCCGTGGCGAGCGCGTCGCCGTGGTTGGACCGACTGGCGGGGGCAAGTCGACGTTGCTCCGGCTCTTGATGCGGTTCTGGGAGGTGGCGCCGGGCACGGTCTTCGTCGACGGGGTCGACGTGACGCAGGCGGCGCCCGCCGAGGTCCGCGCGCGCTTCGGCTTCGCGCCCCAGGAACCGTTTCTCTTCAGCGCGTCCGTTCGCGAGAACGTCGAGCTGGGTGCGGCGAGCGATGGCACGGAGCGGCTCGATTCGCTGATTCGCACCGTGGGATTCGCCGGCGACCTGGCGCGCATGCCGGACGGATACGACACGCGCGTGGGCGAGCGCGGGGTCCAGCTCTCGGTGGGGCAGCGCCAGCGGCTCGCGATCGCCCGCGCGCTCGCGCCGTCGCCGGCGGCGTTGCTTCTCGACGATCCGTTCTCGGCAGTCGATGCGGGCACGGAGGACGAGATCCTGTCGGGTCTCGACCGGGAGCTCGCGGGCAAGACGGTGATCCTCGTGACCCATCGGCTGGAGGCGATCCGCGGCATGGACCGCATCGTGGTGCTGGATCGCGGGCGGCTGGTGGAGCAGGGGAGCTACGCGACGCTGGTGGCGAAGGGCGGGCTCTTCGCGGAGCTGCTCAGCAAGGGTCGCCTGGAGCGCGAGCTCGAGGCCCTGGCATGAGTGCCGCATGAGCGTCCACGGCACCGCGTTCGAGGAGCCCGACGATCGGGTGGTCTCCGCCTACGACGGGCGGCTGCTTCGCCGGCTCTGGGATTTCGTGCACCCCCACCGCCGCACGTTGATCGTCACCACCGCGCTGCTGCCGCTCGTGACGGTGTTCGAGCTGGCCCAGCCGCTCTTGCTGCGCACCGCCATCGACCGCGCGATCGTGCCCAAGGATCTGGCCGGTCTCGGCTGGGTGGCGCTCGGCTTCCTGGTGGTGCTGGTCGCCGAGATGGGCACCCGCTACCTGCAGACGATCAGCATGCAGCAGGTCGGTCAGCTCGTGGTGCGCGACATGCGCGCCGCGTTGTTCCGGCACGTGCAGCGCTTGCCCGCCGCGTACTTCGACCGCAACCCGCAGGGGCGCACGCTGGCGCGCATCACCAACGACGTGGATGGCGTCCAGGAGATGTTCGGGGCGGGCGTGTTCGCGCTCTTCGGCGACATCGTGACGCTGGTCGGGATCATGACGGTGATGCTGGCGCTCGACTGGAAGATGGCGCTCATCACCTTCGCGATCGTGCCGTGCTTCGTGCCGGTGGTGCTGGTCTTGCGGGCGCGCTTGCGCACCGCGTATCGGGCGATCCGACGCGCCATGGCGCACCTCGCGGGCTACGTCAGCGAGAGCCTCGCGGGTCTCCTGATCACGCAGGCGTTCGCCCAGGAGGAGGCGCGCTCGCGCGGTTTCGAGGATCTCAACCGGCGCTTCCGCGCCGCGGCGCTCGGCGCGATCCAGTCGGACGCGCTGCTCTTCTCGCTGGTGGAGATGGTGGGAACGCTGGCGGGTGCAGCGCTCTTGTGGTTCGGCGGCGTGGGGATCGCCAAGCACTTCATCACGTTCGGCACGCTGGTGGCGTTCCTCGAGTACGTGAACAAGTTCTTCGCGCCGATCCGCGACCTCTCGGCGAAATACGCCGTGATGCAGTCGGCGATGGCGAGCTGCGAGCGAATCTTCGCGCTTCTCGACGAGGCGCCGGAGACGATCGGTCCGAGCGTGGTTGCGGCGGGGACCGCGGGTGCTCCCGCGCTGGCGGTGCCGGCTGCGGCGTCCGTGGTGACCGCGCCGCGCGCCGCGCTGCCCAGGATCGCCTATCGCGCCGTCCGCTTCGGTTATCGCGACGGAGTCGAGGTGCTGCGCGGCATCGACTTCGAGGTGGCGCGCGGCGAGAAGATCGCGTTGGTCGGCCCCACCGGATCGGGCAAGACGACCGTCGCGCGGTTGTTGCTCGGGCTCTATCCGCTGAGCGCGGGCCGGGTCGAGATCGACGGCGTGGACATTCGCGAGCTTCCCCTCGACGTGCTGCGCCGGCGCATCGGCATCGTGCTCCAGGACGTGTTCCTGTTCTCGCGCACGATCCTCGAGAACATCCATCTCGGCGATCCCGCCGTGGGCATCGAGCGCGCGCGCGCAGCGGCCGACGCGCTGGGACTGGTCGAGCTCCTCGATCGGCTGCCCGAAGGTCTCGACACCCGCGTGCGCGAGCGCGGCTCCAACCTCTCGGCGGGCGAGCGCCAGCTCGTGAGCTTCGCGCGGGCGCTGGCCTTCGACGTGCCGATCCTGGTGCTCGACGAAGCGACCAGCCAGATCGACGCGCGCACCGAGGACGTCATCAAGCGCGCCACGAACCGGCTCATCGAGGGCCGCACGGTCGTGGTGATCGCCCACCGACTCACGACCCTTCGCGACGTGAACCGGATCCTGGTGCTCTCCCACGGCGAGCTCAAGGAGCAAGGGACCCACGACGAGCTGGTCGCGCGCGACGGCATCTACGCCCGATACTTCCGGCTTCAGTTCGGGCCCGGCCCCGGCTTGTCGCGACGATCCCCATCGGCCAAGCCAACCGTGCCGGACCTGGCGAGCCCCTGGATGGAAGAGCGAGGAAGCGATGGCTGAAGCATCCGCGGAATCTCGATTCAAGCTCGACCCCGCCGCGCTCGCGCCCGAGGTGGATCCCACTTCCTTCGGCTTCCTGGACACGCGCGAGCTCGAGCCGCTCGCGGGGCCGATCGGGCAGGAGCGGGCGCTCGAAGCGCTCGACTTCGGGCTGAGCATGCGGGACACCGGCTTCAACGTGTTCGCGTCCGGGCCGGTGGGCACCGGCAAGTGGACGATCGTGATGGAGCGGGTGAAGGCGATCGCCGCCGGGCGCACCGCGCCGCGCGATTGGTGCTACGTCCACAACGTGCAGGACCCGTCGCGGCCGCGCTGTCTGGCGTTTCCCGCGGGGCAGGGGCGGGCGTTCCGGGGCGGCATCGAGGCGTTGATCGACATGCTCAAGCGCGAGCTGCCGGTCGCGTTCGAGAGCTCGAAGTACATCGAGGGCCGCGCGCGGCTGCTCGAGGAGTTCACGGCGCGCAAGAAGGCGGAGTTCCGCGCGGTCGCGGAGCTGGCGCGCTCGCGGGGCTTCGGCTTCGAGGAGGAGCCCATCGGCTTCTCGCTCTTTCCGCTCAAGGACGGCCGCCCCATGACGGACGAGGAGCGCGCCGCGCTCTCGGAGACCGAGCGGGCGGATTTCGCTGCGCGACTCAAGGAGATCGAGGGCCGGATCCGCGAGCTCCAGTCCAACGTCCACGCCATCGACCACGAGGCCGAGCGCACCTTGCGCGACCTCGATCGCGGCGTGGTGCGCCAGCTCACGCGCTCGCGGCTCGATGCGATGCGCCAGATCTACACGGCGCTGCCCGACGTGCTCGATTTCCTGACCCAGCTCGCCACCGACATCGAGCAGAGCTACCGCGATTTCCTGAAGCGCGAATCGGCCCAGATCATGCCGGGGCTCGAGCTGCCCGGGAAGCAAGCGGACCTCTCGCGCTATCAGGTGAACCTGGTCGTCGAGCACGCCGCCGACGGCGGTGCGCCGGTGGTGGAAGAGCCTCATCCCACCTACGCGAACGTCATCGGGAAGATCGAGCGCCGCTCGCAGTTCGGCGTCGTCTACTCCGAGCTGGGCGACATCAAGGCGGGTGCCTGCGCACGCGCCAACGGCGGTTTCCTGGTGCTCAACGCGATGGAGGTGCTGCGCCAGCCGTTCGCGTGGGAGGCGCTCCGTCGCGTCATCAAGACGCGCGAGCTGGTGATCGAGGACCCCTCCGAGTTCGTCGGGTTCAGCACCTCGTCGCTGCGTCCGCAGCCCATGCCCGTGGAGCTCAAGGTGGTGCTGCTCGGGCCGCCGATGCTCTACCAGCTGCTGCTCGCGTACGACGAGGAGTTCCACAAGATCTTCAAGGTCAAGGCGGACTTCGAGCCCGACGTGCCGCGCACCGCCGAGCACGACCTCGAGTACGCGCGCTGGGTGGCGCGGGTGGTGAAGGAAGAGAGCCTGCCGCACTTCGACGCGCCGGGGATCGCGGCGCTGGTGCGCCACGCGATGCGCCTCGCCGAGCGCAACGACCGACTCTCGCTGCGGCTCAACCTGCTCGCGGACGTGGTGCGCGAGGCGGCGTTCTGGGCGCGGCAGGCGGGCCACGAGCGCGTGGGCGCCGCGGACGTCGACGCGGCCATCGCGCGGAAGCGGCGCCGCTCGGGCTTTCCCGAGCAATGGGTGCAGGACGAGATCCAAGAAGGGACGTTGATGGTGGACGTCGCCGGTGCGGTGGTCGGCCAGGTGAACGGGCTCTCGGTTCACCTCTTGGGCGACATCGCGTTCGGTCGGCCGTCGCGCATCACCGCGCGCACCTACGTCGGCACCAAGGGAGTGATCGACATCCAGCGCGAGGCCGATCTCGCCGGCAGCATCCACAGCAAGGGAGTGATGACGCTCGCCGGCTATCTGGCGGGGCGCTTCGCGGGCACGCACCCGTTCGCCCTCACGGCCACGCTCACGTTCGAGCAGGCGTACTCGGAGGTCGAGGGCGACAGCGCGGCGTGCGCGGAGCTCGCGGCCGTGCTCTCCAGCCTCGCCGAGGTGCCCATCCGCCAGAGCCTCGCGATCACGGGATCGGTGAACCAGCTCGGCGAGGTCCAGCCGATCGGCGGCGCCAACGAGAAGATCGAAGGCTTCTTCGAGACCTGCCGCCGCCAGGGCCTCACGGGCGAGCAGGGCGTGATCCTGCCACGTCGCAACGTCCGCCACCTGGGGCTGCGCGCCGACGTGGTCGAGGCCGTGCGCGCGGGGCAGTTCTCGATCTACGCGGTGGAGCGCGTCGAGGAGGCGCTGGAGCTGCTCACCGGCTTGCCCGCCGGCGAGCGTCGGGCCGACGGCTCCTATCCGGAGGGCACGCTCTACGCGAAGGTCGCGGCGCGGCTCGACGAGCTGGCCAAGATCGTGATGCGCGAGCGCGACAAGGCCGTGGGCGCCGCCGGCGAGGCCAAACCATGAGCGTCGCGCTGGAAGCGGTGGCGGTCGCCGTGCCCGAGGGCGTCAACGTGATCCTCGGGCAATCGCATTTCATCAAGACCGTCGAGGATCTTCACGAAGCGCTGGTGGGCTCGGTGCCGGGAATCCAGTTCGGCGTCGCGTTCTGCGAGGCGTCCGGCCCGTGTCTGGTGCGCTTGAGCGGCACCGCGGCGGATCTCGTCGAGCTGGCGAAGCAGACGGCGCTGGCGATCGGCGCCGGACACACGTTCGCCGTGTTCCTGCGCGGCGCGTTCCCGATCCACGTGCTGCGCGCCATCCGCGAGGTGCCGGAGGTGTGCTCGATCTTCTGCGCCACCGCGAACCCGCTCGAGGTCATCGTGGCGAGCACGGCGAACGGCCGCGGCATCCTGGGTGTGGTCGACGGCGCGAGTCCCACGGGTGTCGAGACGGACGACGACGCCCGCGCGCGTCGCGAGCTGCTGCGGCGCTTCGGCTACAAGCTCTGAGTCGATGGCTTCACGGGGGATTCTCGACCCCCCCGAGCAAGCAGCCTGCTAGGCTCGCGAATCATGCGGCGGGTGCGACAGATCGGGGCGATCGCCATCGTGACCGCGCTGCTCGCGGTGACGGGTGCGTTCTGGCGGTTCTCCAATCGGGTGCTCGTCGAGCAGTTCCTCTCGACCGCGGACATCGCCGCCGATCAGTTTCGCTTGCGTTTCGAGTCGTCGCTGCGCGAGCGGTTGGCGGCGCTCGCCTCGTTTCCGGCGATGGCCGCCGTCGCGGGCAGCAACGTGGACGCCGACCAGTTCCGGGTCTTCGCCTCGCGTCTGCGCGCGCAGAGCACCGGATTCGAGGCCCTGATCCTCGCCGACGAGGTGGGACGGCTGCTCGCCGTCGAGCCCGAGCGCTACGGCGGGGTGGGGCTCTCGCCCGACCTCTTGGCGAGCTGGATCGCGACGGCGGAGCCGGCGTGGTTCGGGGTGCGTCTCACGCGCATCGTGGATCTGCCCGAGCGCAATCGCGGCTTCGTCGCGTCGGCGCAGCTCGGCGGTGCCGAGCACGGCCGCTACGTGGTCGCGGTGCTGTCGGTGAAGGAGGTCGTCGGCGATCTCTTCAGCGAGGCGCTCCGCAACCGCCTCGGCGCGGAGCTGATCGACGATCGCGGTGCCTCGGTGTTCCGACTGGTGGATGGCGAGGCCGAGCGGCGCTTCGACGGCCGCTACGCGCTCGAGAAGGTGATCCAGGTCGGCACGCGGCGCATCGTGCTGACCGTTCATCCGTACGCCACCACCGATGCCGCGCGCCACAACGCGCCGGGCTGGCTGATCCTGGGGCTCGGCGGGTTGCTCGCGCTGGTGATCGGTGTCGCGCTGTGGGAGATCGCGTCGCGCGCCACCACGCTCGAGCGGCTGGTGCGCGAGCGCACCTTGCAGCTCGAGAGCAAGCACCACGAGCTCGAGGTCGAGCACCGCCGTGCCCTCGAGGCCACGCGCCTCAAGAACGAGTTCCTCGCCAACATGACCCACGAGCTCAAGAGCCCGATCCATTCGATCCTGACGCTCTCGGGCGTGATGCGGGATCGGGTCAGCGGCCCGCTCAACGGCGAGCAAGAGAAGCAGGTGGGCTTCATCCACCGCAGCGGCCAGGACCTGCTGCGGCTGATCGAGGGGATCTTGACGTCGGCGCGGCTCGAGACCGACAAGATCGAGATCGCGCGCGTGCCCACGGATCTGGCGGCGACGCTGCGCGCGGTGGTCGATTCGTGCTCGCCGCTGATCTCGAACAAGCGCCTGAGCGTGGAGTTGGCGGTGGATCCTTCGGTGCCGGGTCGAGTCGCCGTCGACGAGGAGAAGCTCAAGCTGGTGCTGGGAAACCTGCTCTCCAATGCGATCAAGTTCACTCCCGAGGGCGGTCGGATCGAGGTGCGAGCGCGTACCCGCGCCCGCCCGGATGGCGCGCG
>JAXLQJ010000047.1:0-57365 GCA_046331705.1 bacterium | reverse complement strand
GCAGCGCCGCCGCCGCGCTCGGCACCGCCGTCGCCGCCGAGCCCGCGATGGCACAGCCTCCGCCGCGGTGCGCGACCGCCGGCGGCTCGCCTTCGAAGCGGATTGAGGTGGCGATGGCAAGGTGGTCCGATGGGTAGATACCCGCTTCGTCCGGTTGGTCCAAGATCCGCCGGCTCTCCACCCAGCGACCCGCGGCGGGCTCGGCGGCCGTGCCACGGCCGAGCAGGACGTAGTCGAAACGCCTGTCGAGGCGTTGACCTGGAGCATTCGCCGTCGCGAAGGTTGGCCCCGGATCGCCGGGATGGAGCACCGACCAACCGTCGACCAGGTTGCCCCGCGTGCCGCCGGCGGAGATGGCGCCGGTCAAGAAGAGCAGTGCGAGCGACGTCGGCACCGCGTTGAGGTCCCCCAGGACGACGGGCGGCTGCTGGTGCGGCACGGACTCGATGAACGCGAACAGCGCTTGCGCCTGGACGTCACGCTCGTTGGCGTTGGTCGAGAGGTGGGTCGCGTAGCAGTCGACCAGACCGAACGGGGTGGAGATCGTGGCTTCCAGCACGATGCGACCGCTGCCCCCGTTCGGCGAAGGCAGCTGCAGGTACGTCGAGGCCACGATGGGGTGACGGCTGAGCAGCGCCAGCCCTTCGGTGGCCTGGCCGGTGCCGAACGGCACCGTCGCCGCGGCGTGGGAGACGCGGTCCATGCGCAGCGCGTCGGCGATCGAGACGTCGGCGCGCGGCGGCACGCCGTCGCCGTCGAGATAGATCTCCTCGAGCGCGATCACGTCCGGCGCCTCGGCGGCCAGGCCCTCGATCGCGTGCTCGATGCGCGAGCCGTACGGCTCGTTGACGTTCCAGGTGTTGAAGTTCACGAACTCGAGGACGCCCGTCCGCGCGTCGGCGAACACTGGCGCCGCGAGCAGCACCCAGGCGAAGGCCGCCACGCGCAGCCGCGCCGCGCGCGCGGTCTTCTCGCGGCTCATCGGCCGTGGTAGCAACGGACTGGACATGGATCGATCGACGACGGGACGAGAGGGCTCATCCGGGAGCGGGAGCCCGAGCGCGAAGCGCGCGCCGGCGCGCACGCTCGCATGGGCGCTGGTCGCGTTCGGGTCGGCAGCGATTCTGGTGGGCGTGGTCTCGCCGCGCGGCGGGCTGCCGGCGATCCAGCGCCTGAAGCACGACGTCGAGCGCCTCGAGCAGCGGCAGCGAGTGTTGCGAGCACAGAACGCCGAGATGCGATCGCGAATCCGGGCGCTGGAACGCGCGCCCGAAGCACTCGAGTGGCAGGCGCGCGCCAAGCTGCACTGGGTGCGGGAATCCGAGCGGGTTTATCGAGGTCCGCAGGATCCGCCGCAGCCCGTCCCCCAAGTCGACGGCGCCGCCTCGATGCGCTGAGCCGCGGGCGAAGGCGCCTGCGGCTCGTGGCGTTCACGTCGAATCGCAGCACCTGCGTCGGGTGAGCGAAAGTGGGGCAGCGGCGCCGGCCGATCAGCCGGCCGGCAGAACCTGCTCGGTGCTCGTTCGATCGACCTTGCCGTTGATGAAGATCACGGTGCCCGACGGGTAGTACCAGTACTCCGCATCACCCTTCATGCGCTTGTTGTCCGGCGCGCAGATGATCTCCTCGACACCCTTGGCGTCGAGGCCGACCTTCACGAACTGAACCTTGCCCGCGTACGGCCGCGACTGGCACGAGTCCGCGGCGGCAGGCTGAGCTTCGGGCTGCGGTGCGGGGGCTGGCGTCTGCGCCGCGGTCGCGGCCGCCTGCGCCTCGCTCTTGCGGGCGCTCACCCGCGACTCGACCTGCGACTTGCGGCGTTCGTACGCGGCGCGGACCTCGGGAACTCGCGCCGTCTGGTTGGTCTCGTGATAGGCGGCGATGAGCGGTTCGGGATCCGGCAGGAAATCCTGCTTCCATCCCTCCAGGTCGTCCATGGTCAGGCCGAGCTGGAACGCGCGCTCCAGCCGGAGCGCGGCCTCGGGGAAGTTGCCGATCTCGAGGTCGAGCAGACCGAGATTGAAGAGCGCCTTGTAGTTGTTGGGGTCGGTGGCCAGAACCGCCAGATAGCCCTGCTTCGCGGTGCGGACGTCGTTCTCTCGGTGCGCCCGGACGGCCTCCTGAAACGCAAACGGCTCGGTGCCGCGCACCCGCATCATCGATTCCCGGAACTTCTGCCGGTACTCGTCGTTCCACTTCACGTTGCGAGCCTCGGTCGCCTCGCGGATGGCTGCGACGCGTTGCTCGATCGGCTCGAGCTCGGTCGCATACGTGGCCAACGCGATCCGGCCGTTGGTGGCGCGGGCCCGATCGTTTCGCTCGACGATCTTCTTCTTGACCGCCTCGTACCGGTCGATCGCTCGGTCGTCCAACTTGTCGGTCAAGTCCTGGGCGACGTCGCGGATGCTGCGCTGGATCTCGACGTCCATGCGCTCGACGGCGGCGCGGATCTTGGCGTCGATGGTGGCGTTGACCTGCTCGCCCATGACGAGCCCTTCGCCCGCCAGGTCGAGGGCGCGAGCAGAGTCACCGGAGCGCTGGCTGGCCTGGGCCAGGCGCAGTCGCTGATCGAGAGCCCGGACGTCGCTGTCGCTGGCGCCACGTTCCCGCAGGCTTTGGATGAGCGTTCCCAACGAGGCGACGGGGTCGTTGCTGGTGGTAGCGGCGGGGGATGCTGGCGTGGGACTGGTGCTCGAGGCACAGGCCGTCGCCCCGATCAGGCAGCAGGCGAGAAACCAGCGCGTTTTCGCGGACATGGCACCTCTCGGGTGGTGCGGGTGAGCCGGGCGCGGCATTCTAGGGCAGGTGTCTTCGGCATTTCAACCGGTGCGACGCTGGTCTATACTTTTTCGATTCAGGTAGTTGCGGCGCGGCTGGCTGCCGACGCCGCATCCGGGTGTTGCCCGGATTTTCACCCCATCGGAGCCGGGAGTGTCGATGAAGGGACTGATCCTCGCGGGAGGAAAGGGCACCCGGCTCCGGCCGATCACACACACTTCCGCCAAGCAATTGGTGCCGGTGGCCAACAAGCCGATTCTTTTCTACGCGATCGAGGCGATTCGCGACGCGGGCATCCGCGAGATCGGCGTGATCGTCGGGCACACCAAGCAAGAGATCATGGACGCGTGCGGCGACGGTAGCCGCTTCGGCGTCGAGATCACCTACATCGAGCAGCAGGCACCGCTGGGGCTGGCGCACGCGGTCAAGGTGGCCCGCGACTACCTCATGGGCCGTCGCTTCGTGATGTATCTCGGCGACAACCTGATCCTCGACGGCATCCGCGCGATGGTGGACGAGTTCCGCTCCGTGAATCACGCCAGCCACATCTTGCTGGCGCGCGTGCCCGACCCGTCGCAGTTCGGCGTCGCCGAGCTGGCGGACGGGCGCGTGGTCCGGCTCGTCGAGAAGCCGCCCGAGCCTCAGAGCGATCTGGCGCTGGTGGGGGTCTATCTCTTCGACCAGCCGGTCTTCGACGCGGTGGACGCGATCGCGCCGTCGGCGCGCGGCGAGCTCGAGATCACCGATGCCATCCAGTGGCTGGTGGATCACGGCTACGTGGTCAAGCCCCACGTCGTCACCGGCTGGTGGAAGGACACCGGCAAGCTCGAGGACATGCTCGAGGCGAATCGCATGCTGCTCGACGCGCAGGGGATCCCGCCGGCAATCGAGGGCGACGTCGACACGGAGTCGAGCGTGCACTTCAAGGTGCGCGTGGCGCGCGGCGCCGAGGTCGTGCGATCGACGATTCGCGGTCCCGCGATCATCGGTGCCGGGACGCGCATCGTCGACTCCTACGTTGGCCCGTTCACGTCGATCAGCGAGGGCTGCACGCTGCGCAACGTCGAGATCGAGCACTCGATCGTGCTCGCCGGCAGCGCGATCACGGACATCGACGGACGCATCGTCGACAGCCTGGTCGGCAAGAACGTCGAGGTGGGACGGTCGCCGGTGAAGCCGCGCGCCTTTCGATTCATGCTCGGCGACTCGAGCAAGGTGGACATCGGATGATGCGCATCCTGGTGACGGGCGGGGCGGGGTTCATCGGCTCGAACTTCGTGCGGCGCTGGGCCGAGCGCCATCCCGACGACGCGCTGGTGGTCCTGGACCGGCTCACGTACGCGGGCAACGTCGAGAATCTCGACGGGCTCGGAGCGCACCCGGGATTCCGCTTCGTGCGGGGCGACGTCGCCGAGCCGGCCGACGTTCGGCGCTGTCTGGATCCGGTGCCCGACCTGGTGGTGCACTTCGCCGCGGAGAGCCACGTCGATCGCTCCATCGACTCGCCGCGGATCTTCCTCCACACCAACGTGATCGGCACCCAGACGCTGCTCGAGGCGTGCCGGGAGGCGGGCGTTGCGCGCTTCGTGCAGGTGTCGACGGACGAGGTCTACGGCTCGCTCGGGTCCACCGGTGCGTTCAGCGAGACCACCCCGCTCGCGCCCAACAGCCCGTACTCGGCGTCCAAGGCGGGCGCCGACCTCATCGTTCGCTCGTACGTCGAGACCTACGGTTTCCCGGCGCTGGTGACGCGCTGCTCGAACAACTACGGCCCCTACCAGTTTCCCGAGAAGCTCATTCCGCTGCTGGTGACGCGGGCGCTCGCGGACCAGCCGCTGCCGATCTACGGCGACGGCCTCAACGTGCGGGACTGGCTGCACGTGGACGACCATTGCGACGCGATCGAGGCGGTGTGCCGATCCGGTCAGGTGGGCCGCGTCTACAACATCGGCGGCGAGTGCGAGAAGACCAACATCGAGATCGCCGAGACGGTCCTCGCCGCGCTCGGCAAGCCGCGCTCGCTGATCACGTTCGTCAAGGACCGCCTGGGCCACGACCGCCGCTACGCGATGGACATCTCGCGCATCCGCGCCGAGCTCGGCTGGGCCCCGAAGCGGTCGTTCGAGGAGGCGCTCCGCTCCACCGTCGAGTGGTACCGGTCGAACCGGGGCTGGTGGGGGCGGATCCTCGACGGCTCGTACCGCGAACGCAACGAGCGGATGGCCGCGGGCTGAGCGGTCGCGTCGAGTCGCGCCGGGCGGCGGGACGGGCAGGGGGCAATCGTGCGGATCGTGGTGGTCGGGTGCCGGGGGATGCTCGGCACCGATTTGCTGGGCGAGCTGGGCGCAGCACACGAGGTCACGGGTGTCGACGTGCCCGAGATCGATCTGACGCGTCCCGAGTCGATTCGCTCGGTGCTCGCGGCCCGTCGTCCCGACGCGGTGGTGAACAGCGCGGCGTTCACCCGCGTGGACGACTGCGAGACCCAGCGCGAGCTCGCGTTCGCGGTCAACGCGGACGGCGCGGGCCATCTCGCCCGCGCCTGTCGTGAGGCCGGGGCGCGCCTGTTGCACCTGAGCACCGACTACGTCTTCGGTGGCGAAGGAGATCGGCCCTGGCGCGAGGACGACGCGACGGCGCCGCGCGGCGTCTACGCGGCCAGCAAGCACGCGGGCGAGGCGGCGGTGGCCGCCGAGCTGCCCGCTGGCGCGTGGACCACGGTTCGCACGCAATGGCTGTTCGGGCGCAACGGCCCCAACTTCGTCGAGGCGATCCTGCGCCAGGTGAAGCCGGGCGCGCGCTTGCGGGTCGTCGCCGACCAGCGGGGGCGACCGACCTGGACGCGCGATCTCTCTCGCGCGATCCGCTGGCTGCTCGAGACCGACGCCGGCCACGGCTACGTCCACGTCGCCAACGAAGGCGAGGCGACGTGGTTCGATTTCGCCGTGGAGATCGCGCGCCGCGCGCAGGTGCCCGACGTCGAGGTCGCGCCGATCTCCACCAGTCAGGCGGCGCGCCCCGCGCCGCGGCCCGCCTACAGCGTGCTCGACCTCGCGCGCTTCCGGAGCGTGACGGGTCGTTCGTTGCCGGATTGGCGCGATGCGCTGGCCGGGTACCTTCGGGAGCGTTCATGAGCGAATCGAAAGCAACCGCGTCCGCGCGCGCGCCGTACGCGGTGGTGCTCGCGGGTGGTCGAGGCACGCGTTTCTGGCCGCTGAGCCGCCGCGACCGGCCCAAGCAATTGCTCGCGTTCCTCTCCGGCGAGCCGCTGCTGCGCGACACCCTCGACCGGCTCGAAGGATTGGTCCCCGCCGAGCAGCGTTGCCTGGTCGTGCCGGAGGATCTGGTGGCGGCGTGCGCCAAGGTGGCCGGCGAGGTGCCGCTCGCGAACGTCTTCGTCGAGCCGGTGGGACGGAACACCGCGCCGTGCTTGGCGCTCGCGGCGCTGCACCTGCGACGGCGGGACCCCGCGGCGGTGATGCTGGCGTTGCCGGCCGACCATCACGTCGGCGACCCCGAGGGGTTCCGCGCCGCGCTGCGCACGGCGACGGCGGTGGCGCGCGAGGGCGCCCTCGTCACCCTCGGCATCAAGCCCACGCGTCCCGACACCGGCTTCGGCTACATTCGCGTCGGCGGAAAGCTCGGCGAGCGCGAGGGCAACGCCTACCATCGCGTCGATCGATTCGTCGAGAAGCCCGACCGCGCGCGCGCCGAGAGCTATGTCGCGCGCGGCGATCATCTCTGGAACGCCGGGATCTTCGCGTGGCGCGTGGACTCGTTCCTGAGCGAGGTCGCGCGCCAGATGCCGGAGCTGGGGCGGGCCATCGAGCGCATCGACGCGGTCCTCGGCACGGCGCGCGAGCGCGAGGAGATCGCGAAGGTCTGGGCGGCGCTGCCCTCGGTTTCCGTGGACGTCGGCGTGCTCGAGAACGCGCTCGAGGTCCGGGTGGTGCCGTCCGATTTCGGCTGGAGCGACGTGGGCTCGTGGTCCGCGCTGCGCGAGGTGCTGCCGGCGAGCGAGGGCGGGGTGCAGCGTGCCGCTCGCCACCTCTCGATCGATTCCGAGAACTGCATCGTGGTCGCGCCCAATCGCCTGGTCGCCACCGTCGGGCTCAAGGACACCTTGGTGGTGGTGGTGGACGACGCCGTGCTGGTGTGCCCACTCTCCCGCGATCAGGAGCTGCGGGACGTCGTTCGTCGCATCGAGGAAGAAGGGCTGACCGACTATCTCTGACCCGCCGCCCAGGGGTTGCGCGGCATTCGTTCGAACGATGGCTCAACGCGTGCTCATCACCGGCGTCAACGGCTTCGTGGGGCCGTACCTCGCGCAGGCACTGGCCGAGCGCGGCTATCGCGTCGCCGCCACCCACTACGGACGCTTTCCGGCCCATCCGGTGCCGCTTCCGCCGCTCGATCCGCTCGTCGAGCTCGACGTGCGCGACGGACGAGCGGTCGCCGAGTGCATCGCGGCGGCGCGTCCCGACGCGGTCGTTCATCTCGCGGGGTTCTCCGAGCCTCAGAAGTCGCTGGCGCAACCCGTGCTCGCGAGCGAGATCAACGTGATCGGGACCTTGCACGTGCTCGACGCGATCGCGAAGGTGGCGCCCTCGGCTCGTTGCGTGGTCGTGGGGAGCGGCGACGTGTACGGGGCCCAGCCGGCAGGCGAGGCGCCGTTCACCGAGGACTCGCCGCTGCGTCCCGGCAACCCGTACGCGGTGACCAAGGCCGCCGCCGATTGGCTCGCCGCCGGCTACGCCGTCGAACCGCACCGACTCGACGTCGTGCGGGTGCGGCCGTTCAACCACACCGGCCCCGGCCAGCAGCGCGGCCTGGTCTGCCCCGACTTCGCGTACGGCATCGCGGCGCTCGCCGTGGCGGGGGCTCGGACCGGGACGCTCGAGGTCGGTAATCTCGACTCGGCCAAGGATTTCTCGGACGTGCGCGACATCGCCCGCGGCTACGTGCTGGCCCTCGAGCGCGGCGAGCGAGGCGCGGTCTACAACCTGGCGAGCGAGCGCACGGTCTCGGTGCGATCGATCTTCGACGAGCTGGCGCGCATCGCGGGCGTCGAGGTCACGCCGCAGCCGCGCGCGGGATCGGCGCGCGGCCCGGCCACGGAGGTGCGCGCCTGCGCCGCGCGCTTCCGCGCGTGCACGGGCTGGACGGCCGAGATCCCCTTCGAGCAGACCTTGCGCGAGCTCTACGCGTATTGCCGGGAATCGCTGGCCGGCGAGCCCGGCGCGCGCGCCTGAGCGCCCTCCGTCTCCTTCCTCGCCGTCGCGTCTCGGCCACCGGACCCCATGCTCGAAACGATCGCGGAAATCACCCGTCACCGCGCCCTGGTCTGGAGCCTGGTGCAGCGGCAGCTCGCGGTGCGCTACCGAGGCTCGGTGCTCGGCTTCGTGTGGACGTTCCTGAATCCGCTTTGCATCATGCTCGTCTACACGCTCGTGTTCTCGGTGTTCGTGCGCGATCCGTCGATCGAGCACTACGGCACGTTCGTGTTCTGCGGGCTGTTGCCCTGGATCTGGTTCTCGTCGGCGCTTCTCGAGGGCGCGAACTCGATCGTCGGCGGCGGCACGCTCATCACCAAGGCGCTCTTTCCGGCGCAGATCCTGCCGACGGTCACCGCACTCTCGCACGCGGTGAACTTCCTGCTGTCGCTGCCGATGCTGCTGCCGTTCTTGATCGCGTCGGATCGGCCGTTCGGTTGGGCCTTGCTCGCGCTGCCCGTGGTCATGGCGGTGCAGTTCGCGCTCATCTTCGCGATCGTGCTCGGCGTGGCGGCGCTCAACGTCCACTACCGCGACGTGCAGCACATCCTGGGAAACATCCTGTCGCTGTGGTTCTTCGTGACCCCGGTGATCTTCTCGGTGGAGAGCCTCAACAACCGCAACTGGATGCTGCGGTTGCTGATCACCAAGCTCAATCCGATGGGAGTGCTCGCCGCTTCCTACCAGTCCGTTCTCTACTGGGGACAGTTCCCGAACTGGCGGAACCTCTTGCTGGTCTTCCTCGGTAGCCTCGCGATCCTGGTGGTCAGTCACTCGATCTTCCGTAGCTATCGCGACGGATTCGCCGAGGAGATCTGATGGCGCGCGCGACGAGCAACGGGAAGGGCGAGAGCCGCCGCCGGCCGCCGGCGATCGAGCTGGTCGGCGTCACCAAGCGCTTCCGCAAGCGCACGCTCAGCCGCGGTTACACCACGGTCAAGACGCGGTTGCTGCGCGGGCTGCTCGAGAACCTCTTCACCCGCAAGACCCGGCGCGGCAACTTCCTCACGGCGCTCGACGACATCCACCTGCGCGTCGAGGAAGGCAAGACGCTCGGCGTCATCGGCCACAACGGGTCGGGCAAGTCGACGCTGCTCAAGCTGGTGACCGGCATCTACAAGCCGGACGCCGGCCAGATCCACATCCACGGCCGGGTCTCCGCGCTCATCGAGCTCGGCGCGGGCTTCCATCCGGAGTTCACGGGACGAGAGAACATCTTCCTCAACGGGCTCGTGCTCGGGCTCAAGAAGGACTACATCGAGCGCAAGTTCCACGAGATCGTGGCGTTCGCGGACCTCGAGGACTTCATCGACGATCCGGTGCGGACCTACTCGTCGGGCATGTACATGCGACTCGGGTTCTCGATCGCCATCCACGTCGATCCGGACATCTTGATCGTGGACGAGGTGCTCGCCGTCGGCGACGAGGCCTTCATCCACAAATGCCAGGAGCGGGTCGCGGACTTCAAACGCCGCGGCAAGACGATCGTGCTCGTCACCCACGATCTGGGCGCCATCGAGCGCTGGTGCGACGAGGTGGTGCTGCTCGATCACGGCCATCTCGTCGAATGGGGCGGGCCGCGGCGCGTGATCGACACCTACCGCCGGATGGTGGCCGAGGGCGAGGAGCGGCGCCTGTCGGGTGAGCATCGCCGCGCCGCCGAGCAGACCCAGAACGAGCAGACCGCCCGAGTGGCGGTCAACATGGGCGAGGTCGGGCAGGCGACCACCGAGCATCCCGAGCGCAATCGCTGGGGAACGCGCGAGATCGAGATCGTCGACGTGCAGCTCGTCGATGGCACCGGCGCGGCGCGCTACGTGTACGAGAGTGGCGAGGCCGTGACCATCGCCATTCGCTACACGGTCCACAAGGCGGTGCCGCGTCCGGTGTTCGGCATCGGGATCTTTCGGCCCGACGGCGTGTGCTGCTACGGCACCAACACGCACATCGACCGCGCGGACCCCGACACCATCGAACGCGAGGGCGTCGTGACCTGCGCCCTCGAGTCGCTGGAGCTCATCGCCGGCGACTACCTGGTGGACGTCGCGGTGCACGCCGAGGACGGTTACGCCTACGACTACCACACGCGCCGCTGGTCGTTCGCGATCCGCTCGGCCGTGGGGGACGTGGGCGTGTATCGGCCCCGGCACACCTGGAGCTTCGCGTGAGCGACGCTCCCACGAGCGCCGCCCAGCTCGTGGAGTTGGCCCGCGTGGGCGGGGACGCGCGCATCGAGAGCCACCGGCCCGTGATCGGACCCTGGGTGGTGGCGCTCAAGCGGGCGTGGGGGCGGCTGATTCGCTTCGGGCTGGCGCCGTTGCTCGCGCGCCAGGAGGCGTTCAATCGCGCCGTCGCCGCGCGCCTCGCGGAGCTCGACGCGCCGGTCCCGCCGACCAGCGACACCGCGGGGCAGCTCGCGTCGCCCGAAGCCGCGCTGCTGTCGCGGCGGATCGAGCTGGTCCACGAGACCTTGCACCGCGAGCTCCACGGGGTCGAGGCGGGAGTGCTGCGCACGCTGCGCGAGGAGCTCGCGCTCAAGACGTCGCAGGCGCTGGCGGCGGTGCTGGCGAGCGCCGAGCCGGGATCCGCGCTCGCGAGCGGCTTCGGCGAGCATCTCTACCGCGAGTTCGTGACGCGCTTTCGCGGCAGCGAGGAGGAGATTCGCGCGCGCTTCGCGCTCTACACCGAGCTCTTCGCCGACGCGGCACCCGTCCTCGACGTCGGCTGCGGCCGCGGTGAGTTCCTCGCCGCGCTACGGGCGCGCGGCATCGGCGCTTCCGGGGTGGACGTGAACGCGGAGCTGGTGGAGCGTTGCGTCCAGGATGGCCTCGACGTCACGCGCGGCGATGCGCTTGCGCACCTGCGCGGCATGCCTGCAGCGAGCCTCGGCGGCGTGTTCTCGGCGCAGGTGATCGAGCATTTCGAGCCCGCGGCGGTGCAGGCGTTCCTGGGGCTCGCCCACCGGGCGCTGAGGCCCGGCGGATTGCTGATCGCCGAGACCATCAACGCCGAGAGCCTGAGCGCCGTCACGCGGAACTTCTTCGCCGACTGGACGCACCGCACGCCGATCGCGCCGCGCAGCCTGCGCTTCGTGGTCGAGAGCATCGGCTTCGAGGAGGTGGAGATCCGCTACCTCTCGCCGGTGCCCGAGGACGCGCGGCTGCGGATCGTTCCCATCGACCCCGATCTGCCGAGCACCACCCGCGATCAGCTCGAGGCCATCAACCGAAACTTCGAGCTCCTCAACGGGCTGCTCTTCGCGCCTCAGGATTTCGCGCTCGTGGCGCGCAAGCCCCGCGCGTGACGGCGCGGGCGATTCAGCGCTTCAGCTGCTCGTCGAAGAAACGGAAGATCCCGGCCACGCCGAACGGATAGGCGTACGGGACGGTCAGCGCGGGCACCGGCGCGCGCGCGAGGTCGTCGATCGCCGGATGGTAGGGGTAGAGGGCCGGCACGGTCTCGCAGTGGTACGGCTCGACGGGGCTCGAGCTGAAGTAGTTCACGTGGTGGTCGGAGACGTAGGCCTGGAAGCCCTCGTCGGCGTTCGCCGGCATGACGCGAACCGTGAGATTGCCGGTGCTCGAGCCGCCCGAGTGTCCGATCAGCCCGACGCGATCGGCCCGTACGTCGTCGCGCGAGCGCAGATACTCGAGACCGAGCAGCGATTCGTAGACGCGTAGCCCGATCAGGCTGAAGCCCTCGCGCAGCAGCTCGCGCGAGATCGCGTGCTCGTCGGCGTCGATGCCCATCGCGCGCATGGTGAGCATCAGGATCGCGTAGCCGTGCCCGGGGTACTCGCTGCCGTGGTAGCTGTCGCGGTAGATGGCCGCGTCGTCGCCGTGGCCGTGGACGGCGACCACCGCCGGATACGGTCCCGGGCCGAGCGGCCGCAGCAAGATCGCCGGTACCTCGCCCACCCAGGGGTCGACGAGGACCAGGTCCGTCTCGCGGAAGTACTCGCTGGCGTGCTCCGCGGTGACGATCACGTCGAGCGCGCTGGTGGCGAGGTCGTCGAGCAGGAACGCGATGCCGAGCCCGTCGATCACCGCCGCGCGGACGTCGGAGGGCGGCAACGTCGACTCGAGCACTGGAACCTCGCCGCGAGCGATGGCGAGGAGGCTGCCGTCGAGCGTCGCCTGGTCGATGGGCCGTGCGTGGGGCGCCGCCAGCTCCACGAAGCGCTGGTACTCGTCGATGCACGGCTCGTTGTCCGCGCAATGCGGTGCCCGCCCGAGCTCCGTGCGCACGTGGACCGTTCCCGAGCTCGTCGAGACCGCGTCGTGCTCGCCACCGCAGCCCGGGACTCCCACGACGCCGCTCAGCACGAGCACGCCAGCGAGCGCGGCGCCGAGGGCGCGGGTGACTTGGCTCGGGCGCGGGAGGGCCATGGGGCTCGAAGAATCGAACAGCCGCCGCCGCCGCGCAACCTCGTTCGTGCGCCGCTCGCTGGCGTGGCGCCGCACCGTGCGTCGCGCTGGCGCCCCGCCGATCGAGCGTGTGCGCCGCGCCGGCTGTAGTAGTCTGGCGCGCGATCCGGCACCGGGTGGTGCGCGACCCACCTCGAGCCCGCGCCATGAGCACGCACCGAGCCCAGGTCTTTCTCGGCGAGCGGCTCGTCTGCGATTCGTCCCGCGAGCGCGTCACCGTCGGGCGCGGCGATGCCAACGACGTGGTGGTGCCCGAGGTGGACGTCTCGCGACACCATGGCGAGCTCACCTGGACCGGAGCCGGCTGGGTCTACCGCGATCTCGAGAGCAGCAACGGCTCGCGCCGCCGGCGCGGTCGCGCGCTGGTGCACGTGGACGAGGCGTGCGCGTTCCAGGTCGACCTGCTCGACGGCGACGAGCTCTTGCTCGGCGACGAGGAGCGGCCCGTGGTCCTGTCGCTGCGGTTGAGCGGCCAGCCGGACGCGCCGGCCGCGGTCGCGGACGACTCGCGTCTCGGCCGCGTCGTCGAGGCGGGTGCTGCGATGCGGACGATCCTCGGCGTCAATCGCGTCGACCAGTCCGAGCTGGTTTCGCTGCGCATCGAGGAGGATCGCCAGTCGCTGCGCTGCCTCTATCGCGTGCTCAAGCGCATGAACGACGTCGCCGGCCAGGACCATCTCCTCGACGAGCTGGTGCCGCTGCTGGCCGAGTTCTTCCCGGCGGCCACCCACGTGTCCGTGTTCCTGCGCGGACCGTCCGGCGGCGAGGCGTTCGAGCGAGTGCGGGTGTGGGCGCGCGACGCGCACGCCAACCAGCCGATCTCGCCGCCCAGCCAGACGTTGCTCAAGGAGCTCACGGAGCGTCGCGAGGCCGTGCTGTTCCGCGACGTGGAGGGCTTTGGCGGAGCCGAGAGCCTGGTGGCCTCCAAGATTCAGTCCGGGATCCTGGTGCCGCTGTGGGACGAGCAACAGGTGCGCGGCGCGATCCAGCTCGACAGCCGCGCGGCGACGGCTGCCTTCACCAACAAGGATCTCGACCTCTCGACCATGATCGGCAATCAGGCGGCGCTGGTGTTGCGCAGCCTGACCATGACCGCGGACCTGCGGCGCCTCAACGAGGAGCTCGCGCAGGCGCTGCGGCGGATCGAGCTGCTCGATCGCGCCAAGCGTCACCTCGCCAAGTTCGTCCCCGAAACCGTCAAGAAGCTCGTGGAGGCGAGCCCCGACGCACCGGAGCTCGCGGCGATGGATGCCGACGCGTCCGTGTTGTTCCTCGACATCGGCGGCTACACGAAGCTCACGGAGGCGCTCGATCGCGACCAGGTCAGCTTCCTGGTCGAGACCTATTTCTCGTCCTTCATCGACGACATCTACGCCAACGGCGGGGACATCAACGAGACCGCCGGCGATGGCTTGATGATCATCTTCCAGGCGCCCGAGCCCGAGGCCCACGCGCGAAACGCCGTGCGCGCGGCGGTGGCCATCCGCCGCAAGACGCGGGAGGTCAACGAGCGGCTCACCGACTTCGATCCGATCCACGTGAACATGGGGATCAACACCGGGGTCGTGACCGTGGGATCGCGGCGCATCGAGGGGCTCGCGGGGTCGCGCTGGACCTACACGGCGACCGGCATGGTGACCAACGTGTCGGCGCGCCTCGGGGCGCACGCCACCCAGGGTCAGATCTTGATCGGACCCGAGACCGCGGAGCGAGTCCGGTCGAGCGTGACACTCGGCGAGCTGGGGCCGGTGCAGTTCAAGAACGTGTCGAAGCCGATGTCGGTGTTCGAGGTTCTCGACGGCAAATGAGCGCGCGCCGCGCCGGCCCCGCGTGGGCGGGGATCAGCTCGACGCTTGCGGCTCGCCGAGCGCGATCAGGTAACGCAGCAGCGTGCGCACCGCGAACCCGGTTGCGCCCTTGGGGCCGAGGTCCGGCGGCGTCTCGGCGAAGGCGGGACCGGCGATGTCGAGATGCGCCCAGCGTTCGGTCTTGACGAACTCGGAGAGGAACAACGCGGCGGTGATGCTACCCGCGAATCGACCGCCGACGTTCTTGAGATCGGCGATGTCGCTCTTGATCTCTTTCTTGTAGGCCTCGACCAGCGGCATCTCCCAGAGCGGCTCACCTGCCGCGTCCCCGGCCCGGCGCAGCCGGATCGCGAGATCGGGATCGCGCGAATACACGGCGGCGACGTCGTTGCCCAGCGCGATCACGCAGGCACCGGTCAGCGTGGCGAGGTCGATCACCTCGTCGACGCGCAGCTCCTCTGCGTAGGTGAGCGCGTCCGCGAGCAGCAGCCGTCCCTCGGCATCCGTGTTCAGCACCTCGACGGTCTTGCCGTTGGCGATGGTGAGCACGTCGCCGGGCTTGATCGCGCGTGGCCCGGGCATGTTCTCCGCCGCCGGAACCACCGCGTGGACGCGCACCTTGAGCCGCAGCTGGCTCGCGGCGCGGACCACGGCGAGCACCGCGGCGGCGCCCGCCATGTCGCATTTCATCGTGGTCATCGAGGCGGGCGGCTTGAGCGAGAGCCCGCCCGAGTCGAAGGTGACGCCCTTGCCGATCAGCGCCACGGAATGCGTCGCGCGACCGCTGGGTTGATACTCGACGTGGATCAGCTTCGGTTCGGACTCGCTGCCCGCCGCGACGCCGAGGATCCCGCCCATGCCACGTCGCTCGAGCTCGCGCTTGCCGAGGACCCGAACGCGCAGCCCGCCGCGCCGCTCGAAGCGACGGGCTTGCGCGGCGATGTGGGCTGGCCCCATGGCGCTGGGCGGCTCGTTCACCAGATCGCGCGCCCAATGCGTCGCGGCGCAGGCGACCTGCGCCTCGCGCACCGCCCGCTCCAGGATGTCGTCGCGCCGTGCGGTGTGGACGACGATGCGCCGCACGCAGGGCGGCGGATCCTCGTTGCTGCTGCGGTAGCGCAGGAACGAGTAGGAGCCCAGGGCGAGCCCCTCGATCGCGGCGGCGAGCCAGTCGGCGCCTTCCGCGCCGGGGAGCGGGATCGCGACGGATTGGGCGCCGGGCGCGAGCGAGCGCACCGCCTTGGCGTGCACCCGGCGCACGAGCCCCGTGTCCACCTTCGCCGCCGGCCCCATCCCGACCAGCACGTAGCGCTTCGGGGACGCGCCGCTCGGGGCCGGCACGCTCAGCACGCAACACGGCTTGGCGCGGAACGCCTGGTCTTGAACCAGCTCGCTCAGCCAGCCTTCGAGCGCGCGGTCGAGGGTGGCGAACGTGGGCCCGCGATCGTGCTTCTCGCCTTCCAGCACGGGAACGATCAGCGCATCGACGCGGCTGCGGTCGAGCGGTTCGGCGCTGAACGCCACCTTGGGGACGGAAGGATCTTCGATCGACACGGCGCGCGGAGGAAAACCGACCTGCCGGGTCCGGTCAAGACGGGGAGCGCGGAAGGAGGCCGGGACGGCCGACGCGCGGCGACGCGGGCTATGCTCCGCGTTCGCGCGGGCAGCTCGGAGCGGGTCCTCGTCCGGGCGCGCCGACGCGGGATGGGATCGGAGACGACGTGTGGGTCACCCTCAACTCGGTGCTCGGGATCGACGGCGGCGTCGTCGATCGGCACGGCGGATCGGCGGAGCTCTCCAGCCGTCACGATCGCAGCTGGATGGACGCCGTGCGGGCGGCGAGTGACGCGGTGCTGGTGGGCGCCGCCACGATCCGTGGCGAGAATCCGACGCTCTCGGTGCGGTCGCCGGCGCGCCGGACCGAGCGTCTGGCGGCCGGCATGAGCGAGCAGCCGCTGCCCGTGGTGGTGTCGGCGGCGGGCGAGCTCGCGGGAGACGCGCGGCTCTTCGCTGCGGCCGAGCCGCGTCCCTTGCTGCTGGTGTCGGCCGTCGGCGCAGCGCGTGCGGCGCGCCACGCCGCGCGCGCCGAGATCGAGGTCCTCGACTCCCGTGCAGGGCTGGTCGACGCTGCGATCGCCGCGCTGGCGCGCCGCGGCGTCGCGCGCTTGCTGGTGGAGGGCGGCCCGACGATCGCCGCGGCGTTCCTCGAGAGCGACCGTGTCGACGAGGTGTGTCTGACCTTGAGCCCGCGCTGCGGCGGCGGCCTGCCCAGGGCTCGCGGGGCGGCTGCGCGGGCGCTGCGCGAGCTCGCGCTCGGCGACGTACGCGTCGTCGACGGCTTCGTCTATCTACGCTACCTCCGCCCCGGTGCCGCGGCGGCGAGCTGAAGCGATGGCGGAAGGCTCGGAGACTCGCGACGAGGCCGTGGGCACGCCACATCCGGAGGCGACGGTCGGCGGCGGCGACGCGCGTCCGGACTTGCGCGACCTCACGCTTCCCGAGCTGCGCGCGATCCTCGGCTCGCTCGGCGAGGCGCCGTTTCGCGCCGATCAGATCTGGGGGTTCGTCTACAAGCGCGGCCATCGCACCTTCGCCGCGATGCACACGCTCTCGAAGGAGCTGCGCGCCCGGCTCGAGGGGGAGCTGCGCTTCTCGGACCTTCCGGTGCTCGAGGTGGTGCGGGCCGGCGACGGCACCGAGAAGTTCTTGTTCGGTCTCGCCGATGGCCGCGCCGTGGAATCCGTGCTGATTCCCGATGGGCGGCGCCTGACGCTCTGCGTGTCGAGCCAGGTCGGTTGCGCGTATGCCTGCCGCTTCTGTCTCACCGGCTACCGCGGCTTCGGGCGCAATCTACGCCCGGGCGAGATCGTCGGGCAGGTGATGGCGGCCGCCGCGCACGCCGGCGCCGACGCCCGCATCACCAACCTGGTGTTCATGGGGCAGGGCGAGCCGCTCGCGAATCTCGACCACGTCATCGCCGCGATCGACATCCTGACCCAATCCTCCGGGTTGGCCATCTCGCCGCGTCGGATCACCGTGTCCACCGTGGGGTTGGTGCCGCAGATGGAGGAGCTGCTCCGGCGCACCAAGGTGGAGCTCGCGGTGTCGTTGCACGCCACCACCGAGGCCTCGCGCAGCGAGCTGGTGCCCTCGAATCGCCGCTACGGCTTGCACGCGCTGCTGGCCGCATGCGCCGCGCTGCCGCTCGCGAAGCGCAGCCGAATCACGTTCGAGTACACGATGCTCGACGGCGTGAACGACTCGGACGCGGATCGACGACGCCTCGCCAAACTGCTGCGCGGCACGCGCTGCAAGGTCAACCTCATCCCGTTCAACGCGTTTCCCGAGGCGCCGTACCGATCGTCGCCGCTCGAACGGATCGAGGCGTTCGCCGAGGGCCTGCGCGCCGACGGCTACGCGGTCATGGTTCGCCGCACCCGCGGGGCCGACGTGAGCGCGGCGTGTGGCATGCTTGGGCGAACGGAACCGAAGATCACTCATTGAGCTGCCGAGCGAATCGGGTGCCCGCGTGGGTCCCGCGAACGGCCGAGGAGGATGCATGGCGACGGTTGGAGTCATCGGAGGAAGCGGTCTGTACGTGATGGAGTCGCTCGAGGGAATCGAGGAAGTGCGCCTCTCGACTCCGTTCGGAGATCCCTCCGACTCGTACATCGTCGGTTCGCTGGCAGGCACCAAGATGGTGTTTCTGTCCCGGCACGGCCGCGGGCATCGCATCCTCCCGCACGAGATCAACTTCCGCGCCAACATCCACGGCATGAAGCAGCTCGGTGTCGAGTGGATCTTCTCGGTGAGCGCCGTCGGCAGCATGAAGGAACACATCCACCCGGGCCACATGGTGGTGCCGGATCAGTTCTTCGACCGCACCAAGTCGCGGGTCCCGACGTTCTTCGGCAACGGAGTCGCCGCGCACGTGACGTTCGCGGACCCCGTCTGCCCGGTCTTGTGGAAGATCATCGGCGACGCGGCCGACCAGGCCAACGCCACCGTGCACAAGGGCGGCACCTATCTGTGCATGGAAGGCCCGCAGTTCTCGACGCGCGCCGAGTCCAAGGTCTACCGGACCTGGGGCGTCGACGTGATCGGGATGACCAACATCCCGGAGGCGAAGCTCGCGCGGGAGGCGGAGATCTGCTACGCGACGCTGGCGCTGTCGACGGACTACGACTGCTGGCACGAAACCGAGGAAGACGTCTCGATCGAGGCGGTGCTCGAGATCATGCGCACCAACGTCGAGACCGCGCAGCGCATCCTGAAGCTGGCGGTGACGCAGATCCCGGGGGTGCGCAGCTGCGGCTGTCCCAAGGCGCTCGAGCACGCGATCTTGACCGATCGCTCGCTCATCTCGGTCGAAGTCCGCGAGCGCCTGAGCCTGATCGCCGGCAAGTACCTGTGACGGCCCACTCGCCCCTGCGGTGAAGGGGGGCGAGGCCTGGCCCCGCTCAGGCCGTGGCCGTCGACGGCTCGCGCGCCGTCACGGTCACGGTCCCCGAACGCCCGCCGGATCTTCGCCGCGCGAGGGTGAGCGCGTTCTTGGCCGCGTTGAGCGAGTCCTGGAACGACATCATCCCCTTCACGGGTCGGAAGAAGATCCGCTTGAGCGGGCTCGACCAGCGCTCCACGAACGCGTCGAGCGCCTGAACCACCTCGGTCCCGCCGATCGCGCCCAGGCTGCCGATGGCGCCCAGGATGGCCTCCTTCTCGACGGGGAAATCGGTCTTTCGCTTGCGCGACGTGCTCGCGTCGACGGCCTCGAGCGCCTTGAGCAGGAAGCGCGCGACGGTCGGCGAGGCGATGCGCTCCATGGCCTCCAGCACGGCTTTGCGGTGCTGCTCGTAGCGCAGGAAGATGTCGATCAGCGTGTCGACCGTTTCCTCGTCGCGCAGCACTCCGAGCCCGAAGATCGCGGTGTCGCGAACCTCCGCCTTCGAGTCCTTGAGCGCCTTCTTCACTTGAATGGTCGCGCTCGGCAATCCCGAGCGCAGCAGGAGCTGGAGCGCCTCCTTGCGGACGCGGTGGTCGCGGTCGGCGGCCAGCTCGACGAGGTACGGCTCGGCGAGGGTCGGGTCGATCTCCGCGAGCAGTCCCATGCAGTTGCGCAGGATGAACCACTCCGACTCTTGCTGGAAGATTCCCGTCGACGGGTCGCGGCCGGGGAACGTGGCCGCCTTGCGATCGTCGAGGGCGACGCGGATGCTGCGCAAGGAGCGCTTCCCGAGCCGCTTCAGGATCTGGTAGGCGCGCGAGCGCACCGCGCGGTCGGGATCGACGAAGACCTGGAAGAGCTTGCCGACCACGAGGTCGGACTCGATCGCTTCCAGCATCTCCGACGCGGGCTGCGCGCGCGTGGCCTCCGAGTCGATGGCGCCGGCGATCAGGATGTCCACCACGTCGTCTTCCTGGCCGACCGCGCGCAGCGCGTCGCGTGCGATCTGCGGGACCTCGGGCCGGTCGTCGAAGCTCACGTACGCGGTCGCGGCCCTCTCGTCCTGTCCGAGACGGATCTCGTTCTCGCCGTTGGCGAGCTGCACGAGAATGTCGAGGAAGTCCTTGCCTTGCTCCATGCGCCTGCGTCGCAGGTAGGTGATGGCCATCGTCGAGTAGACGCGGGCGGCCATGCGAATGAGGTCGGGATCGGTCTCCTGATTCGCGATGTAGTCGAGCATCCGCTTGGTGATCGACGTGACCGTCTGCTCTTTGTGGCGGGTGATCGCCAGGTCGGTGAGCTGCGCGATGGTCTCGAGCGCGTGCTCCTTCGCCTCGTAGTCGCCCACGCCCAGCTCGCGGAACATGTGATCGAGGGTCTTGCGCGCCGCCGACCAGGACAGGTTGCGCCGCATCTCGGGGCTCGAGAGGAAGCCCTTCTCGACCAGCTCGGGGTCGAGCGTCACCAGCATGCGCGCCAGCGCCTTGCGCTTGTCCTCGTCGGGGTTCGCCAGGATGTCCTTGAAGAACGAGCCGACCTCCTCGACCGACAGGGTCTGGATGCTGCCACCCTTCTCGAGCTTGTCGATCACCTGGTTGTAGATGAGGCTTTCCAGGAGGTGATCGTCCGAGGCGACCGCGTGCCCTTCGACGGCGGCCTTGCCGTCGTCCGCGACCACGCCGTACTTGAACTGGTCGACGACGATGTTGGTGATGTTCTTGCGCTGCAGGATCTTGCGGACGCCCCCCTTGTCCTTCACCATCTTGGGGCTCTCGGTGAAGCAGTAGGTGAACGTCTTCACCTCGTCGACGGTGAGCCCCTGGCGGAACGTCACCGAAGAGACCTGGCGCTCGTCGAAGATGTCGCAGAACGTCTTCTTGAACCGGTCTTCCTTGCGGATCTTGAAGTCGTCGAGGAGGATGTCGCCGCCCATCACCGTGATCGTGACCTGTTCCTTGTCCTCGATCGCGCTGTCGATGGTGGACTTGAGCGCCTCGAACGCCGGCGGCAGCCCGGGATGGTCAGGCGGGTACATGGTGGCGCTGCGCACCAGCAGGCAGAAGCGCTTCAAGATGAAGAGCGCCTGCCGCTGCGCCACGGCCTCCGAGAGCTTGGCCGCGCCGCCCGTTCCGAGCATCACGCCCAAGCCGGAGGCCTGGCCGAGGATGCGCACCTGCTCGTCG
Source organism: bacterium (assembly GCA_046331705.1). Taxonomy (GTDB): domain Bacteria; phylum JADJOY01; class JADJOY01; order JADJOY01; family JADJOY01; genus JADJOY01. The sequence goes on along the minus strand of JAXLQJ010000047.1, from coordinate 36,452 downwards.
TTCAGGTTGGACAGGAACGTCTCGTCGTCGACCTCCTCGAAGTCGGCTTCGAGCAGCACGTCGCGCGCGGTGGGTAACCCCTGCTTGCCGACCCAGTTCGCGAGGTCGATCCGGATCGAGTTGTCTTCCAGCCCAGACTCGTTGACGACGCGCTCGGCCACCTCGTAGCCGTTGATCTTGATGAGCGGCAGGCGCTCTTGCTCCATCTTGTCGTTCAGCATCGACACGGTCTGGAGCATGATCGCGGTCTTGGCGCGGAAGAGGTGCAGGCGATCGGTGTCGAGCGCCGCGAGCGCCCGGAAGTAGCGCTCCACGGCCGCTCCCTGCGGCCGCCCGCTCAGCGTCTGGCGGAGCTTCTCGAACTTGTCGCTGCCGATCGCGGTCTTGAAGCCCACGACGTCCGCGAGCAGCAACAGCAGGCGACCGCACGCCGGATCCTCCGAGGCACGCGCCCCGATGGTCGACATCAACAGCGCTTGGTCGTCCGGGGGGAAGTCGAGGATCTGCTTCCCGAGCAGGGCCAGCTTCTGCGCCGAGTCGCCGGCGCGGTGGGCTGCCGACGCGATCTTGCTGATCGTGAACTCGGCTTCTTCTGCTTTCACGAAGGATCCTCGGACGGGGTGATCGCGAGGTGGATCGCGTTCTCAGGCTGAGCGCGATCACGAGCCAGCCGGAGGATGGTAGCCCAGGCGGCGCGGGCCAAGCAACGCGAAATCAGCCGCCGGGCATGGTTTCGAGCGCTGCGGTGCGCGCGCGGCCGGCGCGTCGGCGTTGCTGCACCGCCTTCGGCTTTGCTAGGCTGCCGCCGCCATGAGCCCTGCGCAATCGCGTCGAGCGTCGCGTCGCCCGGTCGAGCCGGCGGCGCTCGTGACGCGGCTCGTGATGCTGCTCGCGACCTGCGCGGTGCTCACGGCGCCCAGCCGCGCAGCGGCGCAACAGGTCACGGACGACAACGGCACCCCGCTCACCGGCACCGTTTCCACCGAGAAGATCCGCGAGCTTCTCGACCAGCGGGAGGCCCGCGGTGACGACGTGTCGCGTGCCCGCGAAGCGTGGTCGCAGATCGAGGCGCAGGGCTACGTCCAAGTCGAGAACCTCGATCCCGTCGACATGATCCTGCCGCGCGAGATCCGCGAGGACACGTTCCGGCGTCACCAGCAACGCGGCGTGGCCAAGGTGCTGCTCGAGGCGGAGTATCACTACGCCGTCGACCAGAGCCTCCTCGACATCGCCCGCGTCGCTGGCGTGGACGAGAGCTTCCTGCAGCGATTCTTCTACGACTCGAAGCCGCTGCCTCCGAAGATGGTGCGCCAGATCGAGAACGCGGGTTATTTCCTCGAGGACATCGAAGGCCTGCGCGATCCCGCGCGCGCGGAAAGCCTCACCCAGCAGCTTCGCTCCGGCGGTGCGCCCGAGGCGTACATCAACGCGCTGCGTGGTCCCTGAGCGCGCCCTGCTTGCGTGATCGGCCGGCGACGAGCGAGGCGCGGCCTGTTTGCTCTCCGACCTTCGTGGCGCGGGTGTGCTCGCGATCGCGATCGGCTCCCCCGGTTCGTGGCGAGCCCCAAACGCGCCCGCGGGACGCTCGCACCCCTGATCGGGATCGCGCTCGTCGGGCTCGCCGTGCTCGCCGTGCCGGGCGCCGCGGGAGCGCACGCGTGGTTCACCTACGGCCTCGGCGGAAGATCCATCGGGATGGGTGGCGCGAGCGCCGCGCTCGCGGACGAGCCGTCCGCGGCGTACCTCAACCCCGCGGGGATCGTGTCGCCGACCCAGCCGAACGTCACGCTGGGCTACGACGCCCTCGTCTACGATCTGCGCATCGACGGCGACACCGCGGATCTACCCAGCGTCTCGAGCCTGACCTTCGGCACCACGTTTCCGATCCCGCTCCAGCGCGTGATCGGGATTCGCGCCGCGTTCGGGATCTCGATCCAGATGTCGGGCGACGTGCTGCTCGATCAGACGGTGCCGTTCCCCACGGTTCCGCAGTTCATCCTTCATCAGAACACCGCGCGCTTGCTTCACCTGCTGCCCGCGCTTGCGTTCGAGCCCTGGCCGGGCGTGGAGATCGGCGCCGGGTTCCTGCTCTTCGACAACACCGTCGGTGCGTTGGAGCTGGGGCTGGGCGCCCGGGGCGACGCCACGTTCGATGTCGATCAAGAGCTCAAGACCATCCTGAGCCCGCTGGTCGGCATCCAGCTCGACGGCCAGGCTCTCGCCGGCGCGCTCGCGGGGTGGCGGGCCGGGGTGGTGTTTCGCGATTCCTTCGACGTGCCTTACCGCATTCCCGTCAACGCGTTCCTCGGCGGATTGCCGCTGGTCGTGGACTTCAGCGCGAGTGCGCTCTACACGCCGCAGCAGCTCGAGGTGGGCGTCGCCTGGTCCCCCTCCGCCGGCGTGACGTTCGCGGGTGAGGTGCTCTGGAATCGTTGGTCCCAGTTTCCCGATCCGTCGCTGCGAATCGACCTCGACCTGACGATCCCCGTGCTACCGATCGTCTTCACCGACTCGTTGGTGCGCGACCCAGGGTTTCGCGACACGTTCAGCGGGCGGCTGGGCGCCGAGGTGTGGCTCGCGCGTGGCGAGACGCTCGACGTGGCGTTGCGTGCCGGCTACGCGTTCGAGCCGACTCCCGCGCCCGAGCAGACGGGCGAGACGAACCTGCTCGACAACGACCGGCACATCGTGAGCGCGGGAATCGGCCTGCGACTCCACGAGCTCTTCGGGCAGCTCTTGCCGCGGCCGCTGCGTGTCGACGGCTATTTCCAGGCACAAGTCCTTCCGTCGCGGACTCACGTGAAATCCCCCGAGGTTCCCGCCGACAACGCTGGCTATCCGGAGGTCCGGGGCGATGGCGCGCTCTATCACGCCGGCCTCGCCCTCTCGATCGAGCTCGAGATGCTGAGTCGATGAGCGTTCGTGCCGCTGCCCGGTTGGCGCTGGCGAGCCTGCTCGCGGCGTGCGCGCCGTCCGCGGCGCGCGCCAACCCGTTCGACCTCTTCGGCTTTGGCGCTCGCGTGCGGGCCATGGGTGGCGCGGGAACGGCCATCGCGGACGGCGCGAGCGCGGCCTGGTACAACCCGGCGGCGATGGCCGCCGCGCCGGGGATCATCGGCGAGATGGGCTGGATGCGCGCCGATCCGTCCCTCGAGATCGATGGCCGCGACGTCGGCGTCGAGACCACCGAGGGCCTCGAGTTCGGGTTCGTGCTGCCGGGAACGGTGGCGGGCGCGCGCATCGCGTTCGGCGGCGCGTTCCACGTGCCCGACGAGCGGGTCGTGCGCTTCCTGGTGCAGTCCCGCGAGCGGGTGCAGTTCGCGCTCTACTCGAACGCGAGCCAGCGACTGGTGGCGCTGCTGCCGGTGGCGGCGCGCATCACCGATTGGCTCGACGTGGGCGTGGGCGCGAACTTGATCGGCGACAACTCGGGTGGCGTGGACTTCGTGATCCGTCAGGAGGGCCAGGGAGTGAGTGAGGGCTCGCTAGAGGCGGCACAGCTCGCGGTGGCGGCGCCGATCGCGGGCGTGATGTTGCATCCCCTGGCGGGCCTGGACGTGGGGCTCGCGTATCGCGGCGAGATCTCGATCGAGCTCGATACGCCGGTCACGATCCACTTCGAGCCGCTGGTGATCCCGCCCAACCCGATCCCGATCATCGAGGCGAGCGTGCTCGACGTGAGCGCGCTCACGGTCACGCATTTCCAGCCCCAGCAGGCGGCCGTGGCGGCGGCGTGGCGGCCGATCGCGCCGCTGCTGCTCACGGCTCAGCTCACGTGGCGGGGCTGGTCGTCCTACATCGCGCCGATTCCCAGCACCAAGACGGTGCTCACCGGCGGGCTCGCCGATCTGTTGCCCACGCTTCCCGAGTTTCCCGTTCCCGACCCCAACTTTCACGACACCTTGGAGCCGGCGTTCGGGCTCGGCTGGAAGGCGATCGAGTCGAACCTCGTCGACGTCGAGGGGCGCGCCGGCTACTTCTACCGGCCGAGCCCAGCGCCGAATCAGCGCGGCAACACGAACCTGGTCGACAACCCCGTCCACGGTCTGAGCCTCGGGCTGGGATTCGAGGTCCACACGCTCGAGGACGTGTTGCGAGCGCCGCCCCGGATCGACGTGGCGGGTCAGGCGCAGCTGCTCGCCGATCGCACCACGCGCAAGAGCGATCCGGCCGATCCCGTGGGCAGCTATCGATCGGGTGGCGATGTGCTGGGCGTCGCGATCACCGCGAGCGTGGTGTACTGATGAAGCCTCGCGCGCTCGTCGCGCTGCTGGTCGCGATGTTGGGCTGCGGCTGCGGGACGCTCGCCGACGCCGGCAACGAGTCACGCGGCGACGATCAGCTGCCGTCGGCCGGCGTGGCGCCGTGGGACAAGGTCGACCTCGACGGCGATTCGACCAACTTGGTGCAGCCCTGGGTGATCGAGGGCGCGAGCGCCGCGGACGTGCTTTCCGAGCCCACGTTGGTTCGCCAGGGATCGGGCGTGGTCCTCTACTACTCGCGTGCTGGCGATGCCCGTTCGCAGGGCATCTGGCGCACGGAGGCGAGCACGCCGGAAGACCTCTACCACGCGGGCCCCGGCGGCCGTGTCCTCGCGGCGACATTGGATTGGGAACGCGGGCGGGTGGACGGGGCGAGCGTGGTGGTGCCGGAGGCCGCTGCGGGCTCGGATCGCATTCGGCTTTGGTATCAGGGTGGTGACGGCGCGGGCATCGGATTCGCCGTGAGCGACGACGGCGTGCAGTGGTCGAAGCACGGCCCTCCCGTGCTCGTCCCCGACCAGCCTTGGGAGCAAGGACGCGTGGCCTCGCCGTGTGTGACCCGTGTCGGCGACGAGTGGTGGCTCTGGTACGAGGGAGGCGACGCCGCGGGGATCGGGTTCGCGCGCTCGGCCGATGGCGTGAGCTGGCGGAAGGCCGACGCGGCGCATCCGACGGGTGCGTCGGCAGCGGAGGCCGTCGGGCCGGTGCTCGCGCCCGAGCTCGCGTGGGAGGGCGGCTCCACCGAGGGGCTCGCTCCGGGCCGCGTCGGTGCGCCGGGATTGTGGATCCACGACGAGCTGGGGCAACGCCGATTCGGGCTCTACTACAGCGGCTTCGTGCCTGTCGCGGCCAACCCGCTCACCAGCCGCGCAGCGAGCGACGCGACACCCGGTACCCGAAATCGCTCGATCGGATTCGCCGCGAGCACGGACGGGCTCACGTTCGTTCGTGCCGATCCATCGATCAACCCGGTCGTGGCCGAGCGCACCCCCCTCGAGCTCGGCGACGTGCCGTTTCCGCCGCAGCTTGCCGCGGCGCTGCCCGACGTGATCCTCGGCTTGCTGCGAGCGGTGCTGGGAGTGGACGACGCCGGGAACCCGCGCATCCCCGCCCTCGAGACCGTGATCGACGAGGGGGATGCCGCGGTGATCGCGGATGGGCCGGATCGATTCGTCATGGTCTACACGCAGGCCAACTCGTTCTTCGTCCCGCTCGCGCTCGAGCTGCCGCCGAGCCCGGTGACGGTTCCGCTCGGTGTGCTGGTTCGCGATGCGCGCAGCGGGATCGCGCTGGCGCGCAGCCGGCGTTGAGCGAGGTCGTCGGTCGCGTTTCCGGCCCGGCGGCCGGGAGCGGCGCGGCGCCGCGCGCCCACGCTCACAAGCGCGGCAGGATGCTCTCGGGCCTCAGGTCGGTCAGCAGCTCCGCCGCTGCGAGCCGCGGCGGTACGAGGCCGTCGATGCAGATCGCGCGTATCCAGATCCGCTCGGGATCGGGGTTGCGCCATTCGAGCGCGCGCAGCACGTCCGCGTCGCTGGCGAGCACGTCGAAGGTCGCCGTCCGATCGTTCCAGCGCAGGAAGCGGCTCGTCGTGCGGTCGATGCGTGTGACGCCCGCCGGGCAGCTCGCCACGGAGTCGAGCGTCTGGGTGCCCCCGATCCAGCTCAGCTCGTGTGTCAGCGCGCCGCGGCGATGGGCGAGCGCGAGCAGCACCGCGTCGACCGCTCCGCGATCGAGCATCTCCTCGCCCACGAGAACGATCGGCTGGTCCGCGCTCGCAGTGTCGAGCGTGATCTCGAGCGAGCGTTCCGCTGCCTCGACGCGCCTGCCGTGAGCGGCCATGACCTGGTGCAGGAGCTGAAGGTGAACGAACATGGCGATCGCGAGGGCGCCTCCCAGGATCGAGCGAATCCGCGGCGCCCGCTCCGTGGTTCCGCCGAGGAGCTCACCCCACAAGAGCGCTGCCCCCATCGTCGCGAGGTAGAGCTCGCCCGTCTTCTCGAAGGAGCGCGCGTCGAGCTGAAAGCCGACCGGTAGGTACCCGAGCACCAGGATCAGCGCCGCGCACGCGACGCGTCCCGCGGGACGTGCTCGCTCGCGAAGGCGGCCCGCGAGCGCGATCGCGAAGGTGCCGACGCTGAGCGCGAGGTTCCACGGGAACGCGGCGCGAGCGGGGCCCTCGGCTGCGAAGGGGACCACGGCCCAGCACCCCAGCTCGGTGAAGAGCTTCCGCGTCAGCACCGCCGGGTGGAGATAGGCGAGGAGATCCCGCAGCAGTGCTGCGTCGGCCGGGGAGGTCGCGCGCTGCGGTGCTTCGAGCGCCACCCAGAAGGGGCGGACGAGGAAGGGCAGGGCGAGGGCACTCGCCGCGACGAGCACCGTCCACGCCCGGCGTCGCCGATGGGGATCGCCATCGCCGGCGCGTGCCGTCGACATCGCCTCGAAGAGCAGGATCGCCGGCAACGCGAAGGCGAGCTCTTTGGTGGTGAGCGCGAGCAGGTAGAGGACGAGCGCCGCTGCGAGCGCGCGCCGCGAACCCGCGTCACGCCACCGCGCCGCGAGCGCGAGCGATCCCAGGAACAGCACGCCGAACATCGGGTATTGCGAGTGCGCTTCCACGGCGACCACGTCCTGGTTGAGCGGCGCGAGGAGGAACCACGCCGCCGCCCACGCTGCGGTGCGCGCGCTCGCGTGCTGCCGGCGCGCGAATCCGTAGAGCAGGCAGCCGGTCGCGCAATGGCACGCGACGCCGAAGACGTGGAAGGCGACGAGGCTCGGACCGGTGATCGCGTACAGCGCGAACCAGGATGCAAGGATGAATAAATCACTCCAGCCCTTGGGGTTATCGATGATGAATCGGACGACCTGGAAGGCGTCGTGCCACGAGCCGGCGCGCAACGCACGCTGGGCGAGCAAGTGAATCACCCAGGTGTCGGTCTCCCACGCCGGGATGCGCAGGCACGGCAGATACGCCGCGAAGCCGAGCCCGACCAAGCCGAGCGCGAGGAGCCAGCGCGTCGGCCTGCTTCGCGAGGTCGGGGGCGTGGGCTGGCTCACGCCCGCAACGACCTCACTCGATCTCGATCCAGACGTCGTCCGCCTGGAGCGTCACTGGCCGATGGCGAACGTCGCGCTGCGGATGGCTCGTGCAGCGACCCGTGGTGACGTCGAAACGCCAGCGGTGCCACGGGCAGATCACGGTCGTGCCACTGAGGGTGCCTTCGCCGAGCGGTCCGCCGCGATGTGGGCAGCGTCCCTCGAGCGCATGGTATTCGCCCGCCACGGCGAAGGCCGCGATCGTGAGATCGCCGTCCTCGAGCTGAATGGATTTCCGGGAATCGAGCTCGGCGCGCGATGCGATCCGAACCCGCCGCGCCATGCGTGCGTCAGCGCGCCATGAGTCGTTGGCCGATGCACGCCGCCGCTCGGGGGCACCGTGAGACGACGGCACGCGGTGCCCGGTGTCGGGTCGTCGGCGATGTCTGGCGGCGCACGTTCCGAGCCGAACGGGGACGGATCAACCGCGTTCGCGATAGACGATTCGACCGCGCGTCAGGTCGTAAGGCGTGATCTGGATCTTGACCCGGTCGCCCGGGAGAATCTTGATGTAGTACTTGCGCATCTTGCCAGAGACGTGCGCAAGCACGCGGTGGCCGTTGTCCAGCGCCACCGTGAACATCGCGTTGGGAAGCGATTCGACGATGGTGCCTTCGGCGTCAATGAGGTCGGTTTTTGCCATGGGGTCGCGATCCGAGGCCAGCCGTGGGACTATGACGCAGCGCCCCGTAAGCTGTCAAGGATCGGCATGCGTCGCCGTCAGATCCCACGTGATGGGATCAGGGATTTCACGGTGGTAGCATCGCCGCTCGATGGGTACCGACACGATCCTGGTCGTGGACGACGATGCCGGGCAGCGGCGTGAGCTGGTGTCGCTGCTCTCGCAACAGGGCTTTCGCACCGTGGAAGCCGAGGACGCGGCAACGGCTCTGGCTCGCGCGCGCGCCGACTCTCCGGCGGCGGCGATCTTGGACGTGCTGTTGCCGGGACCCGACGGCGTCACGCTGCTCGCATGGCTCAAGGCCGTCGATCCCGACATCGCCGCGGTGATGCTCACCGGGCAGCGCGATCTCAACACCGCGGTGACGTGCATGAGCAAGGGCGCCGACGGCTTTCTCGTGAAGCCGGTGGCCGATCCCGAGGTGCTCGCGGTGTTGCGCCGCGCGCTCGAGCGCCGGCGGCTCGTGCTCGACCACCGCGTTCACCAGCGCGACCTGGAGCGCCTGGTGGAGGAGCGGACGCGCGAGCTGCGCACGGCGACGGAGCGACTGCGCGAGCTCGATCAGCTCAAGAGCGAGTTCGTGTCGCGGGTGAGTCACGAGCTGCGCAGCCCGCTCACGGTCATGCACACGAATCTCGCCGTGATGCTCGAGCGCATGGTCGGTCCGCTCACGGAGGAGCAGGTCCAGCTGTTGCGCTCGTGCCAGCTCAACATCGACCGGCTCTCCCGGATGGTGGACAACGTCCTCGATCTCGCGCGGATCGAGTCGGGGAGGACCGAGCTCACGCCCGAGTGCCTCGATCCACTGCAGCTGGTCGGAATGGTGGTGAGCTACTACCAGCCCATGGCGAGGGAGCGCGAGATCCGGCTGTCCGCCGACCTCGAGGCCGCGCCGATGGAGCCGCTGTGGGCCGACGCGGACAAGCTGCATCAGGTGTTGATGAATCTGGTCGACAACGCGCTCAAGTTCACGCCGCGGGGAGGCGAGGTGCGGGTTTCGGTTGCCTCGTCGGGTGACGCCGTGCGGTTTGCCGTCCGCGACGATGGCGTCGGCATTCCCGTGCAAGATCGCGAGCGCATCTTCGAGCGCTTCGCCCAGGGCAAGCCCCCAGTGGGCGTGAAACGGCGCGGCGCTGGGCTCGGGCTGACCATCGCCCGCACGCTCGTCGAGCTGCACGGAGGATCGCTCGAGCTGGCGAGCGAGGAGGGACGCGGAACCACCTTCGCGTTCTCGATTCCGCGCGTGCACCGACCCGCCTGAAGCGCCGCGCGCCGGACGGCAGCCACGCGCGGCGCGATCCGCGCGCCCGGGCGCGTGGAAATCGTTGACGTGCCGCCAGGCGCATGTGTACAAGGATTCGTTTCGGCCTGCGAGCACGATGATTCACACGACGTCGTGCGCCGCGGCGCGCGCAGTCGGAGCGCACGACGGAGGAGCGAGTGACGATGAGGCGATGGAACGGATGCTGGCTCGTGAGCGCGAGCTTGTTGGTGTGGGCATGTGGTTGCTCGACGCAGCAGCTCGCCGTGCGCGCGATGGCGCCGACGATGAACGATCTGTTGACGCGGGTGAACGATCAGCGCGACCCCGAGCTGGTCAAGGACGGAGTCCCCTCCAACCTGCTGCTGCTCGACGGATTGGCCTCGATCGATCCGGACAACGAGGAGATGGCGGTCCTCACGGCGCAAGCGTATTGCAGCTACGCGCTCATCTTCGTGATGGACGAGGACAAGGATCGCGCGCGCGTGCTCTTCGAACAGGGGCGGGCGCACGCCCTGCGGGCCCTCGATGGTGAGCACTCGGGCTTCGCGAAGGCTGCCGACGACGGCGACCTCGCATCGTTCACCGCAGCGGTCGGGAAGGTGAAGCGCGACGAGATCGCCCCGCTGTTCTGGCTGGGCAACTGCTGGGCGGGCGCGATCAACAGTGCGAAGGGCTCGGCCAAGGCGTTGGTGGCCTTGCCCAAGGTCGAGTCGGCGATGGCGCGGGCCGTGGAGCTGGACGAGACGTTCTACTTCGCCGGTCCGCGGCTCTTCATGGGCATCTACCACGCGGGGCGGCCGAAGGCGCTCGGTGGCGATCCCAAGCGATCGAAGGAGAACTTCGACCGCGCCGTCGAGCTCACCTCGGGCAAGTTCTTGCTCACGAAGGTGTTCTACGCGCAGTACTACGCCGTTCAGACCCAGGACCGCGAGCTCTTCGAGTCGCTCTTGGGTGAGGTGATCGCGGCACCGGATGACGTGCTCGCCGGTCAATCTCTGGCAACGCGCGTCGCGAAGCAGAAGGCGAAGCGCCTGCTCTCCGACGCCGATTCGCTCTTCTGAGGGAGGCTAGCGATGCGTGTCCTCCGCACCTTGGAAGACTGGCTCACCAGCGCCGAGCGAGTGCTCACGGTCGGCATCCTGGTGTTCATGGTCGGCATGGCCTTCCTGCAGGTCGTGCTTCGCAACGTCTTCTCGTCGTCCCATCTCGGATGGTTGCAGGCCGTGCTGCGGTTCGTCGGCTTCAACGGCGGGATCTTGTGGGCCGAGAGCCTGCTCAAGTTCTTGGTGCTGTGGATCGGGCTGCTGGGCGCCATGCTGGCCGCGTCGAGTGATCGTCAGTTCGCGATGGACGTCGCGCAACGCTTGCTTCACGGGCGCGTGCGACACGTGGTGGCTGGTGTGTGCCACGCGTTCACCGCGGCGGTGAGCGCGGTGCTGGCGTGGGCGGCGCTCGAATTCTGGCGCGAGGAATTCGCGGATGGCTCCGCGCTGTTCTCGATCGGCACGTTCAAGATGCCGGCCTGGACCTTCGAGGTGATCCTGCCGGGCGGGTTCTTCCTGCTGACGGTGCATTATCTGATCAAGATCTGCGAGCCGTGGATGCCGCAGAGCTCGCACGAGCGCGGCGAGCCGGTGTAGCGCGATCGTGGTCCGGCGGCGGCAGCGCCGCCGGTTGGCTGGGCGTAGCGCGGGGCAGCGACGGGACACGAGACGGGACGGGACGGGACGATGACGGCACTGTTGATCACGGTCTTGATACTCGTGCTCTCGGCGCTCGGCGCGCCGGTGTACGCGCTGCTCGGTTTCTTGGCGCTCTTTCTCTTCCACGCGGCCGACCTGCCGCTCAGCGCCGTGATCGTGGAGATGCAGCGCCTCACGACGATGCCGTCGTTGATCGCGGTGCCGCTCTTCACGTTCGCCGGGTATCTGCTCGCGGAGTCGGGGGCGCCGCGGCGCCTGGTCAACCTCGCGCAGGCGATCTTCGGTTGGCTGCCGGGATCGATGGCCGTGGTGGGGCTCGTCACGTGCGCGTTGTTCACCGCATTCACGGGAGCCTCGGGCGTGACGATCATCGCGCTGGGCGGGCTGCTCTATCCCATGCTGCGCGACCAGGGCTATCCCGAGAAGTTCACGCTCGGGTTGCTCACCACGACGGGGAGCCTCGGGCTCCTCTTTCCGCCGAGCCTGCCCATCATCCTGTACGGGATCGTGGGGAAGGTGGAGATCGACAAGCTGTTCGCCGCGTGTGCGCTGCCCGGGTTGCTGCTGATGGTCTTGCTCGGCATCTACACGCTGATCGTCGGCTGGCGTGCCGGCGTGCCGCGAATTCCGTTCTCCACGAAGAGTCTCGCGACGGCCACGCGCGAGGCGATCTGGGAGGTACCGCTGCCGTTCCTGGTGATCGGCGGCATCTACGGGGGTTGGTTCACGGCCGGAGAAGCCTCGGCCGTGATGGCGATGTACGTGTTGGTCGTGGAAGTGCTGATCTATCGCGACATCAAGCCCGCGGCCCTGGTGGGAGTCGTGATCCGCAGCATGACGCTGGTCGGGTCGATCCTGGTCGTCCTCGGCACGGCGCTCGGGCTCATGAACTACGTCATCGACGCCGAGATCCCGTCACGACTGTTCGACTGGCTTCATCAGTACGCGAGCTCGAAGATTCAGTTCCTGATCATCCTGAACGCGTTTCTGCTCGTCGTGAACATGGTGGAGATCTTCTCCGCCATCTTCATCGTGGTCCCGATCATCGTGCCGGTCGCGAAGCAGTACGGCATCGATCCGATCCACCTCGGGGCGTTGTTCCTGCTCAACCTCGAGATCGGCTACATGACCCCGCCGATGGGCTTGAACCTGTTCCTCTCGTCGAGCCGATTCAACAAGCCACTCACCCAGCTCTACTCGGCGACGCTGCCATTCTGGTTCCTGCTGATCCTGTCACTGCTGGTCGTGACCTACGTGCCGCAGGTGAGTCTGCTGCTCGTGCACCGCTGACCGATCGCAGGCGTTTCGCCGGCGTCGGAAGGCGGAGATGGCGAACGCCCCGGCGGACGGCGATCCGACGGTCGAGCGACGTCATGCGGCTCGGGCAAGCGGGCGCGCGACGAGCGTAGCAACGTGACGCCCACGGCCCGGGCGCGCCGCGGCGGCTCGCGAGTCCCGTCGGCTGTTCTTCACCGGCTGGGCGAGCTCGCTTCGCAGTCGATCGAGTGAGGCAGATTCTGCCCAGCTCGGGGCGTAAAAGCGGTAGAAGTCGAGGCGCGCGTTCCCGAGCGCCTTGGCGAAGTCTTCGAACGTGATCTTCATGGCGGCTTTCTCCGTTCGTCCGTGAATCGGGACACCGCTCCTCTGAGCAAGCGCCGAGCCAGTGCGCCAGGCGTCGGCAGGCGTCGCCAATGGATTCGAATTCCGCGGCGATATCGCAGACGCCGGCGACTCGCTCCGTGTGAGGGGCGCGTGCTGGGCAGCCTCGGGCGGCGCCACGGAGCGCGCCGTGGTGTGCGCGAGCAGCCTAGGGCTGCGCACGCGTAGCGAGCGCGCGAGATCCCAGGCACGGGACCGTTCCGGCCCTGCGCGGGGACGAGGGCGGCACCAACCGCAGAGGGCGCTCAGCGCGACGGACCGCCTGGGGGCGAGACGTCGCGAGAGTCAGTAGAGGCCGCGCTGCGCTTCCGTCAGGGCCTGTGGCATGCCCATGCACTTGGCGCAGAGCTCGTGTCCTTGGTGGCGCTGGCCAGCTCCGTCGGCTGCCGCATCGCCGGTGCTCTGCGGCGGCCTTCCGGTGAGCGCCGCTCGCGCCGCGGAATAGCTTCCGTTGGTCCAGACTTGCTTGAACCCGCCGGCCTCGAACGCGTTGCCCATCTCGGTCTTGTGGCCCTCGAAGATGCAGCACGACGAGACGGAGCCATCCCAATTCACCACGGCGCTTCGCCAGGGCCACGGGCAGACCGGCTGCGACGCGAAGATCTTGTCGGTGAAGCCACCGTCGTAGTCGTACCGGCTGAAGCGGCCTTCCGCCGGTAGGTACTGCGCTCGCTGCTTCGCGTCCGCGTTGTTGAGGACGACCGGCACCAGTCGATGGTGATCGGCGCCGAGGCGCCGCGCCAGCTCGGGGACGTCGTTCACCTGGTGCTCGTTGTGACGCATCACGATGAACTGAAGCTCGATCTCCGGCAGCTTTCGTCCCAGGGCCTTCTTGCGATCCGCGATCATGCGCACGTTGCGCGTGACCTTGTCGAAGTCGCCACCCACCCGATAGACGCGATAGGTGTCGGGAGTGGCACCGTCGAGCGAGACGATCAACCGGTCGAGGCCGGATTCGATCAAGCGATCCGCGTCTTCCTCGGTCCACCCGTGGCTGAGGTTGCTCGAGACCTCGGTCGAGACGCGCCGGCGATGCGCGGCGGCGATCATGTCGTGGATCGACTTGTGGAGCAGCGGCTCGCCCCAGTTGTAGAAGCGCACCTTGAAGAGGTAGGGCGCGACCTCGTCGAGCAGCCGCTCGTACTTCGCGAACGGCATCTCTCCGTAGCTGCGCTCGTTGAGATGCTGACCGGTCGGGCAGAGCGGGCACCGCAGATTGCAGTAGTTGTTGGGGTCGACGATCATCTCGAAGGGATAGCCGCGCACCCGCGTGGTTCGCGTCAGCATCTGCCATTGCGCCAGCGCCAGGTTGGCGACCTTGCGGGGAGTGGCGTACCGCAGGAACTGCGGGCCGTGCCGGCCGACGAGCGTCGCGAAGCGATGCGCGCGGCGCGCGAAGCGCCTCCACCCGGGCGCTTCGGACGCGCTGCCGTTCAGGTGGTCCGAGAGCTCGCGCTTGCGTCGGCTCCAGAAGGGCAGCACGGCCTTGACGTAGAGGAACTTGGCCGTGGCGTGGATGCGGTCCCACGCGCGCGTGCAGAGCGCCATCCGCTGCGGGTGGCGGAAGAACACCGATTCCAGGAAGTGGTCGAACGCAGGGTCGAACCGCCGCGACGCGCGGCGCCCCATGCGGTAGGCGCGTACCAGCAGCTTGAAGAAGCGGTGCAGGAAGATGATCTGCTCGTGCGAGATCGCGTTCTCTTCCAGCACCGGGCCGGTGCGCCAGTTGTTGAACAGGTCTCGGCTCGGATGGTAGAGGCCCATCTCCACGGACATCTTGTGGATGTCGGTGTTCGGGTAGGGCTGGAAGAAGAACACGTTCATCTTGTTGGGATGAATCGTGGCGTTGAGCTTGATGGTCTCGAGCATCTCCTCGGTGGTTTCGGTGGGCAGACCGACCATGTTGTAGGTGCCGATGTGCAGGTCGTGCTGGTGAAGCAGCCCAGCCAAGTGGACGATCTGCCGGTTGGTAACCGGCGGGCGCTTCATCAGATCGCGCATGCGCTCGCTGCCGGATTCGAGGCCGAACACCAGCAGCCCGCACCCGGCTTGCTTCAGCTCCCGGACCGACTGGTCGTTGAGGAGGCTCAGCAGCACGTTGCACTGGAACGGTGCTCCGACCTCCTTCGGGAATCGCTCGGCGAATTCCGAGAACCACGAGCGCCGGAGCGGCAGGATGTCGTCGGAGAAATCCAGGTACCGGATCTCCACGTCCGGGCGGGCATGAATGCGCTGATGAGCCTCGGCGATCGTGCGGTCGACGCTCTTGAAGCGGACGTAGTCGCCCTTGTTCGGATATTGCTGTTGTTGCGCGTGGTTGGAGCAATACGTGCACTTGTACGGGCAGCCACGGCTCGCAGTCAGCATGGCCATCTGTTCACGGGTCGAGAAGAGCCCCGGGAAATCGAAGAGCTCGATGTCGGGAAGCGGCAGGCTGTCCAGGTCGGTGACCAGCGGTCGCGTCGGATTCCGGATGATCTGATCGCCGCGGCGCACCCAGAAGTTCCGCACGTCCGACCAGTCGCGGTCGCTCTGCATGCGGTCGAGCACCTCGACTAGCGCTTCCTCGCCTTCGCCGACGCACACGCCGTCCACGCCGGTGACCTGGATCGAGCTCTCGGGGTCGAGCGTCGGATGGACACCCCCGTACAGGATGGGCGTGGACGGGAAGCGATTGCGGGCGATCGGCACCAGCCGGCGCACGTCCGGGAACGTGGGCGTCAACGAGCTGAAGCCGATGACGTCGAAGCGACGACGCCCCAGCTCCTCGGTGAACTCTTCCTCGGTGAGCGGGCGGGTGAGGTGCAGCAGCTCGGTCGAGTGTCCCGCGGCACGGGCACAGGCCGACAGGCTCGCGAGACCTTCCTGGTAGTAGCCGGTGAATCCGGGGATATCGAGGCGGATCTCGTCGTATACGAACAGAATTTTCAACGGAACCTCGTTTGGGCGCCTCTCGGGAGAAGCGCTGCAGCTCGTCGCGGCGGTCCGGTCAGGCGTTCATCCCCTCCGGTGCGCGGGTCGCGTGCGTGGCCAATCGTGCCAGCCCTCCGACCCCGGTTCCTGGCTCTGCGACGGCAGCGGTTGCCAGCTCTTCACAGCCCATCGAGCCTAGCAACTCTTCATACAAGGCGCGAGTTCGTGAGACGTAACTGTCGATTCCGAACACGTCCAGCGCACGCAGGCGAGCGGCGACGCCCATTCGCGCTCGCAGCCCGGGGTCGCGCGCCAAGCGGGTGATCGCCTCTCGCAGCGCCGCCGCGTCGCCGGGAGGCACCAGGATCCCGGTCACGCCGTCCTCGACCTGCTCCGGCACGCCTCCGACCCGGGTCGCGACCACGGGAACGCCCATTCCCATGGCCTCGATCACGATCGAGGGCAGGGTGTCGTAGAGCGAGGGGAGCACGAAGACGTCGCTCACGCCGATCACGGTGCGGTAGTCGTCGCGAAAGCCCTCGAGAACCAGCCGAGCGTCGAGCCCGAGTCCCTGCGCCTGGGCGCGGATCTTGTCGCGATACGGCGCGTCCTCTTCGGCGATGATGTCGCCGATCAGCCGGAAGCGCGCGCGCGGCTCGAGCGGCGCCATCTGCCGCGCGGCCTCCAGGAAGAACTCGAAGCCCTTGCTGGGCGCGAGCCGGCCGCCGGAGGTCACGAAGAACGCGTCCTCCGCGACGCCGAGCCCGGCCCTGAGCTCCGCTCGATCGCGGGGCGGCGCCTCGAGCGCGATACCGTTGTAGATGAGCCGCACGTGACGGCTGTCGCGCTGCGCCGCCGAGAGCAGCCCGCGACTCGGCTCGCAGGTGAGGACGACGCGATCGGCGAGGCGCGGGATGGGAGCGGCCATCGCGCGGTAGAGGGGCTCGGGCCAGAGCGGGACCTCGTGGATCGAGTGCACGGAGTGCACGCCCTCGGCGCGCGCCGCCAGATCTCCGACCAGCGTGTTCATCTTCTGGGTGTGCACGAGCACCACGCCCTCGCGCCGGATCAGCCGCCGCAGCGCCCGCACGTTGAGCGGAGTCAGCACGAGCATGCGCAGGATCGTGAGCGGGTTGAGCGAGCGTCGCAGGATCGAGATCGGCATCGCTTCGACACGCACTCCCAGCTCTTGGTAGCGTCGCTCGTACGGGCCGATCGAGGGCACCGCGACGATGAAACGATAGCCGTCCTTGCCGTGCAGTCCGCGGAAGAGCTCGAGGAGGATCCGCTGCACGCCGCCGGCCTCCACGCCGACCGGGTTCACCACCAGGATCGGGCGATCCTGCGGCCCGGAGGGCTCGGGCCGTGAGGGGCTGGGGCGCGTCGCCGGGGCGGCGTAGCCCTGTCCCGGACCCTCCCGTCCCGCGAGGCCGTCGAGGATCCCGCGCACGAACGCAGGCAACGAGGCCCAGTGGCCGGTTCGCACCAGGTCGAGCCCGCGGCGCGCGATGTGGGCGGCCTGGAATGGCAGCCACAGCCAGCGCTGCGCCGGGCTGGTGATGCGCCGCACCAGCAGGAAACGATTGCGCACCTGGTAGTAGACGTAGAAGGGCGAATCGTAGCCGCCCGACGAGCGGGCGTGGCCGTGGTGCGCCCGCGCGTTCGGCACGAAGCGGATGCGGTAGCCGGAGCGCGACACGCGCACGTTCCACTCGACGTCCTCGTAGCCGTGATGGAAGCGTTCGTCGAGCAGCCCGGCGCGTCGCAGCGCCGTGGCCCGAACCAGCAGACAGCAGCCGGAGACGAAGTCGACGTCGCGGGCTTGGTCGAAACGCGGCCCGTCACGCTGGTCCAGGCCGATCGACTGCGATCGCCCGGTCCACCGCGACAGTCGCCCGCCCGCGTACTGGATCCGGGTGGCGTCGGTGTCGAAGAGAACCTTGGGGCCCGCGAGGCCCACCGTCGGATCGGAGTCGAGCGCGTGGGCGAGATTCAAGATGCAATCGGGCTCGACGGTTGCGTCGTTGTTGAGGAACAGGACGTAATCGGCTCCGCGCTCGAGGGCGTGGGTGATGCCCCGATTCATGCCGCGCGCGTAGCCGATGTTGCTGCCGAGCGCGAACACCTCCACGCCCGCGAGCTCGCGGGCCGCATCTTCCGCCGAACCGTCGACGGAGCCGTTGTCGACGATCACGAGGTGGAGGTCGACGCCGCGGGAAGCGAGAGCCGAGCGCAGGCACGCCCGCAGCATCGTCCCGCCGTTCCAGTTGAGCACCAAGGCCACGATCCGCGCCGGCGAGCGCAGGACCGCGGCGGGTGCCGGCGCGCGCTGCGAGTCGCGGTGGGTCGCGTCGTTCATCGGGGGAGCAGGCTCGGGCGTGCGCACGTCCGCGCGCGCCGCGTGCACGAAGGCCGGCCGGTGCGCGAGCTCACAGCGTGACCACCGAGGGCGCCGCAACCACCGGGGCCACGTCCGCGGTCTCCCCCAGCAGGTCGCGATAGTGCGCGTCGAGCTCGTCGATGATCGGCTGCCAGGCATAGCGCGTCGCCACCAGGCGGCGCCCGGCCTTTCCCATGCGCTCGCAGCGCGCCGGATCGTCGAGCAACTCGACGGTTTGGCTGGCGAACTCGGCAGCGCCCTTGGCCACCACCAGCTCACGGCCGTCGCTGGCGCCGATGCCCTCGGCGCCGAGCGGCGTGGTGACCACCGGCACCTCGTGGGCGAGGGCCTCGAGCACCTTGGTCTTGATGCCGCCGCCGAAGCGGATCGGCGCGATGCAGAGCTGGGCAGCGCGATACACGGGCTCCAGGTCGTCGACGAAGCCGCGAACGTCCACGCCCGGCACCGACTCGAACTCGCGCGGGGCCGGAGCGCCGACCACCGTGAGCACGGTCTCGGGACGCGTCGCGCGAATGCGCGGGAAGACCTCCTTGAGGAAATAGGCCAGGCCGTCGTGGTTGGCGGGGTGCTTGAACGAGCCGACGAAGAGGATCCCTTTGCGGGGTCGATCCGCGATCGTCGCCAGCTCCGGCAGGTCCACGCCAGGCAGCCGCACGTGAATCGGAAGGTCGGGGCAGCGCGCCAGCAGCCACGCGCGATCCTCGTCGGTGAGCGTGAAGACCTTACGGAAGTGGCGGATGATCGAACGCTCGAAGCGCTCGGCCTTCCACCAATCGAAGCGGAAATAGGCTTGCCGCGGAGTCAGCCGCTCGTTGCGGATACGCCCCCGCCAGTGCCGGCCGAAGCATTCGATCAGATCGAGCACGATCCGCGGGTGCTGGATGTGCCGCGCGTAGTGCGCGAGGAAGAGGTACTCGAGCTGAACGATGTCGAACGATTCCGTGGAGATGAGCCGCTTGAGCTCGCCGAGGAACGCGGGGTCGGTGAGGTGGACCGTGAAGCTCGGATCGGGACTCAGCACGTTGCGCAGGCGCTCGGCCTTCGAGATGTGCTCGAAGTCGTGCACCACCGTGCGGATGCGCTCGACGTACGGCTCGATCTCGCCGAGGTGCGCGGCCTCGTCGGGGTGCTGCAGGAAGCTCAGCAGCGTGATGCGGTGGCGTGGTCCCAGGTGCCGAAGCAGGTTGTAGATGACCAACCCGCCGCCGTGCCCGATGCCTGAGCGTGGCAGGTAGGGAGACACGATCAGGATCTTCATGCCAACGCTCTCACCCTGAGTTTCCGAAGCCGCGCGACCGCGGTCGGGGTCCGACGGGAAAGGAAGATAGTAGCATTGCCGCCGTGCGCGATGCAGCGCCTCGGGCTCGAAGGCGCCCGAAGCGGCTGCACGTGCCGAGCGAGGATCCGGGTGGGGTGGCGCGAGCGTTCGCCACGGCCGCTGCGTCGACTGGGCCGCCGTCGTCGCAGGTGGCGATTCCTGCCCGGCGCACCCGATCCCGGCTCGGGTCGGGTGCCGCCGCGGCCAGCCCGGTTCAGTGCCGTGCGGCGCTGCGAGAACCGGCCTGGCCGAGCCACCAGTCGAGACCGAGCGCGGCGACGCCCAGCGCGGCGACGCTCACCACCCGCGCCAGCGTGTGCCAGTCCGCGCCCACCACGAGGACGCCTCGCACCGCGAGCGCCAGGACGAGAAGCGTACCCACCACGCGGACCGTCGTGCGCAGCGGCAGCGGTCCGATCCCGCCCAGCTCGCGGACGAGCAGCCGCCACAACACCACGTTCGCGGCCAGGGTCGCCACGGTGGTGGCCCACGCGACGCCGATCAGGCCGAACGGCTCGACCCACCAGGCATCGAGGACCGCATTGGCCACCATCTCGACGGCGACCACGCCGACCAGCTCGCGGGTGCGGCCGAGCGCGAAGAACGCCGCGATCACCAGTGGCGAGAACGCGTTGACGGCGAACGCGGGGATGAGCCGCGCCAGCACCGCGGCCACCTCGGCGGTGTCGGCAGGCGAGAACGCCCCGCGCTCGAGCCAGATCGCCACCAGATCGCGGCGCGCCAGCCACATCACCACGAGCGCCGGAAGCGCCGTTCGTGCCACCAAGCCCGCCGCGGCGCGCACGGTGCGCCGCGCCTGGTCCCAATCGCGCCGGATCGCGGCCTCCGAGAGATACGTGAGCGCGGGCCCGCTGACCGAGATCGCGAAGAGCGCCATGATCGGGAAGCGAAAGCGCTCCGCGTACCCGAGCTGGGGCAGCGCTTGGCTCGGAAGCCGCGACACGAACCAGCGATCCGTGAGCAGATTCACGTGCCCGGCGGCCCCGAGCGCCAGCATGCCCGCCACGGGAGCCAGCGCCGCGAGCCACGACTCCGACCCGCCGCGCGCGGCTGCTGGGCGGAGCCAGCGCCGAACGCTCGGCCAGGCGCTGCCCTGAAGGACGGTGGCCAGCGCGTACCCGCCGACCACCCCGAGCGGCAGCGCGTAGATGCCCATCGACGACGCGGCGCAGAGAACCGCCACGGCGAGCGCCGCGCTGCGAGCGAGCGCGGCTGCGGCGGGCCGGGTGAAACGCGCTTGCGCCTGCAGCTCGGCTTGCAGGCACGATGCGAACGCCGCGAGCGGTAGCGCGGGCAGCAGCGCCACCAACAGCTTGGCGGCGCGGCGACTCTCCTCGGGCGCGAGCCCCGGCGCGAGCGCATGCACCAGGGGGGCCGCGCCCACCGCCAGCGCCAGGGTGACCGCCACGGATCCCGCTAGGAAGCTCGCGGCGATCCGGCACGCCCGCGCCGTGTGCGCGCCCTCCGCCGCGTCGGTGCGCGCCGCGCGCAGCGGCGGCACCAAGGCCATCAGCACGGCGTCGCGAAGAAACCAGTCGGCGAGGAACGACACCACCGCGGCGGCCACGGTGAACGCGCTCAGGTCGGCGCCCGTGCCGAACCGGTGCGCCACCAGCGCCTGCGTCAGCACGCCGAGCGCGAGGCCGGCGGCTTGCAGCAGCATCACCGCGCGCGCCGCGCGCTCGACGGCTGCGGTCATGTACCGGCGCGAATGCGTTCGCGTCGCCAGCGGCGCAGCGTCATCAGCACGCGGCCACCCCAGCGTCGGTGGCGGGCGCGCCACCGCACGGTGCGACCGAGCCAGGCGCGCAGCGGTGCCAGCCCGAGGCTCGTGGTGCGGAAGGTTCGTCCGTCGAGGAAGCCGCTCAGGTAGTGGACGTCCTCGAGGAAGCGAGAGTCCGCGGCGGTGTATCCGGGGAAGTTGTTGCGGTCGTAGCGGATGCGCGTCCACGACTCGAGATCGGTGGGAGCCTGGAAGCCGAGCGAGGTGCAGGTTTCGAAGAGCGGCGTTCCCGGGAACGGCGAGTAGAGCGAGAGCGGAAGGATGCGCGCCTTGGGGTTCTCGCGCACCAGCCGCTCCATCAGCGCGAGGGTGTCGTGGACTTGCTCCACGCGCTCGAAGGGGAGGCCGGCCATGAAGCTGTACGCCGGCACCAGCTCGGTCGCGGCCAGCCGGCGATTGGCGTCGAGGACGTCCTGGACCGTGTGATCCTTTTCCATGCGGTCGAGCACTTCGTCGTTGCCGGACTCCACGCCCACGAACATCTGCCGAAAACCGCTGGCGCAGATGCCGGCGAGATCGTCGTCGGTGAAGCGCAACACCTCGCCCACGCGGCAATTCGCGTTGTGGAACTGGAACGGCACGGACGAGCGGCGGATCTCCTCGGTGAACTCGCGCACCCGCTGGATGTCGATGAAGAACTCGTCGTCGAGCAGGAAGATGTCGCGCGCGCCGAAACGAGCGTGGATCTCCTCGAACACGGTGCGCGCGCGGTGGGCCGACATCGCGCGCCAACGGCGGCGATCGAACACGCGGTTGTAGCAGTACGTACAGCGATACGGGCACCCACGGCTCGTGACGAAAGGAAGGCTGCGCGCGGGCGAGCCGAAGAGCGTCGAGCGGTAACGGGTGAGGTCGACGGCGTCGTATTGCGGGATCGCCATCTCGTCGAGCGGAGTCCGCGATGCCTCGGGTGTGACGCGAGGCTCACCGGACCCATCGAGCACACCGACGCCGGCCACCTCCGTGAGCGAATGGCCGTTGCGCAGCGCGTTCGCGAGCGCCGGCAACGATCGATCGCCTTCGCCGACCACGATCGCATCCACCAGGTCGTGGCGCAGCGTCGAATCGGGCACCAGCGACGGATGCACGCCTCCCCACACCACCGGCACGCTGGGGTCCACGTCGCGCGTCACACGTGCGGCGTCGAGACCTCCCAGGATCTGCGGGCCGGTCATCGACGAGATGCCCACCGCCAGGACGCGACCGGTTCGCACCCGCCCCGCGAGGGTCTCGCGCCACGCGGCGTCCTTGCGCACGTCGAGGACCGTGGCGCGCAACCCTTCGCGAACCAGCGGCGGAACCAGCGTCAGCAGCGAAAGCGGCGGCAGCACGACGCGGGGGTCCTCCCAGCCGGTCGGCGGGTAGACGAGCACGATCTCGTCGCGATCGGGGCGGGGATCGAACCGGGACATGAGGGCGAAGGAGATGGGCCCGCGTGCAGCCGTTTCGCCGAGCGGCAGGCGGCGCAATTGTACCGCGCGCCCGGGTGACCGCTCGCCCCGACGGCAGCGCCTGGCGTGATCCGGGTCGCACGGCTCCGCGCGGAGCCGCGCGGGAAGTGTCGGGCACGCGGGACCGATCCGCAACGCGTCGTCCCCACCCGAAGCATCCGGGCGTCCAGCCACGAGCGTCGCGGCGGGGCCAGCACCGGGGCACGGGGTCGTGCGGGCCTCAAACCGCATCTCACGACGGCAGCCCCACGAAAAAATCTTGACACCCAAGATGTAGGGGAATAGAAGGGGTGCATCACCTAGATCCTGATGCGAGCGTTTTTGGATACCCGAGGAACTGGACCGCGTGACCCAACGCTCTAAAACACCGCATCAGGCCAGCCCATCCCAAGGAGGAGTGAACATGGCGACGAAGAAACCAGCGAAGAAGGGTGCCGCGAAGGCCGCCCCCAAGAAGGCTGCCGCCAAGAAGGCCCCGGCGAAGAAGGCCAAGAAGAAGTGAGTTCCCGTTCCACGATTTCGTTCTCGACGTTCCGTTTCGACGTACGATTCCGGTAGGTGCTGCCGACGCGTTTCCTTCCCTCGGGTCACGTAAGCGAGCAGATGGCCGGGCCACCGCATGGCGGTTGCCCGGCCTCGCTTTTTTGAGCATCTCAGCTGCCCATGAGCACGCGGATCGGCGCCGTCGAGCCGTCGGGGGCGCGGATCGCGGCATGGCCGTGGGTCGCGCTGGCCGCCGTGGTGGCGCATGGCGCATCGCTGGGTGGCGGTTTCACCGGCGACGACCACCCGGCGGTGGTGTTGAACCGCCTCGTCGCTGGCCCGCTGGATCTGCACCGGATCGTCACGACCAACTACTGGTGGGGTTACGACGAGCAGGTCGACGTCCTGTTTCGCCCGGCGACGGTACTCGTGCAGCACTTGGTGCACGCGCTCGGTGGCGGTCGCGCCTGGGTTCACCACCTCGTCAACGTGGCGCTGCACACGCTGGTGTCGCTCGAGGTCGCGGCGCTCGGGGGGGCGTTGCTCGGCTCGGTGTCGGCGGGAGCAGTCGCGGGCGCCCTGTTCGCCGTGCACCCGCTGACGAGCGAGGCCGTCAATGCGGTGGTGGGGCGCGCCGATCTGCTCGCCGCCCTCCTCGGGCTCGAGGCGTTTCGTCAGCATCGGCGCGCCGGGCTTCGCGGCAGCGTGTCGAGTGGGCTCTGCCTGGGGCTCGCGTGTCTGGCGAAGGAGTCGGCGCTGCCGCTGATCGCGTGGATGGTGCTCGCCGACCTGGCGGCGCGTCGGCGCGTCGGCGGGCGGACGGTGACGCGCTGGGCGGTGCTGGTCGCCGCCGTCGGGGTTGGATTGGTCCTGCGTGTGCGTGCCGTCGGCTCGATCGGCCACACGTCGCTGCCGCCCTTCTCGGACAATCCGCTCTTCCACTGGGGACGACCCGCGCAGCTGCGCACCGCGCTCGCGCTGGTGAGCAACGCGATCCGAGTCTTCGTCTTTCCGATCCGATTGAGCGCCGACTATTCGTTCGATCAGATCCCGCAAGCCGTGAGCTGGCTCGAGCCGCGGGTGCTGCTGGGAGGCGCCGCGGTGCTCGCGTTGGGAGCGCTCGCGCTGGATTGGCGGCGACCCGTGCTCGCGACCGCCGCGTTGCTGACGGCGCTCACGTATCTTCCGGTGTCGAACCTGCTGGTCCCGATGCGAACGGTGACGGCGGAGCGGCTGCTCTATCTGCCGGCGGTCGGCTTCGCGTGGCTGGTCGCTGCTGGCTGGCAGCGTTGGCCTGGGCCGCGAACCACGTGGCTGCGCACGCTCGGCGTGCTCCTGCTCGGATTGCTCGCCGCGCGCAGCGTGGTGCGAACGGGCGATTGGCGGGACGACGCGAGCCTCGCTCGTGCCACCGTGGCGGCCAGCCCGCGGAGCTGGCGTGCCCACGACATGCTGGCCAGTGCGTTGGCGTCCGCCGGGCGAAGTCGCGAGGCGGAGAGCGAGTACCGTGAGGTGCTTCGCATCAACCCGCGGGTCACCGACGCATCGCGGGCGTTGGCGGGGTTGCTGGCGAGCCGCGGCGCGCTCGACGAGGCCGCGGCGGTGCTGCACGACGCCACCGCCGTCGGACCACGCGACGGAGCGACGTGGCTCGCGCTGGCGCGCGTCGAGAGCGCCCGGGGTCGCGACGCCGATGCGCTGGAAGCGTTCGCTCGCACCTTCGAGCTCGCCGGGAACGTGCCGTCGGTGCGGATCGGCAGGGCGGAGATCGCGCTTCGGCGCGGCGATGCGCTCGGGGCGCTGCGCGAGCTCGCCGGCCTTGCCGCCGAGCGCCCCGACCGAGCCGACGAGGTGCTCCCGGTGTGGATCGATGCGCTCGCGTCCCTCGGACGCCACGACGAGGCGCTCGCCGCGGCGCGCGGCTGGAACCCGCGCAGCCCACCCGCGAGCAACGCACGCGCGCTGCGCCTCGAGCGCTTGGAAAAGGCGGCTTCCCCCGGCGTGCTCGCGTCCGGGCCAAGCCTCGACCCCGGCGCCGAATCGGCGCTCCGCCCTGCCAGCCGCGTCGACGCCGGTGCAGCGCCGTGACTCGCCCGTGGCTCGTGCTGATGGCGAAGGAGCCGGTGGCGGGGGAGGTCAAGACCCGCCTCGCCCCGGTACTCGGCGCCGAAGGAGCGGCCCGACTCTATCGGGCGTTTCTCGACGACTTGAGCGAGCGGGTCGCGGCCCTCGACTCCCTCGAGCGAGTCCTCGCGGTGTGGCCGCCGCACGTGGACGCGCCGTGGCTCGACCGTTATCGCGATCGTTTCCGGTGCATCCCGCAACGCGGCGCGGGGCTGGGGGAGCGGATGCAGGCCGTGGTCGAGGAGGCGTTCGCGCACGGGGCGTCGGCGGTGGTGGTGGTGGGCACGGACCTGCCGACGCTGCCGCTCGAGCACGTGACCGAGGCGTTCACGCGGCTGGCGGCGGGAGCGGCCGTGGTGGTCGGCCCCGATCACGACGGTGGCTACTACGCGCTCGGCTTGGCGCGGCCGGTGCCGGGGATCTTCGACGTCCCGATGAGCACCTCCCGTGTTCTCGACGCCACGCTGGGGCGGGTTCGCGACCGCGGCCTGCGCGTCGCGCTCTTGCCGAGCTGGGCGGACGTGGACGAGCCCGCGGACCTGGTGCGACTCGGCGTCGAGCTTCGCGATCCGCGGATCGCGAAGCGCGCACCGCGCACCGCGGCGGCGCTGCGCGTGATCGCGGACCCCGACGCATGACGCGTCACGCACCTCGTTTCGCCTTGCATCGCCGTGGGTCGCGTATCATGATCGCGGCCCCCCGCAGCGAGGGAGTGTTTCTCACTGCGTGCTTCGGGCCTCGATCGCGAGCGCCGCGCGCGGCGCGTTCAGGAGAGACGCGATGACCAAGAAGCCAGGGATCGTGTGTGCTCTCGCCACCGTGTTGGTCTCGGGCGTCGTGCCGGTAGCCGCGTTCGCGGACACCTACGCATGGACGGACGAATCGGGATCGAAGCACCTCACCGACCGACTCTCCGCGGTGCCCGAGAAATACCGAGACCGGGTGGTGCGCGTGGGTGGCGGGTCGAGCTCCGCACCCGCGGCGGAGGCGGCGGAGCCGAAGCGATCCGCGCCGACCGCAGGTGCGCCCGCGGCATCGGGCGGCGCCGGCTCGGACGAGATCTTCCGCTTCGGCGCCGAGCCCGTCGCGCGCAGCGCCACACCTCCCGCCGGATCGCCGGGGGCCGAGACGGACGCCCAGGAGGCGCCGAAGGACAACGAGGGCCACGACAAGGCGTGGTGGCAGCAGCAGATGGCCGCGGCGCTCAATCGTCAGACCAGCGCGGCGGAAACGGTGCGCAAGCTCGACGCCGGCAACGTGATCCTGACCTACGGCCGTCCCGCCGATCGCACCAAGCACCGCAACGAGCTGGCCAAGGCTCGCGCGGAAGCCGAGGAAGCGGACAAGGCGCTCGAGGCCTTGAAGAAGCGCGCGCGTACCGCCGAAGCCGACCCCGCGTGGCTGGTGCTGCCCGGGATGGAAACGTCCGAGGAGAAGAAGAAACCGTGACCTTGCTCGAGAAGATCCAGCGCAACGATGCGCACGTCGGAGTCATCGGGCTCGGCTACGTCGGGCTGCCGCTCGCGGTGGAGTTCGCGAGCGTGGGGCTCGCGGTCACCGGGTTCGACATCGACGACGGGCGAGTCGCGCAGGTCCGCGCGGGCACGAGCTACATCTCGGACGTGCCCGACGAGCGGCTGCGGCCGCTGGTGGAGAGCGGACGGCTCGGGGCCACCACCGATTTCGACCAGCTCGCCACGATGGACGCGGTGAGCATCTGCGTGCCCACGCCGCTGCGCAAGAGCAAGGACCCGGACATCTCCTACATCGTGGAGGCCGCCGAGGCGGTGCGCCGACGGCTGCATCGCGGTCAGCTCGTCACGCTCGAGAGCACCACGTATCCGGGTACCACCGAGGAAGTGGTGCGGCCGATCCTGGAGGCCGACGGCCTGGTGATCGGCACCGACGTCTTCCTGGCGTTCTCTCCCGAACGGGTCGATCCCGGCAACCCGCGCTTCCACACCCGCAACACGCCCAAGATCATCGGTGGCGTGACGCCGAATTGCGGTCTCGCCGCGAAGGCGCTCTACGAGAAGGCCGTGGAGCGCGTGGTGCTCGTCTCCTCCACGCAGACCGCGGAGATGGTGAAGCTCCTCGAGAACACGTTCCGCGCGGTCAACATCGGGCTGGTGAACGAGATCGCCATCATGTGCGATCGGCTCAAGCTCGACGTGTGGGAGGTGATCGACGCCGCGGCCACCAAGCCGTTCGGCTTCCATCCGTTCTATCCGGGACCGGGGCTGGGCGGGCACTGCATCCCCATCGACCCGCATTACCTCTCCTGGAAGCTCAAGCTGCTCAACTACAACGCCCGCTTCATCGAGCTGGCCGGCGAGATCAACGCGGCGATGCCGCGTTACGTCGTCAATCGTCTGGTGCACGCGCTCAACACGCGCCGCAAATGCCTGAACGGCTCGCGCGTGCTCGTGATCGGCGTCGCCTACAAGAAGAACGTTTCCGACGTCCGGGAATCGCCGGCGCTCGACATCCTCGAGCTCCTGCGCGAAGGCGGCGCCGAGATCAGCTACCACGATCCCTACGTCCCGCGCATCACCCACGGGCCGTTCGACCTCGCCAGCGTTCCACTCGACCCCGCCCACATCGAGGCGGCGGACGCGGTGGTCGTGGTCACCGATCACCAGAGCATCGACTGGAACGCCGTGGCGCGCGCCGCCTCGCTCGTCCTCGATACGCGCAACGCCGTGACCGAGCGGCGCGAGAACGTCTTCAAGCTCTGAGCCGCAGCCGGGGCGCGGCCGACCATGCGACTCGCACTGGCCTTGCTCGGGGTGACGCTGCTCGGCGGTTGCAGCGTCATCGACAGCGGTGAGTGCCGCGAAGCCGAGTACTACGCGCGCATCGAGACGCTCGAGAGCAAGGTCGAGGAGCTCGGCAAGTCGCTCGAGAGCGCTCAGTCGCGGGTCAAGGATCTCGAGAGCGACGAGCACGCCCGGTTCATCGACACCTATCTGCTGGAGCAGACCGAGACTCCCGACGCGGCGTTCGCCGCGTGGGATTCGTTCCTCACCGATTTCCCCGAGAGCCCGCTCGGTCCGGCGGCGCGCGAGCTGCGCGACCGCAGTCGTGCGCGCGTGCTCGAGCGCAACGTGGTGGAGAACGAGGAATACCGCGTGCTCCTCGACAAGCTCAAGACCGCCGAGCCGGAGCAGCGCAAGCTCTTGATCGAGGACTTCCTCGCGCGCTTCCCGGATACGGCGCGCAAGACGGATCTCGACAAGCGCCTCGACACGCTGCGCGAGATCGACGCGTTGAGGCGCGAGTATCCGGGCGCCACGCCGGCGGCCGGTTCCGCGAGCGCGCCCTCGGCGCCAGCGGACGCGGGTGTCGATGCGCCGGCGCGCACCCGCGTGGACGTTCCCGTCTCGGGGCGCTGAGACGCGCCCCGCGATCGGTCGCGCCGAGTCGTGGGTCGGTTTCCACCATGCGAGACGCGGTTCCATCGCCCTTCACCCGTGATCTGACGGACGAGCTGCGCCGCTTCCGAGTGGTGCTCGTCGAGCCCAAGTACGCGGGCAATCTCGGCCTGGTGGCGCG
The DNA here is from genome assembly GCA_046331705.1 of bacterium. Taxonomy (GTDB): domain Bacteria; phylum JADJOY01; class JADJOY01; order JADJOY01; family JADJOY01; genus JADJOY01. The sequence goes on along the minus strand of JAXLQJ010000047.1, from coordinate 7,740 downwards.
GGCGATGGCGAGCGCCGGCTTCGGCGACCTGCGCCTGGTGCGACCGCGCGCGCCGATCGACCTGGAAGCGCGCACGTTGGCCATGGCGGGCCGCCCGATCCTCGACGCGTGCCAGAGGCACGACGATCTCGCGTCGGCGCTCGAGGGCAGCGACCTCGCGCTCGCGGTGAGCCGGTTCGGCGGCCGGCACCGTCCCAACCCGCTCACCCCGGCGTCGGCGGCGCGGGTGCTCCTCGAGCAACTGCCGCAGACGCGCGCGGCGATCGTGTTCGGCTCGGAAGACCAGGGCCTGAGCCGCGACGAATGCGCGACGGCGTGGGCGTATCTCTCGATCCCGACCGGCGGCAGCCCGTCGCTCAACCTCGCGCTCGCGGTCGCCGTCGTGCTGCACGCGTTCGCCGCGGAAGCCGTGCGCCGGGTGCCCGAGGGACGCGAGCGGCGCGACGAGCGCGCGCATCTCGCCAGCCGCCTGCTCGCGCTCTTCGGGCGGATCGGCTTCGTGGCGGACGCGGACCCGGGACACATGCGTCCCAAGCTGCTCGCCGCGCTGGCGCGCCTGGAGCTCGACCCACGCGAGGTGCGCATCCTCCACGGCCTGGTGGGGCAGATCGAATCGCATCTGGCGCCGCACGGGTCCGAGGCCGCCCCGTGAAGATCCTGCTCGGCGCCGTGCAGGCGCCCTTCACCCGCGGCGGTGCGGAGGCGCTCGTGGACGGGCTGGAGCGAAGGCTGGCGGCGCGCGGCCATCGCACCGACGTGCTGCGCATCCCGCTGCGCATGCTGCCGCGACCCGAGATCGTGAAGATGTGCCTGCTGTGGCGGCTGCTCGACGTGGAGGAGAGCTACGGCGAGTCGGTCGACCTCTTCGTCCCCACCAAGTTTCCGTCGTACCTGGTGCGCCATTCGCGCAAGGTGGTGTGGCTCTTCCACCAGATGCGCGAGGTCTACGAGCTCTACGGCACGCGGCTCTCGGCGTGGGAAGGGACGGGGATGGACGACGTGGTGCGCGACGCGATCCACCGGCTCGATCGCGTCGGCCTCGGCGAGGCACGCCGCATCTTCACCATCTCGCAAACCGTCGCCGACCGGCTGCGCAGGACCACCGGCTTCGACGGGCAGTGCCTCTACCATCCGCCGCCGCTCGCCGGCCGCACCCGCCGCGGCGAGGCCGAGGACTTCGTGTTCACCGTGAGCCGGCTCGATCGCACCAAGCGCATCGAGCTGCTGGTGGAGGCGATGGCGTACGTGCGTCCGCCGCTGCGCGCCATCATCGCCGGCGACGGGCCCGAGCGCGGTGCCCTGGAGCGCCGCGCGGGCGAGCTCGGCCTCGGTGAGCGGGTGGTGTTCGCGGGGCGCATCGACGACGATGCGATCGTCGATCTTTACGCCCGCTCGCTCGCCGTCTACTTCGCGCCCTACGACGAGGACTACGGCTACGTCACGCTCGAGGCGTTCCTGTCGGGCAAGCCGGTGCTCACCGCGCCCGACTCGGGTGGCGTTCTCGAGTTCGTCGGCGACGAGGTCTCGGGCAAGGTGGTCCCACCGGAGCCGCGCGAGTTCGCCGCGGCGATCGAAGCCCTCGCCGCCGATCGTCGCCGCGCGCGGGCGCTCGGCGAGGAAGGGTACGCGCGCGTCGCGTCGATCTCGTGGGACGGTGTGCTCGACGCGCTGACCTCGGACTGAGCCGGCGCGGATCGGGTCGATCATGCGTGTCGCGCTCTTCGCACCGGTCGACCACGGCGATCGCCCCGAGGGCCGCGACGCGCTCGGATTCGCCCGCGCGCTCGCGCGTCACGTCGATCTCACGGTCTTCGTGCGCGTCGATCCCACGCGCCCCACCGCGCCACCCGCGGGTCTGCGCGTCGAGAGCCAGCAGCGTTTCGAGCACGCCCATCTCGCCGGCGAGTTCGATCACACCCTGTACTTCCTCGCCAACGACGCGTACCTGTGCGAGTTCGTGGGCCGTCGCCTCGACGCCGAGCGATCCAACCGACCGGGCGCCATCGTGCTGCTGCGCGACGCGACGCTGCAGCACTACTTCCAGACCGTCACGCTCTACCTGGGCGACGCCCGCAACTACCACGACGGCATGGCGCAAGCGCACGGCGCGCTGGGCGAGCTGGCCGCGCCGGTCGTGACCGCGGGCGGCGGCCACGACGCGCTCTTTCGCGAGCTCGACATGCTGCGCTTCTTCCTGGAGGCCGCGGCGGCGGTGCTGGTGCCCACCCAGGCGCTGGAACGACGCGTGCGCGGGCTCGAAGGCCAGCTCGCGCCCCTCGTGGGTTGGGTGCCGCGCGGGGTGGCGGCCGCGACGGCGAGCCGGGAGCTGCGCGCGGAGCTGCTCGCGCGCGCCGGCGTCGCGGCAGTCGCGCCCGGCCAGCGTGCCTATCTGGTCCGTGTCGGTGGTTCCGCGCTCGAGCGCGACGAGGCCGCCGCCGCGGCCGCCGCGCTGCGCCGCGCCGACCCCGGCGCGGCGATCGTGCTCCAGGGCGCCGAAGGCGTGGGCGTAGGAGACGACCCGCAGGTGGGCTGGCTGGCGGGATCGCCGCCGGACGAAGGCGATCTGCCGGATTGGGACGGCGTCGTCGATCTGCGCGATCCCATCCTCGGCCGGACCGCCATCGAGGTGCCGCGCTGGCTCTCGGCGGGCATTCCGGTCGCGGTCGCCGATTTCGCGGCGTTCGGAGACATTCCGCTCGACGCGCTGGCGAGGGTCCCGACGCTCGGCGGCGGGGAAGCCGCCGCCCAGGTGCTCGCGAACCCCGCGCTGCGGGAATCGCTGCGGCAGCGCGGCCGTGCGTATGCCCGGCAGCACGCGACTCACGCCGCCGAGGTCGCCGGAGTGCTGCGGTTCCTGCGGACCCACGCGTCCGAGCTCGTCGAGCGCTCGGTGATCCTCGGCAACGTTCGCGAGCGCGTGCTCGTCGCGCGGCGGCGCGCGATCAGCGCGCGCATCCGCGACGCGGTGTTCCTGGGAGTGCCCGTGGAGCTGCCGGGTGGTCTCGGCGGGCGCTTCGTCGCCGAGGTCGAGGAGGCGCTCAAGAGCTTCGGGATCGATCCGGGTCCGGCTGCGACTCGATCCGGGTGAGCGTCGCCCAGCCCACCACCGCGTAGCACGCCCCGAACGCGAGGGTCGCGAGGCTCACGATCCAGGCGCTCGCCACGGCCGTGGACCGGTTGATGCCGAGGGCGATGAAGGCGAGCGTCCAGGCGCTTTCGAGCGTTCCGAAGCTGCCGATCAGCGTCACCGGCAGGCTCGATGCGAGGTTCGCGACGCTGGCGCCGAGGATCACGGTGCTGAGCGTGAGCTCCACGCCGACGCCGCGCAACACCCACCAGTAGCAGAGGTAGATCGAGATCCACGCCCCCAGCGACGCGGCGATCAGGCGCATTCGCACGCGCGGCGGCGTGGCGGCGGTCGACGCCGAGAGCTCGGCCAGATGCTCGAGAAACGTGGCGATGCGCCCGCTGCGCGCGCGCTCGGGAGCGAAGCGCCGGAGCAGCGCGATTCCCACGCGCATGAGCGGACCGATCGCCAGGTAACCCGCGCTGCAGAGCACCAGCGCGGTGAGCGCGACGGCGATCGCGTCGCCGCGGTCGAGGCCGATGTCGCCGACGTGGTTCACCACCGCCAGCGCGCAGATGCCCGCGACCGCCACCAGATCGAGGATGCGGATCTGCACCAACCCGAGCATGCTGCCCGTGAACGATCCCCCGCCGAGACGCCGCACGAGGTAGCCGTACGCGAGCTCGCCCCCGCGCGCCGGCAGCACCCGGTTGAGAAAACCGTGCAGGGACGTCACCGCGAAGAGCCGCGCCACGGACAGCGCGGCGCCGGTGGCGCGATAGCGGATGGCGCGACACACCAGCACCAGCGAGTACGCGAGCGCCGCCGCGGCGAGCGGTGCGGCGCGGCGGTTCCGCCACAACGCGCGCAGATCGTCGAGGTCGGCCGCGTGCGCCATCCACGCGAAGAGCACCGCCGTGACCGCCACACCCAGCCAGAAGCGGCGCGCGGGCAACCGGCCCCGGATCTCCTCGACGAATGTCATGCCTGCGAAAATAACGCGCGATGGAGGCGGAGACGGTGACCCGCCCGAGGCCGCGAGACGAAGGCTCGCGGAAGCTGGACGTCGTGCGCGTGGCTTGGTCGGGTATCGACGATGGTCGTGCAGCGGGACGCTGCGTCGACTCCCGCGGCGTGCTGCGTGCGCACCGCGCTCGAGACGGGCGCGCTGACGAGCGTCGCCAGCCATCCGAACGCTCCCGGCTTCGCTGCGCTGGAGCGGCGCGCGGATGCACCGTCGCCGGCTGCGGTCGCGAGCGCCGGCGACCGCCCCGACGTCATCCTCGTGGCGCTGGACACGCTCTCCGCGCGCCACCTGTCACGCTTCGGAGACGGCGCGCCCACCCGCCGTGAGCTCGAGCGATTCGCCACGCGTGCGGACGTCCACGGCGCGGCGTTCTCGAACGCGAGCTGGACCCTCCCGGGGCACGCGAGCTTGCTCACCGGGTTGCTGCCGTCGTCGCACGCTGCCCAGAGCGCCGTGCTGCGGACGATGAGGGGCGAGCGTGGGCGCGAGCGCGTCGAGCTGGTGCAGCGGCGCTTGGACACGGCCGTCACCACGCTCGCCGAGAGCCTCGGCCGCTCCGGCCTCGGCCGCGCCGGCGTCGAGCGCGACGTTTGCGGCGCGCGCCGACGAGTGGCCCGCCAGCACGCCGCGACCGCGGTTCTCGCTCGGGAACCGGATGGACGCGCACGCGCCGTCGAGCGCCGCGTCGCGAGCGCTCGCCGAGCCCACCACGCCGGGCGTGCTCGCACCCGCACGCGCCGACGAAGCGCGCGCCTGCGAAACCTCGGCGAGAGCGACCGAGCGCGGCGCCCACCGCCGCCACCGGCGCCGCGCCGAGCGCACAGCGAGCACGTTGCTGTGCTATGTCAGCGGCCAGCCGCACGCCCCGCGCTCATCGCACCATGTCTCTTCGCGACGCCTTCGCACCCGTCGACCCGGCTCGCCCGTGCGCGCGCTTTCCGTGGCGCGAGGTCGCGGTGCTCGCGGCGCTCGTGGTGCTCAGCCTGCCGCTCGTCACGACGCGCATCTACGCGAGCGACGAGGTCGCGTACTCGAGCTACTTGCGCTCGCTGCTCAAGGACGGCGATCTCGACTTCCTGAACGAATACCAGCACTACGCGCCCCGTGACCCGGCGAAGCACGCCGAGTGGCAGGCGTGGCTGGAGACCACCCGCACGCGTACGGGGCTGTGGCGGAACGTGAACCCGGCAGGCTCGTCGCTGCTGTGGGCGCCGGCCTACCTGGCGGTGGATGGCTGGCTGGCGCTGGTGGGAAGCCCGGCGCGAACCGGCTACGAGCGTCCGTACGTGCGCGCCATCTGCTATTCGTCGGTGGCGTACGGCGCCGTCGGCTTGCTGCTGCTCTACGGCTGGATGCGCGGACGCGCGCGCCGCTTCACGGCGACGGTGGTGGCGGCGGCGCTCTGGCTCGGCACGAATCTCTTCTTCTACGTGTACGTGACGCCGCCGATGTCGCACGCGAACTCGTTCTTCCTGTCCACGGCGGTGGTGGTGCTGTGGGAACGCACGCGCGAGCGCCGCTCGCTCGGGCAATGGCTCGGGCTGGGCGCGCTCTCGGGCCTCACGGCGATGGTGCGCGAGCAAGACGCGCTGCTGATGCTGCTGCCCGGTATCGACGCGGCGCTGGCGCTTGGGGCGGCGATACGCGCGGGCGATCGGCGCGGCGCGCTGCGCACCGTGGGACTCGGTCTCGCGGCGCTGGCGGCGTTTGCGGTGGTGTTCGCGCCGCAGATCGCTTGTTATCGCGTCCTCGACGGCACCTTCGGCCCTCATCAGGAGGCGACCCGCAAGCTGATGTGGACCTCGCCGGCGGTCTTCGGCCTGCTCTTCTCGGGTTGGCACGGGTTCTTCTCGTGGTCGCCGCTCGCGTTTCCCGGCTTGGTGGGGCTCGTGTGGCTGGCGCGCCGCGACCCGCGGCTGGCGCTGCCGCTGCTCGCGTACTTCGCGCTGCAGGTGTGGACCAGCTCGGCGTACGCGAGCTGGGAAGCGGGGGCGAGCTTCGGCGCGCGGCGGCTCATCGCCACGCTGCCGGTGCTCGCGGTGGGCTGGGTGTATCTGGCCGAGCGGCTGGTGACGGAGCGCCGCTGGGCGAAGCCCGCGCTGGTGGGAGCGCTCGCGCTCGGCACGCTCTGGAACGTCGAGCTCATCGTCCAGTACGCGACGGGGATGATCTCGCGCGCCGATCCCGTGCCGATGTCCGTGATCGCGCGCAACCAGGTGGTCGAGGTCCCGCCCAAGCTGATCGGCCTGCTCACCGACTACCTGACGAACCGCTCGCGTTTCTATTCGACGAACTCGCCCCCGTGAACGGGCGGCGGAGCGCAGCGACGCGCTCGTGGGCACTCGCATGATGCCGCTCGATCCGCCGACCGTGGGCGCGTGGGTCGTGGGAGCGCTCGCGCTGACGGTGCTGCTCGTGGCGCCCGGCTGGGCGCTGGACCGCTTGCTCGGCCGCGACGATCGGCCGCCGTTCCTCGCCGCTTGGCTTCACCGCGTGGGGCTGTCGGTGGCGTGGGTCTCGTGGAGCGCGCTCGGGCTCGCCCAGCTCGGCTGGTTCGACGTGCGCGTGCTGACCGCGCTGGCCGGGGTGCCCGCGGCGATCGCGTTCGCGCGCCGGCGTCGCCTCGCGCCGGCGGCGTTCGCGAAGCCGCGTCCTCGCGATCTGGCGTTGGTGATCCTGCTGGCCGCCGTGGGCTCGACCACGCTCTGGCCGCCTTTCGAGGACGTGTTCGGCGGCCGCGACAACGGCGTCTACGTGGCCGCCGGCGTGCGGCTCGCCCGCCACGGCGGGATCCGTTTCGTCGATCCGCTGGTGCGCGATCTGCCGGCGGAGCAGCGCGACCTGTTCTTTCACCCGGTGCGACCCGGCCGCCGCGGAGTGCCGCCGCGCCTGGCGGGCTTCTACCTGGAGGATCAGGAGCAGGGCCGCGTGGCGCCGCAGTTCATGCCCGTGCCGTCGCTGTGGATCGCGATCGTCACCGGCTTTCTCGGCGTCCAGCCGGCGCTCGGCGTGACGATCGCCTTCGCGCTCCTGGCGCTGGCTTGGATTCACCGCACCGGCGAGGAGCTGGATGGTCCGTGGGTGGGCGCGGGAGCCGCGGCGGTCGTCGGGACGTGCGTTCTCGAAGCGTGGTTCGGGCGCAGCCATCTCTCCGAGATCCCCGATCAGGCGCTGAGCTTCGCCGCGCTCGCGAGCGCGATGGCGTTCGCCCGCGGCGGCGGTCGCGCGTACGCCGTGGCCGCGGCGGCGTTGCTCGTGCTCACGCTGGTGACGCGGATCGATGCGTTGCTGGTGGCGCTGCCGCTCGCCTCGGCGCTGGGCGTGCACGCGCTGGTTCGACCTGGCGTGCGCGGGGAGAAGTGGCTCGCCGGCGTGGGGCTGGTGCTCGGTGCGTGGTGCGTCCTCACCTGGTCCACGACCGTGCATGCCTACGTGGTCGAGGTTTTCCTCAAGAACCTCCCCGATCAGCCGCGCCGCTGGGCTCTCGGGCCGCGCGCGCTGGTCGCCGTGGGAATCGCGCTGGGAGCGCTGCTGGTCGGGTGCCGTCGCGCCGTCGGACCGTGGATCGAGCGCGGATTGCGCTCGATCGCGGCGCTCGGCCCGGCATGGGCGGTGGGCCTGGTCTGGCTCGCTCTCTACGCGTGGC
>JAXLQJ010000046.1:0-59037 GCA_046331705.1 bacterium | reverse complement strand
CGAGGTCGATCGCCGTCGCCTGGCTGCTACTCAGGCACGGCTTGCGACGAGGGCGCGCGCTGGAAACGTCGCCGGTCCGTCTCGTCGAGCCGGCGCTCGACTCCCGCTGGACCAGGCTCGCCCGCGACGAGCGGCCGCGACGAAGCGCAGCCTCTCGCCGATCCGCGCACGCGAGCGGGTTGTCGCCGGCGGTACCGACGCGCTGTCGCGCGAGCGATCAGGCGTGATCGGAGAGAATCGGGTCGAGGTGCGCGGTGAGCGCGGCGAGCTCGGGTGTGCGGGCGAGACAGGCGCGGACGCGGGCAACGGTGCGGGGGACGGCTTCGAGGTAGCCGGTCTTGCCGCGCTGGGTCGCCTGGAAGCCGAAGGTGCCGAGGGCCTTGAGGCCGCGCTGGATGCTCATGCGATCGAAATCGACCACGAACTCGTCGCGACCCGGGACCGGCACGCCCGCGTCCGCCAGCCTCAACCGCTGCTCCTCCACGAGCATCGCGACGTCGCCTTCGTCGAGGTCGAGATACGAATCGCGCAACAACGACGCGAGGTCGTAGACCACCGGTCCCATGCGCGCATCCTGGAAGTCGACGACGCGGATGTCGCTCGCGGCCTGAACGAGCAGGTTGCGGCTGTGGTAGTCGCGATGAGCGAAGATCCGCGGCAGGCGCGCGAGCGTGGCGACCAGCGCAGCGAAGCCCGCCCGCAACGCCGCACGATCCGATTCGCCGAGGGATCGGCGCCACAAGCCTTCGACGGTGTGGGTGAGAAAGAAATCCAGCTCCCAGCCGAGCTTGGCTTCGTCGAAGAACCGACCGTGGGCCGGTGTGGGCACGGGCTCGGCGGCGGTGGCGTCGCGGCACAGGCGCACGAGCACCTCGAGCGCCGCGCGATAGAGCGCGAGTCGCCGCTCGTGCGACGCGCCCCTCACCTCGTCTTGCAGCACGCGATCGCCCAGATCCTCGAGCAAATAGAGGCCGGCGTCGCGATCGCGGGCGTAGATCTCCGGGACGCCCACACCGTGGTGACGCAGATGGCGCGCGAGAGCCACGAAATCGTCGCCGCAGCCATCGTCGCCTGCGGGTCGCGGATCGCGCATGAGCATCGCGCTCGCGGGCACGCCCGCCGTACCGCTCAGCCACACCCGGTGGAAGGAACGCACGCTCGCATCGCCGGCGAGGGTCTCCACCCGTGCGGCGTCGGCGCCACCGCCGAACGCGAGCCGGATCACGCCCGCGATGCGTCCCGCGTGCAGCGTCATTCGAGCACCCGCGACGCGAGCGGGAAGAGATCGGTCACGACGGTGGCGCGCAAGCTCGCCGGCAGCGCGACGTTCGCGGGAACCCGGAGCGTCACGCTCGCGAGATCGCCCGCCCCATCGGCGGCAGCCACCAGCGCCTTGCGGTAGTCGAGCTGCACCGCGCGGCCGGTCGCGTCGTCGATGAGCACGATCGCCGGCAGGTGCTCGGCGAGCTTGTAACCGGGCGCGGCGAAGCGCGCCGTGACGTCGCGATCCGCGCGTTCGAGGGCCGTCACCTCGACGCCTGCGGGGCGCTGGTTGGCGCCGCCGTCGTAGACCTCACCGCGAATCGTTCCGACCGACACGAACTCGCCAGCTCCGTTGCAGAGCTGGAAGAGCGTGAGAAAGGTTCCGATCAGCCCGAGGTCCGAGCAGCCGGCGCGCGCCACCATCGACGTCCCCGCGTCGAAGCGGCCCGCGGCGTCGAACTGCGACGCGAGCCGGAAGTCGTCGATGGGAATCGGCGGTCCGCCGGTGACCAGTGTCAGCCCGGTGCCGTTCATCGCGAACGAGGCACCGTCGAGGGTGCCATCGAGGGCAACCAGAGACGGCGTGGCGGGATCGATCACGGTGCCCTCGGCGCCCGCCTTGCCCGTCATCATCCACAGCACGAACTGGCCGGGACGGCTCTCGACGACGCTGGCCAGGAAGTCGAGGCTGTCGAAACCGATCTGGTTCAGGCTCACGATGATCGGCGGCTGGTAGGGGGCCAGGTTGCGGATCTCGAACGCGGGTGCACGCTCGGCGCCGATGGCGAAGGACGGCGGCGGCGTGCTCTCGGCGACGGTGTCGAAGGTGAAGCGATGGCTCGCCGTTCCCGCGCGACCGCCGCCGGCGCGGTAGCGCGCGGTCACCTCGAGCCGGTACGTCGTGCCGGCGGCGAGGAGCGTGCGCGGCACGAGGTTGATCCACTGTCCCCCGCCCTGCTCCACGACCTCCCAATCGACCGCCGGCTCGGAACGAACCGAGACGCTGGGCACGTCGAAGCGCGCCAGCACGGTGTCGCCGCCTTCCCGCACCACCAGGCGAACAGCGAACGCCGCGCCGCGCTGCACGGCTTCCGGCACTTCGGCGAAGCTTCGGCCGCCCGGCGTGACGTAGTAGAGCGTTGCGCCATCGTCGCCGAGGTCGGAGAGCGGCGAGGCGTTGCAGCGCGGGTCCGCGCTCGTGGCGCAATAGCCGTAGGGAATCCCGTGGATGCTGCCGTCCTCGGAGCCCAGGTAGACGCGGTCCTCGCCCAGAACCGGCGACGAGTTGAGGTCGTTGCGGTCTTGGGTGGTCGCGTCGTACGACCACGCGCGCGTGCCGTCGGGCTCGAGGGCATAGATCGACCCGTCGCCCGCGCCGAAGTAGATGCGGCCGTCGCCGTCGATCGCCGGAGACGAGCGGATGGGATCGATGGTGTCGAAGGTCCAGCGCAGCGTGCCGTCGGGATTCACCGCGTAGAGACTGCCGTCGGTGGAGCCGACGTAGATCGTCCCGTCCTCGGCCAGCGCCGGCGAGCCGTAGACGTGCGACGTGGTGGGCAGGAACCAGCGGACTTCCCCGCTCGCGCCATCGAGGGCGTAAAGCCGGTTGTCCCAGCCACCCACGTAGAGCGTGCCGTCGGGTGCCCGCGCCGGGCTCGAGCTCACGGGCCCGTTCAGGAACCGCCGCCACAGGCAGTTGCCGTCGGCGGAGACCGCGTACACGAAGAAGTCCATGCCGCCGAACACCGCCGAGCCGTCGGCGCGCGTGGTGGCGGCGGACCACACCGCACCGAACGGGATCGGCCCGACGAAAAAGCTGAACCGCTCGCTGCCGTCGGGCTCGAGCGAGTACATGCGGTAGTCGTCGTTGCCGGCCCAGAGCCGTCCGTCGCGGCCGATCACCACGTTTCCTTCGAACCAGGTGCTCGGCCCGCCCGCGGGCGGGAGATCGCTGCAGCGATTGCCCTGCGTTTCGTCGGGTGAGCCGGCCTGGTGATGGGCCGCGAATCGCCAGCGCTCGTGGCCGTCGGCATCGAGGGCGTAGAGATGCCCGTCGCCGGAGCCGAAATAGATGGTGCCGTCCGCGGCGACGCTCGCAGCGGAGTCGATGATCTCGCCGGTCTCGTAGCTCCACCCGAGCGAGCCGTCGGGGTCGATCGCGTAGAAGGTCCGATCGGCCGATCCCACCAGCACCCGCCCGTCCGCGCCGACCACCGGCACGCTGAAGATCCCCTTGGCGGTGGCGTAGCGCCACGGCGCCGCGCCGGCTTTGGCGACGCGCGGCGGATGAATCGAGCTGCGCCCGTCGTTGGCGGCGGTACGCCGCATCATCGGCCAAGGCGAGGTCGCCGCGGTCGGCACCTCGTATCGATAGGACGCTCGCTGCGTGTCGCCGCCGCACCCCGCGAGCCACGTCGCGCCAAACCACGCCAGCGCGAGCATTCCGGCTCGCGCCGCGCCAACCCCCTCGGTCATTCCCGCCTCCGTCGTTCCCCGTGCTCGGGGCGCGATCCTACCCGACGCGAGCGCGGCTCGCGCTGCTCCGGTTGAGCACGTGGCGAGCGACGCGCTATTTGAAATGGATTCGCCGACCCGCTCGAGCGCCCGCTCTCCCCTCGCCCGCTTCCCGACCGCATGCCCCGTCCGCTCGCACCACGCCTGCAACCCGTTCGCGCCTGGTTGCTCGCATGGGTGATGCTCGCCTGGCGGGGGAATGCCATGGCGGGCGAGCGCCAGACGACGATCGACCTCCTCCCCACCGCGACGCAACCGGCGAGCGATTCCGCGGGCACGGATCTCGACACCTACTGGCTCACGGCTCCCTATCCAGCGGAGCGCAACAGCCTGCGCGTGCCGATCCTGGAGACCCTCGCCTCGTTCACGGTGATCCTGGGCGGGACGATGGTCGACCCCGAGTTCTCGAACACCGAGCCGCCCTCGATGCGCAACTTCGTGAACGCCTTCACCCTGGCTCCCGACTGGTCCGACGGCGACGGTCACCTCATCAACTGGGTGCTGCATCCCGAGATGGGCGCCGAGATGTACTTGCTGGCGCGAAACCGCGACTATCCGGCATGGGCGGCGTTCGCGTTCAGCACCGTCGGCTCGTTCGCGTGGGAGTTCCTGTTCGAGGGTTGGGTGGAGCAGCCGTCGGGCATCGATCTGGCGCTCACGTCGACGGCCGGTGCCGTGCTCGGCGAGGTGCGCTACCAGGTTCGCGAGTACCTGCTGACGCAGCCACGCTCGACCTGGCGCGACGTGGGCATCGTCCTCGCCGACGGCATCGAAGCGTTCCATCGCGCGGTCGCGCCGCCCAGCCCCGGGCTCGCCCCGCTCGCATTCGACGCCCCCCGCACTGGACCGGGTACACCCGAAGCGGCGACGGGCCTGGCGCTCACGCTGCACTTCTGAGGCGCGCACCGTCGCGCGCGTGCGCCGTCTCGAGGAAGGGCCCTTGTCATCGCTCCGAGCGAACGCCAACTTCGCGCGCATGCATTCTCCCGCGATGGCTATCGCGTCCACGACGGAGAGTCGCTCGCACGCGGCGGCCGGAAGCGCTTCACGCGCCGTCGCGGGACACGCGACGGTGTCGGCGCGGTGGCGTTGCGCGCTCGTCGCTCTCGCCGCGAGCGCCGTGCTCGCGGTCGCCATCCCGGGCTGGGCGCAGGCACCCGCCGGCCAACCCGCGCCCGAGGCCCTCGCCCGCTTCGCCGCCGGAGTGCGCGCTGCGCGAAGCGGCGACCCGGCCCGCGCCGTCGAGCTGCTCGCACCCGCCGCCCAACAGCGCGGCACGATCGGGGATTACGCGCTGCTCTTCCTCGCGCGGGCGCAGCGCGAGACGGGCGCCGACCGCGACGCCACCACGAGCTACGAGACGCTGCTGCGCCTCTACCCCACGAGCCTGATCGCCGGGGACGCCGCCCTCGAGCTCGGCCGGATCCGGCGCCAGGCCGGCGATTGCGGTCAGGCCACGGCACTCTTCGCGCTGGCCCGCGAACGCTCCACGTCCGCCGCCGTCGACGCCCCCGCCACACTCGAGCTGGCCCAATGCCTGATCGAGCTCGAGCGCGCGGGCGACGCGCGGCGTTACCTGATCGAGCTGCGCGAGACCTGGCCACTCGATCCCGCCGATCGCGAGGCCCGCGCGACCCTCGCCACCCTCGACGCGTCCCATCCCGAGCTGGTGCCGCGGCCCTCGCTCGAGTCCGCGAGCACCGAGGCAAAGCGACTCGCGAAAGAGGGCGAGGTCACCGCGGCGATCGGACTGGTCCGCGACGTGCTGCGCGGCAACGAGGGGTCGCCGAACGCGCTCGATCTCGAGCTCGAGCTCGCCGGGTTGCTCAAGCGTGCGGGGCGCGCCGAGGAACGCGAGAAGCTGCTGCGCTCGATCATCGCCGCCAGCCCACGCACTCGCACCGGCCTGGTCGCGGCGATGACCCTCGCCCAGCACCTCTGGAACCGCGGCCAGAATCGCGAGACCGTCGCGGTGCTCGACGAGCTCGAGCGGCGCGAGCCGCCCGTGGCGATGCGGGACGAGATCCTCTACATGCGCGCCCGCATCCAGGAGGAAGCACGCGCCTGGCCCGCCGCGTCCACGCTCTATCAGCGGTTGGTGAAGCAATATCCCGGCAGCGACCGCGCGCCCGACGCGCTGTGGCGCTGGACCTGGCTCGCCTATCGCCACGACCCGCCGGCCAAGCAGCTGGCGACCTTCGAGCAGACCCAGGCGCTGGCGCGCGCGCCCGACGTGGCGCGCCGCATCCGCTACTGGCACGCGCGGGCGCTCGCCGCCAACGGTCAGCGCGAGCGCGCACGGCAGCTGCTCGACCTCATCGAGCGCGAGGACCGCACCGGCTATTACGGCCGGCTCGCGAGCCTGGGAATCACGGGCACGCGGCCCGATCCGACACCGCTCACGGGAAGCGACCAGCCGCTCTGGGCGTCGCTCTCGCCGGTCGCGGCCGTGGACGCTCTCGCGCTCGGCTCGCCGCCGCCGTCCGCGGGCGCCGTCGCCGAGCACCTGGAACGGGCACGCTTGCTCAGCGACGCCATGCTCGACGACCTCGCCTTCGCCGAGCTTCGCGCCGCCGAGGCGAGCGACGACCTCGACGACGCCACGCGCATCTGGATGGCGCGATTCTATGCCTCGATGGGCGCCACGAATCGAGCGCTCCGGGCAGTGCAGAAGGCGCGCAGCGGCGGCCTCGATGGCCCGGCGCTGGACGCGTTGGCAGGAAGCCCGATCGATCGCTTCCTCTTCCCGCTGCCTTATCCGTACCACCTGCGGCGCCTGTCGGCGGCGAATCGCCTCGACCCACTGCTGGTGGCGGCGCTGATCCGGAACGAGAGCCTGTTCGACCCGCGCGCTCACTCTCCCGCGGACGCGCGTGGGCTCATGCAGATCATTCCGCCCACCGCCCGCCGCCTGGCGCGCGAGCTCGGCCTCGACGATTTCGACGTCGGCGATCTCTTCCAGCCGCGAGTGAACCTCACCCTCGGCTGCCACTACCTCGCGTCGCTGCTGGCGCGCTACCAGGGCGACCTCGAGCGCGCGGTGGCGAGTTACAACGCCGGCGAGGAAGCCGTGGACCGGTGGACCGCGCGCGATCCGACGCTCGCGGGCTCCGCGTTCGCCGAGACCATCCCGTACTCGGAAACCCGCGCCTACGTGCGCAACGTGGTGCGCGACTGGCTCAACTACCGCGACGTCTACTTGGGATCGCGCTGAGCACGCCGGCGCGCCGACCCGCCATGCCGATTCTCCGCTCTCGCGATCGCGCTCGCTCGGGCTCCCGCGTCGCCGCCGCGAACGCGCATCCCGCCGCGAGCCCGCCGCTCGCGCCAGCCGCCTGGTCGGCGCCCTCGGCGCGCGAGATCGGCCGCCTCGCCAAGCTCTTTCGACCACTCGCCTGGTACACCCATCCGCTGCTGCTGGGCGTCGAGCACGTGCCCACGAGCGGTCCGGCGCTGCTGGTCGGCAACCATACGATCCTGGGCGTCTACGACCTGCCGCTGCTCTTCCTCGGACTCTGGGAGTCGCGCCGCATCCTGCCGCGCTCGCTCGGCCATCACGCGCATTTCCGCATCCCGGTGTGGCGCGACTTCCTGAGCCGCTTCGGCGCCGTCGAAGGCACCCGCGAGAACTGCGCACGGCTCTTCGACGCTGGCGAGTTCGTGCTGGTCTTCCCGGGCGGAGGGCGCGAGGTCGCCAAGCGCCGCGGTGAACGCTACCAGCTGTTGTGGAAGAACCGCCTCGGCTTCGCGCGCATGGCGATCCGTCACCGGGTGCCGATCATCCCGTTCGCCGCAGTCGGCGCCGAGGACGCGTGGGACATCGTCGCCGACGCCAACCTGGTGCTGCGCTCGCCGCTCGGCAAGCTGCTGGCGCGGACGAGGTTGCCGATCGAAGAGATGCTCTTCCCGCTGGTGCGCGGCATCGGACCAACACCGATCCCGCGCCCCGAGCGTCTCTATTTCCAGTTCCAGCGTCCGATTGCGACGACGCGTTACCGCGGTGCCTGGCAGGACGACGACGCGTGCAGCGCGCTGCGCGATCGGGTGCGGGCCTCGGTCGAGCGCGGCATCCGCGACCTGCGACGCCGCCAAGGCAGCGACCCCGAGCGCTGGCGCTTCCCCGGCCCGTGGTCCGCGCGCGCCGCCAAGGCGCGCTGACGTCCGTCACGCTCGGCCGACCGGCGAGCGCGCGCAGCGACGCGCTCCCTCGGCCCGAACACGCTCAGGGCGTGGCGAGCCGGTGCGCGGCGGCGCACGCGTTTTCGTTGCCCTTGCCGCAGGCCTTCTTGTAGAGCGCGATGGCGGCGCTCGGGTCCGCTTCGCGTCCGAGGCCTTGCTCGGCGAGCCGGCCGAGGTTGAAGCACGCGGTGCTCAGCCCCTTCTGGCAGGCGCGATCGTAATACTCACCGGCCTTGGCGAAATCCTGATCGACGCCGTTGCCGCCCTGGTAGAGCGATCCCAGGTTCGAGCACCCGGGGACGCTGCCGCCGTCGCAGCCGCGCTTGTAGAGATCGAGCGCGAGCTTGGGATTGCGTTCCACGCCCTCGCCGTTCTCGTAGAGCAAGCCGAGGCTCGTGCAGCCGGCGGCCAGGCCACCTTCGCACGCCTCGCGGTGCAAGAGCGCCGCGCGGCCTGGGTCGGGGTCGACGCCGTCTCCGGCCTTCACCATCTTCGCGAGGTTGAAGCAACTCTGCGGCTTGTGGAGACGGCAGCCCGCCTCGTAGAGCCGCGCCGCACCAGCCGCATCGCCTTCCTCCACGAGGAGCATGCCGCCATCGATGCAGCCCTCGCCGACTCCCAGCTCGCAAGAACGGCGGTAATAGCTCGCCGCCTGCGTGGCGTCGGCGTTCGCACCCAGACCGGCATCGCCCTCCTGGAAGAGGGCACCCAGGTCGTGGCAGACCTCGCCGTCACCGCCGTCGCACGCTTGGCGCCGCAGATCGAGCTCGGTGAGCTTTCCCTTGGGCAGCGGCGGCGGCGTCTTGGTCGTGGCCGCATTCGGCACGACGGGCGGCAAAACGGTCTTGGCCTCCGGGGGGGCTCGCTCCGGCTCGACCCGTGCGACCTTCGTCTCGGGCGGCGCGGGCGGAACCGTCGCCTTGGACGCGGCGGTGGTTGTCGCGCCCTTGGGCCCGCTCTCCGCAGGCGAGCTCGTTGCCGGTGCCGCGCGCGGCGGTGCGGGGTTCTCGATCCTGGGCGGCGGGCTCGCAGGCGACGCGGGCGAAGGCGCGGCGCTCTCCACGCTCGACGCCGCACGCGGCGGAGCCGTGCTGGGCGGCGTCGCCGGCTTCGCGGTGGTGGCCGTGGCCGCGGTCGTAGGCGACGTGGGCGACGGCGCGGGCGCGGAGGTGGCGGCGGGTGCCGTGGACGGTTGGGCGGGGCCAGGCGCAGTCACGGAGGCCGAGTCCTGTGAGGGCTCCGGCGCAGCCGTCGTCGGGCTCGGCGCGGAAGCGATCGGCTTCGAGCTCGAAGCGAGTGGGCCCGTGCGCATTCGGTACGCTCCGAGCGCCACCGCGATCGCCACGACCATCACCACGGGCACGAGCCAGCCCGCGTGGCCCGCTCGCTCGGCGCGGCCGGTGGCGGCACGGGTGTCCCCGCGGTCCCGCTCGCCGAGCACCGGCGCCCATTCGCTGGCGGGACTCGCGTGCCGCGACGTGTCGAGCGCCGGGCCCTGGCGCGGCTCGGCGCGTCCGTGCTCGACCGGCTGGGTGTGCCCCGACACCTTGGCGGCGCTCTCCCAATGGCGGGTCTCGCCGCTCAGGTCGCTGGCGATCTCGAGCGCGCTCGAATAGCGGTAGTCGCGGTCCTTGGCCATCGCCTTGAGCACGATGGCCTCGATGTGCTGCGGGATGTCGGGCCGCAGCTCGCGGGGCCGTGGCGGCTGGCGCTGCACGTGGGCGAGCGCCACCTCGATCGCGCTGGTGCCGCGGAACGGGACCTGCCCGGTGAAGAGCTGGAAGAGCACCACGCCCAGCGAGTAGAGGTCGGTGCGATGGTCGACGGGCTGACCGTCCTGGGCGACCGCCTGCTCCGGCGACATGTACGCCGGCGTGCCGATCGCTTGACCCGACAGGCTCACCTGGCTCACGTCGATGGCCTTGGCGAGGCCGAAATCGAGGAGCTTCACGCGCCCGCGCTTGTTCAGGAAGATGTTGTGCGGCTTGATGTCGCGATGGATGACGCCGCTCTCGTGGGCGAACGCGAGCCCCGCGCAGATCTGCCGGGCGATCTCGATCGCCCGCGGGATCGGCAGCGGCCCCTCGTCGGCGATGACGTGCCGCAGGTCGGTGCCCTCGAGGTACTCCATCGACAGGTAGGTCACGTCCTCGTGCTGCCCGAGGTCGTAGACCTTGATGATGTTGGGGTGCGAGAGCTGACGCGCGAGGCGCGTCTCGTGCTTGAAGCGGTCGAGGATCCCGCCCATCGGCACCAGCTGCGGCAGGATCAGCTTGAGCGCGACCACCTCTTCCAGGTGCCGATCGCGCGCGCGGTAGACGGTGCCCATGCCGCCGCGGCCGATGATCGCCTGGATCTCGTAACGACCGGCGAACACCATGCCTTCGCGCAGCATCGCCGCGGCGGGGAACTCGAGCGTCGAGTCCTGAACCTCCACCGCCGACGCGGGCAACGAGGACGCGCCGAGGGTGTTGCCGGCGTCGTGCAGCGACGCGAGCCCGAAGCCGCACGCCGAGCAATAGCTCGCGCTCTCGGGCTGCTCGATGCGACAGGACGGACACTGCACGGCGTTCCCTCCCTCGCTCACGCGCCCGGAGTCTCGTTCGGCGCGGCATCCACCGCGAGGTCCAACGGCTTACGCCCGAACACTCCCGCCGACCAGATGCCCACCTCGTAGAGCACGATCAGCGGCAGCGACGCGAACGTCTGGGTCACGGCGTCGGGCGTGGGGGTCGCGATCGCGCCGATGACGAACGCCACCACCACCCAGTAGCGGCGGAACCGCCTCAGCTTCGCCGCGTCCACGATCCCCAGCTTCGCGAGCAGCGTGAGGATGACGGGCAGCTCGAACACCAATCCGAACACGATCAGAAGCTGCAACGCAAACCCGAAATTGCGCTGCACGTCGAGCGTCGCACGCACGTACTCGTCGCTGAAGCTCAGCAGATAGGCGAACGCCACGGGCATCAGCATGAAGTAGCCGAAGGCGGCGCCAGCCACGAAGAAGAACGTGGTCGAGACGATGAACGGCACCGCCAGCTTCTTCTCGTGGGAGTGCAGGCCGGGCGCGAGGAAGGCCCAGAGCTGGTAGAAGACCCACGGCGAGGCGAGGAACAGGCCACCGAGCAGCGCCACCTTCAGGTACGTCCAGAAGAGATCGGCGACGCCCAGCGCGATCATCGGCTCGTTGCCGAGCGCGACGAGCAGCGGCCGCATCAGCAGATGGAAGATCTGCCGCTGGAACGGCAGACAGATCGCGAAGCCCACGGCCAAGCCGAGGAGCGCGCGAATCAGCCGAGTCCTGAGCTCCTCGAGGTGATCCGTGAACGGCATCAGCCGCTCGGGATTAGGATCCCGCGGCGTTCGGATCTCCCGGAGCTTCGCGATCGGGCTCGCCACGGGGCCTCGACTCCTGAGGGGTTATCGTCTGGATGGGAGGAGCGGGGTCGGAGACGACCGGGCCGGGAGCCGCCGCGGCGCGAGCTGGATCGACCGGTGCTTCGCGCATGGCCGCGCGCGCGGCGTTGGCGCGCTCCGCCTGCTCCGAGCGCCGCGTCTCGAGCTCGATCGAGTCGCGCAGGTCGTTGCTGGCGCGCCGGAGCTCGCCGAGCGCCTTGCCGAGCGCCTTGCCCACCTCGGGCAGACGGCGCGGCCCCAGGAAGATCAGGGCCACGACCAGGATCAAGAGCAGCTCGGGTGTACCAATACCGAACATCGGACCTCGATTGCGAAACGTTGCGTCGCGACTCGCGATCGAGATTACCGCGCCGCACCGAGACTGCCTACCGCAGCCCGTGCGCGAGCGGATGGAAGTGCTCGTGGGTGGCCAGGACGGCATCGAGGATCGGCTGGATCCGCGACGGACCCGCTGCAGGCGCCGCCGGCGCCTCCTCGCCCTGGAGCCGCGCGAGCACCGCGCGCACCGATTCGTCGAGGCCGTGCAGGTCGTAGCCGCCTTCCAACACCAGCACCGTGGGCGCGTCGAGATCGCCGGCCGCGTGGGCGAGCACGGCGGCCATCTCGGCGAACGCCGGCGCCGTGACACCCATGCCGCCGAGCGGATCGCGCTCGTGCGGATCGAACCCCGCGGACACGATCATCAGGTCGGGACGGTACGCCTGCACGACCGGCCGCACCACGTGGTGGAACGCCGCGAGGTACTCCACATCGCCCACGCCGCCGGGCAAGGGCACGTTCACGGTGGTGAAGCGCCCTTCCCCCTTGCCGCATTCCTGGAACGCTCCGGTCCCGGGATAGAACGGGTAGCGATGCGTCGACAGGTAGAGGACGCTCGGATCCTCCTCGAACATGTGCTGCGTGCCGTTGCCGTGGTGGACGTCCCAGTCGACGATCATCACCCGGTGCTTGTGATGGACCTGGCGCGCGTAGGCCGCCAGCACCGCGACGTTGTTGTAGAGGCAGAATCCCATCGCGCGGTCCCATTCGGCGTGATGACCGGGCGGGCGCACGAACGCGAAGCCGGTGTCGATCTCGCGGTCGGCGATGCGGTCGAGAAGGAGCAGCCCGGCGCCAGCGGCGAGCAGCGCGGCCTCGGCGGAGCCCGCCGAGGTGGATGTGTCGCCATCGAGCTGAACGTGGGCGCGGCTCGCGGTCGCCTCGATCAAGTCGACGTGATCGGCTTCGTGAACGCGCTCCAGATCCTTGCGCTCCGCGGGGCGTGACGGCGTGGTCACGAGCCCCGGCACGGCCTTGGGGCCGCTCACGATTCCGCGCAACACCTCGACGCGCTCGCGCCGTTCGGGGTGCCCGTGGCCGGGATCGTGCGCCAGGAAGAGCTCGTCGAAGACCACCCCGACCTTCATGCCCACCTCCCGCTGCGATGCGCGACGCGCGCAGTGTAGCGAGCGCGCGCCGCGTTTTCGGCAGCCGCGCTGCCCACGCGGCCCGAATCGCTTGGCACCGGCGGCGGTTCGACGGTTCACGACTCCGGCGCCGGCGTCGTGGCGAGGGACCGCGCTCCGCGCGCGCAGCGCGCGTTCGACACACGAACGGGCAGTCGATCAGTCGAGGCGGAAGAAGTCGGGCGTCTCGGCGCCGATGCTGTCGAGTGGCGGGCGCTCGGCGGGCTCGGTGCCCGCGACGAACGGCATGTCGAGGACGCGCCCCTCCGATTCGGGCCCGGCGAGCATGCCCGTCGAGTCGTCCACGCGCGCCAGCGTGACACCACCGGGGACCTTGAACGGCCGCACCGGCTTGCCCTCGTGCACGGTTTGCATGAAGGGCAGCCAGATCGGCAGCGCCGCATTGCCGCCGGTCTCGCCTCTGCCGAGGGTGTGGTGGTCGTCGAGACCAGTCCACACGCCACACACCACGTCCGGTGTGTAGCCCACGAACCAAGCGTCGGTGTAGTCGTTGGTGGTGCCGGTCTTGCCGGCCGCGGGGCGGCCCAGCCTGAGCGCCGCTTTGCCGGTGCCGTCCTGGATGACCTGCGTGAGCAGGTACGTCATCAGGTACGCGACCGACGGGCTCATCGCCTGCCGCGCCTCCGCCTGGTTGTACTCGAGCGTCTTGCCGTCGCGATCCTCGACCTTCTTGATGAAGAGCGGCTTCGCGTACACCCCGCCCGCCACGAACGTGGTGTAGGCGTTCACCACCTCGATGAGCGTCACGTCGGCCGAGCCGAGCGCCGCCGTCAGGTTGTCCACCATGGGGCTCTCGAAGCCGAGCCGCGCGGCCATCGCGTGCATCTTCTTGAGTCCCACCTGCCGGAGCACCTTGATGGCGGGGATGTTGCGCGAGTCCTTGAGCGCGGCGCGCACGGTCATGGGACCCTTGAACTCGCCATCGTAGTTCTGCGGTCGCCACGGGCCCTGGGCGAACGAGCGGAACTCGCCGCTCTCGTCGAGCGGTGCATCGACCACGATGGTCGCGGGGGTGAATCCGTTCTCGAGCGCGGTGGCGTAGATCACCGGCTTGAACGCGCTGCCTGGCTGGCGACGCGCCTGGATCGCCCGGTTGAACTGGCTGGTGGCGGGGTCGTAGCCCGCCACCATCGCCTTGACCTCGCGGGTCTCGGGATCGATCGCGAGCAGGGCGCCCTGGACCTCCGGGACCTGTTCGAGATCGAGGTCCACGGGCTTGCCCTCGACGATCTCACCGGTCGGCCGCACCCAGATCAGGTCGCCCACGCCGAGCGCCTGCGACGGGCGGCGAAGCGATCGATTCCGATAATCCACCTCCGGGTCGGGCGGCCGCGCCCACGACATGCGCTCGGTCGTGATCACGCCCTCGGTCGGCCCGAGATCCACCCACACCTTGCCCGCGGCGTCGTCGACCTTCTTGACGATGCCCTTGATGCGCGTGCCGATCTCGACCGGCTGGCTCTTGAGCTTGTCGAGCATCGCCGGGACGCGCTCCCAGCTGAGCCGCTCGATCGCGCCGCGGTAGCCCATGTGCTTGTCGAGGGATTCGAGCCCCTCGCGTACCGCCGCGCGCGCGGCCGACTCGAACGCGGGATCGAGCGTCGTGTAGACGCTCAGGCCCTGCTCGAGGACCGTGTCGTTGCCGTAATGATCCACGAGCGCGCGCCGCACGTGCTCGAGGAACTCGGGAGAAGCGGTCGGCGGTCCGTTCGCGGGGGCGAGCGGCACCGGCTGCTTGTAGATGCTCTCGGCTTCGTCCGCGGCGATCATGCCATTGCGGACCATCTGATCGAGCACGTAACGCTGCCGGAGCTTGGCGGCGCCGAAATCCTGGAACGGGTTGTAGTGGCTGGGCGCCTTGGGCAAGCCGGCGATGACGCTCGCCTCGAGCAACGTCGCCTCCTGGATCGGCTTGCCGAAGTAGGACTCCCAGGCGGCGCCCACGCCGTAGGCCCCGTGCCCGAGGAAGATCTGATTCAGGTAGAGCGTGAGAATCTCGTCTTTGGTGAGGCGCTTCTCGATCTGGTACGAGAGCCAGAACTCCTTGAGCTTGCGCTCGACGGTGCGCTCGGGGCTCAAGAGCAAGCTCTTCACCACCTGCTGGGTGATGGTGCTACCGCCCTGCTTCACCTCGCCGGCCTTCAAGTTCGCGAGCATCGCGCGCGCGATGCTCATCAGGTCGACGCCCTTGTGCTTGTAGAAGTCCGCGTCTTCCGCTGCCAGGAATGCCTGCACGACCTCCTTCGGCATCTGGTCGAGGGTGACGAAATGCCGGTGCTCCTTCGAGAACTCTCCGAGCAGCGACCCGTCCGCGGCGTACACGCGGGTGGTCACGGGCGGACGATAGTCGGCGAACTTGATGAGCTTCGGCAGGTCGCGGGTCACGTAGCCGTAGAGCGCGAAGAGCCCGATGGCGCTCAGCAGCGTGGTCAGGAACAGGAACACCCCGAGCACGACCAGGAGCTTGCGGAAGAATCGCATGGCGGGATCGCGGTGCGGGGCTGGCTCGGCGGCGCGCCTGCGTGAGCGGCTGGCGACGACTTCACCCGGGCCGCTCCCGAGCGCCTGGTTATACCAGGTGTCCCGGGCACCCGCCCCGCCGGCGATGCCGACTTCACCGCGGCGGCTTGCCTGCGCCCGCCGGGGCGCGGCGGCGCGGCTCGCGGGACGCGGACCAGCCGCGGCCCACCGGTGCCCGCGACGAAATCGCGAGGGATCGCAGGGCGGTCCCCGCGCCGGCGCGCGGCATGGCCGTTGCGATGGTCGGGCACGGAGGTGAAAACCATGCTCGATCCCGCGCCCGCCCCCCAGGCCGCACGCGCTCGCGTCCCGGCAACCGCTCGGTCGTCACGACCGACGCCCCCCCTGCCCATCGGCGAATGGCCGCGCGAGGACCGGCCGCGCGAACGGCTGCTCGATCGGGGCGCCACGACGCTCACCGACTCGGAGCTGCTCGCCGTGCTGATCGGCACCGGCGGTGCCGGGCTCGGCTCCGCGGTGGACCTGGCACGCGCCCTACTCGTGCGCTTCGGCGACCTGCGCGCGCTGGCGCGCTCGAGCGCGGGGGAGGTCTCGCGCGTGGCGGGACTCGGCCCCGCGCGCGCGGCACGAATCCTCGCCGCGCTCGAGCTGGCACGCCGCGTCGGGCGTCAGACGCGCGTGCCGGGCGCTCGGTTCCGCTCCGGTCACGAGGTGTACCTGGCGTACCGCGAGCGGCTCATGTTCGAGAAGCGCGAGGTCTTCGTCGGCCTGATGTTGGACGGCAAGGGTCGGCCGTTTCGCGAATGGACCGTGAGCCAGGGCTCGCTCACTGCATCGCTGGTCCATCCGCGGGAGGTGTTCGAGCCGCTGATTCGCGAGTCCGCCGCGGCGGTCTTGCTCGTGCACAATCATCCGAGCGGCGACCCGACGCCCAGCGCCGAGGATCTGGAGATCACGCGGCGGTTGCGCAAGGTGGGCGACCTGGTCGGCATCCGCGTGGTCGACCACGTGGTGATCGGCGAGGAGGGCTACGCGAGCCTCGCCGAGCTGGGCTGGCCGTAGCCCGATCGCGGATCGCCTGGTGAGTTGCTCGGCAGCCTGCTAAACCAGCCGCTTCCACGAAGGGGGCATGACGTGACGGTCAACAAAGTGATCTTGATCGGGCGCCTCGGCCGCGACCCGGAAGGACGCGCGACTGCCGGCGGCAGCAAGGTGGTGCGGCTCAACGTCGCCACCGACGAGGTTTGGTCGGATCAGCGCGGCGAGCGCCAGAAGCGCACCGAGTGGCATCGCATCGTGGTCTTCGGCAAGACCGCCGACAACTGCGAGCGTTACCTCAAGAAGGGAAGCCAGGTCTTCGTCGAAGGCCGCCTGCAAACGCAGGAGTGGCAAGACAAGACGGGGGCCAAGCGCTACACGACCGAGATCGTCGCGCTGAACATCAAGTTCCTCGATCGCGGCGGCGAGGGCGGACCGCGGGGCGGTGGAGGTGGTGGTGGCGGCGGTGGGTTCGATTCGGGTCCCGCCGGTTACGACGATTTCGGTCCGGGCGGTGGCGGCGACGCCGGCGGCGGGGACGACGACGTGCCGTTCTGAGTTGCTCGGGGGGCTTTTCCCGCCCCCCGCCCACCGCGGCAAAGCCGCGGTGGGGCCCACTCCCAAGGCGACGCGCTGCGCGCGTCGGCTCGCCGCTGGCTCGCGCAGAGAGCGACGACGAGCGTCGAGACCACGGCGCGCTGAGATCCAGCCCGCATCGATCAGGTCGGGCGGTTCCAGCCCCACGCCCCCCAAGGCGACTCACATCGAAGGCGGACACGATCGCGTTGTCCGTCGGCGTCGCGGTCGGTAGCCTCCGGGCGCCATGACGAAGCCGCGCGCGCCGCAACCGGTCCGTTTGGCGATCTCGCTCGGCGATCCGGCGGGGATCGGTCCCGAAGTGACGGTGCTCGCGCTAGCGCCGAAACGTCGCCGCCGCTACGGCGCCATCACGCCGATCGTGGTCGGCGACCTCGCGCTCGTGCGTCGCCTGGCGCGTGAGATCGCGCCCGATCTGCGCGTGACGCGCTATCGCGGACAGCGAACGCTCGCGGCGGATTCGCTCGCGGTCCTGGAGCTCGAGACGGATCGGGGCGCGCTGCCCGCACCCGGCAAGCCCACCGCCGCGGGTGCGCGCGCGGCGCTCGCCTGGTTCGAGCGTGCCGTGGATCTCGCGCACGCCGGCGAGGTCGACGCCATCGTCACCGCGCCCCTCAGCAAGGGCGAGGTGCAGGCCGCCGGAATCGCCGGCTTCATCGGCCACACCGAATGGCTGGCCGAGCGAATCGGCGCGCCGGAACCGGTGATGATGCTCGCCAACGAGCACCTGCGCGTGGCGCTGGTCACGACCCATCTGGCGCTCAAGGAGGTGCCGGCGGCGCTCACGGCCGAGCGAGTCGAGCGCACGCTCACGATCACCGAACGCGAGCTGCGCACGCGCTTCGGCATCGCGGCGCCGCGGCTCGCGCTGGCGGCGCTCAATCCCCACGCCGGCGACGGCGGCGCGATCGGGCACGAGGAGCGGGAGCTGCTGCTGCCCGTGGTGGAGAAGCTCGTGGGCGCGGGCCTGCGCATCGAAGGGCCGCTCGCAGCGGACACGCTCTTCGTGCGCGCCGTGCGCGGCGACTTCGACGCGGTCGTGGCGCTCTATCACGACCAAGGCCTGATTCCGCTCAAGCTCTCGGGATTCGAGACGGGCGTGAACGTCACGCTGGGCGTCGAGGTGATCCGCACCTCGCCCGATCACGGCACGGCGTTCGAGCTGGCGGGACAGCGGCGCCGCGGCAAGCCGATCGCGACGGCGGAGAGCATGGAGCGGGCCCTCGCGATGGCCGCCCGGCTGGCGCGGCGAGCGCGCGGCGCATGATCGCGCTCGCGCACTCGGGCGGGGGGCGCTTCGAGATTCGCTTCCCCGGCGACCTCGGCTCGTGCCGTTTCACCAGCCGCCTCGGCTTCACGCTGGGTGGGTCGCGCATGCAGCTCGATCTCGGGCATCGCTCGGCGCGGATCGAACGGGTCGACGAGCAGCGCTGGCGAGCGAGCGCCACCGAGCCGTTGAGCGGCGCGACCCTCGCCCTCGAGCTCACGCGAACCGACGATGCCGTGCGCGTGTGCGGCTCGATCGAGAACCGGGGGGCGGAATCGCTGCGGCTCGAGCGGATCACGCCGATCGAAGCCGTACCGACCTCGGGCGGCGGGCTGCGGCTCGCAACCGGCTGGCGTCGCGCACGGGTGCTGGCGAACGGCTGGTCGGTCGCGGCGCCCGCCGGATGGATCGATGCCGAGACCGGAGATCGCGCCCTCGAGCTGCGGGTGCCGCGGCGCGTCTTGCCGCGCTGGCTCGAGTGGATGACCCACGATCCTCACCCGCGCTCGCCCACCCAGCGCGGCCGCACCACCAGCGAGGGCGTGCTGGCCATCGCCGCCGCGCGCGGTGGTGCCGCGTTGCTCGTCGGTGCCCTCGGCTTCCGTCGCTTCTTCACCACGCTCACTCTCGACACCGGCGACGACTCGCTCTCCGTGACCCAGTGGGGCGACGACGCCGAGCTCGGGCCCGGCGAGCGGCTCGTGCTCGAGGACGTGGAGATCCGTGCCGGCGAGCGCGCCGAGACGTTGCTCGAACGCTGGGCCGATGGCGTCGGCGAAGCCAACGACGCGCGCGTGCCAGCCCAGCGACGAGTCGCGTGGGCCACCTGGTACGCGGGCGCCTACACCGGCCTCGACGAGCGGTGGATTCACGAGCGCGTCGCTGCCTTGCGCGCGTGCCGCGCGCCCGTGGACAGCGTCATCGTGGACGACGGCTATCAGATCGCTCACGGCGACTGGCTCGCTTCGAGCCCCCGCCTCCCGAGCGGTCTGGCGGCGCTGGCGCGCCACATCCGCGACGCGGGCTTCGCGCCGGGCCTGTGGATCGCGCCCTTCGCGGTGGCCGCCGAGTCGCGCGTGGCGCGCGCGCACCCCGATTGGCTGGTGCGCGATCCACGCGGCCGCCCGCTCAAGACGGCGATGATCCTGAGCTTCGGCAGACCGACCCCCACGTACTCGCTCGACACCACGCACCCCGAGGTCGCCGCGCACCTGGAAGCCACCGCTCGCGCCCTCGTCGACCACGGTTTCGAGATCCTGAAGGTCGACTTCCTGACCGCCGGCGCCGCACCCGGAGCGCGCTTCGATCGCGCCGCGACCCGCGCGATGGCGTACGCGCGCGGCATGGAGGCGCTACGCCGCGGCGCGGGGGAGGCGTGGATGGTGGCGGCCATCGCGCCGCTGCTCGCCAACGTCGGCTGGGTCGATTGCCAGCGCCTGGCACCGGACACGGCCTATGGGCGAAACCGCTGGCTCTCGCCGGCGCAGCGTTGGCTCAACGATCGTTCGTCTCCCGGCATCCGCAACAACCTGGCGACCAACCTCGCTCGCGCTTTCCTGGGCGGGCGGCTCTTCGGCGGCGATCCCGACGCGATCGTGTTCGAGGGCATCCCAGCCGAGCTCGCCGAGCTGGTCGCGACGGTGAACACGCTGGGCGCTCATCTGATCTCGCTCGGCCACGATTTCGCGAACAGCCGCCCGGACCTCGGCGCCGTGCAACGCCTGCTCGCCCTCGGCCCGGGCCGCGTCACGGTCCCGGACGCGGGGCGCGGCGACGGGCTCGCTCGCGAGCTGGTGTTTCACGGTGCCACGGGCGAGGCGCGGCACTTCCTCCTCGATCCCGATCGGCAGCGACTCGCGGGCTGAGCGCTCGCGGTCGCTCGCGCCGCGGGCCATATCCGTGGGAGAATCGCGGGATGAAAACCAACCTCCGACGACACCTCACGTTGGCGACGGCCCTGAGCGCGGCGCTCTCGCTCGCCTCGCTCGCCGCCGCCACCACCATCACGGTCACGGCCACCACCGACGACCTGAACCTCGGCCCCAACGGCAACTGCACGCTGCGCGAGGCGATCGTCGCCGCGAACACCAACGCCGCCGTGGACGCGTGCCCCGCGGGGCAGCCGAGCCCGACCGTCGATCTCATCTCGCTTCCGCCCGGCACGTACGATCTCTCGATCGCCGGCCTCTACGAGGACGCGGGACTGACCGGCGACCTGGACATCACCGACGACCTTCAGCTCAAGGGCTCGGGAGCGTCCATCACCACCGTGGACGCCCACGCCGTGGATCGCGTCTTCCACATCCGCTGGAACGGCACCACGGTGATCTCTGACATGACCATCCGCGGCGGAAACCCGCTCACCGCCCATGGCGGCGGGATCTACGTCGAGTCGAACGGCAAGACCGCGCTGCTCCGGGACGTCATCCGCAACAACGTGCCTGGGCTCTTCGGTGAAGCCGGCGGTGTCTACCAGTACCAGGCGGGCTTCCTCGAGATCCGCGACACCACGATCCGAGACAACACCGCGTCGTACTCGCCGGCGGCGTCGTTCTACGGCAACGCACTGCTCGTGAACTCGACCGTGAGCGGCAACACCGCGGTATCGATCTCACCGGGCTACGGAGCGTTCGCGGCGGTCAGCGTGCCCTACAACACCGGCCACCTGTCGATCGTCCACACCACGTTCAGCAACAACTTCGCGCAGTGGGGATACGACAACGACGTCGTGGTCTCGCAGGGCGGCACGGCCACCCTCGCGAACTCGCTGGTCGACGGGAGCTGCGCGGTGTTCGGCACCGGCACCATCACCTCGCTCGGCGGCAATCTCGAGAGCCCCGGCAGCACCTGCCCGTTCACCCAGCCATACGATCAGCTCGCGGTCGCCAGTCCAGGGATCGGTCCCCTCGCCAGCAACTCGGCGTTGGTGGAGACCCACATGCCGGCGGCGTCGAGCCCGGCGCTCAACGCTGCCGACCCCGCGAGCTGCCAAGCGACGGACGAGCGCGGCGTGGCGCGGCCCCAAAGCGGCGCCTGCGACATCGGCGCCGTCGAGCGGCGCCCCGGCTGCGTCGCCGTCATCAGCCGCGAGACCGGCGGCGCGCTTTCGGTCGATCTCCTCGGCCTGGCGATCCCGTTCGTGCCCTTCTTCGCCGGATTGCTCCGACGAGCGCGTCGCGGCGCGTGATCGCGAGGCGCGCGGTCACGCCTCGCGCCCGCGTCAGGCGCCGGGTAGCGGCGCACCGTGCGCCGCCGCGCGCAGCCGCTCGGCCAGGTGGGTGAAGCGCGGCTCGAGACGCGCTTCCTGCACGGCGATTCGCCGCGCCTTGGCGTTCCCGACCAGCACCACCACCTTCTTGCCGCGGGTGATGGCGGTGTAGAGGAGATTGCGACGCAGCATCACGAAATGCTGCGTGTGGAGCGGGATCACCACCGCCGGGTACTCGCTGCCTTGCGATTTGTGGATCGAGCACGCGTACGCAAGGTCCAAGGACTCGAGCTCGGCGCGCGGGAAGCTGACCGCTCGGTCGTCGAAGCGTACGCGTACTTCCTGGCCGCTCGCGGCGAGCTCCTCGATGCGGCCGACCTCGCCGTTCATCACGTCGAGGCGGTAGTTGTTGGCGACTTGCATGACGCGATCGCCGAGCCGCAACCCGTGCGCGCCCGCGCCGATCGGCGGCCCTTGGGGGTTGAGCCGCGCCCGCAACGCGTCGTTGAGCGCCACGGTGCCGAGCACGCCTCGGCGCATGGGTGCCAGCACCTGGATCTGCGACATCGGATCGAGCCCGAACTTGGCGGGAATGCGCTCGGCGACCAGCTCGACCACCAGCCGCTGCGCGTCCTCGGCGTCCTCGCGATCCACCGTGAAGAAATCCGGCCACTCGTCACGCTCGCCGCGCGGCACCTCGCCGCGATTCACCTTGTGGGCGTTGACGACGATCCCGCTCTCGGCCGCCTGCCGGAAGATCTCCGTGAGCCGCACCACCGTCACCGCACGCGACGCGATCACGTCTGCGAGGACCGACCCCGGCCCCACGCTGGGGAGCTGATCCGCGTCGCCGACCCACACCAGATGCGTCGCGGGCTGCAACGCGTCGAGCATGGCCCGCGCCAGCGGCAGATCCACCATCGACGCTTCGTCCACGACCAGCCAGTCCGCGTCGAGCGGCGCGTCGGCGTCGCGCAGGAACGTGCTGGTCTGCGGCTGGAACTCGAGCAGCCGGTGCAGCGTCAGGGCGGTGGCGCCCGTCGCCTCCGACATGCGTCGCGCCGCGCGGCCGGTGGGCGCCGCGAGCGCGAGACGCATGCGTCGACGCTCGAGCACCCGCACGATCGCGCGGATGATCGTGGTCTTGCCGGTGCCGGGGCCGCCGGTGATCACGACCACCTTCCGTTCGATCGCCGCCCGCACCGCCTCGCGCTGCAGCGGCGCCAGCTCGACCCGTAGCTCGCGCTCCACGGCGGCGATCGTCGCGTCCACGTCGCCGTCGTCGCGGGTGGTCTGCGCCGGGGTGGTGGCGAGCACGGCCAGCCGCTCGGCGGCCTCCCGCTCCGCCGCCGCCAGCGCGGGCAGATAGACGCTCGGATCGTCGGCGGCCCAGCGGCCGTCGAGCATCACGCGCTCCAAGCCGGCCAGATCGCGAATCGCCTGCGCCACCAGACCGGGGTCGGCCTGCAGCGCCTGCGCCGCTGCATCGATCAGCCGTCGCTCGGGAACGCATACGTGACCACGGCTCGCCAGCTCGTCGAGCTGGTGCAGGACGCCCGCACGCATTCGCAGCGGCGAGTCCGCGGGCAACCCGAGCGTGCGCGCGATCTGATCCGCGGTCTGGAAGCCGATGCCGCGCACCTCGGTGGCGAGGTCGTAGGGATTGGCCTGGATGCGCCGTGCGGTATCGCGACCCCACGCCTGAAACACGCGGCGCGCGAGCCCGGCGCCGAGACCAACCGAGTGCAGGAACGCGACGACGTTGCCGGCGCCGAACTGGGCCTCGACGGCCTCCACCAACGCCGCGGCCTTGGCACGGGAGAGGCCGCGGATCTCGGTGAGCCGCGCGGGCTCGTCGACGATGGTCTTGAGCGCGCCCGTCCCCAGGGCGTCGACGATGCGCTTGGCGGTCGCGGCGCCGATCCCCTTCACCAGCCCGGACGAGAGGTAGCGCTCGACTCCCGCCGCGGTGGTGGGTGCCACCACCTCGACGGCGTTCGCCCGGAACTGCCGGCCGAAGCGACGGTCCATCTCCCACTTCCCCTCGGCGCGAATCGCCTGGCCAGGCAGCAGCGACGGCACCCGTCCGAGCACGGTGACCACGCCCTCGCGGCCGGACGTGCTCACACGCAACACGCGGAAATCGCCGGTGCCGCTCTCGAAGACGACCCGCTCGACCTCGCCCTCGACGCGTTCGTCGCCGGCGCTCGCGGAAGCGTTCGACCCGCCGACGAAATCCAGCTCGCGATCGGACATGGCGGCGCGGATCGTAGCAGGCGCGTCACCCGCGAGCGCGCCGGCCCGCGCACCGACTGGCGACGGCGACCGCGCCGGCGGCGGCAGATGCGTCACCGTCGGGAAACGCGTTACGCGTGTCCTCGCGACGAAGCTGCGCCAGGGCGGAAACCCGCCGGCGCGGGTGCCTCACGCTCACGCGCGAAAATCGCGCCACGGCAGAGCCGGACGGTGCGCGCTGGCCTCGGCGGGCGCGAACGGCACGTTCTTCGCTCCAGTCACCGCTCCCCCGGCGCCGCGGGCAGCGCTCACGGTTCCGGGTCGGGGTGACGCCTGCGTTTGACGCGTCATTTGAGGGACGACTACTTTTCGAGGCTTTCCGTGGGATTCGGCGCCGGAGCGGGCCGGCACCGAAGGACACGATCGACGCTCGGTCGAGCCGGGAACGGCTCAGGCCGAAGTCGAATCGAAGCTCTCGGACCCAGCTCGGGATGGAGGTTTGAGGATGAGCGTTCGCGTCGCGGTGAATGGCTTCGGACGGATCGGACGTCTGGTGATGCGCGCCGGGCTCGGCTCGAAGGACATCGAGTTCGTGGCGGTGAACGACCTCACCGACCCCAAGACTCTGGCTCACCTCTTCAAGTACGACTCGATCCACCGCACCTACCCAGGTGAGGTGAAGGCCGGCAACGAGAGCCTGGTGATCGATGGCCGCGAGATCAAGGTCACGGCCCAGAAGGACCCGGCGCAGCTCCCCTGGAAGGACCTGAAGGTCGACATCGTCATCGAATCGACCGGCAAGTTCACCGACCGCGAGGGCGCGGCGAAGCACATCGCGGCGGGCGCCAAGAAGGTGCTGATCTCCGCTCCGGCGAAGAACGAGGACGTGACGCTCTGCTACGGCGTCAATCACACGACCTACGATCCGGCGAAGCACCACATCATCTCGAACGCCTCGTGCACCACCAACTGCTTGGCGCCGGTGGCGAAGGTGCTGCACGAATCCTTCGGCATCCGTCGTGGCTTGATGACGACGGTGCACTCGTACACCAACGACCAGGTCACGCTCGACTTCCCGCACAAGGATCTGCGGCGCGCCCGCGCGGCGGCGCTGTCCATGATCCCGACCACCACCGGTGCGGCGAAGGCGGTGGCGCTGGTGCTGCCCGCGCTCAAGGGCAAGCTCGACGGATTCGCGATCCGCGTCCCCACGCCGAACGTCTCGGTGGTCGATCTCACCTGCGAGCTCGAGAAGGACGCGACCAAGGACGCGATCAACGCCGCGGTGAAGGCCGCAGCCGAGGGGCCGCTCAAGGGGGTGCTTCGCTACGTGGACGAGCCGCTGGTC
The DNA here is from genome assembly GCA_046331705.1 of bacterium. Classification (GTDB taxonomy): domain Bacteria; phylum JADJOY01; class JADJOY01; order JADJOY01; family JADJOY01; genus JADJOY01. Next base: position 34,024 of record JAXLQJ010000046.1, on the reverse strand, counting down.
TCGATCGACTTCAACGGCGACGCTCACTCCTCGTGCTTCGACGCGCTCACCACCAGCGTGATCGACGGCAAGCTCGCCAAGATCCTGAGCTGGTACGACAACGAGATGGGGTTCTCGAACCGCATGATCGACGTCATCCGTTACATCGCGAAGAGCCTCTGAGACCCACGCGGCTCGCGGCGATCGACCGACCGAGGAGGACACGATGGCACTGCCCACGCTTCGCGGTCTCGACGTTCGGGGTCAGCGCGTGTTCCTGCGCGCCGACCTCAATGCGCCGATCAAGGACGGGAAGGTCACCGACGACACCCGTCTCACCGCCACCCTGCCCACGCTCAGGTGGCTCTTGGACGGCGGTGCGCGGGTGGTGCTGGCGAGTCACCTCGGTCGCCCGAAGGGCAAGCCCGAACCCAAGTATTCCCTCGCTCCGGTGGCCGCCCGCCTGAGCGAGATCCTCGGAACCCCGATCCCCCTCGCGGCCGACTGCATCGGCCCCGAGGTGGAAGCGCAGGTGGCCGCGCTCGCGCCCGGCAAGTGCCTGCTGCTCGAGAACCTGCGCTTCCACGCCGGCGAGGAGAAGAACGAGGCGGGTTTCGTCGCCGCCTTGGCGAAGCTCGCCGATGCCTACGTGAACGACGCCTTCGGCACCATGCACCGCGCCCACGCCTCCACGGCGGGGATGGTGCCGCTGGTGAAGAGCGCCGCGGCGGGGTTCTTGGTACAGAAGGAGATCGAGTCGCTGGGTCGACTGCTGAGCGGCGAGATCGATCGGCCGTTCGTCACGATCCTGGGCGGCGCCAAGGTCTCGGACAAGGTCCAAGTCATCGAGAAGCTGCTCGAGCGCGTGAACGCGCTGCTGGTCGGCGGCGCCATGGCGTACACGTTCCTCAAGGCGCAGGGTGTGCCGGTGGGCAAGTCGCTGGTCGAGGAGGACAAGCTCGACTTCGCCCGCGGAGTTCTCGACCACGCCCGCCAGAAGAGCATCACGATCCACCTGCCCTCCGATCACGTCGCAGCGGCGGGCATCGAGGACGCGGCCAGCGCCGTGGTGGTGGCGCGCGACGGCATTCCCGTCGACAAGCTGGGCGTCGACATCGGGCCGGCCACCGCCGCCGAGTACGCACGCGTGATCTCGGGCGCCAAGAGCGTCTTCTGGAACGGCCCGATGGGCGTCTTCGAAACCGCCGCGTTCGCCAAGGGGACCTATTCCGTGGCGGAAGCGGTCGCGACCGCCCAGGCGTTCACCGTGGCGGGTGGTGGCGACTCGGTGGCGGCGCTCGAGCGCGGCGGCTACACCTCGCGTCTGAGCCACGTATCCACGGGCGGCGGCGCGTCGCTCGAGTTCCTCTCGGGCATCAAGCTGCCCGGCATCGCGGCGCTCGAAGCACGGGCCGCGGGAAACGGGTGAACGAACCATGGCGCGAACGCCCTTCATCGCCGGAAACTGGAAGATGCACGGCCGCGCCGCCGAGGCGCGGGCATTGGCGCAAGCCCTCAAGGCCAAGATCGGCTCCATCGACGGCGTGGACGTGGGCGTGGCCCCGCCGTTCACCGCGCTCGAGCTGGTGCGCGCCGAGATCGCCGGCAGCAGGATCCTGCTCGGCGGCCAGAACCTGCACGAGGAGCCGAAGGGAGCGTTCACCGGCGAGATCGCCGCGGGGATGCTCGTGGACGCCGGCTGCGGGTTCGTCATCATCGGCCACTCCGAGCGTCGCCAGTACTTCGGCGAGACCGACGCGGGCGTCGCCAAGAAGCTCCGTGCCGCGGCGGCGGCAGGTCTGGTGCCGATCGTCTGCGTCGGCGAGACCCTCGCCGAGCGCGAGAGCGGCCGGACCGAGGCCGTGATCGAAGGCCAGATCCGGGGTGCGCTGACCGGCCTCGGCGAGAGCGAGGCCCCCGGCCTCGTGATCGCGTACGAGCCGGTCTGGGCGATCGGCACCGGACGCACGGCGTCTCCCGAGCAAGCCGAGGAAGTCCACGCCAAGATCCGCGGTTGGCTCGGCCAGCTCCTCGGCGCCTCGCGCGCCGCTCAGACTCGCATCCAGTACGGCGGGAGCGTGAAGGCGGACAACGCCAAGGCGCTACTCTCTCAACCCAACATCGACGGTGCTCTCGTCGGCGGCGCCAGCCTGGACGCCGCATCCTTCGAGGCCATCGTCCGCGCGGCTCGCTGAGTAGCCCAAGCCCGGCGTCGCCTCACCCATCCCGGAGAACCAGTCACCATGTGGTACACGATTCTGGTCGTCGTTCAGGTCGTCATCTCGATCCTGTTGATCCTGCTGGTGTTGATCCAGCAGGGCCGCGGCGCCGACATGGGTGCTGCGTTCGGTGGCGCAAGCCAGACGGTGTTCGGCGCCGCCGGCGCCGGCGGCTTCTTGGGGAAGCTCACCGCGGGATTCGCCGCCGCGTTCTTCGCGATCGCGCTGGCGCTCGCGCGCATGGGTGCGAGTGGCACGACCGGTAGCGACAGCTTGATCCCGATCGAGGAGCAGCCCGCTGGCGCGGCGACTCCCGCGGCGGCGGACAAGGCTCCCGCGCCGAGCACCGAGATCCCCGCGGTGCCCACCGAGCCCGCGCCGAGCGCGGCTGCCGCGCCCGCGGGGCAACCGAGCCCGAGCACGGCGACGGCACCCACCGCTCCCGCGCCGGAAGCGGCACCGGCGCCCGCCGCGCCGGAAGCGCCCCACGCCGCGCCCTGATTCGGCGGAGCTCGGCTGAAGTGGCGGACCGCGTCGCCGCGCTCGGTACATCGCGTGCGCGGCTCGTGGTGCCCCGCCCATCCGGTGGCGCGGCCCGCTCGGCGTGACGCTGACGGAGTCGAGCCGAGCGACATCGACGACCGCGCAGTGATCGTCTCATGACCTACCTGTTGATCCACGGCGGCGGGTCCACGGCACGCTTCTGGGATCGCCTGCTGCCGCAGCTGGATCGGCCCGCGCTGGCCGTGGACTTCCCTGGCCGCAGCGGACGGGCCGCGGATCTCGCGACGCTCTCGATCGAGGACGAGGTCGAGTCCGTGATCGCGGACGTCGAGGCCGCGGCGCTCGCGGACCCCGTCGTCGTCGTCGCGCACTCGTCGGGCGGGCTGGTGGTGCCGGGCGTGGTGGCACGGCTCGGCGCGCGCGTCGCGCACGTGGTGCTCAACGCGGCGCTGGTTCCACCGGAGGGCGGCGCCGGGATCGACTGCATGAAGCCGCACCACCGCGAGGGTTTGGTGATGGCCGTGGAGCAGGCGCGCGCAGCCGGGATCGTCATCACGCTGCCCGGACCACCCGAGGACCCCGAGGCATTCCGCTCGGCGTACGGTGGCGATCCGCTCGACGACGAAACGCTCGCGTTCGTCGTCGATCCCGCGCGCTGCGTCCAAGACACGGTGCACCACTACTTCCAGCCGGTACGCTGGTCGACGATCGCCCACGTCCCGGTGACCTACGTGCTCACCGAGCGCGATCGACCGGTCTCACCGGCCATGCAAGAGGAGATGATCCGCCGGCTGCCGCGCGCCCCCACGGTGGTGCGCCTGCCCACGGGTCACATCCCCGCCGTCACGGCGCCGGAAGCGCTCGCGCGCGTGCTGTCGTCGGTCGCCGTCCGATGACGCCTGCTGCCGGCGCGATGCGGCGAGCGCGGCCACGGCTCGCGCTGGCCGCGACGCTGGCGCTCGCGAGCTGCGGCGGCGCCGTCGGCGATGGCCGCCACGACCCGTGGTCGCAGCTCGCGCCGCGCGGGCTTCCCGTGGGGCGAGTCCTCGGGATGGCGACCCAGATGTACGAAGGTCCGAACCCGAGCTGGGAGCGGGACTTCGAGATCGCCCACCTGCTCGAATCCGGGCTGCGCCGGATCCGCATCTCCATCGATTGGCCGCGGGTGGAGCCCGCTCAGGATCAGTTCGAGTGGACTAACACCGACTCGTTCATCGCGCTGCTCACGAGCGCGGGATTGCAGGTGGACGGACGGCTCTCCTACGGGGTCGACTGGGCGCGCCCCGACGGCAACGACTCGGCGATCCTCCCCGAGGACTTCGCCGACTATGCCGCGCACGTCGCCGAGCACTTCTGCGGCGTCATCGAGTCGTACGAGCTGTGGAACGAAGAGAACCTCAAGATCTTCTGGAAGCCGGTCCCCGACCCCGACCGCTACGGCGCCATCCTGAAGGCCACGTTCACCGCAGTCCACCAGGCCTGCCCCGGCGCGCAGGTGCTCATCGGCGGGCTCTCCGGCTTCGACCAGTACACGTTCGACCCTGGGCTCTACTACTTCCTCGAGGCGATGCACGCGGCCCATCCCGACATCGGCCAGTACTTCGACGCGCTCGCGATCCATCCCTACACGTTCCTGCAGACCACCTCCCCCGAATGGTCGTGGCAGGGCGATGACCGCGAGCTCTGGCCCGATCTTCCCGGGCAAGTGGCGCTCGCTCGCCAGCGTCTGGAGCGGATCGGTGCGGCAGGCAAGCCCATCTGGCTCACCGAATGGGGCTGGCCGTCGCTGATCATCGGCAAAGCCGGTCAGGCGGCCTTCTTCACCCGCGGGGCCTTGCTGGCGATCGCGGCGGGCGTCGAGGCTCTCGACTGGTACACGTTCTGGGATCGCGAGGGAGGCAGCTTCCCGCCCACCGAGGATTACTTCGGGCTCTTCACGTGGTCGGGTGCCAGCGACGGACCACACGCGAAGCCCGCGTACCGCGCCGCCTCCACCCTCGGCAACGTCCTCGCCACCTCGCGCTTCGCCGCCGACCTGAGCGCGCCGCTCGCGCTACCAGAGGGCGCGGTCGGCCTCGCGTTCGTGGACGACGAGGACGGGCACGTGACCTTCGTCGGCTGGGATTCGGTGCCCGAGCGCACGACCCCGCTCGTGCTCGCGAGCCCACCGCGCCGCCACGCCTACCGCTGCACGTCGGACCTGGGAGACGCCGCCTGCGAGCCCGGCACGGCGTCCTCGGTCTCGCTCGAGCTCGGCGCGCGCGCCATCTACGTGCGCTTCGATCGCTGAGCGGCGGCGAACCGGGAGCCATCCGGCGCTCACGGCAGCGCACCGGCGCCGTCGCGCTCGCCAAGCAGTCGCGCCGAGAGGCCGTGCGCACGCGCGATCTCGCCATAGACCTCCGCCGCGACCGTCGGCGAGCGCGCGAGATCGCGGTCGCGTGCGACGGCGATCAGGCCGAAGCGCACGCCGAAACCGCGCCCCCATTCGAAGTTGTCGAGCAGCGACCAGTGGTAGTAGCCCTCGAGCGGGACGCCACGGGCGATCGCCTCGTGCGCCACGCGCAGGTGGCGCACGATCGACGATGCGCGCTTGTCGGCGTCATCGGCGAAGCCGTTCTCCGTGATCACGATCGGCAGCGCTGGATAGCGTGCGACGAGGTGGTCGAGCACTTCGCCGAGCCCCTCCGGATCGTGTTGCAAGCCGAACGTCCGCTGCGGTGGTTCCGGCCCCAGCGGGAAATCCGGGGTGGGCGGCGGCGGGCAGCCGAGGGCCAGCTCGAGATCGACCAGGAAAGCCGGCTCCACGTTCGAGCACGGCAACGCGGAGAAGGGCGGCGCGAACGGCAGCCCGACGACCACGGTCGACGCGTAGTACTGGAGCCCGAGAAGGTCGAGCGTTCCCGCCCATTCCGGATGCGGCTCGTCGGGAACTCCGTCCAGATCCGTGTCGAGACCCGCGCCCGTGAGCGCGTCGAAGACCTGGAACGACGCGAGCGCCTCGGCGGTGCGGGCCGCGCGCACATCGCCCGAGGAGTCCGGTCGCGCGGGGCGCACCGCGCCCGTACCGATCGTGAGCCCCACCCTCGCCGGTGCGCCATCCCCGTCCGCGTCCACCCGATCGCGCGCGTGGATCGCGTGGTAGCAGGCGACGTGGGCGGTGATCAGGTTCCTGAGCCGCGGCATGGCGATCTCGCTGCGCAAGGGCTCCGAGGCGGCCACGAGCCCCGGCGGGAAGGTCCCGCTCACGCTGCTGTTCAGCCAGTAGCCGGTGAGCTCGTTGATCGTCATCCACTCGTCGACCCGGTTGCCCAGCGCAGCGGCGACCACGCCGCAGAAAGTCCCGAAGGCGCTTGGCGACTCGGGATTGCTCCACGAGCAGAAATCGTTCGGCGTCGGTCCCTCGGGGCAATAGCTGGACGGGTCTCCGGGACGGATGCCGGCGAGATTCACGAACCACGTGGGCTCGGTGAAGTGGTGCAAGGTCACGGAGGCGCGCAGACCGCGTGCGTGGAGCGCGTCCAGCTCGGCGCGGTAGTGCGCCAGCGCCGCTTCGTCGATCTGGCCCCGAACCGGCTCGATGCGCGACCACTCCACCGAGAAGCGGTAGGTGTCGAGGCCCATCGACGCCACCCAATCGAGGTCCTCCTCGAAGCGGCGGTACTCGTCATCGGCGATCCCCGACGGCTCGACCACCTGTGCTGCGAATTGGGGCAGCGTCTCCCACTCGCTCCAGGTGTTGTGCTGGTTCCCCTCGACCTGGTGCGCGGACGTTGCGGCGCCGAAACGAAACGCCGCCGGGAAGCGCAGCACCGCGCTGCCGGCCGGGTCGCTCGCGCACGCCGCCAGACCGAGAACGGCGGCGCAGAGCCAGCCAGCGCGCCGCCGACCGAGACGCCCGCCGACCGCGCTCCGGGGCGCTCCGGTGTGGTTGTCGGGCGCGCATCGGAGCGGCAACCTGACGCCCGTGGACACGTTCGCCAGCGACGCGGCGCTCGACGAGCTCGATCGACGGGGGTTCGTGGTGCTCAGCGACATCCTCTCGTCCGCCGACCGAGTGGAGATCCGCGCGGGGCTCGCCCCGTGGATCGAGCAACCGAAGCTCGGCCGCAACAACTTCGAAGGCTACGCCACGCAACGCGTCTATTCACTGGTCGCGCTGGCGCCGATCTTCGAGCGCATCACCGAAGATCCCCGCATCCTCGCCATCTGCGATCGCGTTCTCGAGCCCAACTACCTGCTCACCGCCTCGCAGGCGATCCAGATCTTTCCAGGAGAGACCGAACAGCCCTTCCACACGGACGATTCGTTCTACCGGATCCCACGGCCGCGTCCACCCGTCAGCGTGAGCACGATCTTCGCCGTCGACCCCTTCACCGAGACGAACGGCGCGACACAGGTCGTGCCCGGCAGCCATCGTTGGGACGATGCCCAGGTGGACCAGTTCCTGCGCGAGCTTCCCGCCGAGTTCGCCCCCGACCCACGCCTGCCGCGCGCGCCCAAGCCCGCGGCCGCGCTGCCCGAGGCGATCGCCGGCTGCGTCGAGACGGTGGTCATGGACGCGGGCTCCGTCGTCGTCTTCCACGGCACGTTGCTGCACCGCGGCGGCGCCAACGTGAGCTCGGCACCGCGGCTCGCGTTCTCGAATCAATATTGCGCCCCGTGGGCGCGACAGCAGGAGAACTTCTTCCTGTCGATCGCGCCCGCCCGCGCGGCGCGCATGTCGCCGCGCTTGCAGTCGCTGCTCGGCTACAGCATTCATCCGCCGTTCATGGGACACGTCGCCGGGCTCCACCCCGCTCGCTCGCTCGCCGTGACAGCTCACGATCCGTCGCGCTGAGGCGCAACCGCCGCGCGCGGGCGTATGATCGCGCGAGCCCGCCGACGCAGGAGAAGCTCATGTGGAACCGCCGACCGATCCGAGCCGCGCTCCTCGCCCTCGTCGCTGCAACGCTGGGCTGCAGCGCCCCGGATCGCGGCTCGTGGTGGTATCGCCATCCCGGGGCCGGTGATCCCCACGGCATCGAAGAAGTCTTCGCCGGCACCGGCGCGCTCTCGCCCACGGACGTCGCCGACGCCGCGTTCGCCTGCGGCATTCGCCGCATGTACGGCTCGTACGGGCCGATGACGGGGAGCAACGTGCCCTCGGCGAGCCAGGTCGCGACCTTCAACGTGGATCTGCACGACCGCGGCATGACGTCCGAGTACCTGCTCTCGGATTCGAGCTATCTCACCAACCCGAGCGCGCTCTACCAGCACGTGACCGAGCGCGTGCTCGACTTCAACGCCGCGCGCGCGGACGTGGCCGAGCAGTTCGACGCGGTGCACCTCGACATCGAGCCGGTGAGCTTTCCGGCGTGCAAGATCGCGACGCTCGATCCGGTGGCGTGTTACGAGCTGGTGGCCGAATGGTTGCTCGTGATCGGCCCGGTGCGCGATCTGCTGTCGAGCGCCGAGCCGCCGGTGGCGCTGCACGTGGACATCCACGAGTGGATCGACGTCACCTCGGGGGGGCGCATCGCGTGGCCCGCCGATCCCACGTCCGACGCCTCACGCGACGATTGGTTCGTGAGCCTCGACGCGTACGCCGAGGGCATCACCGTGATGGCGTACGACCACGTGACCGCAAGCGACGTGTGGAACGCCACGAGCTACGAAGCGACGCATCTCGCGCACGAGGTGCGCGCGGGGATGAACCTCGATCCGTCCACGAGTTTCGTGGACGTACCGAGCCTGCTCGCCGGCGCGCTTCAGGTCGAGACCGCCTACGGGCTCGACACCGACTTGCACGACCTCAACGACATCCTGGCGTCCGGCGGCTGCTGAGCGGGGCTCTCGGGCCCGGCGCCGCCGCGCCTCGACCGCCCACGTCCGATCGTCGCGGGAGGCCGCGCGTGGGCGAGCCTCAGCGGGTTGGCAACCGGATGCCGGCCTGCGCCAAGAGCGGACCCGCGTCCGCGCGGGACACCGGCAACGACTCGAGGATCGCGTCGGCGTGGGCCATGTCCCAGTCGGTTCCGGACGCGAGCGCGTGTCCGCCACCGCCCAGCCCGAGCCGCGCCTCCCACTCGGCCCGCTGCACGCGGCCGTATGCGTCGAGCGCGGCGACGTTCTCGATCCCGCGCGCGACCAGGCCGATGCGATCCGCCAGATCCACGGCCTCGCACATGCCCGCGTTCATGCTGTGGACCCCGAAGGGGAACGCCAGGTGCGCCGCATCTCCAGCGAGCCACACGCGCCCGCGCCCGAAGGTATCGACGAGCGCGCGCTCGAAGCGCACCGCCACCGACCACATGAGCGAGCCCTCCGGACAGCGGAGCCACGGCATGCGCTCGGCGACCAGCTGGTGCAGACGCTCGTCGTCGAGCGAGCGAGTGAGCCACGGTACGAAGGACGGCAGCCGGCTCTTGCGCCGCGCCGAGGTCGGCGCGTCCTCGTCGTCGATCTCGAAGCTCATGCGCACGCGCTCGCCCGGCAGCGGCCACCACACGTTGCGGGTGCCGTTGGCGAGCGTGATGCACATCTCGTCGGGAGCGCTCGTCGGGGTCACGAGCTCGAAGGTGGCGAAGACCCCCGGCGCGCCCACGCTACGCCGCTCGATGCCGAGCTGGCGGCGCACCAGCGAGTTGTGGCCGTCGGCGCCGATCACGAACGGCACCGCGACCTCGTGGCGTTTGCCGATCGTCCACTCCGAACGCGAGACGCCGTAGCCCGCGGAAGCGAGCTCCATGCGGTCGATGCTGCACGACACCCCGTTTGCCGCGCCTGGATCGATCTGCGCGAGCCGGTGGCGATAACGCACCTGCACGTCGGCGTGCTCGAGCGCCCTCAGCAGCACGTCCTCGAGGGCATTTTGCGGCAGCACCAGCACGAACGGGTACGGCCCGCCCAGCGTGGCGACGGAGAGCTCGAGACGGCGCTCGGCCCCGTCGTAGAAGGCGATGCGATCGACCGCGCGCCCCTGCGCCACCAGCTCGTCGGCGACGCCGAGCTTCGCGAGCTCGGCCAGCGTCGACGGGTGCAGCGCGAGCGCGTAACTCAGCCCCGCGCGCACATCCGCCTCGTCCACGATCTCCACCTCGAGACCGCCGCGGCGCACCAGCGCCAACGCCGCCGTGAGGCCGACGGGCCCCGCGCCGCACACCAAGACGTCGAATCGGCGTTTGAGGCTCATGCAGTCGCCACCTTTCTGGATGCCACCCGAGCCGCACCACCCGCCTGGGCACGGCGTCAGGCCGCTGCAACCGTGGTGCCTTCGACGAAATATCGGCGCAAGCTCGACGTCGACGCGAACGGTCCGCGCGCGAGCGCGCCCGAGCGGCTCGCGCTCCCACCGCCAAAACGCGTGACTTCTCGGGCGTTCTCCGGAGCCACCGGTTCGGCTGCGGCGGGCGGCAGCAAGCGGGGCAGCGCGGTGGCGGGCGAACGTCCCCCCGAGGAAACGTGGCGGATCGGTACGCCGACAGGACCGTAACGTGCATCACCATCTCTCGCCCTGCCCCGTCACCGATCCGCTACCGGAAGCGCGCACCGAGCCAGCCTGCGAGCTCGGTCGCCGGCACCGCGAGGGCCCCGTCACGACGCGTCGCCCCAGCTGCTAGGCTCGAGTCGTGAAGTACCGAGGTCGCGCCTCGGCCCGCGCCCCCGCCTCCGCGTCGGGCCGTGCAATGCGGCGCGGGGAACGCTCGCCATGGCCACACGCTCCCACGGCGGCACGAAAACCGGAGGTCGCTCGGGCGCGGGAGAGGCGCGAACCGACGAGATCCCGGACCTGACCGATCAGGTGGCGCTGATCGAGCACCGCGCGCCGCTGCGCGCGCCCCACGCCGCCGGCGGCGACGTGCATCGCGCGCTCTTCGAGTCCGCGCTGCATCAGCTCGGCGCCGACATCCGCGAGAGCATGGCGACGCAGGTCGCGGACCCCGAGCTCTCCGCGCTCTGCTACGACCCCGTCTCGCGGGTCGTCCGGCGGCTGCTCGACAACCCGCGTTTCGGCCTCGTCCACGCGCGACTGGTGGCGGCGCACCACGGCAACGCTGCGGGGCTCGATGCGCTGGGAGCGCGGGGCGTGATCGTGGGCGATGGCGAGGTGCAACGCCTGCTGCTGCGCAACCCGCAGACTCCAATCCACCTGCTGCGCCGCATTCTCTCGCACCGTCGGTGCCTCGACATCTGGAACGTCTGCCAGAGCCACGAGGTCACGGATCGAAACAAGGGCACCGCGCGCGAGTGCCTGCGCTCGCGTTTCGCGCAGTGCAGCCCCGAGGAGAAAGTCGACCTGGTGCTGCGCAGCGAGGGCCGCGCGCTGAGCGCGCTGGCCGGGCTACCACTCGACGGCAAGGCCACGGCGCTGCTCTGCCGCCAGACCTACCAGTCGTCGCTGCTGATCCGAAACATCGCCCAGTGGGGGCCGACACCGCCGTCACTCTTGGCGCACCTCTTGAAGCAGACCCTCGTGCGCCAGAGCCCCGAGCTGCGCGCCCTGATCAAGCGCCATCCGAACTGCCCTGCCGCCAACTGACGCCGGCACCCCCGCGACCGTCATCGTCACCGCGCCTCGCCTCGCGCACGGACGGTGCGGGCCGCGCCGGCATCCTCCCCTCGGAACCCGGGACCGCGACGGCGCTCCAAGCTCCCCTCAACTGGCAACGGGTCGTGGATCTGAGCTAGCATCCGCGCGGCGTCCCCCTCGCGCGCCACTCGTTCGCGAACGCACCATCGAGCGTTCCCACCTCCGTTCCTTGAGCGCGCAGATCCTCCCGTTCACCGCGCCGGAAGCCCTGCCGGCGGCGACGCCCCGGCCGCTGCGGATCGCTCCCGAAGCGCTGCTCGCCGGCGCGCCGCGCCCGGCGACCGCACTGGCGGAGACGGTCTCGCTCTGTCCGGATTGCCGTGTGGTCGTCCCGGCGCTGCTCTTCGAGCGCGACGGCGACCTCCACATGTGGCGCGACTGCCCCAGCCACGGGCGCCGCACCGATCTCTACTGGAAGGACGCGGCACTCTACCGCGCGATCGACGCGGTGCTGCCCAAGGACAAGGGTTGCGAGGTGCCTGAGTGCGCGCGCGGCATCCGCTGCGACCGGCACTTCGAGTGGACGTACACGATCATGCTGAACGTCACCGGGCGCTGCAATTTCCATTGCCCGGTGTGCCTGGCGGGAGCCAACGAGATCGAAACCGGGCTGCTGACCCCGGCGATGATCGAGCACGTGCTGCCCGAGCCCCCCGCGCGCGGCTTCCGCCCCAACGTCTGCCTGATCGGCGGCGAGCCGACGGTGCGCAAGGACCTGCCGGAGCTCATCCGGGCGGTGAAGGCGCGTGGCTACGTGCCGCGGCTCAACACCAACGGCTCGTTGCTGACGCGCCCCGGGAAGATCGAGGAGCTCAAGGCTGCCGGTCTCGAATGGGTGATCCTGCAATTCGACGGCTTCGACGACGCGATCTACGAGAAGACCCGGGGTCAGGGGCTCATCGACAACAAGCTCGAGGTGATCGAGAAGCTGCGGGCCGCGAACATCAAGGTCCAGTTCGCGGTGATGCTCGTCCAAGACCTCAACACCGACCAGATCGGTCCGATCATCCGATTCGCGCTCGAGAACGGCATCTTCTGGGTGAGCTTCTACCCGCACTCGCGGGTGGTGCGGAACGAGTCCATCGCCGGCGTGCCGGACTCCACCCACGTGGCGGATGCGCTGGCGGCGATCGAGTCGGAGACCGGCGGACGCATCCGACCGAGCGACTTCGTCGACTCGGTGACGTGGTTGTCGCGCCTCTACCGGGTCACCGGGCGCGAGGAGCTGCGCCAGAAGCTCTCGACCCTGCCGATGGTGGTGGTGGGCGACGCGCACGACTACGCGCCCATCACCCGCCTCGACTCTCCCGCTGCCGTGCTGGGCCGCGGTCTCAAGCTGGCGCGCTTCGCGCCCGCCGTGGGCGACATCCTGCGCTACGCCACGCGCCAGCCGCCGCGCGGCCTGCTCTTCCTCACGGTCGAGAAGTTCCACAACGTCGACACCCTCGACCTGCGCGAAGCCTCGAGCTGCCACATGTGCTACGTGACCAAGAACGGCACCGTGGCCTTCGACATCTACAACGCCTTGCATCGCGAGCAGGGCGACTGGTGATTCGCTCGACCGCCGGCGCGCCGATGGGCTCGAGATGCCTGGGCTGAAGGACGTCTACGCGCTCGGCATGTCGGCGCACGGCTTCCTCGGCCGGCGACTCGGCGGCTGGGCGCTGCCGCCAGCGCAGCTCTTCCTCGAGGTCACCGATCGCTGCAATCTCGACTGCCGCATGTGCTTCTATCGCGGCACGCTCGGCGAAGCGTCCACGCCGATGCAGCCCGACGCCGACCACCTGACCGCGGAGGAGATCGAGCGCGTGGTGCGCGATCTGCCCACGGCGCGGCTGGTGTCGATCAGCGGCGGCGAGCCCTTCGCCCGCGCGGACCTGGTGGCGATCCTCACGCGTCTCGCGGCGCTCCGGCTGGTGACGGTCGAGACCAACGGCACCTTGCTCGATGCCGCAGGCGCGCGCGCGCTGGCCGCGCTCGGCAGCCGCGGACTGCCTCGCCCCGGGCTCGCCGCCGTGGATTTCTCGATCCTCGGGCCGCGCGACGTCCACGACGCGATCACGCGGCGGGCGGGCTCGTTCGATCGCGCGCTCGCCGCGCTCCGCACGCTTCGCGACGAGCGCAACCGGCTCGGACGCCGCTTTCCCAAGCTGACGCTCAAGAGCGCGGTGTTGAAGGAGAACCTGGGCGCGCTCGAAGCGCTCGCCCAGCTCGCCCGCGCCGAAGCGGTCGACTACTTCGTGCTGAAGGAGGAAGACCCGGGCAAGGTCACGCTTCGACCTGGCGCCGACGGCGTGCTGGCCCGAGGCGAGGGCACCAAGGCCCCGCACACGGCGTCGCTCGACGGGCTCGCCGCTCGTCTGCGCGCCATCCTGGCGAGCTTCACGGGCGGCCCCACGGAGGCGTTCCTGATCCCGCTCGACGTCACTCCCGACCACCTCGAGCACCACATCCGCAAGGCGGTGGACCTCGGCACCTCGAGCTGCCGGCATCCGTGGTCGCGGGTCGGCGTGCTGCCGCGCGGCGAGGTCTACGCCTGTAAGCTCTTCTCGACCCGCTCGGTGCGCCAACACTCGATCCGCGAGATCTGGAATGGTCCCGAGTTCCGCGAGTTCCGCAGCCATCTCCGCAGCCGGGGACCGTTCCCGTCGTGCGTGGGATGTTGTTTCCTCGAGCCTGGCCCGGCGCCGCGCGCCGCCACCGCCAGCCGCGCCGAGGCGACTTGGGCCGTGCCGCCCGTGAGCGCCGCCGCGCCCTGACGGTTCGACGACTTCAACGAGGTGAGAAGCCGCATGAACACCTTTACGCGACTGGTCGGCAAGCACCGCGGGCTCATGACCCGCTATCCGTACATCCTGCCGCGCATCGCCGCGAACTACTTCAAGCTGCTGGTGCTCAAGCAGCCGGTGCTGCGCGGCGTCGAGTTCTCGGTATCGAACGACTGCAACGCGGCCTGCGGACATTGCTCCGCATGGGACTTGATGGAGGCGAAGGGTGACGTGATCGACGTCCCCACCGCGCGACGGGTGCTCGCCGAGTGCATCGAGCTCGGCGCGCTCAACATCAACTTCACCGGCGGTGAAGCACTGATGCGGCGCGAGATCTACGATCTGCTGGCCGCCGCCCAGCCCGAACGCGCCGTCGTGTCGCTCGCGACCAACGGGATGATGCTGAGCGACGAGACCGTGCGACGCCTCAAGGATTCCGGCGTCCGGATCCTCTCGGTGGGGCTCGACAGCGCCCGCCCCGAGATCCACGACGCGCGGAAGGCGCGGGTGGGCGCCTTCGAGAAGCTCGTCGCCGGCGTGCGCCGCGCGGTGGCGCTCGATCTCGAGGTCTACCTGTGCACGGTCATCACCCGCGAGAACCTCGCCAACGGCGACGCCTGGGAGATGGTGGAGCTGGCGCGCAACCTGGGCTGCCTGCTCACCGTCAACATCGCGTGCTCGGTGGGTGCCTGGAAGGACGACGAGGACCAGCTCCTTCGCCAGCACGAGATCCGCGCCTACGAGCGGATGCTCGAGGTGCCGCACGTGCGCTGGGAGGGCGGCTCGAACTACGTGAAGGAAGGCTGCCCGGCGGGCATCGAGAAGATCTACGTGACGGCGACCGGCGAGGTCGCGCCCTGCCCGCGGGCCCACGTCTCGTTCGGAAACGTGCGGAGCGAGCCGATGGCGGCGATCTGGAAGCGGATGCTCGGCGAGGAAGCGTTCGGGCACGTGCAGCCTGGCTGCCCGGCGGGCGACGACAAGGAGTTCATCCAGACCTACCTCGAGCCGATCCGCGAAAGCGGCCAGTCCTTCCTGCCCGTCGAGGAAATCCACCGGCGCAACGCGCTCAAGTCCAACCGCGTCTCGCTGCCGGTGGCGCCGATGGGCGCTTGATGCCATCCGTCGCTCCGATTCGCGCGGAGGCGCCCCCGGCGCCCGCTCCCCCGTCGGTCTCGGTCGCGAGATCGCGAGCCGCGGGCGTCGGGTCGCGGGCCAGTCACGACCCCGAGGTGGTGCTGGTCCAGGCCAAGACCGAGATCCTCGACGCGTGGAAGAGCCACCCCACGCTTCCGCTGTCGCTGCTCAGCGCGGCCCGCAAGGTGGCGCGGGAACGCAACGTGGTGCTGGTCGACGAGCGCGTCGATCGCGAGTGGCGTGCGACGCTCGCCCAGCTCCTCGCGCGCCGGCCGATCTGCGTCGCGATCACGTCCGTCACCGGTCGCCAGCTCCTCCACGCCCTCGCGATCGCACGCGCGGTGCGGGAGATCTCGCCGACGACGCCCGTGGTGTGGGGCGGCATCCACGGCACGCTGCTCCCCGAGCAAACCCTCGCCGGCGGGCTCGTCGACGTGGTCGTGATCGGCGAGGGCGAGACCACCTTCGCCGAGCTGGTGGAGGCGTTCGCCGCCGGCCGGCCGGCGTGGGAGGTCCCGGGCACCGCGAGCCTCGACGACGAGGGCGCCGTGCGGCTCGGCCCGCCGCGCGGCAAGCTCGATCTCGACCGGCTCGACCCCATCCCGTACCACCTCGCCGGACCCGGGTACCTGTTCTTGCGTGGCGGACGCCAGACCGCGTACTTCGAGACCTCGCGCGGCTGCCCCTATCCGTGCGGCTACTGCTACACGAACTCGCTCTTCGGCGTGAGCTGGCGTGGCCAGAGCGCCGCGACGGTGCTCGAGCATCTGCGTCACCTGCGGGCGAGCCTGCCGGGCGTGAGCCACGTCTCCATCACCGACGACTCGTACTTCACGCGCACGGAGCGGGCGCTCGAGATCGCCGAGGGCATTCTCCGCGAAGGCTGGGACATCACCTACCAGGTCCAAGGGACGGTCATTCCGATCCTCAAGAAGCTCTCCGACGACGAGCTCGCGCTGCTCAGGCGCAGCGGCATGGTGCGCGTGGACATGGGGGTGGAGTCGGGCTCCGAGCGGATCCAGCGCGAGATCGGCAAGGGCCTGAAGATCGCCGACGTGCGCGAGATCAACCGCCGGCTCGCCAAGCACGACATCGTGCCTTGGTACAACTTCATGTCGGGCTTTCCCGAGGAGAGCGCCTCCGAGTTCGCGGCGACCCTGGACCTGCTTCTCGAGGTGGTACGCGAGAACCCGCAGGCGTTGGTCTCGCCCGTCTACTGCCTGGCGCCCTACCCCGGCACCGACGCCTACCACATCGCCGCGCGCGCGGGGTTCCAGTTCCCGCCGCGCACCGAGGATTGGGCGCGCTTTGCGCTCGATCGCTCCAACAACCCGTGGATGACCGAATCGCAGCGCAAGGCACAGGAAGCCGCGTATTTCCTGTCGATCTTCGTGGACGGCAAGGTGCGCGAGTACGGCACCTGGCCGCTGCGCGTGCTCGCGGCTCTCTATCGGCCGATCGCCAAGCTGCGCTTGGCGCGCCGCTGGTTCCGCTTCCTCCCCGAGAAATGGCTCGCGGACCGCGTGACCGCCGCATCCTGTTGAGTCGAGCGCGCACCGGCGCGCTCCCCCCGCCATGAGCTGGTCGCAGACGCGCAACCGCCTCGCGCTGAGCTGGGCTTACCTGCGAGGCGACCCCGACCCCGGCGGTTGGCCGATGGAGCTCACGGTCGAGCTCACCAACCGCTGCGACCTGGGTTGCATCATGTGCCCGCGCAACTGGAGCGGCCGGCGCGTGGGCGACATGGATCTCGGCCTGTTCCGCCGCATCGTCGACCAGGCGGCTGGCCGCGTGGGCATGGTGGACCTCTGCCTCGCGGGCGAGTCATTGCTCCATCCCGGAATCTTCGATGCCATCGCCCATCTGCGGGCGAACGGCATCCGCTCGTATCTCCAGACCAGCGGCCTCCACGTGGACGCCGAGCGCGCCGCGCGCCTGGTCGAATCCGGCCTCGACTTCGTGTCGTTCTCCATCGACGGTTTTCGCGCCGATACCTACGCCGCCATCCGCCGCGGCGGAGACTTCGCGCGCACGGTGGCGAATCTGGAGGCGTTCCTCGAGCTCAGGCGCCGCGCCGGGCGTGGCCCGTTCACCGTGGTGCAGATGATCGTGCAGCGGGAGAACGCCGAGGAAACCGAGTCATTCCGTGAGCATTGGCGCAAGTCTGGCGTCGATGCGGTGCGCTTGAAGCCGCTCGGCGTGAACCGCGAGCACGTGCGCAAGATCGGCGACCGCGTCGTCGGCCCACCCCCGTCGAGCTCGGCCAGCCCGTGCATCCGAACCTGGCGAGGGCTCGCCGTCTACTGGGACGGACGGGTGGTGCCGTGCTGCTACGACTTCGACGGTTGCGAGACCGTCGGCGACCTCAACGTGGACTCGCTAGACCTCGTCTGGCGAGGCGGGTCCATGCGCAGCCTGCGGCTCAAGCAGGCACAGGGTCGCTACGACGAGATTCCGCTCTGCAAGGACTGCAACCGGAAGAACCTCAATGTTTCTCGGGCAGTAGCGGGAGTCGGAAGCGCGCTGGGCGATCCCGGGCTGGTGCTGCGGTCGCTCTCCCCCTTGAGCCGGCTCGGCATCCGTCCCTGACGCCTGCCCGGAGGCCTTCTCGGCACGCCTGCCGCCTCGGTTGGCACGAGAAGCGCTGTCCACACCCCCCAGCGATTACTGAATAGCAAACAATTACCGCGCATTACGGCGCCATCTGTGCGGGACGGCGAAAATAGGACCAATCGAGTTGCCTATCGCTTGAACACCCGGTAAATTCGTACCGTACGAGTTCTGTATCGCGGTCGGAGCGCCCAAACATGTTTCGGATGACGAAGCAAACGGACTACGGGATCGTGCTGTTGACCCGGTTCGCCGCCTCCCCCACCGGCGAGGTCCACACGGCGCGCGACCTGGCCGAAGAGACCGCGCTGCCGCTGCCGATGGTCAGCAAGATCCTCAAGGTGCTCGGACGCTACGGGCTGCTGGTGTCGCACCGCGGCGTGAAGGGCGGCTACAGCCTGGCCCGTCACCCGGACCGGATCTCGATGATCGACATCGTCGCCGCCCTGGAAGGGCCGGTGG
Organism: bacterium; assembly: GCA_046331705.1. Taxonomy (GTDB): domain Bacteria; phylum JADJOY01; class JADJOY01; order JADJOY01; family JADJOY01; genus JADJOY01. The sequence goes on along the minus strand of JAXLQJ010000046.1, from coordinate 15,773 downwards.
CGATCACCGAATGCAGCCTCGAGCGCCCGGGAGCGTGCACGCAGGAGACGCTCTGCCCGGTGCGTACCAACTGGCAACGCATCAACCAAGTCATTCGCGACGCGCTCGCGGGACTGACGCTGGCGGAGATGACGCAGCCGCTACCGGCGCAGCGCAGCACCCGTGTGAATCTCGAGACCGTGCAGATCACGGAACCGAGCGGGCCTCGCAACCACGCCGCTCTCTCGACGCCGCTGGCGCCGCTCGCGCCCAGCGTGCTGACGGCCCCGTTGCCGCCGCCCAGCGGGGCGTGAGCGACGTCGACCACGCGCAGCGCTGCCCGGCCCCACACCAAACGAAAACGAGCCCAGGAGTTTCAGCCATGTCCAGCTCCGAGACGACCCTCTCGAACCTGACGACGCAGGAATACAAGTACGGCTTCGTCACCGACATCGAGGCGGAATCGGTCCCGCCGGGCCTCAGCGAGGAGGTCGTTCGGCTCATCTCGCAGAAGAAGAACGAGCCGCAATGGCTCTTGGATTGGCGGCTCAAGGCGTACCGTCACTGGACGAAGATGACGGAGCCGGCGTGGCCCAAGGTCCATTACCCGGCGATCGACTACCAGGACATCATCTACTACTCGGCCCCCAAGGCACCGAAGGAGGGCCCCAAGAGCCTCGACGAGGTCGATCCGGAGCTGCTCAAGACCTACGAGAAGCTCGGCATCCCGTTGAAGGAGCAGGAGATGCTCGCTGGCGTCGCCGTCGACGCCGTGTTCGACAGCGTTTCCGTCGCCACCACGTTCAAATCCAAGCTCGCCGAGCTGGGCATCGTCTTCTGCTCGTTCTCCGAGGCGGTCCACGAGCATCCCGAGCTGGTCCGCAAATACCTGGGCTCGGTCGTGCCGACCGGCGACAACTTCTTCGCCGCGCTCAACTCGGCGGTCTTCAGCGACGGATCGTTCGCTTACATCCCCAAGGGCGTGCGCTGCCCGATGGAGCTCTCGACCTACTTCCGCATCAACGCCAAGAACACCGGACAGTTCGAGCGCACGCTGCTGATCGCCGACGAGGGCGCGTACGTGAGCTACCTCGAGGGCTGCACGGCGCCGATGCGCGACGAGAACCAGCTGCACGCGGCCGTGGTCGAGCTGGTGGCGCTCGACAACGCCACCATCAAGTACTCGACCGTGCAGAACTGGTATCCAGGCGACAAGAACGGAAAAGGCGGGATCTACAACTTCGTGACCAAGCGCGGCGCGTGCCGCGGCAAGAGATCGAAGATCTCCTGGACCCAGGTGGAAACCGGGTCCGCCATCACCTGGAAGTACCCGAGCTGCTTGCTGATCGGCGAGGACTCGGTGGGCGAGTTCTATTCGGTGGCGGTCGCCAACAATTACCAGCAGGCCGACACCGGCACGAAGATGATCCACATCGGCAAGAACACGAAGAGCACCATCGTGTCGAAGGGAATCTCCGCCGGTCACGGCCAGAACACCTACCGCGGGCTGGTGCACATCAAGCCCAGCGCGACGAACGCGCGGAATTACTCCCAGTGCGATTCGTTGCTCATGGGCGATCAGTGCGGCGCCCACACGTTCCCGTACATCGAGGTCGAGAACACGTCCTCGGTGATGGAGCACGAGGCGTCCACGTCCAAGATCGGCGAGGACCAGGTCTTCTATTGCCAGAGCCGCGGGCTTTCCGCCGAGGACGCCGTGAACATGATCGTGAACGGCTTCTGCAAGCAGGTCTTCAAGGAGCTGCCGATGGAATTCGCGGTCGAGGCGCAGAAGCTCTTGAGCGTGAGCCTCGAAGGCAGCGTGGGATGAGCTTGGACTCGGGGCTCGCGGCTCGAGGCGTGAGCGACCGATCGAACATCGAGAACGAAGGGATCGAGAGGAAGAGTCGACCATGTTGGAAATTCGCAACCTGCACGTGGCCGTGGACGGCCACGAGATCCTGCGCGGCATCGACCTCACCGTGCCCGACGGCGAGGTGCACGCGATCATGGGGCCGAACGGCTCGGGGAAGAGCACCCTCGCGCACGTGCTCGCCGGACGTCCCGGCTACGAGGTGACCGGCGGGACCGCCACCCTCGACGGCAAGGACGTCCTCGGGCTCGCACCCGAGGAGCGCGCACGCGAAGGCATCTTCCTGGCGCTTCAATACCCGGTCGAGATCCCGGGCGTGAACAACAGCTATTTCCTGCGCGCCGCGCTCAACACCGTCCGCAAGCACCGCGGGCTGGACGAGCTCGACGCGATGGATTTCCTGGCGCTCATCAAGGAAAAGATGAAGCTCGTCGAGATGGAGTCGAGCTTTCTCTCCCGCCCCGTCAACGAAGGTTTTTCCGGTGGCGAGAAGAAGCGCAACGAGATCCTGCAGATGGCCGTGCTCGATCCCAAGCTCGCGATCCTGGACGAGACCGATTCCGGCCTCGACATCGACGCGCTGCGCATCGTGTCGCAAGGGGTGAACGCGCTGCGCAGCCCGAGCCGCTCGATCGTCATGGTGACCCACTATCAGCGTCTGCTCTCGTACATCGTTCCCGATCACGTTCACGTGCTCGTGAACGGCAAGATCGTGCGCTCGGGAGGCAAGGAGCTCGCGCTCGAGCTCGAGGCGAACGGCTACGCCGAGTACGCGACGCAAAACCCGCGGCCCCCGCGACCCGCGGTCGCGCCGGTCGCCGCCCGCGCCTGAGGAATCGCCCCATGCCCCAGCCGACTCCGTTTCTCTCCAGCCTCGCGACGTTCGTGAGGCCCGCGGCCTCCGCCGACGCGCCGTGGCTCGGCTCGCTGCGCGACGCGGCGATGTCGCGTTTCGGCGAGCTCGGTCTGCCGAGCACGCGCCACGAAGCGTGGCGCTACACCAACATCGAGCCGATCGCGCGCACGGCCTTCCGGCTCGCCGAGGCGGCGAGCGCGTCCGCCATTCGGCCCGAGGCGATCGCGCCGCACAGCCTGGGCGGTGCGGCGGTCGCGGAGCTGGTGTTCGTGGATGGACACTACGCCCCGCACCTCTCGAACGCCGCCGCCGCGCGCGGCGGGCTGCGCGTGGACTCGCTGGCGGCGGCGCTGCGCGAGCGCCCAGCCGAGGTGGAGCCTCACCTCGGGCGCGTGAACGTTTCGCAGGCCGAGCCGTTCACGGCGCTCAACTCGGCGTTCGTCCAGGACGGCGCGCTCATCCAGGTGGCGCGCGGCGTGGCGATCGAGAAGCCGATCCACCTGGTGTTCATCGCGAGTGGCGCGAGCGAGCCGATCGTGAGCCACCCGCGGGTGCTGATCGTCGCGCAGGAGGCGAGTGAGATCACCGTCGTCGAGCGCTTCGTGACCCTCGGCGCGGGCACCCACTTCACCAACGCGGTGACCGAGATCGTGCTCGGACCCGCGGCGGTGATCGAGCACGTGAAGCTCGAACGCGAGGGCACCCACGCATTCCACGTCGGCTCGCTGCACGTGCGCCAGGCGCGCGCGAGCCAGCTCGCCTCGCGCTGGATCGCGTTGGGCGGCGGTCTGGTGCGCAACGAGATCCGCACGATCCTCGACGGCGAAGGCGCCACGGCCACCCTCGACGGCCTGACCGTCGGCGCGGACAACCAACACGTCGACAGCCAGACCTCGATCGAGCACGCGCAGCCGCATTGCGAGAGCCGCCAGCTCTACAAGTCCGTTCTCGACGGCGCGGCCCGAAGCGTCTTCAACGGGCGCGTCCTGGTGGCGCCGCACGCCCAGAAGACCAACGCGCAGCAGGTGAATCGGAACCTGCTCATCTCGAAGGACGCGCGCGCCGACACCAAGCCGCAGCTCGAGATCTACGCGGACGACGTGAAGTGCTCGCACGGCGCGACCATCGGCAAGCTCGACCCCGCGGCGATCTTCTACCTGCGCTCGCGCGGGCTCGGCGAAAGCGAGGCGCGCTCGGTGCTCACGCAGGCCTTCGCCGGCGAGGTGGTGGCGCGCGTGCGCGCCGCATCGGTCCGCGCCGAGCTCGAGGAGTGGTTGAGCGCCTGGTCGCCGGTCGCGATTCAGGAGAAGGCATGATCCCGTCGGCAACACCCATCGAGAGCTCGGCAGCGCCACGCGAGCACGCCGCGCGCACCTCGCCGCCGCGCAGCGGCTTCGACGTCGAGCGCGTGCGGCGCGACTTCCCGATCCTGTCGCGTAGCGTGCGCGGCAAGCCGCTCGTCTACCTCGACAACGCCGCCACCTCGCAGAAGCCCCAGGTGGTGATCGACGCCATCACTCGCTACTACACCGAGGAAAACGCCAACATCCACCGCGGCGTCCACCTGCTGAGCGAGAAGGCGACCGCGGCGTACGAAGGGGCGCGCGACAAGATTCGGCGCTGGATCAACGCCGGCTCGACGCGCGAGACCATCTTCGTGCGCGGCACCACGGAGGCCATCAACCTGGTGGCCTGGTCGTTCGGCAGCCGCTTCGTGGGCGCCGGCGACGAGATCATCGTGAGCGGCCTCGAGCACCACTCGAACATCGTGCCGTGGCAGATGCTGTGCGAGCGCAGCGGCGCGCGGCTCCGCGTGATCCCCATCAACGACGCAGGCGAGCTACGTCTCGACGAGTACGAGAAGCTCCTGAGCCCACGCGTGAAGCTGGTGGCGGTGAACCACGTCTCGAACGCGCTCGGCACCATCAATCCCGTGACCGAGATCGTCCGGCTCGCGCACCAGGCGGGCGCCAAGGTGCTGGTGGACGGCGCGCAGGCGGCACCCCACCTGCGCGTCGACGTGCGCGCGCTCGATTGCGATTTCTACGCGCTTTCCGGCCACAAGCTCTTCGGCCCCACCGGGTCCGGCATCCTCTACGGCAAGGCCGAGCTGCTCGACGCGATGCCGCCCTACCAGGGCGGCGGCGACATGATCCGCTCGGTCACGTTCGAGAAGTCCACCTACGCCGATCTGCCCGCCAAGTTCGAGGCCGGAACGCCGGACATCGGCTGCGGCATCGGCCTCGGCGCCGCGATCGACTACCTCGAATCCATCGACTTCGATGCGGCGGCGGCGTGGGAAGCGGACTTGCTCGCGTACGCCACGGAGCGGATCGGCGCGGTGCCGGGCGTGAAGCTGATCGGCACCGCCGCGCACAAGGCGAGCGTCGTGTCGTTCCTGCTCGACAACATCCACCCGCACGACATCGGCACGATCCTCGACAGCGAAGGCATCGCGATCCGCACGGGTCACCACTGCGCCCAGCCGGTCATGGAGCGCTTCGGCATCCCCGCGACCGCGCGCGCCTCGCTCGCCTTCTACAACACGCCCGCCGAGATCGACGTGCTGATCCACGGTCTCGCCAAGGTGAGGGAGCTCTTCGGCTGATGTCCGAGCTACGCGATCTCTATCAGGAAGTCATCCTCGACCACGGTCGACGGCCGCGGAACTTCGCGGTGCTCGCCACCGCCAACCGCAAGGCCGACGGCTACAACCCGCTCTGCGGCGACCGCTTCACGGTCTTTCTCGAGGTCGAGAACGGCATCGTCAAGAACGCGACCTTCCAGGGAGCGGGCTGCGCCATCTCGACAGCATCGGCCTCGCTGATGACCGAGATCGTGAAGGGCCGAACCGAGGCCGAGGCGGAAGCGCTCTTCCACACCTTCCACGCGATGGTGGCGCCATCCGCCGCCGTCCCGACCGACCAACCGAAAGTCGAGCTGGGCAAGCTGGCCGTGTTCGCCGGAGTGACCGAGTACCCCACCCGGGTCAAGTGCGCGACCCTCGCGTGGCACACGCTCCACTCCGCCATCGCGAACACCGGCGAGACCATCTCGACCGAATGAAGCTCACGTAGAAGCTGAGATGCGAGGACTTCGATGGTAGGCCCGATCGTCGACACTCTGAAGGACTTGGCTGGTCGCTGGCTGATGCGATCGGCGCGAACGGCGAAAGATCATCCGTTCGACGCACCCAAGCACTACGCCCACCACGAGGATCCACACGCGAGCACGCGGCCCGCGAGCGGACCGCAGCCGGTGCCGGATCCAGCGCTGCCGAAGCCGGTGAACGGCGATTCCTCGGCGCCCGTACCGGTGCCGACGCCGCCAGTGCCGCCATCGGTGGAGGGTGCGGCGGAGACTGCGGCCGAGGTCGCGAACGCCGCTGCGCCGGCACGCAAATGGACCGCGGACATGCGCCAGGCCACGCCCGTTCCCGAGGGCGCGATCGGCGAAAGCATCCTGAACGTGTTGCGCACCTGCTACGACCCCGAGATCCCCGTCAACATCTACGAGCTCGGGCTGATCTACTCGATCGAGGTCGACTCGGAACAAAACGCGTGGGTGGTCATGACCCTCACCTCGCCCATGTGCCCGGTTGCCGGCTCACTGCCACCCGAGGTCGAAGGCAAGGTCGCGTCGGTGGAAGGCGTGAAGTCGGCGAAGGTGGACGTGGTGTGGGAGCCGCCCTGGACGCCCGACATGATGACCGAGGCGGCGAAGCTCGAGCTGGGGATGCTGTAGTTTCTGCGGGGCTGTTCCAGCCCCCGCCCGCGCGGCAAAGCCGCGACGGGGCCCACCCCAAGACGACTCGCTACGCGCGTCGGCTCGCCGCTGGCTCGCGGAGGGATCGACGGCGAGCGGGGAGACCAGTTGACCGAGCGGTCGACGGGACGCTCCTCAGGGCTGTTCCAGCCCCCGCCCGCCGCGGCAAAGCCGCGACGGGGCCCACCCCCAAGGCGACTCGCTACGCGCGTCGGCTCGCCGCTGGCTCGCGGAGCGATCGACGGCGAGCGGGGAGACCAGTTGACCGAGCGGTCGACGGGACGCTCCTCAGGGCTGTTCCAGCCCCCGCCCGCCGCGGCAAAGCCGCGACGGGGCCCACCCCCAAGGCGACTCGCTACGCGCGTCGGCTCGCCGCTGGCTCGCGGAGCGATCGACGGCGAGCGGGAGACCAGTTGACCGAGCGGTCGACGGGACGCTCCCTCAGGGCTGTTCCAGCCCCCGCCCGGCGCGGCAGAGCCGCGACGGGGCCCACCCCAAGGCGACTCGCTACGCGCGTCGGCTCGCCGCTGGCTCGCGGAGGGATCGACGGAGAGCGGGGAGACCAGTTGACCGAGCGGTCGACGGGACGCGCCGTCTGGGCCGTTCCAGCCCCCCGGTCAGCGATGGACGAGCACGTGAAAGACGAGCGCGGCGAAGGCGAGCACCACCACCAGCGCGCTCACGGCCGCGAGAGCGACGGCCAAGTTGCGCTGACCGGCGCTCGCCGGCGGGTGATCCGCGAGTAGCATCCCGAGCGCGAATCCGGACGCCAGCCCGCCAAGGTGCGCTGCATTGTCGACGTTCACCACCGCGCCCAGCAGAAACGTGTAGCCGATCGAACGCAGCAGCTGCGACCGGACCATCTGCATGTAGGCGCCGCCTCGCTTCACGGTGATCGCCAGCAGCACACCGACGATCCCCAACACCGCACCCGAGGCCCCCACCGAGAGGTGCGGCACGCCGGAAACGATGCTCCAGCCCACCGTCGCGCAGAAGCCCACCACACCGGTGATCACGTACAGGAACAAGTAGCGCGCCGAACCGTAGGTGCGCTCGACCGCCGGCCCGAGGTCCGCCAGCGCCATCGAGTTGAACGCGATGTGCATGATCCCGCCGTGAACGAACATCGGGACCACGAGACGCCACCACTCGCCCGCGAGCACCGCAGGCGCGAACGCTCCGGTCGCCACCCACACGTCCCGCGCGCCCACCATGAAGGCCGTCCCGATCCTCGTGGCGCTCGCGCCATCCAGCACGAGGGAGAGGGCGAAGATCGCGACGTTGATCCCCAGGATCACCGCCGTGACCGGGCAGTCGCTCGGCAGCCGGCGGCGCAGCGAATCTGCGGCGGCCACGGGCGAAAAGCGCAGGCTCGTGCCGCAACGCGGGCAACGAGTCGCCCCCACGCCCACGAGCTCGCGGCAAGCGGGACAGAGGCTGGGTCGATCGGTGCCGGTGCCGGACACGAGCCGCGCGGGTTGGATGCGAGCGATCCTTCGACGACGCTGCTCGCGGCGTCGATCGCGCGAACGTACTTGCCACCCGAATCGGGCGCAACCACGCCCAACCTCGAGACCACCGCGTGAATCCCGCTTGATTCGACGCGCCTGGCCAGCTACCCCCTCGCTTCCGACCCGCACCGCGAAACGCGCCCATGCTCGAGATCCTGAACGATCTGCGTCATCTCTACGCCCAGGCGCTGCGCGACACCGCGCGATCGCTCAAGCGCGGCTGGGCCGGCTTCGTGGCGGTTCCCGCGTACGGGATCCTGCTGATGCTGATGACGCCGCTCGTCGCTCCCCTGGGCATCGTTGGCGGCTTCATCCTCGGGTTCGCCAACGCGGCCGCTGCCGGCGCGCTCTTGGCGCTGGTCGAGCAATGTGTGTTCCAGCGCCGGGTCGCGCTCGCCGACATCCGCGACGCCCTCGGCCACTACCTGTGGGAAGTGATCGGGGTCGGGTTCGTGCTCTGGCTGCCGAGCCTCGTTCTCGAGCAGCTCGGCTCGGCGACGGCGATGGGGCCGTTCGTGCTCGTCACGTTCTACGTGCTGGCCGCGGTGTTCCTGAACCCGCTGCCGGAGATCGTGTACCAGGTGAAGGGCGCCAACTCCGTCGAGCACCTGACCGAGTCGGTGCGGTTCGTCCATCAACACTGGATCGAATGGTTCCTGCCGGTGGCGGTGGTGGTGGCGCCGATCCTCGCCGCGTTCGGCCGGGCGGTGAGCGCGGGTGCCGCCGGGGTCGGAATCGGATTCTCGAGCCTGCTCGCGCTGCCGCTGTTGGTCTCGTCGGCGCTCACGCGGGCCGCCGGCATCGACGACCCCAGCCTCCAGCTGGTGCTGGCGATCGTCATCACCTCGGTGACGACGTTCGCGATGCTGGTCTTTCGTGGACACCTGTTTGCCGCGTTGCGCGGCTCGACCCGCCGGGCGCGCGCGTTCCGGCGCCGCATGGGCGGCTGAGCTCACCGCCGCACCGTCGCATCGTCGCATCGCGAAGTGCCGTGACAGCGCGTCCGATCCTCGTCACCGGTGTCTCCGGGTTCGCCGGCTGGCATCTCGCCCGCGCGCTCGGAGCTCGCCACCCGGTGCTCGGCACGTTCCACACGCAGCCCATCGAGATCGCGGGAGTGCGCATGGTCGCCTGCGACCTGCGCGAGATCGGCGCCGCGACCAAGCTCATCGCGGAAGTGCGCCCGAGCACGGTGATTCACGCCGCGGCGCTCACGGACGCGAACGCCTGCGAGCGCGACACCGCGGCGGCGACGCTCGCCAACGAGATCGCCACGCGACACCTCGTCGAGAGCGTCGACTCCCACGCCCCCGACGCTCGGTTCATCTACTTCTCGACCGACCTCGTCTACCCCGGCACCCGCGCATTCTCCGCCGAGACCGATCCCACCGGCCCCCTCATGCACTACGGCCGCACCAAGCTCGCCGGCGAGCGAATCGTGGCGGCCCGGCGCGGACCGTCGGCGATCCTGCGCTGCGCGCTACTCTACGGGCCACCCAGCCCGCACAAGAGCGGCGCCACCGGCTGGATGCGCGCGAGCATCGAGCGTGGCGAGCCGCTGACGCTCTTCGCCGACGAGTACCGCACGCCGGTACACGTCCTCGACGTGATCGCCACCCTCGAGGAGCTCGTGACGCGCGACGTCGCGCCGGATGCGCGGCTGCTCGTGAATCTCGGCGGAAGCGAGCGGCTCAGCCGGCTCGCGATGGGCGAGACCCTCGCGCGCAGCCTCTCCCGCTCCGCCGGCTGCCTCAGGACCGCGCGGCTCGCGGACTCGACCCTCCCGGCGCCACGCCCTGCGGACGTCTCCATGGACACGACGCGGCTTGCTGCGCTGCTCGGCCGTCCCCTGTTATCGTTTCAGGATGGCGTGAAGCACCTCGATCCAGTCTCTTGACTCGGCACGGCACCCGGCGCCGAGCCCGCACGGACATCCGACCATGACGAGCACCACGGCCGACCCCGCTTCGCTCTCGAATCCGCTGCCACTCGGTCTCGAGACCGCGCGCGTGTGGGCGCTTCACCTGCTCTGCTTCGTGCTGCCGCTCGCCTGCCTCGCGTTCACGCAGACGGCGCCGCACGCCTGGTGGGCGTCGATCCCTTGGTTCGGCGTGGTGGTGGCGTCGGTGATCGCCGACGTGCGCTCGAACAAGGAGCGCCGTCAGCCGGCCGAGCTGATGCCCGACTGGCCGTTCACGGGCGTGCTCTTCGCGCTCACCGGGCTACAGCTCGTGAACGTGGCGCTCTACGTACGCATGGTGTCGCTCCACGGCTTCTGGCGCATGGACACGCTCATCGGGCTCCTGCTGCAAGGCATCACCTCGGGCTACTCGGGCATCGTCGTCGCCCACGAGCTGATCCATCGCAAGGAGAAGCACCTGCAGACGATGGGGCGGTTCCTGCTCGGCGCGGTCCTCTACGAGCACTTCTTCACCGAGCACATCCGCGGCCACCACGTCCGCGTGGGCACGCCGGCCGATCCCGCCACCGCGCGCTTCGGCGAGACCCGCGTGCAGCACCTGCGCCGCAACCTCCCCGAGCAGCTCAAGAGCGCGTGGAAGCTCGAATGCACGCGCCTCGGCGACGCCACGCTGCCGCTCCTCGATCGCCGCCAGCTCGGCAACCGCGTGCTGCACGGACTGGTCGCCGAGTGGGCGGTGGCGGCGCTCGTCCTCGCCGCCTGGGGACCCGGCGCCTTCGTCGCCTACGTGGGACAAGCGTGGATCGCCATCACGCTGCTCGAATGCGTCAACTTCTTCGAGCATTGGGGCCTCACCCGCGACGGGCGGCGCGTGCAACCCATGGACTCGTGGGATACCAGCTCCTGGTTCACGCTCTACACCCTCGTCGGCCTCTCGCGACACGCCGATCACCACGCGAACTCGACCCGCCCCTACCAGCAGCTTCGCTACTTCTCGGAGAGCCCCAAGCTGCCCTCCGGCTACTTCGGCATGGTCGTGCTCGCCGTGTTCCGGCCCAAGCACTATCAGGAGCTGATGACGCGCCACCTCCAGATGCGCAAGCTCGGCCCCTTCGCCGAGACCGCGCCCGAGGGTGTCCAGTCCACGCCGTCGATGTGATAGAAGATCCGCCCGCAGCTCGCCGCACCACGCCGGAGTGGCGGAATGGCAGACGCAGGGGACTCAAAATCCCCCGAGGCTCGTCCTTGTGAGGGTTCGACTCCCTCCTCCGGCACCAGATTCCTCCATTGTTTCAGGGGATATGTCCAGCTCGGTAGGATCTTGGTAGGAAGGCGCCCTCGCCGGGAGGTCCCGACGGAGGGGCAAGACGGATCTCGAGCTTGGCGACCTCTTGCAGAGCGCCGGCGAATGCGTGCGCAGGTAGTCGCGCGGCGCCGGCGCACCCGTGAGCTCGAGAGCCAGGTCGAAGCAACAACCCGCTCAGCACCACTCGCGAGAAACACGGCGCGAATCCGTCAGGTGATGAACCGGATGAATCGATCCTCGCGCGCATCGGTCTCGGAGTAGCTCACCGCGTGAACCTGCTCGCCAGCGGTGTTTCGCAGCCCGATCGTTCCGCCCTTGTTCGAGAGCTGCGCGGCCTTTCCAGAGAGAACGATCGCACGCGACTCACCGCCCGCGAGGACGAGCGTGCCCAGCCGTTCCGCGTTGCCGTTGCGATCGACGAGGCTCCACCCCGACACGTCGATGGGCTTCGTCGTCGTGTTCCCGAGAACGACCACTTCGAGGCCCGGGTCCGCACCAACGGGGTTCACCAGAGCGCGCTCGATGTAGACCAGGGGGTCCGCGACCAGCGGCAGTGGCCCGGGCGGCGTCACCGCTCCACCGGCGGGGATCGGCTGCGCCGTCGGGAGTCGGTGTCCGGTCGTGTTGTCGGTCGGAAGCCATTGGGTCTGAAACCGCACGAATAGCCCCAGCGCCCGATTGGGGTACTGCAGGATCAGCCCGCCGTCTTGAAACACGCCGTTGTCCTTCGCGAACGGCCCAGGACTCGGGCTTCCTTGATTCATGTGGACATCGTGAATTCCTTGGCTCGTCCCAAACTCATGATCGATCGGGCGCGGATTCGACGGCTGGCCGGGCTCGGGGAAACGAGCTCCAAATACGAAGATCTCCCCATTCTGGGTGCGAAGCGCCGTCAGTGCAGCCACCAGCGCGTCCTGCAGATCGTCGTCAGCACCCGGTCCCGTCGACGGAATCGAGACGCCGGTCGGCCAATCGAAGAGCGGCGCGCGCAGAAAGTCGAGCGCCGTCGCTTCCGAGCGAGCGCTTGGCGGCAACGCCGTGAAGCCCGACGCAACGCCACCCAATCCGCCCAGGATCGGATGACCCTGCAAGGGATCGCCGCGGTGAAGGATGAGCTGGGATTGGTCGCCGGATAGCACGTTGAACGCGATGCGCCACGCCGACCCCTGATCGTCCACCACTCGGATCTGAAGGTGCGGGGAGCTCAGGTCGTCCTCTCGCTTGAAGCGATCCACACGACCTCGCAGGACACCGTAGTGAAGCGCCATGTGACCTCCGTCAACCGGCTTTCGCCTGTCCCTCTGGGCAGGCGTCGACGGAGGTGCTTCTAGCGCACGGCAGCAAACGGCGCAACTTTTTCATTCCACGCTCCTAAGTGGTAACAAGACATTCGCGCAACACTCGCCGAACATGCTCGAGAACCGACCGCGCGCTTCCGGAATGGCCAGTGCACGGGATCCCGTCCTGGCGAAGCGCGCGATGGCGCAGGACTTGGAGCGAGTGCTCCCAAGGTCCGCCGGGCGCGACGGATCCACCGGCTCCGAGCCCGCCGAAGTTGGAGTCCCAGCTCGGATCTGGATCGGGGACCTCGTGACTTGCGGCATCGAGCGCGATACCGCGACTCGCGCAGGCCACGATCGTCACCGCCTGCATCGATGCCGAACGACGAGGCGCCCTGGTTCTCGACGACCAAGTACACGAGCACGTTCTCGCCCACGATCCACTCGACTCGATCGACTTCCAGCTGGACCACCGCACCCGCGGGCACGGGGGTCGGATCGCGAAAGGGGTGTGGGTGGGTCGCGTGGACGCCTCGGCGAGCGGGCTCGCATGCGATCGCGGACTTCCAGCGTTCGTCCCGCTTCACGAGCGCGCGTCATCGTCTCCGGTCACGGCGATCGACCGCGGGACGGCGTGCAGCCGCGCTGCTAGGCTCCCACGGCGCGACGTTGTCGCCGCTGCGCACGCGCGCCCTCCTCGATCTCACGCACCGAACGACGATGACGAACCTCGACCGAGTGGAAACGCTCTACAAGACGGGCCTGAGGATCTTCGGCGTGCTCACGCTCGCATCGAGCCTGTGGATGATCGCCCACTACGAGTGGGGAGCGGGCAATCCGGCGCGCGTGCAGGTGCTCACGCGCAGCGCTGCGCCGAGCGAGGCGGTGGTGGCGGCCAAGGCACGCGAGCGCCGGGCGGGACTGATCCTGGGCACGAGCGGCGCCGTGGTGGGTGTTGCGCTGCTGGTGTCGGCGGAGCTGATCGGACGCTTCGCACGCGCGGCGCGGAACCGTTAGCTTCGCGAATGGGGGGCCGCGCGCGGCGCGGTCGGTCTCGAGGAGAGGACGCGCCATGGAACGACGGAAGCTCGGCACGCAGGGTCTCGCGGTCTCGGCGATCGGGCTCGGCTGCATGGGCATGAGCGAGTTCTACGGCTCGCGCGACGATGCGGAGTCGATCGCCACCATCCACCGTGCGATCGAGCTGGGTGTCGACTTCCTCGACACCGCCGACATGTACGGCCCGTTCCTCAACGAGGAGCTGGTGGGGCGCGCGATCGCGGACCGACGAGAGCGGGTGGTCCTCGCCACCAAGTTCGGCAACGAGCGGCGCGCCGACGGGAGCTGGATCGGCATCAACGGTCGCCCCGAGTACGTGCGTGCGGCGTGCGACGCCTCGCTGGCACGGCTTGGCGTGAATCACATCGATCTCTACTACCAGCACCGCGTGGACCAGCGTGTGCCCATCGAGGAGACGGTCGGCGCGATGGCCGAGCTGGTGAAGGCGGGCAAGGTGCGCTTCCTCGGGCTCTCCGAGGCGTCGCCGGCCACGATCCGTCGCGCCCACGCGGTCCATCCGATCAGCGCCCTCCAGACCGAGTACTCGCTCTTCGAGCGGCACGTGGAGGCCGAGATCCTGCCGACCTGCCGCGAGCTGGGCATCGGCTTCGTCGCCTACTCGCCGCTCGGGCGCGGGCTGCTCACGGGAACCATCACCGACGCGAACCAGCTCGCGGAATCCGACTCGCGCCGCGTGCGATTCCCACGCTTCGAGGGCGCGAACCTCGCGCACAATCTCGCCATCGTCGACGTGGTCAAGGCCGTGGCTTCGGCCAAGCGTGCGACCCCGGCGCAGCTCGCGCTGGCGTGGGTGCTCGCTCGCGGCGGCGACGTCGTGCCGATCCCCGGCACCAAGCGCCGCCGCTACCTCGAGCAAAACGCGGCGGCAGCCGCGCTCGAGCTCACGCCCGGGGAGCTCGCCCGTCTCGACGCCGCGGGCGCGGCGGCGGGCAATCGTTACTCCGACATGGCCACGATCGACCGCTGACGCGCGGCGCGAGGCGCGGCGCGCACTCGGCCAGGACCGCTCCGCGCCGCCGCGGCGAGCTCACTCCGGAGACGGCGTGTCCGACGAAGCCGGCGTCGCTCGGCCGCGACGCCGGCGGCCGCCCCGGCGCCGCGGGCGGCGGCGGGCAGCGGCATCGGCGGCGCTCGCATCGGTCGCAGACGCTTCGGTGGCGGGGGCGTCGGTCACGTCGATCACGCCGTCGCTCGGTGGCGTCGCGCTGGTCGTGATGCTCGCTTCCGCTGGGGGTTCCGAGGCGCCGACGGGCGCACGCGCGAGGCGCACCCGGCCGATCGGCAGCACCTCGAGCTCGCTCATCCGCCGCAGCCGCGTGACGAGGCGCGGCGAGCCCGGGGGGCGCTGGAACCCCGCGGCCTTGAGCGCCATCGTCAATCGATCGAGGCTCACGCCGGCCATCGGGTCGGTCGTGAGCTTCGCGATCAGCGCGCGAATCTGCTCCTGGGTCGCCGAGTGGGGCTCGCCGTTCTCGGGGGCTTCGACGGCGACCTCGGGAGCGGGCGCCGCCAGCGCTCGGGTGGGTGCGGGAGATGGAAGCGCCCGAGCCGGAGCCGGGCTGGAAACGACTGCGCTCGAGCGCGCGGCCGCTGGAGCTGCGCTACCGGGACGGCGATTGCGGCCGCCGCGCCGCCGCCGCCGATCCGCCGCCGTGCCGGCAGCTCCAGCCGCCGGTTCGTGCGCCTCGGAGGCGACGTGCTGCGCTCGGTACGTGACCCGACGAAACGCGACGCCGAGACGCGTGGCGGCGTCGCCCACGGCGTCGAACGCGCGATCGTGGGAGACGATCTCGATCGAATCGCCGGGCGCGGCACGGCCCAGCCAGATGCCTGCGTGCACCGCGATCCACAGATCGCTCCAATCGGAGACCCGTGCCGCTGGCGCGCTGTGCACGAGGTGGGCGCCGCGCTGGGCCAGCGAGCGCGCGAGCCCCTGGCCGACGACGCGCCAGTTGCCGATCGCCACCAGCTCGGTGGTGGCGCCCAGATTACGGATGTCGAGCTCGTCGAGGACGCGTAACAGATCCGCCTCGCTGCTCGTGTTCTCGACGTCGATGAACACCATGCGCCGCGGGGCGCGCGGCTCCACCACGACAGGCGTGACGGGAGCCGGGGCTTCGCTGGTCTTGCGCGTGCGCGGCGTCTTGGCTCGGGTGCGTTTGGCCGGCGCCGCCGTGGCCGCGGGCACGGGCGCGGGACTGG
>JAXLQJ010000045.1:0-64251 GCA_046331705.1 bacterium | reverse complement strand
CGCCTTCACCGCCGCGCCGCGTCGGCGCGCGACGGGCACCCAGCGTGCGGCGAGGCGGGGTCGGCTCGCGATGCCGGTCGACAGGCTGCTGAGAAGGGCACGCGTCCGAGGCGCGCCGACGAGCGTAGCGAGTCGACTCGGTGGGGCGGGGGGCCGGAACAGACCCCGAGGAAGCAGCGGTGGGCTCGCAGGGCTCGTGACGGCGAGTTTCTCGGCAGCGCTGTTAACGCGCTGCGTCGTACGCGCTACACTGCGGGGAGACCGCAACGGTTCTGGAACGCGACTGGTTGGATCGACGAACATGCCTGCTGAGCGGAACCTGGCCGACCGCATCAGCGAGGTGCTGCGCGTCCTCACACGGGACGCCGCAGCCACGCCGCCGGAAGACACGGACACCTCGGTTCGGCTCGACGCGGGAGTCGCCGAGCGCCCCTTCGACGAAGCCGTGCGCAGGGTCACGGAGGCCGTCGAGCAATGGCGCGGCGGCCGCAGCCTGCTGCGCTTCGTGCAGGAATCGGGGCGCGACCGCATCGCGGCAGCGGGCTTCGAGGTCGTGCTCTCGGTCAAGGTCGAGGCGCTCTATCGCGGTGGCCCCGATCTGGCGGACCGCAGCGTGCGATTCCTCGTCGACGGCGTCGCTGTCGGCGAGGCGCGCACCGACGAGCGCGGTCTCGCCCACCTGAGCTACGTGCCGGCCAAGCCCGGGTTGAAGCGCGTCACGTACGAGGTGCTCTCGGGCAAGGGCCGCGTCCTGCGGCCGCTCGAGCCGGGCGAGTACGGGCTGCTGCAGGTGGTCGCCGCTCAGCCCGTGGCCGCCATCGACGCGAGCCTGCTGGTTTCCGCGCAGGGCGAGGCGCTGGAGCCGCTGCGCGAGCTGGCACGCCGCGGCTGGGCGCTCTGTTACGTCGACCTCCACGAGCTCGATCGCACCCTCGATCTGCGCGCCATCGTGGAACGCGAGGCGTTGCCCGCCGGCGCCACGCTCGTCCACCCCGCGGAGGACCTCGGATTCCCCACGTTGCAGGTCGATTTCGCGCACATCTTCGCCGCCAGCACGCTGCGTCGCGTGCGCGCGCTCGGCGTGCCGGTGGTGCTCGCCGTCGTGGACCCGGCGCGCGTGGACGCGTTCGAGTCGGTGGGGGGCGTCACCGCGGTGCCGTTCGAGCACCTGGAAAGCCTCTTGGACGAGGAGCGTCTCGGCGAGCTGGCCGCGCGCGCCACGCGCATGGTTCGGGAACGCGATGCCGCCGGCCGCGAGGTGCGCTTCACGCGCAACCTCGACATCATGACCGGCAGCCGCCTGGTGGAAGGCAACGAGATTCGCTGCGAGCTCGACAATCGCGCCGCACGCGAGGCGGTCTTCGCCGCCGTCGAGCGCGCCGAGCGCACCATCCACGCGCAGTTCTACATCCTCAGGGAAGGCCGTTTCGCCGATCAGCTGCTGGCTCGGCTGGTGCTCGCGGCGCGTCGCGGAGTGCGTGTGCGCTTCGTGGTCGACGCGCTCTATTCCGGGCAGGAAGTCCTCGGGCTGCAGAACGCCTCCATCAAGGCCTTGAGCGGCGAGCCCAACGTGGAGGTGCTGGCGAGCGATCCGATCACGCTCGCCGAGGGTGTGGACGCGGTGCGCCTCAAGCAGCGCGACCACCGCAAGCTCGTGATCGTCGACGGAGCGATCGCCTTCGTGAGCGGCCGCAACGCGGGCGACGAGTACTACGAGGGCTTCGACGAGGTCGCGATCCTCGACACGACGTCCCACGAGCGCATCCCCTGGCTCGATGCGCACCTCGAGATCCGCGGGCCGCTGGTCGCCGAGGTGCAGCGCGTGTTCCTCGAGAACTGGCGCCGCAACCGCGGCGCCGAGGTCGACGAGGACGAAGCGGTGTATCCGCCGCTCGCGCGAGTGGGCTCGTCGCGCGCGCGGATCGTGCACCACGACGGGCTCGCCGACGCCAACGCGCTGCTCGGTTACGAGGCGATCATCCTCGGCGCTCGCCACCATCTGCTGATCCTGAACGATTTCCCGGTGCTGGCGACGCTCGCCGCCGCGCTCAAGCGCGCGGTCGAGCGCGGCGTACGCGTCGACTTCCTGACCGGCTGCGCGATCCCACGCCGCGCCGATGGCACGTTCTTCAAGGGCCCGATCCACCGCGAGCTCTTCGAGTACATGTCGAAGCGCCGATTCGAGCCGCTGATCCGCGGCGGCGTGCACGTCTACGAGGTCCAGATCGGGCCGCGCCCGTACCTCGTCGCGCGCGGTGGCGCGGTCCGGCCTTACGTCCACGCGAAGGTCGTGACCGCCGACGGAGAGGTGGCGAGCGTGGGCTCGGCGAACCTCGATGCCACCGCGTCCTACTGGGAGCGCGAGGTGAACGCGATCGTCGAGGACCCCGCGGTGGTGGGGGTGCTCGAGGCCGAGCTGCGCGCGCTGGTGGCGACCGCCGCGCCGCTCGATCTCGAGTCCGAGTATTGGAAACGCGAGTCGGCGCGCCGTGCGATCACCGACACGCTGTGGCCGGATGTGATGTACTCGTGACGGCACGGGAGGAATGAAACGTCGATGACCTCCACGAACCGCGGCACCCGCTCTCGAGCTCTCCCGACTCCCGCATCACCCCGCGCCGATCGCAAGAACGCCGATCGCATGCGTCGCGCGCAGCGCGTGCGCCCTCGCGAGAAGCGCCGCCAGGAGGCGCTCAAGCGCGCGCTGGAGCGCGCCGAGGCGAAGTTCCGCAGCGCCTTCGAGAACGCCGTCGAGGGCATCTTCCAGACCACGCCCGACGGCCACTATCTGTACGCGAACCCGGCGTTGGCGCGGATGTACGGCTACGAGAAAGCCTCCGATCTGCTCGCCGGCATCTCCGACATCGGCACCCAGATCTACGTCGACGCCGAGCGGCGATCCGAGTTCAAGCGACGCTTGGCCGAGAAGGACTCGGTGAGCGCTTTCGAGTCGCAGATCCGTCGTCGCGACGGCACGGTGATCTGGATCTCGGAGCACGCGCGCGCCGTGCGCGACGCGCGCGGCCGCTTGCTCTATTACGAGGGCACCGTCCAGGACGTGAGCGAGCGCAAGCGCGCCGAGGAAGCGCTCGCGCGACAGGTGGCGGAGACCCAGGAAGCCTACGACCGACTACGCGCCGCCGAGGAGCAGATCGTCCAGCACGAGAAGCTCTCGGCGGTGGGGATGCTGGTCGCGGGTCTCGCCCACGAGCTCAACAATCCGCTCACCGGGATCCTCGGGTTCGCGGAACTCTTGAGCGCGCGGCCCAGCTTGGAGCCGGTGGTGCGCAGCCACCTCGAGCACATCGCGCGAGCCGGGGCGCGCGCCAAGGCGATCGTGGCCAAGCTCACGACGTTCGCGGGATTGCACAAGCCGGATCGCACCTGGGTGGACGTGAACGCGATCGTGGAGAGCACCCTCGAGCATCTGGTGCACGAGGTGGGCATCGCGCGCGTGTCGTTCGCCGCCGAGCTCGATCCGCGCCTGCCGGAGGCCTGGCTCGACGTGGGGCAGATCTCGCAGGTGCTCGCCAACCTCTGCACCAACGCCATCCAGGCGATGACGGGGATCGATGGCCGCGGCTCGCTGCGGCTGCAGACCTCGCGCGCCGCCGACGGGATGATCGAGATCCGGGTGATCGACAACGGTCCCGGGATCGCGGACGGCGTGAAATCGAAGGTCTTCGATCCGTTCTACACCACGCGGGACGTGGGCCAAGGAACGGGACTCGGCCTCTCCATCGCCTTCCGCATCGTCGAAGAGCACGGCGGCCACATCCGGGTGATCGATTCCGAGCCGGGCCCCGGTGCCACGTTCGTGGTCACGCTGCCGGTGGGCGACGAGGCCGCTGCCGCCGAAGAGGACCAGCCCGACGCCCCCGCCCCCCGCGCCGTGAACGCCTGAGCGTTCGCTTGCCGACGATCGCAGCGAGTCGCCTCGGGTGGGCCCCGGCGCGGCCTTGCCGTGGCGGGCGGGGGGCTTGAAAAGCCGCGGATTGCGTCTCCCGGCATTGGAGAGGCGCCCCGGACTCCACGCGCGCCGTCGATATCTCCGCGAGCCAGCGGCGAGCCGCGAGCGAAGCGAGTGACTTGGGGGTGGGCCCCGGGCCTCGGCGCGGCTTTGCCGTGGCGGGCGGGGGGCTTGAAAAGCCGCGGATTGCGTCTCCCGGCATTGGAGAGGCGCCCCGGACTCCACGCGCGCCGTCGATATCTCCGCGAGCCAGCGGCGAGCCGCGAGCGAAGCGAGTGACTTGGGGGTGGGCCCCGCCGTGGCTTTGCCACGGCGGGCGGGGGGCTTGAAAAGCCCCCCGAACTACTCGTGCAGCGTCAGCGCCCCGTCTTCCCACTCGGCGACGATCCGGCCGTCGTCGTCGGTGAGCACGATCGCCTTGACTCCGTCGGCGTCGAGCGCGGTGGCCATTCCACGCACGGATTGGCGCTTGGCGGCGCTCGACATCTGGAACCAGCTCGGCGCGACTTGCGCCTGGAACTTGCCGGACTGACGCGGCAGGATCTGGGAAAGCTCGATGATGCCGTGGAACGACTCGATCGTCTGGTGGCCGCCGCGCAGATTCGCACGGTCCTTGCCACGACCCACCGCCAACCCGCCGACCACCAACGCCGCCGCGATCAAGCCACCGACGGCGATGACCGGCAGCCGCGAGCCCGGGTTCGCCGCGGGTTCCGCGGCCGCGCGGGCGCGCACTTCCGCCGTGCGCGTCTTCTTGCTCTCTTTCTTGTCGCCGGCGCGCCCGGTCTTGCGCTCGTAGCGCGGCGGCTCGTGATCGCGCACCGGCCCGGTGCCCTTGCGCGGCGCGGGCGTTGCCGTGGGATCGCTCACGTCGGCCGCGAGCGACTCGCCGGATAGCAGGCGCCGCGTCGCTTCCTCGAAGGCGTCCTGACGCGTCTTGTAGGCCTTGGGTGCGCTGGGCTCGGGTGCGCTGGCCGCGGTGCCGACGCTCGATGTCGCTGGCTGTAGGGGGGCTGGTGGTGGAGCGGATGCCGCGGGAGGTGGTGCCGCGGGTGCTTGCCTGGGTGAGGCCGACGACTCGGGTACCTGGTAGCTCGTGACCGCGGCCGCGGCCTCCGCGCGGGCATCCACTGGTTTGGTCCCGGCGTCGACCACTCCGATCACGTCTGCCAAGCGCAGCCGGATGACGCTCGCGAAGAGCCGATCTCGGCTGAGCGGCAGGGCCGCTTCCATCTGGCGCACCGAGGTGCGGCCGTTGATGAGCGTGAGCAGCATCCGGTCGGTATCGTCGAGATGCGCGTTGCGGTTGGTGTTCTGCGGATCGAAGGTGGGGACGACCTCGAGCAAGGCGGCTTCGTCGTAGAACGGCAGATCGTCGTCCCACAAGACCACGCCGCGTCCCACGAGCTTGAGGATCACGCGCGCGACCGAGTCTTCCGGCAGCCCGGTCAGCTCGATCACGTGCTCGACGGTGTGGCGGCCGGAGATCGTCGTGAGCACGATCCGATCGTCCGGCTCGAGCTCGAGCTTCATCCACTGATAGCGCGGATGAAGCGTCGGAACCTTGTTGCGCAGGACCGCGGGGTCGTAGAGCTTGGAGGAGTCCATGGGGGGCGGTGCGAAACACGCGCAGGATGCTCGATCGATATAGCATGCTGCGCGCTCGAGCCGCATCGCACGCGGCGCCACGGAAGGGCGTTCGCAGCCGCGGCGCGACGACGGAATGCGGACGATGGTGGGGGAATCCACACTCGGGACCGGGAGGAGCGCGATGCAGCTGCACGAGGTGCGCTACGAGGCGCGGGCGGGAGTGGCTCGGATCACCATCGAGAGACCGGAGCGCCTGAACGCCGCCACCGCGCTCACGGTGCACGAGCTGGCGCAGGCGTTCACCGAGGCGTGGATGGACGACGATGTCGGCGTCGTGGTCTTCACCGGCAGCGGCGAGCGCGCCTTCTGCACCGGCGGCGACCAGACGACGCGCGAAGCGGGCGGCTACGCGGGATCGGTGCGCACGCTGCCGCTGGAGGTGGGGTGGCAGGTGGTGACCCAGCTCATTCGCTCGATCCCCAAGCCGGTGATCGCGCGGGTGAACGGCTACGCGATCGGCGGCGGGCACGTGTGGCACGTGGCGTGCGACCTCAGCATCGCGTGCGAGCGGGCCCAATTCGGCCAAGCGGGGCCGCGCGTCGGGAGCTTCGACCCCGGTTACGGCACGGGCGACCTGGCGCGGCTGGTGGGCATGAAGCGGGCGAAGGAGATCTGGTACCTCTGCCGCCGATACACCGCCCGCGAGGCGCTGGCGATGGGCCTCGTGAACGCCGTCGTGCCCGACGATCAGCTCGACGCCGAGGTCGACAAATGGTGCGCCGAGCTGCTCGACAAGAGTCCCACCGCGCTCAAGATGCTCAAGTACGCGTTCCACGCCGAGGTGGACGGGACGGTCGGCGTCACGAACCTGGGCGTCGGCGCGCTCGGGCTCTTCTACGACACCGCCGAGTCCATGGAAGGTCGCGACGCGTTCCTCGAGAAGCGCAAGCCGGAGTTCCGGCGCGCGCGCAGTCGCAAGAAATGACCATCCCCGGCGCTCGCGGGTGACGAGCGACCGCCCGCGGCGGGACGAACCGACGCCCGAGAGCCGAGCCTGGTAGGCTTCGCACCGGAACGCGGAATGCGGATTCTCCTCGTCGAAGATCCAGCGCGCACCCATCGCGCGTGGCCCGAGCTCCTCGAATCGCTCGGACACGAGGTGGTGGCGGCGAGCGGCGTGGACGACGCGTGGGATCGTCATCAGCGCGCGGAGTTCCCGCTGGTGCTCGTCGACCTGAGCGTGCGGCTCGCCGCCGCGACGTCGCTGGTGCGTCAGATCCGCTCGGCGCAGCTCGGCGAGCGCACCGTGGTGCTGGTGGCCGCCGGACGCGATCAGACGGACCTCATCGCGTCCGTGATCGCGGCGGGCGCCGATGACTACGTGCGCACGCCGGTCGACGCGGCCGTGCTCGGAGTGCGCCTCTCGCTCGCGGCCCGCCAAGCCGAGCAGCGCAGCGAGCGAATCCGGTTCGAGGACGAGCTTCGGCGCCGCCTCGAGCCGATGCGCGCGGTCTACAACCTCGCGGACGCGTCGAGCCACGCTCGCCCGATCGAGGAGCTCTACGCCGAGGCCATCGAGGGCGCGGAGCGCGCCCTGCACACGCGCCGGGCCGCGATCTTGCTCTTCGACGCGACGGGCCGGATGCGTTTCCAGGCGTGGCAGGGCATCTCCGAGCGCTATCGCCAGGCGGTGGAGGGCCATTCGCCGTGGACGCGCGGCGACGCGCACCCGGCGCCCATCGTGGTGGAGGACGTCGAGCGAGACGATCGCGTCGCCGCGGTACGCACCGCGATCCGCGAGGAGGGCATCCGCGCGCTGGTGTTCGTGCCGATCGCCTATCGCGGCGAGCTCTTGGGCAAGGTCACGATCTACTACGGCGCGCCGCACGAGGTGACGGACGAGGATCTGCTCTTGGTGCAGGCGATCGCGAGCCACGTGGCCTCCGCGGTGGGCCGCAGTCGCGCCGATCTGGACCTGCGCGCGAGCGAGGAGCGATTCCGTCAGCTCGCCGAGAACATCGACGCCGTGTT
This sequence comes from bacterium, assembly GCA_046331705.1. Lineage (GTDB taxonomy): Bacteria > JADJOY01 > JADJOY01 > JADJOY01 > JADJOY01 > JADJOY01. The sequence continues at coordinate 56,660 of JAXLQJ010000045.1, read as the reverse complement.
CTCGATCCTCGACGTCGACCAGTCGCGCGTGCTCTATCTCAGCCCCTCGTACGAGCGACTCACCGGACGAGAGCGGCCGCCCCTCGAGCGCGGCGCCGTGCGCGCCCTCGAAGCGGTGCACCCCGAGGACCGCCCGGGGGTGCTGCGCATGCAGACCCAGGCGGCGAACGGCGAGGTCGGCGAGCTCGAGTATCGGGTGGTGCGCTCCGACGGATCGGTGCGGTGGGTACGCGGACGCGCGTTCCCCGTGCGCGACGAGCACGGCCGCGTCTACCGCGTCGCGGGCATCACCGAGGACGTGACGCGGCTCAAGCAGCTCGAGGAGCAGCTGGTGCAGAGCGAGCGGCTGTCGGCGGCCGCGATCCTGGTCGGCGGCATCGCGCACCAGCTCAACAACCCGCTCACCGGCGTGCTCGGGTTCAGCCAGCTCTTGCTTCGCAACCCCGCCGTGGAAGGCAAGGTGCGCGGCTCGATCGAGCGCATCCACGAGGAAGCGTTGCGCGCCAAGCAAATCGTGGGGCGCTTGCTGGCGTTCGCGCGTCACCGCCGGCCGCGCCTCGAGGCGATCGACGTGAACGCGATCGTGCGCGGCACGCTGGACGGCGCCGCCGACGAGCTCAAGCGCGCGGGCGTCTCGGTCGAGCTCTCGCTCGCGCGCGAGCTGCCCTCCACGACCGCCGATCGATTGCAGCTTCGTCAGGCCTTCACCAGCCTCGTCACCCACGCGGCGCGCGCGCTGCACGGCGAGGGTCGCGTGGGACCCGGCTGCATCCGCGTCTCCACCGCGCTCAACGAGCGGGGGCGGATCGAGATCCGCTTCGCGGACGACGGTCCGGGCGTCCCGGGCGAGCTACGGCGCTCGATCTTCGACCCGCCGATGCACGACGGCGCGGAAAGCGACAGTCAATCGCTCGGGCTGTCGATGGCCTTCGCCATCGTGCAGGACCACCAGGGCGAGCTCTTCGTCACCGAGAGCGAGCCACCGCCCGGCGCCACCTTCGTGATCGAGCTGCCGGTTCGCACCGATACCGGGCCGGTGAGGTCGCCCGCGGTATGAGCGCGTTCGGCGGAGCGCGAGGTGCGCGGCGCAGCGCGGCGCTCGCGTGCATGCTGGCGCTGGCGAGCTGCTCGGGTGGCGGCGCCGCGGGCGAAGACGGGCAGGTGGCCACGCGCGTCTCGGTCGTGACCCACGACCCCGGCGGCGAGGGCGCCGCGCTCGCGCTCGCGCGCGCCGTGGATCTGCTGGCCGCGGCGAGCGGGCACGCGGTCGCGGTGGTGGACGTGGCCTCGAAGGTCGAGAGCGACGTGGATCTGATCCTCGCCGTGGGAGAGGGCGAGCTCGGCGACCGCGTGCTCGCAGGCGCGCGTCCGGCGGATCTTCCCGCCGGCGGCTACCGGCTCGCACGCGGCGAAGACGCCGGGCGCACGGTGCTGGCTGCTCGCGGCGCCGACGCGCTGGGCGCCCAGTACGCGATCTACGCGATCCTCGAGGCGCTCGGCTTCGGTTTCTTCCATCCCGAGCAGACCTTCGTGCCCGAGCGATTGAGCGTGCCCGAGACGCTCGCGGAGGACCGCGCGCCCACCTACGCGTGGCGCGGTTTCCACCTTCACACGATGCACCCGATCGAGCTCATGGACTCGTTCCTGATCGAGAGCGACGAGCATCTCGCCGAGGCCGAGCGTTACCTCGACTGGCTGGTCGCGAATCGCCAGACCTACGTCCAGTGGGTGCTGCAGGACACCGTCGACGTCGACGCGTTCCTGCGCCACGCGGGCCGGATCGTGGCCGCGGCGCACGCACGCGGGCTGCGCGTGGGCATCGACACGCCGTTCCAGTTCAACCAGCAGAACGGCTGGGTGCTGGTGCCGGACGGCAACGCCCCGGGCGAGCCGCAGATCGAGGCGCGCATCGCGAAGCTGATGCAGGTGCCGTGGGACGTCGTCAACGTGGAGCTCGGGAACGCCGAGTTCTTGCCGAGCGACGACCAGGCCACCTTCGATTGGCTCAACTTCACCGCCGAGCTGCTCGATCGGAGCTACGGCGTCGAGCTCATCTCGAAGGTCCACGTCACGTCCGGGCAGACCGCGCCGCATTTCGGCGACATCAACTTCAACTTCCTGCCCGGCATCGCCGACCCGCGGGTCGGCGTCATGCCGCACACCGTCCAGTTCTACGATCTCTTCCGGCGTGCACCGACCTACGACAACGAGGATTTCTCGGCGCTGCGTGAGTTCCTGCTGGGCGAGATCGGCGAGCGTCGCGTTCTCTACTATCCCGAGACTGCGTACTGGGTGACGTTCGACGTGGACGTGCCGCTCTTCCTGCCCCATTACGGCTTCGCGCGCTGGAACGATCTCCACCGGCTCGCGGACTCCGGCATGGACGGACAGATCGATTTCTCGAGCGGCTTCGAGTGGGGCTATTGGTTGAACGACTGGCTCACGGCATCCGCGGCGTACGACGCGCGCGAGGATTGGCGCGCCTCGCTCGCGCGCTTCACGCGAATCTTCGGCAAGCGCGCCGCCGCGGTGCAGGACCTGCTGGTGCGCGTCATCGAGGAGCAAGGCGTCGATCTGCTCGAGGGGAACGGGATCGCGGAGCTGATCGGATGGGACTCCGCCGACGACATCGGGCACTTCATCGCCGGCACGGAGTACCAGCCCGTTCGGCTGCTCCCCGAGGAGGTGCGCGCCCTCGACGCCGATGGCCTCGCGGCGTACGAAGCCGACGTCATCGCACGGCTCGCGTCGCTCGACGCGACCTACGCCGGCTTCGTCGCCGAGCAAGCGCGGCTGGCCAGCGGGGTCCCCACCGCCGCGCGTCCCTGGTTCGACGAGATTCGCGACGCGCTCGAGATCACGAGCCGGCGAATCCACCACGTCCTGCTGCTCGATCGGGGGCTGGTCGCCGAGCGGCGCGCCGACCTGGGCCTCGATCCGCGCGGCGCCGAGGACGCGCGCACGCTGTGGCGCGAGGCGCAAGAGACGAGGAGAAGCGCGCTCGGCATCGTGGCGCGCCGCGAGCCCGCCTACCGCTTCCCGGTCGAGCGCATCGCGCGCCGGCGCGAGAATCCGACCTCCTACGAGTTCGGGTACCTCTTCACGGTGTGGGATCTCTATTACTGGAAGCGCGACGAGGCGCGTGCCTTCGCCGATCGCTTCTGCATCTGCGACGGCAATCTGGTGAACCTGGTGGACACGTTCCTCGGCGAGGGTGGGCTCGGCGACGTGCTCGAGGCCTTGCCCGAGCTGCCTGGATGCCTGGATACCTGCGTGCATCCGGTGGACGTGCTCGCGGAGCCGGTCGTTCCGCAGTCGTGATCCTCGTCGGCGGGCGTTCTCGGAAAGGCGCGTCGTGAAGAACTTCCATCCGTACTACCTCGCCGGCCGGCCGATCCTGGCCAACGAGGACCTGGTCGTCACCAACAAGTACACGGGCGAGATCGCGGCACGGGTGGCGCTGGCGGATGCCAAGGTCGTCGATGCGGCGATCGGCGCGGCGGATGCGGCGCGCGAGCCGTTCCGGCGCTGGCCCGCCCATCGGCGCCAGGCGGTGCTGGAGCGCGTCGTCCAGGCGCTCGTCGCGCGCCGCGAGGAGCTGGCTCACGTCTTGGTGGTGGAGGCCGGCAAGCCGATCCGCGACGCGCGCGGCGAGGTGGCGCGCGCGATCGACACGTTCCGCATCGCGGCCGAGGAAGCCACGCGCATCCACGGCGACTATCTGCCGCTCGACGTCTCCGCGCGCAGCGAAGGTGTCGAGGCGGTGATCAAGCGCGTGCCCATCGGCCCGGTGGCACTCATCTCGCCGTTCAACTTCCCGCTCAACCTGGTGGCGCACAAGGTGGGGCCGGCGCTCGCGGCGGGCTGTCCGTTCGTGCTCAAGCCCGCCTCGGCGACTCCCATCTCGGCGCTCGTCCTCGCGGAGATCCTGGCCGCCACGGACTTGCCGGAGGGAGTCGTGAACGTGCTGCCGGCGAGCCGCGCCGCCGCGGACCGTCTGGTCGAGGACGATCGTCTCAAGCTGCTCTCGTTCACCGGCTCGGCCGAGGTCGGTTGGGCGCTCAAGGCGCGCGCACGCAAGAAGAAGGTCGTGCTCGAGCTCGGCGGCAACGCCGCCTGCATCGTCGACGAGAGCGCCGATCTCGATCAGGCCGCCGAGCGGATCGTGTTCGGTGCCTTCTATCAGGCGGGACAGAGCTGCATCAGCGTGCAGCGCATCCTCTGCCACCGGCACGTTCAGGCGGACTTGGTCGAGCGCTTGGTGACGCGCATCCGCGCCCTAGCCGGTGGCGATCCGATGAACGAGTCCACGTTCTTGGGGCCGCTCATCACCGAGCAAGACGCGCTGCGGGTGGAGAGCTGGATCGAGGAAGCGGTGGCCGCGGGTGCCAAGGTGCTCGCGGGCGGAGGACGGGACGGCCGCACGGTCGAGGCGACGCTGGTCGAGCGAGTGCCGCGCTCGGCGAAGCTGAGCTGCCAAGAGGTGTTCGGCCCGGTCGCCACGCTCGAGCCGTTCGCCGACTTCGGCGACGCGCTCGCCGCCGTGAACGACAGCGAGTTCGGGCTTCAGGCGGGTGTGTTCACCCGCGATCTGCACCACGCGTTTCGCGCCTGGAACGAGCTGGAAGTGGGTGGTGTGATCGTCAACGACGTGCCGTCGTTCCGCGTCGACAGCATGCCGTACGGAGGCGTCAAGGATTCCGGGCTCGGTCGCGAGGGCGTGCGCTACGCCATCGAGGAGATGACGGAGCCGCGACTCTTGGTCCTGAACAAGGTTGGCCGTTGAGATGTCGTCGAGGGACGACTCCAGCCAAGTGTCGCCGCATGGCGTGCCAGGGGTCCACGCGCGCGCCATGCGCGTCCTGGACGCGAGCGGGCGCTCGAACATCGCCCTGGTCGGCGCGCGCCAGCACCCACTCACCGATCTCTATCACCGCCTGCTCTCGATGCCGTGGCCGGTGCTCATCGCCTTGCTCGGGCTCTTCTACGTCTCGGCCAACGCCATGTTCGCCACGCTCTACGTTCTCGGTGGCGACGTGATCGAGCATGCGCGCCCGCATTCGTTCCTCGACGCGTTCTTCTTCTCCATCCAGACCATGGCGACGATCGGTTACGGCACGATGGCGCCGCGCGGCCTCTACGCGAACTCGCTGGTGGCCCTCGAGTCGCTCGTCGGATTGCTCGGATTCGCGGTGGCCACGGGCCTCATGTACTCGAAGTTCGCCCAGCCCCGCGCGCGCGTGCTGTTCAGCAACGTGGCCTTGGTCACGCGCCGCGAGGGCATGCCGTGCCTGATCTTCCGCATGGCCAATCAGCGCGCGAATCAGCTCGTCGAGGCGCACCTGCGGGCGGTGATCGCGACGAATTCCTTCACGGCCGAGGGCGAGCCGATCCGCCGGGTCGAGGACCTGCGCTTTCTCCGCAGCGAGAGCCCGGTGTTCGCGTTCTCGTGGACCGCGATTCATCCCATCGACGAGCTCAGCCCGCTCAACGGATTGAGCGCCGCGGAACTGGCGGAGCGCGATGCCGAGATCATCGTGGTGCTGAGCGGCATCGACGACACCTTCTCGCAGACGGTTCACGCGCGGCGTTCCTACGTTGCCGCGGAGATCGTCTGGAACGCGCGCTTCGTGGACGTGCTGAGCGTGAGCGCCGACGGGCGTCGCAGCGTCGATCTCACGCGTTTCCACGACGTGGTGCCGGTGGGTGCGCCGCAGTAGCCTCGCAGGTGGTGTTGAGCAAGCGCACAGTCACACGTAAACTGTGTGCATGAAGAATCTCACGTTGAGCGTCGACGAATCCGTCCTCGCGGCGGCCCGGCAATACGCCGCGGCTCGCCACTCGTCGGTGAACCGCCTCGTGCGCGAGTTCCTGACTGAGATCGCAACGCGTGAGGACCGCGCCCGCCGCGCCCGCCGGCGACTGCTCGATCTGAGCAATCGATCCAAGGCGCGAATCGGTCCCAAGACGTGGAGTCGCGACGACCTCCATGAGCGTTGAGTGCCTGCTCGACACCAACGTGCTGGTGTACGCAGCTGCCGGTCAGGAGCGCGAGGTACGAAAACGAGAACGAGCCCGTGACTTGCTCGCTCAGGCCGAGTTCGGCTTGTCTGCGCAGGTGTTGCAAGAGTTCTACGTCACGGTCGTTCACAAGATCGCGGTCCCACTCTCGCCGGCGGAAGCGGTCGCGTGGATCGAGCAGCTCGAGGCGTTTCCTTGCATCGCCATCGATTCGAGCCTCGTCAAGGTCGCCGCGGTGATCAGCCGCCGGTTTCGGATCTCGTATTGGGACGGCGCCATTCTTGCCGCGGCGGAAGCGCTCGGAGCGGGGGTCGTCTACAGCGAAGACTTGAGCTCGGGGCAGCGGTACGGGGCGATCCGGGTCGTGAACCCATTCATCTGAGCCGTGGCTGGCCAGGCGATGTCTGAGGCAGCGCGAGCACGCCACGAAACGAACGCCATGCGCCGGCGCACCAAGATCGTCGCGACGCTGGGGCCGGCGAGCGCCGACGAGCACACCATCGCGTTGCTGGTGCGCGCCGGCGCCGACGTGTTCCGGCTCAACTTCTCGCACGGCGATCACGCATCGCACGCGCGCCTCGCACGGCGCGTGCGCCGCGTTTCCCGCGCAGCGGGCCGGCCCGTGGCGCTGCTGGCCGATCTGCAGGGGCCGAAGATCCGCGTCGGCCGGCTTCGCGACGGCGCGCCGATCGCGCTGCGTCGCGGCGCCGAGCTCATCGTCGTGGCGAGCGAGGACGTCGTCGGCGAGCCCGGGCGGATCGGCTGCACGTACGCGGGGCTGGCGCGCGACGTGCGTCCTGGCGAGCGGATCTTGCTCGACGACGGCAATCTCGAGCTCGAGGCGCGACGTGTCGAGGGCCGCGCGGTGCACACGCGGGTCCGTGTGGGCGGGCTGCTGCGCGAGCACCGCGGCATCAACCTGCCCGGCACGCACATCCGCACGCCGGCGCTCACGCCCAAGGATCTGGCTGACCTGGCGCTGTGTGTGCGGCTTGGGGTCGACTTCGTCGCGCTGTCGTTCGTGCGCAGTGCCGCGGAGGTGCGGGACCTGAAGCGGCGCATCGTGGCGCTCGGCGGCCGGGCGAACGTCGTCGCCAAGATCGAGCGGCCGGAAGCGGTCGCGCGGATCGACGAGATCGTGGCCGTCGCCGACGCCGTCATGATCGCCCGCGGCGACATGGGGGTCGAGATCGGCCCCGAGGACGTGCCCGGAATCCAGAAGCGACTCGTTCGCCTGGCGGTCGCCCACGCCAAGCCGGTGATCACCGCCACGCAGATGCTCGAATCGATGATCGAGCACGCGCGTCCCACGCGCGCCGAGGCCTCCGACGTGGCCAACGCGATCTACGACGGCACCACCGCCGTGATGCTCTCGGGCGAGACCGCGAGCGGTGCGTATCCCGTGGAGGCGCTCGCCACGATGGACCGGATCGTGCGCAAGGCGGAGGCCGACATCGGCGCGCGACTCGACGCGGGCGAGCTCGCCGCATTTCCGCCCGGAGCCGAATCGCGCGCACACCTCGATGTCGCCGCGACCACCGCCGAGGCGACCGCGCGCGCGGCGGCGCGGGCGGCCACCGAGGCGCGCGCGAGCGCCGTGATCGTGCTGACGGAGAGCGGGCGCACCGCGAGCCTGGTGGCGCGTGAGCGGCTCGTGATGCCGGTGGTGGCGCTCACGCCCGAGCCCACCACCTGGCGCCAGCTCGCCCTCGAATGGGGAGTCGTGGCGGGACGGCTGCCGCGCGGGACGGCGATCGAGCCGCTCCTGGCCGCCGCCGAGCAGTCGGCGGTGGGGCTGGGCTGCGCCGGGCCCGGCGATCGCGTGGTGCTGGTGGCGGGTCGGCTGCGCGCGCGCGGCGCCACCGACACCGTGCGCATCCGCGCCATCGCTCGCGGCACCGGTCGTGCCGCGGCTCGGCCGACCAGGCGTCGATCGCCTGCTCGATCGCCTGCTCGATCGTCTTGACGGGCCGTTGCGCCGCGTGGCACCGTGCGCGCGCATGGGCTGGAAATGGCGTACTCGAACCGCGTGCCGACCAAGCGAAGGCACGCACGCACAGGAGGCTTCATGAAGCGAACGTTGGGTTGGATTGCTGCAGCGGTGGTGGGCTCGGCGGGCTTGATCGCGGCGACCGTGATCCCGGCGCGGGCGCTCGGTCCCTCGGGTTGCGGTCTCGGCTCGATCCTCATCGAGAAGAACCACAAGGTGGGCCAGGTCGTGTCGTCCACGCTCAACGGTTCGTTCGGAACCCAGACCTTCGGCATCTCGACCGGCACGTCCAACTGCACCACGGACGGAACGCTGATGGGCGAGAAGGAGCAGCAGGCGTTCGCCGAGGCCAACCTCGAGAACCTCGAGCGCGACATGGCGAGCGGCGGCGGCGAGTACCTCGCTGCATTCACCACGTTGCTCGGCTGCGATCCGAGCCTCACGCCCGCGGTGGGCGAGTTCGCCCAGGCCAACTACAGCAAGACGTTCCCCAGCGAGAGCACCTCGGCCAGCGACGCGCTGGTCTCGTTCAAGGGTGCCTTGGCCTCGAACGACACGTTCGCGCACGGCTGCACCAAGCTCTGAGCGCGACGCCGTCGCGCACTCCGTGACGGTGCTCGATTCCTGCGGCCCGGTCGGATCTCCGGCCGGGCCGCGCGTTTTCCGATCCTCGCGATGAACGGTTCTCGGGGCCGCCGGTGGGCGGCGCGCGGAGTCGGCGCGCTGGTCCTGCTCTGCGCCACGACGGGGTGCCCGCCAGGTGCTCCATCGGCGGACTGGTTAGGCGGTCTGCGGGCACACGCGCGCGACGAATGGATCGCGCGGGCGCGCGAGCTCGGCCTCGCCGAATCGCGCGAGTGGCAGGTGCTCGGCCATTACCGCGCCAACCGCCTCACGAGCGGCGTCACCAGCGAGGTCGACGCCGCCGCGTTCTTCCTGGCCCCCGACGGCAAGACCAACCCGCAGGCGGAGCTGGACGCGACGCTCACCGCGTTCGTCGACCAGGCGTTCGACCTGGATCAGAGCGAAGAGGGGAGCCCGGAGCCGGCGCGCTGCCGATTTCCCGCGCGCTTCGCGTGGCTCGATTCTCGGCTCCACTTCGATCCGCTGGTCGTGCCGCGCGCTCCCTGCGATCGCTTCGACCATTGGCGCGACACCATTCGCGCCGACTCGGCGACCTTGATCTTCGCGTCCGCGTATCCGAACGGGCCGTCGTCGATGTTCGGTCACACGTTGCTGCGCCTCAACCGCGAGCGCGAGGGCAACGCCGACGATCTCCTCGCCTACGCCGTGAACTACGCGGCGCTGCCGACGACCGAGAATCCCATCCTCTACACGTTCATGGGTCTCGGCGGCGGGTTTCCCGGCTATTTCGCGACGATGCCGTATTACCTCAAGGTCCAGGAGTACGCGGACATGGAGGATCGCGACATCTGGGAATACCGCTTGAGCCTCGACCGCGCCGCGGTCGCGCGCATGGTCGAGCACCTCTGGGAGCTCGGCCACGCGTGGTTCGACTACTACTACCTGAGCGAGAACTGCTCGTATCACTTGCTCGCGGTGCTCGAGGCTGGCGATCCCTCGCTTCATCTCACCGACGCCTTTCAGAAGTGGGTGATTCCCGGCGACACGGTGAAGGCGATCGTGGACACGCCTGGATTGGTGGCGTCGTCACGATTCCGCCCGTCGCGATTCCGCGTGATGACGGCACGCCGCGAGGCGCTGAGCGCCGCCGAGGTCGTCGCCGCCGAGAAGCTCGCCGATCCACACGGCGGCGAGCCGGCGACGCTGCTCGAGGAGATCGCGGCCGAGCGTCGCGTGGCGGTCCTCGACACCGCGTACGAGCTGGTTCGCTATCGCGCCGAGGCGTCGCCCATGACGGCGGCCAGCGGACTCGAGCGCGCGCTGCTGGTGGCGCGCGGCAAGCTCGGCGCGCCTCCGTCGGCGGCGGACGTCGCGGCGCCGCCCGCGCCCGAGTCGGGACACGGCTCGTCGGCGATCACGCTGGGTGGCGGCTTCGGCACGCGCGGCGCCTTCGCGGATCTCTACCTGCGTGGCGCGCTCCACGATCTTCTCGACCCCGCCGCGGGCTACATGCCCGGCACGCAGATCGAGATGTTCGGGCTCGAGGCGCGGGCCTACGGCGAGGAAGCCCCGGCGTTCGAGCTGGACCGTGCTTTCCTGGCGCGGATCGTGTCGCTCGCACCCCTCGATCCGTGGGTGATCCGGCCGTCGTGGCACGTCTACGTCGGGCTCGATCGGATTCGCGAGGACGCGTGCGCCGGCTGGAATTGCGTGTACGGCGGGGTCGCGGGCGGGGTGGGGCTCACCCTCGGCTGGGAGCGGTTCGCGCCAGGATTCGCGTACACGTTCGCCGATCTCGATGCCGGCGTGGGCGCGCCGTTTCGCGATCGCTATCGGCTCGAAGCGGGTGCGTCGATCGGAACCCTCGTCCAGCCGCTCGACGTCTGGCGGGTGCAGCTCGAGGCGGGCTACCTCTACCCATTCCTCGGCATCGACCGACCCGATTCGTTCGACGACGGCGGCGCCGACGGCGTGAATTTTCGCGTGCACGGCGTGAGCTCGATCTCGCTCGCGCGCGACCTCGAGCTGCGCGCCGAGGCCACCCGCTGGCGCGGCGCCTACGAGGGCTTGCTCAGCGTCCGTCTCTACTTGTGAGCTCGGCGTCGTCGCCGCGAAACACGGCGCCGAGCTTGGCGGTGGCGAGGACGCTGTGGATCTCGCGGATCTTGCCGCGCCCGTCGACCTCGATCCGGGTCACGATGCGGCTCGGATAGCTCGGCTTCGTCGCCGGAACTTCGCCGACGAACGCGGGCTCGCCGTTCAGGATCTTGATCGCCTGGTTGCCGCCGTCGGACCACCAGCGCCGGATGTTGAGCAGGAACCGGATCGCTTTCGCCGCACCCACCACCGGCACTCGCGCCGCGTGGAACTCGCCCCCGCCGTCGCTCAGGATCCGGACGTCGTCGGCGAGCAGTTCCTGAAGGCCGTCCAGGTCGCCGCTCGCGAGGCACGCCAGGAAGCGGGCCAAGGTCTCGTGGCTCCGCTCCCGCGAGGCGGCACTCGCCTCGCGCGTGCGCTCGTAGGTCTCGAGCCGCTTGCGTGCGCGGTGGTGCTGCACTTTCACGTTGGCCGCGCTCAGCCCGAGCACGTCCGCGGTCTCCTCCACCGACGCGTCGAGGACGTCGCGCATCAAGAGCACGGCGCGCTGGTTGGGAGTGAGCGCCTCGAGCGCCAGCAAGAACGCGAACGACGCGCTCTCCCGCAGGTCGTAACGCGCGGAGGGTGAGAGCTCGGGCGCCTCGGCGAGCTCGGCCGCGAGCGGATCGTGCTCGATCGGAGCGGGCAACCACGGCCCGACGTAGCCGGCGCGCTTGCGGGCGCGCAGCCGATCGCGCGCGAGGTTCATCGTCACGCGCGTGAGCCAGGGGCGCAGCGGCTCGTCGAGGCGCGCCGGCGGACGTTCCAGCGCCCGCACGAATGCGTCTTGAACCACGTCGTCCGCGTCCGCGGCGCTGCCGACCATGCGGTACGCGATCGACCACAGGAACCCGCGATGGGCCACGAACGCCTGCTGCGCGGAGTCGAAGGCGGCGACCATGCTTGGATCCGGTGCGTCGCGGTCGAGCGAGGCGGAGCCGATGGATAGCACGATGGCAGCCTCCCGTTGCGCGCGGGGGCTCAGGCGGCCGCCCGCGTGCGGCCCGCCAGATGGGTCCGGACGACGCTCGCCGCTCGCCGTGCGCTGGCGAGGCTCGCGTCGGCCAGGAAGCCGCCCGGCCCGGTCCAATCGCCGGCGACGAAGAAGCCCGGTCGATCGGGCACCTCCGCCGCTGGTCGGCCCGCGAGCCCGCCGCGGCTCGCGTGAACGAGATCGTGCTGCACGACCATGCGCCTCAAGTAGCGCTGGTGCACGACACGCGCTCGCCAGCCCGGTTGGAGCCGATCGAGCCACGCTTCGAGCTCGGCGCGCTCGCCCGACGCGTCCGGCGAGCCGTGGGGAGCCAGGTATTTCGCCACGTGGATCACGGCGCCGCCGGCGGGGGCGAGCGCCGCCGACTTGCTGTGAACGGAGAAATAGAGCGGACGATCGAAGCCGATCGCGAACGTTCGCGTGGGCTCGGGCAAGGACTCGAGCGCCACGTCGAGACACGCGGCCGTCACGGGCACCGCGTCCGCCGCCGCGCGATCGAGCGCGGGCGAACCGTCGGCCAGGCGAGCCGCGAGCTCGGGGCTTCCTGCGACCACGACGGCCCGGGTCTCGATCTCCGCGCCGGATCGGAGCTCGACGCGAAAGCCCCTCCCCGTGGAGCGCACCGATTCCACCGCCGCGTCCGTGCGGATGGCGGCTCCGGCGCGCGCGGCGATGGCCGCGAGGCCCTCGACCAGCTGCTTCCATCCGCCATCGAGATAGAGGACACCACCTCGCATCGCGCGCCGCAGCTGGCCGAGCGCCGCTCCGGCGCTCGAGAGCTCGGGCGCGTTCGCGTAGGTCGAGAGCCGCAGGAACGCTTCGGCGAAGGTGCGCGCGGAAGCCTCGTGGAGGTGCGCGTCGAGCCACGCGGCCACCGAGGTCGCCGCCCAACCGTCGGAGCTCACCGCGCCCGACGTGAGCATCGCGAGGAACTTGGCGATCTCGAGCTTTCCCCGCGCGCTCGCGATCGGGCTCGTGAGCAGGGTTCGCGGTCCGCTCGGCAACGGCACCAGCTCGTCCGCGAAGAGCGCCCAGCCGTCGCTCGGCGGAGTCGCGCCGCTCAGCGGCACGCCCAGCTCCGTGAGCACGGCGTGCGCCGCGCCCGCCCGATAGAGCGCGTGCGGCCCGAGATTGAGATGAAAGCCATCGCGGACGTGCGTGTCCGCTCGGCCGCCCAGCGTCGCTCCGCGCTCCAATACCGTGACGGCGAGCCCCGCGCGCGCCAGGTAGGCCGCCGCGGCGAGTCCCGCGAGCCCGCCGCCCACCACGACCACATCCTGTGCTTCTCGAACGATCCCATTCCGCTCGTGCATGGATCGAGCCTCCTTTGCTCGCTCCACGTCCGAGGCCGCCGAAAGGTTACAGGTGGCGGCGGTACTCGCTCACGGCGCCTCGCTCACAGTGGGCCGGTGCTGTTGAAGCAGAGATACGGTCGCGTGGCCGGGAAGAAGTGGCCGATACCGACGCAGATCTCGTCCGTGAGGGCGTTGCCCGTGGTGATGGGCTGCCCCGAGACGTTGACGTAGGTGCAGGAATAGCCGAGCGAGCCGCCGGCGAACGAGTAGAAGCCGGGTGCGGAATATTCCTGGGCGCTCGGGTGCTCCCAGTCGGTGCTGACCACCAGCGGCGTCAGCCCGTTCTTGAGCTTCGCCTCGGTCGCGTGGGAGTGGGTCTCCGTCGAGAGCCTCCAGAACTGGACCCCCGTAGGCGCGTTGCACGCGGCGCTCACCGTGTGCGGGACGCCGTCCGGCGGAATGTTGATGCTTGCCGAGTACGTGAGGTAGGTGTCGGTGCGCGTGTACGGCACCGCGGGCGCGACGGCGGTGGCACCGAGTGTCACGTACGCCTGGATCGGCACATCGCTGGGGTTGCTCAGGAGCATCTCGACGAAGAGCGGCTGCGCCGGTGCGAGCTCCTGGGCGAGCGGCTTGCCGCTGCCGTCGTCGGCGGGAAGGTCGAGCGTGGCGAGCGGGTCGTGGGCACCGTAGACCCAGCTTGCGTAGGTGGCGTTGCCGCTGGTGTCCGCGATGCCGCAGACGCTCGTCGAGACCGTTCCCGGGGGCTGGCGCTCGATGGGTGTCTGCTGAGTGTCGCGCGTCGCGTAGACGAGCGCGTGCAGGACGCCGCCCTCGAGCTCGGACGACCAGCTCCGGATGCCCACGGTCTCCGTGTTGGGCGTGCGGAAGTAGTAGCAGGCGAGCAGCAGGTCACCGGGGGCGAGGGTGATCGAGGGAGTGCGTACGCAGAAGCTGCGGATCGTGCTCGGGTTGCCCGCGCCCGAGGACCAGGCGCAGGTGCCGCCCTGGTTGAAGTCGTCTTCGAAGATCGTCTCGCCGCACCACGCGTCGGGCGCACCGGCGAGCAACGCGAGGAGAATGGCGGACGCGAGCCCGGCGTGACGAAACCTCGAGAGCGTGCAACTCATGCCGCGAAACGTACTACGAACGAGCCGCCCACCGACACCGCTCGGACTCGACACGCCGAGCCTGACCGGCTGTACGACCCGGGTCGATCCGCGAGCTCAGGGGCCGTTCAGGCTCCAGTCGTAGTCGAGGAACTCGATCTCGACGTCGGGCTTGGCAAGCGCGGCGGCGAGCGGTGGCGGCGCGTACCTCGCCACGAACTGCGCCAGCGTGCCGGTCTTCTCGAAGTCCTCGCGGAACCACTTGAAGATCGAGGACAAGCCCACTCGCGCGCCGTCGCCGAGGACGCGATTCTTCGTGGTGTCTGCGAGGAAGCGGCGCGCGGCGTCTTCGAGCTGGGAGAGCACCGTGCTCGCTCGATAGGCCTCGCTGCGCAACGCCGGGCAACTCCGGGAGGCGCACACGATCCCGAAATGAATCAGCGGCTCGCCGAGCTCCTTGCGCAAGATCCGATGCTCGATGTCGTCGAGGGAGAGCTTGCTTCCGCGCAAGCGCTCCATGGGGATGAACGAGTCCTTGAACGCTGCGAACGGCAGCAGCCCGATCGAGCGCACGCTTTCCAGCGGGTAGTGATCGAGCACCTGTTTCACCATGTACGCGTTGTAGGCGTTGATCCAGAACGCGAGTCGCTGTTCGCGAGTCATGGCGGCGTAGTCGTCGGGCCCGACGCTCGCGAGGGTCGCGAGGTAGTCGGTCAAGCCCGGACGTCCCTGGTTGCCCCAACGCGCGTAGTCGACGCGGCCGTCGGCGACGAAACGAGCGAGCTCGGCCGACCACGCCGTGTGCTCGTGGTCGAACGTGGCGGCCCGCGCGCGCGCGCCGCTCGCGAGCAGCGCGAGCGCCACGAGCGCGAGTCGCCGCGCCAGCGGGCGCCGAATCGTGGTTTTTCGCATCGCGCCGTCGTTCGTGATGCCTCGCGCGCTCGTCACGTGCATGTCCGGCCTCCCGCGTGGACGATCGCCACGCCTCCTCGCAGACGATCCTCGAATCACCGTCGTTTGGCCGCAGATTGACGAGTTCCGGGCGCCGCGCCCAGCGATTTTTTGCTTGACACGTGGAGCGGGGATCGGTGACCATGTTTGCAATTCGACGGGTTTCCGCGGCATACGCGCTTGATTCCGATCCCGCTCTCGTGCGCGGCTAATGCGATCACGCCTCCGGCCTTCCGCGTAGTTCCTTCCTTCGTGAGCTTTTCCACAACTTCGATTCCGTTGCTTGCACGACCGCTCAGGCCGTCGCTCGGTGCTGCTCGCGGTCGAGGAGAGTGAAGTATGCCCAAGAAGCTGTTTGTCGGTGGTTTGGCGTGGGGCACGGACGACGCGGGCCTGCGGCAGGCGTTCGAAGCCTATGGTTCGGTGACCGAAGCCAAGGTCGTGATGGATCGCGACACGGGGCGGTCCAAGGGCTTCGGATTCGTGAGCTACACCGAGGATGCCGCCGCCGAGGAAGCGAAGCGCGCGATGAACGGCGCCGAGCTCGGCGGTCGCACCATTCGCGTCGATTTCGCGATCGACCGACGGGGCGGTGAGCGCGGCGGTGGCGGTGGAGGCGGCGGTGGTGGCTACGGCGGCGACCGTGGCGATCGCGGCGACCGCGGTGGCCGCGGCGGCTCACGCGGTGGTCCGGGCGGCGGCGGACGCCGGCCGTACTGAGCGACTTCCTCTTCCTGCTTCGTTTCGACCGCCTTCCCGCACGCCTCTCGGGTTCCGCCCGGGAGGCGTGATCGTCTCCCGGGCCCGCGTGCGCGGCGCCGACGCGCCTCGGGGGCGTGGCGCGTGACGCGCAGCCCACGCGCCGCCGGTTCCGGCGCCGAGCTCGTCTGGTACTTCGCGTTCGGCGCGAACATGAACGAGCGCGTGCTGGTGGAGCGCCGCCGGATTCATCCGGTGAGCGCCGAGCGAGCGATTCTCCTCGACCATCGATTCGCTTTCGACGCGCCCGGGTTGCCGTTTCGCGAGCGTGCGTTCGCGAACGTGCGCGCGAAGGCGGGAAGCGTCGTGCCGGGCGTCCTCTATCGCATCACGGCGTCCGAGCTGCGTCGGCTGGATCGCATGGAGGGCAAGGGCGTCACGTATCTGCGTGTCTCGAGCACGGTGCGCCGCGACGACGGCGAGACCGTGACGGCGTGGCATTACCGAGCGCGTTGGCCGCGTCCCGGTCAACCGCCGTCGCGGCGCTATCTCGGCTTGCTGCTCGAGGCCGCGGAGCGCTGGCAGCTGCCGGAGCAGCACCGCTTGCGGCTGCGGGTGGCGCGAGGCGATCTCGTCCCGTGAGGGTCGAGGGGCGGGCTCGCTGCCGCGCAGCGACCGCTCGCATCGCCCGTCGCGGGCTCAGCCTGGACCTTCGAGGCGCCGCTCAGCGCGGAAAGCGACGCACCCAGGCGTCGCTCGGCGGCAGCAGCGCGAGCAGCTGGCGGACCGTGTGTTGCGCGTTCGGCGGCACCAGGTCGGCGGCCAGGTCGGCCAGCGGCGCGAGCACGAAGCGGCGCTCGCAGAGCCGCGGATGCGGGATGGTCAACTGGGGCTCGGCCACCACCCGATCCGCGTAGAGCAGCACGTCGAGATCGATGGTGCGCGGGCCGTTGCGAGCTTCGCGCACGCGCCCCATGTCTTGCTCGATCGCGAGGCACGCGACGAGCAGCGCGCGTGGCGCGAGCGTGGTCTCGATCCGCGCGACGGCGTTCAGGAAGCACGCTTGGGCCGGTCCGCCGACCGGCGCAGTCTCGTAGACCGGCGAACACTCGAGCGCCGAGATTCGCGTCGTGGCGCGCAGCCTCGCGCACGCCTCCTCGATCCGCGCGAGCCGATCGCCGAGGTTCGAGCCCAGTCCGAGATACGCGCTGACCCCGTCCACGCCGACAGAATGGCCCGGCGCCGGATGAAAACCGAACGTCGCCCGGCTACGATGGCGCGCGACCCACACGCGCCATGACCACCAAGGACGGAAAGCTCGAGCACTCGCCGCAGCGGCGCTATCGCCGCCGCGAGGTGTCGTTGCGCGCCCGCTTCAGCGCCGACGGCGCGCAGTACCACCTGGGTGTCGCCACGTCGCTCAGTGCCGACGGCGCGTTCGTGCAGACCGACGTGCTGTTCCAGATGAACACCCGCGTGATCCTGGAGGTGCCACTGGGCGCCGAGCTCGGCGAGGCTCGCGCGGTAGTCCGGATCGTGTACCTCAATCGTCGCTCGGGCACCGAGGTGGTGCACGGATTCGGCGCGCAGCTCGTCGATCCGCCCGACGAGCTGCGGCAGCGGATCGAGCGCTTCATCGACGACTACTCGGCGCCCGCGGCCATCACGCGTGACGGTCAGCTCGAGTGGCCCTTCGGCAAGGAACCGCCGCCCGCCGCTGGCGAGGACCGGAGCCTCGAATGGCTGGAAGCCGACGAGACGGGAGAGGCGTGGCACAGCTCGACCTGAGCCCGTACCGTCGCGCGCTTTTCGCCGGCCGCGGCATGCTCGCGACCAGCGACGCGCCGCGAATGCGCTTCGCCTATCGCGGCCACCGCCTCGCTCCGATCTCGGGTCTGTCGCGCACCTGGTTGCTCGAAGCCCTCGGCGCGCCGCCGGTTGCTTCCGCGCCCGCCGAGGAGGAGCTCCCGCTCGCCTCCCCGCCCGCCGCGCCCATCGATGGCGAGGCGGCGCCCGAAGTCACCGAAGCCGCGGTGGATCAGGACGCGCCGACGGACGTGCTGAACGTGGTCGCCGTGTCCGAGACGGAGGTGGCCGAAGCCGCCGACGAGCCGGCTTTGCCGAGCGAGCCGCCGCCTCGAGAGGAGCCCGCGCTCGAGCCCGTCGCGGCGACCTTCGTCGACGCGCTCGCGTTGCAGATGTGGCTCGTCGACGCCCTGAGCGCGCAAGGTTTCCGCCTGGAGCGTTTCACCGCCGAAGAGCGTGAAGCGCTCGAGGCGGCCAGCGGCGAGCTGCTCGAGCTCGAGCGCCGGCTCACCGAGATCGGCGCCACCGGAAATCCGCCCCGCGAGGTTCAGGGCGCGCTGCGCAAGCTCGGTCGCGAGCTCTCGTCGCTCGCGACCTTCGCCGAGGTCGCGGTGACGAACGTGGCGCTGGCGCTCGACACCGACGCGACGACCGTGGGACGGCGCGAGCCGCTCGCGCTCCCCGAGGCGCCGCGCCCCGAGAAGGCGCGCGAAGCGGACCGGTCGCGAGCCGAGCGCGACGCGCGCGCCGCGCATCCCGCGCCCTCGCGCGGCGACGAAGCGGTTCGAGTCGGACGCCTCAAGGTCCGCTTCTCGCCCAAGGAAGTGGGCGTGCTCAAGGTGATCGCGTTCGGAGTGATGCCGCTCGTGGTGGCGGCCGCGATCGCGTTCCAGTATTGGCGGGCGACGGGAACGACACCGGATGGCGGCGACGCAGCGCGCGTGCTCTCCACGCTCGACGGGCACGCGGTGGGCGATGCCTACGTCGTCGAGATCCCTTGGTGGTCGGACTTCGACACCGATCGCGCACGCCTGCTCGAGCTCACGAAGTCCGTGGCCGCCGCGGGCTATCGGTCGGCGCGCTTCGAGCACGGCGGCAAGACGGTCGCCGTGTGGGAGCAGGGGCGGCTGCGGCCCGGATCGTGACGGTGGTCGCGCGCTCGCGTGGGCTCACGCGGGCGGGACGAGCCGTTGACCCGGCTCCACGTCGATCTCGGCGATCTGGCCGCGCGCGAACTGCCGAATGACCACGGCGGTCGCGTTTGGCCGCGGGTCGGCGAGCACGTACGCCGTGCAGGCGCGTGACTTGATGGGCACGAAGTCGGTGCTCTCCACGATCGCGAACGCCGGTTGGGACGAGTCGTTGGGGCTCGGCGGGACGATGCCCCAGAGTTGCTGCGCGCCGCGCACCGCCGCGACCGCGGGCGAGACGCTCGGGTCGGTGCGGGCGTGATGGAGCTCGAGCTCGAGCGTGGTGCCGATCTGCACGGCGAGCCCGTCGCGCACCGAATCGCAGTCGTCCGCCGCGACGCGGCTCAGGCTCGGTGGTGTGTAGAGCAGCACGGCGACGGTGAGCGCCGCCTCCAGCGCGATCAGCCCGAGCAGCGAACGCGCGTTCATCGCCTGGCCCGCGCGGTGAGTGCCGTGGGGTGCGTCACGGTCATTTGTCGAACACGACCTTGAAGGTCGTGACCGCGCCGTCGAAGTTCTTGTACGCGACCTCGATGTAGGGCGTGTTCGGATAGTTCAGATCGAAGAACACCTGGCATTTGTTGAGGCCCTGCGGGAAGTACTGCGCCAGGTACATGCAATCGTTGTTGTAGCCCCAGCGGTTCGCGTCCGTGCACGCGGGCTTCTTGTTCTTGAGCCACGGGCTCGCGTCGTGGTGGCGCCCGGCCACCACCGCCATGGCCATGATCGCGGGCTCGGGTGCGGCCGGGTTCACGGACTTCACGTCCATGGCCTTCTGCGCTTCCATCACCAGCTCGCCGTCGAGCGCGTGCGCCAGCTCGTCGCACTTCGCCTTGACCGCCTTGGTTCGCGAGCCGAGCAGCTGCGGGATCGCGATCGCGGCCATGATGCCGATGATCGCGACCACGATCAGCAGCTCCACCAACGTGAAGCCGCGCGAGTCGTGTCGTCGATTGAGTTGCACTTCGGCCTCCCTGCCGAACCGCCGTCGGGTTCCGCCGACGCGCCTCACCTCGTGGAGGTCGCCGTCGTCCCAGGGCTGAGCAGTTTCCGTGCCGGTCGGGAGGAGCCGCATCGGCGCGCACCGAGATCTCGTGCCGCGTCGCGTAACGGGACGAAAATCGTTTTGTTTGCGCGGAAGAACGTGAGAGGGGCGGCTGCGCGGCCGAACGGAGCTTTCGATCGGCGCGCACCCGTCGGGTGAGCGAAGGGCGCGCGTGCCCAAGACCTCGACCTCCGCGCGTCAACTTCGTGACGTGGATTGGCGCGTCGCGTCGCATGCCGATCGCGCTCGACAAGTCGTTTGGTTGCCAATCGCCGTGGCACCTCCGGATACTGCCGCGCCGTTTCCCCGCCTCCTCCATTGGGTGTCCTCCCCATGATCGATTCGCTGGGCACACGCGCCGCGCGCGCTGGGTCTCGTGTGGCTCGTCTGGTGTGTGCGTTCTTCGTTTTCGCGCTCTGCTCGTTTCTCGATCCGCTCGCGCGCGCCCAGGAGCCCGCGGCGACCCCCGAAGCCACACCGCCGCCCGCGACGGCGTCCGCGACCGAGACGAAGGATCTGGATCGGCGCGCCGATCGCATCGTGATCTTCGGCGAGGACGTTCCGGCGCTGGTCGGTTCGTCGGCCGGCCAGCTCGTGGTGCTGGCGTTTCGGGACGGCGCGCTCAGCCCCATCCCGTTCCAGATGGACGAGCGCAACCCGTTCGGCTTCCTGGTGCTCGATCAGGGGCCGTTCGCCGAGGCCGATTCCGACGGCGGGCGCTACGACGAGAACGACGAGCTGGTGTTTCTCGTGAGCGATGCAGGCGACAAGGCGCCGCCCACGGCCTGGGCCGCCTTCCCGGACGTCGATCTGCACGCCGAGGTGCAGCTCGCCGATCCCGTCGATCACCACAAGGCCTGGGCGTACGTCGCGCGCATGAAACACGGCGAGGCGCCCCGCTCGCCGACCAGCTACGTGAGCTTCGATCCCAAGGCCGATCGCATCAGCACCTCGGTGTTCGCGATGGGCTTTCCCGACGACGGCGAAGGCAATCGCCGCGCCTATCCGAACTACCTCTCGATCTCGACGGACGCCGGCGGCTCGGGGAAGAACCTCCTCGACCGCCTCAAGCTGCGCACCGACGCGCAGATCCTGTGGGGGCTGCTCGGCTTCTCGCGCAGCGAGGACGAGTTTCGCTCCAAGCTGTTGGCGTGGCGGGTGGGGCCGGTGCGCGCGATCCGGCGCGTCGAGACCGCGATGCACCTGATGTTCGGCATCTACGCGCCGCCCATCGCCGTCGACAACATCTACTACCGGGATTTCCTCGAAGCGCCGAACCTCATGGACGTGCCCATCAACTTGGGCAGCGTCCTGTCGAAGCTCGAGATCCGCGTCGGCCTCGATCTCTCGCACGAGGCGCACGGCATGCACGTCCTGACGCAGGACAACCACGACGTCCCGCCGCTCGACGGCGTCATGAGCGACGCGGAGAAGAACCTCGTCACCAAGGGGCAGACGTGGCAGCTCGCCACCGGCCCCGGCGGCACCCTCATGTCGCGCGTGATCATGGGGCCGACACTGCCGCTCGAGCAGCGGCTCTACTACCTGGACGACGACTCCACGACCGACGGTCCCGAGTTCGTGCCGGGGGTGCACGAGATCGGCCGCGATCTGCTCGGCGGTCTCAACATCAAGAAGGGCAAGCACACCTTCAACGCGTTCCTGTACGCGATCTCCAACTACCATTCCGGCGACGAGCAGCGCTACCTGGCGCAGCTCGACCGGCCGCTCAAGGTGGACGTGAGCGGCCCGGCGACCGTCGCGCGCCGCGCGGGGCCGGGCGACGAGTCGGGCGATGGCGCGTGGCGCGAGCTGCTCGCGTCGATCGAGGCGAAGGCGAGCGCGATCGATGCCTACACCGCGACGCTGCACGTGTACTCGTCCACCTACCGCGGGCGGAAGCTCGAGGGCTCGCGCACCTACGCCGGCAAGTTCCACCGCGACCCGCGCTGGGTGTACTGGTCCATCGACAAGGTGGAGTCGAATTACGACGATCCCATCGCCGCCGGCATCCAGACCGCGTACTTCGGCGACGAGGACCGCGTGGTGGCGCGCGGCAACGGCGTGCGCAAGGTGTTCGGGACCGTCGAGATGAAGGCGGCCGACGCGGCGAGCTGGTGGTGGGGCGAGACCGTGACCAACCAGGACTTCTGGTCGATGGTCGAAGGCTGGAAGGCCTTCACCTCTCCGGGCTACGGCGAGGTGAGCGAGGTCGAGCTCAACGGCGAGAAGCATCCCGTGCTCACGCTGGTGACCACCCGCAAGGACAAGGTCGATCTCAAGAGCCCGCTCGGCACCGGCGCCTCCAACGTCCGCATCAAGAAGATCCGAATCGTGATCGACCCCACGACCGGGCTTCCGGAGCGCATCGACTCCTTCATCCCGGGAAATGCCTCGCCCGTGGCGTGGATCGAGATCTCCGATCTCGACACCAAGGTCGAGCTCACCAAGGACGATTTTCAGCTCTCGTTCTTCTGACCGGCGCGCTCGTGCGACGAACGAGACGCGGAAGGAGCATGGCTTGACCCATACCGCGCTGGTCACCGGGGCGAGCGGCTTCATCGGCCCCTACCTGATCGATCGGCTGGTGAAGGACGGCTGGCGCGTGCGCGCGGTGTCGCGCCGGCGGCCGGGATTCCTCGACGACGCGCGCTACCGCGAGGTCGAATGGCGCGCCGCCGATCTCACCCGCCCGTACGTGCTCGACGAGCCGCTCCGCGGCGTGGATCGCGTCTATCACGTCGCGGGCTTGTTCGATTTCTTCGCGACGCCCGAGGAGTTGGTGCGCGCCAACGCCGATGCCACCGATTTCGTGTGCGCCTCGGCGCGCGCGAACCGCGTCCCGGAGCTGGTGCTCTTCTCCACCGGCGCGATCTACGGCTTCGGCTACGGCAACCGCGCGGTGCGCGAGAGCGATCCGCCCGAGCCCGCCGAGGCCTACAGCCGCTCGAAGTGGGAAGCCGAGCAGCGCGCGTTCCAGCACAACGGCAAGGATGGCCTCGGAGTGCTGGTGCTGCGCCCGGGCGCGGTCTACGGGCCGGGCAGCGTCTACGGCGACGCGCAGGCGCTCTATCTCATCAAGCGCGGCTTCCTGTGTGGCATCCCCGGCCTCGTCGACGTCGGGTCGAGCCACATCCACGCAGCCGACTGCGCCGACGCGGCCCACCATCTGGCGAACCGCGCCGAGAGCTGGCGGCGCGACGCCACCTCGGTCGACCAGCTCGCGTTCAACCTGTGCGATCCCACGCCGACGTCGAACGCGGCGCTGATCCGCGGCGCCGCGCGCGCGATCACCGGGAAGGGTCTGGTGGGCGTGTTGCCGATCCGCATTCCCGGTTTCCTGCTGCTGCTCACGGCGTGGTTGGTCGAGACCGTCGCGCGCATCACGCGCACGCGGCCGATGTTCGAGACCACCGGCGTTCGCTACCTGCTGACGGGTCACGTCCTCGACGGCGCGCGACTCGCCGCGAGCGGCTACGAATTCCGCTACCCGGACACGCTGGCGGGGCTCGCGCAAACCATTCGCTGGTACGAGGGGCACGGCTGGAAAGGGTTCCGCCGCGGCGAGCCGGTTCCGTCGCCGTTCACGGAAGCGTGAGTCGCTCGCAACCGCGACCGCGAAACGCTGTAGTATCGGCGCCGTCCCCGCGCTTCCCCGGAACGAATCCTTGTACGAGCTGATCGTTCTCGCGCTGACCGCCGCCGTCGTCTGGCTCGCGCGAGACCGCAATCGCACCCGTCGCGAGCTCGACGAGCTCAAGAAGACCACCGACGCCGCGTGGCGGGCGATCGAGCAGCTCGCTCACGACGGCGGCGCCGCCGTGCGTCGACCGCGGCGGGATGCCGAGGCACGTGCGACCGTCGCTCCCCCTGCCGCGTCTCCCGCGGTGCCGCCGCTCGCAGCAGGGCCCGGCGGCGCGGAGCGCGCGATCGCCGCGGGGATGCACGCTGCCGAGGACATGCCTGCGCGCCCAGCGCCGGCGCCCGCCGCACCCTCGGCGACGGCGTCGCCCACCGCGCCCCCCACCGCGCCGCCCATGGCGGCAGGACCTCCGGTGCGCCCCGCACCGCCTCCCGCGCGCCCCAGGCGCAGCGCGGCGTCGCTGGAACAGTTTCTGGGCGTGCGCGGCGCCGCGATCCTGGGCGGCGTCGCGTTCGTGATCGCGTCGTTCTCGGCGCTCAAGGCCGTGATCGACCGGGGCTGGCTCGGCCCCGAGGCGCGCGTGGTGCTCGGGCTCATCGCCGGGGTGGGCTCGATGGTCGGGTCGGGCCCACTCTTCCGCCGCAAGCTCACCGCCGCCGCCAACGCGCTCGCCGGCGCTGGCGCGGCGACGCTCTATGCCGTCGCGTGGGCGGCCTATCGCCGCTACGCGCTGATCGGGCTCGCGCCGGCGTTCGCGCTCATGGCCCTGGTCACCGTCGCGTCCGGGCTCCTGTCCGTGCGGCGGGCTTCGCTGGTGGTGGCGATTCTCGGGCTCGTCGGCGGTTTCGCCACGCCGCTCGTGCTCTCGACCGGTGAGGACAATCCCGTCGGCCTCTTCTCGTACGTGATGTTGCTCGACATCGGGGTGCTGATGGTGGCGCTGCGCCAGCGCTGGCCTCAGCTCGGGCTGCTGGGAGTGCTGGCGACGGCCGCCATGCAGGCGGCCTGGGTGCTCGCGCGTTTCACGCCCGAGCGCTTCTTCGTGGCGCTCGTGATCCTCGCGCTGTTCGGATTGCTCTTCGCGTTGTTGGGCTATCGGGTCCCCGAGGACGAGCGCAGGCAGTGGAAGATCGGTCAGGTGATCGGCGCGGTCACGCCGTTCGTGCTGGCCGTCCACATCGCGCTGCGTGGCAACCTCGTCGTGCCGCTGGTGCCCATGGCCGTGTTCGGCACGATCTTGAGCCTGGCGGCGCTGTTGCTGGCGCGGGCCCACGGAGAGCCGCGGCTCGCGTTGCTCGGCGTGGGTGGAGTGCTCTCGCTCTTCGCGGTGTGGCTGGCGACGACCGTGCGCCCCACCAGCCTGAGCACGGTCGCGTGCGTGTGGATCGCGGTCGCCGCGGTCCATCACCTGCTGCTCGAATGGGAGCTGCGCGCGTCGCGTTCGAGCCCGGTCGCGCTGCCCGCCGTGCCGGTGCTGGTGAACGGGCTCGTGCTGCTGGCGTGCGTGCTGCTGCATTGGGACGTGGCGCGCGGCCCGTGGGCGGTGCCGGCGATTGGCTGGGCGCTCGCGGCGCTCGCGTTGCGCGAGGCCCGCCTCGCCGGCTCCAGCTGGATCGCCACCGTGGTGGCGGTGCTCGTGACGGTGCTTTTCGTGGGGCGCTTCGCGACCGCGATCGAGCTGATTCCCGCGGCACGCGAGATCGCGCTCTTGGTCGCGACCGCGCTCGCGGCGCAAGCGGCCGCCGTCCTGGGACGGCGTGGCGAGCCGTGGATCGCCGGCGAGCGCGCGGCGGCGATCTTCGCGGTCGGCGCCAACGTGGGTCTGGGGCTGCTCGCGACCGTCGGGCCGCTCGCGCATCAGCCGCGGTTGGCGCTCGCCGCGGCGCTCGTGCTGGGCGTGCTGGCGCTGCTGGCGGCGGCGCGCGCCGGTCGCGGCGCCTGGGCGTTCGCCGCGATGGTGTCGGTCGTGCTCGTCCATGGCGCGTGGCAAGGTGTCGGCCGCGGGCTGGCCGAGCCGCTCTGGCTCGGGTTGCCGTTTCACGCCGTCGCCGTGGTGGTGTTCGGCGCCGCGCCGTTCGTGCTGGGCGCGCGGTTCGCGGCGTCTCGCCCGGCGTGGCGCGCGGCGGCGTTGGCGCCGGTGGTGTGGCTGCTGCCCGCGCGGGACGCCTGGCTGCGCGCTTGGGGAGATGGAGCGATCGGCTTGCTGCCGCTCCTGCTCGCGGTCGCGAGCGTCGCGGGTGCGTCACGGGCCAGGCGCGTGTTCGCCGGCGACGACGGGTGGCGGCGCTGGTCGCTCGCCTGGTTCGCCGCGGTGGCGCTCGGCCTGGTGTCGGTGGCGATCCCCATGCAGCTCGAGCGCGAGTGGATCACCATCGGCTGGGCGCTCGAGGGCGTGGCGCTGATGGTGCTCTTCGAGCGTCTCGACCAGGTGGGGCTCAAGTACGTGGCGGTGGCGTTCCTCGCGACGGTCTGCGTGCGGCTCTGCGGCAACGCCGCGGTGCTCGGCTATCACCCGCGTGGCCATCTGCCGGTGCTCAACTGGCTCCTCTACACGTATGGGATCCCTGCGGCGGCGCTGGTCGAGAGCGCGCGCCGCCTGGCGCCGATCGAGGTCGCGCGCATTCGTCCCCGCGAGCGGAGCTGGCTCTACGCGTCACCGCGGCCGTGGCTCGCGGGGGCGTTGGGGTTGGCGGCCGTCGTCGTGGTGTTCGTGTGGATCAACCTGACGATCGCCGATGCGTTCGGCGCGGGGACCTACATCGAGCTCGATTTCTCGCGGCTCGCGCAGGCGCGGAATCTCACCACCTCGGTCGCCTGGGCGCTCTACGCGGTGGTGCTGCTGCTCCTCGGCGTGGCGCGCGGGATCGTGCCGTTGCGCTGGGTGGCGCTGGTGGTGCTGTTCGTGGCGGTGAACAAGGTCTTCCTGTGGGACCTGTCGAGCCTGACGGGCCTCTATCGGGCCGTGTCGTTCCTGGGCTTGGCGATCGGATTGCTCTTGGTATCGCTGCTCTATCAGCGCTTCGTGTATCGCAAGGAGCCCGAGTGAGCTGCTTCGGTCGGCGGCTCGTGACCGCGCTGGCGCTGGTCACGGTGACGTCGCAGGCGTGGCGGGCGAGCGCCGCGGAGGTGGAGCCGCGCGCCGTGTTCCCGCGCCGCGCGCGAGTCGAGCCCGCCGTCGCCGACGCGCCGATGGTGCGGGTGACGTTGCCGGCGGCGGTGCTCGCCGAGACCCGTGGGGACCTCGCCGACCTGCGGGTGATCGACGATCAGGGCCGCTTCGTGCCGTTCGCGCTCGCACCCGCCGAGGACCCCCACGCCCGCGAGACGATCGCGCGCTCGGCGCCCGTCACCCTCGCGGCGGTGGATCGCGAGACGGACGCGGACGGCCGCCCGCGCCGCGAGCGGCTGGAGCTGGCGGTGGCGCCGCCGGGCTTCGGCTTCGATCGGCTGGTGTTCCAGCTCGCGCCGGGCGACTTGGTGGTGGCGCGCGCTTCCGTCTGGGATCTCTCGGAGGCGGCGGCGCCTCGCGAGCTCGCCCACGACGCGCCGTTGTTTCGCTTGCCCGGGCGAGCCGGGCTGGCGGTGGCCGAGGCGCAGACCGCGTCGATCCCGGTGCCCCCGACGCATGCCGCGCGGCTCGCCGTCGAGATCCGGATCGAGCAGGGCGGCTGGATCGCGCCCGCCCGGGTCACCCTCGAGCGCGCCGACCTGATCCAGTCCGAGCGCGGCGAGATCGAGCTCTCGGTCCTCGCGACGCGCACCGACGACCGGGTCACGGTGCTCGATCTCGAGCGTCCCGCCGCGATCCGGCCGGCGCGCTTGCGACTCGCGACCACCAGCCGTGCTTTCGTACGCGAGGTGCGGGTGCGGGACGTGGGCGGCACCGAGCTCGGCCGCGGCGTGATCGCGCGCGCCCCCGGCTCGGCGATCGAGGCGCTCACCGTCGAGCTGGCACGGTGCGCTTGCGCGACCGGGGACCTCTACGTCGAGATCGACGATGCGGGCGAGGGATCGCTCGACGAGTTACGCGCCTTCGCCGAGGTGACGCTTCCGAGCGTGGTGCTGACGCCGACTCCGGGGATCGTCGCGCACCTCTACTGGGGCGGCGGTCGCGTCACCTTGCCCTCGCACCGGGCACTCGACTCGTTCCAGGCGATCGCGCCGCGGCCCGTGCCGAACGACGAGCCCGCAGCGGCGGCCCCCGTGCCGCCGTCGCGGTGGTGGACGGCGCTCTCGAGCGCTCGTCTGGAGGGATCGGAGTCGAATCCGCTCTACCGCGCCGAGCCGGCCATGGCCTTCGCCTTGCGCGCGGGCGCGCCGCTCGACGTCGCGACGTGGTCGCACGAGCGAGCGCTCGAGGTCGGTCCCACGCCCGAGGGGCTCGCCGAGTGGACGCTCGACGCCGCGGACCTCGCCGCGGCGCGCGCGGACCTGGCGGACGTGCGGATCGTCGACGAGCAGGATCGGCAGATCGCATCGCTGCTCGACGAGCCACGGGTGGCCGTGTCGCTCGCCGTGACGCCCCGGCGCGACGCCGCGCACGCGCCGCCCCACCGCAGCCACTTCCATCTCGATGCGCCCGCTGGCGCGGTGCCGGTGGCGGCGATCGAGGTCCAGTTCCAGGAAGGATTCTTCGCGCGCAACGCCCGGGTGCTCGAAGCTCGCGCGCATCCAAGCGAGCGGGTCCTCGCCAGCACGCGCCTCGAGCGCAGGACGGCCGGCGCGCCGTTTCGAATCGAGCTCGGCGGCGCGCCGCGGGTCGCGAGCCTGATCCTCGAGATCGAGGATGGCGACGATCCGCCGCTCACACCCACGAGCGTGACGCTCGCCCTCGCCACTCGACGCGTGCTCTTCCCGGCCCAGCCCGGGCTTTACCGGGGGCTCGTCGGCAATACCGCCGCCACGGCGCCGCATTACGAGCTCGCTTCCGCCCGCGAGCTGGCGGTGGGATTGCCGGTGGCGGAAGTCCGGGCCGGTCGCCTCGAACCCAACCCCCGCTACCGGCGCCCCTCGGCGCTCTCGACCAACTCGGGGCGTACGGCGGTGCTCTGGGTGGCGCTGGGCGTGAGTGTCCTGGCGCTCGCGGGGCTCACGTTCAAGCTGGTGCGCGAGCCCGGGACGCCGTCTTCGTCCGATCGCGGCTGACGCCGGTCGCTGCGGGCGGCGCGCCGCGCCGCGGGCGTCCGTCACGTGGGCGTCGCCCCCGCGTCACGTGGCGGTTTCCTCGCGCCGACGCGCGTGGTAGTCCTCCGGCCCCGCACCATCGGGAGGGCCCATGTTCCGTCTACTTCCCCGCGAGAGCCGATTCTTCGAGCTCTTCGAGCAGCATGCGGCACTCACCGTCGATGGCTGCAAGGAGTTCCTGTCGCTGGTCGCGACCGGGGCCAACATCCCGGCGAAGGCCAAGCGCATCAAGGAAATCGAGGAAGCGACCGACCGCATCACGCACCAATGCGTCGAGGCGCTCCACAAGACGTTCATCACGCCCATCGAGCGAGACGACATCCATCGACTCATCACGCGGATGGACGACGTGATGGACTTCGTCGAGGCCGCTTCCGAGCGCATCGCCCTCTACGAGCTCACCGAGATGCCGAGCGAGGTCCGTGACCTGGCCGACGTGCTGCTGCGCGCGTGCGGGCAGATCGCGCAGGCGGTCTCGGGGCTGCGCGACATGAAGAACGCCGGCGAGGTGCTCAAGAACTGTGTGGACGTGAATCGCCTCGAGAACGAGGCGGACGCGATCCTGCGCAGCGCCGTGGCCAAGCTCTTCAAGGAGCACAAGGACGATCCCATCCACGTCATCAAGTGGAAGGAGATCTACGAGACGCTCGAGACCGCCACCGACCGCTGCGAGGACGTGGCCAACATCATCGAAGGCGTGGTGCTCGAACACGCCTGAGCTCGCACGTCGCCGCGCCCGCGGTGCCGGGCGCGGGCCCGTTTCGGTGACGCGCTCGCGGAGGTCCCGCCCATGCACGCCCTGACTCCGCTGGTCGTCCTGACCATCGTCGCGGCGCTCGCGTTCGACGTGATCAACGGTTTCCACGACGCCGCGAACTCGATCGCGACGGTGGTGTCCACGCGCGTGCTGCGGCCCGGGCAGGCGGTGCTGTGGGCGGCGTTCTTCAACTTCGTCGCGATGTTCGTGTTCGAGCCGAAGGTGGCGGACACCGTCTCCAAGATCGTGAAGATCACCGCCAACGATCCCACCTACGTCGACGTGGTGCTCACGGGGCTCATGGGCGCGATCTTCTGGGATCTGCTGACGTGGTGGTGGGGGCTCCCCACCAGCTCCTCGCACGCGCTGATCGGCGGCTTCGCCGGCGCCGGCGTCGCGCACGCCGGGGCCGACGCGCTGCGCTGGGAGAAGATCTGGGCCACCGTGAAGTTCATCCCGCTCGCGCCGCTGATCGGCTTCGCCTGCGGCTACGTGCTGATGCTCGCGGTGTTCTGGTTGCTGCGCAAGGCGCGGCCGGCGACGGTGGATCGACGTTTCCGGCGCGGACAGCTTCTCTCGGCGGCGCTCTACTCGCTCGGGCACGGTGGCAACGACGCGCAGAAGACCATGGGCTTGATCGTGGCGCTCCTGATCGCGGCGGGTGCCGTCGAGCCGGGGATCAAGCTCAGCCTGACCGATCCCAAGACGCTCTGGATCATCCTCGCGTGCCACGCGGCGATGGGGCTGGGAACGGCGTTCGGCGGTTGGCGCATCGTCAAGACGATGGGCATGAAGATCACCAAGCTCAAGCCCGTGGGCGGCTTCTGCGCCGAGACCGCGGGCGCCTTCACGCTCTTCTTGGCGACCCACAGCGGCATTCCCGTCAGCACCACCCACACCATCACCGGCTCCATCATCGGCGTGGGCGCGACCACCAACATCTCGGGCATCAAATGGGGCGTGGCCGCGCGCATCGTGTGGGCGTGGCTGCTCACGATCCCCGCCTCCGCCGTGGTTGCCGCGGGCTGCTTCTGGGGACTCAAGCTGCTGCGCGCCCACGTGTGAATCGCCGCGTCGCGCGGGCGATCGGTTCCGGAGATCCGCGGTTCTTCCTGTAGAATCGCGACGCCTGTCGGACCGCCCCGGATGGCATCTTGGCCACGCTCGTCGCCGCCGCGATCCAATTTCCCGTTCGGCCTGGCCTCGTGGAAGCCAACTGCGAGCTGGCGCTCGCGCGTCTGGCCGAGGCGGCGGAGCGTGGTGTGGAGCTCGCGGTGCTGCCCGCGTTCTGGACCACGGGTGGGCAACACCTGCGGCCGCGGCTGGAAGCCGAGCGCAGCGCGGTGGCGGTGTCGGCGCTGCGGCGAGCCGCGCGCCAGCACCGCATGATCGTGATCGGATCGTCGCTGGCCAACGAGGGCGGGCGATTCTTCGACCAGGCGCACGTCGTGGACGTCGACGGGCGCGACGCGGGCAGCTATCGCCGCGTCCATCGCACCGCGGACGACGTCGGGCTCGTCAGCACCGGCGACACGATTCTCTCCATCCAGACCAGCCGCGCCAAGGTCGGCGTGCTGGTGGGCGCCGACGTCGAGTTTCCCGAGCAGGCCGTGGCCTTGGCGTTGGAGCGCGCTCGGCTGCTCGCGGTGTGCGCCGCATGGCGGATCGACGAGGCGGACACGGCGCGCGCGCTGCTCACCGCGCGCGCGATCGAGAGCCAGTGCTTCGTGGTGGCCGCGAGCGGCTCGACCGCGCGTCCCGGGGACACGCCGCGCGGTGGCTCGGTGGTCATCGGGCCGGGCGGCGCGATGCTCGCCCAGGGCGGCACCGACGACGAGATCGTGGCTGCCGCCATCGACCTGGACGCGGTCAACGAGATCCGCCGCGCCCGGCCGCTGGCGCGGCGCCGCGCGCCGGCGGCCTACGCCGAGGCGATCGCCACCGCGCCGCTCGCCCGCATGCCCGAGGAGGAGGCCGCCGTGCCCGTGCTCGGCAGGATCTTGACGCGCGACGAGATGGCTCGCGAGAGCGTGCACCTGCACGCGCAGGGTCGGACGCTGGTGTTCACCAACGGCTGCTTCGACATCCTGCACCTGGGCCACGTTCGCTACCTGGAGGATGCGCGCCGGCTCGGGGACGCGCTGTGCGTGGGGCTCAACACGGACGCCTCGGTGCGGCGACTCGGCAAGGGCGACGATCGGCCGGTGCAGGGTGAGCAGGACCGAGCGGCGATCCTGGCGTCGCTCCGGTGCGTCGACTACGTGGTGCTCTTCGACGAGCCGACTCCGCTCGAGCTGATCCGCGCCGTGCAGCCCGACGTGCTGGTGAAGGGCGGTGATTGGAAGCCCGAGAACGTCGTGGGCGCGGACGTGGTGAAGGCGCGGGGCGGCAAGGTCGTGATCGCCGAGTTCGTGCCCGGCCACTCGACCACCGGCGTCATCGAGCGCATCCGTGCCAGCGTCGTCGCGGAGGCTCGCGCGGTGGGCGCGGAGCCCGCGCGGTGAGCGCTCGCCGTCGCGCGCGCTCGGTGCTGGTCGCGCTGTGGCTCGCGACGGCGGCGGTGGCGCACGCCGAGCCGCCGCGCAAGTTCGCCCTCGGGGTCTTCCACTTCAACATCCAGTACGTGGTCGGCGGGTTGATCGGGTTCCTGCCCACGGCCGAGCCGCTCGCAGCGTGGGAGCTCGACGAGCAGGCGGTCGAGGACGCGATCGTCCGCGAGAGCTTCGAGCCGGTGCTCGATCTCTTCCTCGCCCACCCGACGTGGGGCACCGACATCGAGCTGCAAGGCCTCTTCCTCGAGGTGCTCGAAGCGCGCCATCCGCGGGTCCTCGACAAGCTGCGGCGGCTCGCCGTGAGCGGCCAGATCGAGGTCGTGAGCTTCCACTACTCGGACCAGCTCTTCCTGGCGTTCCCGAGCGAGGCGTGGCGCCGCTCGCAAGAGCTCACGCGCGCGGTCTTCGAGCGCACCGGCGTGCCGCTCGCCACGTCCGTGTTCTGTCAGGAAGGCCAGGCCGGAGTGGGGATGGCGCGGGCCATGAGCGAGCGCGGCTACCGCACGATGATCTGGCCCACGAATCTCTGGAGGTACCAGCACGGCGATGCGCCGGTGGCGCCGCACTTCCGCTTCGGGGGCCGAGACGACGTGCGGCTCACGGTCGGCGGCCGCGACCTGAGCTACCGCGGCGCAGGTGGCCCCGTCGACGTGACGTGGACCTTCCTCGACGACGGCGAGCTGCTTGCCACCAATCACATCGATCCGTACTTCCCGCCGATCTTCGTGCACGATCCCGCCGCGATCGCCGCATACGAGCGCGAGCTCGCGACCCTCGAGGCCGCGGGCTACGCGATCACCACCGTGAGCCGGTACGCGTCGGCGCTCGACGAGCTCGCGGTGCCGGTCGCCGAGCCGCCGCCGCTCCTCGATGGCACCTGGCAGCCGCAGAGCACGGACGGGATCAAGCGCTGGCTCGGCGGGGTGGGGCTGTGGGCAGGCGCCGAGCGCGACAACGAGGTGCGCACGCTCCAGGCGATCGCCCAGCGCGAGCTCGTCGCCGCCGAGACGGCGGCCGACGTGGCCGGCATCGCCACGGCTGGCTCGAGCGGCCGGGTCGCGCTGGACGGTGCTTGGCGTCTGCTCGCCCTCGCGGAGGTCAGCGACTCGTCGGGGATCAATCCCTATCGCGGGGAGATCGAGTTCGGGATCGCGCACGCCACCGAGGCGCTGCGGGTCGCGCGCGCGGTGATCCGCGATGCCGCCCAGCGGCTGGGGCTGAAGCGCGTCGCGATCGACGTCGCCGCAGGCACCGTCTCGTCCGCGCCGTCCGCCGCCGCGCCCACGCCCATCCCCGCGGTGCTCGCCGCTGTGGTCACCGCGCCCGGACGCACGGTGGGCGAGTCGTGGACGCGAGAGCCCTCGGGGGCGAGCCGGGTGACGTTCGATCTCGGCGCGTCCGCGGATGCTGGCCAACGGTCCATCGAGGTCCGGTTCCCAGGCGAGGCCGGCGCGCTCGTCTACTCGCCGGGCCTCGCCGAGGACACGCTCGACTCGCTGCCGCGCGAGGCGTTCGAGTTCGACCACTTCCAGCTCGCCCTCGCCAACGGCCTGATCGGGTTGGGGGGGAACCGTTATCTCGTCGCGGACCAGGCGCTGGTGCACGTCGCCGCCACCGTGCGGCGCGACTCGGCCGACGTGGTGTTCGGCGACGACACGGCGCCGGCCGATCGCCCGGTGCGGTGGTCGTTCGTGGTGGTCGATGGCTCGGCCGAGTCGGCGCTCGCCGAGGCGGATCGATTGAACGTCCGCCCCACTGCGACGCGCTGATCCGGAGCCAGCGGTGCGCGTCGTCACCACCACGTGCTCGAACACCGAGATCGTGTGCGCGCTCGGTTGCGCGGAGCTGCTGGTCGGCGTCGACGATCATTCCGACTTCCCACCCGAGGTGGTCGAGCGCCTGCCGCGGGTCGGGCCGGATCTGGGAGTCGACCCCGCCAAGGTCGCGGCGCTCGAGCCCGACCTGGTGATCGCGTCGTATACCGTCCCCGGGCACGAGCAGGTCGTGGCGAGCTTGCGCGCGGCGGGTTTGCGGGTGGAGGCGCCCGAGCCCGTGTGCATCGACCACGTCTACCGCGACGTGCGGGCCATCGCCGGCTGGCTGGGAGTGGCCGAGCGCGGCGAGCGGCTGATCGCCGCGATGCGGGCGGAGCTCGACCCACCGGCCCGCGCACGGCGCATTCCGCACGCGCGGCGTCCGCGCATCCTGGTCGAGTGGTGGCCGAAGCCGGTGATCGTGCCCGGTCGACTGAGCTGGGTCACCGAGCTGATCGAACGCGCCGGGGGCACCAATCCATGGGGCCACGAGGCGATGAAGAGCCGCCCTGTGCGCGACGACGAGGTGCGCGAGGCGCGGCCCGACGCCGTGGTGATCGCGTGGTGCGGGGTGCGCGCCGAGAAGTATCGACCCGCGGTGGTCGCGCGACGCGCGGGCTGGGCCGGCCTCGCGGCGCTCGAGCGCGGCCGAATCTACTGCGTCAGCGAGGCGTATCTCGGGAGGCCGAGCCCACGGCTGCTGGACGGCTTTCGCGCGCTCTCCGCGATCGTCGCCGAGATCGCAGACGATTCACCCGCATGAGCGCGCCCACGTCGGTGCGCTCCGCGGGACCGCGGGGCCGCGGGACGGACCCCGCGACGCTGCCGGGAGGCGAGCTCGACGGCCTCTCGGGGAACGCTCAGTTCACGTCCATCCCGCAGGCGCCCCGCTGGGCGGCACCGCACGAGCCGCACGGTCCACTCTCGCTCGCGGCCATGCGCGCGGAGCTGCCGGCGTCGGAGCCCACGGCGAAGGCGGAGAAGAGCTTGGCGACCGAGGTCGTTCCGCACGAGGGGCAGACCGGCTTGGGCGGGCTCGCGGAAAGCTCGATCTGCTCGAAGCGGGTCTCACAGGAGCTGCATTGGTATTCGCGAATCGGCATGTCGATGTCCTCACGCTGCGGGCGCCACGCCGCCGTTTCGCTTCATGCTAAGAACCAGGTGCGAGGGGGTCAAGGAGGCTCGAGCGGTGGCGAACGGATGCGCGACGACGATGACGAGGGCGCTCGTCCTGCTGGTGCTCGCGACCGGCGCGGCCTGTTCCAGTGACGAGAAGTCGGCAGCGCGGGAGCACCTGGTCTTCGACCTGAGCCTCGAGATCCGCTACCGGGCCACGGTGGACGTGGAGCGCGAAGGCCCGAACCTCGAGGTGGCGTTCGTGCCGGAGGCGGGATTCGATCTGCTGGAGGTCGGGCATCGCTACGACGGCATCGGCAGGATCGAGGAGTTCCCCGAGGCTCACGCGCGGCTCTACACGGCGGGACTCGACGCCCCGGCCATCCCGAGTGGGCCGTGCGGCGCTCGCCCCATCTCGCTGGCGCTCAGCCTGTCGCGTCGCGGCGACGATCCCGCGCTCGCGGGCAGCCTCGCCGCGTACTGCGGTCAGGGCGTGTACACGGGAACGCCGGTGCGGATCTTCCGCTTGGCGGGCAAGCTCCGCGGCGGGTGAGCCACGCGCGCCGGCCACGGTGGCGCGCGCTCACGAGAACAGGATCATCGAGAGCCGGCTGCGGTATCGCTCGGTGCGTGGCTCGTGCGCGCCCATGAGCTCGAGCACGTCGAGGAACGCGAGCCGCCCTTCGCCGCTTCGGTAATCGCGCTTTCGCGCGAGGATCCCGAGCAACTCCTCCGCGGCACGATCGAGGTCGCCGTCGCGCGCCGCGACCTCTGCGAGCGCGAAGCGCGCGTCGAGGTCCTTGGGATCGGCGGCGACCCGCGCCGCGAGCGAGTCGATGCTCTCGTCGGACGGCGCCGTCGCGAACCGCGCTTGGGCGCGCAGCAGCCGCACCGCCGCACCGGCCGGCCCGCTGTCCGGCAAGCGCTTGACGAGCTCGAGCGTGCGCTGGGGATGGCCTTCGTCGAGCTCGAGCTTGGCGAGCGCCAGCACGGCACCGTCGTGATCGGGCCGGGTGGCGAGAACGGATTCGAGCGAGGTGCGCGCCGCTGCCAGCTCACCGCGTTCGAGGGCCGCGACCGCCTCCGTCACCCGCCCATCGAGCTCGCTCGGGAGCAGCTGCTCCAGGAAGCGCTCCACCGCCGCGCGCGGCAGCGCTCCCGTGAACTCGTCGACGAGCACCCCGTCGCGAAACGCCTTCACGTTCGGGATGCCGCGCACCCCGAAGCGCTCGGCGAGCCCCGGGTTCTCGTCGGAGTTCACCTTCGCCAGCACCCATGCGCCGGCGCCCTTCTCGGCGAGGTCCTCGAGCGTGGGGGTCAGCGCGCGGCACGGGCCGCACCACGGCGCCCAGAAGTCGACCAGCACGGGAACCTGGAAGGAACGCGTGACCACCTCCGCTTCGAACGTGGTCTCGGATACGTCGATGACGTTGGGCTTCATCGCATGCCTCGCGCGGGTTCGGGATCTCGGTCGGTGTCGAGGCCCCTATGGTACGCTGCCGCGGGCCTGGTTTGGACGATCGCGACCTCGCAGCCAAGCCATCCCCGTATCGTTCCAGCCGTCTCCGTGCCGAGCCCGCGAACCCCGTCCCCGCCGCCGGCCGCCGATCCCCTCGGTGGTCTCGATCAGACCACGCTGCTCTTCCGCTCCAAGACCGAGGCGGAGTGGGAGACGCGCCGCAACGGCTTCCTGGAGGCCCATCCCTACCTGGTGGGTTACGCGTTCCTGGCGATTCCGGTGGTGATGATCTTCGCCACCAAGCTCACCACGTTCGCGGTCGCGTTCTTGTTCCTGTTCCTCGTCTCCGACGTGCTCACGCACGATCTGCGCCGGTCGGTGCCGTTCGTGCCCAAGGCGGTGATGTTCTCGCTGCTCTACGTCGGCGTGACGGCGCTCGCCGCCGTGCTGGTCTTCAAGGTCATCCCCGACGCCGTGCGCTTGCTGCCGTCGGTCGTCAGCTCGATCCAGGATCAGGCGATCGCCCTCTATCGTCAGGCGGACGCGCGCTGGAACCTGGCCCAATACGTGACGCCCGAGGACGTGATCGGACAGATCACCGAGGGCATCAAGTTCGCGCGCGATCTCATCCCGTCGGTGACGGGAGTGGTCTCGCGAGTCTCGGGCTACATCGTCTATTTCCTGTTCGCGCTGGTGCTCAACCTGCTCCTCTATCACGACCTGGGAGCCGTCGACGCGGTGTTCGCGCGCCGTCCGCAGAGTCTGCTCGGATTCCTGTACCGGTTCGGCATGCTGCGCGTGCGGATCTTCTACTACTACTTCAAGCGCGTGATGGGTGGTCAGCTCATCATCGCCGGCGTGAACACCGCGATCTCGGCGTGCGTGGTGCTCGGGCTCGGGTTGCCGCAGCCGCTGGTGCTGTTGCTCACCGTGTTCCTGTGCGGGTTGTTGCCGATCGTGGGGAACCTGATCTCGAACGGCGTGCTCACCTGCGTCGCGTTCGCCGCCATCGGGCTCTGGGGCGCGCTCATCTGCCTCGGCCTGCTCATCGCCGTGCACAAGCTCGAATACTTCCTCAACTCGAAGATCATCGGCGACATCGTGAAGCTGCCGATGGCGGTGACGCTCACCGCGCTGGTGGTGTGCGAGGTGCTGCTCGGGCTGATCGGGCTGATCCTCGCCATCCCGCTGGTGCTCTTCGCTCGTCACGAGCTCGAGCACGTTCCCGGGTTGCCCGAGACGCACCCGGCGGAGCCGTCGCGCGTGGCCCTGCCGTTGCGCGACGCGACCTTCTCGCCGCCGCCGCGTCGTTCGCGCGCCGCGTCCGAGCCGGACGCGCCCACACCCGGACCCAGCCGCGCGCCGTCGGGCTGACCCGCTCGGCCGTGGGCGGGGCGCCGAATCGCTGCGTTACGCGGCGGCCGAGTCCGTCGCGCGTCGGAGCTCGGCCACGCGCCTGGCTCCCACGACGCTGCCGCCGATGAAATAGGCGATGCCGCACGCGAGCAGATACTCGGGCAGCGCTCGGCTCATCACCAGGATCCACACGATGGCGAGGTTGACCACCGTGAGCCGCTTCCAGAGCACGGTGCGCGCCGAGCCCACGCGTGGGATGTAGATCGGGCTCACCATCAGGATGCCGAGCGCTCCCAGCAGGAACGCGAGCCCCATCGCGCGGGTCTCGAGATCGATCGAATGCCGCACCGCGACCAGCACCGACGCCGCCACCACGCCGCCGGCGAAGGTCGAGGGGATGCCGCGGAAGAGGCCGGGATAGGCCTTCCCGTCGACCACGTTGTAGCGCGCCAGCCGCAGCACACAGCCGAACACGTAGATGAGACCGAGCAGATGGAGCAGCCGTGGGCCGCTCAGCGGGCCGGTCGGCTCGCCGACCCCCGCGAGCAAGAACGCGGGGGCGAGGCCGAACGACACGAAGTCGGCGAACGAGTCGAGCTCGCCGCCGATCCGGCTCTGCGCCTTGAGGACGCGCGCGAGCGGTCCGTCGAGGCCGTCCAGCAACACCGAGTAGAGGATGAACCAGCCGGCCAGCTGCGGCTGACCCTCGACACCGTAGAGGATCGCGATCAGCCCGCACGTCAGGCTGGCGAGGGTGACGGCGTTGGGCGGGAGGTAGCGGAGAGCGGACACGAGGTGTTGCGCCTTTCGACCGGCGCGTGGCCGGGTCAGTGGGATCGGGGCGTGCTGCGGTTCAGCCCTCGGGCTTCGCCTGACCGCCGCGATCGCCGGTCGTGATGGCGACGATGGCATTGGCCAGCATGCTCTCGAGCATGCCGGTGGCATCCGATCTCATGGCCTCGAGCCGGGGCAACGCGGCCTTGGCGTCCGGGCCGATCGAGCCGAGCGCCCACACCGAGAACGTGCGCACTTGCTCGTGCGGATCGTCGAGCGCCTTGATGAGCGCGGGCACGGCGCCCTTCGCGTCGTCCTCGTACAAGCCGAGCGAGAGCGCCGCCGAGCGCCGCACGCCCGCGATCGGATCCTCCATCGCTCGCGCGAGCGCCGGCACGACGGTTTCCGGCGGCGCCTCGATGCGTCCCAGCGACCACGCGGCCCACTGGCGCACCATGCGCTCCGAGTCGCCCAGATCGGCGATCAGCCGGGGCGCCGTTCGCGCCGCCGCCGGTCCGATCTTGCCGAGCGTCCGCGCGGCCGCCATGCGCGGGCCGGCCTCGACGTCGCCGAGCATCGCGTCGAGCGGGTCGATCGCCGGTTCCGCCTTGGTCCCCATCGAGCCGAGGCCCCAGGCCGCGGCGATGCGGATCTCCTTGTCGGAGTCGCCGAGGTGCCGCACCAGCACCGGAACCACCACCCCGGCCTCGGACACCATCTGGCCCAGCGCGAACGCCGCGCTGCGCCGCACGCCGGGCTCGCCCTCGTCGAGCGCCTCGAACAACGGCTCGAGCGCCTCGTTTCCCATCGCGGCGAGACCGCGCTTTGCCTCGTCCTGGACGCTGGGATCGGCTTCCAGCAAGCGCACCACCGAGTCGTAACGGGCGTTGCGCTGATGAACCTGGTACTCGCACGCACCGGCGGTTGCCAGCGCGCATGCCACGATCCCGGCCGCGATCCACGAGCGCTTCATGAAATCTCTCGATGACTGCGGGGGAAAAGCAGGAGCCGTGCCAGTCTGACACTCGGGCGGAAGGTTGTCACGCAGCGTCGTCGCGCGCGCCCGCGGTTTCGCTCGCGACGGCGCGCGCTTTCTGGCAGCCTGTTCGACGGGAGGAATCGTCCATGACTGCGCCGAACGCCAGCCCGCGACCGTACCCGCCCGTCGCCTTCGCGAGCGTCCGTGAGCAGGCACGCTGGCGGAGCACGTGGGCGTGGACGCTGGCGGTCTCGACGGTGTCGGCGGCGCTGATCTGGGCGCTCTCGCCGCTGCTGGCGGGGCATCGCGAGCCGTGGGACGCGGACGGCCCGTACTACGTGCTCGCGCTGGTCGTCGCCGGCGCGGCAGCCGGCGTGCTGGCGCCGCGCCCGTGGTGGGCCCATTACCTGGGCGCCTGGCTCGGACAACTTCTCTTCCAGATCCTCTTCCTGCCGATCGGGTCGCTCCTGGTGCTCGGCGCGATCCTGCTTCTCGGTTACTCGGCGATCTTCGCGTTGGGGGCGAAGCTCGCCGCGCGCGCGGTGTCGCGCTGACGCACCGCCTTGGATGCTCGGGAAGGCGATGGCTATAGTGCGGCGGCGTTCGAGCGCGGTGGGCGCCGGCCTCGTGTTTTCCGTCATCGCGCCCGTTTTCCCCGCAACGACGCGCACGTTCGATCCCGCGCCACCCGAGGCGCGCGCCGGCGTGCCCCGATGAACGCGATCCCGGAGGCTTCGATGACGTCACCGATCCAGCGCGCCGACCGGTCGCCTTGGCTCTGGCTGGCGGCCGTCGTCGCCGGTGGAGCGCTCGCGGCGGGCAGCTGCGGCGGCGGCAGCAGCAATCCTTGCATCTACGACCTCTCCGACCTGAGTGGAACCTGGAGCGGCGAGCACACGCTCACGGATCCGGGCGGAAACGTCGTGCGAGGAACCGAGAGCACGACCTTCCTCGAGAAGGCCGGCGGCACCGACGTGAAGGGCTTCTGGACCTACGTGCGCGGCGACACCGCCACCACGCTCTTCGTCGACGGATCGTGCGCGGGCAAGAAGCAGGATCTGCGTTCCTGCGGTCTCTCGCTGGGGTTGCCGCCCAGCGAGGTGGTCAGCCTCGACTCCACCGATGGCTGCTCGTTTCGCGGCGCGGGCACCACCACCGCGGACGCGTCGGTGCTGAACCTCACGCTCACCAAGCAGTCCGATCCGCCCGCCTGCCCCAACGACGTGAACATGGAGCTCGACGGCGTGTGGGTGGGAAGTCACGAGTTCGTCGGCGGCGCCACGGGCCGCGAGTTCGTCCAGATCGACGATTCGTCGTGCGATCAGATCCGCGGCGTGTGGATCTTCGAGCGCAACGGCGAGACGGTGCAGAACGACTTCACGGGTCGCTGCGCGGACGGACGCGGCAGCTACGTGGTGCAGGTGGGAACCGAGACGCTGGCCCTGACGTTGGTTCCGGAGCAGTGCGTCCTCACCGGCACCGGCACGGACACGACCACCGGCGAGTCGTACACGCTGCGCATGGCGCGCGGAAACCGCTCGATTTCCTGATCGCGCGAGCGACGACCGGGCGCCGAGCGCTCGGTCGGTGCGACGTGCGTCCTCCCGCTGCCCACCCCCGACCGTTCGCGCCATGTCCGAACCCACCGCACGCAAGCCCGATCTCTCGGCGCTGCGCATCGAGCGCAAGCCCGTCGTGGGGACGACGGCGAGCCCGCCGCGCAGTGGTCGCCGCGCGACGCTGGCGGTGGTCGCGATGGTGGCGTTGCTGGTGGTGGCGGCCTACGCGACCATCCGCGTCACGCGTCGCATGGCGCCGGCGCCGCAGGTCAAGACCGCGCTGGTGGTGCTGCGGGCGCCTTCCGAGACCGAAGCCGTGCTCACCGCCTCCGGCTACGTGGTGGCGCAGCGCAAGGCGGCCGTTGCCTCGAAGGCGACCGGACGACTCGTCTACCTGGGAGTCGAGGAAGGCGATCACGTCACGGAAGGGCAGCTGATCGCGCGGGTCGAGAGCAACGACGTGGAGGCGGAGCTCGCGCACGCCGCCGCCGTCACCGCCGCCGCGCGCGCGTCGCAGGCGGAGGCCGAAGCCAAGCGAGTCGAGGCGAAGCTCGCGTACGAGCGCGCCAAGAGCCTCAACGCCCAGCAGCTGCTCTCGAGCGCAGACCTCGATCAGGCGGTCGCGGCGCGTCAGGTCGCCGAGGCGAACGTGAACGTCGCCGACGCGCAGGTGGTGGCCGCGGAGGCGGCGGTGCGGGCCGCGGAGGTCGCTGTCGAGAGCACGCGGATCCGTGCTCCCTTCGATGGGACCGTGCTGACCAAGAGCGCCGACCTGGGCGAGATGGTGGCGCCGATGGCCTCGGCGCCCGGCTCGCGAGGCGCGGTGGTGAGCATCGCGGACATGGCCTCGATCGAGGTCGAGGCCGACGTCTCCGAGGCCTACATCCAGCGGGTCCGGCCGGACACGCCCGTCGAGATCGTGCTGGATGCGTACCCCGAAACGAAGTATCCAGGGCGGGTGAAGAAGATCGTGCCGACGGCCGACCGCGCCAAGGCCACGGTGATGACCAAGGTGGTCTTCGATGCGCCCGACGCGCGCGTGCTGCCGGAGATGTCCGCCAAGGTGACCTTCCTGGCGCGCAGCCAGGCGCCCGCCGCCCAGCCGGAGCTGGTGGTGCCGCGGGGCGCGGTCGTGAGCCGCGGCGACGCGAGCAGCGTGTGGAAGGTCGAGCACGACGAAGTGCGGCGCCAGAGCGTTACGCTGGGGCCGGTGCGTGGCTCGCAGCAGGTGATCTCCTCCGGTCTCGTCGCCGGTGAGGTGGTGGTGGTCGATCCGCCAGCCGACCTCGCGGATGGCGCCACGATCCGGGGCGCGGCCTCGTGACGGCAGGGCGCGCGCAGCAGTCGGGAACCCACGGGAACCAACCATGAGTGAAGCGAAGCCCCTGGTCGCGGTGCAGCGTCTGACGAAGAGCTACAAGCACGACGGCAACACCGTGCCGGTGCTCAACAACCTCTCGCTCGAGATCCCCACGGGCGAGTTCTTCGCGTTGCTCGGTCCCTCCGGCTCCGGGAAGTCGACGCTGCTCAACATGATCGGCGGCATCGACCGGCCCGACAGCGGCAGCGTCGAGGTCGCCGGCACCGACATCGTGAAGCTCTCCGAAGGCGAGCTGGCGAGCTGGCGAGCGAACCACGTCGGCTTCATCTTCCAGTTCTACAACCTGATCCCGGTGCTCACCGCCTACGAGAACGTCGAGTTGCCGCTGCTCCTGAGCCCGCTTCCGCGCAGCGAACGGCGCAAGCACGTCGAGACCGCGCTCGAGGTGGTGGGGCTCGCCGACCGAATCCGTCATCGGCCCAATCAGCTCTCGGGCGGTCAGCAGCAGCGGGTGGCGATCGCGCGCGCGATCGTGACCGATCCCACGCTGCTGGTCGCCGACGAGCCCACCGGCGATCTCGACCGCACCTCCGCCGAGCAGATCCTCGACGTGCTCGGCCAGCTCAATCAGGACTTCAAGAAGACCATCGTCATGGTCACTCACGATCCGCGCGCCGCGGAGCGCGCCCACACCCGTGCCGAGCTCGACAAGGGCGAGCTGAGCGCGATCCACCGCTAGCTCCGAAACATGCTCAGCGAGAAATCCCGCCGTATGCAGATGGCCGCAGTGGCACACGCCAGAGGCGCGCCGGTGAGCGGTGCGCACCGGCTCGGGGGCGGAGCCCGGCGGGCGTCACGCCTTGCGCGCAGCGGGGGGCTCGAAAGGCCCGCCGAGAGGACATCCCCCCGTCCCGAAGCGAGCGCGCCGCGCTCGTCTCACGGCTGACCGATGCGACTCTTCGAGCTCATCTTCCTGAACGCGCTGCGCCACAAGCTGCGCAGCTTTCTCACGGTGCTCGGCATCGCGTTCGCCGTGCTCGCGTTCGGCGTGATCCGCACGCTCGTCACCGCCTGGTACGCGGGCGCCGATGCCGCGAAGCCAGACCGGCTGGTGGTGCGGAACAAGGTGTCGCTGGTGTTCTCGATGCCGCTCGCCTACCTGAGCAAGATCCAGCAGGTGCCGGGTGTGGTGAAGGCGGCCCAGGCCAACTGGTTCGGCGGCATCTACAAGGACGAGCGGAACTTCTTCCCGCAATTCGCCGTCGACATGGAGCCGTGGTTCGAGATGTACAAGGAGTACGTGGTGCCGCCCGAGCAGTTCAAGGAGGCGCTCGCCGAGCGCAACGCGTGCATCGTGGGACGCAAGCTGGCCCAGCGCTTCGATTGGAAGCTGGGTCAGACGGTCACGCTCAAGGGCACCATCTTCCCAGGCGACTACGAGCTGGTCATCCGCGGGATCTACAGCGGCAAGGACGCGAGCACCGACGAGACCCAGTTCTTCTTCCACTGGGACTACCTGAACGAGCGCGTCGAGCAGCTCTATCCCGGGACGTCGAACCGAACGGGTTTCTTCGTGGTGCAGATCGCGAACCCCGAGCAGGGCGCGGCGATCATTCAAGCCGTCGACTCGACGTTCGAGAACTCGCTCGCCGAGACCCTCACCGAGACCGAAAAGGCGTTCCAGCTCGGCTTCGTGGCCATGTCCAGCACCATCATCGCCGGCATCCGGATCGCGTCGATCCTGATCATCGGCGTGGTGCTCCTGGTGCTGGCCAACACCATGGCCATGGCGGCGCGCGAGCGGGTGAAGGAATACGCGGTGCTCAAGACCCTCGGCTTTCGCGGCTGGCACCTGGCGGGCGTGATCGGCGGCGAGTCGATGTTCCTGGCGCTGATCGGCGGCGCCATCGGCCTGGTGGCGCTGCTGCCGCTCGTGGCCGCGCTCGAGACGCAGATGGTCGATTACTTCCCGAAGCTGCCCATCGATCCGCTGACGTTCGTCCAGGGGATCGTGATCTCGGTGGTGGTGGGCGTGGCCGCGGCCATCGTTCCCGCGCGTGGCGCCGCCACGGTCTCGATCGTCGACGGCCTGCGTCGCATCGCGTGATCCCGCACAGAGGCGCGCTCCATGGCTCTGCCGCTCAGCTACTCGGTTCGCAGTGCACTGGCGCGTCGCACCACGACGCTGCTCACCGCCATCGGCCTGGCGCTGGTGGTGTTCGTGTTCGCCGGCGCGCGGATGTTGAGCGACGGGCTGGCGAAGACGATGGTGGACACCGGCTCGCCGCTCAACGCCGTCGCCATCCGGCGCGGATCGCAGACCGAGGTGCAGAGCGTCATCATGCGCGACTCGGCCTCGATCATCGCGTCGCAGCCCGAGATCGCGACCGATTCCGATGGCCAGCCGCTCGCCACGGGTGAGTCGGTGGTGCTGGTCGTGCTCAAGAAG
Source organism: bacterium (assembly GCA_046331705.1). Classification (GTDB taxonomy): domain Bacteria; phylum JADJOY01; class JADJOY01; order JADJOY01; family JADJOY01; genus JADJOY01. The sequence continues at coordinate 11,876 of JAXLQJ010000045.1, read as the reverse complement.
CGCGGCACCACTGGCTCGGCCGACGGGGTGAACGTCACCATCCGGGGCGTCTCCCCCAAGTCGATGACCATCCGGGGCGATCAGGTGAAGCTGGTCGAGGGACGCATGTTCCAGCCCGGGCTGGACGAGGTGATCGCGGCGCGCAGCGTCGCCAAGAAGTTCCCAACGGGCCGGCCTCGGCGCAGCAGATGCGCAAGGTGGGCGGCCGCGAGCGGGAGGGGGCTGCGGTGGGTCTCTTCGAGGCGGGCGGTTCTGGCTTCGACTGGAGATCTGGGGCGACTGCAGCAGCTGTTGCAGGCCTGGTCGTCGCGAGGCCTTCTCGTCGATGATCCCACCTGAACTGGCCGGAGGACCTGGCACCGCCCAAGGCATCGCCTGGAGGGCGACCCACGGCTCACCGTCGAGGTCTTCGCGGAAAGCCAGTACTACGCGAACCAGACCAAGCAGACCCTGCTCTTCCTCGAGTGCGCTCGGGCTCGGTGATCTCGGTGATCTTCGTGGTGCCCGGCGCCATCGTCGGCGCGATGGTCACGATGTATGCCGCCGTCGCGAATCGTACCGTCGAGATCGGCACGATGCGGGCCATCGGTTTCCGCCGACGCCACGTGCTGCTCGCGTTCCTGATCGAGGCGATCTCGGGGCTGGTGGGCGGTGGTGTCGCCGGGCTCGCGCTGGCATCGCTGCTCTCGGTGCTCACGCTCTCGACCACCAACTTCAACACGTTCTCGGAAGCGTCTTCACCTTCCACTTCCGCCGCTACCGTGGGCGTGCCCTCGGCTTCGCGCTGGTGAGCGGGGATCGTCGGCGGGTTCTTCTCGCGGTGCGCGCGTCCGGCTCGGCATCGTCGACGCGTTGCGCACCGCCTGATCGACTACCGGAAGCTCGATGGAAGATGACCGCACCGCACCGCTCGGGGCTCGACTCCAGCGTGCGTGACCGGGCGAGTGCGGCGAGGAGCCTGGGTTGAGCGCGCGGGTCGGGCGGGTAGAATGGGTGGTCGCCGGGGATCGGCAAGACGCGGCTGCTCCGCGAGATCGCGCGGCGTCCCGGCGTGCTCGCGATCGACGACGGCACGCCCGCCGAGCTGGCCGAGGCACTCGCCGCCCCGCGCCGTCCGCTCGGCGATCGTGCGGAGCCTCGGCGTTCTGAGCCATGAGGAAGCGCGGGTTGTCGAAGGGCGAGGCGTTCGTGCCACTCGTGAACGTGCCGGGTGCGCGGGTGCGCTGGGAAGCCGCGCCTCACGATTGGCTGAGCTGGGAGTCCTCGCAAGGCCACCTGGCGCTCTTCGCCGCCTATCATTGCATCCTCCCGTGGAGTTCGAGGCGCTCACGGCCCTGCTTACGCGATGCCTGGCGCGGCCTGCTCGAGGAACGCTACGAGGAAGACGTGCTGCTCGCCGAAGCTACGCAAGCTCGGTCCGCTGGCACCGAGCGAGTGTCAACAGCGCCTCTCGGTGATCCACGGCGACGTCCTCGGCGATCACCTTCGATTGGCTGGCCTGCGCCGGCATGCAGACGCGCGGTCCTCGACGACGAGGCGGCGGGCGTCACGCCGGTGCCGGTCTTGAGCCCGGCAGGTCGGCTTGTACGCCGCCGCTGGGCGGCGCCGACCATGCCGGCCAGGAGATCGGTTGCGGACGATCTGGATCACCAGCGCGTCCACCTACACGTCGCGGGCACGAGCGCCGAACCAGCAGCAGCTCCTCGCCGCTGCGGGCACGGAAATCGTCGCGGGCGCGGATGCCGATCTCGTGGAGGGTCTCGAGGCAGTCCGCCACGAACGCCGGGCAGAGCACCGCGAGCCGTCACACGCCGGCGCTCGCTGGCCGGTGCACTACCAGCCCAGGAAGGGCCGGATCCACGGCGTCCGCCGGCCCAGGCAGCGGGCCGCCACGCCGCGCGCCGTCGCGAAGCATTGGGCGCGATAGCAGTGGCGATTCGCCGCGCCGATCGAGTCGCAGCAGCCCGCGCTCGCGAGACAGTGGTCGCCCGCGGCGCTCTCGTCGCTCTTGCGTACCTGCCGCTCCGGCAAGCCGTGGAAGCTCACGAGCACGCGATCGGGACGGAAGGCGCTGAGCGCGGGTCGTGCGGTGCGGGCCAACGCTTCCAGAAACGCTGGGTGCTCGTAGAACGGCGGAACGAACTGGAGCGCCGGGACGTTCCAGCGTCGGCTCGCTTCGAGCGCGACCTTCTCCGCCGCCGAGCCCCACGCCGCCGAGGAGTAGTGCGGGAAGAGCGGCATCGCCACGATCCTGTCGACGCGCTCGGCACGCAGCTTGTCCAGCACCTCGGCGATGCTGGGCCGCTGGTAGCGCATCGCCAGCTCGACCGGGATCTCGGGGCCGAGCGCGCCGCGGACCTTCGCCGCCAGATCGAGCCCGTGGAAGAGCACCGGCGAGCCGCGGTCCGTCCACACCTTGCGGTAGGCCTCCGCGGACTTGCTGGGGCGAAACGGCAGGATCACGCCGTAGAGCAAGAGCGCGCGACCGAGCGCGGGCATGTCGAGGACGCGCGGGTCCGACAGGAACTCGCGGAGATACGTACGCACCTCGCGCGTGCGCGGCGCGGCGGGCGTGCCGAGGTTGACGAGCAGCAGTCCCGTGCGTGCCATGAGCGATCTCGAGGGGTCCGCGTGGGATACCACAGCTCGCTCGGCCCGGCTGCCCGATCGAGCGGCGATCGAGCGGTGCCCCGACGGTGAGCCCGGCCCGCCGGCGAGGCGGCGAGGATTCCCCGATCGCCCCGATCGCCGCGCTTGTTCCGCGTGCGGCTGTGGCGCTAGCCTGGGAGTCGATGAGCCGCTTTCGCCTCCTCGTGCCGGGCCTCGCGCTCGGATGTGTGCTGACGGCCGCCCAGGCGTCGGCACAGATCGCTGCGTTCACGCAGCCGCTGCTCAACCCGATCCCGCCCGCGCTCGAGGAACAGCGCCGCACCTACAGCACGTGGGTGTTTCCCGAGGCGAAAGGCTACGAGGACGACGAGCGACGCGAGGTCGGCGCTGGCGGGTTCGGCGGCGACTGGTCCGAGAATCCCTACAATCCGGTCAACCTGAAGAAGGCGCTCGAGCGCGAGCGCGATGCCGCGGCCGCGCAGCGCGCGCCGCTCACGCGGCTCACGGACGGCAAGCACCGTCGTCGCGCCAACGCGAAAGACCCGCTGGCATTGACCAAGGAAGGCGACATCAGCGGCTCGTTCGACGTCAGCGTCGACATCTCGACGACGCGGCTGGAAGGCTCGCCGCTCACCAAGGGCAAGCTCGATCGCGGGCTCGAGCTCGGTGACATCACCGGCGGCGGTGCGCCGCGGCTCTCGATCTGGGCTCTGGACGAAGACCGCAAGCGCATGCGTCGCACCAAGAAGGTCGAGCGTCAGAACGTGCTCGAGAGCGACGAGGAAGTCCTTATCCGCCAGCAGCAGGCGGAAGCGACGGGCGGAACCGACTTCTTCTCCGGCTTCTGAGCCCGCTCGCGAGCGCGCTCACCGGCCGCGGCCGCGAGCCGGCTCGGCCACGGCGCCAGCGGCGTTCATCCGAGCGCGAATCCAGCGCATGCGCGCCGCGTGACGCCGCGACGATCGGGCGCCGCAGTAGAGGTCCGGGTTGGGCAGGCAGGCCACCAGATAGACCGATTGGGTGACGTCGAGATTCGCGGGTGTCACCCCGAAGGCGGCGTGGGCGGCCTCGCCGATCCCGATCGTGCCGGGCCCGAAGCTGCACCAATCGAAGTAGAGCTCGAGGATCCGCTCCTTCGTGAGCAGCCACTCGAGCAGCGGCGTGATCGCGATCTCGCCGGCCTTGCGTGGGGCGCGCAGCCGCGGTCCGGTCCACAGGAAGACGTTCCGCGCCACTTGCATCGTGATGGTGGAGGCGCCGCGCGCGATCTCGTCGGACTCGGCGACCTTGCGGATCTCCTCCCAATCGAAGCCATGGTGCTGGTAGAAACGAGCATCCTCGGCCACCAGGAGGGCGCGGATCAGATGGCGCGGCAGCTCGCGGAGCGTGACTCTCGAGGCCGATGGCGGCACCGGCGTTCGCGACACCACGGCGCCGAGACGGCGGAACACCGAGCGCGGGGTGAAGGGAGGATCCGCCACCCGCAGCGCCGCGATCGAGATCACGAGCAACACCGATCCCGCGAGCAACCAGCGCAGCGAGCGGCCGATCCCGCGTCGTAGCCAACGAGTCAGCATTCTCTCTCTCCGCCGCGCGAGACCGTAGCCGTCCAACCTGGATTCGTCGAAACGGAAGCGACGTGCACGGCATGCGCTGGATTCTCGGACGGGTCACGCCGCGTAGCGCGCTCGCTGCATTCGTCGAGCTGGCCTTCGCGTATCAGTGCATGCGAGCGGCACGGACGGCGTTCGATGCGCAGCACGGCTCGGCGCTCTTCGAGGCGCTGATCCTCGTCGCCATCGAGGGCTTCGGCCTCGCGCTGCAACGGATGGTCTGGCTCGGCGGCGCGTCGGCGCGGAAGGCCTCGACGAGGTCGCTGGTGGCGATGGGTTGGGGCGCGCTCGGGCTGGCGGTGAGCGCGCCGGCGCTGATCGTGTCCATCGTCCTCGGTGCCGCCGCGTCGCCGCGCTCGGGGATCCTCTGGATCGCGATGCTGGCGCGCCGCATCTGGTGGGCCTGGGACGGCCGCGCCCGAACCCCGAAGCAGCACGAGCGGCTCGGCGCCTATTGGCGACTCGCGTTTCGCGTGCAGGCGTTGGCGGCGCTCGGCGCCACGGTTCTCGCCTTCGTGCTCTCGTCGCGTTACGGGGGCCTCGACGAGGCGGTGTCGACGGGTGCGCTGGTGACGGCGGGCGCCGGCATCTACTTCTGCATCCTGGCGTTCTTCGTCCTCCGGAACGACCCGCGGGCCTGGGCGCAGCGCGGCTTCGTCGATCCCGCCGCGCGCGGCGCGCGTCGTGCCGCGGTCGCGCCGCTCGACCTCCGGCGACTCGTGACGCGTTTCGGCGCGGGCTATCCGCGCTTGCTTCCGGGCATCGCGCTGATCGTGGTCTTCACCGAGTTTCTGTCGGCGTCGAGCGCGGCTGGCGCCAGCGTCGTCGCCTGGCCGCTCTGGTTCTTCGCGTCGGCGTGGTGGCTCATGGGAGGCGCGGCGCGCGCGCTCGGGATCACCGCGCAGAGCCCGCTGCGGTACGGCTTCGAGCGCGTCGCGCTCTCCACGTTCGTGGGCATCGCGCTCTGGCTCTCGGGCCTGGTGGCGCTGGCGGCGTCCGCGGCCGTCGCCGCCGCGTACGGCGGATATCGACGCGACCTGGCGGAGCTGCCTTGGCAGGTCGAGGCGTGGTTCGCGGCCGGCGCGGTGGTCGCGCTCTACGGCTTCGCGCGCGTGTGGCCCGCTTACGTGAACCTCTTCTTGGTCGAAGGCACGACCTACAAGGGTCGCTGGTTCGCGCCGAGCCTGAGCGCCGGCGCGAGGATGACGGGCTCCGCCGATGCGATGTGGCGCGGGTCGCTGCCGCTCTTCGTGCTGGCGTCGGTGCTGCTGGCGCCGACGGTGTGGGCGCTCGCTGGCTCGCCCGGGCTGGGCGGGCGGGTGCTGGCGAAGCTCTGGCTCTACGCCGCGGCGTTGCCGTTCCTCGCGGTGGCGAGCGTCGAGCGCGCGCGTGCCATGCGCGCCGCGCTCGCACCGCACGGGGACGCCGAGGTCAGCGCGCCGGCGCCAGATCCTTGAGGAATTGCTCGGTGTACTCGGGCGGCGCGCTGGTCGGCAGGCCGAGGATCGCCGTGCCGAGGCCGTAGGTTCGCCACTCGGCCAGCTTCTCGCGGCAGTGGCTCGTCGGACCGCAGATGGCGATGGCGTCGATGAGCTCGTCGCTCACGGCCTCGGGAGCGTTGGCGCGGTCGGGACCGTTGTAGGTCGCGAGCACGTGATCCGCGTTCTCCTGGAAGCCGAAACGGCAGAACATGTTGTGGTAATAGTCGCCCATGCCGCCGATGTAGAAGCTCACCAGCGGCTTCACGATCGAGCGCGCGAAGCCGACGTCGTCCATCGGCACCACCGTCACGAACGGCGAGATCTCGATCTGGCTCACGTCGCGCCCCGCCTTCTTGGCGCCCTGCTCGAGCAGCGCGATGGCGTCCGCGAAGTGCTTGTACGGCCAGAACGTGGGCATCCAGCCATCGGCGATCTCGCCGGTCTGGACGATCGCCTTGTCGTTGAGGGAGGCGATGTGGATGGGGATGTGCGGCCGGAATGGCGTCATCTCGAGCTTGAAGTTGCGCGCCTCGAAGAGCGTGCTCATGTCCGGGCTGAGACGCTTCCCCGCGATCAGCGCGTTCACGATGCCGACCGTCTCGCGCATGCGCGTCAGCGGCTTCTCGAACTTCTGGCCGTGCAGGTTCTCGATCACCTTCTTGCCGCTGGTGCCGAGCCCGAGGATCACGCGCCCCTCGGAGATCTCGTCCAGCGTGGCCGCCGTCATCGCCAAGAGCGCCGCCGAACGGCTGAAGATGTTGGTGATGCCGGTGGCGAGCTTGATGCGCTTGGTGTGGACCGCGATCTCGGTCAAGAGCTGGAACTGCTCGTAGCCCCATGCCTCGGGCAACCAGATCGAGTGGTAGCCGAGATCCTCGGCCATCTGCGCGAAACGCAGCACGCCCTTGCGGTCGTAACCTTTCCAGAAGGGGACGATTCCGGTTTCGTTCGGCATGGGGACGCTCCTCTCGCGCTCGCGTTCGCGGATCGGCCTGCGGGGGATCGCGGACTTTAGCCCGCATGCCGCGCACCCCCAAGCCGTTCCCGCGAATCAGCCGGGTGGCTCGGGAAGCGAGAGACGGCCCGTGCTCTCGTCGTAAGCGAGGTAGTCGCCGAACCGGCACCAGCGCACCAGCCGATCGAAGATGCGCTCGTAGTCCTCCTGCGGCATCTGCAGGACGATGAGCTCGAGGACCTGCTCGCGGTCGACCGCCTGGCCCTTGCTGCCCTCGACCAGCGCGCGCACCGCGGCGAAGAGCCCGAGGCTCGCGATCCGCTTTGCCCAGAGCGCCTTGCGGACCTCGGGCGTGGCGGCGAGGAACTCGCGGGCGGCCGGCTCGAGGATCACCGCTCGGCGCGGTGTGTCCACGAGATCGAGCAGCTCCGCGGCCTGCACGATCGCGATCACGTGGCCGAACTCGCGCGCCGTGTCGGAGGCGATGCGGAACACGTCCTCGCGGCCGCCGCGCGCGTCGAGGTATTCGAGCAAGCCGATGATCTCGCTCGGCGTGGCCTCGGGGATCGGCTCGATCACCGTCGGCGCGCCGGCGGCCGCCGGCGAAGGCGCATCGGGCAGCTCGTGGCCGGTGATGATGTCGTGAAGCTGATCGATGAGCTCGGCGAGCTCGCGCGAGCGGTAGTCGCGCGGGCGCGGCAAGGGGTTCGCCACGATGGTGCGCACGCGACCCGGGTTCGCTCCCAGCACCACGATGCGATCCGCCATCCACGCCACTTCCTTGATGTCGTGGCTCACCAGCACGATCGCCGAGGGGTTGCGCTCGGTGGACGACCAGATGTCCACCACTTCCGCGCGCAGGCTCTCGGCGGTGAGCGCGTCCACGTGGCTGAAGGGTTCGTCCATGAAGAGCAGCTCGGGATCGACCGCCAGCGCCCGCGCCATCCCCGCGCGCTGCTTCATGCCGCCCGAGAGCTCGCGTGGATACGCGTCGCCGAAGCCGCCCAGGCCGACCGAGGTGATGACCTCGTCGGCGCGCTTCTCGATCGCCTCGGGCGCTTGCCCGCTGGCCTCGAGCACCAGCTCCACGTTCCTCCGCACGGTGAGCCACGGATAGAGCGCGAAGCTCTGGAACACGATCGCCACTCCCGGATTGCGGCCGGTGAGTGGTTGGCCGTGATGGAGCACCTCGCCGTGGGTGGGGCGGATGAGCCCGGCGAGGATCCGCAGCAGCGTCGATTTGCCGCATCCCGACGGGCCGAGGAGCGCCACGATCTCGTCGGGCAGGATCGCGAGGTCGATGTGGTCGATCACCCGGTGCGGCTCGCCACCGGGCATCGCGAAGTCGTGGGCCACGCCGCGCAGCTCGCAGAGCGGTGCCGTGCTCATCGGTACCTCGTCTCGGCCAGCTGGTAGAGCCGTCGCCACACGTTGCGGTTGAAGACCACCACCACCAGCGCCATCACCGCGACCGCTGCCGCGAGCCGAGGGAAGTCGGCGCGCTCGGCGGCCGACGAGATCATCGAGCCCAGCCCGGGCGCGGTGAGCGTCTTGCCCCGGAACGTCACGTATTCGGCGACGATGCTCGCGTTCCACGCGCCGCCCGCCGCCGTCACCCACCCGGTCACGAGCTGCGGGAAGATCGCCGGCAGCAGCACCGAGCGCGCCCGCAGCCAGCCGCGGATCCCGAACGACGCGGCGGCCTCGCGCAGGTCGGAGGGAATGCCCATCGCGCCCGCCACCACGTTGAACAGGATGTACCACTGGGTGCCGAGCAGCATGAGCACGATACTGCCCCAGCCCAAGCTCACGCCCATGGCGGCGAGCAGCGCGATGACCAGGGGAAAGAGCATGGGGGCGGGAAACGACGCCACCACCTGCACCACCGGCTGGAGCACGTTCGCGAGCCGAGGCGAGAGCCCGATGACGAGCCCCGCGGGTACGGCCCACAGCGTGCCGATGGCGGTGGCCGCGAGCACCCGTAGCAGGGTGAGGCCCGCGCTGCCGCCGATCTCGATCCAATCGCCGACCTTCACGTGCCAGAGCATCGCGCCGAGCTTGGCTCCGCCCAGCGCGAGCAGCGCCAGGAACGCGACGAACGTCACGCGCGACGCTTGCGTCCAGAGCAGCCGCGGGCGTCCGCGCATCTCGCCGGCGCTCGCAGGTGCGGCGCGGCGCGGCCGCCGCGCCGCGCGCTCGCGCAACGCGCGCCACCGCTTGCGCCCCGCCCGCACCAGCGTCGAGCGGCGCACGAGATCGAGAAACCACGAGGTCGGCGCTCCCGCCGCTGCGCTTTCCTCGACGCGGAACCGCTGTGCCCACACCACCACCGGGCGCCACAGGATCTGATCCAGCGCCACGATCATCATCACCATCGCGACGATCGCCGCGAGCATCGCGGGCACGTTGCCGCGAGCGACCGCCAGGCTCATGTAGGAGCCGATGCCCGGCAGGCGAAAGTCCTTGTCGCCGAGCACGAACGACTCGCTCACCATCAGGAAGAACCAGCCGCCCGCCATGCTCATCATGCTGTTCCACACCAGGCCCATGGTCGCGAACGGCAGCTCCAGGCGGCGCAGCCGCCGCCACCAACCGAGCTGGTAGACCTCGGCCACCTCGCGCAGATCGGTGGGGATCGAGCGCAGCGAGTGGTAGTAGCTGAAGGTCATGTTCCAGGCCTGGCCGGTGAAGATCATCAACACCGCGGCGAGCTCGAGACCGAGGTTCGAGCGCGGGAAGAGCGCGACCAGGCCGAGCACCGCCCCCGGCATGAAACCGAGCACCGGGATGCTCTGCAGGATGTCGAGGAGCGGGACGAGCACGCGCTCGGCGACGTGGTCCTTGGCCGCCCAGTATCCGTAGACGAGCGTGAAGCCGAGCGAGCAGCCGTACGCCACCAGCCCGCGCGCCAGCGATAGCAACGTGTAGACGGGTAACGCGGCGGGGGAGAGCGAGATCTCCGCCGTTGGCCGGTATGCGGCCGTCGAATCACGAGCCAGCGCCAGCAGGCCGAAGAGCACGCCGCTCAGCGCCAACACCACCGCCGCGTCGACCCAACCGAGGGGAGTCCGGCGGTGGATCGCAGCGTGATCGTCGCCCCACGCCTTGTGGGGCGGCTCGGTGGGCTTGTCCGCGATGGCCACGAGGTGTCCGAGCTCGGAGGCCGCGGTTCGAGATGCGTCGAACGCGAACGAGGCGTACTCTACGCGTTCCGTTCGTCTGACGTGTGTCGGTCTCGCAAAATTCGTTGTCACGGCTCGACGGGCCGTGCGGCATCGTTCGATCCGGGAGTGCGTGTCGATGCCCATCGGTCGCGTCGCCCTCGGGGTCGAGCGGCTGGAGCGGCTGGCTCGAGGCTTTGGATGGCCGCGCTTCGGCGGGCCACGCAGGAGCCCAATCCATGGGAGCGAGCTTCACGAACCTTCAGGTATTCGCCGACGAACGCGATCGGGACGCCGTTCACGCGCGAGTGCTGGCGGCTGTGCGCACGCGGCTCGCGGGCACCGGTTGGCTGGAGCTGGACGACGCGCCCGAGGCGAGCGTGGACCGCCGCGTGGTGGTTGGCCCGCCCGGTCGGTGGATCGCGATCTACGACCAGGCCACCGAGGACCTCGACGCGAGCCATCTCGACGCCCTCGCCGCCGCGCTCTCGAGCGCCATCGACCAGCCCACGGTCTCGGTGCAGGTCTTCGACAGCGACCATCTCGTCCTGGGATTGTTCGAAGGTGGCGCGCGGCGTGCGTCTTACCTGCGTGATCCGGAGCAGCCGCGCCGGCCCAAGGCCGCCGCGCTGGTGGGCTGGCAGCGAGTGCTCCTGCCCGGAAAGACCGTGGCGGACGTCGCCGCGGCGCTCGCGCACGACGAGGTGTTCGTCGAGGAGAAGCTCGGCGAGCTTGCCGACGTCGTGGGATGGGAGCCCGAACGCGTCGCGGTCGGGTTCGACCATCTGAGCGACGTCGATCTCGATGGGCTCACGGAGCTGCGGTTCCGCCGCGCGCCGCTCGCCGCCGGCGGCGAATCCCCGAAGCCGACGCTGCGTCAGCGCGGCTCCGCGGGTCCCGCGGCGGCCACCGTCGGTCAGCCGCTTCAGCCGATGCTCTGGGTGCAGAACGAGGGCGCGGCGTTCACCGGCTATGTCGTCGCCGCCTGGGGTCCGGCGCTGGACATGGGCTTGATTCGGCTCCTCACCGCACGGGTGATCGAGCCCCGAAGCCTTCACGCCGGCGCGGTCCACGAGGCGCCGTTCGCGGCCAGGGAGCTGAACGGGCAGACCGTCTGGGTCGCACGCTTTCCCGACAGGAGCATTCCGCAGGGCGCGCCGCATGCCGCGGCGTTTCGCGACGCGCTAGGCGCAGGGGCGCATGGCATCGTCGAGCGAGCGGGTGAGGCACCGTTCTTCCTCGGCGTGGCTGCGATCGGACATCCGCTCGATCCAGCGGCGGCAGGTGCGTTTCAGGTACACGCCAAGAATCCCGAGCCGACGGTGCCCGTCACGCTGCACCGGCCGCTGCGCCACGAGCGCTCCGGCGATTCGAATCGCGCGCAGCACACGGAGCTCCTGCTGGCCCAGATCTCCACGCCGCGGGTGTTGGTGGCGTGCGCGGTGCTCGGCCGGGAGCACGCCGCGAGCGCGCCGGTGGTCGTTGCCGCGTTCGAGCGCTGGCACGACTTCGTCGCGCAGGTGCGCCCGGGCCCCTTCGAGGTTTCGGCGGTGCTCGGTCGATCGACGACGCCCAAGCCCACGCGCATCGAGGGCCAGCGCACAGCGGAGATCGACGCGTGGCCGAGCGTGCGCGCCAAGGTCGCGAAGGCGCGCTCGTGGGTTGCGAGCCGAGGCGCGCTCGCCGGCCCCACGCGTCTCGATCGGGATTTCGGAGACGGCTTCGGCTGGCAGTCCGCGCATCGATTTCGGGAAGAGGAAGTCGAGCCGTTCGCGCCTCACGTGCTGTTCTGGCTCTCCCTCGACGGCCTCGACTGCGGCGCCATCGACGCGGGTGAACGTGTCGCAGCGGAGCTGATCGACGAGCTGATGGTGAAGGCGGATGGTCTCCAGGGATTCGCGGCGCGCTGGGCCTGGGCGCCGGCGCCCTACGACTGGATCGGCAATCCCTACGAGCAAGCGTGTGGCGTGCGCGGCGAGTCCTGTGGCGGCCGCGCTTGGAACAGTCGCTTTCTTCGGGCCGCTGCCGAGCGCGTATGGCTCGGCCCCGAGCTGGC
>JAXLQJ010000044.1:0-66322 GCA_046331705.1 bacterium | reverse complement strand
GGTCGATGGGGTGGTTTCCGCGTCGGCGAGGTGGGAGCGGGCAAGTTCGTGTCCGCCGAGGGCGAGCTGCCCTTCACCGCGGATCTGGGAGCCACGTACCGCTTCGTGGACGCCACCGGCGCCAACGACGAGTACGTGACCCTCGACTACGGCGTCGACGCCACGGACGAGACGCTGGTCTTCCTCGGGCGTCGGATCGCGTGGGACGCGGCGCACCTCGTCGGTGGCGTCCCGGAGGTCGCGGGCTCGGCGAAGGCCGAGGCGCTCGCGTGCCCCGGCTGTGGTTCCCCGGTCAAGCCGCTGCTCGCGGATACCAAGGTGCTCACCTGCGCGAGCTGCCACGGGGTCCTCGATCTCACCAGCGGCGCGCTCGAGCTGCTGGCGGAGGCGGCGAAGCGGCCCAAGCCCGGCATTCCTCTCGGCTCGCGCGGCACGATCCGCGACACCGCGCTCGAGGTGATCGGCTACCTGAAGCGCTGCGTCACCGTGGAGGGCCAGGACTACACCTGGCGCGAGTATCTGCTCCACGGCCCCAAGGGCTATCGCTGGCTGAGCGAGTCGGACGGGCATTTCCTGCTGCTCGAGGAGATCCCCGCGGGGCGCGTGTCACGCGTCATCCCGAACGTGATCGCCACCTGCGACAAGCGGCCGTTCAAGCATTTCCAGACGTCGCGAGCGCGCTACCTGGAGATCCAGGGCGAGTTCTACTGGCGCCTCGACACCCAGAAGCAGGTCGACATGGACGACTACGTGTCGCCGCCCTACCTGCTCTCGTGCGAGCGCACCGGCAAGGAACAGAACTGGTCCCTCGGCGAGTACCTGACGGGCGACGAGGTCTGGAAGGCGTTCAAGCTGGGCGAGAAGGCGCCGGCGACGCGGGGTGTCGCGCCGGCGCAGCCGAACCCGTTCCGCACCAAGTCGTGGGCGGCGCTCGGTGTGGCTGCCATGGCGATGATCGCGTTCCTCGCCATCGCCATCGCCGTCGACAATCACCACGCCCGCAAGACCGTGCTGTCGCTGGAGGTGCCGCTCGAGCCGCCGGGCAGCGTGACCCTCTCGGAGCCGTTCGAGATGACGGGGCCGCCCGCGGCGGTCGAGATCGCGGGGCGCGCCGACGTGTCGAACGCGTGGGTGGGCCTCGACGTCGCCCTCATCGAGGAAGCGACCGGCGAAGCGGAGCTGGCGGGGCTCGAGCTCTCGTACTACTACGGCACCGAGGGCGGCGAGTCGTGGAGCGAAGGCAAGAACCAGGGCCGCGTCATCGTGAGCTCGGTGAAGCCAGGTCGCTACCTGTTGCGGGTGGAGCCAGTCTCCGGCAAGGACGTCTCGGGCAATCTTCCCCAGGCGGCGTACGTCACCGTGACTCGCGGCGTGTTCCTCAAGCCGCCGGCGGTGATCACGTTCTTCGGGATCGTGATCTATCCGATCTTCCTGTGGCTGCGTTCCAAGAGCTTCGAGGTCACGCGATGGTCCGAGAGTGACCACCCGATGACCAGCTCCGGCGGAGACGACGAATGATCCGCTACACGCTCTTCTGTGCCGCGCTGCTCGGCGGCTTCGCCTACACCGAATGGCGCGGCGTCAACTGGATTCCCCAGGCGCAGCACGCCGTGGCGCCGGCTTCGGTGCGCTCGGCGCCGGGCGGCTATCGCAGCTACCACTACTACCGAAGCGGCGGATTTCGAGGAGGGAAGTGATGGACATGCACTGGGACTACCTGGTCCTCAGCTTGATCTACTCCGGGGTGGGGATCGGCATCTTCATGCTCGCGTACAAGGTCATCGAGATGGTGATGCCCTTCGATCTGAACAAGGAGCTGGCCGAGGACCAGAACACGGCCGTGGGCGTGCTGGTGGGCTCGGTGATGCTGGGCCTCGCGATCATCATCGCGTCGGCGATGCACGGGTAAGAGACCGTCGGAAGATGTGCTTCGCGCACCGACGATCTCTTGCCCGGATGTTCCCCCGGGGGTCTGAAACAGACCTCCGCCCCGTGAAAGGCGCGACTGTCGCGGGGCCCCACCCCCGAGTCAGCTCGCTTCGCTCGCTGCGGTGCCGCTGGCACCGGCCGATTCCGTCCATGCTCGTGGCGCGATGACGGATTCGGGACGCACGGGGCAGCCGGCGCCGAGGGGGCAGGTCCCTCTGCTCTTGGCGACGGTCGTCGTCATCGCCGCGTGCGGGCTCGTCTACGAGCTGCTCGCCGGCACCATCGCCTCGTATCTGCTCGGCGACTCGGTCACCCAGTTCTCGACGATCATCGGCACGTATCTGTCGGCGATGGGCCTCGGGGCGTGGCTCTCGCGGGCCTTCGATCGCGGGCTGGCGCGACGATTCGTGGACGTGGAGCTGGCGGTGGCGGTGGTGGGCGGCTTCTCGGCGCCGCTGCTCTTCTTCGCGTTCGGCCGCTTCGCCGCGTTCCGTCCGCTGCTCTACGGCGTGGTGGTCGTGATCGGGGTGCTGGTCGGCCTCGAGATCCCGCTGCTGCTTCGCATCTTGCGCGACCGGCTGACGTTCAAGGAGGTCGTGGCACAGGTGCTCGCCTTCGACTACCTGGGCGCCCTGATCGCCTCGCTGCTCTTCCCGATCCTGCTCGTCCCGCGGCTCGGCCTGGTTCGAAGCTCGCTGGGGTTCGGTGCGTTGAACGCGCTCGCCGCGCTCTGGACGACGTGGCTGCTCGCTTCCGAGATCCGCGCCGTGTCGTGGCTGCGGGTGCAGTGTCTGGCGGTGCTGGTGGCGTTGATGGCGGCGTTCGTGTCCGCGGACCGGCTCACGAGCCTGGCCGAGGAGGAGCACTACGCCGATCCGATCGTGTGGTCGAAGCAGACGCCGTATCAACGCATCGTGCTGACCAAGAATCGCGACACGTTCGCGCTCTTCCTGGACGGGAACCTCCAGTTCTCGAGCGTCGACGAGTACCGCTACCACGAGGGGCTCGTGCATCCAGCGTTCGCGGCGGCGGCGCGCGGTCGCAACGTGCTGGTGTTGGGCGGCGGCGACGGGCTCGCCGTGCGCGAGATCCTCAAGCACCCAACGGTGGAGCACGTGACGCTGGTCGATCTCGATCCCGCGATGACGGAGGTGGTTGCACGGTTGCCGCTGGTGCGCGACCTCAACGGCGCCTCGCTCGAGAACCCGCGGGTGCGGGTCGTGAACGCCGATGCGATGGCATGGCTCGACGAGGCTCCGGCGGATGCGCGCTACGACGTGGTGATCGTCGATTTTCCCGATCCCAACAACTTCTCGCTGGGCAAGCTCTACACCACGCGCTTCTACCGGCTGCTCGCGCCGCACGTCGCCGAGGACGGCGCCATCGCGGTGCAGGCCACCTCGCCGTTGTTCGCGCGGAAGTCGTACTGGTGCATCGCGCGCACCATCGAGAAGGCGGGGTTCACCGTGCGGCCCTACCACGTGCCCGTGCCGTCGTTCGGCGAGTGGGGATTCGTGCTCGCGAAGCGCGCGCCCTTCGAGGCGCCGCGCCGCACGCTCCCCGATCTGCGCTTTCTCGACGACCAGCTCTTGCCCACGCTCTTCGTGTTCGGTCCCGACCTGGCGCCTCTCGAGGGCGAGGTGAACCGGCTCGACAACCAGATCCTCGTCCAGTACTACGACGAGGAGTGGCGCCGGTGGGACTAGGCTTCCGTCGGAGCGACGGCAGCCTAGTCCGAGGTTTCCTCGGGGGGCTGTTCCAGCCCCCCGCCCCGTCACGGCGAAGCCGCGACGGGGCCCCACCCCTGAGTCACTCGCTTCGCTCGTGTGGTGCCGCCGGCACCGGGATGGATCGACGGCGCGCGGAGACCGAATTGCGCGGATCGGCTGGCCACTCACGCGAGCGAGGTGACGCGTGACGCGTGATTGCCTGGGGGCGCGGATCTCGCGGCGGGAGGCCGTCGCCGCGTTGGTCGGGTTGCCGGCGGCGCTCTCGGCGTGTCGCGAGCCGCGGCCGCGGGCGATCGAAGGCGATTTCGTCGGCGCGCCTCACGAGCTCGGGCATCGCTTGCGCGATGGCTTCGCGCCGCCACCGAGCGCGCGCCGACGCGTGCCGGTGCTCATCGTGGGCGGCGGTGTCGCGGGTCTGACGGCGGCATGGCGGCTGGCGCGCGCCGGCTTCCACGATTTCGAGCTCGTCGAGCTCGATTCGATTCTGGGTGGGACCGCGCGCCCGGGGGAGAACGCGATCAGCGCGTTCCCGTGGGGCGCCCATTACGTGCCGGCGCCGTTGCCTCACGCGAAAGCGATGATCGAGCTCCTGGTGGAGGCCGGCGCCGGCCTGCGCGATCCGGCAAGCGGTGCGTTCGTCGCGGACGAGGGGCAGCTCTGTCGCGCGCCGGAGGAGCGTGTCTTCGTGGCCGATCGCTGGTACGAGGGGCTCTTTCCGTGGCCCGGGGCGAGGCCCGAGGAGCTCGCGGAGCGGGATCGCTTCGACGCCGAGATCGCGCGCTGGGCGATGCTTCGCGATGGTCGCGGGAGGCGTGCGTTCGCCGTGCCGATGGCGCACGGTTCCGACGACGCGGACGTGACCGCGCTCGACCGCATCTCGATGGCCGAGTGGTTGGACGAGCGCGCCTTTCGCTCCAAGCGCCTGCGCTGGCTCGTCGAGTACGGCTGCCGCGACGATTTCGGCTCGACACTCGAGACCACCAGCGCGTGGGCGGGAATCCACTACTTCGCGTCCCGCTGGGAGCACGGCGACACGCAGCCGTTCCTCACCTGGCCGGAGGGCAACGGCCGCTTGGTGGCGCACCTGGCGCAGCGCGCCGCCGGCGGCGGCGGGCGGCTGCGCGCGGGCGTCGCGGTCACGCGCATCCGCGCCAGACCCGCTGCCAGAGGCGGTGATCCCGCCGCCGTCGGTGCGCCGGTCGAGGTCTGGACCTACGACCCGGCGATGGATCGCGCGGAGGCGCTCGAGGCCGACCGCGTGATCGTCGCGTTACCCAGGATGTTCGCCGCGCGTCTGCTCGCCGACGACGAGCTGATCCGCGACGCGCGCGAGTTCCAGGTCAGCCCCTGGCTCGTGGCGAACCTCTCGCTGGCGCGACACCCGCGCTCGCGCGGATTCCCGCAAGCGTGGGACAACGTGCTCTACGGCAGCGCCGGCCTGGGCTACGTGGACGCGACACACCAGACCGACGAAGGTCGCTGCTCTCCGAGCGTGCTCGCGCAGCTGAGCGGCGATCCCGCGGGACGCGCTTCGACGGCGACCACCGGCTGCGCGCGCCGCGCGCCCACCCGCTACGGCCCGACGGTCTGGACCTACTACCTGCCGCTCACGGACGCCGATCCGGCGCTCGCCCGAAAGCGCCTGCTGGAAACGAGCTTCGTCGACGCGGCGAGCGCGATCCTCGCCGACCTGAGGCGTGGCCATCCAGACCTCGACGCGTGCGTCACGCGCATCGAGGCGTGGCGCTGGGGCCACGCCATGGTGCGCCCCGTGCCCGGCTTCGTGTTCGGCGCCGCGCGCCGACGCGCCGCGGAGCCGCGCGGCGCGGTGCATTTCGCGCATACCGACCTCTCGGGATTGCCGCTCTTCGAGGAAGCCCACTACCACGGCGTGCGCGCTGCCGAGGAGGTGCTCGCGGCGCTGCGCGTGCCATTCGAGGCGCTGGGATGAGCCTCGCGAGCCGCGCGGCGCGGCCGCTGCCGAGCGTTTGGCTCGTCGATCCGGCGTACGACGCGGCGTTCCTGGTGTTGCCGGCGATCGTGGCGCTGGTGCTGGGCGCGCTCGCCGGGCGGCTCGCCGAGCCGGACGGCTCGACGCCCACCTGGGCGTGGCTGGCGCTGGTGGTGGCGGTGGACGTGGCGCACGTCCACGGCACCACGTTGCGCGTCTACCTCGACGGTGCCGAGCTCGAGCGCCGGCTCGGGCTCTACGTGGCGGTGCCGATCGCGGCCTGGGTGGTGGGCGTCTTTCTCTACTCGCTCTCGCCGCTCGCGTTCTGGCGGGTGCTCGCGTACGTGGCGGTATTCCACTTCGTGAAGCAGCAGCTCGGGTGGATGCGGCTCTACCGGCATCGTGCCGGAGATCGTTCACGCGTCGATCGGTTCGTCGACGAGGCGGCAATCTACGTGGCGACCGGTTATCCGCTGATCTCGTGGCACGCGCGGCTGCCGCGACCGTTCGCGTGGCTGATCGACGGAGACTTCGTCGCGGGGGTGCCGTCGACGGCCGCGGCGATCGCCCGCGGCGTCTGGATCGTCGTGCTGCTGGCGTTCGCCGTGCGCCAGATCCAGCGCCGCGTCGCGGGTCAGCCGTGGTTCACGGGGAAGATCCTGCTGGTCGTCACCACCGCCGCGACGTGGTGGGCGGGAATCGTGCTCTGGGAGAGCGATTTCGCCTTCACCGCCGCGAACGTGCTCGTTCACGGCATCCCGTACATGGCGATCTCGCACCGCTACGGCGTGATCCGCTGGGCGAGCTCCGTCAAACCCGCGGGCGGCTCCTCGCTGAGCCGGATGCTCGCCGCCGTGTTCGCCCCGCGCCGCTTCGCGCTCTTCGCCCTGGGACTCGTGGCACTCGCCTTCGCCGAGGAATGGCTCTGGGACGGCGCGGTGTGGCGCGATCATCCGCGGCTCTTTCCGTTTCCCGCGCTCGATCTATCGGCGTGGCAGGCGATCGTCGTACCGCTGCTCGCGCTGCCACAGGCGACGCATTACGTGCTGGACGGCTACCTCTGGCGCCTCGACGGCAGCAACCCCGGGCTCGCCGAGGCGCTCGGCCTCGTCGCTCGTTGCGACGGAGACCTCGCGAGCGGGTGAAGGGTGCGACCGCTCGGCAAGCGGGTGCGCGAGAGCCGGGGCTGCTGCGGGTGTGGAATCGAGGGCGAGGATCCGCCCGTGCCGCGAACGAGTCGGACGATTCCCCGTCGACCGCCTCGCGCCGAGGGCGTCCTCACTCGTGTGGAAAGCGGCCCGGGAGCGATGGTCTTCCGATCCGCCCCGCCTCGAGCGCCGGAACGCAAGGCATCCAATCGCCCGGACGATCGGGAGTTGCGTATTCGATTTGGCGCTCGATGCGAAGGACTCGGCCGGGTCGAGAAGCGAGTGCTGTGCTTGCTCGCTACAGGCCTGCGATCGGTTTCGTCGCTACCCGTTGCCCCTCGAACGATGACGCTCCTTGGATGTCGACTGCGAGGCCGTGAGCGGATGGGAAGGCCTCGCGAGATCCTGCGTGAGCCTCATTGGCACGCTCCTTCGAGGCTCTGGATCCATTCGGTCACGAGCGCGAGGCCTTCTTCGTGGACGACGCTGCGCGCGAGCTCCGGCATCTTGATGCCGGGATCGTTCGAGCCCATGCGGAAGGTCAGGATCGATTCCTCGGGATGACCGGGGACGATGTCGTACTGGAACGCGCCGGCGCCACGGCCCGCGGCGACCGGCGTCTTGCAGAGGCCGTATGCGGTTCCGAGCGCGTCGTGGCTGTTCAAGTAGAGGCCGGAGAACCGCGCATAGCCGGTCTCCGAGTGACAGTGGGCGCAGTTGGATTCGAGATAGGCACGCGCGCGGCCTTCGAGCGTGCCGTCGTTCGGGTCGTTCCACACCGGGAGGCGCGGCGCCTGCGCCGGATCGCTCGGCGCGCCCGAGAGCGCACCGGCCTTGGTCCAGTGGACCAGCTGGTTCTCCGTGGGGCCGGCGCCGTCTCCGTACGTGAAGTCCTTGTTGAGGAGTCGCGCCTTCGGTCCGATCGGATCCGCGGTCGCTCCGCCGGAGTGACAGGTGTTGCACTGGAGTGCGTTGGGGATGCGGTAAGTCGTGGAGTGCTGGTTCTTCTCGCCGTCGTACCAGACCACGAGCTTGGCGCCGCCGCCGAGCGATAGCCGGGCCATCTGCTGGTCGTCGTCCCAGATGTAGGCGCGACCCACCCAGCCGTCGGCGCGGTGGAGCAGCAGGCGCGTCTCGATCATCGTGTCCGCGGCGAAGCGATCCTCGTTGGACTCGAGGTAGCTGAAGGTCTTCGCGATGATCGTGCCGACTGGAAACGAGAACGCGCCGTCCGCGGTGTACGTGGCGTGGGCGCCAGGCGGGACGTAGACGATGCGATTCTTGAGCGCGTAGTCCGAGAAGAGCGGGGTGGTCAGGTCGTACGGGATCCCGCCGTGCAGCGCGCCGGTGCCGATCAAGTCGCTCGGAAGGTCGTAGAGGTTGTAGCCGGCGAGCGTCGGGCAATCGAACTCGACGGCGCTGAAGTTCACGGCGGTGCCGCTGGGCGTGCAGGCGGCGGCGATCTCCGCTTCCGTGGGGCCTTGCGTGGTCGCCGGGATCGGCGCGAGCGACGCGAGTCGCACCGCCGCCTCCGCGGGCTGGCTGCAATCGAACGGCGCGGGGTCGGTGCTGATCGGGCCGGCGGGCAGGGGCACGCCGGGACGGGGCCGGAGGTTGAGGTCACCGAAGGTCGCCGTCGATCCATCGCGGCGGACGTTGCCGCGGAAGCAGTTCTGTTGCTCGGGTGGCAGCGGGTGCAGGCCGAGCGCGTTCTCGGCGATGCCGTCGTAGACGAGATCGGGGATGACGCGCTCGGGCGTGAACAAGAAGAGCAGGCTGGCGAAGATGCCGAGCTGGCCGCCGTCGAAGAAGAAATCCGTGCCGCGCTCGGTGACGTTGTCGTGGATGAAATTGCGCTGGGGGTGGGGATCGAACTCGGGATCGTCGTAGGGCAGGCCGGTGACCTGGTAGCTCGCGACCACCACGTCCGTCGTGAAGTTGTCGACGATCTCGTTGCCGAAGGCTTCGACGTCGTCGTTCGCCATGACCATCAGCCCGGTGCCCGTCGGCACCAAGCCGACGATGTTGCCGGCGGGCGCGAAGTTCGGGTTGTTGTTTCCGTGGACGTGGTTGTCGTACACGCGGGCGCGCGCACCGCTGATGGTGAGCCCGGGCAGGTCGAAGACCAGGATGCCGCCCGAGTTGCGCGTGGTCTCGTTCTCGTAGACGTCGGCGTCGTTCGAGCTCTCGATCTCGATGCCCGCCACGTTGAGCTCGGCGAAGTTGCGGCGCACCACGATGTTCTTCGATTGCCCGACGTAGATGCCGGTGTCCGAGGCTCCGCTCGCGTAGCTGTCCTCGATCAGCACGTTCTGGCAGCCGACGGGATAGATCGCGTACGAGCCGTTCTGGGTGCTGGCGGTCGGCCAGCCGGCCTTCACGCGCCGAATGGTGACGCCGTCGGCATCGTCGACCTTCAGGCAATCGCCGGGCGCGTTGAGCACGGCGATGTCCTCGATCTGGAACGCGTCGCCGCGCGCCAGGATCCCCTCGGCGCCCGATTCCTGCTTGGCGAAGTCGAGCGTGGTCTTGTCCATCCCCTGACCGCGGACGACCACGTGCGATTGGTCGACGACCAGCTGGCTCGCGATCTCGAAGCGTCCCTCGGGGAGCTCGATCACGGTCCCAGGCTGGGCGCGGATGAACGCGTCCTGGACGCGGAACTCGAGGTCGGGCCCGGCGTCGATCTTCACCACCCGGTACTCGTCCACCGACGGCGCGCTCGAGGCACCGCCATCTCCGCCGCACCCCGCGCCGGCGAGCGCGCTGCCGACGGCGACCAGCCAAGCGACCGTGGAGAGCGTGCGCCGGTGACCTCGCGCGCGCGTGGCGAATCGGCATTGCATCTCGATGCTCCTCGGTTTTCGGGTGACGGGCGCCGATGCTTGCATGGTCGCCCCTCCCCCGCAACCACCGTGGGCGGCATCGTCGCGAGCGGGACGTTGCGATCGGGATCGCGAGGACCCGGGCCGAGGCGCTACCCTGGCGCCGACGCCGCCGCGAGCGACTCGCGTGCTGGGTGAGGAGTGGTCGCGATGCCGGATCGCCGCGCAGTGGGCCCTCGGCTGCAGCAGGTCGCGCGGCTTCTCGAGGAGGAGGCGCGCGAGCGGATCCTCGGCCATCCCGCTGGGCATCTCGCTCGCGGTCGAGGGCAGCGCATCGAGCTGCGGCTCGCGCTGCCGATCGGCGGCGACGAGGCCACGCGCGTCGAGGTCGCCGGCGATCTCGGTCGAGCCCTCGACGCGGGCATCCGGTCGTTGGTCGCCGCGCGCAGCCTGGCCCGCCCCGGCCACGCCTATTGCCTTCGCTGCGCCGCCGCCGATTGCGAGCACAGCTCGCCGGTCGAGAGCCGCGAGGTGTTCCGCGGTTACGGTCCCACCGGCCAGCCGCGCTTCGGCGACTTCGGCCAGCTGCTCCTCGAGCGCAAGGACCCGCGGATCGAGAAGCTCTATGCCGAGCGCCGCGAGCTGGTGGTCGTGGTGCTCGGCGGGCGCGAGCTCGCGAGCGAGCTGCTGCCCGAGTTTCGCGATGTCGCCACCGGCTTCCGCGTCCACGGTCAGGTGTGCGCGGGTTACTACCGTGCGCCCGATCGCTCGGGTCTCCCGGCGCCGCTCGCGATCAGCCTGCAGGTGATCTCGACGCAGGTGCCCGGCGCGCGTCGCCGGCTCTCGCTCAACGTCGTGGGCATCGGTCCGTGCGGCGAGCCGCTCGCATCGCTGGCCACCCAGACCGATCCGGTGCCGTGGGCGGCCACCGCGCGCTGGGCGCAGACCGTCCTGGAGCAGATCGAGCGGGCGCCGAAGAAGCGGACCCGCGGCGCCGAGGGGCCGCAGTCGCGCATCGACGGGCTGCTCAAGGGCATCGCCAGGCGCCTCGAGCAAGGCGATCGGGCCAAGGCGCGCCGCACCTCGCACGCGGCCACGCGCCACGAGGAGGGCGATCGACCGACGCGCATGGCCGTGCGCGACCTGGTGCGTGCGAGCGACGACGCGATCTTGATCGACACGCGCCACGGCACCGTGGTGGCGCTCGGCGAGCGCGGGCGCGCCCACGTCTTCAATCTCGCGGGGAAGCTCGTCACCTCGCTGCGCTTGCGGCCGCAGGCCATCGAGCGCCGTCGCAAGCTCGGGATCTGGCGCGACGCGACGGCGGCGGAAGTGCAGGCCGTGCGCGACACCGCGCAGGCCGCATCCGACACGGGCGCGGGCTGATCCGGCGAGCGCGACCATCGTCCCGGCCACGCGCGTTTCTGCGGCGTCGGCGGCGCCGCTATCCTTCGGCCCCATGAAGCCCGCCGAGCGTCCCAAGTCGCACGCCGTCCCCGCGATCGGTCGGATCTCCGTTCATCCGCGCGGATTCGGTTTTCTCAACCTCGAAGGGGCCGAGGCCCGCTCCGCGTTCGTGGCGCCGCCCGACCTGAACCGGTTCCTCGAGGGCGATCGCGTCGAGGCGCGAGTCCTCGAGAGCCAGCCCGAGCGCTATTCCGCTCAGCATCTCAAGCTCCTCGAGCGCACGCGGAGCGAGCTCTTCGGGTCGCTCACGCGTCGCTCGGGGCGCGCGTTCCTGCGCGTCGACCGCGTGGTCGCCAACACCGATTGGCCGTTGGAAGGCGCGCCGCGCGATCTCCCCGACGGCGCCGCGGTGGTCGCGAGCATCGACGGCGCCACGGCGCGCTTCGAGCGCTCGGTGGCCGCGAGCGAGGCGAGCATCGAGCGCGTGCTCGTTCGTCACGGGATTCGCGGGGATTTTCCGAGCGCGTGCGTCACGCAAGCCAAGCGCGGTGGCCGGCGTCTCGACGTCCGCGGCCGACGGGATCTGCGCGACGTGCCCACGGTCACCATCGACTCGGCCGAGACCCGCGACATCGACGACGCGCTGGCGGTGCTGCCGGCCCAGGACGACGGTGCGGTGCGGGTGCTGATCTCGATCGCCGACGTCGACGCCGCGGTGCCCGCGGAGAGCGCCCTCGACCGCGAGGCCCGCGCGCGCGGCACCAGCGTCTACCTCGTCGGCCGCGTCATCCCGATGCTGCCACCCGAGGTGAGCGAGCTGCGCGCGAGCTTGGTCCCGGGTCAGGATCGGTTGGCGCTGACCGTGGAGCTGCGCGTCGGGCCCGAAGGCGACGTCGTGGCGGTGGACGTCGCCGAGTCGGTGATTCGATCGCACGCACGGCTCACGTACGACCAGGTCGCCGCGTATCTCGAGCATGGCGAGACGGGCGAGCTGAGCGCCGAGGTGCTCGCTTGCTTGCGCTGGCTGCGTACCGCCGCCGCGCGGCTCTCGGTGGTGCGCGCCGCACGCGGCGGCACGAGCGCCTTCTTCCGCGAAGAGGCCTCGGTGCGGCTCGACGCCGACACGCGCGAGCCGACCGGCATCGTCACGCGCGGTGAGACCAGCGCCCATCGCCTGGTCGAGCGATTGATGGTCGCGGCCAACGAGGCCGTGGCTTCGTGGCTCATCGACCGCGGCTTGCCCGCGCTCTTTCGCGTCCACGATCAGCCCGATCGCGAGCGCGTGGAAACGCTCGCGGAGCTGGCGCGGAACTCGGGCTTCGAGCCGGGCTTCGCCGAGACGCTCACCCCGCTCGGTCTGGCGGCGTTCGAGGCGCAGTATCGCGGTACCTCGGTGGAGCCGGCGATGCGCACGGCGATGCTCGGCGTGCTCGGCCCCGCGCGCTACAGCCCCAAGGCCGCGCCGCACTTCGGGCTCGCGGCGCCGCGCTATCTCCACTTCACCTCGCCGATCCGGCGCTACGCGGATCTGGTGGTGCACCGTGCGGTGAAGCGGTTCCTCGCGGGCCGGCGCGATGCCACCACCGCCGATCCCACGCTCGAAGCGCTCGCGACCGACCTGAATCGTTCGGCCTACGCCGCGCGACGTGCCGAGATCGAGCGGCTGCAGATGGTCGCGGCGCGCTGGCTGGCGGGGCGCATCGGCGAGCGATTCCGCGGCAACGTGGTCTCGATCAAGTCGTTCGGCGTGGTCGTGCAGCTCGAGGGCATGGGAATCACGGGGACGATCGCGAGCGAATCGTTGCCCAAGGGTGGCGTGGCGCTCGGCACGCCGCTCGACGTGACGCTGGTGCGTGTCGACGAGGAGCTCGGCCGCATCGACCTCGAGATCCGCTGAGCGCGCGCCGAGCTCGCTCAGGTCGGCGACGGGGTCGTCGTGCCGCTTGGCGGCGCGTTGCGACGTAGCGCGGCCGCGAGCTCGTCGAGTCGCACCGGCTTCGAGATGTAGTCGTCCATGCCCGCTTGGCGGCATCGCTCTTCGTCGCCGGACATCGCGTTGGCGGTCATGGCGATGAGCCGCGGCCGTTCCGCCGGCTTCCACCGGTGGCAGATCACGCGCGCCGCCGTGAACCCGTCCATCACCGGCATCTGGATGTCCATGAGCACCACGTCGTAGGGCTTGGCGGCGAGGGCGGCGATCGCTTCGCGCCCGTCGGCGGCGAGGTCGGCGGTGAGACCGAGCCGCGCGAGCATGGCGAGCGCCACCTTCTGGTTCATCGCATTGTCCTCGACCAAGAGCACGCGCATGGCGGGCACACGCTCGGCGTCGCCGGCGCTCGCGGGGCTCGGATCGAGGGGTGCCGTGCTCGCGCGGGCCGGCTGTGGATCCAGGTTCACCGGGTCGTCGGGAGTCACCGCTTCGGGCTCGCCCTGGGGCGCGGCCAGCACCCGCACCAACAACACCTCGAGCTGCGAGCGCTTGACCGGTTTCATGAGATAGGCGGTGAACCCCGGCGCGCGCGTGGCGCTCTCCTGTGCGCTGTGGCCGAGGGAGGATGTCGCCAGCACGATCGGCAGGCGTGCCCGGCCGGGCAGCCCGCGGATGCGGCGCGCCAGCTCGGCGCCGTCCATCTCGGGCATCTGGAAGTCGAGGATCGCCACGTCGAGCTCGCCTCCGCCCTCGATCCACGCGAGCGCCGCGAGCGGCGAGCCGAGGGCGTGGGGCACCATGCCCATCGCGGCGGTGAACGCGTGCATCACGCGGCGATTGGTCTCGTTGTCGTCCACGATCAGCGCGCGCTTGCCGGCGAGCACCGGCAAGTGGCTGCGATCGAGCCGCTCGGTGGCGCCTTCCGCCTTCGGAGCGCGCACCGTGAACGCGAACATCGAGCCCTGACCCGGCGTGCTCTCGAACCAGATCCGCCCACCCATCATCTCGACCAGCCGCTTCGAGATGGCGAGACCGAGCCCCGAGCCGCCGTAGCGACGGGTGCTCGACGCGTCGACCTGCGAGAACACCGCGAAGATGCGGTCGCGGTGCTCCGGCGCGATGCCGATGCCGGTGTCGTGGACCACGAAGCGCAGCTCGTACACGCCGCCGCGCTCGGCTCGCTCCACGTCCACGTGCAGCATCACCTCGCCGCGCTCGGTGAACTTGACCGCGTTCGAGAGCAAGTTGACGAGCACCTGCCGGACGCGTCCGGCGTCTCCCTCGATCGCGGTCGGCACGCCGGGCTCGACCAGCGCATTGAGCTCGATGCCTTTCTTGGTGGCGCCGAACGCCACCACGTCGAGGGCTTCCTCGACGCATTCGCGGATCGCGAACGCCGTGCGCTCGAGATCCAGGCGTCCGGCCTCGATCTTCGAGAAATCGAGGATGTCGTTGATGACCGTGAGCAGGTGTTCGCCGCTCGCGTGCGCGGTCTCGACGTAGTCGCGCTGCGCGGTGTCGAGGCGCGTGTCGAGGAGCAGGCTCGTCATGCCGAGCACGGCGTTGAGCGGGGTGCGTATCTCGTGGCTCATGTTGGCCAGGAACTGGCTTTTGGCACGGCTCGCGTCCTCGGCGCGCAGCCGCGCCCGCTCGGTCTCGCTGCGCGCCTCCTGT
The DNA here is from genome assembly GCA_046331705.1 of bacterium. Lineage (GTDB taxonomy): Bacteria > JADJOY01 > JADJOY01 > JADJOY01 > JADJOY01 > JADJOY01. The sequence continues at coordinate 51,728 of JAXLQJ010000044.1, read as the reverse complement.
AGCGCCGTCACCGCGGCGTTCTTGTAGGACTCGTAGACCTGCGACAGGAAGAGCACCAGCCCGTCGAGGCTCACCAACCCGAGCACCAGGAACACGCGCATCCCCGCGGGCGAGAGCGCGGGCATGGTGGAGTGCGTGGTGCCACCGGCGCTGAGCAGCCACAGCACCTGGGCCACGCACACGGCCGTCCACGCCACCGCGGAGCGTGTGCCCACCAGCGTCATGGCGGCCATGATGACCACCGGATGCCAGAGCAACGCCGGCGAGAAGAGCCCGCCGGAGCGCAGCGCGAAGTACGTGACGAACGCGAACAGGCATGCGGTGAAGTAATTACCCGCGATGGTGACCGAGGCCGTGCGCCGCAGCAGCGTGGGAGTCACGAAGCCCGCCACCGCGCTGACCAGCAGCACGCTCACCACCCAGCCCATGCCGAGCAACGGCAGCAGGATCAAGAGCGGCGGGACCCACGCCTCCATCGCGAGCCAGAAGCTCACGAGGAGCCGCGCCTTGCGCAGGGATTCGGGGTCCGCGTCCCTCAGGCGCGGTGGCAGCACGCGGTCGACGAGGGCGAACCAGCCCCGCCGGAAACCGTCGACCGAAAGACTCACGCCATCACTCGCGTCGTGCTCGGCGACCGTCGCAGACTCCGTCGCGACACGCCGCGAAGCGTGCGGCCACGATACGGACGAGGTCGGAGATCGTCAACGAAACATGCGCCGCGCCCGCGCGCTCGGGCGCGGACGCGGCGCGTCGAGCACGCGAAGGTGCGTGCTCAGGCTCGCGGCGCGGGTCGGTCGACCGCTTCGGGGGCCGACCAGAGTGGAACGGTCGGCGCGATCTCGGTGGTGGGGACGCGCGGGACGCGCGGCACGATCGCGCGGCGGGCGCGCGCGGGCGCCGCCGCGCGCTTGCGACGCAGGTAGCGCAAGCCGGTGAGCAAGCTCATCGAGCCGATCTGCAAGACCTCGTCGCCGTCCTCGAAGCTCAGCAGCGACGAGTAGAACGCGTTGCTGGCGGCGTCGCGATGGTGGTAGCGGGGGTCGCCTTCGTCCTTCTGGAACACGGTGCCGCGGACGCTGCCGCGGAACACGAAGGCGTCGCGATCGAGCTCCGCGTCGCTGCGGATGTAGATCTTGTCGCGGTAGAGCGTGTCGATGGCCTCGGCGATCCGGCGATGGGTCGTCGTGGCCGTCTCGGGGCCCTCGGGCGAGGGATAGACCCGATCGAAGTGGCGGCCCACGTTCGCGAGGCTCGAGAGCACGCAGGCGACGTTCGTCACCCACACCCGGCTCAACGGCCGGTGCCGCAGCAGGTACCGGATCGTGAGCTTGGACGTCAGCCGGTGGGTGAGGCCGGAGCTGCGGTCGCGCTGCGACACGCACGTGAGCCCGAGATGCAGCACCTCGCCCACGCCTGGCACCGGCAACAGCACGGCCGAGCAGAAGCCGGCGAGCGTGCCGTCGGCGCGCCAGGCGAGCGTCATCACCTTGTCCGAGAGCTCCGCGCGCGTGCCGCGCATGCACTGGTAGTCGGGGACCTCGTCGAAGCACTCGGCGGCGACGGTGCGGACGTTCGCGACCAGCCGCGCGAGATCGGCTTCCGAAAGGCGCAATCCGGGGCGATGGAGCATCTCGATGCGGTACCGCGATCGCTTGCCGTGGTTGACGGTGCTCATCGGTGTCCTCCAATGCGGCCGAGAATCCACTCCTCGGCGCGCGCTTTGAGACGGTTGGGGTCGTCGTCCTGAAACGTCGGTCCGATGTGGAGCGAGACGCGCAGGCAGCGCTGCCCACACCGGCGCAGGAAGTGAGAGACGAAGCTCTCGTCGTCCACCCACGCGTCCTCCGCATGGGGGTAGACGAGGGCCATGGGCGTCACGCGGTAGCCGCGGGACGCCGCCATCCGGAACGAGCCCGGGTGGAACGGCAGCATCCCCGGCCGCTTGGTGGTGGTTCCCTCGGGGAAGAGCGCGACGCTGGTGCCCTGGTCGAGCACGCGCTGCATGGAAGCGATGGCTTGCTTGCGGCTCGCCGGATCCTCGCGGCACACGAAGATCGTGTGCGCGATCCGGGCCCCCAGGCCGAGCACGGGCCAGCTTCCGACCTCGACCTTGGCGAGGAAGATCGCGGGTGCCGCCGCGAGCACCGCGGCGATGTCGACGTACGAGCGGTGGTTCGCCACGATCAGCGTGCCTGGCGGCGGAGCCGCGCCGACGATCCGGAGCTCGAGATCCAGCTGTGTCACCACGCGCTCGGCCCACGCGTGCGCGAGGAGCGCGGACTTGGCGATCGCGCCGACGCCGAGCGCGCTGCGGGCCGCGAGCCCCGCGGTCGCCGCGCTGGTGATGCCGGCGAAGCGCAGCAGCCGGGCGCGGGCGCGCAGCCACTCGGCGAGCGTCGGCGCGTCGTGACCGAGCGCGAACGTCGCGCGTTCCGCGCTAGCGATCGCGCTGCCGCGCGCCGCGTCGCGGAAGTCGAAGGGTTCCCAGGTGAGCAGCTCGTTGGGGATCGTCGTGTCGTTCATGGGCGCACACCGTAGGCGCGCCCCGTCAAACCGGAATGAGCCGTAGATGAATTCACGGTGAAATCATTCGCACATGTGACGCGCGTCGCGCCCCGCGTGGCGCCAAACCGGCGCTGCCGTGACCTCGGCGTGGCTTTCGCGTGGACGCGACCCCGGTGGTTCGCGCGCGATTCGGGCCACCGTCCTCTCCGGGGCGCCGAATCGAGCCGCCGCGGCGCGAGCGGTGCCCGCGGGGGACATCGCGTAGACTCGCGCGCGCAGCGATCCGCGGTGCGTGGGGGAGCCGATGTCGGGACGAATCGCCTGGGTCTTGCTGGTTCTCGTGACGCTCGGTGCGGCGGGCGCGATCGCCTGGGAGGAGGGCGAGCGAACGCGCCTCGCCGACGAGCTGGGGCGCTCGCGAAAGATCCAGATCGAGATGAAGGCGGCGCTCGACGATCTGGAGAAGCGGCTCGACTCGCTGGAAACGGCGATGGCGAGCGACGCGCAGCCCGCGGCACCCACCCCGGGCGCCGCGGTGAACCGTGGATCCCCGGCGGCAGCACCCGCGGCCTCTCCCGTACCCGCCGATGGAAGCGCGCCCAAGGATCTCTTCGCCGCGGTGATGCAGAGCGGCTTTCTCGACCAGGTCCAGAAGCAGATGGTCGAGCAGGAGCTCGCGCAGATCGATCGCGCGGTGAAGCTCACGCCGCGCGAGCGCGAGGATCTCGAGAAGCTGCTGCTGGATCGCGCCAAGCAGGGTCAGGACATGGCGCGACGTCTGATGAGCGGTGAGAAAGTCGACCCGCGCGACTCCACCGGCGCGCTCACCGACAGCGAGCGGGAGATCGAGCGCATCCTCGGCGCGGCCCGCTATCGGGATTACCAGGCGGCCAAATCACGCGAGCTCGAGGAGCAAAAGGAGACCGCGTTCCGCAGCGAGTTCTCGTTCTTCGCGCGCGACGTCGGGCTGCGCGACGACCAGCGTGGCCAGGTCGAGGCCATCATGCGCAAGGGCGGCTTCGGCGTCCTCGGCACGTTCGTCCCGGATGCTGCCGATTCACAGGAGTGGGCGAAGGAGCTCTCCGCGCCCGGCCAGACCAGCACCAAGGCGATGATGACCAAGATGGTCGAGCTGCGGCGCAAGCAGCTCGACGCGGCGACGGCGCAGCTCACGGGCCTGCTCGACGCGGATCAGCTCGGCAAGCTCGAGGCGTGGCGCAAGACCCAAGAGAGCCAGCTCGAGCTGATGCAGTCCTTCGTGCCCGACCTCGCGGTTCCCATGCCGCCCACCGCGAATCCTCAGCGTTGAGCTCGCGCCGCCGCGCCGGTCGCGTCGCGCGGGTTGCGTGCCACTCGCGGCGATGCGCAGAATCCTGGGATTCCTCCGGAGCGCGGGGAGCGTCGTTCCGCGGCGGTCGCCGCGCGTGCTCCGGGTGGGCGGGAGAGGCGCTGCCATGTGTCGTTCGTTCGGCTCGATTCGCCGTGTGATGGGCGGCCTCGCGATGGCTGGGGTGGCGTGCGCCACCGGCGCTTCCGCCGCCACGTTCCAGGTGGATCGCACCGACGACGTGCTCACCGCCACGGCCTGCACCAACGCGCCCAACGATTGCTCGCTGCGCGGCGCGGTGGAGCGGGCCAATGCCGGCACCGACATGGATCTCGTCCTGCTGCCGGCGGGAACGTACGTGCTCACGCTGCCGCCGCCGGCGAGCGGCAACGGAAACGCCGGCGGCAGCATCGACGCCTTCTACGCCACCGAGATCCGTGGTGACGGCGCGGACACCACGATCATCGACGGCAACGGCATCGATCGCGTTCTGTCGATGGGAATTCTCACCGGATCCACGCGCTACACCGAGATCCTCTCGGGGGTGACGCTGACGGGTGGTCACTCGTCGTCCGCGGGCGGCGGGCTGGTGAACGCCGGCACCCTCACGCTCACGGACTCGAAGATCCTCGGCAACTTCTCGGAGAGCGGCGGGGGTGGGCTGCACGCGCAGGGGGGAGACGGCGTGATCGAGCGCGTGGTGATCTCCGGCAACACCGGGAGGCATGGCGGCGGATTGGTGTGGTTTCCGTCGCTCACGCTGCGCGACTCGACGGTGGCGGACAACGTGGCGACGGGTCACCCCAGCTCGCGCGGCGGTGGTTTGCTGGTCGGCGACGACTTTCCGGTTTCCACCGTGCTCATCGAGCGCTCGACGATCAGTGGCAATCAGACGCCGGGTCCGGGCGGAGGCATCGAGTTCCAGATCGGCGGCAACTTCACGCTCTCGAACTCCACCGTGACCGGCAACCACGCCGGAGCCGACGGCGGCGGGATCAGCCACACCGCGGGCACGCTGACGATCGTGCATTCGACGATCGCGAGCAACACGGCGGTCACGGGTGCAACGGCGATTCGTCAGGTGCAGGTCAACGGCCCGCCCACCACGATCTTGCGCAACGATCTGCTGACCGGGTCCTGCGTGCACGGTGGGTCGTGGAGCTCCGACGGCGGCAACGTCGAGAGCCCGGGCGATACCTGCGGCTTCGCGCTCGACACGGATCGCCACGGCGTCTCGAGCGTGGCGCTCGCGCTCGGCGCGCTGGCGCAAAACGGCGGTCGCACGTCGACGCACGTGCCGGGGCTCACGAGCGTGGCAGTCGGTGCCGCGGTCGCCGCGAATTGCCTCGCCTCGGATCAGCGCGAGACGACGCGACCGCAGGGAGCGGCATGTGACGCGGGTGCCGTCGAGGTCGTGCTCGACGAGATCTTCGCGGACGACTTCCAGCTCGGCGATGCGTGCTCGTGGACCGGGAGCTCACCGGCCGTCGCTTGCGATTGACCTTGGGCGAAGCGCGCCCGCCGCACGGTCTCGATCAGCCCGACGCCGGGCTCGCCGCTTCCGTCGGTTGCGCGTTCGACGGGGACGCCGCGCTTCGCTCGAGCGGGAACGCCTTGCCGGAGATCGCATCGAACGCCCACGCGCGGATCGTCGGCACGCGTGTTTCGCTCGTCGCGTCGGCGGGAACGCGGACGTGGAAGCCGGAACGCGCGTAGCCAGGCCAGTTTTCTCGCGCCGCGACGTCGTCGCGGATCTTTCGCTCGGTGGTGAGATCGAACGCCACGGGACGGCCTTGCTCGTCGTCGTAGCTCAGCACCACCGCGTCGGCGAGCCGTCGGTCTTCACGCAACACGGCCCAGCCGATCACGTCGAGCGAGCCATCGGGCCCGCGCGTGACGGTGTCCACGAAGCCGCTCGGCGCATCGGCGCTCGTCTCGCCCGCGATCCGGTCCAGATGCGGATCGGCGAGGCGCGGCGGCGACATCATCCCGACTTGCTCGAGCTTGGCCGCCACGCGCTGGAACTGCGCGACGTTCGGATAGAGCGTGCGCGCGATCTCGTCGGGGCGCGTCACCACCGCGCTCATGCGCAGCACGGCGGCCGCCTGCAGCCGGCGCATGCGCGTCTGAGCCATGTCGTCGAGCGAGGCGATCGAGGTGCAGACACTGGCGATCGCGATCCAGGCGCTCACGGTCACGCTCGCCCAGCGCGGCGGTCGCGCGATCACCAGCAGATGGAGGATCGCGAGCGGCAGATAGCTCGAGTACGCCGTGTAGCGAGACTCGAGCGATTGCTCGAGCCCGAAGCCCAGACGTCCGAGGGTCGTGATCGCCGCCGATCCGAGGGCATAGGCGGTGACGACGAGCCAGGGTGCCGCGCGATGGAGTCGCGCCGGCGCGTCGCTCGCCCGCGCGATCCGAAGCACGATCGCCACGAGCACGACCAGCGAGACGACGCCCGCGGCGATCGCCGAGCCCAAGCGCGGCATGCCGATGCCCATGAGCGGATGGCCGAGGAACGAGAGCGCGTAGGCGAGCGCGGACGCGGGCTGACGCAACACCTCGTCCAGCCCGGGATGGCCGGCGGGCTTGTGGTAATCGCGAAAGTAGACGAGCAGGGTCGAGACGAAGACCGCGACGTAGATCCAGGTCCAGCGCACGCGCCGCGCGCGTTCGTCCGTGGTCACGCGCGCCCCGTCCACCCACAACGCCGGTAGCAACAGCACCCAGCAGATCGCGCCGTGCGCCATCGAGAACGTGCTCACGGTGGCCAAGCTCATGCACGCGACGAAGCGCGCGGCGACGGATCGATCCGAGGTGGCCATCACCAGCCCACCGACGAGGCACGCCACCGGCAGCTCCGCCACGAGCTGCATGCCCATCAGCCAGTTCTCGTGCTGCACCAAGCCGAAGATCAGCAGGTTGGCCAACGCCCAGATCGCGGTGCGCGTGCCCGCGCCGCACGGAAGCGTGCGACGTCCCAGGACCCACACGCCGCCCGACACCACGCAAGCGAGCGCGATGGTCGCCGCCATCTCCGAGCGCACGTCGCCGCCGCTCGCGTTGGCGAGCGCCAGGATCAAGAGCCGCGGCACCACCATCCGGCTCTCGTTGTGCTGGACGAACAGATCGATCCAGCGCAGCCGCCCGAGGTGGTAACGGGGCAGCACCGTGGCGACCGCCCATTCGTCCCAATAGAGGACGTTCACGGCGTAGCGCCACACCGCGACCACCAGCGCCACCAGCGGGATCACGCCGGCGAGCACGACGGCCCACCGTGCCCAGCCGCGATCGTTCGCCGGATGCTGGAGTGTGCTCACGCTGACGACTTTCACGTGCGTGCGAGATCCGCGGTTCTCGATCAGCGGCGACGGATGGGAGCGATCGGTCGGAGGGCGGAGCTCCTGCTCCGCCGCCTCTCATGGGCTCGCGAGATCCGTCCGTTCGACACCGTCTCCCGGCGAACAGTCGGGCTTCCGGGCGACGATCTCACGGCGAGCAAAGGATGCTCGGCGACGGTGTGCAGCGCTCACGAGCCCGCGAGGTAGCATCTTTGCATGGCCAGCGTCGCGCTCAGGCTCGATCACTCGTTCGCCGAATACGTGCGCCATCAAGCGAGCGCGCACGAGAAGCACGAGTACGTGGGCGGCCTCATCCTCGCGATGACCGGCGGCACGCTGGAGCACGGGCGCTCGACCGCTCGCATCCTTGCAGCGTCGAGCGCCGAGCTTCGCTCGCGGCGGTGCAACGTCTATGACTCGAACGCGCGGGTCCGTGTGCTCGCGACGGGGAACGCCTACGACCCGGACGCGAGCGTCGTTTGCGGGCGTGTGGAGCCAGACCACCAAGACCCGCTTTCGATGACCAACCCAATCGTGCTCGTCGAGGTGGCGACGCCGGAGCGGCACGCGGACCTCGTGGCCGACCTCACTCGCGCTGCGGGGTCACGGCTGGGCCGAAGCGCCGGGCGTCGGGAGGGCCAGGCTCTCGAGCTTCTCGAGCAGCGCGCGATAGCGAACCTCGAGCGCGCCTCGATCGTTCAGTGCTCGAAGCAGGAAGCGGGCTTCGCCCCGATCCTCGGGACGGTGACACGTCCTGCCGCGGAGGTCGAGCGCGATGGCAAGCTCCCTCTGGAGCACCGCGCTCGCCGCGTCGAGCGCATGTAGACGCCGCCGAATTGCCACGGCGCGGTCGAGCCAGTGTTCCGCTTCCGGCGCCTCGGTGATGTTGCCGATTCGCTCGTATGACACGGCAAGGTCTCGTTGGAAGTCGGCGCGTCCCGGTTCTTGGTTGGCGAGTCGCTCGGCGATCTCGAGGGATCGTTCGAAGAGCCGTTTGGCCTCGGTGCCGTTTCCGAGTGCGACGTGAAGGTCCCCGAGCCGCTCGAGTGAGATCGAGAGGTCTCGTTGGAAGTCGGCGCGTCCCGGTTCTTGGTTGGCGAGTCGCTCCGGATCTCGAGGGATCGTTCGAAGAGCCGTTTGGCCTCGGTGCCGTTTCCGAGTGCGACGTGAAGGTCCCCGAGCCGCTCGAGTGAGATCGGAGAGGTCTCGTTGGAAGTCGGCGCGTCCCGGTTCTTGGTTGGCGAGTCGCTCGGCGATCTCGAGGGATCGTTCGAAGAGCCGTTTGGCCTCGGTGCCGTTTCCGAGTGCGACGTGAAGGTCCCCGAGCTTGTTGAGTGAGACGGAGAGGTCTCGTTGGAAGTCGGCGCGTCCCGGTTCTTGGTTGGCGAGTCGCTCTCGGATCTCGAGGGATCGTTCGAAGAGCCGTTTGGCCTCGGTGCCGTTTCCGAGTGCGACGTAAGGTCCCCGGTGGTTGAGGAGACGTCTCGTTGAGTCGGCGCGTCCTTCTTGGTTGGCGAGTCGCTCGGCGATCTGAGGGATCGGAAGAGCCGTTTGGCCTCGGTGCCGTCCGAGTGCGACGAAGGTCCCCGAGCTGGTTGAGTGAGACGGAGAGGTCTCGTTGGAAGTCGGCGCGTCCCGGTTCTTGGTTGGCGAGTCGCTCGGCGATCTCGAGGGATCGTTCGAAGAGCCGTTTGGCCTCGGTGCCGTTTCCGAGTGCGACGTGAAGGTCCCCGAGCCGCTCGAAGGAGATCGAGAGGTCTCGTTGGAAGTCGGCGCGTCCCGGTTCTTGGTTGGCGAGTCGCTCTCGGATCTCGAGGGATCGTTCGAAGAGCCGTTTGGCCTCGGTGCCGTTTCCGAGTGCGACGTGAAGGTCCCCGAGCCGCTCGAAGGAGATCGAGAGGTCTCGTTGGAAGTCGGCGCGTCCCGGTTCTTGGTTGGCGAGTCGCTCTCGGATCTCGAGGGATCGTTCGAAGAGCCGTTTGGCCTCGGTGCCGTTTCCGAGTGCGACGTGAAGGTCCCCGAGCTTGTTGAGTGAGACGGAGAGGTCTCGTTGGAAGTCGGCGCGTCCCGGTTCTTGGTTGGCGAGTCGCTCTCGGATCTCGAGGGATCGTTCGAAGAGCCGTTTGGCCTCGGTGCCGTTTCCGAGTGCGACGTGAAGGTCCCCGAGCCGGTCGAAGGAGATCGAGAGGTCTCGTTGGAAGTCGGCGCGTCCCGGTTCTTGGTTGGCGAGTCGCTCTCGGATCTCGAGGGATCGTTCGAAGAGCCGTTTGGCCTCGGTGCCGTTTCCGAGTGCGACGTGAAGGTCCCCGAGCTTGTTGAGTGAGACGGAGAGGTCTCGTTGGAAGTCGGCGCGTCCCGGTTCTTGGTTGGCGAGTCGCTCGGCGATCTCGAGGGATCGTTCGAAGAGCCGTTTGGCCTCGGTGCCGTTTCCGAGTGCGACGTGAAGGTCCCCGAGGAGCACCTCGATGCGAGCCCGCAGGACCACCTCCTCGTCGGGAAGATCCTCGAGCGCTTCGCGACACGCCGCCGCTGCTTCCAGGGCGAAGCCGCGGGGCGCGAGCCACTGCGCGAGATCGAGCCGGAGGGCGGCGCGCGCAGTGGCCTCTTCCGTCTCGGTGAGCAGTTTCGTGACGCGTTCCAGGCGCTTTCGAACCTCGGCGCGCGCCGCATCCGTGGGTGGAGAGGCTGCGCCCGCCTCCATCCGTGCGATCGGTTCGAGGAAGCGCGTGCCGAGGAGCACGGAGGCCTCGCGTTCGATCCAATACGTGCCGTGGCGAAAGTCCCAGAGGTCTGGCGCGCGGGCGATGAACGTCTCCGCCTCACGCGTCCTGAGGATCAGCAGGAAGCGCAACCGATCCGAGGCGATTCGGTCCCGGTGCAGGTTTAGGTAGCTGAGGAAGGAGGCGGACGGCCTCGTCGGGTCCGCGGCGTCTCGCGGAAGCTCTCGGAGCACGGCGAGGCGACCCGCTTCGGAGCTTCGTGCGAGTTGGTCGTAGGCGCGGCCGATGTCATCGTCGTCGGGACTGATGACGTCGATCGCAACGCCCGCGACGCGCGCCGTCGCCGTCAGGCTCGTGAGCACGGCGCGGACATCGCTCTCGTTTTGGCAGAAGGCGAGCAAGAAAAGCGGACGATCGTTCGCCACCGCGCGCTTCGCGAGCAGCGCGATCTCTCGGGCGGCCTCCCGCTCGGGGGAGGTGCCTTCAGCTTCGAGCGGCTGCACCGTCAAGAGTGCGCACGTACCCCTTCAAGACCGAGCGGACGTCGAGCCACATCGAACCGTTTTCGTACTCGACCACGGCCCGCCACTGAAGGTAGGGCTCGACGTCCTCGACCCAGCCGTAGCGCGAATCCAACACCGCTTTCAACACTCGCACCGCGTCGCCGCGCACGATGGGCTGATAGTCCTTCTTGATCTGCTCCGCCGCGTGCTTCGCGTCATCGAGGGAGATGCGGTCGGCAGCCCGCATGATGGCCCGTTGGGCTGCGAGCCGGATGGCGCGAGCCGTCTCTCGGAACAGCCCGCCGCCCACGAGCAGTAGCTCGTCGAGCACGTCGGCCTCGAAGTAACGGTCGACATCGCCGACCCGGGCCTTCGCGAAGCCGTGCATGAGCTGGTAGCCCGGGTGCGCGCGATCCAGCGCGGGATGGTCCTCGTCCTTGCGCTCTGGCGGGTAGAGACGTGCCGCGGCGAACGAGTAGATCTGATCCCCGGGAATGCGGTTGTCGGGCAGGGCACGGAAGTAGACGGGTAGGGTGTAGATCGTGGCGAAACGGGGACCGACGAGCGTTTCGTAGTGGTCGCAGAAAAGGCGCGCGTGCATGGCCCGGTGGCCTTCCGAATCACCCTTCTCGAGATCATCCACGATCACGAGCACGCGGCGTTTCGTGCGGTTCTCCAGCTCTTGCGCCATTCGGTTGAGGATGGCGACGAGCTCGACGACACGTGGCTCGAAGCGTTGCTGCTGCTCCACGTTCCACGTTCGCCGGGTGCGCAGGCTTGCCTTGAAGTAGGCGAGCCACGCGTTTCCCTTGGCGCCGGCCTCGGCGGCGACGGCTTCCTCCTTGAGAAAGCCTTTCACCGTCGTTGTGCCCCACTCGTCGAGCTCCCCTGCGAACGTCGACTCGAGGCCGTTTTTCTCGGTGGCTTCCCGCAGTGCGAGGCCGATCTCGACCATGAGTGCGTCGTGGGTGAGATCGATCGTGTCCTTGCCGAAAGTCCGGATGGATACGTGGATCGGAAGGAAGTGCTGACGGACTTTTGGATTCCGCGCGAGGCGTCGCAGCTCCGTGCTCTTGCCGCTGCCGCCGTGACCGCACAGGAAGCCGTGAAAGATGGCGTCCGGCTTGACCCGAACCAGCTCGAAGCAAAGGCGCCCAAGCTCGTCCTCGTCCGTACGGTGGACGTAGAACTCGCTCTCAGGATCGACGGCGAGGGCGGGGTCGAAGTTGTCCCAGAGCTCGTCGAGATTCGTGGCAACCTTCGTGATCTCGAGCTCAGGCCGTGGGCGGGCGGATACCATCGCCCGATTATATCCCTGCATCGCCTCGTGGCAGCGTGGACTTGGCGCGCCGGTGATCGCGGTCGCGCTCGTCGAAGAGCGCGACCCACGCCGCCGTGTCGACGAACACGGTGCTCATGGCTCGCCGTGGATCTCGTCGTCGTGCGTCACGCGAGCATGCCCACCGGCGCTCACGAACCCGATCAGGGAATCGATGGGATCGGGTGCAGGCGCGGATCGCGCGCTCGCTTCGGCTTCCTCCACGTATCGTTCGAGCGCCACGCGCACCAGGCTCGTGAGGCTTCGACGGGTGCGCAATCCGAGCACTCGGGCACGCTGGTGAAGCTCGGGGGGCAGGTACACCTGAGTTCGCTGAGTGGCTCGTGATTTCATGACATCAACATCATGAATTCTGCAAAGCATCGAAATCATTCTAGTTATCAGCCTAGTTCCGTTGTTGCTCGGTCGCGGTGGACAGGTGAAAATATGTTCACTATGCTGAGACTCCGTGATCGCGCTCGCGCAATCCCTGTTCTCGGGAAACGGTGTCCGGTTCGACCGGGCGCTCAGGCGCTGCCGGCGCATCCAGCTCGATGCCACGGCCTGGGTGGACCACGCGCCGGCCTGGCTGGAAGGGCATGACGAGGTCTTCGCGGCGCTTCACGACGGGCTTCGCTGGCGCGTGGGTGAGCGCACCATGTACGACCGCGTGGTCGCGGTGCCGCGCCTTTTCGCGCGGATTCCCGAGGACGGCCCTGGCCATCCGGTGCTCGCGGAGCTGGGTGCGGTGCTCGCGGAGCGCTACGACGGTGCCTTTCCGTGGGTGAGCTGCAATCTCTACCGGGACGGCGCGGACAGCGTCGCGCCCCATGCGGATCATCTGCCGGCGGAGAATCGGCTCGATCCGCTGGCCATCGTGTCGGTGGGCGATCCACGTCCTTTCATGCTGCGCCCCAAGGCGGGTGGGCGCTCCGCCACCTTCCGGCTCGGCTGGGGCGATCTGGTGGTGCTGGGCGGCACCGTGCACGTGGATTGGCTTCATGGTGTGCCCAAGCTCGCGCGCGCTGGGCCGCGCATCAGCATCATGTTCCGGCGCGGCTACGAGCCCGACGGAAAGGTTCTCGGGCGGCCCGAGGCTTGAGGCTCGAGGACGCGCTCGCATCGACTCCGCAGTTCCCGAACCTCGAAAGCCCAGGTCTCGTGTCGAAAGCGTCCCATGGCGTTGCAGCTCGCATCCTTGCCTTCCTCGGTTCGCTTTGGCGATCAGGCGTTTCCGTCGCGCGGGCGTCCCGCGCGCTTCGAGGTGGAGGAGCTGGCGGGGCGGCTGGTGGAGATCGCCGGTGCCGAAGCGAGCGCCGCGCTGACGCTCGCCGTGGGACTGGTGCTGGACGCGCAGCGCCAGGGCGAGCTCGCCGGCTGGGTGACGAGCGACGAGAGCTCGTTTTATCCGCCCGACGTCGCCGAGAGCGGAGTCGATCTCGAATCGCTGGTGGTGGTGCGGGTGCCGGTCGCGAGCCGCCGTGTCTCGGTGGCGACCGCCGCAGAGCGGCTCGCGCGCTCGGGCGCGTTCGCGCTGGTGGTCTTGCACCTCGGCAAGGAGGCGGTGATCGCGTCGCCGCTGCAATCGCGGCTGCTCGGCCTCGCGCAGCGCCACCACACGGCGCTGGTGTGCCTGACCGAGAAGGACGAGCGGGCGCCCTCGCTCGGCTCGCTGGTCTCGCTGCGTGCCCAAGGATCACGGGAATGGACGGCGGTCGACCGGTTTCGTTGCACGCTCGGCATTCTCAAGGACAAGCGCCGCGGGCCGACGTGGTCGCACGTCGAGGAGTGTCGTGGGCCGAGTGGCCTGCGTTAGCGTCGCCGCGTTTCCGCTCCAGCTCCTGCTGCGAAGGCATCCAGGCTGGGCGGAGCTGCCGGCCGCGGTGGTCAGCGAGGACAAGCCCCAGGGCGAGATCCTGTGGGTGAACCGCGCGGCGCGAAGCGGGGGCATCCTGCCCGGGCAGCGTTATGCCGTGGGGCTGGCGCTGGTGCCGGGGCTGCGTGCCGGCGAGATCTCGAACGACGAGGTCCGGGACGCGCGCACGCGCATCCTCGAATGCCTGTGGCGGTTCACGCCCGACGTCGAGACCGCGCCCGAGGAAGGCGTCTTCTGGCTCGGCGCCACGGGGCTCGAGCGCCTCCATCCCTCGCTCGAACGGTGGGCACGAGCGCTACGCGAAGAGCTCTCGCGCACGCTGGCGCTCCGGGCGGTGGTGGTGGTCGGGTTCTCGCGCTTCGGTACCTACGCCGTGGCGCGTTCGCGGCGCGAGAACCAGGTGTTCGCGAGCGAGGTGGAAGAGCGCGCGGCGGCCGGCGAGGTGGCGCTCCGGCTGCTCGATCTCGATCCCGAGCTACGCGACCTGCTCGCCAAGCTCGGCATCACCACCGTCGCGGGGTTTCTGTCGCTGCCAGCGGGAGATCTGCTCGCGCGTTTCGACGAGCGCGCCCATCGCTTGCACCGGCTCGCCACGGGCGAGCTCGCGCCGCCGTTACAACCCATCGCGTACGTCGAGCCGTTGATCGAGCGGCTCGTCCTCGACGACCCCGAGAGCGATCACACCCGGCTCCTGTTCGGGGTGAAGCGCATGCTGCACCCGCTGCTCGCGGCGCTCGTGCGCCGGGCTTGGGTGCTGGCCGCGCTCCACGTGCGCTTGGTGCTCGATCGGCGCCAGGGCACGCACACGGCGGAGCTCCGGCCGGCGGTCCCCACCCTCGAGGTCACCGAGATCCTCGATCTGGTGCGCCTGCGCCTCGAATCGATGACGCTCGCCGCCGGCGTCGCCGAGATCGAGCTGGAAGCGGACGGCGTCCCCGCCACCAAGGAGCAGCTCGGGCTCTTCACGATCCAGCCCCGGCGCGATCTCGCCGCGGCCAATCGCGCCCTCGCTCGCTTGCGTGCCGAGATCGGTGAGCAAGCGGTGGTGCGCGCGGTGCTGCGCGCGGGCCACCTGCCGGAAGCGAGCTTCGCGTGGGAGCCGATCGACTCCGTGCGCGCGCCGCGGGCGATCGCGGTCTCGCGGCTGCCGCGTCCACTGGTGCGTCACGTCTACGCCAAGCCCGTCCCGCTGCCCGCCGTTCCGCGCGCGCTTCGCGACGACGGCTGGCTGGTGCGCGGCCCGTCGCACGGCGCGGTCACCAAGCTGGTCGGTCCGCACATCCTCTCGGGTGGGTGGTGGATCCGCGAGATCCATCGCGAGTACCTGTTCGCGCTCACCACGCGCGGGGCATTGCTCTGGGTCTTCTACGATCGTCGCCGGCGCCGTTTCTTCCTCCACGGGGAAGTGTCGTGACGCGCGCGCGTGCGGCGCTGTGGTGCAAGAGCAACTACTCGTTCCTCGAAGGAGCGAGCCATCCGGACGAGCTGGTCGAGGAAGCGCAGCGCCTGGGGCTTCCCGCTCTCGCGATCACCGATCGCGACGGCGTGGCGGGTGTGGTGCGCGCCCACACGAAGGCGCGCGAGCGCGGCGTGCCGCTCGTGATCGGCTCCGAGATCACGGTGGAGGACGGCTCCACGATCGTGCTTCTGGTGCGCGATCGCGCCGGTTACGCGAACCTCTGCCGCCTCGTCACGCGCGGCCGGCTGCGTCACGAGAAAGGCACGTGCACCGTCGCTTGGGAGGAGATCTGCGCCCACGCCGGCGGGTTGCTGGCGCTGTGGGGCGGCGATCGCAGCCTGCTCACGGGTGCCGCGGGCGAGGACGATCCCGCGGCGCTCGACTCCGTGGCGGGGCCGCTCGGGGAGGCGTTCGGCGACGCGCTCTACGCGATGGTCGCGCGCCATCGCCGCGCCTCGGAAGTGCGCGAGGAGGCGCGGCTGCGTGCGCGTGCGGAGCGCTACGGCTTGCTGCGGGTCGCCGCCATCGAGGTGCTCTACCACACGCCCGCGCGCCGCCCGCTGCAGGACGTGCTCACGTGCATCCGTCACCACGTGACGCTCACCACCGCGGGCAATCGCCTCAAGCCCAACGCCGAGCACGGCCTCGTGACGCCCACGGTCTTCGAGCAACTCTTCGCCGACGATCCCGCGGCGCTGGCGCGCATCGACGAGGTCACGGCGCGCTGCACGTTCTCGCTCGCCGAGATCCGCTATCGCTATCCGTCGGAGCGGTTGCCCGACGGCACCACCACCGGCGAGTGGCTGCGCCGGCTCGTGTTCGAGGGTGCGGCACGGCGCGAGGGCGGCGCCGTGAGCGCGCCCATGCGCGCCCAGCTCGAACAGGAGCTTCGGGTCATCGAGCTCCTCGATTACGGCGGCTACTTCCTCACGATGTGGGAGATCGTCGAGTTCTGCAGGGCGCGCGGCATCCTCTGCCAGGGGCGCGGCTCGGCCGCCAACTCGGCGGTCTGCTATTGCCTCGGCATCACCGCCGTCGATCCCGTGCAGATGGGGTTGCTCTTCGAGCGCTTCCTGTCGGTGGAGCGGGCCGAGCCGCCCGACATCGATCTCGACATCGAGCACGAGCGCCGCGAGGAGGTGATCCAGCACGTCTACGAGAAATACGGCCGCAGCCATGCCGCCATGGTGGCGAACGTCATCCGCTACCGCGCGCGCTCGGCGGTGCGCGACGTGGGCAAGGCGCTCGGTTTGCCGGAGACGGCGCTCGATCGTCTGGCCAAGGTCTGCTCGCACTGGGACACGATCGACGTGCGCGCGCTCGAGCGTGCCGGCTTCGATCCCACGGCGCCGCTTCACGTCCGGCTCGTCGAGCTGGTGGGGGAGGTGCTCGATTTCCCACGCCACCTCTCGATCCATCCGGGCGGGTTCCTGCTCGGGCACGAGCCGGTCCACGATCTGGTGCCGATCGAGAACGCCACCATGGCGGCGCGCACCGTCATCCAGTGGGACAAGGACGACGTCGAGGCGCTCGGGCTCTTCAAGCTCGATCTGCTCGGCTTGGGCGCGCTGACACACCTGCACCGCTGCTTCGATCTGCTGTACCGGCACCGGGGCATCACGCTTTCGCTCGCCACCATTCCCGCCGACGATCCCGACACCTACGCGATGATCCAGCGCGCCGACACCGTCGGCGTGTTCCAGATCGAGAGCCGGGCGCAGATGGCGATGTTGCCGCGCCTCGAGCCCAAGAACTTCTACGACCTGGTGGTGGAGGTGAGCATCGTGCGGCCGGGACCGATCACCGGCGGCATGGTCCATCCGTATCTGCGCCGCCGCAAAGGCGAGGAAGCGGTGGCCTATCCGCACCCGTGTCTGGTGCCGGTGCTCGAGAAGACGCTCGGCGTGCCGCTCTTCCAGGAGCAGGTCATGCGGCTCGCGGTGGTGGCCGCCGACTACACGCCTGGCGAGGCGGATCAGTTGCGCCGCGACATGGCGGCCTGGCGGCGCAGCGGTCGCATGGAAGGGCATCGCGAGCGGTTGCTCACGCGGATGCAGGCCAAGGGCATCGCCGCCGAGTTCGCGGAGCGGATCTTCAAGCAGATCCTGGGCTTCGGCGAGTACGGCTTCCCGGAGAGCCACGCCGCGAGCTTCGCGCTCATCGCTTACGCCACGTCGTATCTGCGCTGCCATCATCCGGCCGAGTTCACGTGCAGCCTGCTCAACGCGCAGCCGATGGGCTTCTACATGCCCGCCACCATCGTCGACGACGCCAAACGCCACGGCGTCGCGATCCTCCCCATCGACGTCTGCAGCAGCGATTGGGATTGTGCGTTGTTTCCGCGGGGAGCGTGCGCAACGCGCACGCGGGTTCCAGACCCCCGCCCCGTCGAGAGCGCGGTCTCGACGGGGCCCCACCCCCACGTCACTCGCTTCGCTCGTGCGGCGCCGCCGGCACCGGGAGAGATGGAAGCCGAGCGTGGAGATCGGTTGCGGGAGGGGCGAGCCTTCCGCCCGCAGGTGGCATTCGCGGTGCGGATGGGCTTTCGCTACGTGAAAGGCTTTCGCGCCGATGCCGCCGAGCGCATCGTCGCGGTCCGCGGCGACGCTCCGTTCACCTCGCTCGAGGACTTCGTGCAACGCACCGCGCTCGACCTTCGTCTGCTCACCGCCCTCGTCGAAGCAGGCGCCTTCGAGAGCCTCGGTGGATCGCGCCGTGAGGACCTGTGGGCGGTGCGCGAGCTGGTGCGCACCCGTCGCGCGTCGTTGCCGCTCGCCACGCCCAATCGTCGTGGCGCGCGCGCGAGCTTCGCGCCGCTCACGCCGCTCGAGCAGGTCGCCTGGGACTACGGTGCCAGCAGCCACAGCTCGCGGTCGCATCCGCTGGAGCCGTTGCGTGCCACGCTCCGCGCGCGTGGCCTACCCACGGCACGCGAGATCGCCGCCATGGCGGGCGGCCAGCGCGTGAGCTATGCGGGCATCGTCATCTGCCGCCAGCATCCCGGTACCGCCTCCGGCGTCACGTTCATGACCCTCGAAGACGAGACCGGTTTCGCCAACCTGGTGATCTGGAAGCGCATCTTCGATGCCCACGCCACCTTGGTGCGGACCGCGTCGTTCCTCGGCGTGACCGGCGCGCTGCAAGTGGAAGATCGCGTGGTGCACATCGTCGCCGAGGAGCTCTGGTCGCCGCGCTCGCTGCGGGCGCCCACGCGGGTCGCGAGCCGCGATTTCCATTGAACGGGCACGGACGGTGGTGTAGAGCGCAATCGCGGAAATACCCGCAACACGCGCAACCACCATGCGGATCTCGCTGGGACTCCCCCTCTTCGACGTCGAGCACGGCGACGAGTTCCTGAGCGCGGCGGCGATCGCCGAGGTGGCCTCCGCTGCCGAGCGCGTCGGGTTCGACGCCTGCTACGTCACGGACCATCCGTTTCCGCTCGCCCGCTGGGTGCGTGAGGGCGGTCACCACGCCCTCGATCCGTTCGTGGCGCTGTCGTTCGCCGCCGCCGCCACCACCCGACTGCGCCTGCACACCCACATCCTCGTGCTGCCGTACCGCAACCCGTTTCTGGTGGCGCGCGCCGCGGCGAGCCTCGACGTGCTCTCCGGCGGCCGGATGATCCTGGGTGTGGCTGCCGGCTATCTGCGCAGCGAGTTCGCGGCCCTGGGCGCCGACTTCGAGAACCGCGCCGCCATCACCGACGAATCCATCGACGCCATTCGCCGCGCGTGGTCCGGCGAGGAGATTTACCTCGAAGGGCGGTATTTCCGTGCCGTCGGCAACGTGCTCGCGCCGCGCCCGCTGCAGCGGCCACACCCGCCGATCTGGGTCGGGGGAAACAGCCAGCAAGCGATCCGGCGGGCGGTCGAGCGCGGCGATGGCTGGTCGCCCTTTCCCAATCCCTCGGCGTCGGCCGCGCACACGCGCACCGCCGCCATCGAGAGCCACGCGGAGCTGGCGGAGCGGATCGCGTACGCCCGTGAGCACGCGGATCGGATCGGGCGAACCGAGCCGCTCGATGTCTGCTACGCCTTGGGCTCGCGCGCCGCAGGCGCGTTCGACGTGAACGCCGTTCGCGATTCGGTCCGCGCACTGGCCGCATTGGGGGTGACCTGGGCTACGGTTCGCCTCACGGCACCGTCGCGAGACGAGCTCGTCGCCGAGGTTGCGCGGCTGGGTGGCGAGATTCTCCCGGTGGCTCACGCAGCACCTGAAACGAGGTGATCGCATGGATTGGCACCGGATCGATCGCATGCCGTCGATGGCGGCAGTCATGACGCCGTTCCCGTACTCGGTGAACGTTCACGATCCCATCGAGCGGGCCTGGGATCTCATGCACCAACACAAGATCCGCCACGTGCCGGTGCGCGATCAGCACGCGCTGGTGGGAGTGGTGTCCGAGCGCGATCTGATCGCCTTCGGCGACAACGTACGCGCCGACGCCAGCGGTGAGCCCATCAAGGTGGGCTACCTGTGCCGGCCCGATCCGTACGTCGTCGAGACCACCGCCCGGCTCGACGACGTGGTGCTCACGATGGCCACCCGCCACATCGGCTCGGCCATCGTCGTCAAGGATGGTCGCCTTGCCGGCATCTTCACATCCAGCGACGCGTGTCGATTCCTGGCCGAGCTGCTCAAGTCCCGCTTCCCCGGTCCCGGAGCCGATCTCGTCGCGTGACGAGCGTCCCGTGACGGAAGAGCGATCCGGGCCGCAGCTACGGATCGAGGCTCGCCTGTTTCGCGCGCCCCCGGGCGAGGTGCCCCCCGGGCGAGGTGCCACCCACCTTCTTGATCACAGGGTGGGGGTGCCGGCGACCGACGATCGCGATTGAGGCGCAGACCTCGTGCGTGAAGGCGCTCGCGCGGATGCGCGGCGAATCGCCAAGAGAAGAGGCAAGGCGGCATGCGCGCGGGCACGCAATCGGGACGCGCCTTGTCCGTTCACGGCCTCGCGGACGTGCTCGACGGTGCCGGTATCGACCTCGTCGTCAGCAGCGCGGCAAGGGAACGATCAGCGGCCGCCAGGGTGGAAAGGTGAACGCAGGGAATCGGATCCTGAGCTCACCCTGACGGAAACGCGCGGAGATCTCGCGGTAGGTCGAGACGAGGTTCTTCCACAACTCCTTGAACTCCTGCCAGAGCTCGAGTCGCGTCGTGTGGCAGAGCGGTCGCGGCGACTGGTCGGAGCTCTTCGGAGCGTCGTTCGCTTGCTGGCGAAGGATTTTCCGCACGCCGAGATAGACCTTGCCGCGGTGCTGCTCCCGCAGCGCTTGTGCCCGATGCTTCACCGCGCGAACGATCACCTTCGGATCGAGGACACCGTTCTCGCAAGCGTCGAAGGGGGAGATCGTGACCGTCTCTTCCTCGAAGAACTCGCCCTGCTTGACCTTCTTGCCGTTGCGTTCGGCGCTTCGCTTGGCGATCGCGTAGCCGGTGGTATCCAGCCGCCGGAACCGGAACGTCTCCGGCTGGCTGGATTGCGTCCAGAGCATGACGCCGGGCCATTCGCGCCAGTCTTCGAGTAAGCGATCCTCGATCGGGTTGCAGACCAGGTACGCGATGCGCTCGGCGACCGCTTCGTCGTCGAGGATCGGCTCTGCCGAGAATCGCCGATGGAATACGGGCCCTCCTCGCTCACGGAGCGCATTGACGTCCTTGGCGAGCTGGCCGAGGAAGTAGCCGAAGAAGGCGCTGAGCGATCCGTCGCGATCGGTGACGCAGGCGTGGACGTGGTTCGAGGCCACGTAGAGCGCGTGCGCTCGAATTCCGGGGAAGCGCTTCAAGGCGCGGCCGAGCCAGAAGCCCACGCGCTGGTTGAGGGCGTCGCTCGGAACCAATAGGAAGCGCGCCTCGAGCGCACGGGATGTGACGAACCAGCGCGTGTGGGGTCGTAGCCAGCGGACGGGTCGGGGCATGGCGCAAGCGCTGTGGCATGTGCCGTGCCATGCCTCGGGTCACGGGATCCTTTGGTTTGTGGCCTTGAAGCTGGTCGCGCTGCGTTCAACGGGGCGCAGCGTGTGCGCCCCCAGGGGCGCACGGTGGATGCGCCGAAGTGGGGTGGGCGAGCAGCGCGGCGCCGATCGGTCGGCTACGCATTTCCTGCCACCTCCGAGCGCGGTCGAGAGCGCTTCAAGTAGGGTGGCACCGTCCGCGGGGGGCACCGTTCGCGGGGCACCGTTCGCGGCAGGATGGTCGACCGCGCGCGGCCTGCGGAATCGACAGTCGGGCACCGGCGGCGCCCCGACGAAGAGGCACCGGGCCGCGCGCTCGGCGAGTGCCGCGCAACTTTGGTTGCGGAACTGGCGAGTTTCGTCACCACTCTGGTCGTGCCACTCCGTGGGAAACCTCATTGATTTCAGCGGCGAAGCCTGGCCGTGCGCCGATTCGAGCCGGCACCGATCCTGCTCTCGTTCAGCTAGCGTGCGGCGCCTTCGCGCGGATGCTGCGTGAGGCGATGTACGGAAACGAGACCACGAAGGCGGGGGCGGAACTCATGGGAACGGCAACTCATCGTCTCGCAGGACGGAACCGTTGGTGGGAGGGCGATGGCATGAACGCTTGGCGAGTTGCGTTCATGCTGACGCTGTTCGTGGCGGCCGGCTGCTATCGCGGCCCCGCCGGGCATTTCTTGGCGGAACGAACCAGCGATGATGTCGGCTTGGTGTTCGACGAGAACACCGCGCTCGGCCAGGTCGAGGGAGAATTCACGCTCTACGCGAGCGGGCAGCCGCTGCCCTCGGCGCGCTACGTGATCGATTCCGGTACCTGGGGTCCGGACCAGACGTTCAACGCCACCGCGCGCAACGTCGCCAATTCCAGTGAGGTCGTGACTCTCTCTGGAACCGCGGGGGGGAACGCGACTTCGGTCACCTGGCAGATCGGCTCAGGGCCCTCGGACAGCGCGACTCTCCAGTACATCGTCGATACGAACGTCTACGATCCCTACAAGTGCTGGAAGGGGCCGGGGAGCTGCGCGATCGTGCTCGGCGAGCCCTCGTGCACGGTGACCGCGACCGCAGGAGACGACACCACCGTCACTTACGACTTCGTCGGCTCGTTCCCGTACAAGGCCTACGACCTCGACCTGATTCCGGGCACGACGCGTTTCGGAGACGCGGGCGACAACCACGAACCGATTCGCGCTAGCTCGGGTGCGACGGGATCGACGTGGACCGATGGCGGTGCCACCCTCACCGCGCTCGTGAGCGGTGGTGGCGCGGGCACCATCGATGTCAGCGTGACGAGCTGGACGGGAAGCTCGAGCGCTAGCACGACTTTCTTGCAGGTCTGGAACGACACGCCCAAGATTTCCAAAGTGGTGCTGTGTCCTGCGGCGATCCTCGGGCAGAGCGAGACTGCGCGTGTGGCAGCCGACGGCGAGCCCGACGGCCTGACGGTGCAGCCTCCGTACGGCCTCGGCAACACGGTGGCGCTCGACGGGAACACGCTGGTCGCGGGCGGCGTCGATGACGACACGTTCGCCCAAGACGCAGGGGCGGCGTACGTGTTCGTCGATTCTGGCAGCGGCTTCGTCCAGACCCAGAAGCTCTTCTCCGACACTCCCGCGACCATCGCCTGGATGGGCGCCTCAGTGGCGCTCGATGGTGACGTCTTGGCCGTCGGTGCGCCCCAGGACCTCGCCGGCGGTCTCACGGCAGGTGCGGCGTACGTGTTCGAGCGCGTCGCGGGCCTGTTTCAGCTCGTCGCGCACATCCCCAATCCCTCGCCGCAACAGTACGACGACAACTTCGGGGCGGCGGTCGCGGTGGGTGGTGGGCGGGTCGTCATCGGTGCACGAGGCGAATCGACGCTGGCGCGGGACGCCGGCGCCGTTTATGTGTACGAGAAGCCGGGAGGCGTCTGGACGCTCACGGCCACCCTGCGGCCGAGCGACGCTGCGCTGCAACAGTTCTTCGGCTCGAGTGTCGCCATCGACGGTGACACACTCGTGGTCGGTGCGATGGGCGACGACACCGCGGGCGACTTCAGCGGCGCCGCCTACGTCTATCAATGGAATGGCGCGAGCTGGGTCGAGACCAAGCTGCTCGCATCGTCGTCGAACGCGTACGCCAAGTTCGGCAGCGCGGTCGCGATCGCCGATGACCGGGTCGTCGTGGGCGCGCGTGGCACGTCGGATTCCGCCGAGACGGAGAGTGGCGCCGCCTACGTCTTCGAGCGCATCGCCGGCGTCTGGACCGAAACAGCGCGGTTGGTACCGACGGAGCTGGGCGCGAGTTGGGACTTCGGGTTTGCGGTCGCATTTGCCAACGGTCGCGTGCTGGTTGGCGCTCCCGTGTTCGGCGGTCGCAGCCGCATCTACGTCTACGAGAGTCAGGGCGGAGCGTGGACGCTCACGACCAAACTCTTCGGCAGTGATCTCTCGCTCGGCGGGTTCTTGGGCATGAGCCTCGCGACGGACGGCGACGTAGTCGTGTCGACCGGAACGGCGATCGTCGGAGGCAACCGCACGAGCTCGGCCTATCTTTTCGAG
The DNA here is from genome assembly GCA_046331705.1 of bacterium. Lineage (GTDB taxonomy): Bacteria > JADJOY01 > JADJOY01 > JADJOY01 > JADJOY01 > JADJOY01. Next base: position 28,182 of record JAXLQJ010000044.1, on the reverse strand, counting down.
CTGCCGTAGTCGGATCCGAAGAAGCGCGGCATGCGCGGCTGAGCATGCGTGGCTCGCGCCCGCTCAGCCGCGCAGCTTCCAGCCGCTGCGGATCACGCCCCAGGCCGCGAGGGTGAAGACGCAGGCGGCGAGCGCGGCGAGGAGGGTGGCACGCTGGATGGGGACGTCGGTGATGCCGAGCATTCCGTAGCGCAGCCCGTTCACCATGTAGACGACCGGGTTGAAGAGGCTGGCCCGTCTCCAGAAGTCGGGGAGGGCGTCGAGGGTGTAGAAGACGCCGCCCAGGTAGGTGAGCGGGGTGAGAACGAAGGTGGGAACGATGCTGAGCTGCTCGAATTTGTCGGACCAGGTGGCCACGATCAGCCCGAACGCTCCCATCATCACGCTCACCAGCACGACGAATGCGAGGATGTAGAGCGGGTGCGCGAGCAACGGTCCCACGAACACGGCCGCGACCATCCAGACCAGGAAGCCGACGAGCGTGGCGCGAACCACCGCGCCGAGGAGCATCGCCGCGACGATCTCCGCGGGCGCGAGCGGCGTGACCAGGATGTCGACGATCGTCCCCATCACCTTTGCGCCGAACAGGCTGCTCGAGGTGTTGAGGAACGAGCTCGAGATCACGCTCAACATCACGAGCCCCGGCACGATGTACTGGATGTAGGGCATGCCGCCCATCTGCTTCAGCCGCGAGCCGAGCGAGTAGCCGAAGACCAGGAAGTAGAGGCTCGTGGTGATGACCGGTGACGCGACGGTCTGCCCGGGAACGGCCAGGAAGCGCGCCACCTCCTTCCGAAAGAGCGTCCAGAACCCGATCCAGTTGACGCGCATCGGCCTGAGTGCGGCAGCGCCGGAATCGACGCCGGCGCCCCGGTCGGCCTCGGTGGACATGGCCGCTCCGCCCGCAGCGCTCACGGTGGCGCCTGCCGCCCGGCGCGCCCGATCACCTCGAGGAACACGTCCTCGAGCCGCACGGGTTGGCGCTCCACGTTCTCGACGCGCAGGCCCGCTCGCACCAGCGACTCGATCGCGTCGGCGACGTTCTCGACGCCGCGCACCGCGAGCTCGCCCTCGCGCAGCTCGCTCCGCAGGCCCGCCGGTAAACGGCTGGGATCGCCCGCGACGCGGATGTTCACGCGCTCGCCGCCGTGCGACGCCATCAGCGCGAGCTTGGTGTCGACGAGCTTGAGCTGCCCTTTGTCGAGGATGCCGACGCGATCGGCGAGCTCCTCCGCCTCCTCGAGGTAATGCGTCGTGAGCACGATCGTGACGCCCTCGGCGCGTAGCCGGCGCACGTACTTCCACAAGTCCTGCCGCAGCGCCACGTCGACCCCCGCGGTGGGCTCGTCGAGGAAGAGCACGCGCGGCTGGTGCACGAGCGCCTTGGCGATCAGCAGTCGCCGCTTCATCCCGCCGGAGAGCGTACGCGTGTAGGCGTCGCGCTTCTCCCACAGGTCCAGGTTCTCGAGGATCTCGCGGTAGAGCTCTGGCGCGTCGGAAAGGCCGAAGAAGCCACGCTGGAAGCGCAGCGCCTGGAGGGGGCTGAAGAAGGGATCGAAGTTCACCTCCTGGGGCACGAGCCCCAGGAGCCGGCGTGTCGTACGGAACTCGCGCACCACGTCGTGACCGAAGACGCGGGCGGTTCCGGAGGTCGCCCGCGTGAGCCCCGAGACGATGCTGATGAGCGTGGTCTTGCCGGCTCCGTTCGGCCCGAGCAAGGCGAAGATCTCGCCGTGCTCCACCTCGAGCGAGACGCGGTCGAGCGCCACCAGCTCGCGGTAACGCTTGGTCAGCGCCTCGATTCGAATGACGGGTTCGGACATGGGGCGAGCGTCACGAGCGCGAGCGAACGAGCCGATCCGCAGGTGCGCGCAGTCTCGCACACGGCACGCGCCCGATCGCGACGCTCCCGTGCCGGCGGCCGAGAAACCGCCGATATGCCCGTGCTAGATTCGCGCGCCATGCCGCTTTGCCCCCTCGCGGAGTCGGTGGTTGCCGCGTACGGCGGCGCCGACTACTGGCGCAATGCCAAGGCCGTCGAAGCTGTCGTGTCGGCGGGCGGCTTCGCGTTCTTGAGCAAGTTCCAGCCGGCGTTCCACCGCATGAAGGTCCACGCGCGGGTCGCCGAGCCGCGCGTTCGCATGCGGCCCTCGGAATGGGAGGGCCAGACGGGAATCCTCGAAGCGCAGGCGGTGCGGCTCGAGGATGGCGGTGGTGGCGTGGTCGCGATGCGCGACGAACCGCGCAAGCTCTTTCCCGGTGGCCGTCGCCTCGTGTGGTGGGATCGTCTCGATCAGACGTACTTCTCCGGCTACGCGCTCTGGAACTACCTCACGTTTCCGGCGCTGCTCCTTCGCGACGACATCCACTGGAAGCAAGTGAGCCCGCGCACCCTCGAAGCGCGGTTTCCCGCGCATCTGCCCACCCACTCCGCGGTTCAGCAGTTCCACGTCGATCCCAGGACTTCGCTGTTGCAGCAACACGATTACACCGCCGAGGTCTTCGGGTCGTGGGCGGTGGCGGCCAACGTGGTGCTCGCGCACGAGCGGTGGATGGGCATTCCGTATCCGTCGCGTCGGCGCGTGACGCCGCGCAAGCCGGACGGGACGCCCCGTTCGTTTCCCATCCTGGTCGACATCACCATCGACGACTGGAAGCTGGTCTAGTCCCTCCCCGCGATTCGTCGCTGGCGGGTGAACCTCGCGCCCCGTTGGCGCGCTCCCACCGGTGCCTTCCGGGAGGGTGCTCGTGCTCGCGATTCCAGCCGATCGTCTCGGCGACCTCTTGCGTCCGGCACGGCTGCTCTGCGATGTCTTCTCCGCGATGGACGAGCGGGAAGCCCGAGTGGCGGTGTCGCCGGAGGCGCGGATCGATCACGATCTGGTGGCGCGGGCCAACCGCGGAGACGCGGAGGCGTTCGAGGCGCTCTATCGCCGCCATCGCGATTGGGTGGTGGGTGTCGCCCGTCGCTACACCACCAGCCCGGACGACGCGCTCGACACCTTGCAGGACACCTTCGCGTACTTCTTCGCCAAGTTCCCTGGATTCGAGCTGACGGCGGCGTTGCGCTCGTTCCTCTTTCCGGTGGTCAAGCACGTGGCGCTTTCGCGGAAGCGCAAGGATCGCCCCCACGACGACCTCGCGACGATTCCCGAGCGCCACCTCGGCGTGCGGCCGGGCGAGCCCTCGGAAATCGAGACGTTGCTCGCCGAGCTCCCCGAAACGCATCGCGACGTGGTGTGGTTACGATTCGCCGACGACATGAGTCTCAAGGACATCGCGGTGGCGCTCGACATTCCGCTCGGAACCGTGAAGTCGCGGCTGCACAACGGCCTCGAGATGATTCGCGAACGTCACGCCTCGTCGGGCGTCCGCGCCACGCGCGCGAGTCCACGCAAGGAGGTCGGCTCGTGATCGCGTCGCCGCATCTCGATTGGGACGCCCTCGATCGAGTGCGTGCTGGCGAAGGCACGGCGGACGAGCGCAAGCACCTCTCGGCGTGTGCCGCGTGTCGCGCCGAGCTCGACGAGATCGCGCGCCTGGCCGCGGCGGTGAAGCGCGACGTCGCTCGCGCGAGCGATTCGATCCCCGCGGCGCGCGAGGACGCCATTCTCGCGGCCGCGCGGAGCCGCGCCGCCGCGATCCGATCGGGAAAGCTCGTGCGCCTCGCGTGGTGGAAACGTCCCGGACCGCTGGCGCTCGCGGCGTCGATGATGGTGGCGGCGGGGGCCGGCTACCTGACGTACCTGCAGCGCAATCCGTCGTGGAGCGAGCACACGCCGGTCCGCACGAGCAACGACGCGATCGCGCTACCGGCCGCCTCCTCGCCCGCATCGGTGTCGGCGCCCGCCGCGGCACCTGCGCCAGCGGCGGACACCGCTCGGCCCCCCGAGCAGCGGAAGCAGGCCGAGTCGAAGCTCTCGGAGGCATCCGAGAAGTCCGCGGAACTGCGTGCGAAGCAGGCGCCGGCCGGTGGCGCGCATCTCGAGCAACGCCTCGCGGACACGAAGGTGGCCTCGAAGGAGCTCGCGGACGCGCCAGGCGCGGGGGGATCCCTGGTCGACGAGCTCGCGCGAGCGCCCGAGCCCGTGAAGCAGAACGGGGCGTTGGATCGTCCGATCGCGCTGCCATTCGAAGCGGCTGGCAAGGACGAGGCGAACGCCGTTGCCGACGCATCCAAGGGGCGCCAGCAGATGCCGTCCGCGAAGCCCGCACCTGTGGAGCCCGCGTACGAGCGACCGGAGCTCGATGCCCAGGCGTCGCGCGCGCCAGCGCCAGCACCCGCGTCCGCGAGCAGTTCCGGGCCGAGTGCGCGGGAAGAGCCGGCTCCCGCCGCGCCCGTGGCGACGGGCCTCGGCGACGGCGATTCCCGAGCGTCGAGCGCGTCAGGGGGACCCGCCCCGATCGCGCGCGATGCCAAGTCGCGCGAGACCGGTGAGATCGCCGCCGGGGCCGCGGCGCCGCAACGAGCCCCACGGGCGGCAGCCGAGGCCGGCGACCTCGGCTCGGCTTTGGCCAAGCGCGATGCCGCGGGTGGCGGTGCGGCGCACGCGTTGGCGAGGCCGGAGCGAGTCGACGTCGTCTACCGACTCGGGGCTACGGTGACCCGAACCATCCGACAGACCTACCGCTCGATCTCGACGGGGACGGCCGCGGTGGGCTTCGAGGCGCCGCTCGCCCCGGGCGAACGCGCGCTCGGACTCGAGCTGGTCGAGCCCGAGCGCCGCACCTGGCCAGCGGCCGCCGACGGCTCCGCGCGCTGGCAGGCTCTCGACCTGCCTGCGGGTCGAGTCGTCCTGGAGGTGCCCGTTGCGCCGCGCCCCGCCAGCCCGGAAGGCGCTGGTCCGTTCACGCTCGTCGTGCCGATACCCGACGCCGACAGCGTTGCGATCGAGCTCACGCCCGAGCCCGGGTTCGAGATCGCTCGTCCCGACGCAATTCCTGTTCCCATCGAGGCTCGCCGGTCCGAAGAAGGTGGGTGGCACCTCTCATTCGCGGCCGGCACGCACGCCGCGACACTCACGCTTCGCGTCGTCGTCACGCGGGTGAGGTGAGGCAAACCCAGGCTCCCTCTGGTCCGCGGGCCGCATTCGCCGGGCTGCCATTCCGGCGCCGGGTGCGACACGTGTACGCTGGAGAGGGGGACGAACGGCACCATCCACCGATGCAACGCTCCCCATCCCGCGAGCCCCGCCCCCCGAAGCGTTACCTCGAGCGGTTGCTCGTCGACCCGGACGAGCTGCCGGACGGCCCGCACGCGTTCTCCGTCTACGCCGAGCGCACCACGGTGCGGCTGATCAGCGCGCTCGCGGTGTTCGGCTGCGCGCTCTCGGTCCTGTTCTGGCCGATGGATTTCGTGGTCTTCGCCGCGGATCCGCGGCGCCTTCGCATCGCGTTCGGCTGGCGCGCCGCGGTGGTGCTGGCGACGGCGTGTCTGTTGTTGCTCACGCGCAGTCTGCACGACGGACGATGGCGGCCACGCCTGACGCTCACGCTCTTCTTCTACGCGCTCACGTCGTTGACGTTCGCCACCGCGAGCTGGATGGGCGGACCGACGACCCCGTGGCTCTACGTGCTCTACGCGGTACCGCTCTTCACGACGATGATGCTGGTGCGGCTGCTCGAGCGCACGCTGATCGTCTACGGCGGGCTCGCGATCGCGTTGCTCACCTATTTCGCGATCCACCCGGAGCACGGTCACGACCCGTTCCTGCCGGCCTTTCTGGGAGTGCTCGGTGGCGTGAGCATGCTCTTCGTGGGCGTCGGTCACATGCTCTACGCCGTGATCCGCACGGCGTTCGAGCAGCGCCAAGAGCTCAGGCGGCTGAGCCGCACCGATCCGCTCACCGGCGTGTCGAACCACGGGCACCTGCGCGCGATCGCCACGCACGAGATCGCGCGCGCCCGTCGCACGGGCTCGGCGCTCTCGTTGCTCATGATCGACGTCGACCACTTCAAGCCCGTCAACGACGCCTTCGGCCACGCGGTCGGCGACGCGGTGCTCACGGAGCTGGCGGCGCTCCTGCTGCGGACCGTGCGCGAGATCGACCAGGTGGGTCGCATGGGTGGCGAGGAGTTCGCGATCGTGTTGCCCAACACCCAGCGCGCGACGGCGATCGAGGTCGCGGAGCGCGTCCGCCAGGCGGTCGAGGGCACGGCCTCGTTCTCGATCCATGCGCCGGTGCGTTGCACGATCAGCCTGGGCTGCGCCGAGCTGGCCCCCGACGACGATACCGACGCGCTGCTGCGGCGCGCCGACCAGGCGCTCTACGACGCCAAGCAGCAAGGGCGAAACCGCGTCGTGGCGCGCTGACCGGTTTCCTCAGCCCCTCGCCGATCGCGGCCGCGGCGATGCCGGGCTCACCGATCGGCGCACGCGAGCTCGAGCTTGCGGTGTCCCACGGAATCGGCGGCGACGCGGGCGAGCGAGGCGCCGAAGGCCTGTTCGAGCTCGGCCAGATGCTTGGTCTCGGTCAGCACGCAGGCGCGCTTGCTCGCGCGCAGGTAGGCGACGCCTTGCTCGGGCGTGTCGAGCGAGGGGATGAATTCGCGGCGCAGATAGAAGTTGAAGTGGGCGCGATCGTATTGATAGAGCGCGAGCGGGACGTCGGGCGGCAGCACGCTCGCGATGTGGGCGGCGAGCGGCTTCGCCGACTTGTAGCCATCCAGCCGCGGGAACGCGATGGCGCTGGTCACGAGCACCACGGCCGCGGCGCTCCCGAACGTGGCGAGCAAGCGCTCGCGGGCACCGCGTGCGCCCCACACCGCGAGCCCGGCGCCGAGCGGCGCCAAGAGCAAGGCCGCGAGGAGCGCGGCTCCCACGTCGGCGCGCGACAGGAACGCCACCACCAGCGGCGCCACCAGCGCACCGCCGCCGATCAACGCGGGAACCGCCCACAACGGCACGTCGAACCAGAGATAGGGGAAGCCCGCCAGCCGCTTGTTCTCGATCCAGCGCTCGAGCGCGGCACCCACCACGATCGCCGCGGCGGGGTACGCGGGCAGCAGGTAGAGCCCGCGCTTCGCACCAGCCGCCGAGAAGAACGCGAACGTGAGCGCGAACCAACCGAGCGGGAACCACAATCGGCCGAGCAGCGCTCGATCGCGGTAGAGCACCAGCGCCACGCCCGGTAACACCACCGTCCACGGCAGGAACTCCGCCGGAAACGTGTAGAGGTAGTAGAACGCGTTGTGGGCGTGGTCGAAGGGATCGACGAAGCGCTGCAGATGCTGGCGCAGGAAGAACTGCGCCGGGAACGCGCTACCGTGCTCGATGGCCATGGCGACGAACCACGGCGCGGCCAGCCCCAGGAAGACCAGCGTGCCCATCACCAGGCGATAGCGCGGGATCTCGCGGAACGCGCGCCGCCGGATCAGGTCCGCCAGCACGGCGAGCCCGGTGATCACGGGTGCGGCGAGGCCCTTGGTGAGCACGCCCAACGCCGTGCCGCCGTAGAGCGCCAGCACGCCGCCGTTGTCGAGACGCCCACGGCGCACCGCCGCGTGATACGCCGTGAGCGCCACCATGACCCACAGCGTGAGCAGCATGTCGGTCTGACACCATCGTGCTTGCCACGCGAAGCGATGCGCGGTGGCGAGCACGGCCACCGCGAGCCAGCCCACGCGCCGTCCACCGATCCGAGCCGCCATCACCCCGGTCAGCACCAGCACGCCGATGGCGGCCAGCGCCGAGGGCAAGCGAGCGGCCAGCTCGGACACGCCGCCGTCGGCCTTTCCCACCGTGGCGATCGACCAGAAGAGCAGCGGTGGCTTGTTCGAGTACGGCTCGCCGTTGAGCGTGGGCGTGAGCCATTCGCCACGCGTCAGCATCACGCGCGCGATCTCGGCGAAGCGCGGCTCGTCCGGGTTCCACAGCGAGTGGCTCGAGCCGAGGCCCGGCAGGTAGAGCGCGGCGCCGAGCAACGCGATCAGCGCGCAATCGAGGGCTCGCAGGCGCATGAGCGGAAGGGGTATCGCGTGGCGACGGGCGGCGCGCGACGCGTGCCCGTGCGAAGCTACCACACGTACGATCGATGGTTGGACCGCGGCGTCGCGCGCGGCGCGCCTCGCGATCGTGACGCCGAGTGCCGCCGTGACCGAGCTTCGCGCGATCGCGTTCGTCGGCGTGCTGCTCTTCGGCTACCAGGCCGTGCTCGGTGAGCTGACGCCGGGAAGCGCGCTGGGGCTCGGCGGCGCGGGCTTGATGCTCGCGCTCTCCGGTTTCGTGACGGCGCGCCGGCGCGCGGGTGCGCGTCGGCCGGTGGTGCGCTTGCTCGCGGCGGCCTACGTGGTGATGTCGATCGCCATGGCGGTGGTCGTCGCGCTGGCGCTCAAATGGCTCTACTTGAGCGGCTCGATGCGCTGAGCGCCGCCGTGGCCCGTCCGCTCGCCGTCCCGGGGCTACTTCTTGTTGCCGAACAGGCTCAGCAGCTTGGACGTGGTGGGTGTGGGCTGCTGGTCCTTCTTCTTGCGCAGCAGATAGAGCCGGATCTCGCGCCCCGCTTCCGCGTGGCCCGGATCGAGGTCGCGCACCCGCTTGTAGTACTTCATCGCGGTGGAGGGCTGGCCGCGTAGCTGCCACTGCTTCGCCATGCCGACCAGCAGCTCGACGTCGTCGGGGGCGAGGACGAGCGCCTCCGTGTAGCAGCGCTCCACCGTGGCCCAATCGGTGTGTCCGTTCCCGTCCCCGAGCCGGATCACCGTCTGTCCGAGCCGGAAGTGGAACTCGGGGCGCTTCGGGTCGAGCGAGATGCAGTGCTGGAAATGCTCGCGCGCCTCGAGCAACCGGCCGCCCTTGAGCGCGTCCATACCGTGACCGAAGAAGATCGACGCCGAGCTCTCTTCCTTGGGGAAGTTCTGGGTGCCGCGATCGACCGGCCCGGATTTCGGCGGCAGCGTGTTGGTGCGCGGGGGAAGCGGTCCGGTCTTCGGCGCTCCCATGGCCGCTTCGCCGCGTTCGGCGATGATCCGTTTGCGGCGGGCCAGGTCGCCGAGGTCGTTGTAGGCGCGGTCGAGGCGCGTGGCGATGGTGCGCACCATCTCGAGCTCGGCGGCGTTCAGGTAGCCCTCGTAGCGCGAGGGGCGCCATTCCTCGGCGAGCTTCAGGTACGCGTGCAGCAGGTCCACGTCGTTCGCCTGCGAATCCACGCCGAGCAGCGCGATCTCGTCGAGCTCGCGCATGACCTTGTATCGATCCGGCAGCGCGCGCCGAAACTCCTCGGCTTGAGGGCTCGGTGGCGCGTGGGTGGTGGCGGCGAGTCGAGTCGATCCGACGGTGGTGCTCTCGCGCGTGGTTCCCACCACCGTGGTGCCGCGCTCGGTTCGCATGCGCGCGGGCTCGGAGGTGACCGTGGGGGTCTGTCGCGGCGGCGCATCGCCGACCACGCCCGTCGGCTTCCCGGTGAGGCGATCGACCTCGAACCGCATCTGGCAGCGGGAGCAGCGCACGCGGAAGGTCTTGCCCGTCGCCATGACCGCGTCGACCTGGAGACGGTTGGTGCATTGGGGACAGATGATCAGCATGCGCGCTCTCGAACGCCCGCCGACTGCACGCGGGCCGACTCCCCCGTGAACCTACTGCCGAGTGAACTTTCGCCGCAAACCGTCAACGAACCGACGCTCGGCGAGGACATTTGCTCACGTTGCGAGGTGGGTGGCACCGGCGCGCTCGGGGCGAGCAACGACGCAAAGCGCTGTCGCTCAGGCTCGTTGCGCTGGGGTCGCCGGGTCTCGCGGTGGTACCCTCCCGGGTCTCGATCGTCATGGTCGAGGTGACTTTGCAAGGGCCGAGCCGCCCGATTCGAGACGAACGCAGATGGGAACGAAATCGACCTGGCTGATCGCACTCGCTTTTTTCGCATTCATGGCGCTGGTGATCTGGAGCTCGTTCTCGGGCGGCGAGGCCCATTGTCAGGTTTGCATGGTATTCGCCGGGCAGCGCAACTGCGCTTCGGCGGTGGGCGCGAACGAGGCGGAGGCGGAACGAGCGGCGCGCACCACGGCCTGCGCCACGATCAGCGATGGCGTGACCTCGTCGATTCAATGCGAGCACACGCAGCCGGCGACCCGGACCTGCAGTGCGCGGTGAGCGATGCGGATCTTCGCGCACCGCGGCTCGTCGCTGATCTGGCCCGAGAACACGCTGCTCGCGTTCCGGCTCGCGCACGAGGCGGGCGCCACCGGCTTCGAGACCGATCTGAGGCTCTCGGCCGACGGCGAGATCGTGCTGGCGCACGACGCCGCCCTCGCGCGTTTCGGGATCGACGGCGTCTCGATCGCCGCCACCCGCGCCGCCGAGCTCGAGCAGCTCGCGATCCCCTCGCCCGACGGCCGCTTTCGCGACCGGCTGATCCGGCTCGAGACGCTGCTCGCGGCTCACCCGGAGAAGGCCTACATCTTCGATTGCAAGATCGACGAGCCGGCGCTCTTCGAGGCCCTGGCCAACCTGCTGGCGCGGATGCCGCCGCTCGCGACGCCGCCGTGGTTCCTCACGTGGAGCGCCGCCGCCGACCGCGAGGTCGCCGCCCGCTTCCCGCGCTCACCGATCTTCGCCCGCGAGCGTGCCACCCGCCATTGGGGACTCGCGAGCCTGGTGGGATTGGGGCGGCTCGTCGAGCCGCCCAACCCGATCCTGTCGCTACCGGTCTTGCACCACGGGTTGCCGGTGGTGTCGCGGCGTCAGGTGCGCTCGCTGGTGCGGCGCGGCAAGCAGTTCGTCGGCTTCCTGGTGAACGACGAATCCGATTTCGCGCGCGCCCGGGCGATCGGTCTCACCGATGTGCTCACCGATCGACCCGACCTCGCTCGCGACCTGCTGACCAACGCCCGCTGAGCGCGGCGGCGCCGGGCTGAGTCGGCGCGCCCGCGCGCGGGGCGACGCGGCGCAGCCTGTCCCGCTCACAGGTGGATCGTGAGCGTGAGACCCCAGTTGATGATTCGGCCGCCGAAGTCCATGGCGAAGGTGTCGTTCGGGAAGAACGGATACGACGGCCCGGCGGCGGCCGGATCCGCGCCCAGCGTGATCGCCGGCAGCGAGATCGAGCCGCCCAGATTCCGGCTCTCGCCGACGGCGATGTGGCGAGTCTCGATGGTGAGCCATTGGAGGTGCGCGGCGAGGTCGATCATGCCGTCGAGCATGCCGTAGTACCCGATGGCCCCCGAGTACACGAAGCGGTCGCCGGGGTCGGAGTCGGGAGTGAAGTCGCGATCCGGGGTGGGAGTCGGGTCCCACCAGAAGCCCGCGTCCACGCGCAGCCCGTCGAGCGGTCGCCACTCGAGGCCGGCGCGGATGCTGTGGGTGGCCTTCCAGCCGTCACGCGGGATGTTCAGCAGCTGGAAGCCCGGCACGGTGATCGCTCCGACCGGGCCGAGCCCGTTCGGCAAGATGGTGATCGGCGAGAGGCCGCCCGGGTTCTTGATCTTGATCAGGTCCTTGTTGCGGGCGCTTCCCCAGTCCACCCACGTCCAGTCGATGGCGATCATCCACTCTTCGGTGAAGTCGAAGCTGAAACCCGCGCCGACCTCCTGGGGAAGCGGGAATTCCAGCGTGAAGCGCGACGCATCCTCCGGCAGGTGCAGGAGCGCGCCGTTGTAGGTGCCGCCGGCGCGGGTGATGGCGTCCTCGAAATGGCTCTCGAGGCGGCCCGGGATGGTCGGCGTGAGCGCGCTCCGGTAGACGGCGCCGAGCCGCAGGCCCTCGCGCGGGAACATCATCACGCCGACGTGGAAGCCCGGCGTGCGGAAGTCGAGGTTCACGTCGTTCACCGGCGAGAGGCCGCTGCGGAACTCCTGGTTGGCGCGCAGCAGCGTGTAGCCATCGTCGATGCCGTTGCGGGTGGCGAAACCGCCTTGCTCCATCGGCTTGTCGCAGGGGATCAAGCCGCCGGTGGCCCCCGCCAGGTCCTCGCACACCGCGCCGTCGCCGATGGCCGCCTTCTGCCAGACGTCGGTCGCGATCATGAGATCGAAGCCGACGCCGATCGAGAGCCAGTCGTTGGCCTTGAACGCCATCGACGGCGCCCAGGTCACGAAGATCTGCCCGACCTCGGCCGCCGAGTAGCGGGCGTCGCCGCGCTCGAACGGGAACTGCACCGAGCCGGCGAACGGGATCTGGATGGGAAACGGCACGAGGTAGACCTTGTCGCCGATCTCGAATCCGAACGGCGCCACCGGCTCGGCCGCCCACGACGGGAACTCGGAGTCCATCTCGATGGTCTCGCCGGGTGCCACGCGCGAGCGCTCCTCGACGACGGGCTCGCGATAGTGCAACTGGAGCGCCACCATGTTGGTGGTGAACATCGAGTCGCTGCGTGGGCCGCCGATGAGCTGGGTGAGACCGGCCGGGTTGTAGTAGTTGGCGGTGAGATCGTCGGCGACGCCGATGAAGGCGTTGCCCAGGCCGATCGCACGCGAGCCCTGGCCCAGCGATTCGATGAACGACGCCCGCGCGGCGGACGCGAGCGTCAAGGCCGCGAGCACGACGAGTGGGGCGATCGTTCCGTTTCGCCAGCAGCTGCGGCGGCTTGGAACGGGAAGACGAGCGCGATGAACGTTCGGCACGGCGGCTCCGAGGATCGGTCGGGACGGCGAGTGGGCGCCGATCATCACCGCAGCGGCCGTCTCTGAGCAAGCCCGGTTTGTCACGACAAACCAGGCGCGCGCCTGGGCCCGCGTCAGGGGGCCGCAGCGGGGCCGGATGCGCCGCCACGACGCGAGGCGCGCTGCGCGAGGGGGGCCACGCACGGTGCGCGCGCGGTACCTTCCCAGGTGCCGCTCGACGGCCCCGGAGTCTCTCGTGTCGCTTCCCTCTCTTCGCGCGCTGCTACCCGCGATTCACGAGTGCGCCGGGCTCGCCATGGGCTACTACCGCGGCGAGGTGAGTCTCGGCGCCGAGCTCAAGGGCGACCAGACGCTGGTGACCGAGGCCGATCGCCGGGTCGAAGCCTTGCTCCGGCGTGCCATCGGCGAGCTCGATCCATCGGCTCGCATCGTGGGCGAGGAGGGCGGTGTCGGCCGGCGCGGGGCGGGACGCCTCACGTTCGCGATCGACCCCATCGACGGCACCGAATCGTTCGCGGCGCGCAACCCCGGCTGGTGCATCGCCGTGGGCGTCCTCGACGAGTGCGCGCGACCGATCGGCGGGATCGTGCACGTGCCCACGTGGGACACCACGTTCCTCGCCGATCTGGACCCCACCGAGCCGGCGTTCTCGAATCACGTGCCGCTCGCGCCGTTGGGAGCGGATCTCGCGTTCACCCTCGGTGAGCGCTCGCAGCTCCTGATCGACTCCAAGGCCCACCTTCGCTACTCGTTCGCGGGCTATCCGGGTCGCTGTCGCGGCTTCGGCAGCGCCGCGCTGCACGTCTGCCTGGTCGCGGCCCAGCGTGGCGCGCTGGCGGCGCAACTGCTCGCCCCGTGGGTGTGGGACGTGGCCGGCGCCCACGCCATCGCCGCGCGGGTGGGAGTGGAGATCCAGACCATGGCGGGCGCCTCCATCGACTACGCGCCCATGGTCGAAGGCGCGAAGTGCGCCGCCGACGTGCTCATCGGCCACCCGGCCGTGATCGACGCCATCCGCCCGTGCTTCGTGGCGCTCGCGCGGTGAGCGCGCGGTTGCCGGGCTCGGAAGCGCGAGGGTAAACCGGCCGGCTCCCCCACGCACGAAACGGTGGTTTCATGGAACTGATCCACGCAGCGATCGATCTCTTTCTTCACCTCGACAAGCACTTGAATGACTTCGCGGGCCAGCTCGGCCCGTGGCTCTATCTGGTGCTGTTCGCGATCGTGTTCTGCGAGACCGGCCTGGTGGTGACGCCGTTCCTGCCCGGTGACTCGCTGCTGTTCGCGGCCGGAGCGCTGAGCGCCAGCGAGGGCTCGCCGATCCGGATCGAGCTGCTCTTCCTCGCGATGGGCGTGGCCGCCGTGCTGGGCGACGCCGTGAACTATTCGGTCGGCCGTTTCCTGGGACCGAAGGTCTTCACCAAGGAGGATTCCATCTGGCTCAACAAGAAGCATCTGTTGAGAACCCAGGAGTTCTACGAGGAGCACGGCGGCAAGACGATCATCCTCGCGCGCTTCGTGCCGATCATCCGGACCTTCGCGCCCTTCGTCGCCGGCATCGGCAAGATGGAATACCCGCGCTTCGCGAGCTTCAACGTCGTGGGCGGGATCGCGTGGGTGGCGATCTGCCTCGGCGCGGGTCGCTTGTTCGGCAACATCCCGGTGGTGAAGGAGAACTTCGAGCTGGTGATCCTCGGGATCATCGGCGTCTCGGTCCTGCCGCTGGTGATCGAGTTCATCCGCAGCAAGCGCAACCCGCGACCGCCGGCGGCGCCCAAGACCGTCCCGGTCGCGTCCCCCACCGCCGACTGAGCCGTGCTCGGCTCTCAGGCCGAGGACGTCGAGCACGAGCTCAAGCTCGTGCTCGGCACCGCGCACGTTCCCGACGTGCTGCGCTACCTGCGCCGCGTCGCGCGGCCGGACCCCGTCTTCCCGGTGGGCGCGGTGTCGAGCATCTACTTCGACACGCGCGATCTGCTCTCGTTCGGCGAGAAGCAGAACAGCGATTACCTGAAGACCAAGTTCCGCTTGCGCTGGTACCGCGATGCCGTTTCCGGGGCGAATCTCGGTCCTGCGTTCGTCGAGGTGAAGTCGCGGATCGGGACGGCGCGCGAGAAACGGCGCCTGCCCACCTCGTGGAGCGGCGAGGCGCTCGCGGCGATGGAGCTCGACGACCCGCGCCTCGCGGCGCTGGCCGCGCTCTTCCGCGCGGCGGGGGTGTCGGTGCCGCCCGGGCTCGTGCCCTTGATCTCGATCGCCTACCGGCGCCACCGCTTCGTGGATCCCACGACCGGCGTTCGTGTGGCGCTCGATACCGAGATTCGTGTAGAGAAGGTGAATTCTCGCGTGGTGCCGACCTGCCCCACGGTGCGACCGTCGGTCGCGGTGGTCGAGGCCAAGGGCACGGCCGGAGAGCTGCCGCCGAGCTTTCGCCGTCTCGTGGATCTGGGTTGTCGCCGCGCTTCCTTCTCCAAGTTCGGGATCTGTCTCGCGCTCGCGCCGCACCTGACGACCTGACGCCGTTCGCGCACGCCTTCGAGGAGCTCCGATGAAGCAAGCGTCGCCAAGCCTGCTCGACGTGTTCAACCCGCCCACCGGCACGACGATGGAGCAGGTGGGGATCGCGTCGTTCGCGGTGGTGATGGCGGTGTCGTTCGCGTGCTCGGTCTTCGCGTCCTATCTCTACCTGGTCTTCTACTCGGGACGGACGACGGGCAGCCGCATCCATCGCGCGTTCCCGCTGCTGGGGATCTCGATCACCGCGATCTTCCTCTGCATCCAGTTCTCGTTGCCGCTCTCGCTCGGCTTGCTGGGTGCGCTCTCGATCGTGCGCTTCCGCACGCCCATCAAGGAGCCCGAAGAGGTCGCGTTCATCATGTTCGTGATCGCGATCTCGATCGCGGCCGCGACCTTCCACTTCCGCTTCCTCGGGGTCCTGCTCGGCGCCGCCGTCGTGGCGCTGGTGTTGCTGCGGTACGTGTTCGCGCCGCTGCGCGGGCACGAGCAAGACGGGGTGATCGTGATCGAGCTGGACGGCGACGGGGACGCCGCGCGCCAGAACGAGATCCTGTCGTTGCTCGCGAGTCGCGTGCGCCGCGGCTCGCTCGAAAGTCTGTCGCGCACGGCGTCGGGGGTGGAGCTTGCCTACGGCTTCCGCGGCCTCGCGGAGAGCTCGGTGCCGGAGATGCGACACGCGCTCGAGGAACGCTTGGGCGCGGCGCGTTTCAGCATCTTCTTCAATCGCCCGCAAGCGTTGTGAGCCGGAGCGCCTCCTCGCCCCGCGGCGCGCCGTGGCTGCTGGTGGCGGTGCCGGCGCTGGTGGTGGCGCTCGGCGTGGCGAGCGAACGCGCCGAGTGGCTCGCGCCGCTGGCCGCGACGGTGCACAGCCGCTCGGTTCCCGGGCACGCGATGGATTCCGGCCGTCTGGCGCGCGTGCTGCAGCTCCTCGGCCGGATCGGTGCGGTCCCGCGCAACCCGAAATCGGCGCGCGCGGCGAGCTTCCACGGCACGTCCGGCTCGCGCAAGCGCCCCGCCATCTACAGCCTGGACGTCGCCCGCGCCGACCGGTTGCCGAGCACCAAGGTGGTGCGCCCCGAGGTGCTGGCGACGGGGGTCCCGGTGCTCTCGGTGGTCGCCACCAAGAGCGACCTCTACAACCACAAGACCGGCATCTTGGCGCCGACCAACGTGGAGCGCCGCGGGCGGCGCTGGGAGACGCCTGCGTACGTCTCGTACTTCGACGACGGCCGGCTGCTCTTCGGCAGCGGCGCCGGCCTGCGCGTTCACGGCGCCACCAGTCGCTTGAGCCCGGATCCCCAGAGCTTCCGGCTCTACTTTCGCTCGGTCTACGGCGTGGATCAGTTCTTGCCGGGTGCCTTGTTCGGCGGTCGCGGCGATCCGCTGCGCCGGCTGATCGTTCACAACGACATGCGCGCGTATCCGAACACGCGCACCTGGCATTTCCTGAGCCCCATGGCGTACGCGATCGCCGAGCGCGTGGGCTGCATCGTGCCGCAGACGCAGCCGGTGCGCTTCTTCCTGAACGGTCGCGAGCAAGGCGCCTACGTGCTCACCGAACGCGTCGACCGCCATTTCCTGCGGGCGCACTTCGGACACGAGCGCTTCACGGTCTACGACCCGAGCACGCGCGGCACCGAGACGCCCGTCCGGCACGGCGACCGTCGCCCCTTCGATCGCTTCGACAAATGGGCGCGTCACGTGAGCCGCTTCACCGTCGAGGAGGTGGAGAGCCGCGTGGACCTCGAGAACCTGACACGCTGGCTCCTCGCGATGGTCTGGTGCGCGACCACCGACGCGGAGCAAGGTCGCTTCCTCCTCGACACCAGCCGCCCCGACGGCAAGTGGTTCTTCGTCAACCTCGACATGGATCACAGCTTCGTGGACGCCTACCAGGACGGGCCGCGTGGGGCGCCATACGAGCTGGACATGTGGGGTTGGGTCTTGCGACCGGACACGCCGCGCGCTCGCGTGCTGCGCGGGTTGTTGCGCGATTCGCCCGAGTTTCGTAGCCGGTTGCGCGAGCGCTTCGCCGCGATGATGAATCACCAGCTCACACCGCTCTTCCTGAACGAGCTGCTGGATCGCTACCGGCGCACGGCCCGCGAGCTCGGCCTCGACTACGAGGACGGGTTGCGCGAGATCGGCGAGTTCTTCGCGAGGCGCAGCGACGCGCTGCGACCGCAGCTCGTGACCTGGCTGGGCGCGCCGGCGAGTCACCGCTGCACGGTGACCGCGCCCGAGGGCGCGCGCCTCGAGATCGATGGATTCCCGGAATCACCCGGCTATGCGGGTGTCTACTTCCACGACACGGCGATCCGCGTGCGACTCGCGCAGGTGCCCCGCGGCCACTCGGTCGAGTGGCGCGTCGACGGTATCGCGCGGCCCGTGACGAGCACGGAGCTCACCCACACCGTCACCGGCGATTGCCGGATCGACGCCGCGTGGACGCGCGAGCTCAGGCGAGCGCGGGCGGACCGAGCGGAGCCGGTGGCGTGAGCGTCGGGGTCGAGTTGGTCGTGGGCAGGGGCTTCGACGCGAGCGCGCGTCGATGCTCGCTCACGAGATACGCGAGGAAGCGCTCGATGCCGTGGACCACCGAGAGCGCGCGCAGCGACGGGAAGATCTCGAACGCGTGCTGCGCCCCGGGGATCTCGGCGTAGACGACGGGCGACCGCGAGACGGTCTTGGCGCGCTCGACGAAGATGCGCGCGTCCTCCACGGGCACGAGGGTGTCGAGCTCGCCGTGGATCACCAGCATCGGCGGCGCGTTCTCGTTGATGCGGGTCAGCGGGGAATACTTGTCGTAGTTCTGCGGCGCCTCGGATCTCGAGACCTTCATGACGTAGGTCTCCATGAACTTCTCGAGGTCGCCGTGGTGCCAGACCTGGTGGCGATCGGCGAGGTCGTAGACGCCGTAGAGCGGGATCGCGCCCTGCACCGAGGTGTCCACGCTCTCGATTCCCGGCTGCAGATCGGGGTCGTTGGCGGTGAGCGCGACCAGCGCCGCGAGGTGTCCACCCGCCGAGCCGCCCGAGACCACCACGAACGAGGGGTCGCCGCCGTATTCCGCGGCATGCTCGCGGAGCCACTTGATGGCGTGCTTCAGGTCGATCACCGGGTCCGGCATCGTGCCGTGGGGGCTCAGCCGGTAATTCACGTTCACGCACACCCAGCCGCGCGAGGCGAGGTGGGTGAGCATCGGCAAGCCTTGCTCGTCCTTGCTGCCGATCACCCAGCCGCCGCCGTGTACGTAGAGCATCGTCGGCGCGCCCGCGGGCTTCGCGCGGTGATGGTAGACGTCGAGCTTGAGGTTGATGCCCGCGGTGCGGCGGTACACGACGTTGCGAACGCGCTTCACCTCGGGATGGCGGATCGGGAAAGGCCGCAGCATCTGCCGCCAATCGAGCGCCGGCGCGAGGGCGCGCGCCACCGCGGGGTCGATGCGCGAGCGATAGTCGGCGCCGAGCGCGCCGCCGAGCGCGCGCTCCATCGCGCCCTCGGCCAGCAGCGCTCGTCGATAGAGCTCACCGAGGCCCACCCACGAGACGAGGGTGATTCCCAGCGCGATCTGTCCCGCCGGCACGTGCAGCGCGCCCAACGCCACGAAGATCGCCACCGCCGCCGCCTGCCACACCAGGTGGTGAAGCACCAGCTCGTTGGTGAGCCACCCCGCGAAGAAGCTCACCACCGCGAGCTTCGCGGGCGCGTAGATGGGGCGGAACGCATTGTAGGTAAACCACGCGCCGACGAGGCTTCCGAAGAAGAAGATCCAACCGATCACGATTCTCTCCTGGTTGTTTCGTGAGCGTGGCGGTTCATGCCCTCGCCGCTGCCGTAGTCGCTGTCGCTGCTCCGCGCCGGCCGCCCGACTCATGGCTCGCCCGGCGCGTGTCGGCGGCCGCCGCGATCTCGCCCGCCACCGATATCGTTCCCGATGCCTTTCAGTATTTCACGCTGCAGCCGTAGGACTTCGTGGAGGGAGTCGAGACGGCCTTCCCGGCCATCGCCTCGTCGAGCGCCGCGGCCACGTAGTTCTTCGATTTGGGGATGTCGTTCGGATTCGCAGACGCGTGATCGTCGATCGCTCCTTGGTAGATCAGCGTGCCCGCCGGATCGACGATGAACATGTGCGGCGTGGTCTTGGCGCCGTACGTCCGTCCCACCTTGCCGTCGGGGTCGAGCAGCAACGCCGTCGCGCGGGCGCCGCGTTTCGCCTGGATGTCGTTCCATTCGGCGGCCGGGTAGTTTCCTTCCTTGCCCGGCGCCGAAGAGGCGATCGACAGCCACACCACGCCCTTTTCGGTGTAGGTCTGCTGGACCTTCTGCATGTTCCCGCTCGAGTAGTGCTTGCGGACGAACGGGCACTCGGGGTTCGTCCACTCGAGGACGACGTACTTGCCCTTGAAGTCCCCGAGGCCGACGGTCTTGCCACTTGGATCGGGGAGTGAGAAGGCGGGCGCGGGCTTTCCGATCTCCACCTCGTCGGCGCGAGCGTTCTCGGTGCGACAGCCGAGCAAGAGCGCCAGCGCGGCGAGGCTCGCGAGGGTGAATCGCTTCATGAGGCACGGACCTTTCGTTTTCGTTTCGCGTCGGGCGGGAGGTGCGAGGGGTCAGGTGAGACGCGCCAGCGCGTCGAGCACGATCTGCGGCGTGAGCACCGCGGGCAGGATCGTGGGCGCTGGGTCGCTGCCGTGCGGTGCGTCGTAGAGCACGTAGAGCGGCACGCCGGCGCGACCGAAGGACGCGAGCCACTGGGTGATCGCGGGATCGCGATGCGTCCAGTCGGCGCGGAGCGTGACCACGTTGCGTGCCGCGAGCGCCGCCTTCACCGCCGGCGAGGCGAGCGCCACGCGCTCGTTCACCTGGCAGCTCAGGCACCACGCCGCCGTCGCATCGACGAGAACGGGGCGCCCCGCCGCCAGCGCCGCGGTCACGCGATCCGGCGACCACGGCTCCCAGGTGGTCTCGCCTGGGGATGCGGCACGCGAGTCCGGTGTGGCGATCGAGCAGGCCTCGGAGCCCGGCGCGGCGGCGCTGCACTCGTCGCCGATGCGGGAAATCGCGACCCACAGGCCGAGCGCCACGAGCGCGACCGCGGCGAAACGCGAGATCAGCCGGCTCGCGTCGCTCGCGACCAGCGAGCCGAAACGCCCGGCGATCCACGAACCGAGACCGATGAGCCACAGCGCCCCGAGCAGCCCGATCACCGCGCCGATCCCCGCCAGCCGCGACAGCACCCATGCCAGCCACACCACCGTGGCCATGAGCAGGAAGCCCATGAGGTGTCGCACGGTGTCCATCCACGCGCCCGGTCGCGGGATGCGTCGCATCAGCCGCGGCGAGGTCACGAGCACCACGTAGGGCAACGCCATGCCGAGCCCGAGCGCCGTGAAGATCGCGAGCCCCACCAGCGGCGACTGCGCCAGCGCGAAGCCGAGCGCCGCGCCCATGAACGGCGCGGTGCACGGCGTGGCGACCAGCGTCGCCAGGCAGCCGCTCAGGAACGAGCCCAGCCAGCCGGAGCGCGCCGAGGCCGAGCTCGCGGCTTGCGTGACACCGGCGCCGCTGATCTCGAACACGTCGAAGAGATTGAGCGCCATGGCGAAGAAGAGCGCCGCCAGCGCCACCACGAAGGGCGGAGACTGGAGCTGGAAGCCCCAGCCGAGCAGCGCGCCGCCCGCGCGCAGCGCCATGAGCGCACCCGCCAGGGCCCAGAACGAGACCAGCACGCCGAGGGCGAACACCAGCGCGTGCTCCAGCGCGCGCCTCCGGTCCTGGTGCCCCTGCTCGATGAAGCCGATCACCTTGATCGAGAGCACCGGGAACACGCACGGCATGAGGTTCAGCACCAGACCGCCGAGGAACGCGAACACCAGCGCCATCGGCAGGCTCGTGACCTCGCCGCTCGGCGCGGCGGGCGCGACGCGGGTGGCACCCTGAACGTGGAGGTGGGTCTCGCCGGCGCCGGAGGTGGCGGCCACCGGCGGAAGGGCCGTGCTCGCGCGCACCAGCGGTACATCGATGGCGAGCGCTCGTTCGGACCCGGCGCCGCGCCAGCCCGTCGGCGAGATCAGGACGCCCGAGGCGCGGCTCGGCGTCGCGACCGAGGTGGAGGTGCGCGGGACGCGGAGCTGGAAGGGGCGCGCCGATTCCCGCCACTCTTGCGCCGCGGCGTGCTGGATCAGCTCGGCGTCGAACGGGAAGAGCTCCACTCGTCCCACCGGCTCGGTGAGCCAGCTGGGCGGAGTGACGTCGATCTCGATCGTGTGCTCGTCGAAGCGCCCCGCGAACGCGAAGCCCAACGCGGCGGATTCGAGGGGAAGACGCCCGCGCGCGTCCGCCAGCTCCGGCGCTCGCTTGGGATCGAGGACGGTCGGCTCGGGCGAGACCGCCACGTTCACCGCGACGTCCGCCGAGCCCGGCACGCAGATGTCGGCGCATTCGAGCCACGACACCTTGCCCGCGAGCTGGACCGTCGAGCTGCCCTCGATCTTCTGAGGCGGCTCGATCTCGACCGGCAACAACACCCGCCCAGAATAGCCATAGCTCGTGAGCGGGCCGCTCTCGATCCGCCCGGGAAACGGCCACTGGATCTCGCCGGCGCGGAAACCCTGCGGCAGCGTCCACTCGATGTCGGTGGCGAGCCCGGAGTCGCCGGGGTTCCGCCAGTAGGTGTGCCAATCGGGGTCGTGGACCAGCTCGATCGCCACCCAGAACGGCCGGCCTGGACCCACGCGCGCGGCTTCCGAGACCAGCGCCGCCGCGACGTGGCCCTTGGTGGCCGCGCGAGCGGCGTCCGCCCGCGGCAGAACCCACGCGAGCACGCAGCAGGCGGCGAAAACGCGGCACGCAGCCGAAATTCTCAAGACACGACCCCCGCGCAACGTATCGTCCCGACACCTGCGGCTACAAGACGACCCCGACGTGCGGGCTCGCGACGGGGCACGACAGTTCGCGACGCGCCGTGCGGCGGGCCGCCTGCGATGGGCCACGCGATGGGCCGCCTTGCGGCGCCGAGTTGGCGCTGGTTACCCTCGCCGGACTCGACTCAGGGGAGGATCAAGACATGACCACGTTGTTGCTGTTGGCCGCGATCGTCGCGGCCGCGTTCGCGTTCAAGACCGCCACCGCGGCGGCGGGACGCATCGACAAGCTCGAGAGCGAGCTGCGCTACAAGGACTCGCAGATCACCAACGTCAAGGAAGAGGTTCGCGCCGATCTCAAGGTGCTCAAGGCGCAGGTGGCGGCGTTGGCCGGCGGCAAGACCGTGAGCCCCTCGATGGTGATGGAAGGACGCCTCTACGACGACATCGACGGCGCCAAGGCCTACCAGCTGGTGAAGGCGGCGCCGGGCAGCGTCGTGGTGGACGTGCGCACCTACGACGAGTGGCGCGCAGGCCACGTGGCGGGTGCCATCCACATCCCCGTCGACCAGATCGAGAAGCGCTGGTCCGAGGTGCCCAAGGACGCGCCGAACGTCGTGGTGCACTGCGCCGCCGGCGCACGCTCCTCGGCGGCGTGCGAGTTCCTGGCGAACCAGAAGGGCTACACGAACCTCCACAACGTGGCAGGCAGCATCTTTCACGGCTGGCCCGAACAGCCGGAAGTGGGCTGATCGAGCGTGAGCCTCGCGCGCCGCTTCGACACCGCGGCGTTTCGCCGCGTGTACGCGGCGCCCACGTTCAGCCCCACCGATTGCCCGAACTTCCTCACCTACGCGGATCTCGCGCAGTACCGCTGGTACGCGCGGCTCTTGGCGCCGGTGCTCCTCGCCACCGGCGGCGGGCCGCTCTTCGTCGGCCACCGCGTGGCGACGTGGCGGGACCAAAGCCCGTGCGAGACCTGGATGCTGGTGCGCTATCGCAACCATCGCCGCATGCTCGCGATGATCGCGAATCCCTACTACGCCTTCGTCAACCGCTTTCGCGAGCGCGGCACCGCCCGCCTCGAGCTCGCATTCACGGAGCCGCGTGATCCGAAGAGCGGCGTCGAGACCCATCGCCGGGTCTTGGCCGCACACGTGTGTGCCGCCGACCCCACCGCCTTCTTCGACGCCATCCGCAACGCGTCGGGACGCGCCGGCCTACCCGTGGTGTACGAGTCGGTGGTGCGCCTCGACTTCGAATTCGTCGTCGATCCGCGCCCCAACGACCCCAACCGCCTCACCTATCCGGTGACCGCCGCCGTGGGCGGCAGCGACGAAGCGACGCTGCGCGCCTTCGCCGAGAGCGCCAATCTCGCAGCAGCGCTCGATCGCTGCGAGCGCGCATGCGTCCAGCTCTACCGGCGCGGCTCCACCCGCGAGCTGCTCGGCTTCGCCACAATCCGCCCGCCGGCCTGATCTCGCCGCGGGCGGGCCACCAGCAGCCCGACCACCCGCCCCTCGCGCCGAGGGCCCAGAGTTGCGCGCTCCAGTCGGTGCGCGTGCGACCGGCGGAACACGGATCTCGATCGCCCCTGAATCCCTCACCTGTTTTCCGCTGAAAACACCTGCGCCCTCCGCGGCGCACACCTGCGCGCTGCCTGCGCCCGCCCGGGCGCGGTCGCCCCCCGTCGAAACCCGTATTCCGCGGAATAGCGGCATGTCGTCCTGCGGCACGTGCCGTGCTCCGTGATCACTGCATGCCTCCGAACCGGCGCACGCACGCATGCTCACACCGACCCCAATCGCCCAGCCGGCACGCCTTCTGGATCGCGTGCGCGAGACCGCCCGCACCCGCCACCTGAGCCGCCGCACCGAGAAGGCGTACGTCAGCTGGATCCGCCGTTTCATCGTCTTTCACGGCAAGCGCCACCCGCGTGAGCTCGGCGCCCCGGAGGTCACGGCGTTCCTGAGCTTCCTCGCCGTCCAGCGCCGCGTCAGCGCCTCGACCCAGAACCCGGCCCTCGCTGCGCTGCTGTTTCTCTACCGCGACGTGCTCGGCCTCGATCTTCCGTGGCTGGACGACGTGGTTCGCGCCAAGCGGCCCGAACGAATCCCCGTCGTGCTCACGCGCGACGAGGTCGCCGCGTTGTTGGATGCCCTGGATGGCACTCCGCGGCTCATGGCCGCACTGCTCTACGGCTCCGGCCTGCGATTGCTCGAGTGCGCACAGCTTCGGATCAAGGACGTGGACATCGCGCGACGCGAGCTCACCGTTCGCCAGGGCAAGGGCGCCAAAGACCGCGTGACCATCTTGCCAGGGTCGCTGATCGAGCCTCTCGCTCGTCAGATCGCCTTCGCACGCGCCCAGCACCAGGGCGATCTCGCCGCCGGCGCCGGATACGTCGAACTACCCACCGCCCTCGCCGAGAAACTCCCCACCGCAGCCCGGTCGTGGCCGTGGCAGTGGGTATTTCCCGCGACCCGCACCTACCTCCACCCGCCCACTGGCGAGCGCCGCCGCCATCACCTGCACGAATCCGTGCTCCAGCGCGCCGTCTCCCTCGCCGTGGTTCGCGCGCGGCTCTCGAAACGCGCCACCTGCCACACATTGCGCCACTCCTTTGCCACGCACCTCCTCGAGGACGGCTACGACATTCGCACCGTCCAGGAGCTCCTCGGCCACAACGACGTCAGCACCACCATGATCTACACCCACGTGATCCAGCACCGCTTCGCCAACATCCGCAGCCCCATGGATCGCCTCGAAAGCCGACCCACCCAATACCCGCTACCCCGGTCTTGGTAGCGCGGTTCCGGTCTGGCTCAACGCTTCGCCCACCTTCGAATCTGCTGATACGGCGCACACTTGCGCCATTCCGCCGCTCCGGGCAGAATCCCCGCTACGTGGGCGAAGCCGCCCTCGTAGGGTGAACTGGGTAGTTCAGTCGAATTCGAGTTGGGCGGACCAATTGTGAACATGGTCGCAATTTTGCCGCCAAGTGCGTGCTCGCTCGGCTGAGCACAGGCAGGCCCGTGCGAAGACTCGATGGGCTTCCTGGTCAGATCGTGTCGATCCTTCGCCAGGAGCTCGATTCAATGGTCAGGCTCAT
Organism: bacterium; assembly: GCA_046331705.1. Lineage (GTDB taxonomy): Bacteria > JADJOY01 > JADJOY01 > JADJOY01 > JADJOY01 > JADJOY01. The sequence goes on along the minus strand of JAXLQJ010000044.1, from coordinate 3,129 downwards.
CTTCCTCTTGGCCCAGCCGGATCGATCGTACCGACATGCGCTGATCGATGCCGCCGTACACGACAAGAAATGGACGGCCCCGTCATCTCGCCGCAAAATCACGGATCGTGAGATGGTGTCCATCGCGAATGGCCTGCACGGCTGGACCGAATCTGTCTATCGTTTTGGTTGTGGTTTCATTCACTTGTCCGCACTCCATGATTACAGGTCGCGGGACGCCCTAGACCAACTCGACGGAGAGAAGGAGGCCGTCCTCCATCACCTGCGGTACTATCACGGCGGTCCACATCAAGCGAACCCAACTTTCGAGGACATCGAACCATTCCTGCCGCGGGTCTTTGAGAAGATTGCCGATAATCTTGAACGCTACGTGACAGCGCTTGAGGCGGACAAAGACATCGAAGCCGCATAGGGCAAGAAACGGTGCAGCGGAGAGGCCGCCCAACTCGTCGCTGAAGCTGACGGCACCCGGGATGCACTCGTGAAAATCCCGTGGTGGTCCGGGAGCCACAGCGGTGTGTTCGCGCGCGATTTGTCGACCAACTTGGTGCCCCTTAGGACAGATTCTCGTAGGCGCAGACGTTGCCGATACGCAATCAGGGTTTCAACCCCGCATTGTCCCGACTCATCCCCTCCCGATCGTGGATCTCGGACGCCGTCTCCACATCCTGGACCCTTCCTTCATTCCCGGCGATCCCAAGTCTTCCTTTGCCACTCCCTCGTCGTCGTATCCGTGTCGTTCCACACCAGCCGGCTCGGGCTATGGCAATCCTTGCCTCGCTCGTTAGGCCCCCGCCCTCACCAGCCGCCATCCCGCCCCCTCGCAACAGCTCGGCGCCCCCCCTGGACCCCAATCGCATCACCCTTTGACTCGGACCTGCGCCCCTCCGGAAATGAGGCCAGACCAGGCCACGCGCAAACCCCGCCTTACCGCACCCAGTTCGTGGACGGAGACCCAGCTTCGGCGACGCGCCAGGACCTTCGCGACCTCCTCTCGGTTGATTGCGCAACGCGGTCTGATGTACGAATCGCCATTCGCGGAGAACCAAGATGCCCCAATCAGTCAGCCAAGCACTTGCATCCGCCTGCCACGACGGTGAGTTGCTTCTCTTCACTGGCGCCGGCGTATCCGCGCGGGCCGGCGGGAAAACTTGGACAGGCATTCTGCTGAGCTTGGCAGACTGGGCTGAAACGTATGAGCCTGACCTTGCCAACTTGATGCGCAGCCGCGTCAAAGCGGGTCAATTGCTTCAAGCAGCGACATTATTTCGGCGTGTTCTCAATGCCCCAGAGGGCGAGAAGTCCACCGCATTGACGGATCTCTTCGCCCTCAAACACTACGATTGGCGCAGCCTCATGTCGCTCGCATCACTCCCAATCGCGGGAATCGTGAGCACCAATTATGACGCATCGCTGCTGGAGGCATGGAAGCAGATTCTTGTCCAACGTGATCAAGAGACACCACACGAGATCGACAAATCTCACACGAACAATGCCGCCTGGGTAAAGGACCCCTTCTACCTATTCCTTCACGGACGTGGTCAGCTCGCACTGCATGCAGCCGAAATGGTCTTTGATGAAAGAGATTATGAGCGCACCTACAACGATCCCGCGTTCACCGACGGTCTTCTGAATCTTCTTTCCCACCGTCGCCTTGCGTTTCTTGGATTTTCTTTCACGGACCCCGCAATCCTGGCGATCTTGAAGTCGTGGCGCGAACTCCGCGGGACGGCCTTTCCCCAAACACCGGTAGCATTTATTTCATCCGATGATACCCCCCTCGGATTCGAGCTTGCTCGACTCAACTTCAAATGCATTGAATATCCGAGCGCACGCCATCATGAAGCGCTCTGGTCGGCGATCGCCGAGGTAAGCAAGAATCTCGGGTCGCGTCCCGCAGCGGATGTAAGTTCCGCGCGCCCGTTCTCCGTCACATTCGATGCGGTGCGACAACTACTAGGATTGTGTTACGCCGCGGCCAAGATGGGCTCTCGAGTCGCGCCACTACGTGATGTGGTCCTTGAGGGCATTGTAATTGCCTTGTTAGAAGATGCCGGCAAAGTGGGGCTTGCCCGAGACGTGCTCACACTTGAGGTGGGACGACGGCTTGGAATGCCAGACGTTGAAGTCGCGCCTCGGCTGGAAATCGCCCTCGGAAGATTAACGTCGGTAGGCGCGTGCAAAGAAGACGGCCTCAATCTTGTCTCTACGCATACGGTGAAGAACGATCTCAGCGAGCAGACTCTTCAACTGGCGCGCGGCGTGGGGAAGCGCATGGAAGTGCGAGAAAGTGTCGCGTTGGCGCCGGCGGAGACGCGGGAGATTTCCGAGGTATTGGTGGAGTTGTTCGTGGTGCGCGCATGGGACCTTGCTGCGAGCTTCGTCTCGCCCGTGGTCGGAGAGATCGGATCCGCCGCCAGCACGCTCTCCTCGCTCGTCGGTCGCTCGAAGCTATCCGCCCCGAAGCGTGAGGCCGCTGAGCATGCAATCGCAGATCTCCTGAATAGACCATCGCGAGCCGAGGCCTCTATTTTGGCCGAGCTTGGACGGCTTGGCTTCGCGCTTCAGATTGCGCTCGGTCACGCAAGAACCACGTTTAGTCACGGTATGACGCTTCCCCAGCGCATGTACCTGGATGCTTCAGTTCTGATGCCTGCAATCGTTCGAGGACACCCGCTCGCATCACTCTACGGACCGACGATCGATCGACTTCGGGATCAAGTTAAGCGGATGGCCGGACAGATTAGAATCATTGCACCAGAGGAGTTTCTCAATGAGATTGTTTCCCACAGAGCTCGAGCCATTGAGGAGGTTCGTGCCCTTCAACTTGAGGACCGCGATCGACTCGAAAGAGAGGTGCGATTTCGTGGTACCGATGGCCTGAATGTCTTTGTCGCGGCATATGCCTCCCTTTCGGCCGAGTTTTCGGGCAAGGGATCGTTTCACAAATTCCTTCTAGCGATTGCGCCCTATCAGACGGAGCGGGCCTTGGCCACCTATCTGCGCGATCTTGGCTTTGAAGTTGAGAGGCTAGATTCCGTCGCGTGGCGACGAAGCAACGATATTGGCTTCATAAAATCTGAGCTTGAAGCGGGCTACGCGAAAGACGGCAGACGCGAAAAGGTCGGC
>JAXLQJ010000043.1:0-66595 GCA_046331705.1 bacterium | reverse complement strand
AACGGACGAGGTGCGTCCCGCGTGCTCACCGCGGAGCTCGTTCACACGACCCTTCGCACCGCCTTCTACAGAAGCCGCCCAGGAACGCCACGTCGGTAGGCGAACACGCCATCAGCGCGGGAGTCGTTTCGCCCGTGCGCGGGGCGCCGAGCCCATCCGCTCACAGACGAGGGTGACACTTCTCTGGCTCTGCTCCGGCGATACGCTGGGCCGACACGTCACTGCGACGGCACGAGCACGTCGCGAACCGCGAGCTCGGCTTGGGCGTCGACCAAGTCCGCGGCCTCGTCACCGATCGAGAAGCGGGTGCCGATACCGCGCACCTCTTGGTTGAGATTCACGATGAAGCCGGCGGGGTTTCGGATCGGCTCGGGCACGAGGCTCTTGTAGACCTTCGCCACCACCGACGGGCGCGATGGGAGGTCGTCGCGCAGGTCGGCGGCGGTGAGCGTCTCGGGTTGGTGGAAGAGGCTCACAACCTGAAGGTCGAGGTTCCGGAACGGCGATTGGCGTGCGCCGAAGCTCAGGCCGCCCGTCCCCTCTTCGGCGACCTTTTCCAGGCGCTTCAAGTCGATGCTGCCAAGGGTTCGATAGAGCATCTCGGTGTAATCGCTGGTCCGCAGCCACGCGATGGACGCGATTCGATCCGCGTAGTCGGCCACGGTGTACTCGGGCCGGTCCACCTGCGCCTCGAAGAACGAGCTGGCGTCCACGACGATGATCCGCGCCTTCATGCCGGGGCGCTCCTCGAGGATGGTCGCGAAGAGCTGCACCAGCGTTTCGAGGCCGTAGTTGTCGTAGAGGCCGCCGTCGCCGAGCTCCTCGAAGAGATCGGCGTCGGCTCGCGACTTGTCCTTGAGCACGGTGGGGCCGAGCAAGCTCGGCACCCCCGCGGAGGCCGCCACCGCATACGAAAGCGGAAAGCTCGCGATGTCGCTGGCGATCGTGTCGAAGCCGGTGTTCTCGAAGGGCCGATGGAGCTCGGTGGAGTTGCCGCGGATGAGCTTGAGCTCGCGCACGCCCCGCATCAGGCGCGAGTCGTTGAAGCGGCCGGTGGGCAGACGCGTGAACAGAAACTTGTTGCCGCGCGAGTAGGACGTGGCGTTGACGATCAGCGTGGGCCGCCGCGGCCCCGGCGCGGGGAGGTCGGCGAACGTCGCATCGTGGAAGAAGTTGGAATCGAAGACCTCCGCGAGCACGTGGCCCCGATGATAGTGCGTGAGGATGAGCGGAATTGCCCGCCCCATGAGGAGCGTCCTGCCGACACTGCGCATCTCGAAGTCGAGCCGCATGTCCTGGCGAAACTGGCGGAAGAACGCATCCAGCGCCGCCGGCTCGGACGAGTCGGGCCGAAGCAGCGTGTAATAGGTCGAAGCAAGCGAGCCGCCGGAGACGGCGGAGAGAAAGTCCACCTCGTCGAGGAGCGTCGTGGCTGCGCCCGTGCCGCCGTCGGCGGGCGCAACCGCGATGTGACGCAGGCGGTCGAGCACGCACGCCAAGAAGTAAGCCGACCGGCTGCCCCCTCCCGAGACCGCAAGCCCCACCAGCTCGTTCCCGTAGTCGCGCCCGCGATCGTCCTCCAGTGCGCGCCACGGATCAGGTGAGGTGTTGTCGTACTCGTAGAGGCGCGCGAAGAGCCCGTTCTTGAACGGATACGTGACCGCCGATCCGACGGCGTCGATTCCGGTGCCGACGATCGCACCCACGCATCCAGCACCGACGAGGAGCGCGGCGCAAACGAGGGTGGCACCTGCGCGTGTCCGAGTCACACGCGCTCGACTGCAAAGAGTCCGAACGAGCCAGGCTGTGGGCATGCGTACCGAGCCTACACCGGCGGACAGCGCTCGGGCTCGGAACGCACGACGGCCGCGCAGGAGCGCGGCGGTCCTCGCGCGACCAGCTCGCTACTCGAAGCTGAGCGCGCGCTCGAAATCCCCCGGCCGGCTCGACGCCGCCTTGGCGGTCTCGAGATCCACGATCCCGGTCCGGTAGAGCTCCGTCAGGTGCTGGTCGAACGTGTGCGTGTGGAGCTTGTCGCCACCCTGCCCGACCAAGTCCGTGATCTCGCCGGTGCGGGACGGATCCTGGATGCATTCCTGGATCGTCAGGTTCGAGAACATCGCCTCGCACGCGAGCACCATGCCCTCGCCGTTCTTCCGCGGGAGCAGGCGCTGGGCGATGACGGCCTTCAGGTTCTCGGCGAGGCGATAGCGCACCGCCGCCTGCTCGCCCTGTCCGAACACGCCGAGCAGACGGCCGATGGTCTTCGCCGTGTCGGTGGTGTGGATCGTCGCGAGCACCAGGTGCCCGGTCTCTGCGGCGCGCAGCGCGGTGTCGATCGTGTCCAGGTCTCGCAGCTCACCCACCAGGATCACGTCCGGGTCCTGGCGCAACGCCGAGCGCAACGCCGCGTTGAACGAGCGCGTGTCGCGTCCCACCTCGCGCTGCGTGATCGAGCTCAAGAGCGGCCGGTGCACGAACTCCACCGGATCCTCGATGGTGACGATGTGCGCGCGACGAGTGCGATTGATCTCGTGGATGATCGAGGCGAGCGTCGTGGACTTGCCGCATCCGGCGACACCGGCGACCAACACCAGCCCACGTTGCAGATCCGCGACCTGGCGGATCGAGCGCGGCAGATCGAGCGAGTCGAACGACGGGATCTCGCTCGGCACGATCCGCAACACCACCGCGACCGTCCCCATCTGCCAGAAGATGCTGGCCCGAAAGCGCGCGGCGTTCTCGAGCTCGAAGCAGGTCTCGATCTCGTCGATGAGGTTCTCGGGATTGTGATGGCTGCGCCGCAACAGGAACCGCACGATCCATTCGATGTCGTCGGCGTTGAGCTTGGGGATCGGCGTCTCGCGCAGCTCGTCCAGGATGCGCATCAACGGCGGCGAGCCCACCTTGAAGTGGATGTCGCGAGCCCGGTACTTGAGACCTGCCGAGAGAATTCCCCGAAACTTCCGCTCGTCCATGCCAGGCGTCGCCTGCGGAACGCGGCCCGAAGCGACCGCCGGCCGCACATTCAGCGCGGTCTCGGGCCGTGGCATCACCGGGGCCCCCGCCGAGGAGTTACGGGCGCGGGCGCGGGCATCCTCGAGTGAAGCGGCGGATTCAGGCGTCATCGATGCTCCTCTCGGTCGTCAGGGGATTGACCTGCGACACGACCACGTCCGGCGGTTGCCAGCGGCTTCAGGGTGGCGCCGCACACGATGTCTCGCGCCGGCCGCATCCCACGCCCGCGCGGCCGTGACCACGAAAAACGCCTGTGATCGCTGACACGTAGCGGGGGATGAGGGAAAGGTCGCGTCCATGCGGCCACGGTCGCGAGGGCCCACCCAACCGGGCCGCGATGCGCGACTCGCGCATCGCTTCGAGTGCCGACTTCGGTGCCAGGCTCCCGCGACGGAGTCCGGCATGTTCAAACGGCGTGCCGTCGCACACCCGCGCTCGTATAGGATTGTCCACAATGGACGCATACGAGCCCTTCCTCTCGCTCGCGGTCGCGTGCGCTGTCGGGCTCCTCATCGGGCTCGAACGCGAGCAATCGCATCCCGCCAGCGCCGAGGACCGGCGCTACTTCTTCGGCGGCTCGCGCACGTTCCCGCTCTTCGCGCTCGCCGGCGCCATCTCCGCGCTGCTCGCGCGCTCCCTCGGCCCGGGCATCGTGCTGCTCCCGTTCCTCGCGGTGATGTCCTTGCTCGGCGTCGTCCACCTGCGCAGCGTCCGCGCGGGCGGCGATTCGGGACTGACGTCCGAGATCGCCGCGCTGGTGACCTACCTGATCGGCGCGCTCGCCACCACCGAGCACGTGATCGAGCCCACGGGCCGCCGACTGGTGACCGTGTCCGCGATCGCGGTGGTGATGACCCTGGTGCTGTCGCTCAAACCCGTGCTTCATTCGCTGGTGGCGCAAGCGTCGAAGGACGACGTCTACGCGACCCTCAAGTTCTTGCTGGTGGCGGTGGTGGTGCTGCCGCTGCTGCCGGATCGCGACCTCGGCCCGTACGCGGTCCTCAACCCGCGCAAGATCGGCTGGATGATCGCGCTCATCGCGGGCGTGAGCTTCGTGGGCTATCTCGCGATTCGGGTGCTCGGACCAGGACGCGGGCTCGGCGTGACCGGGCTGGTCGGCGGCCTCGTGTCGTCGGTCGCCGTGACGCTCTCGGCCTCGGGCAGCGCGCGTCGCGACCGCTCCATCCTCGAGCCGGCGGCACTCGCCGTGGTGCTGGCGTCGAGCATCATGTACGTGCGCGTGTTGATCCTCGTCGCGGTGATCCACCGGCCCACCTTGATACCGCTCTGCCACTCGCTCGTGCCCATGACGCTCGCCGGCGCGATGGTGGCGCTGCTGCTGCTCAAGCGGACCCGCGCGAGCGCGCCCACGCCCGCCAACGTGGCGTTCGCCAATCCCTTCGAGCTCACGCAAGCGGTCAAGTTCGCGCTGCTCTTCACGGCGATCCTGGTCGCCGTGAAAGCCGCCAACGAGAGCCTCGGCTCGCGCGGGATCTACGTGACCAGCGCGCTCGCCGGAACCACCGACGTGGACGCGATCACGCTCTCCATGGCCGGCCTCGCCAAAGCGGGCCTCGACGTGAACGTCGCGGCCACGGCCATCTGGGTCGCGGTGATCTCTAACACGATCGTCAAGGGCGGGATCGCGATCGCGATCGGCGGCTGGGCGTTCGGCCGAGTGGTCGGGCTCGGCTTCGGCGCGATGCTCGCCGCGAGCTTGGTCTCGCTCGCGATCCCCTGAGCCTCGAGCGCAGCCCACGCGATGCCGCCGGCCAGCCGCCATCATCCACGCGCGGCGAAGACGAGCACCGCGCCGAGCTGATCGCAACCGATCGCCTCGAGGCCCGCGGCACCCAGCGCGCGCTCGATCTCGGTGCGCTCGAGCGCTGCCGCGAAATGGCCGCGCTCCCGCATGCGCTCGATGCGCCGGTCGGCGGCGGGACCGGCACCGCGCACGATGCACGACCCCGCCAGCACGCCCCCCGGCGCCAGCACGCGACGCAGCTCGCGAAGCGCGCCGCCAGGATCGACGAAGCAGTGAAGGCTGTTGACGGCGAGCGCCTGGTCCACCGTGGCATCAGCGAGCGGCAAGCGCGTGGCGGGTGCTCGAACCAGCGCCACGTGGCCCGTCCCGAGCGCCGCCAACCGCCGCGCCGCGCGGGCGAGCATCCCCGCCGACAGGTCCACGCCCACCACCCACCGCGCCGACACGAGCGATGCCCGGTGTCGCACCAGCGCCGCGCCGCCACCCACCGGTAGATCCAGCACCCGCGCGCCCTTCGCGTCCGGGAAGCGCGCCGCGATCCGCCGCGCCGCCGCCGCATGCGACGCGCCCCAGAAGCGCCGGAAGAGCAGCTCCGCCGCGAACGCGTGCCGCACCAACCAGTCGTAGCTCGCCCCGCCGAGCCCGTCGTAGCGCCGCGCGATCGCCTCCTCACCCGAAGCCGGGTCGTTCCCCGCCCAGGTGAAATCGCCGAAGCCCCGCGACCACGCCACCTCCGCGCCGCAACCCTGGCACTCGAGCGTGCACGCGTCGATCGCGCGCCGGAGCGCGCATGCACCGCAGCGCGGACAGCGCAGCGCGGACGCGAGATCGTTCGAGGGAAGCATGGGGTGGCAGCGGCCGAGCTCGCGATGGGCGCTTTCCTTGACGCCCCCTCCGAGCGGTTCCTATTCTGCCCGCACGATCGGGATCGTGCCGCACTTCGGCGCAGATCGCCTCGATCGCACGCGGTGCCGCGCGCCCCCCGCCTCGGCTTCGCCTTACCGGTGCGGCTGGTGAACGAGACCGCTCTCTTCGTTTCCGATCCGGCGCGACTACGCGACGAGGCGCTCCTCGCCGCGGACCGACTCTATTTCGGCAACGAGGTCTGCCCGCGGCTGCTGCCGCGGCCAGCGGAGCTCAGGCAGGTGCTGGCGCGGACCCGCGACGCCGGCAAGCCCATCACGTTCGTCACGCCTTACCTCGCGCAACCGGATCTCGAGCCCTTCGCGCGGCTTCTCGACGTTCTCGCGCGCGAGGCTCCGAACGCGGAGATCGTCGTCAACGATTGGGGCGTCCATCGAATGCTCCGCGAACGCGCGGGCGGCTTCGGCCTGGTGTTCGGGCGCTTGCTGCACAAGCTCAAGCGCGACCCGATGATCCCGCGTTACCTCGAGAGCGGCGGCGCCGGAGAGGCCCATCTGCGCGGCACGCCGGTGGCGATCCCGGGCTTCCTGCGCTCGCTGCGGGCGCTCGGCTTCGCGCGCATCGAGTACGAGCACCTCGCGCAAGGGCTCGAGGGGGGCCCGGGCGACGAGCACCTCGAGCTCCCGGGCAGCCTTTACTACCCGTTCGTGCTGGTGTCGACGTCACGCACGTGCCCCACCGCCAGCCTGCACCAGCACCCCGATCGCGCGCCGTATCCGCTGCCGGGCTGCGCCCGCGAATGCCGTGGCTACACGCTTCGCATCGAGCGCGAGCACGGGATGCCGCTCAGGCTCAAGGGCAACAGCTACTTCTACGAGAACCCCGCGCCACCGACGCCGCCGAGCGGCTGGCGAATCGACCGATGGGTCCACCAGCCGGCGCTGCCGATGTGACGTCATGAAGCGACCCGCCATCACCGCCCCCGTCTCCGAGCCCAGCGACGTCGAGCCCCTCGTGGAGGCCGGCGCGAGCGAGCTCTACTGCGGCGTGCAACCACGCAACGACGCCGCGCGCGAGGCCGGCGTCGAGCACGCCAATCGCCGCGACGACGCCGGCTCGAACCTCCTCGACTACCGCGAGCTCGCGCAGGTGGTGCGGCGCGCGCATGCGGCTCGCGTCGAGGTGTTCCTGGCGCTCAACAATCACTTCACTGCCGCGAGCTTGCCGCTCGCGCGCGAGCAGATCGAGCGCGCGAGCGGGGCGGGCGTCGACGCCTTCATCGTCGCCGACCCGGCGATCCTGCCGCAGCTGCGCGAGAGCGCGCCGCACGTGCCGTTGCATCTCTCGAGCGTGGCCGCCGCGTTCAACGGCGAAGCGCTCGCGCATTGGCGCGCGCTCGGCTTTCGGCGCGCCGTGCTGCCGCGCCACCTCACCGAGCCCGAGATCGCCGAGCTGGTGGGCGTCGCCGGCGACCTCGAGATCGAGGTGTTGGTGATGAACGACGGCTGCCATCTCGTCGACGGCCATTGCGGCTTCCTGCACCCCATCCAGCAAGCGCCGTCGCTGGGCGGGAAGCTGCTCACGCAACCGCGTGTCGAACGCTGGCTGCGCCCCCTCACGGCGCACATCCCCCCTCGCATCCTGATGGGGATGCTCGAGGAGAGCGAGATGCTGCCCTGCCACCTCAAGGACGAGCAGGTGGTGGTGGAGGTGGAGGAGGGCGCCCAGGACCTCGACGTGGAGGCCGTTGGTCGCTACCACGTGGACTACATGACGGTGTCGCGGGTGCGTTATCGCTGCGCGCTCTGCTCCGTGGGCGCCCTGGGCCGCGCCGGCGTGCGCAGCCTCAAGGTCGCCGGACGTCGTTACGCGCTGAGCCAGCGGATCGCGGACGTGCGCTCGCTCGCCCAGGCGCTCGATCGCGTGGAGGGCGGTCTCGAGGGCGAAGCGCTGGTGCGCGATTGCGAGGCGCTCTTCCGCGAGAACCGCGGCTTCCCGTGCGAGCGCGCCTACTGCTACTTCGCGCCCGGCGGCTGGCGCGGCGAGAGCCCGGACCAGCGCGGGCACTCCGTGCGTCGACCCGACGCGCCGCCGCTCGACCCGCTGCCGCTCGTCACCTGAGCCCGGCCTTCACCGGCCGCGCGTCACGGCATCACCAGGCGCGCCGTGGAGCCGCGCTGCGAGGGAGCCACCTCGAGGCGCACGTCGATTCGCTCGCGCAGCTCGGCGACGTGGGAGATGATCCCCACCAACCGACCGCCGCGCTCCAGGTCCTCGAGCGCGCGCATGGCGAGGTCGAGCGACTCGGAGTCGAGGCTGCCGAAGCCCTCGTCGATGAAGAGCGTGTCGAGGCGCATGCCGCCGGCGTGCGCCTGGACCACGTCCGCGAGTCCCAGGGCGAGCGCCAGCGACGCGAGGAAGCTCTCTCCGCCCGAGAGCGTGCGTGCCGAGCGACCCTGCCCGGTGTGCAGGTCGAAGACCTCGAGATCGAGGCCGCCCGCTCGCCGTTGATCGGTGGCGATCGCCGCGCGCTGCAGCAAGAAGCGTCCGCGGCTCATCGCCCGTAGCCGCACCGTCGCCGCCGTGAGCGCCTCGTCGAGGAGCGCCGCGAGCACGAAGCGCTGGAAGCTCATGCGCAACGAGTTGCGCTTGCCGTCGGCGAGCTCCGCGAGCTGACCGAGCGCGCGAAAGCGCTGGTCGCGCGCGCGCAGCTCGTCGCCGATCTCGCCCAAGCTCGCGAGCGCCTTGTCGATCCGCGCGACCTCGCCCTCGAGGGCCACGATCGCGTTGCTCGCGGCTTCCGCGCGCTGGCGCGCGCTCTCGTGGCGGGCCTCGACGCTCGTGACGTCCGGCGCCTCGCTGCCGCGCACCTCCTCCTCCGCGCGGGCGAGCCGATCGCGCGCCGCCGCGAGCGAGGCATCGAACTCCCGGATCCGCGTGTCGAGCACGGCGAGCTGCGCGGGCGTGCGCACGGCAGCGGCGAGGGCGGTCTCGTCGGCGAAGCCGGCGCGCGCGCGCTTGACCGCGAGCTCGGGCCCCAATCGCTCGCTTTCGGCGCCCTTCACGGCCAGCGCCGAGGCCGTCGCGCCGCGCGCGCGCAGAGCCGCCTCGTGGGCTTCGCGACAGGCACGAGCCTCGACCTCGGCGGCGGCGAACGCGGCCTCGAGCGCATCGAGCGTCTCCCGCGCGGCGCGCACGTTCGCCTCCAGCGCACCGGGCGCGCGAAGCTCGCCCGGGATCGCCTCCGCGCGCTCCGCCACCACGCCGCTGGCGACGGCCTGGGTTCGGCGTGCCGTCGAGAGTTCCTCGTCGATGCTCGCGAGCCGAGCCCCGGCAGCCTCGTGTCGCTGGCGGGCGGTGGCGAGCGCCGCGTCGATCCCATCGATCCGGGCGACCTCCGCCGCCGCGAGGTCGTGCTCGCCCTCCGCGGCGATCGCGCGAGCCTCCAATGCCTCGGGCGACTCGTCCGCAGCCGCGGCGAGCCCGGCGCGCTTCTCCGCGTGGGCACCTTCGAGCGACGCGAGCTCCCGACCTGCCGCCGCGTGCGCACGCTCGGCCTCGCTCGACCGTTCTTCGCACGCCGCGAGCTCCGCACGTGCCGCATCCAGCGCGGAATCGTCGACATCCTCCGCCGACGCCGCGGCCGGCCGCGGGTGCTCGACCGCTCCGCACACGGGGCAAGGCTCGCCCGCGACGAGCGTCGCCGCGAGCCGCTGCGCCTGTCCGGCGCGCCACAGCGTCTCCAGACGCGCCGCCACCGCGCGCGCCGCCTCGCGACGCGACTCCGCCTCCGCGAGCGCAGCACCGGTGCGCTCGTAGCGCCGCCGTTCCGCGCCCAGCGCCCGCTCGGTGCGGGCGAGATCCACGCGGCGCGCGAGCAGCATCCGTGCCTCGCGCGCCGTCGCTTCGAGCCCGGCGAGACGTTCCGCGGCGAGCGCAGCGCGAGCGCGTGTCTCGGCTTGCTCCGCCAGCGTCCGCTCGGCGCGCTCGCGTTCCGCGCGGGTGTCGTTGGCGACGGTCTCGAGCTTCGCGACCCGCGCGGCTGCGTCAGCCGCTTCGGCCTGTGCGGCGCGCCAGCGCGTGAGCTGCTCTCCGACAGCGAGCAGGCGATCCACCGCTCGGCGCGCGGCCTCGCGCTCCGGACCGCGCCCTTGCTCGCGCGCGAGCGCTTCTCGAGCGCGGGCGTGCGCGGACTGCGCGCGCTCCTCGTTCGCGGCGGCGTCGCGGTGCGCGTCCTCGAGCGCACGGCGCTCGTCCTCGACCCTCCGCCACGCCGCGACCAGCTCCACCAGCGGTGCCGCTCGCCGCGCGGCCTCGATCTCGCCGCGCAGCACGTCGATCTCCGCCGCGCCGCTGGCGAGCGCCGCGAGCACCGCCGCCGCATCCGCGCGCTCGGCGAGCTGGCGGGCCGCGACGCGCGCGGCCTCGAGATCGCTGCGCGCACGACGCTCCTCTTCGACCAGACGCGCCAGCTCGGCGCGGTTCGCGTGGACCTCCGCGACCCGCGATGCGCGGCGCGTGCTCAGCTCGTCCTCGCTGACGGCGTCGCTCTGCTCGAGCACGGCCTGACGGCGGGCTTCGAGCGCCTCCAGCTCGCGCCGCGCCGCCAGCGCCGCTCGTGCCAGCGCCGCCTCGATCGCGCGGTAGTGCGCGGTGCGAAACAGCACCTCGAGAATCGCCTCGCGCGCGTCCGAGGTGGAGGTCAAGAGCCGCCGGAACTCGCCTTGCGGAAGCACGATCACCTGCCGGAACTCGTCCGCCGTGAAGCCGAGGCGGCGCGCGATCTCGCGATCGACCTCGCTCGACTTGGCCGCGAGCGGCTTGCCCTCGTGGGCATCGTCCGTGGCTTCGCTGCGATCCCAGAGCGTCGCGCGACCGTCGACCTCGACGTCCCCTTCGCCACGCTTCTTGGGGCGGCGGTACCTCGGCCGGCGGGTCACCCGGTAGCGCGCCGCGCCGAGGCGGAAATCCAGCGTCACCTCGGTCTCGACACCGGAGCCGACCAGGTGGCTGCGTAGCTCGTCGCCGCGCCGCTCACCACCGGAAGCCTCGCCGTAGAGGGCGAAGCACATCGCGTCGAGGAGCGAGGTCTTGCCGGCGCCCGTGGGACCGTGGATCAGGAAGAGCGCGCTCGATCCGAGCCCGCGGAAATCGATCGTGCACGGCTCGGCGTAGGGGCCGAAACCGCGCACGAGAAGCCGCTCAGGACGCACCGACGGCCTCCGCGTCGCCTTCGCTCTCGGCGCGCTCGACCTCGACCAGCACGTCGCGCAACAGCTCGCGCTGCGCATCCGAGAGCGCGTCGCCCGTGATCTCGCGCACGAACGCCTCGAAGAGCTCCACGTCGCCGAGCTGACGACGATCGGCGGGAGCCACGCTCCCCGCCGCCGGCGTCGTCGTGCGATCCAGGGGGCGCTCGAGCTCGAGGACGTTCGGGAAGACCTGGCGCAGCTTGCCGATCGGATCGAGCAGCGGCCCGGAGTCGAGCAGGCGCACGCGGAAATAGTCGTCGCGCGAGCCCGCGACCGGCCCCGCCGCGGTTCGACCGCGGGTGAGCTCGTCCAGATGGCCCTCGAGGATGCGCACGTCGCGACGCGGTGTGAGCGCGACTCGCTCGATGGACGCGCGACCGCGCGCGTCGATCTCGACGACGCTCACGGACTTGGGGTGATCCACCTCCGAGAACGAGTACTTGAGCAACGACCCCGCGTACGCGATCGCGCCGTCGGCGCGCAGCGCTTGCGGCCGGTGCAGATGACCGAGCGCCACGTACGCGAATCCGTCGAGACGTGCCACGTCGACGGCGCCGGCGCCGCCGACGCTGAGCGGCCGCTCGGACTCGCTCTCGGCGCCACCGCGCACGAACGCGTGACCCACGAGCACCGGGCGCGCCGCGGGATCGGCGGCGACGCGCGCGCGCTCCACCCACGCGCCCAGCGCGGCATCGTGGTCGTGGAGGTCGTCGCGGCCGAGCTGGGCTCGGAAGGTCGCGGGATCGGCGAACGGCGCGGCGAAGACCTCGACCGTGCCCCACGCATCGGCAAGACGAATCGGCTGCGGCGCGGCGTCGGGCACGCCGAGAACGTGCAGCCCGCGCTCGGCGAGGATCCGCGAGCCGAACGCGAGGCGATCGGGCCCGTCGTGGTTACCGGCGATCACGATGACCGGGATGCGCTCGTCGAGCACGAGTCGCGTGAGCACCTCGTCGAGAAGGCTCACCGCCTCGGGCGGCGGGACCGCGCGATCGTAGACGTCGCCCGCGACGATCAGCGCATCGGCGCGCGCTTCGCGAGCCAGCGTCACGAGCTGCGCCAGCACGTGGCGCTGATCGTCGGTGAGATGGACGCCGTGGAAGAGGCGCCCCAGATGCCAATCGGCGGTGTGGATGAAGCGCATCGGATGCGGGGAATACTCGAAGGCCGCACGAACCACAAACGGCGAAGCGTTCGCTCGCGACTCCACCGCTGAACGGGCGGTGAAGGCGCCACACGCCGGTGGCGCGCCGGCGAGCGCTTCGGCAGCCTGCTAACGCGAGTGGCGTCCCCGCCGAGAACCGTGGGATGCGGCGAATCACAGGCGCCAGTTTCTCGACGCACCCACGGCTCGATGCGGACGTCGCTCGCGTATCGTGGATCGCTTCGGCTTCCCGCACCGCGACGGCGGATTCGCGTGTTGCGATCGAGCCTTGCGCCGGCGCCTCGCGCGCGGCTGCGGTGCGCGTCGCGAGCTCGCTCCGCCGACGCGGTCAACACGATGACGCCCGTTGCGACGGCGCGTCTCTTGCTCTCGCCGTCGGGTGGGCAAGACGAGTGGCAGCGCGGACGTCGGCGACGCACGCGACGCGATTCACGCGGAGCGAGCCCGACTCGGATTCCGCTCTGCGGAGGGGGAGCGCTCATGCTGCGCGTTGGGGCGAGGTGCCTGGCGTCGACGTCGCTGATGTCGCTGATTCTCGGGTGCGGTGCGCCGCAGACGGCGCCGCGAGACGCTTCCGCGTTGACCGGCGACGACGCGCCCGCGCGCAAGGCCGCCGTGCCCGCGGGCTGCTGGACGCAGGTCAACGCCGACGGCTTCGGCGACGCCGCCAATCGCTGGGCGTGGTCGATGAAGGCGTTCGGCGATCACCTCTACGTGGGCACACTCGATCGCGGAACGGGCGCGCCTGGCGACGATCCGGACGTGGGCGCGCCGCGCGCGTCGAACGAGAGCGCGACCACCGGCGCGCAAGTGTGGCGTTACGACGGCGACGCCTGGCAGCGTGTCGTCGGCGACGGTTTCGGCAACCGCTTCAACCTCGGCATCCGAAACTTCGTGGTGTACGGAGGAGCGCTGCTCGCCGCGACCCACAATCCCGCCACCGGCGCCGAGCTCTGGCGCACCAGCGACGGCGTCGCCTGGAAGCGTCTGGGCGAGCCGGGCCTCGGCAACCCGGCGAATCTCTCGGTGCGCGGTTTCGTGGTCTGGCGCAAGAAGCTCTGGATCGGCACCTCGAACGCGCGCGGCGCCGAGCTCTGGACGTACGACGGCGCCTCGTGGAGCCGCATGGCCGCCAACGGTCTCGACGACGTCGGCAACCACACCTTCGGCGAGATCGCGCCGCTCGGCGATCAGCTCTTCATCGCCGCGTGGAACGGGCGCGGCGCACGGATCTATCGCTTCGACGGCAGCACGCTCGCACCGGTGGTGGGCGGCGCCGCCGCCACGCGCGCCGGGTTCGGCGACTCCGGCAACATCGAGATCCTGAGCATGATCGCGTTCCGCGGCGCGCTCTACGCGAGCACCGGCAACCCGCGGAACGGCTTCGCGGTCTGGCGCAGCCGCGATCTCGGCGCGAGCTGGCAGAGCGTCGTCCAGAACGGCCACGACGATCCGGCGCGCGGCTACGGCTGGCGCCTCCACGAGCACGGCGATCAGCTCTACCTGGGCACGTACGTGGCCGCCGACTCCGACGCCACCGCGGCCAAGCAGGGAGCGGTCCTCTATCGCACCAAGGACGGGATCACCTGGGTCGAGGAGGTGGGGCCGCGCGGCAAGCTCGCCCCCGCCGGCTTCGGCGACGCACGCAATCTCGGCATCCGCGGGCTCGAGACTTTCTTCGACGATCTCTACGTCGGCACGGCGCAATGCTACGGCTGCGCGACGTCTCCCACCGGCGCCGAGATCTGGCACCGCGCCCCCGAGCCTTGCGACGAATAGCCCTCTTTCGGGCGCGGCGCGCGCGGGCTTCTTCCCCCCAACCTCCCGCGCGCGCCGTTCGCCCGCCTTCGTGAGAAGCGCGATCGTTGCGGTGGATCGGCGGGACCGGCATCGGGGATACTCGCCGCATGGCCAACGACGCAGCCCGCATCCGCAAGCGCTGTCGCATCCCCACGCACGGAAGGAAGGTCGATCTCGGCCGCTTCGATCCCGACGATGACGGCGGCCTCGACAAGGAGCGGGGCGAGAAGCTTCTCGACGAGGACCTCGCCGCGCTCGACGAGCTTCAAGAGAAGCTGGTGGCCGCCGCCTCGCACGGCGTGCTGGTGGTGCTGCAGGCGATGGACACCGGCGGCAAGGACGGCACCATTCGCAAGGTCTTCGGTCCGCTCGACTCGCTGGGGCTCGAGGTCCACTCGTTCAAAAAGCCCACGCCCGAGGAGCTGGCGCACGACTTCCTGTGGCGCGTGCATCAGCGCTGCCCGCCCAAGGGCCGAATCGGCGTCCTCAACCGCTCGCACTACGAGGACGTGCTGGTGGTGCGCGTCCACGGCTGGGCCTCGCCGGAGGTGATCGAGGAGCGCTACCGGCAGATCAACGACTTCGAGCGGATGCTGACGGAGAGCGGCACGCGGATCCTGAAGCTCTTCCTCCACATCAGCCGCGACGAGCAGCGCAAGCGCCTCGAAGAGCGGCTCGCCGATCCCACCAAGCACTGGAAGTTCCAGGCGGGCGACATCGGCGAGCGCAATCTCTGGGACCACTACATGGAGGCCTACGCGGTGGCGCTTCGGCGCTGCTCGACGCCGTGGGCCCCCTGGTACGTGATCCCCGCCAATCGCAAGTGGTACCGCAATCACGTGGTCGCGCGGCTGTTGCGGCACACGCTCGAGGACCTCGACTTGCGCTATCCGCCTGGGCCGCCGGACCTCCGGAAGATCAAGATCCCGAAGTGAGCGGACGAAGCCCGCCACGACCGTCTCCAGGGCCACGAATCCTCGTGGCCGCGACGCGCCCCGTGAACGCGTGCCGGCTCTCGGCGTTCCTCGTCCTGGTCCTCGCCGGCTGCGGCTCGTCGTCCTCGTCGAACGACGGCGCGCCGACCGCCGAGCTCACCGCCTGGGGGAAGCTCGAGCGCACCCTCGACCTGCCCGTGCTCGCCCCCAATCCGTTCGATCCCGCGCAAGCGGACGTGTGGGGTGAGCTCCGCACACCTCTGGGAGCGCTCGTGCGCGTTCCCGCGTTCGTCACCCGCGACTTCACCCGCGAGCTCGTCGACGGGCGCGAATCGCTCGAAGCCGCGAGCGATCCGCACTGGGTCGTTCGCTTCGCGCCGAGCGAAGCCGGCCACTTCGAATGGCGCTTCGTCGCGCGCCAGGTGACGGCGAGCGGCGACACCGACGAGCGAACGAGCCCCTGGAGCGCCGTCGAGGTGGGCGCCCCCGCGGCGAACGAGCACGGCTTCCTGCACGTGAGCGAGCGCGACGCGCGCTACCTCCGTCACGAGGACGGCACGCCCTACTTCGCGATCGGCGAGAACCTGTGCTGGTACGACGGCCGCGGCACGTTCGCCTACGACGACTGGCTCGAGAAGCTCGCCGCGCAACGCGCCACCTATGCGCGGCTCTGGATGCCGAGCTGGGCGTTCGCCCTCGAATGGACCGAGCGCGCGCCCGACGGCGGCCTCGAGGCGACCTCGCTCGGCGACTACACGGCACGACTCGATCGCGCCTGGCAGCTCGACGACGTGATCGAGAAGGCGCGCTCCCTCGGCATCGCGGTCCTGCTCTCGATCCAGAACCATGGCGCCTTCTCGCTCACCGCCAACAGCGAGTGGGACGGGAACCCGTACAACGCCGCCAACGGCGGGCCGCTCGCCGCTCCTGCGCGATTCTTCACCGACCCCTCGGCGCGCTCGCTTTTCGAGCGCCGGCTGCGCTACCTGGTGGCGCGCTACGGCTACGCCACCAACCTGCTGGCGTGGGAGCTCTGGAACGAGGTGGACCTCGCTGACTCACCGGGCACGGCGGCGCTGGTGGAGTGGCACCAATCCATGGCGCGCGCGATCCAGGATCTCGATCCGGCGCGGCGGCCCATCACCACCAGCACCAGCGGCACGCCCGCGCTTCTCGATCTCTTTCTCGGCACCGCGTTGCTGCGCGATCTCTGGCAGCTGCCCGAGATCGCGTTCACCCAAGTGCACCTCTACTCGGTCGCCGGGCTACCGCTCGACTTCAGCCACGCGCTGCCGCTGCTCGCCGCGCACATGGGCCGCTACGGCAAAGCCACGCTCGCTGGCGAAGCGGGCGTGGACTTCCGGGGCCCCGCCGAGACCCTCGCGGCCGACCCCGAGAGCACCGGCGTCCACGACATGCTGTGGGCCGGCGCCCTCAGCGGCGCCTTCGGCACCGGCATGACGTGGTGGTGGGACAACGTCGTCGATCCCACGGACGCCTACGTCCACTTCGGCGCTCTCGCCAGCTTCGTCGAAGACGTCGCCTTCGACGACGAGGAGTTCGCCGTCGGCGGCGCCAGCGCCACCGCACCGAGCGCCGCCCTCGTCACCCTTGCGCTGCGCGGCCGTCACACCGCGCTCGTGTGGATCAAGAACGACGCGCACCAGTGGTATCGCCCCGACTCGTCGACCCTCTCCGGCGCCACCGTCCGCGTGCCGGTCGAAGGCGAGGGCGTGTGGCATGCCCGTTGGTTCGACACGTACACCGGCGCCGAGATCGGCCGATCCACCGAGCGTCCCCGCGGCGGCGCCATCGATCTCGCGATCCCCGACTTCTCCCGGGACATCGCCCTGCGCCTCGAACGGTGAAGCTCGCGCGCACGGCGTCGTCGTTGGTCGCGGAGCGCTCGGTGAGGAGCCGGCTCGATTCTCGTACGCGCGGGCTTCGGGGCTGCCGAGGGACCGATCACGCGCCGGACGATGGGCGCCGCTGCTACTCGGGGTCGCAGGGGCCGTCGCAGGGGTGGATGACGCGGCCTTCCACGGAGAAGAGGGCGTCGAGCTGGCGGTCGGCGGCGGCCAGCAATCGCACGCCGTCGTGGACGACGTTGCCGGCGAGCGGTGGCGAGGCTTTGGCCTCGAAGGATGCGTCGACGCCCATGTCGAAGACGGTGACGCCGGCGCGGGCGTCGAAGCCCACCACGGGATCGACGCCCCAGATGGGCGCCGCGGTCGGCATGGTGACGGCGGCGCCGAGCGCCCGCGCCAGGTAGAAGCTGCCCACGTTGGGGACGCCGGCGTCGCCGAGGCCCATCTGCAGCACCACGTGGCGATCGGCTGGATTCTGCGGCAGCTCGGGATCGAAGAAGAGCGGCGCGTAGGTGGCGGGATCGATGCGGTCCATGTGCCGCTGAATCGACGCGACGTACTCCTGCTGCACCAGCGGATCGGGGATCGAGAGCGACGCGGCGAGCAGGAACGGCACGAAGTTTCCCGAGCGCCACATCATCTGCGACCAGCCGGCGCCGCCCACGTTGAGGCAGACGCGCTCGCTCCACGGGTTCATCGCCGATTGCACGGTGCCGAGGATCGCGCCGTTGGAGAGTCCCCAGAAGTCGACGCGACTCGGGTCGTAGACCGACTGCTCCGTGCCGGGTCGCTGGAACGCCGCCGTTCCCACCAGCGGACCGCGCAGCGCCACGGTGAAGGTGAGCCAGTTGGCGATCGCCTGATGAACGCGATCCGTGAAGAGCGTGGCGCGCGCCGGGTTGCCCACCAGCGAGAGCACCACGCCGGGTGCGTCGGTGACCGACATGCCCCACCAGTCGATGGACGTGACCACCGCGCCGAGCGCATTCGCCGACTGAATCGCCGAGGCGCTGCGCACCTCGTTGCGCGTGCCGAAGAAGCCATGGCCGAGACCGATCACGCGGCCCGCGCCCGCGGCGGGATCGCGGAGGCGTTCGGGGATCTGCGCGAGGAACGGGAACGCGACGGTGCCGTCTTGGCGCACGCGGCCGTCGCCGTCGCGCGTGAGGCGCGCGCCGGGATCGGGTGAGTCGACGAAGCGCGGACCGCGCACGGTGCCGGAGACCGTGCGCCACAGCCCGGAGCCGTCGCCGGGTGCGTGCTCTTCGACGTCGTCGATGGTGATCTCGGGCGTGTGCGACGCGAGCCACGCGAGCGCCAGCTCGCGGACCCGCCGCATGTCGCCGGTCACGTCCAGGTCCGAGCCGGTGGTGAAGTCCCACGCGAGCTGGATCTCGGCGCGCGGCAAGCCGAGCGCCTCGAGCGGGGGGAAGACGTCGCTCTCGTAGCGAGCGACGAGGGGCGCCAGCGCGGTGTCTCCCGCGGCCTCGCCGTCGCGGATGCGCCGGAAACCCTCCGGCGCCGGCACGTCCGCGCCCGTCGGGCTGACGAGCCCGTGGAACGCGACGATGTAGCGACGCGACTCGCCGAGCGGGACCACCGGATGGAGCGCGATCGCTTGGCGGCTCGCGTCGTTGGCGCGCGGGTCGAGATCGGCGAAGTGCGGCACCAACTCGCCGCTGGCGGCATCGACGATCAGCGTCGCCGAGCTGCGCACCGCAAGCGTCTCGCCGGGCGAGTCGAAGAAGCCCACCAGGCCCGCATCCGCCGTGGGAGCGAGCAGCGTTCCCAGGACGGTCGAGGAGCGCGAGTAGCCTTGAATCGGGCGCCAGTCGGAGACGTCGGCGCTCGAGCCGTCGGCGGCGGCGAGCTTGGCGGCACCGCGGGTCTCGATGCGCGCGCCGCTCGTCGCGGTCGCATCCGGCACGCGGAAGAAATCGCTCGGGTACGGCAGAAAGCAGTCGCCGCCGCCGAGGAGTGGGTTGCAGCCCTCGGGCAGCGCCAGGGGGACGAGCGCGCTGCGGCTGCCGTCGCCGCCGCACGCGGCCGCGAGGGCGAGCACGGCGCAGAGTGCCGCAGGGCCGACGGGATGCAGAAGTCGGTTCATCGAGCGCGCCCAGGTGCGCGCCGGCATCCTCGCACGAAACGATCGGGATGCGAGCGCCCGTGACGGCCGGTGCCCCGGCATGGCGGCGTCCCCTCGCCGGGTCAGCCCGCAGGCGAGGACGCGGCGGCGAGCGGCTTTCCGGTCAGCTCGGCGACGGTCGCGCGGACACCGTCGCGGAAGAGCATCGGCGTCCATTTGAGCTCTTTGCGCGCCTTGTTGTTCTTGGGGCGCGCCTTCCATTGCAGGAAGTGGAGCTGGCCGCGCGGAATGAGCGGCGGACGGCCCGACAACGCGGCCCAGCGCTCGCCGATTTCCGAGACGAGCCTCGCGAGCCCAAGCGGCATGACGCGCGGGATGTCCTTGCGTCCGAGCGCATGACTCACGATCCACGCCAGATGCGTGATGTCGACGTAGGACTCGCTCAGGATGTAACGGCTGCCGGCCGGCCGATCCTCGGCGAGGACGTGCCCCACTCCGACGTCCCGCGAATGGACCACCGGCATGCCGCCGGGCAGCAGCGCCGGGATCTGGTGCTTCTCGAGCCTGACGATGAAGTCGTTGATGCCTGGCGAACCGGCGGGACCGGGGCCGTAGAGCGCCGCGGGGTGCAGGATCACGGCGTGGAGCCCCTGCGCGAGCGCCGCCACCACCACGCGGTCGGCGTCCTGCTTCGAACGCTCGTAGGGCGTGCCCTTCGGCGTTGCATCGATGGGGCTCGACTCGTCGTATTCCTGCGACGTCGCCGCCTGAAAGACGTCGATGGTGCTGGTGTAGACGAACCGCTCGACCTTTCGCTGAAGCGCGGCATCCACGAGGTTGCGCGTCCCTTCCACGTTGACGCGCTGGAATCGACCCACGTCCTTCAGCCATTGCTCGGGCAATCCCGCGGCGTGGTAGACGACGTTCACGTCGGCGAGCGCGCGATCGACGGACGCGCGATCGGTCACGTCACCCGCCACCAGCTCCACCTCCGCGGGCAGCAAGCGACGCGCCTTGTCGGGATCGCGAACCAACGCCCGCACGGGGCGGTCGCGCTCGCGCAATGCCTGAACGACGTTCCAGCCCACCAATCCGGTGGCCCCGGTGACCAGTGTCTTGGGCATGCTGACTCGGCTCCGGCGGGTTCGCGCGCGCTGCGCTCACGAACCGCGATAGACGTCGGGTTCCACGAAGATGAGCCGCGCGCTCGGCACTCGGTCGCGTACGCCGGCTTCGGCCGCATCGATGGCATTGGAGAGATCGAGGAGCGAGAGCGAGGGCTCGAACTCGAGCTTCGCGGCGACCAGGAGCTCGTCCGGACCGAGATGGAGCGTGCGCAAATGAATGACTCGACGCACGTACTTGGCGGCCTCGAAGGACTCCCGGATCGCCGTGCGCTGGGTCGGCGCCGCCGCCTCACCCACGAGCAGGCTCTTCATCTCGATGGCGAGGATGATGGCGATCACGCCGAGCAACGCGCCGATCGCGATCGAGCCGATGGCATCGAAGCGTGGGTCGCCGGTGCCCATCGCGATGCCCACCCCCACCAGCGCGAACACCAACCCGAGCAGCGCGCCCAGGTCCTCGAGCAGCACCACCGGAAGCTCGGGAGATTTCGCGTCTCGGATGAACGACCACCACGTCCGCGTCCCCTTGAGCGGGCGAGCCTCCTTGACGGCCGTGCGGAACGAGAACGCCTCCAACAACACGGCGACGACGAGCGTGCCGATGGCCCATTGCGGCGACTCGAGCGGCTGCGGGTGCGAGAGCTTGTGAACGCCCTCGACGATCGCGAAGAGCGAGCCCAGCGAGAAAAGCACCAAGGCCACCACGAACGCCCAGAAGTAGCGCTCGCGCCCGTAACCGAAGGGGTGCTCCTCGGTGGGTGCGCGCTGGCCCCGCGAGCTGCCGAGCAAGAGCAGCGCCTGGTTGCCGGTGTCCGCGAGCGAGTGGATGGACTCGGCGAGCATCGAGGCCGCGCCAGTCGCCATCCACGCGACCAGCTTCGCGCACGCGATCCCGAGGTTGGCGAGGAAAGCCGCGATGATCGCGCGACGACTGCCGTGTTCCATGGTTCTGGTTCTCCGCCCGAGCGAGGATCGCGTCCGATCCCAGCGACGCGACTTGGGCCGCGCGATCGCGTGGCGCCCGCGACTCGCGGCGTGCGCGCCCACGGCGGGTCGAGATCGCGAACGCCGAGCCGGAAAAGGCGCCCAACCGTAGCCCAGCGCCGGAAATGGCTGCAAGGCAACGCGCGTGTCTCGAGGGGTCGCCGAGTTTCTTCGCCTCAGTAGGCGCGACGGCGAACCTCGAGGTTGTCGCGACGCGAGTCGACCTCGCGGATTCCGTCGGGCAACGGCGCCGCCGGCGCGAGGCGCGCGTCGACGCTGCCGGATCGGAGCAGCGCTTGCGCGCGCGGGCCGTAGTCGGCGCCCGCTCGCGCGAGGTGGGAGTCGAGGTCGTCGACCAGCGTGAGCGTGTACCAGGGCGTCGAGCGCGAACGCCCGGTGCCGTCGACCACGCCGATCCGGTAGCGCAGATGACTCGCCCCGGCGGCGGCCGCGGCGCTCAGGTTCACCGCGAACACGCCGTCGTCGAGCCGCGCGAGCTCCGCCCGCCGCGGCGTCGGACAGCTCGCGCGCGCGTCCGACGTGCCGCAATGGTCGACGGTGACGCGCGCGTCCCGGGCCGACGCGACCCGCACGTAGAGCGTCACCTCGCTGCCGCGAACCACCACCAGCGGCGGGACGTGCTCGATCCCCTGCGTCGCCCCCACCGGCAGCTCGATCTGCGCGGAATCCGGCGTCGCGACGCGCGCGCGGCGCAGCTCCTCGAGCTCGAGCAAGAGCGGGCGGGGCGTTTCCAGGGGATCGAGCTTGGCGCTCGGATCGAGCGCGAGCAGCCGTTCGAGGTGCTGGTGCGCTTGCTCGCCGTGGCCCGCGAGGTGCTCGGCGACGGCGGCGTCCCGCTCGAGCGTCGCGAGCTCGCCGCGCAGCTCGCGCAGCCGTTCCCCATCGGCGCCGGGGTCCCGCTCGAGAACGTAGAGCTCGCCCGCGCGGCGCGCGAGCGGTTCCTTCAGGGCCTCGGCGGCGCCAGCCGCGTCGCCGCCCTGGAGCAGCATCATCGCCCGGTGGTACGCGGGGTCGTCGAGCTCGGCGCGGGCGCTGGCCGACACGCAGCACACGGCGAGCGCGGCGGCGAGGCACGGATGGACGGCGATCTTCATCGCGCTTCGATCTGGAACGGCTGCGTGCTCAGGATCTCGCCGTCGTACTCGACGACGACCTTCCACTCCCCCGGCAGCCACGCCGCCGCCGCGCCCGCGATCGGCATGCTCGCCGAAACCGTCGCGCGCGGACGGTAAGCGCCGTCGGGATTGAGCGCGACCGGGCCGCTGTCGAGATAGAGGTTACCGGCGGGATCGAACCAGCGATATCGAATCGTGTGCGCGTGCGCGAGATCGCGCAGATCCAGCCACACCGTGGCGCGCGCGTCGTGGGTGGTGAAGTCGTCGCCGAGCTGAACGGGGCTGCCGAGCGCGTCCGCCGTGACCTCGTGACAGAGGACCAGGCGATCCAGTCGCGTCGCGAGCACTCCCGACGCGCAACCGCTCGCGGCGGCCGCGAGAGCAGCGGCTGCGGAAAAAGCCCGTAGCGACCAGGCCGCACGCATCATGGCGTGGCGAAATTACGCGCGCGACGGGTGGCACGCAACCGCCGTCCACGACCGCCGGCGACACGCACCGCGGGCGCACCTCGCGACGGGTGCGTTGACGAGCGGGGCATCGGGCGAGTACTGGGGTGTGGGAAAGGAGCGCACGCATGTCTCGATCGCTCACGCGCCTCGCTCGCCTCGCTTCACTGCTCGCCGCCGCCGCGCTCGCGGCGAGCTGCCGCAAACCGACTCCCGTCCAGCTGACGATGGCCGAGATCGATCGGTCCTGGACCATGCTGCAGAAGCTCTACGACAAGCCCGGCCCGAACGCAGCGGCGGAGCACGCGGCGCAGATCGGGAAGCTCCTCGCGAGCAGCGACATCACCAACTCGAAGGCCTACAGCACCAACGAGTCGTTCCGCGAGCTGGCGGCCGACACCATCGACGAGCTGGGCGCGCTCCAGACCGCCCTGGCGAGCGGATCCCCCGCCCAGGCCACCGGATCGATGACGCGCATCAAGGAGCTCTGCCAGCGCTGTCACGACCAGAAATGGCCGAAGTGACGGCGGCGCTGCCGCGCTGACGCGCGTCCTGCACAGGCGCGGGAGAGAGGCGCTCGCGGCTGCTCGCGCCGCGCGCCATGCCGACCTCGCGCGGGCGCCTCGACCGGGGACGAAGCGCGCGCGGCTGCGCCAGACTGTGGCTCGCCGCGCGGGCTCGGCAGCCGGCCGTCGAACCCAGCGAGCGGGAGCGCCCATGCAGCAATACCTGGATCTGGTTCGCGAGGTGCTGGCGCACGGCACCCGCAAGGAAAATCGCACCGGCGTCGACACGATCTCCACGTTCAACGTGAACTACGAGATCGATCTCGCCCGCGGCTTCCCGTTGCTCACCACCAAGGAGATCTCGTGGAAGAACATCGTCATCGAGAACCTGTGGTTTCTCTCCGGCGACACCCGGATCTCGCTGCTCAAGAAGCACGGCTGCAAGTTCTGGGATCCCTGGGCGGATGACGAGGGCCTGGTTCCCAGCGCCTACGGCAACTTCTGGCGTCATTTCCCGATCCACGAGAACGGTCAGGCCACGTTTCGCGATCAGATCGCGTGGGTCTTGGCCGAGATCCAGCGCAACCCCATGAGCCGTCGGCTGGTGGTCAGCGCCTGGGCACCCGGCAACGCCCACACCAGCGCCCTGCCACCCTGTCATTGCCTGTGGATCCTCAACGTCCAGCACGACGCGCGCGGCGAACCGATGCTCTGCCTCCACCTCACCCAGCGAAGCTGCGACGTCGCGCTGGGCGTGCCGTACAACATCGCCGGCTACGCGTTCCTGTTGCAGCTCATCGGCCATTTCACCGGCATTCGGCCGGGGATCTTCGCGCACACCCTGGTGGACGCCCACGTGTACACGGCCAAGCCGGACGGCTCGATGGCCGACTACGACCACGTTCCCGGGTTGCGCGAGCAACTCGCCCGCGCGCCGCGCGCGCTGCCACGACTCACGATCTCGCCAGCGGTGCGCGGGCTCGCCGACGTCGAGGCGCTGATGCACGAGGACACCGCGACCATCCTCTCCCACTTCGTGCTCACGGGGTACGAGCCGCACCCGGCAATCAAGTTCAAGGTCGCGGTTTGATCGGTGCGAGCCCGTGACCGCCTTCGACGCCGAGCTCGCGCGCCCTGACCTTCGCGGGATCATCGTCGCGGTCTCGCCCGAGGGCGTCATCGGCCTCGACGGCCGGATTCCCTGGCACCACTCGGCCGACCTGAAGCGCTTCAAACGCCTCACGCTCGGCACCACGATCGTGATGGGCCGGCTCACCTGGGAGTCGATCGGCGGCAAGCCGCTGCCCGGGCGACGGAACGTGGTGATCGCGAGCCGCGCCCTCGCCGGCGTCGAGGCGTACCCGAGCATCGACGACGCGCTCGCGCACCTCGACGGGCCGATCTGGTTCATCGGCGGCGCGCGCATCTACGCCGACGCGCTCCGCCACGCGAACCTGATCGACGTGACCTACGTTCCCGACTCGGTCACCGATCCGCGCGCGGTGCGCTTTCCGGCGATCGACGAAGCCGAGTGGGAAGCCGGCCCCCTCGAACCCCACGACGACCCCGCGCTCCGCGTGCGGCGCTATCGCCGCAGGATCCCCGCATGACCGCTCGGCCATCGGGGACGGTGACCTTCCTCTTCACCGACATCGAGGCGAGCACCCAGCTCTGGGAGGAGCACCCCGACTGGATGGCCGAGGCGCACACGCGCCAGGAAATCCTGCTCCGCGACGTCTTCGCGGCTCACGCGGGCTATCCGTACAAGATGATCGGCGACGCGTTCCAGGTCGCCTTCGCCACCGCCCCCGCGGCCGTCGCCGCTGCCGTGGACGCGCAACGCGCGCTGCAAGCCGAGCCGTGGGGCCGCGCGGACATCCGGGTGCGCATGGCGTTGCACACGGGCGAGACCGAGGAGCGCGACGACGATTACGTAGGCCCGCTCTTGAACCGCGTGGCGCGGCTCATGAGCGTCGGCCACGGCGGGCAGATCCTGCTCACCCAGGCCACCCACGAGCTGGTGCGCGATCGGCTGCCGGCGGGCGTCACGTTGCGCGACCTGGGCGAGCGGCGGCTGCGCGACCTGAACCGGCCCGAGCGAATCCACGAGCTGGTGGTGCCCGGGCTGCGTCAGGACTTTCCGCCGCTCAGGACCCTCGACGTCCTGCCCAACAACCTGCCCGTCCAGCTCACCCACTTCATCGGGCGCGAGCAGCCGATCGCCGAGCTGGTGCAAGCGCTCTCGCGCGCGCGCCTCGTGACGCTCACGGGCTCGGGCGGCGCGGGCAAGACGCGGCTGGCGCTGCAGGTCGGCAGCGAGCTGCTCGAGCGCTTCGCGCACGGCGTGTGGCTCGTCGAGCTGGCGCCGCTCGCCGACGCGGGCGAGGTGTCGCAAGCCGTCGCCACCGCGCTCGGGATCCAAGCGCCCTCGGGCCGTCCCGTGCTCGACACGCTGACGGCGCGCCTCGCGGACGAGGAGCGGCTCGTGATCCTCGACAACTGCGAGCACCTGGTGGACGCCGCCGCCGAGATCGCCACGACGCTGCTCCAAGCGAGCACCCGCTCGCGCGTCCTCGTCACCAGCCGCGAGCCGCTACGCGTCCCCGGCGAGACCACCTATCGGGTGCCGTCGCTCACGTTGCCCGACGGCCGCGACGAGGTGCCGCTCGCGCTCCTCGCCCAGTGTGAGGCCGTGCGGCTCTTCGCCGATCGCGCCAGCGCGGCCTCGTCCTCGTTCACGCTCTCCGATAGGAACCTCCGCGTGGTCGCCGAGATCTGTCGGCGGCTCGACGGCATCCCGCTGGCGATCGAGCTGGCCGCGGCGCGGGTCTCGAATCTCTCCGTCGAGAAGCTCGCGGCGCGCTTGAGCGATCGGTTCCGGCTCTTGGTGCGCGGCAACCGCGTGGCGCTGCCGCGCCAGCAGACGCTCCGTGCGTTGATCGACTGGAGTCACGACTTGCTGAGCGAGCCCGAGCGCACGCTGCTTCGGCGGCTCGCGGCGTTCGCCGGCGGCTTCGCGCTCGAGGCCGTCGAAGCCGTGTGCGCAGGCGGCGATCTGGACCCGACCGACGTCCTCGAGCTGCTCGCGAACCTGGTGGAGAAGTCGCTGGTCGTGCTGGAACCCGACGGCGAGCGCTACCGGTTGCTCGAGACGATCCGCGCGTACGCCCTCGAACGGCTGTGCGCCGCGCCCGACGCGGCGAGCGTTCGCGAACGCCATCTGCGCTACCACGTGACGCGGGCGGCTCGCCTCATCGAGCGCGCCGGAAGCTGCCAGGACGTGGAGTGGCGCATGCTCGACGTCGAGCACGACAATTTCCTGGCCGCGCTCGCCACCTGCGACACCAAGCCGGAGTACGCCGAAGACGGTCTGCGCCTGGTGCTGGCGTTGCGCGACTACTGGTGGTCACGCGGCCTGATGGAGCTCGGGCTTCGGCACTCGATCGCAGCCCTCGCTCGCCCGGGCGCCGAGCGCCCCACGCGGCTGCGCGCCCAGGTGCTGGCGCTGCTGCCGTGGATGAGCGTGCCGCTCGGGCACTACGCCGACGCGCAGGCCCAGGCGCGAGAGAGCCTGGCGATCGCCCGCGAGATCGGCGCGGACGACTGCGCCACCAACGCGCTGCGCATGCTCGGCGTCGCCACTTACATGTGCGGAGACGTCGCCGAGGCGCTGCGACACTGCGAGGAAGCGCTCGCCATCGCCGAGCGCCTCCCCGATCCCCGGCCGCGCCAAGCGGCCCTCATGGCGCTGGCCGAGATCCATCGCCACGTGGGGCGGCTCGACCGCGCCGAGCCGCTCTACCTGGAGTCCTTGACGGTCTCGCGCGCCTCGGGCGATCGCATCAACGTGTCGCTCAACTTGGTCAATCTCGCGATGCTCTCCATGAGCTGCGGCAAGCTCGCCCCAGCCCGCGATCACCTCGTCGAGGTGCTCGGCATCGTCGGTGAAGCGGGCGTCCGCACCACCGGTCAGGTGGCCCTGGACGTGTGCGCGGGCCTCGCCGCGACGATTCAGGCGTGGGAAACCGCGGCCCGACTCTACGGCGCGTCGGATGCGCACCGCCTGCGCATGGGCTCGCAGCGCGAGCCGGTGGACGAGGCATTCTTCGCGCCGTTGGTCGCGCGCACGCGCGCCGCGCTCGGCGACCAAGGCTTCGCCGAGCACGAGACGAAGGGCCGCGGGCTCTCCTACGAGGAGGCGCTCGCCGAGGCCCGCCGCTGGCTCGCGACCCTCGCGCTCTCGAGCGCCTGAGGCCGACGGCACGGGCCGAGGGCACCCGGCGGGCACGCACCCTCGACGCACGCGCAGGGATGGCTGGTCTTCCGACGGCATTCAGCCTATGAAGTGGCCCGCGCTCGCGGCGCGCGGAGCTCATCGTGGCAGCTCGTCCATCCGGAACCGTCACGTTCCTCTTCACCGACATCGAGGGCTCGACCCAGCTCTGGGAGAACCACCCCGAGTGGATGGAGAGGGCCCACGCGCGCCAGGAAGCGATCCTGCGCGAGGTCTTCTCCGCCCACGGCGGCTACCCGTACAAGATGATCGGCGACGCCTTCCAGGTGGCGTTCGGCTCGGCGCCCACCGCCGTCGCGGCGGCGGTCGGCGCACAGCGCGCCCTCCAGTCCGAGCCGTGGGGCGGGCCTGGCGAGATCCGCGTGCGCATGGCGCTCCACACCGGCGAGACCGAGGAGCGCGGCGACGACTACGTCGGCCCGATCCTGAACCGCGTCGCGCGCCTCATGAGCGCCGGCCACGGCGGCCAGGTGCTCCTCTCCCAGACCACCTACGACCTCGTGCGCGACCGGCTGCCGGCGCGCATCGGCGTGCGTGACCTGGGCGAGCGCCGGCTGCGCGACCTCAACCGCCCGGAGCACGTCCACCAGCTCGTCGTCCCCGGGCTTCGCCAAGAGTTCCCGCCGCTCAAGACCCTCGACGCGCTGCCCAACAACCTGCCGGTGCAGATCACCCAGTTCGTGGGCCGCGAGCAGCCGCTCGCCGAGCTCACGCAGTCGCTCGAGCGCTCGCGGCTCGTGACCCTCACCGGCGCCGGCGGCGCGGGGAAGAGCCGGCTGGCGCTGCAGCTCGGCAGCGAGATCCTCGACCGCTTCGCCCACGGCGTGTGGCTGATCGAGCTGGGCGCGCTGGTCGACGACCGCGAGATCGCGCCCGCGGTGGCCGCGGCGCTCGGCGTCGAAGAGGTCGCCGGCCGGCCCACCCTCGACACCCTGGTCGAGAGCCTCGCGGGCGAGCAGCGCCTGCTCGTCCTCGACAACTGCGAGCACCTGGTGCGCGGCGTGGCGGTGGTGGTGTCGAAGCTGCTCCAGGCGAGCCCGCACACGCGAATCCTCGCCACCAGCCGCGAGCCGCTCCGGATCCCCGGCGAGCTCACCTACCGCGTGCCCTCGCTCGAGATCCCGGGCCCGGAGCAGAGCGCGAGCTTCGCCGAGACCGCCGCGTCGGAGGCGGTGCGGCTCTTCGTCGATCGCGCCGCGAGCGTGTCCCCCACCTTCGCGCTCAGCGAGGCCAACGTGAGCGTGGTGATCGACATCTGCCGCCGCCTCGACGGCATCCCGCTCGCGATCGAGCTGGCCGCCGCGCGCGCCACCAGCCTCTCGGTCGAGAAGCTCGCGAGCCGCCTCGGCGACCGCTTCCGCCTCCTCACTCGCGGCAGCCGGGTGGGCTTGCCGCGCCAGCAGACGCTGCGCGCGCTCATCGACTGGAGCCACGAGCTGCTCGCGGAGGAGCAGCGCGTGCTGCTGCGGCGGCTCGCGGCATTCGCCGGCAGCTTCTCGCTCGAGGCGGCGGAGGCGGTGTGCGCGGGCGGCGACGTCGACGAGGGCGACGTCCTCGACCTGCTCACCGACCTGGTCGAGAAGTCGCTGGTGGTGCTCGAGCCCGGCGGCGAGCGCTACCGTCTCCTCGAGACCATCCGCGAGTACGCCCTCGAGCGACTGCGCGCGGCCGGCGAGGAGACCGACGTCCGCGAGCGCCACCTCGCCCACTACCTGGCACTCGCCGAGCGCTCCTCCGATCCGATCCAGCGCGGCGACCTGGCGGTGCGGCGCGCCCTCGAGCCCGACCACGAGAACCTCCTCGCCGCGGGCGCGTGGTGCGACCAGGCACCCGGCCACGCCGAGCATGGGTTGCGGCTGGTGCGCGCGCTCACTTCCTACTTCTCGGCTCGGGACGTGCTCGAGCAGGGGCACCAGATGGTGCGCCGCGCCCTCGCTCGACCGGGAGCCGAGCAGCACACGCTGATCCGTTGCTTCGGCCTCTACGACCTGGCCTGGTACCAGCTCTGGGTCGGCCAGGCCGGGGATGGCGAGGCGGCCGCCGCGGAGGGCCTCGCGATCGCCCGCGAGCTCGGCGATCCCACGGCCATCTGCCGCGGGCTCCGCCTGCTCGGCGTCTACGTGAGCTCGCGCGGCGAGGCCCACGCCGCCCGGCCGATGTTCGAGGAGGCCGTCGCCGTGGCGCGCGCCAACCCGGCGCGCAACATCCTCGCCCCGAGCCTCGAGTCGCTGGCCGAGTTCCTGCGCCAGGTCGGAGACCTCGAGCGCGCCGAGGTCCACTACCTGGAGGCCGTGGGCCTGCACCGCAGCGGAGGCCAGCGTGTCACGCTCTCGCTCGGGCTGCTCAACCTCGCCGCGCTCAACGTGAAGCGCGGCACCGGCGAGCGCGCGGTGCCGATCCTGATCGAGGCGCTCGGGATCGCCACCGAGCTCGACCTCAAGTCCGCCAGCCAGTACACCCTCGACGTGTGCACCGGTCTCGCCGCCCTGCGACGCGAGTGGGACGTCGCCGCGCGGCTCTATGGCGCGGCCGAGGCGCTCCGGTTGAGGATCGGGATGGTCCGCGACGCGATGGACGACGCCTATCTCGAGCCGTCCCTGGCCGCCACTCGGGAGGCGCTCGGCGACGACGCCTACGCCGCGGCGGAGGCCGCCGGGCGGGGGCTCGGCTACGACGCCGCGCTCGACGACGCCCGCGCCTGGCTCACCTCCATCCGTGGCCACGACGGCGAGGGAGCGACATGACGCCGCGCCCCTCCGGGACCGTGACCTTCCTCTTCACGGACATCGAGGGCTCGACCCAGCTCTGGGAGCATCACCCCGAGTGGATGGCCACCGCCCACGCGCGCCAGGAGGCGATCCTCCGCGACGCCTTTGCCGCCCACGGCGGCTATCCGTACAAGATGATCGGCGACGCCTTCCAGGTCGCGTTCGGCTCGGCGCCCGCCGCGGTCGCCGCTGCGGTCGAGGCGCAGCGCGCCCTCGCCGCCGAGCCGTGGGGCGGCCCGGGCGAGATCAAGGTGCGCATGGCGCTCCACACCGGCGAGACCGAGGAGCGCGGCGAGGACTACGTCGGCCCGCTCCTCAACCGCGTCGCACGCCTCATGAGTGCCGGCCACGGCGGCCAGGTGCTGCTCACCCAGAGCACCTGCGAGCTGGTGCGCGACCGGCTGCCGCGGACGATCGGGCTGCGCGACCTCGGCGAGCGCCGGCTGCGCGACCTGAATCGCCCCGAGCGCGTCCACCAGCTCGTGGTGCCGGGCCTGCGCCAGGACTTCCCGCCGCTCAAGACCCTCGACGCGCTCCCCAACAACCTGCCGGTCCAGCTCACCCACTTCATCGGCCGCGAGCGCGCCATCGCCGACGTCGCGCACGCCCTCGAGCGCTCGCGGCTGGTGACGCTCACGGGCTCGGGCGGCGCCGGCAAGACGCGCCTCGCGCTGCAGGTCGGCAGCGAGGTGCTGGAGCGCTTCACGCACGGGGTGTGGCTGGTCGAGCTGGCGCCGCTCACCGACGCGCGCGAGGTTCCCCAGGCGATCGCCACCGCCCTCGGCATCGAGGACGCCTCCGGCCGGCCGGTGCTCGAGACCCTGACGGAGCGCCTCGCCGACGAGGAGCGGCTGGTCATCCTCGACAACTGCGAGCACCTGATGGCGGCGTCGGTGCAGCTCGTGCCCACGCTGCTCAGGGCGAGCCTGCGCACGCGGGTGCTGGCCACCAGCCGCGCGCCGCTGCGCGTGACCGGCGAGCTGACCTACCGGGTGCCGTCGCTCGAGATCCCCGATCCTCAGGGCGGCGTGCCGGCGGCGGCGCTCGCGACCTCCGAGGCGGTTCGGCTGTTCGCCGATCGCGCCACCAGCGCCTCGTCGTCGTTCGCGCTCACCGACGCGAACGTGGTGATCGTCGCGGACATCTGCCGCCGCCTCGACGGCATACCGCTCGCGATCGAGCTCGCGGCAGCGCGCATCACCGGGCTCTCCGTCGAGAAGCTCGCCGACCGGCTGAGCGACCGGTTCCGGCTGCTGGCACGCGGCGATCGCGCGCTGCTGCCGCGCCAGCAGACGCTGCGCGCGCTCATCGACTGGAGCCACGAGCTGCTCACCGAGCCGGAGCGCGTGCTGCTCAGGCGGCTCGCGGCGTTCTCGGGCGGCTGGGTGCTGGAGGCGGCGGAGGCGGTGTGCGCGGGCGGGGAGGTCGACGAGCTCGACGTCGTCGACCTGCTGACCGATCTGGTGGAGAAGTCGCTGGTCGTGCTCGAGCCCGAGGACCAGCGCTACCGCCTCCTCGAGACCATCCGCGAGTACGCGCTGGAGCGGCTGCGGGCCGCGGGCGAGGAGCGGGAGGTCCGCGAGCGGCACCTGCGCTACGTCCTCGCGCGCGCCGAGCAAGCGGCGGGCTCGCTGCGCTCGGGCGAGCCGGGGGCGTGGCAGTCGTTCGAGGCGGAGCACGAGAACTTCATGGCGGCGCACGCCTGGTGCGACCTCGCGCCCGGCCACGCCGAGGACGGTCTTCGCTTGGTGATCGCGCTGGCCGACTACTGGCCAGCGCGCGCGATCTTCGAGCAGGGTCTGCGCGTCGCGCTGCGCGCGCTCGACCGGCCGGGCGCCGAGCCGCGGACGCTGCTGCGGTGCCGAGCGCTGCTCGAGGTCGCACGGCTCCACATGTGGATGGGGGTCGGGGGCGAAGGCGAACCCTACGCGACCGAGGCGGTCGCGATCGCCGGCGAGATCGGCGCCCCCGATCTCGCGTCGTCGGGCCACCGCATGCTCGCGGCGTTCGCCGGCTGGCGCGGAGACGGCGCGGCCGCCCGAGCGCACGGCCAGCAGGCGATCGAGCTCGCCCGCGGGCTGACGGATCGCCGCCCGCTCGCGACGGCGGTCGGTACGATGGCGGAGTTCCACCGCGAAGACGGTGATCTCACGCTGGCGGAGGCGCTCTACGGAGAAGCGCTGATGGTCGCACGCGAGCTCGGGGACCGGATCGGCATCGCGCTCCAGCTCTCCAACCTCGGCGCGCTCAACGTGGTGCGCGGCACCGTGGATCGCACGATCGGGCTGATGAGCGAAGCGCTCACGGTGATCGCCGACGCCGGCCTCAAGGCCTTCGGGCAGCCCGCCCTCGACGTGTGCGCGGCGCTCGCCGCTGCGCGCGAGGACTGGCCCGTCGCCGCGCGGATCTTCGGCGCCTCCGAGGGCCTGCGACTCAGGATCGGCGGGACCCGCGAGCCGGTCGACGCGGCCTACGTGCTGCCCCGGATCGAGCAGGCACGTGCCGCGCTCGGCGACGTCGCCTTCACCAGCGCCGAAGCAGCGGGGCGCGCGCTCACGTACGAAGAGTCGGTCGCCGAGACTCGCCGCTGGCTCGCGAGCCTCTCGCCGCGGCCGACCTGATCGATCGACGCGGCGAGCCGGCGCGGCGGCGGCGATCCCGCCCCTGCCTCGGCGCGACCGTCGACGCGCGATTCCGCGTCGCCCGAACCGGGCCCTGGATCGTCTGGCGTTCCGACGCGGTTTGGCCTATGACGTGACCCCTCGCTCACACCCCGCGAGCCCCCGATGACGAGCGAACGCCCCAGCGGAACGGTCACGTTCCTCTTCACCGACATCGAAGGATCGACCCAGCTCTGGGAGAACCACCCCGAGTGGATGGCGAGGGCGCACACGCGCCAGGAAGAGCTGCTGCGCGCGGCGTTCGAGAAACACGGCGGCTACCCGTACAAGATGATCGGCGACGCCTTCCAGGTCGCGTTCGCCTCGGCTCCCGCCGCGGTCGCCGCGGCGATCGACGCGCAGCGTGCCCTCCAGGCCGAGCCGTGGGGCGAATCCGAGATCCGCGTGCGCATGGCGATTCACTCGGGTGAGACCGACGAGCGCGACGACGACTACGTCGGTCCGCTGCTCAACCGCGTCGCGCGGCTCATGAGCGCGGGGCACGGCGGCCAGGTGCTGATCTCGCAGAGCACCTGCGAGCTGGTGCGCGATCGCCTGCCGGCCACGATCCGTCTGCGCGACCTGGGCGAGCGCCGGTTGCGCGACCTGAACCGCCCCGAGCGCGTGCACCTGCTCTTGGTGCCCGGTCTGCGCCAGGACTTCCCGCCGCTCAAGACCCTCGACGCCCACCCCAACAACCTGCCCGTCCAGCTCACGCACTTCATCGGCCGCGAGCAGCCCATCGCCGAGCTGGCCCAGATCCTGGCGCGCTCGCGCCTGGTAACGCTCACGGGATCGGGCGGCTCCGGCAAGACCCGGCTCGCGTTGCAGCTCGGCGGAGAGCTCCTCGACCGCTTCGAGCACGGGGTGTGGTTCGTGGAGCTGGCGCCCCTCACCGACGAGCACGAGGTGCCGCAGGCGGTGGCCACGGCCCTCGGCGTCGAGGAGGCCGCGGAACGTCCGGTGATCGAGGCGCTGCTGGCGCGCGTGACGGGCGAGGAGCGGCTGGTCATCCTCGACAACTGCGAGCACCTGATGAGCGCGTCGATCCAGCTCGTCACGGCGCTGCTGCGGGCGAGCCCGCGCTCGCGGGTGCTGGCGACCAGCCGCGAGCCGCTGCGGGTCGCCGGCGAGGCGACCTATCGGGTCCCCTCCCTCGCGATCCCCGATCCCAACGAAGGCGCGACCCTCGCCACGCTCGCGAGCTCGGAGGCCGTGCGGCTCTTCGCCGATCGCGCCGTGAACGTCACCTCGTCGTTCGTGCTCACCGACGCGAGCGTCCCGATCGTCGCCGAGATCTGCCGCCGGCTCGACGGCATCCCGCTCGCGATCGAGCTGGCGGCGGCGCGCGTGGTCAGCCTCTCGGTCGAGCGACTCGCCGAGCGCCTGAGCGATCGCTTCCGGCTCTTGGCGCGCGGCGACCGGGCCGCGCTGCCGCGCCAGCAGACCCTGCGTGCGCTCATCGATTGGAGCCACGAGCTTCTGACCGAGCCGGAGCGCGTGCTGCTCCGGCGGCTCGCGGTGTTCGCGGGAAGCTTCGCGCTCGACGCCGCCGAGACGGTGTGCGCGGGCGGAGAGGTCGACGAGCTCGACGTCCTCGACCTCCTCACCAACTTGGTGGAGAAGTCGCTGGTGGCGATCGAGCCAGGCAGCGAACGGTTCCGCCTCCTCGAGACCATCCGCGAATACGCGTACGAACGCCTGCAAGCCGCGAACGAGGAGATCGAGGTGCGCGATCGCCACCTCGCCCACTACCTGACGCGCGCCGAGCAGGCGAGCGAGACGATCCGCTCGGGCGAGACCGCCAAGTGGAAGGCCCTCGAGATCGATCACGAGAACTTCATGGCCGCGCACGCGTGGTGCGACCAGCGCGCCGGCCACGCCGAGGCGGGGCTGCGGCTGATGCTCGCCCTGCGCGATTACTGGTATGCGCGCGGCATGCTCGAGCCCGGCCTGCGGGTGGGACTTCAGGCCATCTCGCGGCCGGGCGCCGAGGCGCGGACGCTCCATCGCTGCCGGGCGCTCCACGAGATTGCGCGCCTCAAGAGTTGGCTCTTCCAGGGTCGCGACTCCGAGGGCCTGGCCACGGAGTCCCTGGAGATCGCCCGCGAGCTCGGCGCCAACGACCGCGCGGCGATGGCGCTTCGCCAGCTCGGCC
This sequence comes from bacterium, assembly GCA_046331705.1. Taxonomy (GTDB): domain Bacteria; phylum JADJOY01; class JADJOY01; order JADJOY01; family JADJOY01; genus JADJOY01. Next base: position 31,763 of record JAXLQJ010000043.1, on the reverse strand, counting down.
TCCTGGCTCAGTACCGCAACGACGAGCAGACGGCGCTGGCCCGCGTCCAAGAGGCGATCTCGCTCGCGCGTGGGCTCGCCGACACCCTTCCCCTGACCACCGCGCTCTCGACCCTGGCGGAGATCCAGCGCACCCGCGGGGACCTCGAGGCGGCCGAGCCGCTCTACGAGGAGTCGCTGGCGATCGGCCGCAAGCTCGGTGACCGGCTCTCGGTCTCCCTCGATCTCCTGAACCTCGCCGCGATCCACGTCGACCGCCGGTACCTCGCGCGTGCCGTGGCCCCACTCCGCGAAGGTCTCACCACCGTCGCGGAAGCGAGCCTCAAGGCGATCGGCCAATACGGTCTCGACGTGTCGGCCGCCCTCGCGGCCGCACGGCAGGAGTGGTCGCTGGCTGCGCGGGTCTACGGCGCATCCGAGGCGTATCGCATCCAGATCGGCATCTCCCGCGATCCCGTGGACGTGAAGTTCGTCGCGCGACACGTCGCACAGGCGCGCGAGGCCCTCGGCGAGGACGCGTACGTTGCGGCGGAAGCGGCGGGCCGCGGGCTGCGCTACGAGGAAGTGCTCGCCGAGGCACGGCGCTGGCTGGAAGGTCTCGAGAGCGGCGCGAGGATCTGATGTCCGGGCGGCCCTCCGGAACGGTGACGTTCCTCTTCACCGACATCGAGGGCTCGACGCAGCTCTGGGAAGAGCGCCCGGCGTGGATGGCGGAAGCACACGCGCGCCAGGAAGCGCTCCTGCGGGAAGCGTTCGCGGCTCACGACGGCTACCCGTACAAGATGATCGGCGATGCGTTTCAGGTCGCTTTCGACACCGCGCCCGCGGCAGTCGCCGCCGCCGTCGCCGCCCAGCGCGCGCTCAAGGCCGAGCCCTGGGGCGACGCCGAGATCCGCGTGCGGATGGCGCTTCACTCGGGCGAGACCGAGGAGCGCGACGACGACTACGTCGGGCCGCTCTTGAACCGCGTCGCGCGGCTCACGAGCGCCGGCCACGGCGGCCAGGTGCTGCTCACGCAGGCGACCTACGAGCTGGTGCGCGACCGGCTCCCGCACGATGTCACGCTGCGCGACCTCGGCGAACGCCGGCTTCGCGACCTCAACCGCCCCGAGCGCATTCACCAGCTCGTGGCACCCGACCTGCTCCAGGACTTCCCGCCGCTCAAGACCCTCGACGCGATCCCGAACAACCTGCCGGTTCAGCTCACGCACTTCATCGGCCGCGAGCAGCCCATCGCCGAGATCGGGCAGGCGCTGGCGCGCTCGCGACTGGTCACGCTCACGGGCTCGGGCGGCGCGGGCAAGACGCGTCTCGCGTTGCAGGTGAGCGGCGAGCTGGTGGAACGGTTTCCGCACGGCGTGTGGTTCGTGGAGCTGGCGGCGCTCACCAGCGAGCGCGAGGTTCCACAGGCGACCGCCACGGCGCTCGGCATCGCCGTGCCGCCAGGGCGCCCCGTGCTCGACGCGCTGACGGCGCGCATCGCCACCGAAGAGCGGCTGGTGATCGTCGACAACTGCGAGCACCTGGTGGAAGCCGCCGCCGAGCTGGTCGCGACACTGCTCGCAGCGAGCCCGCGCTCGCGGGTTCTCGCCACCAGCCGCGAGCCGCTGCGAATACCGGGCGAGAGCACCTATCGCGTGCCGTCGCTGGGGCTGATCGATCCGGACGAGGGTGCGTCGTTCGCCGAGCTCGCCCAATCGGAAGCGGTGAAGCTCTTCGTCGACCGCGCCATGCAGGTGGCCTCGTCGTTCGCGCTCACCGAGCGCAACGCAGCCCTCGTCGCCGACGTCTGCCGGCGCCTCGACGGCATCCCCCTCGCCATCGAGCTGGCCGCGGCGCGCGCGTCGAGCCTCACCCTGGAACAGATCGCCGAGCGTCTCGGCGATCGCTTCCGGCTCCTGACCCGCGGCGCGCGGGTTGCCCTCAAACGCCAGCAGACGCTGCGCGCGCTCATCGACTGGAGCCACGACCTGCTCACCGAGCCCGAGCGGGCGCTCGTGCGACGACTGGCGGCCTTCGCGGGCGGGTTCTCGCTCGACGCCGCGGAGGCGGTGTGCGCCACCGGCGACGTGGACGCCTTCGACGTCGTCGATCTGCTCACCAACCTGGTCGAGAAATCGCTGGTGGTGCACGAGCCGGACCGCAGCCGCTACCGCATGCTCGAGACGATTCGCGCGTACGCGCTGGAGCGGTTGCGCGAGTCCGACGAGGAAGCCGCGATCCGCGATCGCCATCTCGATCACTACCTGGCGATCGCCGAGCGGGCGCCCGAGACCGCGCACGCCGGCGATGCAGGCGCGTGGCTCGCATTCGACGCCGACCTCGAGAACCTGCTCGCCGCCCACGCGTGGTGCGACGAGGCGCCGCGTCACGTCGAGCGCGGGCTCCGGCTGGTCGTCGCGCTCGCGAGCTACCTGCGCCAGCGCGGCCGCCTCGAGCAGGGACACCGGTTGGTGCGCGAGGCGCTCGCCCGCCCCGGCGCAGAGGCACGCACCGCGCTGCGCTGCCAGGCGCTCTACGAGTGGATGCGCTTCGGCTTCTCGATGGGCCGCTACGCCGAGGCGGAGGAGCCGGCGCGCGAGAGCCTCTCCATCGCACGCGAGATCGGCGCCGATCACTCGGCGGCGCTCACCCTCCGCTACATCGCCGGGTTCGACGCCGTGCGGGGCGATCTGGCGCAATCCCGTGCCCACTCGGACGAGGCCGTCGCCATCGCGCGCCGCCTCGGTGACCCGGAAACCCTCGGCATGACCCTCACCACGGCCGCGGAGATCCATCGCTACCGGGGCGAGCACGACGTGGCGCAGACGCTCTACGAAGAGGTGATCGACTGCTGGCGACGCACCAACGATCGCTCCAGCCTCTCGATCGGGCTCCTCAACCTCGCCATGAACGAGGTGAGCCGAGGCGAGCCCGCGCGGGCGATCGAGCCAACCCGCGAGGCGATGGCGCTGACCCGGGAGTTCGACCTCCGCATGACGGGCCAGCTCGTCCTCGACGTCTGCGCGGGGCTCGCCGCGACCCGCGGCGAGTGGGAGGTCACCGCCCGTTTCTACGGTGCCTCGGAGGCCGAGCGCGATCGCACCGATTTCCACCGCGACCCGCCCGACGAGAGCTATCTGCGGCCACTCGTCGATCGGGCGCGCGCGGCGCTGGGTGAGACGGCCTTCACTGTGGCCATGAACGCGGGGGCCGAGCGCGGCTACGACGAAGCCCTCGACGAAGCTCACCGCTGGATCGCGAGCTGGCGATCGAGCCAGCCGTGAGGCAGCGCGCGCCGCAAGCGTGCGCCACTCTCTCCTCGCTGCCGTCGAGGCACCCACGCCCTGCACGCCGTTTCGGGCGTGGGCGCGGGTGAACGACCGCGCGTCAGCGCGGGGTGGTGACGGTGAGGGTGTTCGAGTAGGCCGAGTTGCCGGCGCCGTTGTACGCGTACACGCGGTAGTAGTAGGTCTTGCCGCCGCGCAGCCCGGTGTTCGTGAAGGTGGTCGCGTTCGCGCCCAGCGTGCCGACGGTCGAGAAGTTCTTGTTGTCGGTGGAGCGCTGGACCTTGAAGTTGGTCTCGTTGCTCGAGCCGTCGGTCCAGGTGAGCACCACCTGCGTCTTCGCGATCGAGCTGGCCGCGAGCGCGCTCGGCGCCGCCGGCGGCGCGGTCTGGGTGATGGCGCTGGCGACGGTGGTGTTCGCCGAGTCGCCCACGGAATTGAAGGCGTGCACGCGGTAGTAGTAGGTCGTCGACGGGGTGAGGCCGGCGTCGGCGAAGCTGACCTCGTTCGCGGACACGGAGGCGACGGCGCTGAAATTGGCGCCGTCGGTCGAGCGCTCGATCATGAACCCGGTCTCGTTGCTCGAGCCGTCGCTCCAGCCGAGGTTGATGGAGGTGGTGGAGGCGGCCGCCGCGGTGAGCGCGCTCGGTGCCGCTGGCGCGGTGGGCTGCGTCGAGACCGAAGGCAGCGTCAACGTGCTGGGATGCGCCGAGTCGAGGAGGATCTGCACGGTGCCGCGCGTCGCCACGGCGCCGGTGGCGTCCGAGAACGACGAGCCGTCCTGCATGTTCTTGTCGAAGCGGTCGTAGTTCGACGGTGCCACGAGGACCCGCAGACGGTCCCCCGCGGGGATGGTGATCGCGACCGAGGGCAGGTCGACGTCCACGGTGTAGACGGTCCCGGAGCTCAGCATCTGACGCGAGGTGTAGCCCGACCGCAGCGAGACGCGGCGGATCGAATCGACGATCAGCATCGAGCTGCCGTCGGCGCGCACCTGCGTGAGGCGCACCGCCACGTCGGTGTCGACGGTCGTGGCCGTGAGGTTGAGACGCACCCGCGGACGGCCGGCGATCGGCAGCGGGTTGGAGAGCGGTCGGGTCGAGAACGAGAGCACGTCGCCACGCGCTTCGATCGGCCGCAGATCGCCGGGGCCGGTGGTGGCGTTGGCGTCGTCGAGGACCGCGCCGAAGAGCGTGGGCACCGGATTCGCGGGGTCGGCCACGTACGAGCGTGGCGTCTCGCTCGCCGACGGCGACGCGAACGTCAGCGACGCGTCGCCCCGCAGATAGAACGTCTGCGTGCTCGCGTCCGCGGGCGGCCAGCTCGCCGAGTCGACCAGCCGCCCCTCGTTCGTCTGGTAGTAGCGATAGGTGGCGCGTTGGTTGTATCCGTTCGCGATCCCGCGCAGCGTGAAGTCGAAGAACTCGAGCGCCGCGGTGGCCTGGATCGTCGCCGCGTCCGGGTAGCTGAGCTGGCCTTGCTGGGCGTCGCTCACGTGGCTGTGCGACCACGGCCCGATGAGCGCCTTCTGCTTCCCGGCAGCGCCCGCGGCGCCACCGCTCTGCACGCGCTGCATCTCGCCGAGCGTGGTGTCGGTCATGTGGTCGTACCAGCCCGTCACGTGGAGCATCGGGATGCGCACGCTCGTGATGGGGTTGGAGGTCGTCTCGACCTGCGTCCACCACCAGTCGTAGAGCGGATGGTTGCGCGACAGGTAGCCGTTCCCGAACGGGGAGTCGTTGCGGTTCTTGTAGTAGACGCCGCCCGGGTAGCTGAGCGCGTAGCCCTCGCGCCAGTAGTACTGCATGGGTACCGCCGACACGAGGTGCGGCGGCGCCTCTTGGGCGGTGGCGAGGATCGCGGTGCCCAGGGCGGATACACCCCAGGCGCCGACCTTGCCGTTGCTGAACGATTGCTTGGCCACCCACTCGACCACGTCGTAGCCGTCCTGGCCTCGGGTGGGGCAACCCGAGTACTGGGCGCTCGACGAGCCGAAGAAGCCGCGCCAATCCACGAACACCCACGCGTAGTTGGGACTCTTGAGCAACGGATCGGTGTTCTGATCGAAGGTGAAGATGGGCTCCCAGGTGCGTCGGTCGTAGGGAGTCTGAACGACGATCACGGGCCAGGGACCCGAGGTGCTCGTGGGTTTGTAGACGTCCGCGGCGAGGGTCTTCCCGTCGCGCATGGGAATGGCCACCGTGGACTTCGTGGAGGCCGCGCTGGCGGGCATGGCGGCGGCGATCGCCGCTCCCAGCACGAGGCAAAGGGCCAGGTCCTGGACGCGTGGGCGTCGGGGGCTCAGCTTGTCAACAACACAGCTATTCACGTTCGACTCCCGCCTGAGCCATGACGACATCGTCACAAATAAGTCAGGCATCAGCGGCGAATTGAGCAATCCCAAGGCCAAAATCGTCTATTATCCGACATGATATCGTCAAAGTGCATTGCGCGAGCGCACCGACCGACACCATTCCGGCATCACTCGGAATTCGTTGAGCTATTCCAGTGATAACTCCGAGGGAATCGGTGGTGCCACCCACCTGAAATCGAGCCATGTGAATCCACACTGACGGTGACTGACGGACATTCGATCAATATTGTGTCGATCTATCAGAAAGTTGACGACAATGGCGCTCAACTGCCCGAGGCGCCGCCGGGGGGTTGCACCCGGGCGTCGAATGTCGGCTCGGGCCCCGCCTATCCGAGCGCGGCCTGCTTCAACCGCTGGGTGGGCTCGGGTCCCGCACGCGCTGCGTGAACCACCAATGGTGGCCCCAGGGATCCTCGGCCTCGTAGATCCGATCGCTCCAGTAGTCGGCGCCGTGATCCACCGTCTTGGGCTCGGCGACGATGCGCGCACCACACGCCCGGGCACGCGCGCAGTGTGCGTCCACGTCGTCGACGAAGACCAGCAAATTCTGGGTGTTGCCGCCTCCCACCGCGCTCGGAGTCGCGCGCTGCGTGAGCTCCGGATGGGCCGAGTGCGGACCCGTGCCACCCACCATGACGAGGCCGTCCCCGAACACCAGCTCCGAATGCTCGACTCGCCCGCCCTCGCCTTCGATGCAGAGCCGCACCTCGAAGCCGAATGCCTCGCAGAGCCACTCGATCGCCCGGGCGGGATCGTCGTAATAGAGCGCGCTCGAGATCCGCGGCCATCCAACGGGCGTTGCCTTCATGGCGCTCGCTTCAGCCGACCGTCGCGCCACCACAGGACGATCCGGCTCCGGCCGTGCAGCCGAAGCAGTGCCGTCCGACCACGACCCGCCGCGCGCCGAGCAGCGCGGCATCGAACTCGGCCACGTGCCGGGGCATGCCGGCCTCGACCGTGAGGTCGAGCATCTGGTTGAAGTCGCAATCGTGGAGCCGTCCGTCCCAGCCCACCGAGATCATGCTTCGACACATCACGCCACGCGCCGCCAGCGGATTGAACGCCTGCACCAGCCGCTCCATGTACGCCGAGAGATTGGCGGAGTCCACGAGCCATTCGAGGAAACGGCTGATCGGCATGTTGGTGACGGTGTAGAGCGCATCGAACTCGACGCCGTGGCGCCGCGCGAGCTCGCGCTTCCACTCGCGCTCGAGCGACGCCTGCGCGCCCGGCAAGAAGGCGCCCACCGGGTTCGTCACCAGCACCAGCCGCCGGCGCGGATCGCCGCGGCCGTAGCCGACCTGGTTGAGGCGACGCAAGCCGGCGATCGAGCGCTCGAACACGCCGTCGCCGCGCTGGCGATCGGTGCTCGGCGCCCGATGGTGGGGCAGCGAGCACACCACCTCGACTCCGTGTTCCGCGAAGAAGTCCGGCAGATCGGCGAGCGACGGCGCGCCCAGCACCGTGAGGTTGCAGCGATCGATCACGTGCGCGCCGAGCGCCGCCGCCCGCTCCACGAACCACCGGAAATGCGGATGGAGCTCGGGCGCGCCGCCGGTCAAGTCGACCGTCGGGATCGCCGCCTCGGCGACCACGGCGAGGCAGCATTCGAGGGTCTCGCGGGTCATGCTCTCCACGCGATCCGGCCCTGCGTCGACGTGGCAATGCCGACAGGTCTGATTGCAGAGCTTGCCCACGTTGACCTGGAGCACCTCGATCCCGGTGGCGCGCAACGGCCACAACCCCGCGTCCGCGAGCGCCTGCGCGAACGGCGCCACGCCGCGCAGCTCGTCGAGGAGCGCGCGCTGCCGGTCGGGCGACGCGAGCGGTGCGCCACGCGACGCGAGCGAGCGCGGAGCCTCGGTGCTCATCTCGGTCTCAGCGGGCGGCCAGCGCCGAACACGCGCTCGACGCCACCGTCACATCCCGAGCTTGGTCGCGTGGTTGCGCATCTGCACGCCGTGCACCAGGCTCGCGCCGCCGCGGATCGCCGCCGAGACGTGCACGGCCTCGGTCATCTGATCCAAGTCGGCGCCCTTTTCCAGTGCGTCGCGGCTGTACGCGTCGATGCAGTACGGACACTGCACCGCGTGCGCGACCGCCAGCGCGATGAGCGATTTCTCGCGCGCGCTGAGCGCCCCTTCCGCGAACACCGCGCCATACCAGTCGAAGAATTTCCGCGCCAGCTCGGGCGCGTTCGCGCCGATCTCGCCGAATTTTCCGAGATCGTGGGCGTCGTAGTAGTGCTCGGACACGGAGCCCTCCCCGTTGAGCGTCGACGCGCCGAGGGTAGCTCACGCGCGCGTGCGCGGCGCTCGCGCGGACATCGAGCGAGCGCGTGAGACGCCGGCTTGAGCCCGCGCCGCGAAATCGAGCATTCTCGACCGAGGCTCGAGCGACGGAGCGCGCATGACCACGAGGATCGAGTTCCACGGCGGCGCGGGCACGGTGACGGGATCGCGCTATCTGATCGAGGCGCGCGGCACCCGCTGCCTCGTCGACGCCGGCCTCTTCCAAGGGCTGAAGGAGCTGCGACTGCTCAATTGGCAGCCGCCGTCGTTCGAGCCGGGCGGCGTGAACGCGCTCATCCTCACCCACGCGCACATCGATCACTCGGGCTACCTGCCCAAGCTGGTGCGCGACGGCTTTCGCGGCCCGATCTACTGCACCGAGGCCACCGCGGAGCTCGCCGAGCTGATGCTGCTCGACGCCGCCCATCTCCAGGAGGAAGACGCCGAGTTCGCGAACCGACGCGGCTTCAGCAAGCACAAGCCAGCGCTGCCGCTCTACACCGTGGCGGACGCCCAGCAGGCGCTGCGGCTCCTGAGCCCGGTCGCGTACGGCGACTGGATCACGCTGGGTGACGAGTTTCGCGCGCGCTTCGCCAACGCCGGCCACATCCTGGGCTCCGCACACGTCGAGATGGAGGCGCCCGCCGAGGGCCGCACGCTGCGCATCGTGTTCAGCGGCGATCTGGGGCGCTACGCGGCGCCGCTGCACCCCGACCCCCGACCGCGGCCGCCCTGCGAGGTGCTGATCGCCGAGTCCACCTACGGCGACCGTCGCCACGACCCCACGCCGCCCATCGACCAGCTCCGCAAACCCTTCCAGCAAGCCTGCGCCCGCGGCGGCACGATCCTGATCCCCTCGTTCGCCGTCGGCCGAGCGCAGATCGTCACGTTGCTCCTCGGCGATGCGATGCGCGACGGGCTCATTCCGCGCGTGCCGATCCACATCGACAGCCCGATGGCCGTGGACGCCACCCGCATCTACGCCAAGCACGTGGGCGACGAGAACCTCGACCCCGACATCCTGCAGAACGGCCACAGCCGGCTCTTCCCGGAGGGCATCCATTTCCATCGCAGCGTCGACGAGTCGAAGCGCCTCAACACGCTTTCCGGGCCGCGCGTCATCATCTCCGCGAGCGGCATGCTGACGGGCGGGCGCGTCGTCCATCATCTGCACCGCCTGCTCACCGACGAGCGCAACCTGATCGTGCTGGTCGGCTACCAAGCGGCGGGCACCCGCGGCCGGGCGCTGCTCGAGGGGCGGTCGACCGTCCGCATGCACGGCGAGGACGTCCCGGTGCGCGCGCGGCTGCTCTCGCTGGGCGGGCTCTCGGCGCACGCCGACTGCGACGAGCTGATGCGCTGGATTCGCGGCGACGGCGCTGCACCCGCGCAGGTCTTCGTCACCCACGGCGAGCCCGCCTCCGCCGAATCGTTGGCGGCGCGGATCGAACGCGAGCTCGGCGTGACCGCCCATCTGCCGCGGCTCGGCGACGTCTACGAGCTGCCGAGCGCGAGCAAGCGATGAAGCCCACGCGAGATCGCACCAACGCGAAGAGCACCAGGAGCTCCAAGGGCTCGCCGAACGCCGCCAACGACCGGGCGAAGGCGGAATCGAAGCCGCCGCGCACCAACGGCAACGACCGCGCGGGCCGCAAGAACGGAACGAGCGGGACGAACGACAAGAACGCCAATTCGAGAGCGAACGGACGCGGCGCCAAGAACGGCAACGCCGCGAGGCACAAGCCGAGCCAGCGCGAGCTGGCGCGGGCCCGCGCCGTCGACCTGGCGCTGCGACGCGCCACACCGCTCCCCTGGAGCGCGCCGAAGCCGCCCGAGGACGATCCCGAGGCCGCCGAGCGCATCGCCCGCATCATGGCGAGCCAGAGCTATCGACGCGCCGATCAAGATCCCGACTTCATGGAGCTCGACCAGCTGCGCGGCGAGCGGCTGGAGCTCGAGTACCTGAAGCCGGAGATCGTGCTGCAGCGGCACGAGGTGCGCTCCACGATCGTGGTGTTCGGCAGCACCCGGCTGGTCGAGCCCGCCGCGGCGCGCCGCCGGCTGGAAGCGGCGCGCCGCGACCTGGATCGCGCGCCCCGCGACCCCGAGGCCGAGCGCCGGGTGGCCGTCGCCGAGCGCGTGAAGTCGCTCAGCCGCTACTACGACGAGGCTCGGTCGCTGGCGCGAATCGTGAGCACCGTGTGCCAGCAAGGCGGGCCCTATCAGTTCGTGGTGATGACCGGCGGCGGCCCGGGGATCATGGAAGCGGCCAATCGCGGTGCCTTCGACGTCGGTGCCAAGAGCGTCGGTCTCAACATCAACCTGCCGCACGAGCAATACCCCAACCCGTACATCACTCCCGAGCTGTGCTTCCAGTTCCGCTATTTCGCGCTGCGCAAGATGCACTTCATGCGCCTGGCGCGGGCGCTCGTGGCGTTTCCCGGCGGCTACGGCACCCTCGACGAGGTCTTCGACGCGCTCTGCTTGATCCAGACCCAGAAGATCCCGCCGCTGCCGGTGATCCTGGTGGGCCGCGAGTTCTGGAAGAGAGCGTTCGACCCCGAGTTCCTCGCATCCGAGGGCGTCATCGACGCCGAGGACGTCCACCTCTTCACGTACGCCGAGACCGGCGAGGAGGCGTGGGAGCGCATCGTGGATTTCTGGCGCGGCTTCGGCGAGCCCGTGATCCCGTAGCGCCGCGGACGCGCTCGCGGGCGAGAGCACCTCGGTCTCACGATGGGCTCGCGCGGGGCGGGGTGGATCGGCGCAGCTCCGCCGCGTCGATCCACCGTGCAACCCACCGATCCAACGGGATTTCGAGCGTTTCACGGGGAGCTGAAATAAAGTCGGCGCGGCCTGCGTAAGGTTGGTCGAGGGCGTGAAGATGCCCTGGACGGACCGGACGGCGTGAATGATTGGCTCCCCCCCCGACGCTCTCGACGAGCGCGAGCTGGCGCGACGAGCGGCCGGTGGGGACGAGGCGGCGTTCAGCGAGATCGTGCGCCGGCACCAGGGCGCCGTGTATCGGCTGTGTCGGCGCTATCTGAGCCCAGCCGATGCCGAGGACGCCGCCCAGGAAGCGTTCGTGAAGGCGTTCACGCATCGCGCCGATCTCGATCCCGCGCGGGCGGTGCTGCCGTGGCTGCTCACGGTGGCGCGCAACCTCTCGATCGATCGAATCCGGCGGCACCAGGCCTCGCCCACGGACCCGCCGCTCGAGAACCCCGATGCCCACGCGGACGAGCGTGCGCCCAGCGCCGAGGCGGCGGCGATCCACGCGCAGCGCGCCGCGCAGTTGCGCCAGGAGCTCGCCGCGCTTCCCGACGGCCCGCGCGAGGCGGTGATGCTCTTCCACGTCGAGGGCATGGCCTACAAGGACATCGCCGCGTCGCTCGAGGTGCCCGTGGGCACCGTCATGACCTGGTTGCACCGAGCGCGAGCGCGCCTGCGCAAAGCGCTCGAATCCGCTGACGAGACCGGAACATGATCCACCTCGGCGATGAACGCTTGCTCGAGCTGGCCTGATCCTGCGGCGACATCGTCGCGCCTGCGCTGCTGTCGCCGCCCTCGACAAGTACGCCGCGCTGCTGGCGCCGCGAGTTGGCTATACGGCGCTTCCGGCCTGCCACCTGGAAGCCGCGCACGGCGGCAGCAGAGCCTTCGTCCGCGATGGCGCGACCGCCGCAGACGCTGCGCAGCGCCTGCTGGCGAGCTTCCGGTCGCACTCGCCGGGCGTCAAGCCCGCCTGATCGTGGGTGGCCTGCGCGAGCCTCGGCAAGGCCTCGCGATCCCTGCAGCGTGCTGCTGGAGCAGAGCAACGCCAGTTCATCCTCCGGCCTGGTGGTGGGGTGACGCATACCCTGTTCCTGATGCCGCGCTTCGTCGCTGGGTGCAGGTCCCTGCTGGGGCTTGAGATCTGCAGGCCTGCTGGGGATGCTGTCGATTCGCTGGAGCTCGCCATGAAGCTGGAACACACCGGCATGCAGGCGAACACCGCAGCCGCAGCTTCCCACCAGGCCTGAAGTGGCGCAACGCCAACAGCAACCTACTTCGACCTCAACGCTTCCTGCTGGTGCTGATCGCGACCGCGAGCGCGGTGAGCGCGCCGCAGCCTTCCGCGCCGGCGGTGCAGGCCCTGGTGGCGCAGGCCGCGCCCGCGTCAGCGGCGAGCGCGGCCCAGCGGACGGCGCGCTTCTGCGTCACGCTCGACATGCGACGAATCGGTGCGCGACGACGCGATCGCCGAGCGCAACCGGCCTTCGTGCTCAACGACGGCTTCAACCTGAGCGTGCACGCCGAACATACCGAAAGCGCCAGGAACAGCAACAGCGCTTCATCGACGAGCAGCGCCGACGCCTGCCGAAGTCCGGTGCCACGACGAGCACCGTGATCGGCGCTGGTGGTGTCCGGCTCCAGCATCACGATCAAGCATCGCGGCCATCACAAGGTCCCCCGCCCACCGGCGCCGCCTGCACCGCCTGGGGGTTCCGAGCGCCTGCTCCGGTCGATCTCGCCCCAACGGCGAGCACCGCGTCACGGCAACATCACCATCGACGTGGACGCGGACGAGCGCTTCGATGGGCCGGACGTGCGTCGAGGCGCATCAGACCGTGAGCGAGGCGACCGTGATCGGCGGCACGCCTACCGTGCTCGCCAGGAAGGCGACGCGGTCGCGGTGGGCGGCTCGCACCTTTCCCGAGCCCGGCGCCGTCGTGGATGGCGCGGGGACGTCGTCGCGGTGGCGGGCTGGATCACGGCGCCCGCGGCGCACCAGATCGGCGGCGATGCCGTCTCGGTGGGCGGATGGTGCAGACCGATCCCGCACCTTCGATCAGCGGCGATCGCATCCAGGTGCGGGCGGGACGGCCGGCGGTGTGATGCTCGGGCTGGTCGGCCTCGCCGGTGGCGCGCTGCTGCTCGCGTTCAGCATCGCGATGATGCTGGTGTACGGCGTGGCGGTGTTGTCTTCGGCGCAGGCGTGCTCTTGATCAGCTACTGGCCTACCCGCGTGGCCAACGTGGCTTCGGTCAGCGGCGGCCCGGCCTCTCGGTGCTGGGCGGCGGCGCTGGTCGTCGGCGTGCTGCCGGTGCGCTTCGTGCTGCTGCTGACGGTGGTGGGGATTCCGCCTGGTCCCGCTGGTGCTCACCGCGTTCGTGCTGTCGCGCCTGGTCGGAACCACGGCGATCGCGTCGTGGATCGGCGAACGGGCTGCCGTTCCTCGCCGATCGCAAGACGCCGGTGATCGCGGTGCTGCTGGGTCTCGGCTTGATCACGCTCGTCAAGCTGGTCCGCTCTTCGGAAGCCTGCTCGTGGTGCTGGTGGCGACGGTCGCCGCTGGCGCTGCGCTGCTCTCTCGGGTCGGTCAGCCGGCGGCGGCGCCGCCGGTCGCACCGCCGGTCGCACCGCCGGCACCGCCGGCGACCACCGACATCACCTCCACCCCAGCATCGAATTGAGGAGCTTGCGATGAACGTCGAAAACCTGACCCACCTGCTGGCGCTGGCGCCCACGATCACGGCCACTGCCATGTTCGCGCTCGCCATCGCCATGGGCCGGGTGGCGCTCGTCCCGTTCGCCGAGCCGCGCTACCAACTGCGCCGCGAGCGCCCGCGGCTGCGCGTCATTCCGGGACGCCGCCGCGCCGCGCGCTCGAATCCCAACCCCACCCGCGACGCCGCGTGACGTCCCTCTCCGCTCGGCGAGCGCGGTGACGCCCGCCCGCGATCGATCCTCCTCGAGCCGAGCGCCGGCGCCGCGGGCAGCGCCAACCCTCACGACCCGCGGCGCTCACTCTCCGAGCCAAACGCGGACAGCAGGTTCCCAGTGCCGCCGTTCCGGTCCGCGCGCACTTCCTCGTCCTGGCTCTCCGGCGACACCGCTCGCGCGATGATTCGCTCGGCCACCTCCGAGAGATGGAGCCTCAGCACCCGGCTCAACTCCTCGAACTCCGGCCACAACGTCTCGTTCACGAATTGCCGCGACACGCGGGCCATGACCGTCGTGCGGCGCTGGCTTCTGTAGCGATACGGCGCGACGCCGTAACGCCGAAGCAGCGCGAGCAGCAATCGGCGCGACCATTCGTCGGCGACGGAAAACCTGTACTCGATGGGAGGATCGAGCTTCGCGAGCTCGTGCAAACGCCGCCGGATCCGTTCCGCGGCGCTCGCCGCGGCGGCCTTCTCGCCCTCGGTCCCAGCCCGCGCGAAGAGCGTCTCGATCCGCTCCAACTTCTCGATCAAGCGCTGTTCGTCGCTGGTCATCCTCACACCCCTTCCGAAGTCGCGGACACGCCGCCGCGCGGAGTCGCTCGGGCCGCACGCACCTGGACGACGACCAGCGCACCGAAGGCCAGATCCACGAGCACGAGCCGCTCGACGCGCGGCCGCCGCGCGCCGTCACGGTTCGAGCTTGCCGAGACCGGCCGGCGCTTGGTGCGCGCGCAGCGTGGCGCAAAGGCGCGTCGCCTCCAGCGCTTGCGCCACCGTGCGCGGGCCACCCTCGACGTTCGCGAAGCGCTTCTCGAAGACCTGCTGGAAATCCTTGGCGTCGGCCTCCGAGCATTGGCCGCCGCGATAGATCCACGCGGCCCAGGGCGTCCAGGTGGCGGGGAAGCGTTTCAGGAGGGCATCGCGATTCGCCCGCATCCACGCCCGGGTGGCGGCGCGGTTCTCCGGCCACCGCACGTGATCCTCCAGCAGCCGACCGAGCTCCTCGGCGTGGATCTTGGGATCGAGCGCCAGCGCGCGAATCCGAGCGGCGCGCTCGGGATCGCGAATCGCGCCCAGCGCCTCCATCAGGTCGCTGCGCAACACCCGATCCTCGGTGGCGCGCAAGCGGTGGAGGAGGTGCGCTTGCGCCGCGGCGCCGCCTTCTTGCGCGTAGGCGATGAGCGCGATGGGGCGGACGTTGGCGCCGAGCGCGTCGGGCTTCCACGCCGCGTCGGAGCCATCGCCGAGGATGCGCTCGGCCCGCGCCGCGAGCTCTTTCCGTACCGTCGGATCGTCGGCGGTCATGACCAGGAACTGGAGCAGCCGCTGCCGGCCGAGCCGAGCATCCTCGTCATCGCTCTCCTTCTCGTCGTAGCCGTAGCGGTCGAGAAGCGGCCGATAGACGCGCTGCAGATACGCCTCGAGCTTGCGGCGCTCGTCGGGCGTCGTGGCGATCTGCTCGCGGATCCACGCGAGATTCGCGAATGGGCCAGCCATCGCTTCCCACGAGCCCGCCTTGGCGAGAACCGGCAGCGCCCCGAGGTACTCCGCTGTGGTGAGCGTACCCGCGGCGTACGCGGCGTCGAGCGAGCCGGCGAACGCGAGCTGCTCGACGGGCGAGAGCTTCTCGAAGCGCGCCTCGAGCTTGGCGCGGACACTCGGCTCGAGCACGAAGCGGTAATAGCCGGCGCCATCGGCGTTCGGCATCACCCAGCTCGGGCACTGGTCGAGGGTGACGGCGGGCGCGAGCGACGCCTGCTCGAGCAGCACGCACGCGCGCTCCTGCCAGGTGTCGGTGCCCGCGCGCAGACAGACGGGAATCGACCAGCTCTGCGCGGCGGTCACCGTCGAGCCGAGCGGCAGCGAGCGCTTCTGCGCGAGCGACACCTGCCCCACGCCGCCCTCGCACTTCACCCGCACGTCCACCGCCGGCACGCCCGGCTGATCGGTGAAGCTCTGGAACGCCTTCACCACCGCGTCCGGTCGATCGGTGGCGGCGGCGATCGAGCGCATGAGGTCCGCGCTGGTGGCGCTTCCACCGGCGAAGCGGCGGATGTGCGCGCGGATGGCGTCGCGGAAGCGCTCGGGGCCGACGAACGCCTCGAACATGCTCAGCACCGCGCCGCCCTTGGCGTAGCTGATCGAGTCGAAGGCGCTCATGACCTCGGTGAAATCGTCGATCGGCTCGTGGATGCGGCGGGTCGCGGCGAGATCGTCGGTCTCCATCGCGTCGACGGTCTCGTGCATCTGGTAGCGCTCGGGATGGAACTCGGGGTGGAGCTGGCCGACGATCTTGCTCGCCATCCAGGTGGCGAAGGACTCGTTGAGCCACAGATCGTCCCACCACGGCATCGTCACGAGGTCGCCGAACCACATGTGCGAGACCTCGTGGGCGTGCGTGCCCCAGTACGCGAGCTTGAGACCGGTGGGCGTCTTGTCGTCGATGAGGATGAAGACGTCCTTGTAGGTGATGAGCCCGGCGTTCTCCATCGCGCCGTAACCGAAGTCGGGCGCCGCCAGGAGGTCGAGCTTCTCGAACGGATAGGCGATCCCGAAATAATCCTCGAGCGCCGTGACGATGGCGGCGGTGTTCTCGAGCGCGTACGCGAAGTCCTTGCCGCGCCCTCTGACCGCGATGCCCCGCAGCGGAAGCGGTGTCGACCGCTGCGGTGTCGGCGGCACCGGCTTCCACTCGACCACGTCGAAGGGGCCGACGCCGAACGCGATGAGATAGGTCGGCAGCGGCTGGGTGGTGGCGAAATGGACGGACTTTCGTCCCCCGGCGAGCTTCTCCTCGCCGAGCGCGGGCGAGTTGGCCACGGCCACGTCGCCCTCGGGGATCACGAGCGTCAGGTCCCAGGGTGTCTTGAACCCAGGCTCGTCGAAGCACGGAAAAGCATGCCGCGCGCCCAGCGGCTCCATCTGCGTCACGACGTATTTCTCGCCGCCCCATTCCATGCGGTAGGCGCCGAGCAGCGGCGTGTCGAACTTCGCGCGCCACTTGAAGTGAAGATCCGCCTCACCCGCGGGCATCGCCTTGGGCGCCGTCAGCGCCAGCACGCCACCGGCGCCGGCGTTGGCCGCGCGCAGGCGCGTCGCGGGCCCGCCGCCCGCCGCCGGCGTGAGGGAAACCTCGCGGATCGCGAGATCCCCGCCGTGGAGCCAGATGCGGCGCGTTTCCTCGGCGATCTTCACGCGAATGGTGGACTCGCCCTCGAGGCCGTCCTGGTGGGGATCGATCGTGAGCTTCATCGTGTAGCGAAGCGGCGCCACCGTCGCGGGCAACCTCCCGCGCGGCGCGTCCTTCATGTCCCCAGCCACCGCCTGACCAGCGAGAGCGACAAGGGCCAGAAATGCCGCCGACCACGATCTCAACGAGCGCGCACGCATGATTCGCCTCTCCTTCGCGAGCGTCACGGCACGAGCCGTGCGCATCGCAACGCCGAAGCGCGGATGCTACCCCGCCCCGCCGAGGCCACGGAAGCCAGCGCCACCGCAGTTGCTCCTGCGATGGAGGGCGACGCTCCGTCGTCGCCGCAGCCGTGCGCTCTTCGCGTCAACCGTCGAGGCCGAAATACCCCAGCACCACGCCCACCGTGTCGATGAATCCGTGGGCGAGAACCGGTACCCACAGATTCCGTCCCGCCAGCACGTACGCCCCACCGAGGATGAGCCCCGCCACACTCGAATCCACGATCCCCGACGGTCCCTTGTAGAAGTGCCCGAAACCGAAGAGCACCGCGCTCGCCACCACGGCCGCCCAAGAAGCCCGGATCGAACCGCCAAACACATGGGCCGCGCGGTTCAGCAGATAACCGCGATATCCGATCTCTTCCCCGAAGGCAGCGAACGTCCAAACCAGCCCAAGAAGCAGCAGCGCCTGGCCGGCATTCCCTGCGAGATCGTCCGCGATCGCCGGTGCCGCCGCCGGCGGCCAGAACCGCTGGGTGAGCGGATCGATCACGAGATCGCCGAGCACGATCCTGAGCGCCGCTGCCAAAGCAGCGACGGCAATCGCCTTCCGCCACGAACCCGGCCGCGCGAACCCGAGCGCAACCCAACCGCCACCCCGTAGCCGCACCGACACCAGCGCCGCCGCGCACAGGGTCGGAACCTCGTTCGGAAGCGCACCGAACACGTTGTGCCCGATCACCACCACCGCCCCCAGCACCACCTCGACCGCGCTGATCGCACGACGCGAGCCCGCACCGTGTTCCGCCATCGGCACCCTCCACACTCCCACGCGCAACGCGGCGCCGCTCGCATTCGGCCGCGCGACTCCGGGTGCGCTCCGCATCGAAACACGTTCCTACCGCCGCCGCATCCGCGAGCGAAGTCCGTGACACGCCGACTTCGGGCCGCGAATACGGGTTAATCTCGCACGCGCGCAGCGCACTCCCCGTAGCAAGGTGAATCGAATGGCATCGCGAAAAGGCCATCGCTACGACGTCTTCCTGAGCTACAGCAGCCGCGACGCGGATTGGGTTTGCGGCAAGCTCCTGCCCGCGCTCGAAGGCGCGAGGCTGAAGGTCTGCATCGACTCTCGCGACTTCGTGGCTGGCGCGCCCTTGGCGACCGAGATGGAGCGCGCCGCGGTGGACAGCCGCCACACGGTGGTCGTCCTCTCGCCCGACTATCTGAAGAGCGGCTGGACGGAGTTCGAGAACCTGCTCGTTCAAACGCGCGATCCCGCCGCTCGCCAGCGCGCCATCGTCCCCATCCGGATCGCCCCCTGCGACGTCCCACCACGCCTCGAGATGCTCACCCGCGTGGACTTCGTGCCGCCGGCGGACGAATCGCACGCGTTCGAGCACTTGATCGGCGCGCTGCGCAAGCGACCTGCTGCACGCGGCAAGAAGACAGCGGCTACTGCGCCGCGAAGCGCGGCCGCGCCCAGCGCGCCCGCTCCGCTGTCCGTGCCCCCGCTCGGGCCGCCGTTCAGCACCACGAGCGACCTGGCGACGGCGCTCTTCGGCACGCTCTCGCCTTGGATTGTGAATCTCGCGGGCAAACCTCCCGTGCGCACCGGGGTTCCCGAATCCATCGCAGGGCTCTGGGACGCGTGCGTTCGTGACCGCGCCGCCTCGCAGCGATTTCGCGCCGCCGTCGCGCTGTGGAAGGACGACCCGAGCGACGCCGACCACGGAACACTCCTGCGGACCGAGCTGACGGCGCTCTTCGACGCGTCTCGGTCGCTCACCGCCGAGGTTCGCGCATCGCTCACGCGCCTTCGGGAGCCGCAGAGCTCGAGCGCACCGTCCACCACCTACCACGCCGTGGTGAAAGGCTCCGGCGTCATCGCCCAGGGCAAAGGCGCGATCGCGGCTGGACCGGGCGCCGTGGTGATCGGCGGCAGCGCCCAAGTCCACGGCGGTGTACACGTCAATCACCCGCCTTCGGATGAAGCCACACGGGCTGCCGACGATGCGATTGCGGCGTATCGCGTTTGGATCGCGCGGCAGCACGCGGGGCTGCCGCTGCGCGGCATCGATCTCGGCGCGAGCGACGCCACTTCGGCGGACAAGCCGCTCCGGCTGGCTTCGGTCTACGTCGATCTCGCCACGACCTCGCGCGACGAGCTGGCGCCGTCGAAGCGTAAGAACCGGCGGTCACGGACCGCGACCCCGGACGAGCTTGCCGGGCCGGAACACGGTGCGCCGCCGCTCTCGGCGCTCGCGGCCCTCGCGCGGAATCCACGTGTGGTGCTTCTCGGTGGGCCCGGATCGGGCAAGTCCACGCTGATGGGATACGTCGCGATGAGCCTGGCCTCGGGGCAGGCGCCGTCACCGGATGAACCGCGGCGCAAGAAGGCGTCGTCAGCGACGACCCCGCTAGCACCCGATCTCATTCCCATCCCCATCGTGCTGCGCGACGTGGCGGCGGCCCTTCCGGAGTCCATCACCTCGGGCAATCCCAAAGTGATTTGGGACTTCCTGGCGGCGCGACTCGCCGAGCAGAGCCTTTCGAGCGCGCTCGCTCCGATTCAAGCCGCGGCGCAGGCGGGCCACGGAATCCTGCTCTTCGACGGCCTCGACGAGGTCAGCGGCGAGCGGCAGCGCAAGGTCATCGTCGAGTCGGTCCGCGCGTTCGCGGAGCGCTACCCCGCGAGCCGCGTGGTCGTCACCTGCCGGACCCTCTCGTACCAAGACCCGCGCTGGCGTCTCGCCGGCTTCGAGTCCTTCGAGATCGCACCGTTCGACGACGAGCGGATCGATCGTTTCATTCGCGCCTGGTACGCCGAGCTGGCGGCAGTCGGCACGGTGCGGGAGATCGAGGCCGCCTCTCTCGCGCAGCGGCTGAGCACCGCCATTCGCCGCCCCGATCTCTGGCGCCTGGCGCCCAGCCCGCTGCTGCTCACCGTGATGGCGCTGGTTCACACCCATCGCGGGCGGCTACCGGATGCGCGGGCGCTGCTCTACGAGGAGACCGTGGATCTCCTGCTCTGGCGCTGGGAGCAGCTCAAGCAACGCGATGGCGAAGGGCCCTCTCTGCGGCGCCTCATGAACGACGTGAACGTCAATGACATGGACTTCAAGCGCGCACTCTGGCGACTGGCATTCGAGGTCCACGGGGCGAGCGCGGGGCCGAGCGACGACGGCGTCGCCGACGTGGGCGAGCACGCGCTCGAAGTGGCGCTCGCCGCTCTTCATCCGCGACGCGACAAGGGCTGGGCAGACGCGGTCATCGACTCCATCAAACACCGCGCCGGCCTCCTGCTGGAGCGCAGCCAAGGCGTTTACGCATTCCCGCACCGGACGTTTCAGGAATATCTGGCGGGCGCACACCTCTCGACACTGGGCGATTTCGGGCGGGCGGCGGCCGGCCACACGCGAGAGCTCGACCGCTGGCGCGAGGTGGTCTTGCTCGCGGTGGGCCGGCTGGTTCACGTCGCCGGCGACACGGACAAGCCGCTCGCGCTCGTGGGCGAGCTATGCCCGGCGAGCACCGGAATCGATGCGCTCGCGTGGCGACGGGCGTGGTTCGCCGGCGAGGTGTTGCTGGAGATCGGCGTGCGCCGTGCCGCCGAGGGCGCGCTCGGGGCGGATCTCCTGGAGCGCACGCGCCATCGGCTCGTCGAGTTGCTGCGCCAGAGCCCGCTCACAGCTCGCGAGCGGGCTGAGGCCGGTGCGGTGCTGGCGCAGCTTGGAGACCCACGGCTGGAGGTGATCGCGGTCGATCACATGGCCTTCTGCGATGTGCCGGCCGGACCGTTCAGGATGGGGAGCGCTGACGGCGACGGCCGCGCGTGGTCGGATGAGCGCCCCGCGCATGAGGTCACGCTCGCGGGCTTCTCGATCGCGAGGTGGCCAGTGACCGGTGCTCAATACGCAGCATTCGTGGACTCGGGCGGTTACACGGACGAACGCTGGTGGACCGAAGCCCAGCGCAACGGCGTTTGGAAGGCCGGGAAGATCAAGGGACGGTACGAGGACGAGCCAACAACGGGACCGCTCGAGCTGCCAGTAGCGTTCACCGCACCGAACCAGCCTGTGGCTGGAGTGAGCTGGTACGAGGCGCTGGCGTTCACACGCTGGCTGACGGAGCGCTGGCGAGACTCGAGCCGGATTCGACGCGATCAGACCGTGATGTTGCCGTCCGAGGCCGAGTGGGAGAAGGCCGCACGTGGTGGGCTCGTGCTCCCGAACGGTCAACCGAACGCATACCCGGCGTACCCGTGGGGCGATGCGTTCGATTCGAGTCGGGCCAACATCGACGAGACGGGAATCGGTCGCCCGAGCGCCGTCGGCTGTTTCCCGGGTGGCGTAAGCCCGTACGGCGTGGAAGAGATGATCGGCAACGTCTGGGAGTGGACTCGATCACAGACAGAGAGCTACCCGTACCGCGCCGATGACGAGCGAGAGAAGCTCGATGCTGGCGCCGAGTCCCGCCGTGTGGTTCGTGGCGGTGCGTACTTCTACGATCCTCGCTACGCCCGGTCCGCGGCCCGCCTCGACCTCAATCCCGACTACCGCATCGACAGCATCGGTTTTCGCGTGATTGTTTCTCCCCCATGATGGGCTGGACGCTGGCCCCTCTGGCTTTTCGCTCGCTCGTTTGCCGCCATTTTGCTTCGTGCCGGTCCGCAGGCCGTGCTGTGAGAGGTCACCATGGGGCTTCGTGACGGTGTGAAGCGCTTCGTGGCGCGGGTCGTGGGCACGGGGGCCGCGAGCGCGCAGGGAGATGGCGCGACCGCGGTGGCGCAACACGGGTTGGCGGTGGGAGCCGAAGCCGAGGTTCGCGGCGACGTGATCGGCTCGGGCGCGATGGTCGACAAGAGCGTTCACGTTCACAACCACGGCTCTGGAGCGGCAGAGTCTGGCAACGAGCTTCGACCCGGCGAGGCGCAAGCGCTCTACCTGACCAGGCTGCGCCACGCTTGCATGTTGTTGCCGCTGGCGCCGCTCGGCGGGGACGAGAGCTGCGAGAAGGAACCGACCCTCGAGGACGTATACATCGACTTGGACACCACTACGTTCCGCGAGCTGACCAAGGCCGAGCGCAACGCAGAGCCCGATCGGCACCTGATCGCAGGGCGACCTGGAGGTGGAGATCAGGTTCCGGTTCGCGCCATCGAGGCCTTCCGCGATCAAGAGCGATTGGTGCTCCTGGGAGACGCGGGGTCCGGGAAGAGCGCGTTTCTGCGCAACGTCGTGGCGCGGCAGTGCGGGACGCTCTTGGGGCTCAAACCGGGCAAGGGAGCGGCACCCCGCATGGACCTGGGGAACCTGCTTCCGATCCTGGTGGCGCTGCGCGATCTGGTGCCGCGGCTCGTCGCGCTCGACATCGACCGTCTCGGTGACGCCAAGCGCGCCCAAGCCCTTTGCCACGCCCTCGAAGATCAGCTCGCCGACGACCTCGAATCGCTGGGAGCCAAGTCGTTTGCGGACACGCTCAGGGAGCGGCTGCAAGCAGGCTCGGTACTGTTGGGATTCGACGGCCTCGACGAGGTGCCGGAGGCTGCGCGAGAGCGGGTTCGCGAGACCGTGAGCGCCGCCCTTCGAGCGTGGCAGGTGAAACGAGTGGTGGTGACCTGCCGAACGCGCTCGTACGAGGGCAAAGGCGAGCTTCGGGGCTTCACCGCTTTCACGCTGGCGCCGTTCGACGAGGAGAAGATCCGCGCCTTCGTGAGCGGTTGGTACGAGGCGCAGCGTGTGATCGGGCGCTTCGACGAACGCAAAGCCAAGGATCGTGCCGCGGAGCTCGCGACCGCGGCGACGGGTGCCGATCTGCGCGAGCTCGCGTCGAACCCGATGTTGCTGACCACGATGGCCTTGCTCCACCAGCGCGACGTCGGGCTACCGAAGGAGCGGGTGAAGGTCTACGACCTCGCGGTCCAGGTGCTGATCCAGCGCTGGCAGCGGCACCGTGCGGGAAGTGCTGGGATTCACGAATCGATCCAGCCCTTCTTTCACGAGACGAAGAAGCTCCGTGAGGCGATGGAACGGCTCGCGTACGAGACTCACCGCCTGGGCAGCGACGCCGGCAGCAACCGCACGCAAGGAGACGGTAGTGGCGCCGGCGACCTGGCGCGGGGGACGGCCATCGACCTCCTCGATCGCCACCATCTCGGCAGCGCCGCCGCTGCCGAGCATTTCTTGGATTACGTGGACACGTGTGCGGGGCTCGTGATCGGGCGCGGCGGGGCTCCGGGCAAGCCGAGCGCATACGGATTTCCACACCGCACGTTCCAGGAGTACCTCGCCGGCGCGTTCCTGGTCTCGCAACGCCACCCGGAGCGACCGATTCGCAAGCACGCCGAGGAGGGGGATTTCTGGTCGTTGGCCGTGGCGTTGGGAGGCGAGGAGCTCTTTTTCAACCTGCGCCGGACCCACGAGCTTCTCGACCTCGCGTATCACCTCTGCCCCACACGCGCGCCCACAGCGGCTGCCGAGTGGAGGGCGCTGGTGTGGTCGGGGCGAATGGCGGTGGTGGCCGAGCGCAAGACGATCGAGGCCGATCATGAGGAACCGGACGGCGGCGGCGCCTACCTCGAGCGCCTGATCGGACGCTTGGTCGAGGCACTCGCATGCCCGCTGCCGGCAGTCGAGCGGGCGGAGGCGGGGCGCGTGCTGGCACAGCTCGGCGATCCGCGCGAGGCCGTGACCTCCGTCGATGAGCTGGCCTTCTGCGTGGTGCCTGCGG
This sequence comes from bacterium, assembly GCA_046331705.1. GTDB lineage: Bacteria > JADJOY01 > JADJOY01 > JADJOY01 > JADJOY01 > JADJOY01. The sequence continues at coordinate 7,982 of JAXLQJ010000043.1, read as the reverse complement.
GCCCGTTCCGGATGGGGAGTACCGATCAGGCACCGTGGATGCCCGAGAAGCCGGTCCACGAGGTGGATGTACCCGGTTTCCGGATCGGCAAGTGGCCGGTCACGTGTGGCCAGTTCGCAGCGTTCGTTTCCGCGGGCGGGTACGCCGAAGAACGGTTCTGGCCGGAAGCGAAAGCCGCGGGCGTGTGGAAGTCGGGAACCATCGTGAGTCGCTTCGAGGAGGAGCCGACGGCCGGCCCATGCGTTCTCCCTGCCATCTACGGACTGCCCAACCAACCGATGGTCGGGGTGAGCTGGTACGAGGCGCTGGCGTTCACACGTTGGCTCACCGAACGCTGGCGAGCCTCTCGCAAGATTCGCCCGGAGCAGAGCGTGACGCTCCCCTCGGAAGCCGAGTGGGAGAAGGCCGCGCGCGGTGGGAAGACCCTCGCTGATGGATCGGCGAACCCGTTACCCGAGCGCCGCTATCCGTGGGGAGACGAGTTCGCTTCGGAACGGGCAAACACGTCCGAGTCGCGCATCGGCCGCCCCAGCGCTGTGGGTTGCTTCTCGAACGGTGCCAGCGCGGACGGGGTCGAGGAGCTGAGCGGGAACGTGTGGGAATGGACTCGCTCCGTAGCGGCCGAGTACCCGTACCGCGCCGATGGCGGGCGAGAGAAGCTCGATGCTGGCGCCGACTCCGGCCGTGTGGTTCGTGGCGGTGCGTACTACTTCGATCTACGCAGCGCCCGGTCCGCGGCCCGCTACGACTACGATCCCGGCAACCGCCTCGTCATCATCGGTTTTCGCGTGATTGTTTCTCCCCCATGATGGGCTGGACGCTGGCCTCTCTGGTCTCTGGCTCTCTGGTTCCCTGACCTCTCGGCCCGCCGTCAGGCGGGCCGTTCGCGATTTTTTTTCGCTCCGTAGAGCCCCGGCCGCGTAGACGCTCGGCCCTCCGAGAGCGAGGTTCGTCTCCGCCCCTGATCGTCCGATGCTCCACGAGCGGCCTTCACCCGTGGCGCGGGTCTTGCGTATGATCCGCAGCGCGATGGCTCGCTCGGCACGAATGGCCCTCGTCTTTGCCGTCACGCTGGTCGCGCTGTTGCCGGCCGGTGCCGAAGCGCGGGTTTACAAGTGGGTGGACGAGAAGGGGCAGATCCACGCCGAGGGCAACCCGCCGCCCATCGACTACGAGTGGGCGGACAAGGCGGGCTTCTTCTACAACCGCCCCAAGGTCGAGGGGAAAGAGCTTCAGCACGTGCGACCGCGCGCGGCGACGGCGGCAGCGGATGCGTCGCGGGGGGCCGCGGGCTCCTCGCCCACGGAACAGCTGGTGCGGCGGGTCGAGGGGCTGGTGGACAAGGCCGAGCGCCAGGCGATGGCGTTCGACGAGTCGTCCTATTCGAGCGGGCGGGACGCCAACCCGCTCGACAGTCCGTGGGCCACGTGGGCGCGCGGCTTTCAGTCGGAGGTCGATTCGCTGTCGCGCGCGGTGGGCGCCGACGGCACGGCGCCGAGCGCGCTCGGCTACGCGCTCAACGCGCTCCGCCGGCTCGGCGACGGGGGCTCGGGGCGATCCTCGGCGCCGTCGCGATCGTCGCGGGAATCGGCGATTCGCGACGCGCGCTCGTCGATCACCAACGCGCGCGCCGAGCTCGAGCGCCGCGCCGCCGCCCAGGCGAAGCCCGTGGAGGTCGAGCCGCCCTCGCCCCGGTCGCTGGCGAACGAAGGCATGCCGATGATGAGCGCCCCGCCGATCGTGATCCCGGTGATCCCGGGCATGCCCACGGCGTCCTTCGATCAAGGCCCCCTCAAGATGGCGCGCATGCGCCAGGCGCTGATGATGGTGATCGCCACCGGCGGCTGCGAAGGCACGAGCGGGGGCGACGGCGCGTGGACGCCCACGTCGTGGGCGCGGCACGTGGTGGAGACGCAGAACAAGGAGCAGCGCGCCAGCATCGCGGAGGCGCGGAAGATGGCGCCCGGCGGGATGGCGCTGGAGGCGATCTCGTTCGTCGTGGGCAAGCCGAAGCAGCCGTGGCAGATCGCCGTCATCCCGGAGAACGACCGCGTCCGCGTCGAGGCTTACGGCACCGATCTCACGCAGCCCTTCCAGGCCGAGGTCCTGCCCTGTTCGGGGCCGTGAAGCGGGCCCCGAGCGCACGCGCCGCGGACGTGAGGAACGCGTTCCGCCGTGCCTACGCACGCGGCTGGGGCTGGGGGCGGCGGATGCGGACCAGGTCGTACGTCGCGTTGCGGAACGTGAGCTCGCAGGTGTCGAGACTCGCGGCGCAGTAGTCGCGCAGCGCGCCGTCCTCGGTGCCGAGCACCAGGTAGTCGATGTCGTAGCGAGCGAGGAGCCCGCGGATGGCCTCGGGCTCGCGCACGCCGAAGAGCCGCCCCAGATCGCGCTCGCGCGCCGCGAGCTTGTCGGCGGGCGCCTGGAAGATGCGCGCGAAGAACCGATCGCCGAGGACGCTGCGGCGCTCGCCGAAGACCGGCACCACGCTGAGCGGCATGCTCTCGTCGAGCGGACGGGCCTGCACGACGGCGCGCTCCGGCACGGTCTCGCGGATGCGGCGCGCCAGTTCCATCGCATCCGCCGACACGTAGCAGGTCTGCCCGTGATCGCTCACGGCGCGCGTGAAGCGCCAGTCGAGCAGCGGCGTGAGCGCGGCGGGAAGCGCGAGCACCGCCAGCACGCCGGTCCCGAGCGCCCGCTGGCCGCGCGGCGCGAACCGCTCCAGCGCGCTCGCCGCGAAGACCGCCAAGCCGACCTGCACCACGAAGCCGGCCTTGAGCGCCACGTCGTTGGCGTAGCCGGGGAGCGTGAGCAGCGCGAGCACCGCGAGCGCGAGCACCACCAGCGCCAGCACGGGCCAGCAGTCGCGCCATTCCTCGCGCCGGGTACACACGATCCCCACGCCACCGAGCGCGAGCGACCCGCCCAGATTGAGGCCGAGCACCCACAGCGGCCGCTCGCGCAGCCCGGACGGCAGGCCGAGGACCAGCCCGTGCTCGCGCGAGCGAGCCACCATGGCGAGCGCCACGCACGCGCCCGCCGTGGCGGCCACGATCGCGAGCGCGCTCGCGAGCCGCGCGATCCGCGCCGCGCGATCGGCGCGCGGCCGAAGCACGTCGAGCCCGGTCACCAGCGCGAGCCAGAGCGTCACCACACCGCCCACGAAGAAGCTCGCGGCGACGCTCGCTGCCGCGACGGCGCCCGCGCCGACCGCGACCCGCGTGCGCGCCGTGACGTCGCCGGCGGTCACCAGCGCGACCAGCAAGAGCCCGCAGGTGAGCGCCAGGAGGTGCGGGGGGCCGTAGACGAGCGCGCGGTGGAGCGCATCGATCTGCGGCGGGCCCCACATCACGCGCGTGAGCCCGTCGATGTTCACGGAACGCGCCGCCGCGAGCAGCGCCGCCGGCGAGCCCGGATGTCGCGCCCAGAAATACGCCCCCTCGTAGCTCACGGCGCCGAGCGCCGCGAGCGTCCCCAGCACCGCCCAGCGCTCGCGCGAGGTCACGAGACGCACGGTCGCGAAGAGCGCGAGCCCGAAGAGAGCGTCGGTCCAGAGCGTCTCGAGGACCAGCAACCGCTCGAGGCTCGGCTCGGCGCGGAGCACCCGATGGACGAGCGCCGCGGGCACGAACGACGCCCAGTAGTAATGAAGCGGCACGCCCGCGAGCCAGGGGTTGTGAGGCGGCAGCTCGCCCTTGGTCAGCTCGCTGGTCATGGCGACTTGCTTCAGGAAGTCGCCCGGGAAGTAGCGGTGGTACGCGAACGCGTCGTCGACCCGCGCGCCCACGCGGGCGAGCGGGCCGCCCGCGAGCAGCGCGATCGCGCCCAGCAACACCGCCGCGCCCAGCCAGGTGCGCGCGCTCCACGGGCGAAACCGCGCCGCGCCCGGCGTGTCGTCGGCCCGCGCCGCGCGCCAGAGGGCCACGGTCGCGAGCACGAGCAGCGCGGCGGCGACCGCCACCGCCCGCGCGCTCGGTCCGAAGCGTGCGACCGCGAGGATCAGCGCCCCCGCGGTGAGGAATCGCCCCAGGACCAGCCCCCAAACGAGCGCCTCCGGCTGGCGCGCGAGCGATCGCCGTTCGCTCGCGCTGGGTGCCCGGGCGAGCAACGCGGCGAGCGGCACGCCCGGCAGCCCGACCAGCACCTCGAGCGCCAGCGCCGCGGCCCAGGGCGAGGTCACGGCGCGCCGCTCACGTGGGACCCGAGGGCACCACGATCGTGCCGTCGGCGGGTGCCCCCGGCGCGTATTCGATCGTCACTCGGTCCACCCACAGATCGGCCCGCCCGAAGGTGTACACCCGAAACTCGAGGTTCTGCGTCTGGTCGTGGAGATACTCGAGCTCGTGGACCGTGTACGGGCCGTTGGCGACCAGCTCGTTCGAGGTCAGCTCGCGCGACCACAGCACGCCGCGCCCCATGCCGCGCGCCACCTCGATGCGCGCGATCGCGCCGGCGGCCTTCTTGCGCCCGGAGCGCAGCCGCACGTAGGTGTGGATGCGCCCGGGGCCGAACTGGAGATAGGGGCCGTAGAGCGCGTACGCCTTGCGGCCCGCCGCCACGCCGGTGTGCCAGGCCTCGCCGAACTCGGCGTCCGGATCGGGCTCGAGCGCTCCGGACTCGTGGTCGAAGAAGCGCGCGGCGAGGGTCGCGCGGTGCGGCGGCAGCACGTACGCGAGCAGATGCGACGTGCCGGGCGGCGCCACGCCGCGGATCGGGAAATCGTGGCTCGCGCCTGGCGCGAGCAGGATCGGCTCGCTGGGCGGGCCGGTGATGCGGGGCGGCGGCGACTCGGTGCCGGGCGGCGTCTCCGGGATCAGCGTCCAGCCGAGCTGGACCTCGCGCGCGTCGCCACGCGGCGGGTTCACGATCCGCGCGCTGGCGGTGAACGACGTCGGATCGCCCGCCACGGCGGTGGGCGACTCGGTGCGCTCGACGAACGGTTCCGCCAGCGAGAGGAGGACGAAGTTGGCGCTCGCCAGCGGGAAGGCGTCGATCAGCACCGCGCGCCGCATCGTCTCGGGATAGGTCGCGAAATAGAACGTCTGCTCGCGCTGGTGGGAATCCAGGAGCAGGTGCGTGATGGGGAAACGGCCGAAGAGATCGTGGTCGTTGAAGAAGCTGGGGTAGACGTGCAACGCGTGGAGCCGGTTCTCGAGCGCGAGCTCGGGAGCGGCCAATCCCGCGATCCAGCGGTCGTGAAGCCGCGCGCCGAGCTCGTGAGAGCGATCCCGCACCAGGTGCTTCGGGTGCATCACCCACTCGAGGTAGTCGCGCCCTTCGATGGCGGCGAAGCACACGAGCGGCGCCACGCCGAGCAGCGCTGGCGCGACCAGCCGCGGCAGCGCGATCTCGCGCCGCCGCACGAACCGGCCGATCAGCGTCAGCGCCAGCAGCACCGCCGCGGCCGCCACCAGCCAGAACGCCAGCACCTGCGCGCCGGAGGGCGGCCGGGCGCGGGCGCCGGCGAGCTGGCGCCACAGCACGTCGAACGGTAACGGCAGGTGCGACGTGAAGAGCGCCAGCCAGATCCACAGGAACGGAAAGGCCACCCAGCGCAGCCGAGGCGGAAACGGCAACGCCCGCAGGCGCGCGCCCTCGGCGATCGCCCGCGCCATGAGAATGCTCATGGCCGGCATCACGGGCACGTGGTAGCGGACCGGTTGGTAGTTGAGGATCGCGTCGAACGCGAAATGGGCGACGAACCAGAGGCCGAAGAAGACGTCGAACGGCACCAGCCGCTCGGGAGCGTGAAACGACCGGTGGATCAGCAGGCCGAGGTAGCCGGCGGCCAGGTAGAGCATCGCCGGATCGCGTGCGAACACCCGGAAGAACGAGAGCTCCACCACGTTCGCCACCAGTTGACGGAGGCTCGTGGGGATCGACTGGCTCTCGTAGAACTGCATCGCCTGGTGGATCTGGGGTGCGTAGCGCCGCACGAAGAGCACGTACCAAGGCAGCGCGACGAGCAGCGCACCCAGAACGATGGCCGCAGCCGCCGCGGCCGCGGCGCGCGGCGGGAGCTGGTTGGCACCCGTCGGACGACGGCGGGTCAGCACCAGCAGCGCGACGAACGGCACCGTCAGGAACGACGGGTAGCTCTTCCACACGTACGAGAGGAACGTGCTGGCCCCTGCGGCGGCGAAGCACACGAGGCTCGCGTTGGTGAGCGTCGCCGTGCCGGTCCGCACGTCGAGACGCGCCCAAGCCTCGAGCCAGAAGAACGCGGCCAGCACCATCACGAAGAGCACCGAGGTCTCGGTGAGCCCCACGCGATTGAACATCGCGAAGACGTGCGCGAAGCCCAGCAGGCACGTGGCGAGGATCCCGAACCGCCAGCCATTGGCGTGCTTCGCGAGGAAGTAGACGAGCGCCAGCGTCGCGAGGCTGAACGCCACGGGAACGAGCCGCACCTGCGCGATCCCCACGCCGAAGAGCACGAAGGTGGCGCGCTTCAGGTACGAGAGCACGGGGCTCACGTAGACGTCGCTCCAGTCGTCGACCGGCGCGCGCCCGAAGAGCACGCGCTCACGCGCGTCGTGCGCGAGCATCCCTTCGTCGAAGAAGACGCCGCCGCTCCAGTCGAGGTCCTGGGGCGGGTCCGCGTCGATGTGGACCAGTCGCATCCACGCCATCGCGGCGAAGAGCAGCAGGACCACGAGCCGCGCCCACGTGGGCGCGGGGCCGAACCGAGGCGACGGGGTCTCGAGAGTGGAGTCGGTCACGCGTGATCGCGGCGGGCGAGAGGGACGACGCGGCGATGCCACGGCTCGGCGCGGCGTGCCTCGAGATTCGTGCCGCGCTCGGCGCGCAATATATTGCGCGCGAAATCGCGCGGGCCAGGATTCCGCAGTCGAAATGCGTCGTGGGCGCGGCTCACCGGTGCGGTCGGCGTCGTCGGTCTCAGTCGGGTTGCGGCGAGTCGAGGTCGATGCGCGCGACGACGATCTCCTCGCTATCGGGGGCCAGGCGATAGTCCCGCGCCTCGGCGAGCACGCGCACCTGGCCGCGCCGGGTGCGCTCGAAGATGTAGCTGCGGCCGTCGAAGCGGTTCTCGAAGATCTGCCCCAGAAGCTGCGGGTTCACCGCCCACCGCACGTGCGGCAGGTGCGCGAGCTGACAGCAGAGCCCCTCGTTGAGCCATTGCTCGCGACGGAGCTGGTCCTCGCCGGGCTCGGCGAAGAACCAGCGCTCGTCCCACGGCCACGGGTTCGCGGCCGGCTGCGCCAGGATGCGCACCTGGCGCTGGTCGTAGTGGGCACCGACGGTGCGGAAATGCGGCTCGCGCGAGGTGTGCGGCTCGTTGAAGCCGTCGTAGCAGATCATGGTGCCGACGCGGCCCAACGCCGTGTCGAAAGGCTCCAAGTCTTCCACCCGTCCCGGGGTGAGGCCGAGCACGTCCTCGAGCGTGGGCACCAGGTTGACCTTGCGGGTCTCGTTCACCACCCAGCCGTCGGGATCGAACGTCAGCGAGAGGTTCCACGCGTGTCCGTCGGCGGGCTCGTAGCGCTGGCTGTCACGCCCGTAGCGATTGCGCGCCATCAGCGCGCTGCCCGCCACGATCCAGGCCTGGTGCTTGCGCGCCAGCTCGCCGAAGGTGCGGAAGTAGAGGGGCCACACGGTGCGCGAGAGCAGCACCAACGCGGCGCGCTTGGGATCGCGGATGCGAAAGCGCACCATCGTGCGGACCAGCTCGGGAAGCCGGCGCAACAAGAGGCGCGTGAGCGCGCCGTCGGTGGTGCGCGAACGGCGAGCGATGTCGAAATGGCCGGCGATGCCGAGGAAGGTCCCGATGTTCTCGGGAAAGACCACCAGCGCCGGGTGCGGGAAACGCCCGCCCTCGCGCGCGCCGCGTACGGCATCCACGCGCTCCAGGAGGCCTTCGATCTTGGTGCGGAAGGTCTCTTCGCTGCCGTAGTCCTCGAGCCGCATGAAGGGCTGGACGGCGACGAGATCCGCGGGACGCATGACGAGGGATCAGG
>JAXLQJ010000042.1:0-67006 GCA_046331705.1 bacterium | reverse complement strand
CCCCGCCGTGATCATCGAGCGCCACGATCGCGGTTCGCCTCGGCTCGAACTCGCGAACGCGCGCGCGCAGAATCACGAGCCCCTCGGCATTCTCCATCCGGTGGGTCTCCGGCGTCGCGAAGCGCAGGTGCAGCGTGCAGGTTTGAAGCTCGACAGCCCGCGCTGGTGGAAGTCGCTCGGGGCGGTCCGCTCCGCGCTCGAGTGCGATTGCGGTGGAGATCGGGACGGGTACGGCGAACCGGCCTCGACGGGTGACCACGTACCCGGGCACCCAGAGCATGGCGTCGAAGGCGGGTGGGAGCCGGTAGTCCGCCGTCCACTCGATGATCGGACTCTGGCCCTCTATCGATTCCGACACCGCGATGCCGCATACCGGATTGGAGCTGGCTAGCTCGTGCGCGGCGCGAATCGTCGTGCACGCGGGAGCGGTGGTTGCGCAGAGTGCAAGACACGTGATTTTCCGGATGAGCTGGCGTCGCGCGGTGAACCCCCTGGCAGAGGGTTCGGGCGATGGGGTGACCGCTTGCGTGGGGCGACTCAAGGCGAGACATCGTGACCGATCGCGCGTCTCGACGGTAGTCTCGGTGCGCGCGGTGCTCGGGAAGCTACGCCGTCAGGACGGGCGCGCGTGATCCGGTGTACGTTCTGGCGTTCGATGCGCGAGTGGACGAGGCGGCGCGGGCCGAGGGGCTGATCCCGATCGCGTCGTGAGCGCGCTGCGGCACGCAGGTTCGTCGAGGAGGAGGGGGGATCATGAGCAAGGTCGTCGTGTTGGGCGGATGCGGCGCGGTGGGCAGCGTGGCGGTCAAGACGCTGGCGATGCAGGACGCGTTCACGCAGGTGGTGATCGGCGACGTGAACGAGGCGCGCGCTCGCGAGATCCAGGCGCAGGTCGGCAACGGCAAGGTGAGCTTCGCCACCGTGGATGCGGGCGACCAGGCGAGTGTCGCGAAGCTGATCGCCGACGCGGACTACGTCCTCAACTGCGTGGGCCCCTTCTACAAGACCGTGAAGACGGTGCTCGCGGCGGTGCTCGCGGCGAAGAAGCCCTACGTCGACATCTGCGACGACGTCGACGTGACGCTCGACATCCTCAAGCTCGACGACGAGGCCAAGCGCGCGGGGGTCACGGCGGTGATCGGCATGGGGGCGTCGCCTGGCGCCACGAACCTGCTCGCCAAGTACATCGCCGACAATCAGCTCGACGAGACGGACTCGGTCGACATCTATCACTGCCATGGCGGCGAGCCGATCGAGGGGCCCGGCGTCATCGGGCACCGCTTCCACTGCATGAGCATCGACATCCCGATGTTCCTCGACGGCAAGCTCACCTACGTGAAGTACTTCGAGCCCGACGGGATCGCGCTGCGCGAGGACTTCGATTTCCCGAATCTGGGCCCGGTTCCGGTGTTTCCGTATCCGCATCCCGAGCAGGTGACGCTGCCGCGCTTCCTGAAGGTGCGCCAGGTGACCAACAAGGGCTCGGTGATCCCGATCGAGTACTACAACCTCACCGGCGAGATGTGTCGGCTCGGGCTTTCCAGCCGCGAGCCGATCGACGTCGGCGGCCAGCGCGTCACGCCCTACGATTTCGCGGTCGCGTACCTGATCCGCGAACGCGAGCGCATTCTCCGCGAGACCCGCTTCGGTACGCAGCGCGGGTGCATGACGGTGGTGGTGAAGGGGCGGAAGTCCGGAGAGCCGATCGAGGTGCGCGTGCACATGTTCTCGGGGTCGAGCGCGCTGGGCGAGGGCACGGGCGTCCCGGCGGCGATCGGCGTCATGTTGCTGGCCGACGGCAAGATCACCGCTCATGGCGTGAAGCCGCCGGAGGGCTGCATCGACCCCAACGATTTCCTCGCGGTCGCGATGCCGGTGATGATGGCGCGCGCTGGCGGCAAGGCGGAGAAGCGCGAGGCGTCGATCGTGTTCGAGACCATCCGGGCCGACGGCTCGGTCTCGAAGATGGAGCTCTGACCGCGCGTGCGACCGTGATCGCGAGGCTCGTTTGACGCCAGCCATCCCGAGCAACGACGCCGCCGAGGCGCGCGACGATCGCTGCGTCCTCGCGATCGACCACGGCACCTCGGGCATCAAGGCCGCACTGGTCTCGGCCCGCGGCGAGATTCTCGACTCCGACTACGAATCGACCCCGATCCACTTTCTCCCCGGGGGTGGGGCCGAGCAAGACCCGGAGGATTGGTGGCGAGCGTTGGTGACCGCGGCGCGACGGCTCGTCGCGCGGCGCTCGATGTCGCCCGACCGGATCGGTGCCGTGTGCGTGTCGAGCACGTTCTCGAGCACCGTGGCGGTCGACGCCGATGGCAAGCACCTCATGCCGGCGCTGACCTGGATGGACTCACGCGGCGCGCGTCACGTGCGGCAGGTCGTCGGCGGCTTTCCGAGCGTCCTCGGCTACAACGTCCCGCGTGCCATCCGCTGGATCCGCAAGACGGCGGGAGCGCCGGCGCTCTCGGGCAAGGACGACGCCGCGCATGCGCTGCTGGTCAAGAACGAGTATCCGGAGATCTACGCCAAGACGCGCTATTTCCTGCCCAGCAAGGACTACCTGAACGCTCGGCTCACGGGCGTCATGGCGTCGTCGCCGGACGCGATGCACCTCTTCTGGGTCACGGACGCGCGCGATCCAGCGAGGATCGTGTACGACGATCGGCTCATCGGGTTGCTCGGGATCGATCGCGACAAGCTGCCGCCGCTCATCCCCGCGACGCAGGTGGTGGGGCTCGTGTTGCCGGAGGTCGCCGACACGCTGGGTCTCGCGCGCTCGACGCCGGTGGTGAGCGGATCCGCCGATCATCAATGCGCGCTCATCGGCTCGGGCGCGGTGCGTGACTTCGAGGGCCACCTCTACATCGGCACGTCGTCCTGGATCGAGTGCCTGGTGCCGTTTCAGAAGACCGACGTGATCCACTCGATCGCGTCGTTTCCCGCGGCCATTCCCGGCAAGTATCAATGCTTGAACGAGCAGGACCTGGCCGGTGGGGCGCTTGCGTTCCTGGCCGAGAACATCCTGTTCCGGCGCCATGCGCTCACGGGCATCCCCACGCCGAGCGATCCCTACGCGCTGGTGAACGAGATCGCCAGCACGGTGCCAGCGGGCAGTCACCAGGTCATCTTCACGCCCTGGCTCAACGGCGAGCGCACGCCGGTCGACGACATCCACGTGCGCGGCGGCTTCCACAACCTCTCGACCACCACGACGCTCGAGGACATGGTGCGCGCGGTGCTCGAGGGTGTCGCGTACAACACGCGCTGGAGCCTCGGCTACGTCGAGAAGTTCGTGGGGCGACCGCTGCAACCGTTGCGGTTGATCGGCGGCGGCGCCATGTCGCCGCTGTGGTGCCAGATCTTCGCGGACGTGCTCGATCGCGAGATCCTGGTGGCGAAGGATCCGCGCCAGGCGAATGCCCGGGGCGCGGCATTCCTCGCTTCGATCGGGCTCGGCTGGATCCGCTTCGAAGACATCCCCGGGCTGGTACCCATCGACGCGACGTTCCGACCGAATCCCGCCACCCGTGCGCTCTACGACGAGCTCTTCGACGTCTTCGTGCGGTTCTATGGCCGCACCCGCGCGCTCTACCACCGGCTGAATCGCACCTGAACCGGTGTCGACGTCGGACGACGCCGCTCGCGTCACGCGCGCCCGCGCGGCGCCGCGACTCGCGTGGGTGGACGTCGTCAAAGGGCTCTCCATCCTGTGGATCACGTACTTCCATCTGGTTCTGGAGGCGCGGCGCACGGGCACCGTCGATCCGCTCGCGGCCGGTTACCTGGGGCAGCTCGGTGCTTCGTGCGCGGATGCGGCGGGTGTCTTCGGGCTCGCGCGAGTCGCGTGCTGGGGGCGCGGCCTGCTCGCGAGCCTCGTATTGCTCGGCTTCCACGCCGTGGGCGTGTTCTTGGTGGTGGCGGGATTCGGTCTCGCGCGGGCGCTCGGCGACAGCCCTGGGCCGCAGGCGGGCTGGGCTGAGTGGTATCGCCGGCGGCTGCTTCGGCTCTTTCCGCTCTATTGGGTCGCGCACGCGATCGTGCTGGCAGCGGCGTTCGCGCGCCCGCACGAAGCGATCGATCTGCGCTTGCTCGTGAGCCTCACGGGGCTGCGCATCTGGCCCATCGAGACCATCCACCACTACCTCAATCCGGCGTGGTGGTACCTGACGCTCTTGATCGAGCTCTATCTGGTCTTTCCCGCGCTGTGGTGGCTGGCGCGGCGGCTCGGTCCCACCGGGCTGGTCGTGTTCGGCGTGCTCGGCACCGCCGCGGTGCGCGCGGCGCTCTTCGCCGGCTGGGCGATCAGCAACCACTGGGCGGAGGGCGCGCTCTTCGCGGGGCGGATGGCGGAGTTCACGTTCGGCATGGCGCTCGGGATCGCCCACCGTCGGGACGGGCTGGCGGTCGAGGCGCGCCTCTTCCGTTGGCCGGTGGTGGTCGCGGGATTGCTCGCCCACCAGGTCGGGATCGTGAGCTATCGATCGACGGCCGGCTATTGCTTCACCAACGCACTGGTGGGAATCGGGCTCTTCGTCGTGCTGGTGAACCTGGCGCGATGGCTCGAGGGCGGCCTCGTCGCTCGACGATGCTTCGCGTTCCTCGGCAAGTACTCGTACGGGATCTATCTCTTGCACCTGCCGTTCGTGATGTACGCGGGTGGGCGGATGCGCGTGCTTCCGACCGGTACGTTCGTGCTCGCGGCGAGTGGCGTGGTCGCGCTGGTGGTGGCGGGATCGGTCGCGGTCGAGCACGCGGTCGAGCGTTCGACCGATCGATGGCTCGAGTGGAGTCGCGAGCGCCGTGGACGCTCGAATTGACTTCAGGCTTCGCGGACCTACCTTGGCGAGCCACGTCGCGATCAGCCGCGACGCGGGCCGAGGGGAGGCGATCATGATCGTAGTGCGACGGTCCGACGAGCGTGGGCGCGCCAACTTCGGTTGGCTCGACAGCCGCCATACGTTCTCGTTCGGCGAGTATCACGATCCGCGGCACATGGGTTTTCGCGCGCTGCGCGTCATCAACCAAGACGTGGTGAGCCCGGGCAAGGGATTCGGCACCCACGGCCACCGCGACATGGAGATCGTGTCGTACGTGCTCGAGGGCGAGCTCGAGCACAAGGACAGCTTGGGGAACGGGTCCGTGCTGGTGCCCGGCGACGTGCAACGGATGAGCGCGGGCACGGGTGTCTTGCACAGTGAGTTCAATCCGTCACGCACCGAGCCCGTGCGGTTTCTGCAGATCTGGATTCTCCCCGAGCGCGACGGGCTGACCCCAGGCTACGAGCAGAAGAACTTTGCACCCGCGGAGCGGCAAGGCCGCCTTCGGCTGGTGGGCGATCGTCACGGCACCGACGGCGCCATCACGATTCACCAGGACGTGCGGCTCTACGCCGGCTTGCTCGCTGCGGGGACGACGGTGACGCACGCGCAGGCACCCGGGCGCCACGCGTGGGTGCAGATCGCGCGGGGAGCCGTCGAGCTCGACGGCGAGCACCTCGAGGCGGGAGACGGTGCGGCGGTGAGCAAGGCGACGCAGCTGGTGCTCACGGCCGCGAGCGACGCCGAGCTGCTCGTCTTCGATCTGGCCTGAGTCCGCTCAGCCGGCTGCGGCGCGCAGCGCTTCGTCGTTGGCGGCGCGCACGGCCACGGGCCCGAACTTGGCGGGGACCTTGGCCATCGAGCCCTGGTAGATCTCGGCGAGCATCTTCATGTCGGCGTCGATGTCGCCGCTCGGCGTGAATGGCGGCAGCACCGTGCCGATCTTGCGGCCGTAGTCGAGGACCGATGGCACGATCGGAACGCCCGCCTTGAGCGCGATGTAATAGAAGCCGCTCTTCCAGTAGTCGGTCCGCTTGCGGGTTCCCTCGGGGGGCACGGCGAGCACCAGCTCGTCGGTCTTGGCGAAGGCCTCCGCCATCTGATCCACCATGTTCTGGGGCGAGCGCCGATTGATCGGCAGCGCTCCGAGCTTGCGGAGGAACCAGCCGAACGCACCCTTCACGATCGTGTCCTTCACCATCCAGCTCAGCTTCATGTCGAGGACGAACGACATGGCCAGCATGAAGAACGCGTCCCAGTTCGAGGTATGGGGCGCGCAGATGAGCACGTATTTCTCGACCGGCGGACGGCGTCCGGCGACGCGGAAGCCGAAGGCCCGCAGCCAGAGTCGCCCGATGTTGCGCGCGATGGGGCCATGCGCTTGGCGGTGTGGGGGTGGTTCTGGCCGGATGGGATGGACAGTCATGTCACCGCCTTGGATGGGGGCTCATCGGGACCGTGACTCACGATTGCTCTCGATTGTCAGCGTTCTGTCAGCGCCCGGGCACGATTCACCCAGTACGCACGCGGACGGCACCGCCCCGAGCACCGCCCCGACACCCTCGGCGACCCGCCGCCGGGTTTTCGGGATGCGCGGGACTGCCAGAGGTGCCGCTGGCGCGGGGAACGCGCGGGATCGACGGAGCTCGCGCCGTCTGGGACCCAAACGCCAGCCCGCGTCGCGGGCGCACGCTCGCCGAGTCTTGACAGCGGCGGTGATCGCCACGATCGTCTGCGCGCCATGAGCGCGCGCTCGCACCGCCTCGGCGGCCTCGTCGTCCCCGCGTGTCTCGTCGCGCTCGCGCTCGGCGCGGGATGCGCGCGCTGGCACGCGCTCTGGACGGGGGACGAGGTGTGCGAGCTGGGGCGCGAGGTCGAAGGCGGTCACGCCGAGCCCGCGCTTCTCGAGATCGTCGAAGCACCCCGGAAGAAGGCGTGGGAAGCCGCTCACGGCGGTCAGCTGGCCGCGCGGCCGTTCGTTCGCGCGCGCATGAACGGTTGGCCCTCCCAGCTCCACGTGGACCGCGCGACGTTGCCAGTCGAGCCAGAGGCGTTCGCACGCCGGGTGGCGGCGGATACCTGGCGCGGCCTCGATGCACTCCACGATCGCGAGAACGGTCTGCCCGTGGACCACGTCCACCTGGACGGCGCGGCAGCGGAGGGCGCGGTTGGCGGCGTGGTCGGCGACTACGCCAACGTCACCAACGTGGGTCTTCGCATGCTCTCGATCGTGGCCGCGGAGGAGCTGGGGCTCGTCGACGAGCCCGGTGCCTCGAAGCGGCTCTCGCTCCTCTTCCACACCCTCGACGCCCTGGAGCGCGATCACGGGTTCTTCTTCAACTACTACGACACCACCTCGCTGGAGCGAACCAGCAATCTGCTCTCGTTCGTCGATTCGTCGTGGCTCATCGCCGGGCTGGTGGTGGTGCGGAACCGCCATCCCGAGCTGAGCGCTCGCGCCACCGCGCTGATCGACGCGATGGACTACGGATTCTTCTACGATCGGAAGCTCGGGCGCATGACGCACGGCTACTTCGTTCAGCGCGCCCAGCGCTCGCGCTACCACTACGGAGTGCTCTACGCGGAGTCTCGTCTCGGCAGCCTCATCGCCATCGGCCGCGGCCAGGCCCCTGCGGAGCACTGGTACCGGATGATCCGCACCTTCCACGAGAGCTGCGGCTGGCAGTCGCAGCCGCCGCGCGGGCGCCGCGAGAAGACCGACGTCGACACCCGCTACTTCGGCGGTTGGTACGAGTGGGGCGGCGTGCGGTACGTGCCCTCGTGGGGCGGCAGCATGTTCGAGGCGCTCATGCCGACGCTGGTCGTGGACGAGCCACGGCTCTTCCCGGCGAGCCTGGGCGCCAACGACGCCGCGCACGTCGAGGTGCAGCGACGCTTCGCCTCCGAGCAGCTCGGCTATCCGGTCTGGGGGATGTCGCCGAGCAGCAAGCCCGGCACGCGCGAGTACGGCGAGTACGGCGTGAAGCCCCTCGGCGCGATCGGCTACGGCGTGGGCGCGGTGACGCCGCACGCGGCGGCGCTCGCGGTGGCGGTCGACCCCGAGCGCGCGCTCACGAACCTGCAAGCGCTGGCCGCGCACTACCCGGTCTACGGAGAGTGGGGGTTCTTCGACGCGGTCGATCCCACCACCGGCGCGGTCGCGACCACCTACCTCACGCTCGACCAAGCGATGATCTTCGTGGCTCTCGCGAACCACCTCGCCGATCACCGCATCCAGCGGCTCTTCGAATCCGATCCGATCGTGGCGGGTGCACTGCCCACGATCGCCGCCGAGCGCTTCTTCGACTGAGTCGCACGCAGGAGCGCCGTGGCCACGCTCACGCTCGAGCACCTTGAAAAGACGTATTCCACGGGACGCCAGGCGCTCGTGGACGTCTGCCTCACCGTCGCGGACGGCGAGCTCTTGGTGCTGGTCGGGCCGTCGGGCTGCGGCAAGTCGACGGCGCTCCGGGTGATCGCGGGCCTCGAGACGGCGACGGGCGGGCACGTGCGGATCGACGACCGGATCGTCGACCGCGACTCGCCGCAGGCGCGCAACGTGGCGATGGTGTTCCAGGACTACGCGCTCTACCCGCACTTGACCGCGCGGGAGAACCTCGGCTTTCCGCTGCAGATGCGGCGCATGCCGAAGGACGAGATCGGCAGGCGCGTGAGCGCGATCGCGCGCGCGCTCGAGATCGAGCCGTGGCTCGACCGGCTGCCCAAGCAGCTCTCCGGGGGCGAGCGGCAGCGGGTGGCGATGGGGCGCGCGCTGGTGCGTGAGCCATCGGTGTCGCTCCTCGACGAGCCGCTCTCCAACCTGGATGCGCGACTGCGCGTGCAAGTGCGCGCCGAGATCAAGTCACTCCAGCGTCGCATGCGCACCACGATGGTCTACGTCACCCACGATCAGGTGGAGGCGATGACGCTCGGCGATCGGGTGGCCGTGCTGGAGCGGGGGCGGTTGCAGCAGGTGGCCACTCCGCGCGAGCTCTACGCGGCGCCGGCGAATGCGTTCGTCGCCGGTTTCATCGGCAACCCGCCCATGAACCTGTTCGCGACCACGCTCGAGGCGAGCGCGGATGGGCTCGCGATCGTGCTCGGCGGCGAGCGATTGCGTCTGCCGCCGCCGCTCGCGGGGGACGAGGCGCTGCGGGCGGCGCTGGGCGCGAGCGTGATCGCCGGCATTCGGCCGGAGGACGTGCGCGTGACGGAGGGCGAGGGCCTGGCGGCGACGGTCGAGCACGTCGAGAATCTCGGGCACGAGACCTTGGTCCACGCGACGCTGGTGGCGGCGAACGGCTCTGCCCCGGGGCTGCGCCTGATCGCGCGCGCTCCGGGCATGCGCGACCTCGTCGCGGGCGCGTCTGCGCGGCTCGCGCTCGATTCGTCGCGGATCCATCTCTTCGCACGCGACGGCGGCGCGCGCATCGCGCACATCGCGCGCCTCACGAGCTGAGCGCGCTCGGCGGGTCGCGAGGCGTCTTGCCGCTCGAGGGCCCGGGCGCCACGCTCGCGACGCGAGACGTGGGGCCGCCGGTGCGCATCGAAACGCGGGAAACGGCTGGCGTGCGCGGGCGCGTCGGTCCGGCGTTCACCGGCTGCCCGCCGGATCTCGGACGGCGGCGGCTCGCCACGCGGATCGGCAACACGAGCGGCAACGTGCGCGTGGCGTCCGGTTTCGACGGCCCCGAGGCGTTGGTCCCGCTGTCCCACCGGTGTCGGGAAGAGAACGGCATGGCGATCGGAGACCGGCGCTCGAGGGCCGTGGGCGGCGTCGAAGGGCGCGACGCGCTGCCCGGGCGTGGCGCGCGAATCGACGAGCTCGCCGCAGGCCTCGTGCTCTCCTCGGTGGCTCCGTGAGCCTCGCCGGCGGCGCTCGCGTCGAAGCGCTGCGGCTGCGAGCGCGCCGGCTGCTCGCGCTGGCGCGGCCGTGGCTCGATCGGCCCATCGGCCGGTTCGTGGACGCCTGCTTCGGCCTCGGGGGTCTGCTGGCGACTCCCATCTGCGTGCAGCTCGTGATCTCGTACTGGGGCACGCTCGCCGGTGTGCTGTTCGCGGCGGCGGCGATCGGGGCGATCCGACGCGGCCGGCGGCGCTGGGTGGCGCTGGGTTCGTATGGGGTCTTGGCGCTCTACGCGGTGCCGGCGTACTCGCCGATCTTGCGGGCACCGCGTCACAGCGAGAGGCTCGCGGTCGAGACGCTCTCGTCGCGCCGCGGCGCTTACGGCATCGCGCTGGGCGACGACGGCACGGTGATCGTCACCCATGGTCATACGCCCCACGAGGCCCGCGGCCTGGCGGTCATCCGCCCCGACGGTCGCTCGTTCTTCACGCCCACGGCGAGCTCGCACGTGATCTTCACGACCGGGCTGCCCGGCGGCGCGGCGATCGCACACGAGTGGGAAGAGATCGACGAATCGGTGGGCGGGGTCCAGTCGCGCACCTACATCCTCGACCCGGCGACGAGCACGTGGAGCGTGCGCGACGAGCAGACGCCGTATTACCGGTCGTTCCACTTTCCGGGGCTCGGGCTCTTCCTCATCCTTCGCCCGCGCCACGAGCACGACAAGGGGATCGAGCAGACGACCCCGGAGCGGTTCCTGGCGGGTGAGCCGCCGCTGCGCAGCTGGCGCGTGCCGATCGAGGGGCTCGAGGAGCTGGCGCGGCACCCGACGCGTCCGGTGATCTACGGCCGCGGCGAGGCTTCGTCGCGTTCGATCGTCGAGCTCGACGTGCGTTACGGCACGTTGCGCTACGGCGACGGCATCCGCATCTGGCATTGGGGGATCGCGACGGCCGGCCCCCTCGGGCAGGTATTGCTCACGAACTCCTTCGCCAATCAGCTCTTCTCGATCGACGATCGGACGCTCGAGGTGAAGGCGGTGACGCCGATTCTCGGGATGCCGCGGCCGGTGACCTATCTGCCGACCGCCGGGCTCGCGGCCGTCGGCGCCTACGCGGGCCGGCGCATCTCGTTCCTGAGCCCGAACCCGGACGCCACGTGGACGGAGGTCGCGACGTTGCCCACCTGTCAGAAGGTGCACGCGCTGATCTTCGACGAGCCGAGCGCCTACCTCTATTTCACCGACTTCTGCGGCGCCTATCGGGTTCGGATTCCGCCCGATCGGTGGTGGGAGCCCGCGGAGGCGCGCGAAGCGGCGTCGCACGCGCCGGGCTGAGTCGTCCCGGGCGCGTGGCGGCGTGGGCGTGACTCGCTGCGCCGCCGCGACGCCGTGCAGCTCGTGACGTGCGTGTCGCGCTCGTCGGTCGGGTCCGTCGATCCAACGCGCGACGCCTTCATCTAGAATCCGAGCGCGCCATGCACGAGCGAATGAGCTGGGAAGGGCGGCTGCGCGGAGTGGTCGCGGGGATCTTCGTCGTGGTCGCGACGACGGGTGTGGGCACGCTTCTCGTTCGCGAGCCGCCGCCGTGGGTGCAGTTGATTCAGCTCGCCCACGGCGCCCTGGGCGTGGCGCTGTTGCCGTGGGTGGGGCTCTACGTCCTCGTCCACGTGGTGGAGGTCTTCGGCCCCAGCGTTCGCAGCGCGCGCAGGCTGCCGTGGATCCTCCCGGTCGGCCTGGTGCTGATCGTGAGCCTGTTCGCTTATCCCGCAGGCCGGCGCGTCATCACCGCCGAGCAGCGCGCCGCCGCGAACTTGCACAATCGGGTGATCGCGCTGCTGCTCCTCGGCTACGTGATCGTGCTCGCCGTTCGCGCGCTGCGGCGTGGGGTGAGAGCGTCGACGGCGACGGGACTCTTGCTGGTGGCGCTCGGGGTGGTCGGCAGCCTGGCGGGCCTCCTCACGGTCGGCGGCATCGCGGCCAACGGGCTCTGGTACATCCACGTCATCACGGCGGGGTTGGTGCTCGCCGCCGGTGGATTGCACGTGCTGGGATCACGCCGCCGAGCGCGCGTCGGAGGCGAGTCCGCCGGGCGTGTGTTCGCGTGGCGCGCGCCGCTCGTCCGCGTGGCCGCGCCGGTGGCGGCGCTGGCGCTCGCGCTCGTGGCCTCGTTCGTGTGGCGGCAGTCGCGCGTGATCGAGCCGCTCGTCGGCGATCCCGACGCGCTGGTCAACGCGGGGAAGGACTTCGCCGCCATCGTTCCGGACGCGTGTGACGGCTGCCACATCTCGGTCTCGGAGACGTGGCGCGTCTCGACGCATGCGTACGCGGCGCGGAATCCGCTCTTCACGGGCATGGTGCGTCGCCTCGCCGCCGCGCGCGGCGGTGCGGCGGTGGTCGAATGCCTGCAATGCCATGCGCCGCACGCGGCCGATCCGCGGCGGGTGGGAGTCGAGGCGGCGATCGCGAGCGAGGGGTACGCCGCCGGCGTGCATTGCGTGAGCTGTCATCGCAGGGTCGCGAGCGCGGGAGACGGTCCGCTGCCGATCGCGGTCACGCCGCTTTCCGGCGCGGGCCGCCGCTTCCTGAGCGAGCTCTCGGGTTCCTTTCCCGCCTTCCTCCGGGGCACGTCCGAGGTCCCGAGCGTGCTGGTCTCGAGCCGCATCGGATTGCACCGCCGCGAGTTCCGCGCGGCGCTGGCGGCGCCGGTGAGCTGCCGTCCGTGTCATTTCCAGACGCTCGGCGAGGCGACCGGGGGCCGTCTCCACGACGTGGTCCAGGACCAATACGGGAGCTGGGAGAACGCGGCTGGTGCCCTCGACCGCGCGAGCTGCCAGCGCTGCCACATGCCGCGCTTCTACGCGTTCGAGGGCTACGTGGTCCTCGACCATCGATTCCTGGGCGGCAGCACCTACGTCGCTCGCATCGCCGGCGGCGAAGCGGCCGAGGCGGACGTGGTCGCCCACCTGAAGGGCAACCTGCCGATACCCGCACGGGGCGCGGTCTCCGAGCCGCCCGCGGCGGCGCTGCCGCTGGTCCGCCTGACCGCCACGCTCGGGACCCGCGCGGGCCAGCCGATCGTGCGCATCGAGACGCGCGCCACCGAGCGGGTCGGTCATGCGTTCGCCGAGGGCCCGAACGATCTCACCCAGACCTGGCTCGCGATCCGCGTCCGCGCTGCCGATGGGCGCGAGCTCGTGAATCGCGGCTTCGACGGTCCCGAGGACGGCGTTCGACTGGGAAAGCGCCTGTGGGACGCCGAAGGCATGGCGATCACCGATCACCGCCTGTGGCCGTGGCGCGCCTGGGGCGGCTGGGCGAGATCCCCGCGCGAAACGCACGCGTGGACGAGATCGTGCTGCCCGCCGCGGCGGCGAGCGGACCGCTGCGCGTCGAGCTCGCCTGGAACCATCGCCGCCACGATCCCGCGCTGCTGCGCGCAGTCAGCGGCGAGGCCGAGCGGAGTCCCGGTGGTGACGGTTGCGACGCTGGTCGGCGACCTCGCCGAAGGCGTGGTGCTCTCGTCCGCGCCACCGTGACCGTCGCGCGGATCAGCGGCAGGCGGCAGCGGCCTTGGCGAGCGATTCGCTGGCGTCGGCGAAGGTGAACGCCAGCGTCGCCTGCTGCGAGGCGATCGTCACCGTGACGGTCTTCGCCGCGGCTGCGTGCTTCAGGAAGGCCTTGCCGTCGGCAGGTTTGAGGCTGAAGAGGTATTCGTTCTCGACGCCGAACCAGCCCGCCGACGAGGTGTAGGACGCCTTCCACGGCTTGCCGTTCGGGGGCGTGATCTGGATGGCGATGGGCGCGGGTTTGCCGTCGGGTCCTTCGAAGACGCCGAACAGGAACAGGGCGTCGGGCCGGCAGCCTCGGCGCCGCTTGCGAAGACCACGGCGAGCTGGATCTCGGGCTGGCGCGGGTCGTCGCAGAGCACGCGGATCTGGGCAGGCAGCTCACGCGCGGCCACGCGCACCGTTCCGGTCACACGGGTGTGGGCGTCGTCGCTGGCGCGCGCGGCGCCGGAGGCGCACGCCATTGCCAGAACCAGGGTGATCGCTGCACGGCGGCGCCGCCGGCCGGTCGTTGGATTGGGCATCGTTCGACACCTCCTCGTGCGTGCGAGCGTGTGCGCTCGCGCTCAACCGAGCGTCACCTGGACGCGATGTGTGGCGCCGTCGCGTGCGATGGGGATGCGCGCCGCACCGGCGACGACGTCGAGCGCTGCGCCGTCGAGCGCCACCGCCACCACCTGCGCCGCACGTCCCGTGGGGTTCGCGACCTCGATCGCGTAGCTCGTTCGCCCATCCGGCGCGCGCCAATCGATCGCGTATCTGGGCCCGAGGTCGGGGACGCGCGGCGCCAGCACCAGCGTGCAGCCGTTCTCGACGGTGAGCCCGAGGATCGATTCCAGCCCCACCCGCAGCATCCAGCCGGACAGGCACGTGTACCAGGTCCAGCCGCCGCGACCGACGTGGGGCTCGACGCCGTAGATGTCCGCCACGACCACGTAGGGCTCCACCTGGTACACGTCCACGGCGGCGCGATCCCGTCCGTGATGGACGGAATGAGCTTGGTGAAGAGCTCGACGGCCCGCTCGCGGCGCCCAGCTCGGCGAGGGCGCGCACCACCCACAGCGCGGCATGGGTGTACTGGCCGCCGTTCTCGCGGATCCCCGGTAGGTACCCCTTGATGTAGCCCGGCTCGCGCGCGGTCTTGTCGAAAGGAGGCGTGAGCAGGCGGATCATGCCGGGATCGTCGAGCACCAGCTCGCGTTCCACCGCGTCCAGCGCGGCCTCGGCGCGCTCGCGCGGGGCGACGCCCGAGATCACCGCCCACGCCTGGGCCAGCGCGTCGATGCGGCACTCGTCGTCGGCGGCCCGGCCGAGCGGCGTGCCGTCGTCGTAGTACGCGCGTCGGTACCAGGCACCGTCCCAGGTGTGTGCCTCGATGGCGCGGCGAAGCTCGTCCCGATAGGCGCGATATCGCGCCGCGCGCTCGCCCTCGCCGCGCCGCCTCGGCGAGCGGCGCGAAGGCGTCGATGACGTGGACCAGGAAGAACGCCAGCCACACGCTCTCGCCACGACCCTCGCGGCCGACGCGATTCATGCCGTCGTTCCAGTCGCCGGTGCCCATGAGCGGCAGGCCGTGCGCGCCGCGGGTGAGCGAGCGATCGAGCACCCGGCAGCAGTGCTCGTAGACGGATGCGGACTCGCCCGAGTCCGCGGGCTCCAGATACGTCTCGTCCTCGCCGGGCTCGAGCAGCCGCGCTGGCTCAGGAACGGCGCCGTCTCGTCGAGCACGCTCGCGTCGCCGGTGGCGTGGACGTACGTCGCGGTCACGTACGGCAGCCACACCAGATCGTCGGAGAAGCGGGTGCGTGTGCCGCGATCCTTGGGTGGATGCCACCAGTGGAGCACGTCGCCTTCGCGGAATTGATGACCCGCGTGAAGCAGGATCTGGGCGCGAGTCAGCCCGGGACGATGATGAAGCAAGCCCGCGCTGTCCTGGAGCTGATCGCGGAATCCGAAGGCGCCGCCCGATTGATAGAAGGCGGAGCGACCCCACAGCCGGCACGAGAGCGTCTGGTATGCGAGCCAGCCGCTCAGCATGCGGTCGATGGCGGGAGCGGGTGTGCGCACGCGCACGGCGGAGACCATGTGGTGCCACTCGGAGCGCGCCTCCTCGAAGGCGGCGCGCACGGCGCCGGGCTCGCTCAGGCTCGCGATCAGCGCGCGTGCGTCGTCGAGATCCGTGGTCTCGCCGAGGAGGAATGCGAGTGTCGCGCCGCCGTGCGCGGGGACCTGGATGGGCACGCGGAACGCGGCGCACGGATCGAGGCCCGCGCCCGTGCGGCCGTCGAGAGCGCCGTGAGGCGCGACGACGGCAGCGGGCGCGGACACGGAACCGTTGCGGCCGAGGAATGCCGTGCGATCACCCGTGCAGGTGATCGATCCGACCGCGGCGTCGGTGACGACGGCGGCGAAGGTGTAGCCATCGGCGAAATCCGGGCTGGCCGGATTGCGTGCGACGATCGCGCCGCTCGACTCGTCGAGGCTCGTGACCACGGCGCGCACGGTGTCGCTCGGCAACACGCCGAGGACGAAGCGCGCGTAGCTCGACACCGTCACGGCGCGCGGGGAGTCGCCGGCGTTGTGGATCGCGAGCCAAGCGATCTTCACCGGCGCGTCGCGGGCGACGAAGACCGTCAGCTCGTGGGCGAGGCCCTCGACCTCGCGGCGGAAACGCGTGTAACCGAAGCCGTGGCGCACCTCGCACGGTTCGGCGGAGACGACCGGACCGGGACAGGGCGACCACAGCCGTCCGTTCGAATCGTCGCGGACGTAGAGCGCCTCGCCGTGCGGGTCGCTCACCGGATCGTTCGACCACGGCGTGAGCCGGTGCTCGCGGGAGTTGCGACTCCAGGTGTAGCCGGCGCCGGACTCGGTCACGAGGCAGCCGAAATGCGCGTTCGAGATCGCGTTGATCCACGGGAGCGGCGGCAGCCCCGCGTGGCCACCGTCCGGGACGATGCGGATCACGTATTCGTCGCCTGACTCGGAGAAGCCGCCGTAGCCGTTGTCGAAGGCGAGCGGCTCGGTCGCGGCGACGGTCGCGGCGACGGTGGCCGAGACCGCGGCGTGCGACGGCACCGCCGCGCTCCCGGCGCCGCTGGGGTAGCTCGTGGTCGCGTGCGCTGCAGCGAGCTCCGCGCCCACCGCGTCGACGACGTCGTCGCCAACCGGAACGGCGAGGCCCAGCGCGTTCCAATAGGCGCGTGCCTGGGCGGCGCGCATCGGCGGCGAAGCGGCGGGTGTGTGCGCGGGTGCGGCGACTCGGCCGTAGAGCAGCGCCGTCGCGAGCTCGTGGAGAAAATCCGCGTCACGGGTGCTCGCGCCGAGCCGGTCGAGGCGCTCGAGCTCCTGCTGAGCGGCCGCCTCGAAGACGCCCGACCAGCGAGAAGGGTCGACGAGCCGGCCGAGCTGCGCCAGCGCGCTTTCACGGTCGTTCGCCGCCGCCACCAGCGACGCGAGCTCCACGGTTTCACCCGCCCCCACGTCGACGGTGCGGCGGATCGCGAACACCGGATCCAGCACGCTGCCGACGGAGCCGGAGAGCGGGATGCCGGCGACGATGGCGCGTGGCGCGGCGCGGTCTCCACCTCTGCCGAGGAATCGCTTGCGGTCGGTCTCGATCTCGAGCGTGCCGGGTCCCACCCAGGCCTGCGCGAGCCATGGCGCTCGCGCACCGGGCGAGTAGGGGCGCCGCCGCGCCAGCAGCGTCTGGGCCGCGGCGTCCCACTCGGTCGCCACGAAGAGGCGCGAGAAGACGGGATGGGCGGCGTGCGCCCCGGGATGGTGGATGACCACCTCGAGGTAGGTGGTGAGCTCGAGCCGGCGCGGCCGCTCGCCGCGGTTGGCGATCCGCACCCGCCGCAGCTCGACGTCGTCCTCGGGCGCGATCGCGATCTCGCAGACCGCCTCGAGCTCGCCGTCCTCGCGCTCGAAACGCACGCATCCTGGCACGCCCGTGACGACGTACGCATCGGGGCAGCTCGGCACCGGCCGCGCGCCGAGCGACCACACGCGTCCCGTGTGGACGTCGCGGCAGAAGACGAAGGTCCCCTCGTCGTCGCAGGTGCGGTCGCCCGACCAGCCGGTGAGCGCGAGGCCGTCCCAGGTCGTGAAGCCCGCACCCGCGCCGGTGACGAGGGTTTGCATGCGACCGTTCGAGAGCACGCGGCCGTGCGGGAACCCATCCTGAAGGCGATCGAGACGCGGCATCGCGGTCGGTTCGGTCATCGGGCACCTCGGGATCGTGGCGAGGGCGCGGCGTGCGACGCGGCGAGCCCTCGACGGGAATCGATGGAGCGCGGGCGCTGGGCGGACGCGCGATCCATCAGAAGGTGACGACGAAGTCCGCGGGGAGCTGGTCGATCACCAGGCGGTCGTTCTCGACGGCACGCACGCCGGGCCGGCGGGCCTCGACGCCGCGGATGGGGCGGTCGAGCGGCGACGCGACCACGATCTTGCCCGGCGGCATCGAGACGGTGGGTTGGATCCGAACCCGCACGCGGTTGGCCGACTCGGCCTTCATCGAATAGCTGAGCGGTCCGTAGAAGGTCGGCATGCGCCGGACGTCGATGCCGCCATCGCTGGACACCCACTCCGGCGGCAGCCCCGCGCCGAGCACGAGGGCTCGATCCGCGCCGCGCTCGTAGGCGAAGAGATCGCGTAGCGCGTTCGCATAGCCGGCACCCACCCAGGTGTGCGGCATGTCGCCGATGAAGCGCGGCGCGTCGGCGTCGCGCCACACGATCTCGGCCCACTCGTTCCAGGCGATCGGCCGGCGATAGCGCAGGAGCTGATCGAGCAACGCGGTGGCGTCCGCGCGCCTGCCGAGCCGGGTCAGCGCCGCCACGTTGCGTAGCTCGTAGGGCGAGAAGGCGTCCCAGTCACCGGTGGAGAAGCGATGGCGCACCTCGCTCACGTAGCGGTCGAGCGTGCGGCCGATCAGCGCGCCGACCTCGTCGCCGAGGTCGAGATCGAGCACCAGCGCGATGGCGGTGGAGGTGGGATCGAAATCGCCGAGCTCGACCGAGCCGGGCAGGTACGCGAGGCTCTGGCGCTCGACGGTGTGGTGGATGGACGCGAGCAGCGTCTCGCGGAACGAATCGCGAAGCTCGCCGAAGCGAAGCGCGTTCTGGTCGTCCCCGAGCACCGGTGCCAGCTCGGCGGCGTCGCTGAGGCCGCGCAGGGCGAAGAAGTCGTCCCAGTACGAGTGGACGGCGTGGGCCGAGTAGCCCTCGTGGCTGATCGACTCGGGCAGAAGCCCGAAGCGATCGATCTTGTCGGGAGTGCGGAAGGCATCCGTCATCTGGGTCGCGCGCAGGTTGGCCATGTAGTCGACGGCGCGGATCACGTTCGGCCAGAGCTCGAACACGAAGCCGACGTCGCGGGTGAAGCGGTAGTAGTCCGCGAGCGTGTGGATGAACGCGCCCGCGCTGTCGTGCTCGGCGGTGAGATCCGCGCCGCGGCGGTCGACGCAGCACGGGATCATGCCGTCGGGCGCCTGGAAGCTCGCATACCAACGCAGGAACGAGCGGACCTCCTCGGTAAAGCCGGCGCGCAGCAGCGCCGCCGAGCTGATCGCGCCGTCGCGGATCCACGAGCGCTGGTAGGTGCGCGATCCAGGTTGGATCGCCGGACCGTCGCGATTGATCAGCAGGTAGGCGAGGGTGCTCTTGGCTGCGTTCGCGTCCTCGCGGGCGCTCTCGGGCACGTCCAGCTGGACGCGATCGAGGAGGCGCCGCCAACGGTCCGCGGTCTGCGCGAGCGCCTGGTCGAAGCCGCGCGCCGCCACGTCACGGCCGTCCGCCTTGGGGTCGAAGGGCACGGCGACGTCCACCTCGGTGGAGGTGCCCGGCGCGAGGTAGAGGTTGTACTGGTACGCGGCGGACGCGAGGCCGAACGGATCGTACGCCGTGGGCTGCGCCGGGATCTCGCCGGCGAGGACGTAGCGGGTGATGGTGCCTTGCTCGAAGCTCGCCGCGCCGAAACGATCGGGCGGCGTGAGCGGCATCACGACGTTGCCGTTGATGTGCGCCGCCGTACCCTCGAAGCGCACCTCCTGCACGTGGGCGACACCGCCCGACATGTTCAGGTTCTGCCACGGCGGTAGGACCTGGAATGGCCGCATGGCCAGGAAGAGCGCGAGTGGCGCATCGTCGGCGCCGTGGTTCTCCACGCGGTAGCGGGCGTAGAGGACGGCGTGACCGGCCTCGCCAGCAGCCACCGCCGTGACCGTGAGGGTCAGATCCGCGGTGCGCCACGTGACGGATGGAATCGGCAGATAGCCGTCGGCGAGCGTTTGGGTGAGGTCCGCCTGGGCCCAGGTGATCGGGCCCGAGTCGGTGCGCAGGATCGGCTCGATGGAGAGCTCGCCGCGGCCGAGCTCCAGCATGCCGTCGGTGTTGAGCAGCGCTTCCTTGCTGTCCTCGGGAACGCCGATCACCGTCCAGTAGGTCTGTTTGCCCTGGAAATAGCGCGGATACGTGCCCGCAGGCGCTTCCGCGGCGATCGCCTCGAAGAACTGGTTGGGCGACGCGGAGAACGAGTACGGCTGGACGGCGAGCTCGCGGATGCCGTAACCGCGTGCGCGGCTCGAGCGCTGCATCGCGACCCGCAGAAAGCGCGATTCGGCGTCCGGCATGTACACGTAGACGCGCCCGCCGTCGCCCGTGGTGGTGCGGAACGCGGGCGTCCACTCGTTGCCGTCGCTCGAAGTTTCGATCTGGTAGGTGGTGGCGTAGTCGTCGCGATCCCAGTCGAGGATCAAGCCGCCGTATTCGAGGTTCGTTCCGAAGTCGATCGTCACCTGCTGCTCGCGGGGCAACGGCTTGCTCTTCCACGCCGTGTCGAGCGCGCCGTCGAGCAGCTTCGCGCCCTCGAAGCCCTCGCGAAACGACGAGGGGCTCACGCTGGGCGCGGGTCGCTCGGCCGCGGTGGGCTCGCGCTTCTCGAAGGCGAGGTCGTCGATCCAGACGGTCCCCTTGCCGCCGTCGCTCGCCACGATCGCGAGCTCGAGCGAGCCGAGCTGCGTGAGGTCCGCGTTGGT
Source organism: bacterium (assembly GCA_046331705.1). Lineage (GTDB taxonomy): Bacteria > JADJOY01 > JADJOY01 > JADJOY01 > JADJOY01 > JADJOY01. The sequence continues at coordinate 46,725 of JAXLQJ010000042.1, read as the reverse complement.
GGTTCCCCAGGCGAACTCGAGCCGCGAGCGCCGCACCACCACCCGCTGCCATTCGACCGGGAAGGAATAATCGCGCTGCTTGCGCCACCACACGCGTTGCCCGGTGGGGTCGACGAGCTTGAGCTCGAAGTCGTTGTGCAGGCCTTCGCCGCGCAGCTTGAAGCTGATGGCGTAGTTCGACGGGAGCTCGAGCGGGAAAGCCTTGCGCAGAATCACGTAGCCGCGCCCGCGGCTCAGGTCGTAGTCGATGCGCATCGCGTTGCCGCTCGGCCCGGGAGCGGTCGAGATGCGCACCTCCGCCCCCTCCGAGGCCGCGGTGGTCCAGCCGTCGAGGGTGTCGAACGTGTCGAGCACGACGCTCGCAGCGCGAGCCTCGCCGGACGCGCCACCGACGAGCGCCAGCGCGACGAGCGCCGCCGCCAGACGTGCGCCCGCGCAACCGTGTCGATGAGAGCGAATCAACCCTTCACCCCTCCCGCCATCAGCCCCGCCACGTAGTAGCGCTGCAGCGCAACGAAGAGAAGCACCACCGGCAGCACCGTCACCACGGCGCCCGCCATCACGAGCTCCGTGTCCTGCACGTGCTCACCCACCAGATTGGCGAGCGCCACCGGCAAGGTGTAGAGGCGGTCGTCGGTGAGCACCACCAGCGGCCAGAGGAAGTCGTTCCAGGCACCCATGAACGAGAACAGGGCCAGCGTCACGAGGATGGGAGTCAGCAGCCGAAGCGCGATGGAGCGGAAGATCCGGATCTCGCCTGCGCCGTCCACGCGCGCCGCGTCGAGGATGCTGTCCGGAATGCCCTGGGCGTGCTGACGGACGAGGAAGATGCCGAAGACGCTGGCCAGTCCAGGAACGACGACTCCCGCCAGCGTGTTGACCAGGCCGAGCGCCTTGAGCAGCAGGAAGAGCGGTAGCATCGCGACCTGCGCGGGGATCACCAGGGCTGCCAGCAGCACCTGGAAGATGCGCTCGCGGCCGGCGAACGGGAGCTTGCCGAACGCGTAGCCGGCCATCGAGTTGAACGCGAGCCCGAGCGCCGTGATCGCGCTCGCCAGCACCAGGCTCACCCCGAGGTGGCGCCCCAGGTCGAGGCGCGTGAGCAGCAGCCGGTAGTGCTCGAACGTGACCTGGCTGGGCAGGAAGCGCGGCGGGATCTGGCTCGCCTCGCCGGTGGGCATCAGCGAGGCGCTCACCATCCAGAGAAATGGCACCAACGTGAGCGTCGCGATGGCGACGAGCGCGCCGTTGACGGCGAGCACGGCGAGCGGGCGCTTCATGGGGTCGTCCGGGCCGGCACGGACGCGGTGGGCGCGATGGGCGCGGTGACGTCGGCGCGGCGCCGCAAAGCGAGCTCGAGCGCGGTGAAGGTCAGGATGATCGCGAAGAGCACGAAGGCCACGGCCGCGGCGTAGCCCAGGTTCCACCAGCGGAAGCCTTGCTCGTACATGAGCAACACCACGCTCAAGGTGCTCGATCCCGGTCCGCCGGACGTCATCACGTAGGGCTCCGCGAAGAGCTGGAAGTAGCCGGCGAGCGTGAGCACGCCGATGAGCAGGAAGGTCGGCGCGAGCATGGGCACGGTCACGCGGCGCAGCTGCTGCCACGCGTTGGCGCCGTCGAGCTCGGCGGCTTCGTAGAGCGTGCGCGGAATCGTCTGCAGACCCGCGAGGAAGATGAGCGTGTTGAAGCCGAAGTTCTTCCACACCGCGAGCACGATGATCGCCGGCATCGCCCAGCGCGGGTCGCCGAGCCAATCGATGGGCGCGACGCCGAACCACGCGAGCACGTGGTTCAGGAGCCCGACCCGCGGGTGATAGAGGTAGCGCCACACCACCGCGACGGCGATCAGCGTGGTGACCACCGGCAGCAGGAAGACCGTGCGGAAGAAGGGCTGCCAGCGCGCCGCGCGTGCGTCGAGCGCCAGCGCGGCGAGCAGCGAGATCGCGATCGAGAGCGGCCCGCCCACGAACACGAAATACGAGGTGTTGCGCAGCGCGATCCAGAACCGCTCGTCCTGGACGAGTCGCGCGTAGTTCGCGAGGCCGACGAAGCGCAGCCGGTGCAGATCCGCGAGCGCGTAGAGATCGAAGTCGGTGAAGCTGAGCGCCAGCGCCGCGAGCACCGGGAGCGCGAAGAAGATGGCGATCGCCGCCAGCGCCGGCGTCACCAAACCCCAAGCGGCTGCCGAGCGATCAGTCGACATGCGGCGCGGGAGCGTGGGAGCGCGCGACGAGCCAGCGGCGCTTCGCGAGAATGCGATCGACCTCGCGGTCCAGCGCCGCGAGTCCCTGGTCGAGCGTCTCGTCCTCGCGGATCATGGCTTCGGCGTGGCGAGCGATCTGGTTCGCGATCTGCTCCCACTCGGGAATCTTCGGCGTCGCCTGGACGGATTGCAACTGCGCGAAGAACGCCCGCGTCCGTGGCGCCTCCGCGAGACCGAGCGAGTGCCAGGCCGAGCGGCCGGCGGGCAAGTCGCCGGTGGCGCGTTCGAGCGCCGCCTGTTGCTCGGGCGCCGCGAGGAACTCGATGAGCTTCCACGCTTCCTGCTTGCGGGAGCTCGACGCCGCGAGCACCAGGCTCGCACCCCCGGCGAGCGACACGCCCGCCGTGCCGGGGCGGGTGGCCGGGATCGGCGCCGTGCTCCACGCACCGGCGAGCGAGGTCGGCAGTCGTCGCTCCATCTCGCCCAGATTCCACGGCCCCGTGACGTAGAAGACGAAGGCGCCGCGGCCGAAGTCTTGATAGACGTTTCCCGACGCGGTCGCGGCGTCGCGCGGCGCCAGACCGCGCCGGAAGAGATCGAGATAGGCCGCGAACGCCGCGCGCACCGCTTCGCTCTGGAAGTTGCCGTGCTGGTCGTCGTCGCGCAGCAACGCGGCGCCGCGACCGAGCGCCAGGATCACCGGAACCTGCCACTCGCGCGGCGGCAGCAGCACCGCGTGCCCGTCGCGAGCGCGGGCCTGCGCTTGCACGGCCTCCATCGCCGCGAGCCACGCGTCCCAGGTGGGGGGCGGCTCGTGCACTCCCGCCTCCGCGAGCAGATCGCTTCGATAGAAGAGCAGGCGCGTGTCGACGTACCAGGGGATGCCCCACGTCTGGCCGTCGATCACGTTGGTGTCGAGCACCCCCGGGAAGAAATCGGCGCGCGCGAGCGAGCTGCTCGCGTCGAGGCGCGCGTCGAGAGGCTCGATCGCGCCCAGCTCCCGGAGCTCCGGCAGCCAGGTGTTGCCCGCCTGGAACACGTCGGGAAGCGACTCGCCCACGAAGGCGGTGAGCAGCTTCTCGTGCGCGGCGCTCCACGGAATCGCCTGCACCCGGACGCGGACGTCCGGGTGCTCGCGCTCGAACGCGGGCAACAGCCGCGAGACCGCCTCGCCCTCGCTCCCCATGGCCCACACCACCAGCTCGTCGGCGCCGCGCGATTCGCAGCCCGTCGCCGTGATCGCGACGATCGCCGCCAGCATCAGCCAGGCCGCCACGCACGAGCGATCGGGGTCGCGGGCGGCTCGCCTGCACGGGGACGAGGGAGCGGGACGCGAAGGCGTGCTCGAGACCCGCGTGACTCGCCCGCGCGCGCGCATGCTCGGCAATGTAGCGAGTTCCTCGGGCGAGCGTGCACGGTGCGGCCGAGCTTCGCGGTCAGTGGCGCGCGCCGGTCGAATCACCGTCGATGGCTGCTACGCGACCCGATTCGTCGGTCTTCGTGAGCGTCGGATGCGGGTACGGAACGTCGAGCTGGGACCCAGCCAGGACGAAGCCGCCGAGCGGCGACGCGTCGACCGATTCGAAGCCGACGGGCCCTGGATGGTCCGAGGCAACCGGGAACACCCGCTGCCAGCGCGTGCCGCCGTGCGCGTCCAAGCGCGCGAGCCACCCGTCGGCCACTACACCCATGTGCGGCACGGAGAGCAGATTGGTGTAGCCGGCGAGCAGGTAATCGCCATCCGCGAGCGGGAGGATCGAGGTGATGCCGGAGCCGAGTCCAGGGGACGCCGAGGCAGGGTAGGTCTGCTGCCACTCGGCGTTGCCGGCTGCATCGGTCTTCACCAGGTAGGCGAGGCCGCCGAAGCTCGGAGAGCTCGAGCTGTACGTGTAGCCGGCGATGACGAACCCGCCGTCGGAGGTTGGTCGAGCCGATCGCGCAGCGTCGTCGTCGGTGCCGCCGAACGAACGCTGCCACGTGATCGCACCGGAGGCATCGAGCTTGATCAGCCAGGCGTCGCGGCGGCCGTTTCCCAGGGAGCCGGACTCGCCGGCAACGACGTACCCGAGGTCGGAGGTCTGCGCTGCGGACCACAGCGCGTCGTACGCGCTCCCGCCGAGGGTGTGCTGCCATTCGAGCGTGCCCTCGGCGTCGAGCTTGGCGACGTACGCATCACCGCCACCGGACCCAACGCGGCCTCCCGCGACCAGGCAACCGCCGTTCGCCACCGGCGCGACGGCTTCGATCCACGCCCCCGCGCTCCCCTCGATGCTTCGCTCCCATCGCGTTCGGCCGTCCGGTTCGACAGCGACCAGGTACGCGGTCGAACCGGCGGGCGCGCCGAAGTCGCGCACGCCGGCGGCGAGGTAGCTGCCATCGGGCAGCACGGCGACGTCACCGAACGAGTCCGCGTCGTCGCCGCCCCAGGTGTGCTCCCATTCGATCCATCCCGCCGCGTCGGTCTTCACGAGGTGGGCATCGGTGATGCCGCTCGCGGGATCGGTGGAATGTCCCGCCAGGATGTAGCCGCCATCCGGAGTCGCGCGCGCGGCGGTGCCTTCGCCGAAGCGCTCGAAGATCACCTGAAACGACTCGACCACGCAGGTGTCGCCGAGCGTGCAGGCCGAGATCGCAGCGAGCACCAGGCCGCGTCGCAGCGCATCCGGTGCAGGTCGAGTGCGCATGGTTCCCTCGGATGGCGTCGCCGCGACGATCTCCGCGCGTCGCAAATCGGGTGCCGCGCCCACCATGCACGAGCGAGCCGTGCAACTCGAGGCTGAGCGCGGCTTCGCGACGGGCCGGTCCCCGCGCCGTGGAAACCTGGGTTGCGACCTGGCAACGTTCGTTGCCGAGGTGCGCCGAAATGGCCTCGGCACGCCGGCTGGGCCCCAGCGCATCCCGGCGCGGGCGTGAGGGCCGCGTGCGGCGTCAGGCCGCCAGCGCGCGCTCGATCTCCGCGAGCTCGGCCTGCGGCGTGATCCCGGGGCGCAACGAGCGCCCGCAGCGGCGAAACCAATAGCTCGCGTTGCCCACGTCGCCTTCCAGACGATGCACCACGGCATGGAGTCCGTTGGCGAGTGGCTCGTCTTCGTGCGCTTGCGCCACCACGTGAGCGGCTTGCCAGTCGCCGCGGAGTGCCGCGTGGATCGCCGACGAGAGCGTGGCTCGAAGCTCGGCATCCATCGTGGTCCTCCGTGGCGCGGCGGCTCGAGTCCTGCAAGTCGCGGGGAAAGCCGTATTGCTAATCCACCCGTCGAGCAATCATACCCAGACCCACAGGGGGACGATTCCAGTATGAATTTCGCGCGTGAGATCGAGCTCGTTCACACCATCGACGACGAGCTGCGACGGCTTCAGCTTCACCTCGACGAGCTGGCGAGCGCCGGTGACGAGCGGCCGCTGCTCACGCTCGTCGATCACGATCTGCGACGTCATGTCGACACGGCGGCGGCACTCGCCGGCCGCCTCGCTGGGCTCTTGCCCGACGCCAGCGAACGCGCTCCGTCTCCGGGTGGTGCGGCGGTCACGAGTGACCGCGCCGACGAGGATGCTCACGGCGAGGGGGACGCGGCTACGCAGGAGGCGTCGCCGCCGATCGTTCGCCGTGGTCGACGCCCCCGCGTCCCCGGCGACCACCGTCGCGCGCCGCGCCGGGGACGTCTGACCAGCGTCGAAGCCGGCCCGGCTGGGGATGCGATGAACGCCGCGCCCGAGCCTGCGCCACCGCCGAAGCCGGTTTATCTGCTGCGCAAGGCAGGCGCGCGCGACGCCGAGGTCGCCCACACCCTTGCGCCGCGTGTCGACGAGCACGACCAGCTTCGTCGGCTACAGCAGTTCTTCCAGACCGCGGACGACTCGAGCCCCGCCGCTCCTTCGCGGAACTGATCGGGGGAGCGCGCGGCGAGCATGATGGCCGCGCCGCGTGGGGTGGCGGTGCGTCGCGCGCGTCGCCGCGGGCGCTGCGGCCTCAGCCGTGCCCGGGGTGAGATCCAGGGCGGCCCCAGCGCGCCGCGTCGAAGCGGTCGGGCAGGGACCACACGCGCTCGTGGAGCTCGTCGATCGCGTCCGGATCTTGCATCAGGTAGCGGCGCATGCGCGGCGAGAGGACGCCAGGGCCCTCGCGCAGCGCGCGGTCGATGAGCCGGCGCCGCGCCGCGCGCACCGCAGGCTTCACGTGGCGGCGCCGCCCGGCGACGGCGCGATGAAGCGCGTTCATGTACGGGTCCACCACGGCGCGCACGAAGCCGTCCTTCTCGAGCTCGGGCAGCGCCTCCTTCGCGGCCTCGGCGGCGGCGATGTAGCGGTGCAGATCGACCATCTCGGGCGGCGGCGAGTGCTCCTCCGGGATCACGAAGAGCTTGAGCCGGCGCGCCTTCTGCCCGAGCGTCGTGCGGCTGGTCCACACGGACATCGGGATCGAGACGAAGAGCGCCCCGATGATCGGCATGACCCACCAGAAGTAGCCTGGATTGAGCCAGTAGAGGCCTGTGCCCCACGCGCTCGCGAAGAGCGTGTCGCCGAAGTGGTGGCGGAAGGCCTCGCCCCACGAGGTGTCCTCTTCGTCGCGACTGCCGGACTTCCAGCCCACCGTGCGGCCGAGGAGGTTCAGCACCACGTAGCGGCTGTGGAAGACCATGCGGATGGGCGCCATCAGGCTCGACATCAGGATCTCGGTGACGACGCTCGCCGAGAGACCGAAGAAGCCGCCGAATTGCTTGAGCTGGCGCTTCTTGAAGATCACCAGCAGGATGCTCAGGAGCTTGGGCAGGAAGAGGATCACGGCGGTGACGGCGGCGAGGGACAGCGCCCAGTCGGGCCGCCACACGGGCCACTCGGGGAAGAGCCCGCGGCCGTGCGGGAAGTATTCGGGCGGCCGGATCTTGTTGATCACGGCCTCCACGGTGCTGAGCGCCAGGAACGTGAACCAGAGCAACGCCGAGACGTACGAGAGGGCGCCGTTGAGGAACAGCATCCGGTGCGGTCCGAAGAACCCTTCGGTGAAGAGCAGCCGCAAGTGCTGGAGGTTGCCCTGGCACCAGCGTCGATCGCGCTTCATCTCTTCGAGAAGCGTGCTCGGCACCTCCTCGTAGCTGCCGCCCAGGTCGTACGCGAGCCAGAGCGTCCAGCCGGCGCGGCCGAGCAGCGCCGCCTCCACGAAGTCGTGGCTCAGGATCTCGCCGCCGAGCGGCTCCGCCCCGGGCAGCCGCGGCAGGCCGCAGTGATCCATGAACGGCTTCACGCGGATGATCGTGTTGTGGCCCCAGTACTGGCCGTCCCCGAGCTGCCAGTAGTGCAGTCCCGCGGCGAACATCGGGCCGTAGAGGTGGCTCGAGAACTGTTGCACCCGCGCCAGCAGCGAGGTGCGGTTCACCGCCGCGGGCACCGTCTGGATGAGGCCGGCGTCCGGATGGCGCTCGGCCAGGTCGACCAGCTTCACCAGCGTCTCGCCGGCCATGAGGCTGTCGGCGTCGAGGCTGATCATGAACTCGTAGCGGCTTCCCCAGCGGCGCAGGAAGTCGGCGACGTTGCCGCTCTTGCGCTCGATGCGGACCTTGCGGCGCCTGTAGAAGATGCGGCCGAAGCCGTCGACGGCGCGGCACCACTCGAACCACGCCTCGACCTCGTGCGCGGCGAGGGTGGGATCGGCGGTGTCGCTGAGCACGAAGAAATGGAACTCGCGCTCGCGGCCGGTGCGCGCGAGCGAGTCGTAGATGGCCCGGAGGCCGCTGAACACGCGCTCCACCGGCTCGTTGCAGATCGGCATGATCACGACGGTGCGCGCGGCGAGCGCCTCGTCGGGCCACGGTGGGCGCCCCGCCTGGCCGTGCACCGACTCGTCGGTGGAACCCGGCTCGATGTGGGTGATGGCGAAGCGGTCTTGCTTCCGCACCAGCGTGAGAAAGCCGAGTGTCGCCGTCCAGAAACCGATCGAGATCCAGCCGAAGAGCGCGCCGAAGAACACCACGATCGCCAGCTCGAGCCCGGTCCGCCCCTTGTACGGCAGCACCTCGGCCATGAAGTTGCTGGCCACCAGCGTGGGCAGCAGGATGAGCAAGAGCAGCAGCAGCCGACGCCGCCGGGCGACGGGCGTCCACTTGAGCTGCTTGCGCGCCTGGCGCAGCGGCCGTCGATGGGTGGCGGCGTCGGCGGTGCGCCGGCCCGCGAGGCGCTGGAACCAGCGCTTCAGCATGCTGCGCTCCAGGGTCTCGTCGGAGCGCATCGAACGGCGGAACACCAGCGGCGTCGAGCGCAGCGGTTCGCCGGTGGGGGCGGGTGAGCGGGGGCGCTCGTCGGCGCTCGGCGCGCCGCGGCCGGCATGCGCGAGACGCCACCCCAGGAAGGCGTCCTCCGCGGACTCGACGGCGGCGTCCTCCGCGGTGGGAAACGCCTCGCGGACCACCACGTGCAGCGCGCGCAGCGTCTCGCGCACCGCGTCGCTCGACGGATCCCACGGCAAGGCGAGCGCCCGCGCCACCGCGTCGGTGGCGAGGCGACCGCGCGTGGGCTCCGCGACGCCGAGCGCGGTCAGATACGCGAGCGAGCGCTCGTGCGCTTCCTTCCAGTCCTGAAGAACGCGTTCTTCCGGCAGCGACAGCACGCGGGAGCCAACGGCGCCTGACTCGGGCGGGGCGCTGGCGGCGTTCGGCGGGGTCGCGGGGTCGGGTGCGCTCACGATGCGAGCAAATACGTCCAGGTCTCGGTCAGGGCTTCGCCCTTCTCGTCGATGAAAGCGCGCAGATCGATGGGCCCGCGCTTCTTGATCGCGAGCTTGAAGGTGAGCCGCCAGCCGCCGGTGTGCGGGTTCTTGATCACCTGCTGCTCGACGATGTCGGCCATCTCGCTGCCGCCCGCCACGCTCACCGTGCCGTGCAGCACTCGATCGGCGGGGATCTCGGAGAGGCGCTTGCCCTCGAAGTCGATCACGAAGCGGCGCTCGTCGTCCTTGCCTGCGGAGTCGCGGAACGTGTCGACGGCGCGGCCCTCGGGACGGAACGCGGGGTCGTCGGTGAACCAGTGCATCGTGTAGGTCTGCGCCAGCATGCCGCCGGCCTTCGCCGGCCACGACGGGATCCAGTACGCGACGATGTTGTCGTTGAACTCGGAGGACACCGGGATCTCGACCAGCTCCACGCGTCCGGCGCCCCAATTCCCCTCGGGCTGGATCCACACGCTGGGGCGAGACTCGGCGTGGGTCTCGAGATCCTGGAAGTGATCGAAGTTGCGATCGCGCTGGACGAGGCCGAAGCCCGCGGGGTTCTCCGCCAGGAAGCTCGACACCCGCAGCTCCTTGGGGTTGTCGAGTGGGCGCCACAGCCACTCGCCGTTGCGCATCGCGATCTGCAGCCCGTCGGAGTCGTGGACCTCGGGCCGGAAGTCGTCGAAGTGGCGGACGCTGTTCTCGCCGTGGAAGAACATCGAGGTGAGCGGCGCGATGCCGAGCTTCTTGATCTCCGTGCGCGGGAAGATGCGTGAATCCACCTTGACCACGGTGTCGACCCCCGCGGTGATCTTGAACTGGTACGCGCCGGTGGCGCTGGGGCTATCGAGCAGCGCGTAGAGCGTGGCTTCGTTGGGATCGGCGGGATAGTTGGCGCGGGGCTGCTCGACGACCTTGGCCTCCTTCGCCTTGGCCTTGGTCTTGGCAGGCTCCTTGGCGGGCTCGGCGGCGGGGCGAGGCCGCGGCACGGGGCTGACGAGCCAGAACTCGGTGAAGCGCGGGAACTCTTCGCCGCGGGATTCGGCGGTGTCGATGGCGAGGCCGCGCGCCGACAGGCCGAAGACGTGATCGCGACCGACGGCGCGGAAATAGCTCGCGCCCAGGAACACGATCACCTCGTCGAAATACTCCTTGGTCTTGAAGTTGGAGTGCAGCCGGAAGCCAGCGAACCCCAGGTCCTGCGGCACCTGGCTCGAGAATTCGTTCCGCCCGTAATCGAATTGGTTGGGGTTGAAGTCGAGCGGGCGCACCAGGCTGCCTTCGACGACGTTGATCTTGATGGTCTTGTTGTAGAAGAGTCCGGCGTGGAAGAACTGGCCGCGAAACGGCGAGGGGCGATCCGCCCACAGCGCGGCGTCGGGTCGGAAACGGATGTCGCGCCATTGGTCGTAGCTGATCTTGAGCAGCCAGTCGGGCACCTGTCCCTTCGCTTCGCGATAGGGCTCCGCGGCGAGCTTGCGAGCGCGCTCCACCACGGTGTCGAGACTGAAGGGCGTCTGGGCGGCCACCGGCGCAGCGGTGAGCGCGGCGAGCACGACGAGCAGCGCCGTCAACGACGCCGAACGGATTGCAGTTTCGGGAGGTTTCATGGGTCTCGCTCGGGGTCGGCGAACAAAGGCCGCTAGTCTCACATACGCGTATCGACAAGCAAAGGCAGACGCGCGTCGCGGTGGACCCCGATGAGCCCGGGATTTCCGGACGGCTTCGAGTGGGGCGTCGCCACCGCCGCCTACCAGATCGAGGGCGCGGTCGCGGAGGACGGCCGCACGCCGTCGGTGTGGGACCACTTCAGCCACACGCCGGGCCGCGTGGCGGCAGGCGACACGGGCGACCGGGCGTGCGACCACTACCATCGGATGCCCGGCGACGTGGCGCTGATGGCGGCGCTGGGGGTGCGCGTCTACCGCTTCTCGGTCGCCTGGCCGCGCGTGCTGCCCGAGGGTACCGGCGCCGTGAACGAGCGCGGCCTCGACTTCTATCGCCGCCTGCTCGACGAGCTCGCGCGCCACGGCATCGAGCCGCGCCTCACGCTCTACCACTGGGATCATCCGCAAGCGCTCGAGGAGCGCTACGGCGGGTGGCGGTCGCGGCGCATGGCCCACGATTTCGCCGACTATGCCGCGGTGGTGGTGCGCGCGTTGGGAGATCGCGTGACGCGCTTCACCACGCTCAACGAGATCGCGTGCTTCACGCATTTCTCGTTCGACACCGCCAAGCCCGGATTTCACGCTCCCGGTGCCCAGCTGGGCTCGCGCCGCGAGGTCTGGCAGACCTCCCACCACGCGCTCGTCGGGCACGGGCTCGCGGTGCAGGCGATTCGCGCGAACGCGCCGCGTCCCTGCCGCGTGAGCCTGGTCGACAACCTCGCGGTTCCGGTGCCGTATCGCGAGAGCGACGCGGACGTCGCCGCCGCGCGCCGGGCGGTCGGGGTGCTCGGGACCAACGGCGGCGTGCTGGTGCCGGCGCTCACGGGGCGCTACGAGCCGCGCTTCGTCGCCGCCGCCGAGGCGATGGGCGAGATGCCGTCGATCGAGCCCGGCGATCTCGCGCTCATCGCCCAGCCTCTCGACGAGCTCGGCCTCAACGTCTACACGGGTCAGTACGTGCGGGCCGCCGACGATTCGCCGGGCTTCACCGTCCTGCCGTTTCCCAGCGGCTACCCCAAGCTCGACATGCCGTGGCTCGACGTCGTGCCGGAGGCGCTCTACTGGGCGGTGCGCCACTGTGTCGAGGAGCTCGGCTTCGGCGGCGACCTGTTCGTGAGCGAGAACGGTTGCGCCGCCCGCGACGTGCCCGATGTCCGGGGCGAGGTGCTCGATCTCGATCGGATCGTCTACCTCCGCGCTTACCTGCGCCAGCTCGAACGCGCCATCGCGGAGGGTCATCCGGTGCGGGGCTATTGCCTGTGGAGCCTGCTCGACAACTTCGAGTGGTCGTGGGGCCTGAGCAAACGCTTCGGGCTGGTGTACGTCGACTACGCGACGCAGCGGCGCGTACCCAAGGCGAGCGCCGCCTGGTACTCGGAGTGCATTCGCCAGAACCGCGTGGTGTGACGGGCGGGACCGGGACTTGAGTGGAAGCGGGATTCTGCCGATCACCCTGGCGGGAGGTACGGCACGTGTTGGTCCACGACTGGATGACCGAGCACCCCATCACGGCGACGCCCGATTCGCGGATCTCGTCCGTGGTCGCCGAGATGGCGCGGCATCACGTCCGTCACGTCCCGGTGGTCCGGCCCGATCCCGCGGGCGCGATCCTGGTGGGGATCGTGTCCACGTACGACGTGGCGCGCGCCTATCCCCGTGAGATCAACCCGTGGGGCAACGCGCGGCTGCCAGCGGGCCTCGACCGGCCGGTCGCCGACGTGATGACCCCGGACCCGATCACGGTCGAGCCGAGCACGCCCATCGAGCGCGCGGCCCACGAGCTGGTGTCGCGACGCATTCACGCGCTGCCGGTGGTGCGCGCCGGACGCCTGGTGGGCATGATCACCGGCAACGACGTGACCCGCGCCTTCGTCGCGCTGCTCGGCCCACGCTCGCAGGGCGTTCGCATCACGTTCGCGCTCGCGACCCACGAGGACGTGTTCGGGACCGTGGTGGCGCTCGCCAAGCAGCACCAGGTCGAGCTCGGCAGCGTGGTCACCGCGCATCACGGCGGCCACCGCATCGCGGTGGTGCAGGTGACGGGCCCGCAGACACCGGCGTTCCTCGATGGGATCTGGGCCTCGGGCCATCGCGTCGAGAGCGTCGTCTACGACGAGCCCGTCGCGGCTTGAGCGGGCCGGCGTGAGCCGCGGCGGCGCACGCGTCAGCCGCGACGCGCAACGCGCGCGCGCAGCGCGTCCACGAACGCGCGATCGGCGCGCGGCGACAGCAGCTCCACGATCGAGTAGCCCCGCCTCCATGCGAGGACGAACGTCGCTGCGAGCGCCAGCGCCGTGATCACGAAGTTGGGCCAAGCGTCGAGCTCCCATTGCCCGGACCAGCTGAGCTGGAAGCGGTCGTCGAACGGGAAGAGGTAGGCCATGGGCCAGGTGTACCCGTCGCCGCCCCGCGAGCCGACGAGATCGCCGAGGATGTGCAGATGGAAGCTCGCGAACGCCAGTGCGGCCGTCACGCCGCGGCGGCGGGCGAAGGCTGCCGCCACGCACGCGACGATCGCCGCGGCCAGCAGGTTGTGACCGAGCACGTGGTGGAAGTCGGAGCCCCAATAGACCGGGTGCGCGCCGCGCGCCGTGAGGATCTGCGGCAGCGTGCCCAGCGCGTCCACGTCGGGGGCAACGCCGGCGACGGTCACCCAGCCGCGCTCGCGCCGCGTGAGCCGCGGATCGGTGCACGAGACCAGCCAGCCGAGGAGCGCGTGGGTGATGGGGCTCATCGGCATCGCCTCCGTGCCGTCGCGTGCCGGGTGGGCACGCCGATCCGGCCAGGCGGGCGAGATGCGGCTGGCGTGCCATTCGACGAGTCGCCGCAAGCGCGCGTGCACACGGCGTTCACGCCCGACACAGCGTGAACGCCACGGCACAGCTGGGTAGGACGGTCGCCAGCCATGCCCCCAGTTACCGAGTGCCGCGGGCCGTCCGCCGAATCGCGCGGCGGGCGTCGCGAGTTGACCAAAAAAATGACGGTGGACGTCACCGGCCATCGCGAGGCACTTCGCCCGGCGCTGCTGACAATCTCGGTTCATCAATGAAATCCGAGACCTTTGGGCCGGCTCGATACGTGCAACTCGGGCGGGTGCTCAACCACCGTTGAGCGGCACACGAGCGGGGATGTGGCACCCATGGCGTCGGTCCGAGCGTCATTCGATTTCGGGGATTTCGACATCGATTCGCCGACCCAGGTGCTCGATCGCACGGAGCCGTCTCGTGGCCCGGCTGCGGCGGGCGCCGTCGTCTCGTCGCCACCCGTGCCCGCGGCGTCCACCCGGCCAGCGCGCGCGGTGGCCGCAGCTGCTCCGGCGAGCGCCGTGCCCGGGACCAGCGAGGTGGAGATCCCGCCGCCGGTCGGCGACGCCGAGGCCCCGCGTCTCGACGATGGCTGGCCATGGGCGCAGGAGCGTCTGACACCGCCGGATCTCGACCACGCGGCGGCGCGCGACAAGTCGTCGCGTGTGCTGCGCAAGCAATGGCGTCGCCGCAACACCGAGGATCCGCTCACGATCGCCGCCGATGGCGGCAAGCTCAAGATCCGGCTGCGGCTGCTCATCCACGCGGTCATCACCTCGGGCGTCGCGCTGGGCGTCGCGTCGTCGGCGTTCCTCTGGTACCAGATGACCAACGCCGAGCGCCGCACGGTGGAGAAGCTCTCGACGCTCGGCCACGTCATCGCCTGGAGCGCGCGTGCCTCGCTGGCGCTCGACGGCATGGCGGACGAGCAGGTGATGCCGGCGGCGCAGGTGATGCTCGACGCGCTGGCGCAGGACCGCACGATCCTCGAGGCGTGCCTCTTCACGTCGGAGGCGCGCCTGGTGGCGAGCCATTACCGCCACGACATCGACGTCAACGACCGTCGCTGCGCGCCTCGCAGCGTCACCCACGAGAGCTACTCGCGCAGCGGCACCGAGATCCGCTGGGCGATGCCCATCGAGTTCCAGAATCACCTCAACGGGACCATCACCGTGCGCGCGCAGACCCTCGTGCTGCGCGACGAGATGGCGCGCTCCGGCATGATCGCGGCGGTGGTGATGTGCGTCGCCACGCTGGTCGCGTTCGCCGCCACGGCGCGCTTCGAGCGCATGGTGTCGCGGCCGATCCTGGCGCTCATCGACACCGCCCAGCACGTCACCCGTCGCAAGGACTACTCGGTGCGGGTGGAGGCCGTCGGCGAGGACGAGTTCGGGCTCCTGATCGACACCTTCAACCGCATGCTCCAGCAGATCCAGGTGCGCGACCGCGAGCTCGAGCGGCAGCGCGACCAGCTCGACAAGGAAGTCCAGGCCCGGCGCGGCGAGCTGCGCATTCGCGAGCAGGCCGAGGAACGGATTCGCTACCTGGCCTACTACGACGTGCTCACGGGCTTGCCCAATCGCCAATGCCTGAAGGAGCGGCTCGACCAGAGCCTGCGCGAGACCCGTCGCCACGGCGGCCACGTCGCGGTGCTGTTCGTGGATCTCGATCGCTTCAAGGAGATCAACGACAACTTCGGCCATGGCGAGGGCGACCGGCTGCTGCGCTTGGTGGCGGAGCGCGTGAACAACTGCGTGCGCGGCTCGGACGCGGTGTCGCGCTCCGAGTCCGGGCACGCGTGCTTCACGGTCTCCCGTCAGGGCGGCGACGAGTTCACGGTCATGCTGACCCGGCTGCGCAGCGCCGAGGACGCGGGCCGCGTCGCGGAGCGGATGCTCAACGAGCTGCGCAAGCCCTTCGCTCTCGCGGGCCGCGAGGTGCGCGTGGGCGCCAGCATCGGCATCGCGGTCGCGCCGGGCGATGGCGCGGACGTCGAGACGCTGCTCAAGCACGCCGACATGGCGATGTACCAGGCCAAGCAATCGGGACGCGACGCGTTCCTGTTCTTCTCGCCCTCGATGAGCATCGAGGTGATGCGGCGCTTGGATCTGGGCACCGATCTGCGGCGCGCCGTCGAGTGGTCGGACTTCAAGGTGCACTACCAGCCGAAGGTGGATCTGCACGACGGCCGCGTCACGGGCCTCGAGGCGCTGGTGCGCTGGGAGCATCCGACGCGCGGCTTCATCTCGCCCGCGGATTTCATCCCGCTCGCCGAGGACCTCGGCCTGATCGGCACGCTCGGCTCGTGGGTGCTGTCGACGGTGTGCGCGCAGATGCGCGAGTGGCTCGATGCCGGCCTGCCGCCGGTGCGCACCGCGGTCAACGTGTCGAGCCACCAATTCGCCGATCCGCACCTGCACGAGATCGTGCGCAGCGCGCTCATGGACGCGGGGCTGCCGCACGACGTGCTCGAGCTCGAGATCACCGAGAGCGCCATGATCCAGAACCCGGAGGCCGCCGTGGCGACGCTCGAGTCGCTGCGCGCCCTGGGAGTGCAGGTGGCGCTCGACGACTTCGGCACCGGCTACTCGTCGCTGAACTACGTCGGCCGCCTGCCGCTCGACACCCTCAAGATCGACCGCACCTTCATCATGAGCATCGCCGAGAGCGAGGACAGCCGCAGCATCGTCACGGCCGTGGTCGCCATGGCGCACAGCCTGGGGCTACGGGTGGTGGCGGAAGGCGTCGAGACGCACGAGCAGGCGAGGGTGTTGCGGCGGCTGCGCTGCGACGAGATCCAGGGCTACGTCTTCAGCCGCCCCGTGCCTCCCGATCGCGTGGCGCCGTTGCTCGACGCGCGCCTCGAGCTCGAGGAGCTCGCACCTGGGCTGGCGAGCGGCTTGGCCGCCGAGATGATGATCTGAGGCGGGCTCCGGGCGTCGCGCGGGCCTCTCGGTGGCCGCGCGCGGCGTCCCGATCCATCAGCTCGGCAGCTCGATGCGCGGCTTCTCGGGATGCCGGCGATACAAGATGACGGTGTGACCGACGAGCCCGCAGAGCTCGGCTCGAGTGGCTTCCGCGAGCTGGCCCGCCATCGCGCGCTTGTCCGCGGGGTCGAGTAGCCGAACCTTGATCAGCTCGTGATCGGTCAGCGCGGCGCTCACCGCGCCGATCACACCCTCGCTGATCCCGGCCAGTCCCACCTGGGTCACGGGGCGCAGCGGGTGCGCCAGCCCGCGCAGGAATTTGCGCTGTTTCGCGGTCAGCATCGAGCTCGTTCTCCCTGGGGCCGAGTGCGTGGGGCGCGGGAGCCTATCCCGAACGCAGCGGAGCGTGTGGATTCCGGCGCTCGGCGCGTCGCGCGAGAGCGCGATCGCAGGAATGGCTTGACCGCGAAGCGGCGCCCATGAGAACGTCCGCGCCGCTTCGTGAGCGCACGCTCACCACGCGTCGATGAGGAATCGCCTGAGCCTCGCCCCCGGACGATGCGACGCTCCACCCTCGAGGCCGTCGTGGCTTCGATTGGTCGTCGCGGCATGGGCGACCTGGGCGCTCGTCGGCCTCGGCACCGCCCGCGCCCAGACGGGTCTCGTCCTCGACGAGACCGGTGCCACGGCGCGTAGCGGAGGAATGGGTCAGGCGTTCACCGGTATCGCCGACGATTCCGCCGCCGCCTACTACAACCCTGCGGGCCTCGCGTTCGACGGACCGAAGGAGACCATTCTCGGCTTCCGTTACATGGAAGCCGATACCTTCATCCACTTCGTCGGGCCACCGCCGCCGTCTCCGTACCCCCCGCCGCCCCCGGATCCGCTCGATCCGGGAGTGCAGCCGGTGCTGGTGACCACGGACACCGAGTTCAACCCGCCGGTCACCACCGGCTTGGTGGTGGGCGTGTCCGGCCACTTCGCGCCGCCGAGCCTCGTCGAGGACTTTCCGTGGCTCGATCGCCTGCACTACGGCGTCATCCTGAACCTCGGGATGTCCTCGCAGAACACCTTCCACACCTACCAGGACAAGACGCAGCCGTATTTCTTCCGCTACGACACGCGCCCGGATCTGCTCTCCGCGGTGGCGACCATCGCCTACCGGCCCTTCGATTGGTTGTCGCTGGGCGCCGGCGTCATCCCCAACGTCAACGCTTACCAGACCAACATCGCGAAGATCCGGCTCAACGCGCCGGCCGACGATCCCTTCCATGGCTTCGACATCGCGATCAAGGTCCACTCGGTGATGGAGTTCTCGCCGGTGGGCGGCGTCCTGGTGCGCGTCCCCGTTCCCGACATGCCCGAGGACTTCCTGCAGCTCGGATTCAGCTACCGCGGGCAGGTGGGGAATTTCTTCGGCACCGGGCCGTCCTTCACGTTCCTCGGCAACGGCACGGAGAACGGCGGGTTCGAGCCGCAGACCGAGCTTCCCGAGGGCTTGATCGTCAACTACGCGGGCTACGCGCCGTCGCAGTGGAGCTGGGGAATCGGGCTTCGGCCCACCTCGCGCCTCACCCTCGGCGCGGATCTCGTGCTGAAGGAGTTCTACAGCTTCAAGATCTTCATTCATCGGACGCCCAATCCGAAGTTCGAGAACACGCTGGTGCCGCGCTTCGGCGCCGAGTACCGGATGCCGCTGGAGAGCGACTGGCCCGTTCTCGATCTCGTCGAACGCCTCGACTGGCGGCTCGGCTACTACTACGAGCCCACGCCGAATCCGTCGCTCGACACCGAATACAACATCCTCGACACCAACCAGCACGTGGCCTCCGGCGGAGTCGGCATCAACTTCGCGCCCATCGCCGAGGAGGCGCGGCTGCGCGTGGATCTCTACGGTCAGTACCACCTGCTGACCGATCGCTTCACGCAGAACGAAGGCGACACGCGCCGCGGTCCGTACACGGCGGGGGGCGGTGTCTTCACCCTGGGCCTCGAAGTGCGGGTCGATTGGTGAACGCGCGATGAATCGCTGGTCGGATGCCGGGTTCGTCGCCTGCACGGTGACGAGGCGCGCCCTGGCGGTGGCTCGCTGGGGAGTGCTCGCGGCGGCGCTGGCGCTCGGCGTCTCGAGCGGTGCGCGCGCACAGACCGGTCTCTACTTCGACGAGTACGGCGGCGACGCCCGCAGCGCCGCCATGGGTCAGGCGTTCACGGGCATCGCCGACAACGCCGCCGCCGCGTACTACAACCCGGGCGGCGTGGGGTTCGCGAAGGCGCAGACCTCGCTCGGCTTTCGCTACACGAACCCCAACCTCGGGGTGCGCTTTCGGGGCGAGCGGCCCGACGACGTGTCGACGGACCCCGAGTCGACCCAGGGCATGGTGATCAGCGTGCTCTCGGATCTCGACCATCCGGGGCTCAACAAGCGCTTTCCGTGGCTCGAGCCGCTGGCGCTCGGTGTCGAGGTGTTCCTGCCGTTGCCGCAGGTCAACAGCTTCGGGACCTTCACCAGCCTCAGCCAGGTGTACTTCTATCGCTACGACACCCGTCCCGACGTGTTGTCGCTGGTGTTCTCGCTCGCGTACCGGATCACCGACTGGCTCTCGATCGGGGGCGGCTTCATGCCCAACTTCGACAGCCTTCAGGACAACCACGCCAACGTGCGCCTCAACGCGCCCGAGGACGACCCCACCATGGGCACCGACCTCGAGCTCGAGCAGGAAGCCACCGGGACGTTCACGCCGCTCTTCGGGATCGTGATCAAGCCGCCGATGGAGTCGCTGCGCGACGTGATCTCGCTCGGCATCAGCTACCGCGGGCGGGTGAAGAACTACTTCGGCACCGGGCGCAGCGATCAATCGGTGGGGCTCGGGCTTCCGGACGGCAGCTTCTTTCAGCTCGTCTACATCCGGGGCGAGCTGGTCAACTTCGTGGGCTTCGTCCCCGAGCAGTACTCGGTCGGGCTCGGGCTGCATCCCTCCGAGAAGCTCACCATCGGCCTCGACCTCACCTACAAGCGATTCGAGGACTTCACCTTCTGGCTCGATCGTCCACCCGATCCGCGCTTCCAGAACACGCTGGTGCCACGGATCGGCGTGGAATACGGCATCCCGATGACCGGCGACATCCTCGGCGTGGGGCAGCTCACGAACCTCAAGCTGCGCGGCGGCTACTACTACGAACCGAGCGCCAACCCCACGCTCTCCGGGCCGCAGAACATCGTCGACAACGACCAGCACGTGGCTTCGGTGGGGATCGGTCTCGACACGATCCTGATGCGGAAATACTCGATCTCCTACGATTTGTTGTTCCAGGCGCACATCCTGAACCCGCGCCGCACCAAGAACAGCTACGATCCGCTGGTTCCGCCGTTCGTCGCCGACGGGCAGATCTTCACGACCGGCTTCGACGTCAACTTCGGCTGGTGAGCCGCGCCGGGCGGCGATCGCCGCGATCGCGCCGCGCACGCCCGGGCCACGCCTCGGCGCGTGACCGACGGCGAGGCGTGGGTGAGGGATTTGACCACCGCGCGTCTGTGCGCTAGATCACGAATGTCAGAAATGACTGACACGAGTGATGCGCATACCAGTGACCCGCCGCGCCGACCAACGCTCATGAGCCGTTCCAACGCCTCCAACCCGCCGGGCGACGACACCAACGCGCTGCGCGCGCTCGAGGATGGCTTCATCGAGCGGCTCGGCGAGCTCTCGGCGATCTGGGGGACGACGCGCTCGATGGGGCGCATCCATGCGCTGCTCTATCTCTCGGCGCGCCCGCTCTCGAGCGAGGAGATCGGCGAGCGCCTCGCGATCAGTCACGGCAACTGCTCGACCAGCTTGCGCGAGCTGCTCAACTACGGGCCCGTGCGCCGCATCCACGTGCGCGGCGAGCGCAAGGCGTTCTACGTGGCGGTGGCGGAGCCGTGGGCGTGGCTTCGTTCCACCACTCGCGTGCGGCGCGATCGCGAGCTGCTGCCGCAGATCGAGGGGATTCACGAGATCCGCGGCGTGGCCGAGGATGCCCTCGCCGAGGCGCGCGGCGAGCGGCGTCGCGAGATCGAGGCGATCCTGGCCAAGATCGACGTGGTGAGCGGTTTTCTCGACGAGGTGCGCGATCTCGTGGACGCATTCCTGGGGCTCGACAAGGCGAGCCTCGCGCACCCCGTCGGCGCGCTGCGTGAGCTCATTCGCGGCGACGTGCCCGCGGCGAGCCGCGCGCGTGCGGCTCGCCGCTGAGCGCAGCGCGGTTCTCGAACACGGTTCAACCCGCAACGGAGGATGGTGCCGATGAAGTCCCGATATCCGATGCCCCCATACCCGAACGGCTGGTTCCAGGTGGCGGTCTCGAGCGAGATCGCGCCCGGCGAGCTCAAGACGCTCAAGTACTTCGGCCGCGAGCTGGTGCTGTTTCGCGGTCAGGACGGGCGAGCGCACGTGGTCGATGCCTATTGCCCGCACCTCGGCGCGCATCTCGGGCTCGGCAAGGTCGTCGAGAACACGCTGCAGTGCCGCTTCCACAAGTGGCAATGGGGCGGCGACGGCTCGCTGGTGCACGTGCCGGACGCCAAGCGCGCGCCGGCGGTGCGGGTCGGATGCTGGCCGGTGGAGGAGCGCAACGGGATCGTGTTCGTGTGGCACCACGCCAAGGGCGAGGCGCCGTCGTGGAGCATTCCCGAGCTCGGCAAGGTCGGCACTCCCGCCTACATGGACTGGGAGGTGCAGAAATACCGGATCCGCACGCATTGCCAGGAGATCGGCGAGAACGTGACGGACGTTGCCCATTTCACGGGCCTGCACGAGATGGATCACCCGGAGCACGACGAGTACAAGGCCTGGACCGAGGGCCACGTGTTCTGCGCCGAGCAGCACATGAAGATGGCGAAGGGGGCGATGGCCGGCTTCGAGGTGCCCGTCTCCACCCGCACCCATGGCCCCGGCGTGGCGATCCTCACGGTGCTCGTCGACCCCGTCGAGACCGTTTCGTTCATCACCCAGACTCCCGTGGACGAGGAGTCGGTGGACGCGTGGGTGAACTTCACCCTCAGGAAGCAGGACGATCCCGAAGCCGATCGGATGATCACCGAGATCTACAAGAACTTCCTGAACGAGCAGTATCAGGACGACATCCCGATCTGGGAGACCAAGAAGTACGTCGCGCGCCCGCCGCTCAGCGATTTCGACGGGCCGGTGCCGCTGTGGCGAAAGTGGTACCGCCAGTTCTATTCCGAGTCCTTCGACGAAGAGGCGTGGGCGCTGGCGTCGTGATCGCTGGCGCCGCGGGGACGGCGGCTGAGCCCCGTCCCCGGCGGCGATCGCGCTGCTAGAATCGCGGCGCGATGCCGAATCCGTTCCCGCGTTTTCAGGACGTGTACACGGAGCTCGCCGGGCGAGCTTCGCGGCGCGTCTGCGTCGAGGCCGGCGCCGAGCTTCGCGGCGAGCTGCAGGCGCCGCCGTCCAAGTCGTATACCCATCGGGCCCTGATGGTCGCCGGGCTGGCGACCGGCGGGATCGTCGACGCGCCGCTCTTGAGCGCCGATACCGCCGCGACCGCTGCCGTGTGGGAGGCCCTCGGCGCCACCGTCACCTACGACGCCGAGCGCAGACAGGCGCACGTCTTCGGCTTCGACGGCCGCCCGCGGCCGCGCGATCCCGACCTCTACGTCCACGAGGCGGGGACGCTCTTTCGCTTCGTGCTGCCGGGGCTGGCCCTCGCCGAGGGCACCTTCACGCTCGCGGGCAACGACTCGTTCAACCGCCGGGCCAACGACGTGATCGTGAGGCCGCTGCGCGATCTCGGTATCGACGTCACGGGGCAGGGCGAGACCCATCGGGCGCCCGTGACGGTTCACGGCACCGGTCGCATCGTGCCCGGCGTCGCGCACGTGCCGGGCGGTAAGAGCTCGCAGGCCGTGTCGGGTCTCTTGCTGTGGCTGCCGCTCGCCACGGCGGCCTCCGGCGAAGGCGAGGGGCGAACCGCGAGCGAGATCGTGATCGACGGAACGCCGGTCTCCGGGCCGTACGTGGACATGACCATCGAGGTGCTCGAGTGGGGCGGCATCGCGGTGGAGACGCTCTCCGCGGCCCACTGGCGCGTGCCGAGCGATCAGCGCTACCGACTTCGCTCGTCGAGCTACCGCGTGCCCGGCGATTATTCCTCGGCCGCTTTTCTGCTCGCGGCAGCGTGCCTGGTGCCGTCCGACGTGTGGGTCCGCGGGCTGCGAGACGATCAGCAGGGGGATCGCAAGATCGTCACGATCTTGCGCGACATGGGAGCCGCCATCGAGCGCGACGGCGACGGTTTTCGCGTGCGTGGGCCGGCCCGCTTGCGCGGAATCGAGATCGACTGCGCGGCGACGCCGGACCTGGTGCCGATCCTGGCGGCGCTCGGCTGCCATGCCACCGGGCGCACGGTGCTCGCGAACCTGCTTCATCTGCGCAACAAGGAGAGCGACCGGATCGCGGCACCCGTGACCGAGCTCGGCAAGCTGGGAGGGCGGCTGACGGCGAACGACGACTCGATCGTCATCGAGGGCAGCGCGCTCACCGGTGGCGTGGTCGATTCGTGGAACGATCACCGCATGGCGATGAGCCTGGCGGTGGCGGGTCTGCCCGCGGGCGGCGTCGAGATCGAAGGCGCCGAGTCCGTGCTCAAGAGCTATCCCACGTTCTTCGACGATCTGAGCGCGCTCGGGGCGCTCCTGATCGATTCGTGACGACCCGGCTCGTCGTCCACACGCGCTCGCTGGCGACGTTGGATGCGCCGCGAGCGAGCGCGCGGCGGTTACGCCTCGGTTCCGTCAATGGGCGCGGGCCCGGGCTGGCCGTTTCGGTTTGGCTCTCGGCCGCGGCGGCGGCTCGGGCAGCATGTCGTCGGCGAGCTTGGTCACCTCGTGGTTGATCTTCCGAACCAAGTCGTAGATCGCACCGATCGAGACGTCCTCGACGCGCTTGATCTCCTGCATCGGCGTCTTCAGGCACTCGACCTCTGCGAGCGCATCGAGCGGCGCGTGCAGAATCGCCTTGTGAACGTCCTCGGCGGACTTGGCGCCCTTGTCGATCGCCTCGCGAACGAGCTCGGGAAGCGTCTTGTGCGTGGTTGCCATGGCGACCTCCTCTGGGGCGGCCCCATGCACCAGCGCTCGAGACGAGCGGCGATCGAGTCCGCCCGCCCCGAGAGCGTGCATACCGAGTGCCTGCCCGGCGTGGAGCTTGCCACGGCGTGGGAATTGCGAATCATCTCGGTTGCCCCGGCGGCTCGCTCGGACCCTCGGCCGCCGGCAAGGAGTCACCCATGGGTGTCGCCCGCATGCTCGACCACCTCGTCGGCTTCTTCTCGCTCTACGCGCACCTACCGTCGGTGCCTCATCCCGACACCTTGTCGCAGATCGAGGCCTACTATCACCTGCCGCGGGAGGTGATGTTCCCCGACCCGCCGGCCCATCCGGCGCTCGAAGAGCGACGCACGGTGCGACAGCTCACCTACCGGCGCCAGACGCTGGTGGGCGAGAGCGCCCATCGCGCGATCCATCCCGCGTACCAGGAGCGCCACGACACCGAGTACGCGCGCAACAAGACCCTGTGGGCGCGGCGCATCACGCCTCACTTCCGGCGCAACAAGGATCTGCTCATCTACGTCCACGGTTGGATGCAGCCGGGTGCCCTGGCCGAAGAGCTGGTGTTGATGCCGTGGGCCACGAAGCTCTTCGGCGCCGACATCGTCCACCTCGACCTGCCGTTTCACGCCCGGCGGAAGCCGCGTTCGTCGATCGTCCACGGGTCCTTCTACTGGTCGGCCGATCTGGTGCGCACGATCGAAGCGGTGCGTCAGTCGGTCATGGACGTGCGCACGCTGGTGCGTTGGGCGCGCGACCAAGGCTACGAGCGCGTGGGCGTGAGCGGGGTCAGCCTGGGCGGGGTCGTGACCATGCTCACCGCGTGCGCCGAGAGCGATCTCGACTGGGCCTGCCCGCTGGTGGCGGACATCAACCTGAAGGCGGCACTCGAGAACGCGCCGATCCTGGGCGCCATGCGCCGCGACCTGACGCGCTCGAACCTCACGCTCGAGAAGGTGGGGAAGATCCTGGACGAGATCGGGCTGGGGAACTACCCGCTGCGGATGGAGCGCGAGCGCATGCTGATCGTCGCTGCGGTGGACGACCTCTTCTTGCAGCCCGATCCACTCCTCGAGACCTGGGAGAAGTGGGGCAAGCCCCGGATCCACTGGATCCCGGGTGCGCACATGACCATCGTCGCCAACATGGTGCCGGTGTGGTTCGAGATGAACCGCTTCGTGCGCGGCATCGTGCCGCTGCGCGCGGCCGCGAACGGCGAAGCGGCTCGGCCCGAGCCCGGACGGGCGCGACGGCGAAGTCGCGGTCCCGTTCCTCGCGCCCGCGCCGCGTGACCCGCGCGGGACGCAACGACGCCCCACGCAGCTCTCGCGCGTGGGGCGTCATCGGAAGCTCGCGGGCCGGTGTCGCCGGTCCGCGGATCGTGGCAGCGCGGCGCGGGGTCAGAACTCGTTGAAGCCGCCGGGGTCGTGGCCGTTGCCGGACGCCGCCGCCATCGCGATGGGTGCCTCGTTCGGCGTCGAGGCCTCGGAGGCCGCCGCGTACGTCGGCGCGGCTGGGCGCTTGCGCGCGGGCTTCTTGAGCGGCACCACCGGTGCTGCCTTGGGCGTCCTGACGGGGTGCGAGGCGGAGACCGAATCCGAATCGCCGGTGTTGACGCGGAACTTGCCGACCAAGGACTGCAGCTGATCGGCCTGGCTCGCCATCGTCTCCGACGTGCTGGAGAGCTCTTCGGTCTGCGCGGCGTTCGACTGGGTGACGCGGTCGAGCTGCGTGACGGCGACGTTCACCTGCTCGATGCCGCTCGACTGCTCGCCGGAAGCGGCGGCGATCTCGCTCACGATGTCATTCACTCGCGTCACCGCGGTGACGATCTCGTCGAGCGTGCGCCCCACCTCGTTCACCGAGCTCACGCCGACCTCGACCTTGCCCAGCGAATCCTGGATGAGCGACTTGGTCTCCTTCGCGGCCTCCGCGCTGCGCTGGGCGAGGCGACGGACCTCCTCGGCCACCACCGCGAAGCCGCGGCCCTGGTCACCGGCGCGCGCGGCCTCGACCGCCGCGTTGAGGGCCAGAAGATTGGTCTGGAAGGCGATCTCGTCGATGGTGGTGATGATCTCGCCGATCTTGTTCGACGCGGTGCAGATCTCGCCCATCGCGCCGACCGCGTCCCGGGTGACCTTGCCGCCGCGTTCGGCGACCTCGCGCGCGTTGGTCGATAGCTGGCGGGCGCGGTCCGCGTTTTCCGCGTTCTGCTTCACCGCGCTGGTGATCTGCTCCAGGCTGGACGCCGTCTCCTCCAGGCTCGACGCCTGCTCCTGAGCGCCGCTCGAGATCTCCTCCGACGCCGCCGAGAGCTCCTGGGCCCCGCTGGCGACGCAGTCGGCGGTGGAGCGAACGTCGGTGAGCGCGTCGCGCATCTTGCCGACGGCCTCGTCGAGCGCGGCTCCCATCACGCCGATCTCGTCCTTGGTGTCGAGCTCGAGCTTCGCGGTGAGGTCACCGTTGGCCACCAGCTTGAGGACGTCGACGCTGCGGATGAGCGGCGCGGTGATCGAACGCGTGATCACGATCGCCGCCAGCAGCCCGAGGAGGGTCGCGCTCACCACCAGGATCAGCTGGTTGCGCTGGCTCGCCTCGATCTCGGCCTCGGTGGTGGTCATCGCCTCGTCCATGAGCTTGCGCTTCGAAGCCTCGAGCTCATTGGTCAGCGTCTCGAACTCGTTGAGCTTGGCGCGTGCGGTCACGCGCATGCCCTTCGCTTCGTCGTCCTTTCCCTCGCGCGCGAGGGCGAGCATCCGGTCCTGGGCGGGCCGAACCTCTTCGTTCCAGATCTTGAGCGCCTGCTCGGCTTTCGCCTTGTCCTCGGCGCGCACGATCTTGCCGCTGTACGCACTGAAGTTCTCGTCGAAGCTCTGTGCATATTTCTTGACGTCGGCGATGCGCTTGTCCACTTCCTCCGGCGTGTCGTCGAGGATCGCGTTGCGCACGGCGCGGCTGATCTTGATGGCGTCGAGGTCGGCTTCCTTGAGCTCGAGCGCGCCGAGCGCGTGTCGGTTGTAGAGGACGTCGATCTTGGCCTGGACCCCTTCGCTGGTGAAGTACGAAAGGGTGCCGATCGCCGCCGTGCACCCGATCATCAGCAAGAACCCCAGCGTGAGCTTCACCCCGGTCTTCAGATTGCGAAACGCATTCATCGTTGTCCTCCGCGCCGCGGAGCTCAGTCCGCCTGGCTCGTTTGCTCACGCTTGGATGTGCAGGTTCGAGCCGACGTGCGAGGTTCGTTCGAGCCGACTCGCGCGACGCGATCGAGACGCGATCGATCGCTGCACCGACGAGGATGCTTCTCGTGGCCCGTGCCCCCGATGCACGCGCGCACTCGAATCACCGTCGAGTCGGACTGGCCCCCCCGCTGTCGGCCGGAACGGTCGATCAGGTCAACGCGGGCCAGAGCAAGAGTTGCGCCGAACTCCGAGCGCGCCTCGCGGGTGGAACGCCACCGCGTTCGATGACACGCCCCGGTTGCATTCGAACGTCAGGGAGCAACCTTCACGTGACGTCGCTGGCTTCGGACGACGTCTCGCAACGAGCCGCGCAGGCGAGCCGTGAGCGGGAGGTAACGAAGACGGCGCGAGATGAGGTAGAGCGGTTGCTTCGGAGGGGAGTGACGCGCGCGGCCGGATCCGCGGCGCGAAGTCGCATTGGCCCAGCCCCCGGCAATCCTTGCCGCCTCTGCAGCCGAGGCTGCCTCCGAGCGCACCGTGCTTTCATGCACCGGCAGGGCGTTTGTACGGAAAAAGTCGTGGCGGCCGGGAAGGGTGGGAATGGCGATCGGACCCTTGGTACCAGCCACGCGAGGCGCGCGACACCGAGGTCATGAAGCCGACCGAAAATCGATCCGCACGTGCGGACTAATGGCCATGGGCGGACGCGAGGATCCGGACGCTCGGCACCCGAAGTCCCCCTCGATGGGGCGCCGTGGACAAGCGGCCCTTGGACGTCGCCGCGGATGGGATCGCCGAGAGCATCGGCCTCTTCGCGGCGAAGCGCGACGCGTCCGTCGCCGACGCAGGAAGGGCTGGCGCCTCGCCCGCGCCGAGCTTGGACACCGCTCTGGCCGCTGACGCGGCGCCTCGGCGTCTCGGCGCTCAGGAGTTGAAGAGCATCCCGAAGTAGAACTTGGTGGCCGCGTCGGTGGGTTCGCCGACGTGGATGTGCTTGGTCTCCTGGTAGATGTCGAGACCCATCGGGCCCAGCTCGCGACCGATGCCGGACCGCTTGTAGCCACCGAACGGGAACCGCACGTTCGTCAGGTGGTAGTCGTTGATCCAGACCGTACCGGTCTCGAGCGCGCGTGCGATCGCGAGCGCCCGCTCCACGTTTCGCGACCACACCGCGCCGGCGAGGCCGTAGCAGCTCTGGTTGGCGATGCGGACGGCGTGGGCGTCGTCGTCGAACGGGATCACGACCACCACCGGCCCGAAGATCTCTTCCTGCGCCACCTTCCAGTCGTTGTCCACGTTCGCGAGGATCGTGGGCTCGTAGTAATAGCCCTTGACGAGGTGCGCGGGACGACGTCCGCCGGTGGCGACTAGGGCGCCCTCCTCGCGGCCGATCTCGACGTATCGCTCCACGGTGGCGCGCTGCTTCTCGCTGATGACCGGTCCGATGCAGGTGGTCGGGTCGAGCGTGTCGCCCACGGTGAGCTCGCCGGCCAGCTCGACCATCCTGGCCACGAACGCATCGTAGATCGAGCGCGGCACCAGCACACGGGTACCCGATTCGCAGGCTTGGCCCTGGTGCAGGAAGGTCCCGAACAGGGCGCCGCGCGCGGCGCAATCGAGGTCGGCGTCCTCGAGGACGATGTTGGCCGATTTCCCGCCCAGCTCGAGCGTGACCTTCTTGATGTCGCGCGCCGCGAGCTCCAGGATGCGGCGGCCGACCTCGGTCGAGCCGGTGAGCGAGACCTTGCCCACGTCGGGATGGCCGGCGAGGTGCTCGCCGATCGAGGCGCCGGGCCCGCTCACGACGTTGACCACGCCATCGGGCACACCGCACTGCGAGCAGAGCTCGGCCAGCATCAGCGCAGTGACCGGGGTGTTGGAGGCCGGCTTGAGCACGATCGTGTTCCCGGCGGCGATCGCCGGCGCGATCTTCCAGGCGGCGGTCATGAGCGGGAAATTCCACGGCGTGATGCCGGCCACCACGCCGATCGGCTCCTTGCGGACCAGATTGCGGCTGGTGACGGGGATGGACTCGTCGAACTCCTCCTCGTTCGAGGTGCCTGCGACGAGCTGCCCGTAATAGAGGAAGCCCTGCGCGGCGGCGGGGATGTCCGCCATCGTCGCCTTGCGGATGGTGCCGCCACCATCCTGAACCTCGGCGAGCGCGAGCTCGTCTTGCTTCTCGAAGATCGCCGTGGCGATCCCCTGCAGGATGGCGCCGCGCTCCTCGCGCGACTTCGAGCGCCACACACCCGAGGCATGGGCGCGCTTCGCGGCCGCGACCGCCGCGTCCACGTCGTCCGCGGACGCCACCGCGACCTTCGCCCAGGGTTCCTCGGTGGCGGGATTGAACGTGGAGGTCGTGCGTCCGCCGTGGGCCTCGCGAAAGCCGCCGTCGATCCACAAACCGTATTCCTTCATGGACGCTTTTTGCCTTTCTTCGGGCGACTTACGCGCACTTGCCCTCGAGTGAAACGTGTTCTACCCTAGCCGAAATAGAACATGTTCTACAAGCGCCTTCGCGCGCTCTCGAGGTGGAGGAGTCATGACGGAGGTGTGGAACTCGCGGTTCCCGTTCTCGCCGTTTCCGGTGGGCTGGTTCCAGGTCGGCTATTCGCACGAGCTCGCGGTCGGAGAGGCGCGCCCGGTGCAGGCCTTCGGCAAGCACATGGTTCTCTATCGCGGGGAGAGCGGTAAGCCGTACCTGCTCGATGCGTTCTGTCCCCACCTCGGCGCCCATCTCGGGCACGGCGGCACGGTCGAGGGTGAGTCGATCCGCTGTCCGTTCCACGCCTGGCGCTACGACTGCACGGGGGCCTGCGACGAGGTGCCGTACGCCACGCGCATGCCGTCCAACGCGAAGATCAATCCGTGGCTCATCCAGGAGCGCAACGGCCTGATCATGGTCCACCACGATCCGAGCGGCGCGGCGCCGCGCTTCGATCTGCCGGACCTTCCCGAATACCAGAACCCCGAGTGGACCGAGTACCGGACGCGCGTGTATCGCATCCGCACCCACAACATGGAGATGGCGGAGAACAGCGTCGACGCGCCGCACTTCAAGTACCTGCACAAGACGATGACGGCGACCTGCACGGACGCTCGCATCGACGGCCACGTGTTCCGCACCCACTGCGACGTGCAGGTGGACCTGAGCCGCTGGGGCATGGGCGAGGACACGATGGACGGCTCGATCGACGTCGAGACCCACGGCTTCGGGTTCTCCGTGGTGCGGCTGCATCTCGCCGCCGAGGTCATCACCATCGCCACCGTGACTCCCGTGGACGGCGAGTGGGTGGACGCGCGCTTCGCCTTCGCGGTGAAGAAGTTCGAGGACCCGGCGATGACCGACTTCATCGGCAACCAGGTCGTCGACGACATCCAGAAGCAAGTCGAGGAAGATCAACGCATCTGGGAGAACAAGATCTTCATCGACAAGCCGATCCTGTGCGACAACGACGGCCCCATCGGCCTCTATCGAAAGTGGGCCCGGCAGTTCTTGCCGGTCTATCGCGCAGACGCGGGCTCCACGCAGGCCGCCTGAGCTCGCGCACGAAACCGGGCGGCGGCGCGCGCCGAGGCTTCACGCGCGCCGCTCGTCGCCATCTTCCGATCCCGGACACGGGAGGACGCCGATGACCCAATCCGCAGCTGCGGGCGCCGAGTCGATGTGGGCGCCCTACGATCTCGAGTATCCGTACAAGCGCTCGGTGGGACCGGTCCTGGGCCGCTTCTTCGGGGGGCTCAAGGGGCGGCGGTTCGAGGCGGTGCGCGCCGCCGACGGGCGCGTGATCTGCCCGCCCCTCGACTACGACCCCGCGTCGGGTGAAGCGCTCGGCGGGGAGGGCGGTTGGACCGAGGTCGGTCCGGGCGGAGTGGTGAAGAGCTGGTCGTGGGTGTCCGTGCCGCGTGCCAAGCACCCCTTGCAGCGGCCGTTCGCGTGGGCGCTGATCCAGCTGGATGGCGCGAGCACCGCGCTGCTGCACGTGGTCGACGCCGGAGCCGAGGCGGGGATGAAGTCCGGGATGCGCGTCACGCCGCGCTGGCGCGAGACCACCGTCGGCGACATGCGCGACGTCGAGTGCTTCGTTCCGGAGGGCAGC
The DNA here is from genome assembly GCA_046331705.1 of bacterium. Taxonomy (GTDB): domain Bacteria; phylum JADJOY01; class JADJOY01; order JADJOY01; family JADJOY01; genus JADJOY01. Next base: position 16,028 of record JAXLQJ010000042.1, on the reverse strand, counting down.
CGATGAGTGACGCCCCGAAGGAGATCGTCAAGCGGATCGAGACTCCCATCCACCTGACGTTCCAGTTCACGCCCGGCGTGGGCGCGTCGCGATTCCTGCGCGGGATCGCCGAGGGCAGGATCCTCGGCCTGCGCTGCACCCAGTGCCGGAAGGTCTACGTGTCGCCGCGCGGCTCGTGCCCGAAATGCGGCGCGCCCACGATCGACGAGGCGAAGGTCGAGGATCGCGGCACCGTGACGTCCTTCAGCATCGTGCGCGTTCCGTCGGAGGGCATCGACATCGAGCTGCCCTTCGTGTGCGCGTCGATCCTTCTCGACGGCGCCGACAACACCTTCTATCACGTGATCCGCGAGATCCCGGTGGAGGAGGTGCGCATGGGGATGCGCGTGGAAGCCGTGTGGGTCCCGCGCGCGGAGCTTCGAGCCAGCCTGGAGAGCATCCGCCATTTCAAGCCCACGGGTGAGCCGGACGCGCCGTTCGATTCCTACAAGGAGCACCTGTGATGCGCGACGTCGCGATCGTTTCGTTTGCCCAGTCGCCGAGCATCCGGCGCGAGCCGGCCCGCAACGACGTCGAGATGCTGATGCCGGTGATCGCCGAGGCGCTCGCGCGCTCCAACGTGAAGCGCGAGCGCGTGGGCTTCTGGTGCTCGGGATCGACCGACTTCCTCACCGGCCAGCCGTTCTCGTTCGTGGGCGCGCTGGACGCGGTGGGAGCGTGGCCGCCGATCGCCGAGAGCCACGTCGAGATGGACGGCGCGTGGGCGCTCTACGAGGCGTGGATCCGCATGCAGCACGAGCAGCTCGACGCCGCGGTGGTCTACGCGTTCGGCCGCTCGTCGCTGGGGCCGGTCCCCGACGTGATGTGCATGCAGCTCGATCCCTACTACCTGGCGCCGCTCTGGCCGGACGCGGTGAGCCTGGCGGCGGTCCAGGCGCGCGCGTACCTGGAGGCGTCCGGCAAGTCCGAGCGCGACCTCGCGCAGGTCGCGGTGCGCAATCGGCGCAACGCGAAGTCGAATCCGATGGCGCAGGTGAAGGGCGATTCGGACGTCGACGCGTTGCTCGCCGAGCCGTACATCGCCTCGCCGCTGCGCGCCCACGACTGCCCGCCGATCTCGGACGCCTGCGCGGTGGTGGTGCTCGCCGCCGGCGACTACGCCCGCGAGGTGTGCAAGCGCCCGGCGTGGATCCGCGGCATCGACCATCGCATCGAGGCCCAGTACCCGGGGTTCCGCGATCTCACCAAGTCCGCGTCCACGGCGCTCGCCGCCGACAAGGTCGGCGTCGCGAAGGCCGCCGTCGACGTCGCGGAGATCTACGCGCCGTTCACGCACCAGGAGTTGATCGTGCTGGACGCGCTCGGGCTGCCCGCGGGCGCGGCGGTGAACCCCTCGGGTGGCGCGCTGGCGGCGCATCCGATCATGTCGGCCGGCCTGATCCGCATGGGCGAGGTGGCGACGCGCATCCATGCCGGCGAGGCCAAGCGCGGCGTCGCGCACGCGACCTCGGGGCCGTGTCTGCAGCAGAACCTGGTGTGCGTGCTGGAGGGTGCGTGATGAGCAACGCGTGCGCGATCGTCGGCATCGGCCAGACCAAGTACGACACCAAGCGCATCGACGTCTCGCTCGCGGGGCTGGTGCGCGAGGCGGCGATTCGAGCCCTGGAGGACGCGGGGCTCACCTTCCGCGACATCGACGCGGTGGTGCTGGGCAAGGCGCCCGACACGTTCGAAGGCGTGATGATGCCCGAGCTCTACCTCGCGGACGCGCTCGGCTCGGTCGGCAAGCCGATGCTCCGGGTTCACACCGCGGGTAGCGTGGGCGGGTCCACCGCGATCGTCGCCGCCAGCCTGATCCAGGCGGGGGTCCACGACCGCGTGCTGACGGTGGCGTTCGAGAAGCAGAGCGAGTCGAACGCGATGTGGGCGCTCTCGCCCCGCATCCCGCTCCAGCCCACGGTGGTGTTCGGCGCCGGTGGATACTTCGCGCCGCTCATCCGCGGCTACATCCGCCGCTCGGGCGCGCCGGAGAACACCGGCGTGCTGGTCGCGCTCAAGGATCGGCAGAACGCCAACCGCAACCCGTACGCGCACCTGCAGATGCCTGGGGTCACGTACGACGACATCGCCAGCTCGCCGATGCTGTGGGATCCCATCCGCTACCACGAGACCTGCCCCTCCTCGGACGGCGCGGTCGCGATGGTGATGACCAGCGAGAAGCTGGCGAGCAAGGCGCCGCACCGCCCTGCGTGGGTGCACGCGACGGCGATGCGCAGCGAGCCCACCGCGTTCGCGGGCCGCGACCAGGTGAACCCGCAGGCGGGCAAGGACTGCGCCAAGGCGCTCTATGCCCAGGCGGGCATCACCAAGCCGATGGACCAGATCGACGTGGCCGAGATCTACGTGCCGTTCTCGTGGTTCGAGCCGATGTGGCTCGAGAACCTGGGATTCACGCCGGAGAACGAAGGGTGGAAGCCGGTCCAGGAAGGCTGGACCGCGCTCGGCGGGAAGCTGCCGATCAACTGCTCGGGTGGCGTGCTCTCGAGCAATCCGATCGGTGCCTCGGGCATGATCCGCTTCGCCGAGGCCGCGCTGCAGGTGCGCGGACAGGCGGGCGAGCACCAGGTGGACGGGGCCAAGATCGCCCTCGGCCACGCGTACGGCGGCGGCTCGCAGTTCTTCTCGATGTGGATCGTGGGCTCCGAGAAGCCCTGAGGTCGGAACTCCCGATGCCGGCGACGCAATACAACTTCGCGGATCTCTTCGAGTCGATCGTCGACGGGTTGCCCGACACCGAAGCGCTGATCGTCGACGGCACCAAGCGCTTCACCTACGCCCAGCTCGAAGCGCGCACCAACCGCCTCGCGCACGCGCTGCAGTCCCTCGGCGTCCAGGCGGGCGAGCACGTCGGGCTCTATCTCTTCAACGGCAACGAGTACGTCGAGGGCATGCTCGCGGCGCTCAAGATCCGCGCCGTGCCCATCAACGTGAACTACCGCTACGTCGAGGAAGAGCTTCGTTACCTGATGAACGACGCCGACCTCGTGGCGGTGATCCACGAGCGGCAGTTCGCGCCGCGGCTGGCAGCCATTCGCGGCGGGCTCCCGAAGCTCCGAGCCTGCATCGCCGTCGAGGACGGCAGCGGCGCGGATCTCGCGGCCACCGGGTCGGTCGAGTACGAGAGCGCGCTCGCGGCGGCGTCCCCGGCGCGGGATTTCGCCCCGCGCTCCGCCGACGATCTCTTCATCATCTACACCGGAGGCACCACCGGCATGCCGAAGGGCGTGATGTGGCGCCACGAGGATCTCTTCTTCGCGGGGCTCGGTGGCGGCAATCCAGCGGGGCCGCCGGTCGAGAGCCCGGCGCAGCTCGTCGCCAACGCCAAGGAGCGCTACCACGCGACCATCTTCTCCGTTCCGCCGCTGATCCACGGCGCGGCGCAGCTCGCGGTGCTCATCACCTTCAACTGGGGCGACCGCTCGGTGCTGCTCTCCAAGTTCGACCCGGTGCGCGTGTGGCAGCTCATCGAGCAAGAGCGGGTGAACTCGATCAACATCGTCGGCGACGCCATGGCGCGGCCGATGATCGAGGAGCTGGGCCGCGACGGCGCCAGCTACGACGCTTCGTCGCTGTTCGTGCTCGCGTCCTCCGGCGCCGCGTTCTCGGACTCGGTCAAGGCCGAGTTCCAGCGGCTGCTGCCGAGCCTCATGATCATGGACAACTTCGGTTCCTCGGAGACCGGCTCGCTCGGCATGAGCGGCGAGCGCGTCTCCGGTCCCGACGCCAAGACCGGCATCCGCTTCCTGATGAACGAGCGCGCGGCCGTGCTCGGCGACGACGGCAAGCCGCTCGCGCCCGGCTCGGGCGTAGTCGGGAGATTGGCGCTGCGCGGCCACATCCCGGTCGGCTACTACAAGGACGAGAAGAAGAGCGCCGCCACCTTCGTCACGCTCGACGGTGAGCGCTGGGTGCTGGTCGGCGATCTCGGGACCGTCGAGGAAGACGGGCGCATCACGGTGTTCGGTCGTGGCTCGGTGTGCATCAACACCGGCGGCGAGAAGGTCTACCCGGAAGAGGTCGAGATCGCGCTCAAGGCCCATCCCGCGATCTACGATTGCGTGGTGGTGGGCGTACCCGACACCCGCTGGGGTGAGCGCGTTGCCGCCATCGTCGAGCTTCGGCCCGGCCACTCGCTCACGATGGCCGATCTCGACGCCCACGCGCGGAAGCACGTGGCGGGCTACAAATGCCCGCGCGAGCTGCACGTGGTCGAGAAGATGGTGCGCTCGCCGGCGGGGAAGCCCGACTACCCCTGGGCGAAGGCGCTCGCCAGCGCGGGCGGCCACAAGGTCTGAGCTTCTCGAGGTCCAGCGCGCACGGTTTCGCCGTGCGCGCGAGGACGCCTGTTGCGCGTTGTGCTTCGCACCGCGTCAGGCTCCTCGCGCCACGTCGGCTCGGGGGGCTCGACGGACCCTCGCCCGGAAGCGGTTCGCCCTTTTCCGGGGCCGCACGCCCAAGCCGGCTCGTGATCGCTCGCCTAAGGCGTATCCGCGTCCGGGCCGATCTCGCGCTTGATGTCGGCGCGGATCGCCTCGACCAGCGCCGGGAAGTCCGCCGGCGTGACCACGTTGCTCTCGTGCGGATAGGGGAACGTCTTGGGCAGCCGCTCGCGGTCCAGGCGGAACTCGAGCTGGTAGCGGGAGCTCAGCGGGGTACGGGTCACGGGATCGAGGGTGGGGATCGCGAGGACCTCGGCGGGCGCGCCCGCGGGCGTGGCGCATGCGTCGAGGGGGCTCGGCGCACGCCACGGAGCGAGCGCGGTCGGCCCCCACTCGAGGTTGCGGCGTTTCGTCACGGTGGGCTCGGGGAGGCGCTTCGTGCCGTCCCACCAGCGTCCGGCGATCTGATCGAACGCGGCGCGTGTATCCGCCACGTCGACGGCGCCGAGCTCTCGCAGCGCCGCGCGCAGCTCCGCGTGCGCTGCTTGGTCGTAGGGTTGGGGGCTCAGCACCGCGCGTCGGCCGACGTAGGTCCCGAGTAAGTTCGAGTACGAGTCCTCGGGGGAGAACGCCGAGACCTTCTCGGAAACCATCGAGAACGTCGAGACGTCGAACCAGCTCGTGATCTCGTGCAGCACCGAGAGCTCGTAGGCGATCCGCTGCGCCAGCGTGAGCGCGCTCTCGAGACCGGCGCGCGGGTCGTCCGCCGCCACCGGATGGATGACGAGTCGCGCGGTTCCGGCGGCGCAGGGAAGCACGAGCTGCTGCTCGACGGTCGTCGTGCGCGCGATCTGCGCGGACAGGTACGCCGTCCAGTCCGCGAAATCGCTCGCATGAGCGATGTCGATGAATCCACCGCGACACGTGTAGACGAGCCCGTATTTCTCGCCGAAGAGCTCCGCCACCTCCTCGACGTTGCTCCGCGACACGTACGAATGCGCCGTGATCCCCTCGATGCTCTTCACGTTGTCCAGGTGGACCGTGATCGGCACCGCTGCGAGGCCCGCGTCGAGGTCGTGGCCGAACGCGCAGCAAAGGCGCTCCCGCGGCGTGCGCGAGAGCTGATCCTCCGAGAGCGGCGCCGCGGCGGCGCCGCGCAGCGCGAGGAGCGAGCCGGCGACCAGGCCCGCGGCGCCCCTCCACGCGCTTCGTTCACGGAGGCGCTCGAACCGAGAGATGGGCATGAGGGTCGACACGCTCCTGGGAACGGGCGCCGCACCAGCGTCGCCCGCCGTCCCGGTCAATGGGGATCGGGTGGTGTGGGCGCGCTCGGGCTCGGCGACGCGTGCGGCGGTAGACCGCCGTGAATCAGCCACCACGTGTCCAACCTGCGGACTTGATCGCGATGCCGCTCGACGTAATCGGCCTTGAGGTGATCGTAGCGGCCGAGATTGAAGGCCAGCACGTCGCGCAGGCGCTCGGGCGAGAAGAGCGGGCCCTGCGTCACGGACTTGAGGTGGCCGTAGTACGCGGCCAGTCCTGCGTCGCGGATGCGGTTCTCGCCCGTGACCAAGCTCTCCAGGTAGCCCGGGGGAACGTCCCGCTGATAGTGGCCGCTGCGGCGGATGCGGTCGGCGGGCAACCGCGCCAGCAGCGGGTCGGTGAGGCCCATCGAGTCCACGACGATCTTGTCCGGCCCCGCACCGTAACCGAATCGGCCCACGTCGCCGCGCACCACCACCGCATCGGCGCTGTTTCGGAAGGCAACGCCGGCCTGGAAGACGGGATCCTCTTCGTACGGTCGCGCCCGCCACAGGAGTCGCCGCGCCTCCTTGGGACCGTACTTCGCGGCTTTCGCGTCGATCACGCCCCACAGATGAACGGTCTCCGCGGGGTAGGGCGTCCAGAACTTGATGGGGGCAAGCGGCGCGCGGACGTTGGCGATGAGCAGCACGCCTGCCGCGAGAGCAGCGGCGCGCGGGCCGAGACGCCGGGCGAGGACGAGCGAGCTCGCGAGGACCGGCGCGGCGACGAACCGCCCGAGCATCCAATCGCCGCCGATGTCGACGAGATAGAGGAGGTAGGCGACGACCCCGGCGACCAGCAGCCCGCTCGGCAGATCCCCGTCGAGGATGGCGGTGAGGATGCCGCACGCGACGATCGCCACCGTGATCGGATCCGCCTGGATGGTCGCCATCAGGTACTGCCACGCCTCGCGGTTCATCACCGCGCGCGCACCGCCGTGGCCGAGCTTGGCGTAGGCCGTGTTGGGAACCAGAAAGCCGTAGTAGAGGAGTGAGAAGGCCTCCCAGAGCCAGATCGGGATGCCGCACGCCAAGCACGCGATCGCCACGCGCTTCGGGCCGATGGCGCGCAGCAACCGCACCAGCACGTGGAGCACGAACGGAGCGGCCATCAGCGCCATGTCCTGGCGGGTGAGCACGAGCAGCGCCGCGGCGGCGAGCAACGCGTATGCGGAGCGAAGACCGTCCGCTGGCGGCCCAGCGACGTGACGGAGGTACGCGACCGCGACCGCCACGAGCAGCAGATGCGCGAGCGGGTTCTCGAGGCCGGACGAGGAATAGTCGATGAACGACTTGGAGCTGATCAGCAAGCCCATCAGGAACGGCAAGCGCCAGCGGGCGGTGCCGCGACACCACGCCACACATGCCGCGTACGTGCCGGCAGCGCACACGAGCGAGAGCAGGATGGCGGAGAGGAAGGGATTGCGTACGAAGGTGTCGAACGCCGTCAGCAGCAACGTCCAAGACGGGCAGGAGTAGGATTGAACGCGTTCGAACGCGTTCCAGCGCAGTCCCAGGCCCTGGTGGAAGTTGTCGACGGTACGAAAGAGGATGAATGCGTCCTCGTTGATCCAGCCCTGGGCGAAGACCAACCCGACGAAGAGTGCGCCCAGCACGACCACGCCCACACGGGTCGGCGTGGTCCCGCCAAGCCAGTCACGCGCGACGACCGCTACGCTTGGGGCGATCGGCTGCGCAGGTGACGGCCCGCCCCGAGAGGCGAGCGATGAGGTCGAGGTCAGCGGCATACCGCGAGAAGATCCTGGTGATTCCCTCGCCACGACCGTGGCTGCCGCGCGGCGCGCGAGTGGAGCCGCCTCTCCCCGTGACGGTGCGCTCCTTGGCGCTCGCGCGAGAATAGTCGACACCCACCGCGATTCGAAGGGCGCCGCAGCGGGCCGAAGCGCCGGCGGCGAATCGCCCGAGCAGGAGCGCCAGCTCGTGAACCTCGATGTCGGGCCCGTCGCGGAATTCCTCGCCGCTCGTCTCGAGCGCCGGCATGGACCGCGCTGGCTCGGCGGCGCCCGGCGTCCACCGCTCGCGAGCGACGGCGACGCGGACGGCGCGCGCCTCCGGGAATTCGCGACGCGCCGGCTCTTTCGCGTCCCCGACGCCGTGCCGCGCGCCCTTCTCGCCTGGGCGAAGGGCGAGCGCAAGGTCGGCTGGATCGAGCGCAAGCCGAGCGCGCGGGAGATGCTCGGTCTGCAAGCGCGCGGATGGCGCTGCGTGTCGCTGCTCGCGGACGACATGGACACCGCGCCGCACGCGGATGCGCTCGACTTCGCGATCCACGACCTCTGTCACCTGGAGAAGCTCGCCGCGCCCGAGCATCACGAGGCGCAGGTGGGCTTCTTCGCGCTGCTCGATCGCGCCGTCGAGGATCGGCGCTGGCGGGAGCTTGAGGCGCGATTCGATGCGGCGTGGTGCGCGGATCGCGACTACGTGCTCGCCGACATGAACGGGCACGCGATCTATCTCTTCGTGGCGCTCAAGCGGAAGATCTGGTTGGCGTCGGCGCGCGCTTTCCCGGGTGACGAGGACCGAGCGCGATGCGCGCACGAGACCCTGTTCGATCTGCTCGAGCTCGACGGCGAGGCGCGTGCGGTGGCCCGCGCGATCGGCGCGAAGGGCAGCCTGCCGGCGGGACTCGCGAGCCTGGTCGCGCATCTCACCCGCGCCGGCGCGGCGGTGGGTGCGCGCGATCAGGGCGCGGGCTTCGGCGCGTAATCGCCGTCGAACTCGACGCTCCAGGTGGCGCCGTCGTCCTTGGTCGATTCCCAGAGCTGCCGCACGTGGTGGTTGGGCAGCGGGTCCAGGTCAGCCGGTTGCGAACGGCGTGACGCGTCGGCGTCCCGCTGTGCTCCTTCCAGGATCATCTTGCCGTCGCGAAACGCGCCCTCGAGGCGCAGCGGCCGCCCGTGGTTGTCGATCCAGGTCTGAGACCAGCGCTTCGTCGCGGCGTCGTAGAAGTTGAGCGAGGTGCCGCGACCGCCTTGCGCGCCCGTCCAGTGCTCGACGAAGGCGCACCCGTCGAGGATGGGCTCGAGGGTGTTGGTGCCGGCGAGGCTTCCGTCGGGCTCGCGGACTTCCCAGCTTCCCATCCAGAAGTCGAACTGACGGTACTCGGTCGCGCTGCAGTCGGCGGGCTTCGGCGCCGCGCTGGGTGCGGCGGTGTCGGCGCGCGTCGAGAGCGGAAGGGCGAGCGCCGCGAACGCGAGAACGAGCGGGGCCGAGCGTGTCATCGGGTCCTCCCGTGGGTGCCGAGATCTCTGGGAACGGCGGGCCCAGGCTAGCCGAGCTCGTCACGCCGCGCGACCCGGCGGGCCGTCGCGGCGGCCACGGCTTCAGCCCGTGCCGAAATCGTCGGTGTGCGGGAAATACGCCTTGGCGCGCTCGACGTCGATGGACACGAAGAGCCCCTCGGCATCGGCGGTGAGCACCTCGCCGTCGAAGACCTGGCCGGCGACGTAGCTGCGTTTGCCGTCGATCCGATCGTGGCGCGCCTCGAAGCGAATCTCGCGAAAGAGCGGAGTGGGGCGGTGATAACGGATCGTGAGCTTCGCCGTGAAGCCGAAATGGCCGCTCGCGAGGTTCGCGAACGCGAGGATCTGGTCGAGGACGCTCGCCACCATGCCGCCGTGGACGTAGCCGGGTGGACCCTCGTACGGCTGGGTGAACGTGACGCGGCCGATCACGTGGTCGTCCAGGATCTCGACCTGCACCGGCGGCGCCAGCGGGTTCAGGTGCCCGCTCACCATGTTGCGGGGCAGGAAGCGGTGCGGCTCGCGGGCGTGGTAGACGCGCGGCAGCTCGCTCGGGCCGGCGGCGCGGGTGTGCGGGTCGAGGCTCTCGCAGAGCGCGCGCACCTGCTCGTTCAGCGCTTCGATCTGCTCGGTGGTCGCCTGGCTTCGCACCACGCGCTCGACGAGCCCGCGCACGTTCTCCGCCAACGCCACCAAGGCCGCGTCGTGCGCGGGATCGTCGCTCATCGGGCGCTTCGGGAGGTCATCAGGTGCCCGTGAAGTTGGGCTTGCGCTTTTCCTTGAACGCGCGCGGCCCTTCTTGGGCGTCGGAGCTCATGAAGATCGGGAAGCCGATCTCGAGCTCGTGAGCGAGGGCGTCCTTCTCGGTCATTCCCTCGGTCTCGCGCAACGAGCGCAGCACGGTTTGCACGGCGAGTGGGCCGTTCTCGGCGATCTGGTGGGCCACCTTCTTGGCCTCGGCGAGCGCCTGGCCGTTCGGCACCACGCGGCCGATGAGCCCGATGTCCTTCGCCTCGGCGGCGCTGATGTGACGGCCGGTGAGGAGGATCTCCGCGGCGAGCGTGTACGGGATCTGCCTCCGCAAGCGAACCGTCGAGCCACCCAGCGGGAAGAGCCCCCACTTCACCTCCGAGACCCCGAAGGTGGCGCCCTCGGCGGCGACCCGGATGTCCGTTCCCTGGAGGATCTCGGTGCCGCCCGCGATCGCCGGACCTTCGACGGCGGCGATCAGCGGCTTCTTGGTGCGGTAGTGGCGTAGCAGCGCCTTCCACTGGAGATCGGAGTCCTCCTGGAAGCGCTTGGTCCACTCGTCCTCGCCGTAGCCACCCATCATCGCCTTGAGATCGGCGCCCGAGCAGAAGCAGCCGCCGGCGCCGGTGAGCACGAACGCGCGCACCGTGGGGTCTTCGTCGCCCTGGATCCAGGCGTCCGCCATGATCGCGAGCATCTGGGGAGTGAACGCGTTCTTCTTCTCGGGGCGATTCATCGTGACGATGACGACGTGATCTTCCCGTTCGACGAGGCAATGCGGCGCGGCTTCGGGCATGAGCTCCTCCGGTCGGTTTCGGGCGCGAGTGAAACACGTTCTACTCGCCTACTCAAGCCGATTTCGGGCGCGGAAACGCGTTCTCGTGCCTTGCTGGCACAAGTGAAACATGTTCTACTTCGCGCTCGGCGCGGGTCGCACGGGTGGCTCGCGCGCGAGGAGGCTCGCATGTCGGACAGCACTCAGCTCGAAGCGCGCAAGCGCGCTCCCGCCGCCGTCGCTGGTCTCGATCTCTACGATTGCGATCAGTACGTCGTGTCGCCGCCCCACGAGAAGCTCAAGAAGCTGCGCGAGCACGCGCCGGTCTACTGGAATCCGGCCGGTGGGCGCGGTGCCCCTGGCTTCTGGGCGCTCACGCGTTACGACGACGTGGTGCACGTCTCGACGCACCCGAACCTCTTCTCGTCGTGGCTCGGCGGCACCAACATCGAGGACTACGACGAGGAAGACCTGCCGGCGATGCGGGCGATGATGCTCACCATGGACCCGCCCGACCATTCGCGTTATCGGCGGATCATCAGCCGCGGCTTCACTCCGCGCATGACCAAGGAGCTCGAGCCCAACATTCGCCGCGTGACGCGGGAGCTCGTCGACAAGGTCGCCAAGAAGGGCAAGTGCGACTTCGTGGCCGATCTCGCCGTCGAGCTGCCGTTGCAGGTGATCGCCGAGCTGCTCGGCGTGCCGCTGGCGGATCGCCAGAAGCTCTTCGACTGGTCGAATTGCATGATCGGCTTCGACGACCCCGAGTTCCGCACCTCCATGGAACAGGGCCGCATGGTGGCCATGGAGATCTGGGGCTACGCGAACGAGCTGATCGAGCAGCGCCAGAACCAGCCGGGAACGGATCTCATCAGCGTGGTGATGAACGGCGAGGTCGACGGCGAGCGCATCTCGGTGGCCGAGATGGACGCTTTCTTCTTGCTGCTGACCGTCGCCGGTAACGAGACCACCCGCAACCTGATCTCGGGCGCCATGCACGCGCTCTTCCAGCATCCCGACCAGCTCGAGCGGCTCTACGCCGATCCGAGCTTGATGCCCACGGCGGTCGAGGAGTTCCTGCGTTGGGTGACGCCGGTGATGTACTTCCGCCGTACCCTCACCGAGGACACCGAGATCCGCGGCGTGCCCATCCTCAAGGGCGAGAAGGTGGCGATGTACCACCTGTCCGCGAACTTCGACGAGGCGGTGTTTCCCGACCCGTTCAAGTTCGACGTCGCACGCCAGCCCAACGAGCACCTCACGTTCGGCATCGGCGAGCACTACTGCATGGGCGCCCACCTGGCGCGTCTCGAGATCCAGATCTTCTTCGAGGAAGTGCTGGGGCGGCTCAAGAACCTCAAGCTCGAGAGCGAGCCGCGCCGGCTGCGCTCCAACTTCATCAACGGCGTGAAGGAGATGCAGGTCTCCTTCACGCCCGAACGCTGAGCCCGCCACCGTGAACTTCGCGTTCAGCGACGAGCAGGAAGCGTTTCGCGATTCGTTGCGCCGCTTCTTCGCGGCGCACTCGGCGTCCACCGAGGTGCGCCGCCTCATGGACTCGCGCGAGGGCTACGACGCGCAGGTCTGGACGCAGATGGCGCGCGATCTGGGCTTGCAGGGCCTGCGCATCCCGGAGGCCCAGGGCGGCCAAGGCTTCGGCTTCCTGGAGCAGATCATCGTCCTCGAGGAGATGGGACGGGTGCTCTTCCCGTCACCCTATCTCGCGAGCATCGGTCTGGCGGCGGACCTGATCCTGGAGCAGGGAACCGAGCAGGATCGCGACCAGCTGCTGCCCGCGCTGGCGGAGGGTACCCGCCTCGGCGCCGTGGCGTGGCAGGAGCCCGGCGCAGGCGCGAGCCTCGCGGAGATCCGCATGGTCGCGCGCCGGGACGGCGCGGATCACGTCCTCGAGGGCTCGAAGAGCTACGTGATCGACGGACACCTCGCGGATCTGCTGCTGGTCGCGGCGCGCGCCGGCGAGGACGAGGGGCTTTCGCTCTTCGTGGTCGATGGCCACGGCGGCGGGCTCTCGACCGAGTTGCTGCACGGCCTCGATGCAACGCGCAAGCTCGCGCGCATCGATTTCGGCGGTGCGCGGGCACGGCTGCTCGGTGAGCGCGGTCGCGCGGAGCCGGCGCTCGCACGGGTTCTCGATCGCGGCGCGGTGCTCCTCGCCGCCGAGATGGCCGGCGCGGCGGCGCGCGCTCTCGAGATGGCCGTCGAATACGCGAAGATCCGCGTGCAATTCGGACGACCGATCGGCTATTTCCAGGCCGTGAAACACAAATGTGCCGAGGTCTTGCTGGAGGTCGAGAGCGCCCGCGTTGCCGCGCATTGGGCTGGCTGGGTGGCCGGCGACAACCCCGAGGAGCTGCCGCAGGCCGCGAGCCTCGCGAAGGCGTTCTGCGGTGACGCGTTCCAGCGCGCCGCCACCGAGCTCATCCAGGTCCACGGCGGCATCGGCTTCACCTGGGAGCATGACGCGCACCTCTTCTATCGGCGCGCCCGCGTGAGCGACGTCCTCCTCGGTGACGCGACCTTCCATCGCGCGCGCCTCGCCAATTTGCTGGCTCTCTGACCGGCGCGCTCGGCGCTCGCGGTAGTCTCCCGGCCGTGAGGCCCGCGTCGATCCCGCCGCGCATCCACTTCCTGGCCGCGCGGCACGCGTCGGTGGTCGTCGTGTTGGCCCGTGTGCGAAGCAAGCACATCCACGTCCTGCGGTGGAACACCGCCGACGACACCCTCGAGCCGGGCTCGTGGTTTCGGGGGCGGATCCACGCTGAGCGCTGCGACCTCTCGTTCGACGGCCAGTGGATGGTCTATTTCGCCGTGGGTGCGGATGGAACGACCGCCTGGACGGGCATCTGTCGGCCGCCGTGGCTGGCGACGTTCCGCAGCTGGGAGGGCTGTGGCACGTGGTTCGGCGGCGGTGTGTGGGTCGAGCCGGAGCGGCTCGTGCTCGACGCGGACGAGCCGGTCCCGCGCGCGTGGTGGCGCATGCGGGCGTCCGGACAGGACGACCCCGCAGCGCTACCGTTCGCGCTCGAGTCCTCGCTCTACCGGATGCGGGACGGCGTGCTCGCCGCGCGGATGCGCCGCAACGGTTGGACGCGTGACCCTCATCCCCCGCTCGTCGCACGCAGCGCGGCTGCCTACCCGTTCGCAGCGTGGTCGGCGTGCCCGACTCGCGCGCACCCAAGACTGCACCTCTCGACGGACGGGACAGCCGCTCGTCATCGGTTCTCGATCGACACGCCTCACGTTCAGCTCGGCGCGGATGTGACATGGGCCGAGTGGGATGCGTTTGGGTTCCTCATCGTCGCGCGCTCGGGTCGATTGGAGCGTTACTCGCTCGCGGACCTCGAGCGGGGCGAGCCGAGCCAGTCGCACGATCTTCGGGCGCTCGCGCCGCCGCTGCAGCGTGACGAGCCGCCGTCGCCGCGCTGATCACGCTCGCTCGCGTGCTGGTGGGTGCGCGGACCACCCCTTACACTCGATCGCCATGAACGACCCGCGAGGCCCGGACTCGGTGCGGTGGCTTGGCCACGCGACGGCGTTGATCGAGCTGGGCGGCGCGCGATTTCTCACCGACCCCGTGTTGTCGCGTTTCGTCGGTGTCGTGGTGCGGCGCTTGGCGCCACCGCCCCCCCACGTGCGCGAGCTGGTGCCGCTCGACGGCGTCCTGGTCTCGCACGCGCACTACGATCACCTCGATCTGCCCAGCCTGCGTGCACTGCGCCGCGCCAGTGGCGATCGACCGCCGCCGGTGGTCGTCGCGCCGGGCTACGCCGACCTGGTCGAGGCCGTGGGGTTTCGCGACGTGCGAACGCTCGCGTGGTTCGAGAGCACGGAGCTGCCGTGCGGCGCGCGCGTGACGGCGATTCCCGCCACGCATTTCGGCGGTCGCGCGCCGTGGCGGCGACGTACCAGCTACGGCGGCTTCATCGTCGAGCACCACGGGCTGACCGTGATGTTCTCCGGGGATACCGGCCGGTGTGATCGATACGGCGAGGTGGGCAGGCGCTTCGAGATCGACGTCGCGCTGCTGCCGATCGGAGCCTACTCGCCGCCGCCGTTTCGCCGCTTCCACATGGCGCCCGAGGACGCCCTCGACGGTCTCGACGAGCTGGGCGCGCGTTTCCTCGTCCCGATCCATCACGCGACGTTTCGCCTCTCTGCCGAGCCCATGGCGGCGCCCGCCCGGCGCCTCGAGCGGCATGCGCGCGCGCGCTTCGCGACGGCACGGGTGAAGTTGCTCGCCCCCGGCGAGCGATTCGCGATCCCACCGCGCTGAGCGGTTCGCCGGGAGCGCTGGTCCGCACTCGTCGCGGCGCGGCCCAAGATCGTCACCGACCGTCAAGCGGGTGCCGGATTGTCTCGCTGGACGCGCTTCGCGGTCGGCACCCGATCCGCCAACTCACCGGATCGATTCGCGCTTCACGATGGCGGGCGGAGCGCCCCGTTGGCACTCGCCATGCTCCACGTTCACTGGCGAAGCAGGGGAGAAGGAGCACGACTGGTGTCGGTGCGACTCGGAAGTGGATCGAATCGGGACCTGCGCTCGCGGGTGGCGGCGGCGACGGTGGTCGTGGCGGCGTTGCTGCCCGGGTGCAAGGTGTGCACGGATCTGCCGCTCGACAACCCGTGGAACACGGACATCTCGAGCTACGCGGTGGATCCCAACTCGGGGAACTACATCGCGGCGATCGGCGCCGCGAAGTTTCTTCACCCCGACTTCGGCACCGTGTGGAACGGCGCGCCCAACGGCATTCCCTACGTCGAGGTGACGGCCTCGCAGCCACGCGTGGCGGTCTCGTTCGACTACGACGACGAGAGCGATCCAGGCCCGTATCCGATTCCGCCGGACGCGCCCATCGAGGGCGGGCCGAACGGCACCGGTGATCGTCACGTGCTGGTGGTGGATCACGAGCGCTGCGAGCTGTGGGAGCTCTGGAACGCTCATCCCGTGAACGGCGGCGCGTCGTGGACGGCGGGCTCGGGTGCCTACTTCGATCTCAGCAGCAACGCGCTGCGCCCGGACTACTGGACCTCGGCGGATGCCGCCGGGCTGCCCGTCTATCCCGGGTTGGTGCGCTACGCGGAGGTCGTGGAAGAGGGGGTCATCGACCACGCGTTGCGCTTCACGGTCTCGAAGACGCAGAAGGGGTTCATCCATCCCGCCACCCACCATGCGTCGAGCTACACCAACGCGAGCTACGCGCCCATGGGGCTCAGGCTGCGCATGAAGTCGGGCTACAGCTGCGCGACGCTCAGCAGCGAGGTGCAGGTCATCTGCGCCGCGCTCAAGAAGTACGGGATGTTCGTCGCCGACAACGGCAGCGACTGGTACGTGAGCGGCGCGCCGGATCCGCGCTGGGACGACGATCACCTCCACGATCTGGGGCGCATCCCCGGCAACGCGTTCGAGGTCGTCGTGACCGGCCCGATCATCCACTGAGCGGCGCGGCGCCGCGCGTCTCGCCGGAGCGCCGCGCTC
>JAXLQJ010000041.1:0-68059 GCA_046331705.1 bacterium | reverse complement strand
GAAGCCATCCAGGAACAGCGTCACCACGTTCGAAAAGCAGTAGAGATGGAAGACGTTCTCACAGAACGACGGGGTCGCGACGGAGCTCCAGTTGTACCAGCCGTAGTCGGCTTCGCCGCGGATTCCCTGGTCAGGGTTGGAGGCGGCCGTCCAGTCGTTGCACGAATACGGGCTCAGGTACGACCCATCCGAGCTGGTGGCGGTCCACACGTCCGTGCCGGCGGCGTAGGTGAGGTAGTCGCCGCGCTCGGTCTGCCCGACACTCGTGACGATCGCGCCGTTCAGGAACGCCACCCGAGAGTTCGCGATCACGAATCCATCCAAGCGGCGGAACGGGCCAGCGCCGGTGACGCGGGTCGAGGCATTGCTCGTCGAAGCCGAGATCCACGCCACGAACGAGCTCGGAACGGGTAGCCCGGCGGTGGTCGCGGCCGACTTGCAGATCTCGTCCGCGGCCGCGAGCCCGGTCTTCCCGTGCGCGAGCGGCCACTGGCTCAGCTTTCCGCCGCCCCTCGCCTCGGTGGTGAACGCCAGCATCCCCGGAGTGTGGGGGAAGGAGGTCGGATCGCCGGCGGCCGCCTCGATGCAGAGCAGGCGGTGGGACTCGTTGCACGGCAAGGTGTCCTGGAGAGTTGTCGCCGGGCCGGCTGCTTGGCCGTGACCCAAGGTTCCGCTGGCGACGGCACTCTCCGTCGTCCAGCCCGAGCAGTTGTAAGACGGGATCACCTCGCCGGTGTCCCAGCTTCCGGTCCAGTACTGCGAGGTCGCGAGATCGACGACCGCGCCCGTCTGGTCGAATTTCACCGGGTTGTAGATCTCGTCGTTGCCGGTGAGCTTCGCGAGCCTGGCGGCCCACGCCGTACCGTCGCGGCGCACCCACGGCCCCAGTGCCGGCTCGCCGACCACCTGGCCGCCACAGGCCGAGGCCTTGGTGCCGGCGAACCCGAGGAGGTGACAATACGCATCGACGGTGGGCGTCGAGACCCACGCCCGAAAGAGCGCGGCGCGATCGGCCGAGAAGCCGCCGGCGAGTGCCATCGCCTGGCACACGGCGTCGGCGGCGTCGATCCCCGAGTGCCCATTGGCATGGGGCCAGGTCGAGAGGTTTCCCGTGCCGATCTCGCTGGTCATGAACGCCACACGCGGGGTGGCCTGCGCGGCCGGCGCCGCGAGGAGCACGGCGATGGCGAGTGAAGCGAGTAGCGCGTTCCCGCCCTGCATCCGTCCTCCCGTACTCGAAGTTCCCATCTTAGCCCGATGCGGCGACCACGCGAGGGCGGGGCGTGCGGGTGTGGCAGTGGTCTCGAGCACCGACCGCGCCCGTCGCAACGCGAGGTTGGCCTCGGGGACGCTTCCCTCGACGCGCGCGGAGCTCGACCTCGTGGTCGCGGTCTCGTGGCCGTCCCACTGCGCAGGTCCTGGAAACGATTGCACCTTCCGGCGGAGCAGAGGTACGCTCGCACGACGTCGGATGCGCCGCCCCCCGCGCCGAGCCGGTATCCAGGACACGATGACGGAAGCGCGCCCCCGAGGTCGACTCGCCCGCCGCGGGCGCATCCTCGCCATCCGGCCCGGCTACAACCCGAACTCGAGCTCGCTAGGCGTCGACCTGACGCTCATGCTGCTCGGTGCGGCCGCGCTCTCGATCGTGGTCACGGTCGTGAGCACGTTCGTGCGCTTGCGCCTGCTCGCGGCGCGCGAGACCGCCACCGGCCCGGGGCCCGACGAGTCGCACGAGCCGCCGCCCGCGGGGCCCGCTGCGCATCCCGCGTGAAGGCGAACCGCACGAACTGAACCTCATCGCCAGCACGCGCGCTTCCACGAACGACCGAACGACGAGCAGAACCACGGGAAGGAACCCTGCGCATGAGCACGCCCGAAGAGCTTCAGAGCGAGATCTCGGCACGACGGCCCATCATCGAACGCATCCTGAGCGAGGTGCGCAAGATGATCGTGGGTCAGGAAATGATGGTCGAGCGCTTGCTCATCGGCCTGCTGGCCGACGGCCACGTGCTGATGGAGGGACTGCCGGGCCTCGCCAAGACCACCGCGGTGAAGGCGCTCGCCAAGACGCTGCAGGCGAGCTTTCAGCGCATCCAGTTCACGCCCGACCTGCTGCCGGCGGACATCGTCGGCACGCAGATCTACCAGCCGAAGACCGGCGAGTTCACGATCAAGCAGGGGCCGATCTTCCACAACATCATCCTGGCGGACGAGATCAACCGCGCCCCCGCCAAGGTGCAGAGCGCGCTGCTCGAGGCGATGCAGGAGCGGCAGGTCACCATCGCCAACACGACGTTCCAGCTCGACCCGCCGTTCCTGGTGCTGGCGACCCAAAACCCCATCGAGCAGGAAGGCACGTACCCGCTGCCCGAAGCGCAGGTCGACCGCTTCATGCTCAAGGTCAAGATCAGCTATCCGACCCTCGAGGAGGAGAAGGAGATCGTCAAGCGCATGAGCGGGCACGTCCCCGATCCCGTGAGCGCCGTGGTCACGCCGCAGCAGGTGATCGCGCTGCGCAAGCTGGTGGATCAGGTGTACGTGGACGACAAGGTTGCCGATTACGTCGTGCGCGTGGTGTTCGCGACGCGCGACCCGAAACGCTTCAACCTCGCCGTCGCGCCGTTCATCCAGTTCGGCGCGTCGCCCCGCGCCAGCTTGTCGCTCACGGCGGCGGCGCGCGCCTACGCGCTGTTGCGCGGCCGCGCCTACGTCACTCCGTTCGACGTCAAGTCGATCGGCCTCGACGTGCTTCGTCACCGCATCATCCTGTCGTACGAGGCGGAGGCCGAGGGGCTCACCACCGACGACGTGGTGCTCAAGATCTTCGACAGCCTGGAGGTCCCCTGAGGTCCGCGCGCGCTCTCCCGTGAGCGAACGCTTCCAGACTGCGCGCACCGAGCCACCGGATCATCGCCACCATGCCCGCCACCGGTACCCAGGGTCTGCTGCCGCCCGAGATCATCAGTCAGATCCAGCGCATCCACATCAAGAGCTCGCACATGGTCGACTCGGCCTTCGCGGGCGAGTACGTGAGCGCCTTCAAGGGCCGCGGGATGGAGTTCGAGGAGGTGCGCGAGTACGTCCCGGGCGACGACATCCGACTGATCGACTGGAACGTCACCGCCCGCATGGGGGCGCCGTTCGTCAAGATCTTCCGCGAGGAGCGCGAGCTCACGGTGCTGATCGCGGTGGACCTCTCGCGCTCGAACCGCTTCGGCTCGGTGAAGGCCACCAAGGCCGAGCTCGCCGCCGAGGTCGCCGCGGTGCTGGCGATGAGCGCGATCCGCAACAACGACCGGGTCGGGATGCTGCTCTTCACGGACGACGTCGAGGAGTTCATCCCGCCGCGCAAGGGCCGCGGCCACGTGTGGCGGCTGATCCGCGAGGTGCTCACCTTCGAGCCTCGCGGGCGCGGCACGAACCTCGCGGCGGCGCTCGAGTACGCGCACCGCGTGAGCTCCCACAAGGCCATCCTGTTCGTGGTCTCCGACTTCCAGGACGAGGGCTTCGACCGCAGCCTGATGACGTTGCGCCAGGGCTTCGATCTGATCGCGGTCTCGATCGTGGACCCGCGCGAGGAAGTGCTGCCGCGGATCGGCCTGCTCGAGCTCGAGGACGCGGAGACCGGCGAGGTCATCCTCGTCGACACCGACGACCTCGAGTTCCAGCGCGAGTTCCGCCGCATCCGCACCGACGACGACGAACGTCTCGAGCGCGTCTTCCGGCGCGCGCGCGTCGACCACATCCGCCTGCGCACCGACCGGCCGTACATGGACGAGCTGGTGCGATTCTTCCGCATGCGCGAGAAACGGATGTGACCGACGCCACGGCCTTCCCCTCGATCGCCGCGCTGCGCGGTGCGCTCGCGACGGGACCGCGCGGGTGGCGGGCGTGCCCCGGCGCCGCCGCCGGACCCGTGCGCCGGGTGGTCTGCGCCGCGCTGGTGGCCGTCGCGCTGGTGGGCGGGATCGGCTGTCGCACCTCCGAGCCCGCCGAGGAGGATGCTGCCTCCGGGACGCCGTCCGCAGGCAGCGAGTTCGCGCCGGTTCCCGGATTGCCGGCGAACCAGCCTCCCGACGTGCTGCATCTTCCGGTCGCCGAGGGCGAGACCCCGCCCGATGCGGTGCCCTTCGCGTGGGTCGACCGCAACGTGGTGACGGTCGGCGACGTGATCACGCTCGAGGTCGCGGTGAATCACGCCGTGGGCGTCCAGGTGGCGTTCCCGACGTTCCGGCGCATGAACCGGTTCGAGGTGCTGCCGGGTGGCGACGTCGACGCCCAGCCCACCACCGACGGACGCATCGTCAGCCGCCGCAAGTATCTGCTGCAAGCCTTCATGCCCGGCGACTACCGCATTCCCGCGGTGCCGCTCACGTACCTCGACCGCGACGGGCGCAATCGCCGGCTGCGCACCGAGCCGATCCAGGTGGTCGCGGCCTCGGTCATCCCCGAGGGCGCGGAGCCCACCGACGTCGTCGACATCAAGCCGCCCAAGGCGGGCGGCATCCCGCTGCCGCTCTGGCTGCTGCCGGCGGCGATCGCGGTGGTCGTGTCCGTGGCCGCCCTCCTCACGTTCCTGATCTTCCGCCTGCGGCGCCGGGCGCCGGTCCTCGACCGGCCGCTGCTCCCGCACGAGCTGGCGCTGAAGGAGCTTCAGGCGCTGGAAGAGCGCAAGCTGCTCGCCGAGCGCCGCTTCCAGGAGCACTACGTCGAGCTCTCGCTGATCTTCCGGCGCTACCTCGCGCGCCGCTACGGGTGGAGCGCGCTGGTGCGCACCAGCGAGGAGATCGAGCGGACCCTGGCCGACGCGCCCCATCTGGGCGAGCACACCTACGAGGTCGCCGACCGCTTCATGGGCGGCACCGACAAGGTCAAGTTCGCCGCGCACGAGCCGACGCCTCCCGAGTCCGACGGCACGTGGCACGACATCGGTTATTTCATCGACCTCACGCGCACGGTGGTGCCCACGGTGGAGCTCGAGGGGGAAGCGCCCGGGGAGCCGGAAGCATGAGGCTCGAGAGCCCGGCGTTCCTGGTGTTGCTGGTGTTCGTGCCGCTGGTGCTCGCGGTGCCGATCCAGCGCGTCAACGGCACCACGCTGGTCTACTCGACCATCCAGCGGCTCAAGGCGGTGGGCGGCACCAACCCGCGGCGGCGCCTGGGCTGGCTGGGCGGGCTGCGCATGGTGGTGCTGGCGCTCTTGGTGCTGGCCGCGTCGCGGCCGCAGCTGCCCGGCGCGCGCGATCCGCTCAAGGCCTCCGGCATCGACATCATGCTGTCGATGGACGTCTCGGGCTCGATGCGGGGCCTCGACTTCTTCCTCGATCAGCAGCGCGTGAGCCGGCTCGAGGCGCTCAAGCACGTGGTGCGCGAGTTCGTGCTCAAGCGCAAGGGCGACCGCATCGGAGTCGTGATCTTCGGCGAGGCGGCGTTCACCAAATGCCCGCTCACGCTCAACTACGACATCCTCCTCGACCTGCTCGACCGCGTGCAGGTCGGCGAGGCCGGCGACACCACGGCCCTCGGCAACGGTCTCGCCCGCGCCGTGCAGCGTCTCAAGGACACCGACGCCAAGTCGCGGATCGTCATCCTGCTCACCGACGGCGTGAGCAACGCCGGGAACATCACGATCGATCAGGCCATCACCACCGCCAAGGGATTCGGCGTCAAGGTGTACACGATCGGCATCGGCACGGGTAAGGACACCACGCTCACCTTCGTCGACAGCACCGGCGTGCAGCGCACGATCAAGCAAGAGGTGAAGCTCGACGAGCCGGGTATGAAACGGATCGCCGAGGAGACCGGCGGCCGCTACTTCCGCGCCGCGGATACCGCCGAGCTGACGAGCATCTACGCGCAGATCGATCAGCTCGAGCGCAGCGACCGCCGCGAGGAGATCATCCAGAGCTGGCGCGAGCTCTTCCCGTACGTGCTGTTCGTGGCGGCGCTGCTCCTGATCGCCGAAGCGGTGCTGGCGCGCACGCGCTTCCTGAAGGTGCCATGAGGATCGGCGCGCCGTACCACCTGTGGGCGTTGCTGCTGCTGCCTGCGCTGCTCGGCGTGTTCTGGTGGGCGCACCGGTTGCGGCGGCGGAAGCTCCACGAGTTCCTGGCGCCGTTGCTGGCGGCGCGGCTGACGCCCTCGGTGAGCTTGCGGCGTCGGCTGGTCAAGGAAGGGCTGGTCGCGGTCGCGTTCGCGCTGCTGCTGCTGGCGGCGGCGCGGCCGCAATGGGGCTACACCTGGGAGCCGCTGGAACGGCGCGGCATCGAGTTGGTGGTGGCGATCGACACCTCGCTGAGCATGCTGGCGCAGGACGCATCGCCCAACCGCCTGGAGCGCGCCAAGCTCGAGCTCAAGGAGCTCGTGAGCTTGCTCGATGGCGATCAGGTGGCGTTGCTGCCGTTCGCCGGCCAGCCGTTCGTGCTGTGCCCGATGACGCTCGACTACCGGGCGGTCGAGCTCTTCCTCACCCTCGTCAACACGGATTCGGTGCCCATTCGCGGCACCTACGTGGGCACCGCGGTGAAGGCCGCGCTGGGGCTCTTCAAGGGCACCAGCCCGGATTCCAAGGCGATCCTGCTCATCACCGACGGCGAGGACCACGGCTCCGACCCGATCGCGGCGGCCCAGGAGGCCGCGCAGGCGGGTGTGCGCATCTTCGCCATCGGGCTCGGCAGCGGCAGCCCGGTGCCGATCCCGCTCGACGCGGCAGGCGTGGATCTCAAGAAGGACCCGGATGGTAAGCTGGTGGCGACCTCCCTGGACGAAGCCACCCTGCGCGAGATGGCGCGGCTCACCGGCGGCTCGTACGTGCGATCCGCCAGCGGCGAGCTCAACGTCGCGGGGCTCTACCGCGAGATCCGTGACAAGACGATTCCCCAGGAGCTGCGTGGCAAACGCGCTCAACATTGGGAGGAACGGTTCCAGGGCATCGTGGTGTTGGTCTTCTTGCTGCTCATCGTCGAGGCCTTGATCGACGAACGGCGGGGTAGTCCGCTGGGAGGTTGGCGTCATGCGTGGCAACGCATGGAAGACGTGGTTCGTGGTCGGTTCGCTGGTCGCAAGCAGCAGCGTGGCGCGGGCGCTGGAGGTGAGCCGCACGGCCCGTGAGCGGGTCGAGCAGGCGATCCTCGAGTACCAGGCCGGGCGCTTCGACGAAGCCCGCAAGGTGCTCGAGGAGGCGCTCAAGACCGATCCCGCCGACATCTTCGTCCACTACAACCTGGGCAACGTGTACTACCGGCTCGGTCAATACGACCGTGCGATGCAGTCCTATGCTCGCGCGATCGCGGGCGAGGATCCGGACCTCACCGCGCGCGCCCAGTACAACCTCGGCAACACGTACTTCCGCCTCGGCGACCTCAAGGAGGCGGTCCGCCACTACAAGCTCGCGCTCAAGGTGGTGCCCGACGACATCGAGGCCAAGCACAACCTCGAGTACATGATCCGGCTCGCCTCGGGCGAGGAGGGTGGCGGCGGTGGGCGAAGTTCCGGCGATTCGTTCGGAGCCGGGGTCAGTGCTGGCGCCGGGAACCCTGCGAGCGCGGCGGCGACGAGCGGGCAGCGCCTGCCGTTGCCGAGCCTCTTCGACGAGCTGCTCGTCGCGACCAGCTCGCTGGCGAAGGACCCGAACGTCACGACGGCCCTCGATCAGGCCCTCGGCGCTGCCCAGGACGCGCTCGACGACGCCTCTCAATCGGGATCGGGATCCGGGGCGGGACGAGGAAGCGGCAGCGCGCCGGGCGCGCTGGCCGCCGCGGCGGATCAGGTGGGCGCCGGATCGATGGTTCCCAACGTGAAGAGCGCGGCGAACCAGGCGATCGAGCAGACGTTCGCCGAGCAGGCGGGGTCGTCCAACACGGACGGTGCGCAGAGCGCGCATGGCGGACGTCGTACGACATCGGGCCAGTCGGGCGCGGGCGGCGACAGCAAGGAGCAGGACACGATCCTGCAGACACTGCTCGACGCGCCGCCCTCGATCACGCCCGAGCAACTCGCCACCCAGCTGCGCGAGAGCGGCGGAGCGCCGAGCACGGGTAACCGCAGCGGCACGACCGATGCGGGCGAGGCGAACGCGGAGGCGATGAGCACGATCACGGAAGCCGTGCACGCTGCTGGCGACGAGCTGAGCGCCAGCCTCATGGGCGCGATGCAGGCGGCGCTCGGCAACGACGCTGGCACCATCGCCGACTCCACGGCGCGCCCCGCGAACGCCAAGACCTCGAAGGAGGAAGCCGCTGCGCTGGATGCGATCGAACGCGAGGTGAACGAGACCGAGTCCGACATCCTGCGGAGGGCGCAAGCGGAGCTCGAGAAGCACACCGAGGCGCTCGCCACCGAGCGCGCCGAGCGGTGGGCGGCGATCGCCCCGCAGCTCGCCAAGGAAGCCGCCGAGATCGATCGGCGCACCTCCGATCCCGACGCGCAGCGCGCCGAGCTGCGCGAGATGGTGGCCGAGCACCAGGCCGCCATCGATCAGCAGATGCGGCCCAGCATCGACAAGGCGGCGCAGGCGTTCAGCGCCGCGGTCGCGTCGATCGCGCAGGACGAGCTCAGCCAGCTCAAGGCCGAGGTCGGAAAGGTCGGCGCCGAGTACCAGAGCGCGGAGCTGGAGCAGCGCGTGAAGGCGGCGGAGCGGGCGGCGGACGCCGCCGCCGCCGGCCTGGTGCGGCTCGG
This sequence comes from bacterium, assembly GCA_046331705.1. Lineage (GTDB taxonomy): Bacteria > JADJOY01 > JADJOY01 > JADJOY01 > JADJOY01 > JADJOY01. The sequence continues at coordinate 59,381 of JAXLQJ010000041.1, read as the reverse complement.
GCAGACCACGGGCGACGTCGCGACCGACCACGAGGATTCGCTGGCGCGTCAGGCGAACGCCCTCGATCGCGAGGCGAAGGTCACGGATGCGGCCGAGGAGCTGATCCGCGACATGGCGAACGCCAAGAGCGCCGAGCAGCAGCGCGAAGCCATCGACGCCCTGCTGCAGACCGAGCGCAAGACCCAGAAGATCGAGGAGAAGCACGAGGCCATCGAGAAGCAGAACGAGGACCTCGAGGAGCGCGCCGACAAGGCCAAGGAGCTGGCGGGCTCGCTCGAGGAGGTGGCGCTCGAGCAGAGCAAGCAGGCCGAGGATGCCCGCAAGCAGCAGAGCAACGTCATCGAGGACGCGGTCGTCCTGCTCGAGCAGCGTGACGCGGCGTTGCGCGACCGCCTGAAGGAACACGACGCGACCGACGCCGCGCTCGACACGGCGCTCGACAAGCTGCGCGAGGACGAGCACGCGACCCGGCGCGAAAGCGAGCGCCAGCGCGCGGAGCGGGAGCAGCTCGAGGCCGAGCGCAACCCCGCCGAGGCCGAGCTGGCGGCGATCGAGCGCCGTGGCGAGCTGCGCGAGCGGATCTCGGAGATCGACCAGAAGCTGGCGAAGTCCGAGCTCGGCGAGCGTGAGCGCCGCGACCTCGGTCTCGAGCGCACGCGGCTCGAGTCGGATCTGCGCGAGCAAGGATTGCAGTCGCTCAACGATCGGATCCATGCGGCCGAGATCGAGCTCAAGTCCACGCAGAAGGCGCTCGCCGATGCGCCCTCGCCCGAGGCGAAGCGCAGCCTGGAAATCCGCGCCGGCGAGATGCGCGTCGAGATCGCGCAGCTCGCCGCGGAGCGCGATCGGCAACAGCAGAGCGCCCGTCCCGACGAGCTCGAGCAGCGCGACCAGCAGCAGAGCGAGCAGCTCCGCGAGCAATTGCGCGAGCTCGCCAAGCGCGAGCAAGAGCTGGCGGAGCGCGAGCGCAACGTGGAGCGGCAGCAAGCCGAGCTCGACGCGAAGCGCGATCAGCTCACGGCGGAGCAAGCCAAGAACAACGAGCGCCGCCTGACGGAGCTCGAGCGCGACATCGCCCGTGCGAGCGACCCGCTGCGGAAGCTGGCGCTCGAGGAGGAGCGCGACGCGCGCACGAAGCTCGCGGACACCGCGAAGGCCCGCGAGAAGCTCGAGGCCGCGCGCGAGAAGCTCGATCCGCGCGACGAGGACAGGCAACGCGCGGAGCGCAAGGAGCGCACCGAGATCCAGCGTCAGGCGCAGGAGATCCAGGATCGGCTGGCGAAGCTCGACGAGCGGGCGAAGGAGATCGAGAAGAAGGAGCGCGAGGCCGCCGCGCGGCGCGAGCAGCAGCAGCGCATGCGGACGGACGCGTTTCGCAAGGTCGCCGAGGACCGCACCCGCGATCTCGAGGACGAGGTGACGACCCTCGAGACCAAGCTCGCCAAGGAGGCAACCGACCCGAAGGAGCGCGAGGCGCTCGAGCGGCAGCTCGCGGACGCCAAGCGCGAGCTGGCGGTGCGCAAAGAGCAGATGACCAACCTGGCGACTGCCCGTGAGCTCGAGAAGAAGCTCGACGCGGTCGATCAGAAGATGGAGCAGGCCAAGTCCAAGGAAGAGCGCGCCAAGCTCGACGCGGAGAAGCGCGACCTGGAAGCGAAGCTGGCCAAGGCGGAAGCCGCGCTCGCGACCGATCCGGACCGAGCGGCCGAACAACAGTTGGCGGAGGCGCTGAAGGCCAGGCTGGACGAGACCGGGAAGAAGCTCGCGCAGGCGAAATCGCCCGACGAGCGAGAGCGATTGCAGGCGGAGCAGCGCGAGCTCAGCGCCGAGCTCGCGCGCGTCGAGCAATCCCTCGATTCCGAGAAGGACGAGACCGGCACCGAGAAGCGTCCGGACGCGGCCGAGCTGGCGAAGCGGATCGCACGGAAGCGCGACGACCTGGCGAAGACGAAGGACGCGCGCCAGCGCGAGGAGCTGGCGCAAGAGCTGGCGGATCTCGAGCGGGCCGCGGATCTCGAGCGCAAGCTGGGCGAGACCGAGCGGAAGCTCACGCAAGCGAAATCCGCCGACGAGCGAAAGCAATTGCAGGCGGAGCAGCGCGAGCTAGCCGCCGAGCTCGCGCGAGTCGAACGATCCCTCGCGTCCGACAAGGACGAGGCCGGTACCGAGAAGCGACCGGACGCCGCGGACCTGGCACGACGGATCGAGGCGAAGCGCACGGAGATCGCCAAGGCCAAGGACCCGCGCCAGCGCGAGCAGCTCGCGCAGGAGCTCGCGGCCCTCGAGCAGGCGGCGGATCTCGAGCGCAAGCTCGACGACACCGAGCGGAAGCTCGAGCAAGCGAAGTCCGCCGAAGAGCGGCGCAAGCTCGAGGCGCAGAAGCGGGACCTCGAAGCGACGCTCGTCAAGGTCGAGGACGCGATCGGCGCCGAGGCGAAGCCTCAGGTCCCGGAGCCGCGGCCCGATGCCGCGGAGCTCGCGAAGCGAATCGCCGAGAAGCGGGAAGATCTGGCGAAGACCAAGGACCCGAAGGAACGCGAGGAGCTGCAGAAGGAGCTGGCGGATCTGCAACGCGCCGAGGACCTCGAGCGCAAGCTCGACGCCACACAGAAGAAGCTGGCTCAGGCGCGCTCCGCCGAGGAGCGCGCCAAGCTCGAAGCCGAGCAGCGCGACCTCGAGGGTCAGCTCGCCCAGCTCCAGCAGCAGCTCCCGCCGCGTGAGGCCATGACGCCCGAGCAGCTCGCCGCGGCGCGTGAGGAGGCGCAGCGCAAGATCGCGGCCAAGAAGGCGGAGATCGCGCAGGCGGGCGATCCGCAGCAGGCGCTCGAGTTGCAGATGGAGCTCGACCGCATGCAGGTGAACGAGGCGGCGATGGCGGGGGGCACTCCGCAGCGCGACGTCGACGCGCAGATCAAGCTCAAGGAGCTCGAGATCAAGGCGGCGCAGGATGCGGTGGGCAAGGCGACGAGCTCCGCAGAGCGGCAGCAGGGTCAGGTCCAGGTCGGCAAGCTCAAGCTCGATCTCGCCGCCCTCCAGGCCATGGCCGACCGGCCACCCGAGCCGCAACAGAGTCCCGAGCAACAGCGCGCCGAGCAGCTTCGCAGCGAGATGGCGCGCGTGCGACGTCAGCTCGAGCAGTCGCAGAGCGCCGATGAGCGTAAGCAGCTCGCCGAGTCGCTGCGCAAGCTGGGCGAGCAGCTCGCCAAGCTCGAGGACGACGCGAGCGAGCGAGGGGCGAAGCCCAAGGTCGAGGTCGGCGACATCGAAGCGAACGTCGCCGCGCTCTCGAAGCGCCCCGGCGATGCGCCGCAGGAGAAGGTTCCGCCGGCGAAGGGAGAGAAGGAGTCGGGCCGGGAAGGGCTCCAGAGCGAGAAGAGCAACGATTCGTCGGCGAACGCCGGCCAGGGGCACGGCAACGAGCGCAAGCCCGACGCCAAGGACGAGGGCGAGCAGGCGGCCGAGGATGCGCAACGAATCCTCGACAGCTTGCCGGGCGAGCAGCGGCGCCCGAGCAAGAGCTCGTCGGGCGAGGGAGACTCACAGGACGGTCATGGCGGTGACGGTGCGGTCGGAATCGATTGGTGAGCGTCGGGCCCGCCGTGTGCGCGGGCCGCAGCTGTGCGCGCTGGTGACGTGCGCGTTGCTCGGTGCGTTGGTGGTGGCCGACGCAGCCACGGCGCGCTCGCGCGTGGGTCCGGACGGCCGCCCGGATGTCACGCGCCATGGGCGCCGCGAGCGGGCGCAGCGGGACGAGCCCGGTACGGTCGACGCGCCGGCGCAGACGCTCGAGTCCACCGGGGAAGGCGGGCGCGTGTTCCTGCGCGCGCAAGTCTCCGATCGCACGCCCTTCGTCGGGCAGCAGGTCGTGCTGGTGATCCAGATCTCGAGCGCCGTGCCGATCTACAAGCTCGAGTTCACCGCACCCGAGCTGGTTGGGCTGAAGCAAGCACAGCCGTTCGTGGAGTCCGACTATTCGACCAACGAGAGCGGCGTCGCGTATCGCGTGCACGAGTACCGGGCACCGCTCTTCGCGACGCGCACCGGCGCGAGCGAGATCGGCCCCGCGTCGTTCACGTGCCGGATCAAGCTCGGCGCGAGCGCCGAGGGCGCCGGCTCGATGTTCGAGGATTTCTACAGCGGCCGCTCCATTCCTGGTGAAGGCCGCACCCAGCCGATCCGCATCGATGCGCGTCCCGTGCCCGGTGATGGCCGCGCCCCGGTCGGCGAGACCGAGATCTCGGCCGCCATCGCGCCCGTGAGCGTGAAGAAGGGACAACCCGCCACGCTGACGATCGAGGTCCAGAGCTACGGCGACGATGCAGCGATCGCCTCGCCGCGGGTCGCCGGGCTCGACTCCTTCCAGGTGGTCGCGGACCAGCCGGTCACCGAATGGGTGCTGGAGCCCGCGGGCGCGTTCCGGGCGCGCAAGACCTTCAAGCTCGCGCTGCTCGGCTCCCGGGCGGGCGAGTTCCAGATCCCGCCGATCACGGTGCCGTACGTCGACCCGGCGCTCGGCAGGCTCAAGGAGGCCGCCAGCGAGGCATTGAGCGTGCGCGTCGGACGCGGCCTCGGCAGCGCCGCGACGAGCGGAAGCGGCCGCGGAGTCGACGACTCGGACGTGATCCGCAGCGTCCACGCCTCGCTGCCGCGCGCCACGGTGGTCGATCCGCTGGCCGGCCCCGGCGCGATCGGCTGGGCGGCGGCGGTGGCCGCGTTGCTCGGCGCGGGTGGCGCGATCTTCCAGATCCAGCGCGCCCGCCGCGCTGCCGCGGACCCGCGCTGGGCACGGGAACGGGGGGCCCTCCGGCGCGCCAAGCACGAGCTCGAGCGGGCCGAGCGCACCGAGGGCGAAGCGTCGCTCTTCTACGAGCAGGTCGGTCGCGTGATCCGCGACTTCGTCGCCGCCAAGGTCGACTTTCCGCCCGGCGTGCTGACGCCGGAGGAGGTCGAGTCGCGGCTGAGCGACGGCGGCTTGAACAAGGCCACGGCGGGCGAGGTGCGCGAGCTGCTGGTGGCTTGCGAGCTCAAGCGCTGGGCACGCAACGCCGCGGCGAGCGGCGCTGCTGGCGCCGGTGACGGCCGCGCCGACACCGTGGAGCGCGCACGCACGCTGATCGCGCGCATCGACGACGAGCTCAGGACCGGAGCCCGGGGGGGCGCGACTTGAAACGCGGACGAGCGAGCGGACGCACGGCGGTGCGGGTGGCGTGCGCGTGGTTGGCGCTCACGTGCGGCGCGTGGGCCGCGGCGGAGCGGCCGGTGCCAGGCGAGGCCTCCGACGCGCTCGCGAAGGATTTTGCGGCGGGCGTCCAGGCCTATCTCGACGGCCGCTACGACCGCGCGCAGGGCCTGTTCGAGGGGCTGGCCGTCGCGGGCTGGCGGAACGGGGTGCTCTTCTTCCACCTCGGCAACACGTATCTGAAGCGCGACTCGCTGGGCGAGGCCATTCGCGCCTACCGGCGTGCGGAGCTGTTCCTGCCGCGCGATCCCGATCTGCGGCACAACCTCGCCGTCGCGCGCGGTCAGGTCGCCGAGCCGGTGGGCGCGAAAGGGCCGCTCTACGCCGTGCGCAGCCTCGCGTTCTGGTACGACCTGGCGACCCATCGCGAGCTCGCGATCGCCGCCGTGGTCGCCTGGGTGTCGCTGTGCGCCGCCGTCACCTGGCGCGTCGCGTCGGGAAGCGTCGCCAGCGGCGCGGCGACGTTCGTCGCCGCCGGGTTGCTGGTGCTGATGGGTGCGTCGTGGGGCGTGAAGCACTACGTGCTCACCCGCGTGGACGCCCAGGTCGTGGTCAACGGCGACGCCGAGGTGCGGGCCGCACCGAGTGGCAGTCAGCCCGTCGCGTTCGCGTCGTCGGAAGGGACGGAGGTGGTGGTGACGGCACGGGACGGCGCCTATCGACGCATCCGTCGCGCCGACGGGCGCGAAGGCTGGGTTCGCTCCGATCAGCTCGCCCCCGTGCGCTTCGACGACGAGTAGCGGGGGCCGCGCCGGCTCGGGCGTCGGTCCGCGTTCGTCTCGACGGGGCGGCGGCGCGTCCCGCGGTCGCGATCGCCCGCGCGGCGTCGCGCGCGAGCGATGGTGGGCTCGGTCATGCCGGAGGGTGCGCGTGTTCCTCGGCGCGCCGGAAGACGTCGCAGCTCTCGCACACCACCGGCTCGCCCGGTGGCAGCGCCTCGCGACGGAAGACCGCGCGCATCCGCCGCGCGCGCGGCGAGCGCCGCACGCGCTCGGGGTCGTCGGTGAACACGTTGCCGACGTCGTCGCGCTCCTCGAAGGTGCAGCAGCAGGGGGGCGCCGAGCCGTTGGGCGAGACCACCAAGGCCTTCCAGAGCCACCAGCAGTGGCGGTCCTCCAGGTACGGCCGCGAAGCGTCGAAGTAAGCGTGGGATTCGGGCCAGCGCGGATCGTCCACGAGCCACGCGAGCGCCTCGGGCGAGCTCGGCGCTCGGTGCGGAGTCTCGCCGTGCACGCCGAGGCCCGCGCCGCGGGCGTCGAACGCCACGCCGAGCTCGCGGGCCTTGGCGCGCGCCGCGTCGACCTCGTGCTGGTTGTGCCGGAACACCAGGAATTGCCAGGTCACGTGGGGACGGCGCGAGCCGGCGTGATTGCGCGCCGCGACCAGGCGCGTGAGGTTCGCGAGGACGGTGTCGAGCTCGCCGCGCACCCGGTAGCGCGCGTAGGACTCCTGGGTCGCGCCGTCGATCGAGAAGGTGGCGTGGGAGAGCCGCGCCGCCACCAAGCCGGCCGCGAGCTCGTCGGGTAGGAAGAGCCCGTTGGTGGAGATCGCAGTCCAGAGCCCGCGCGCCTCGGCGTAGGCGATGAGCTCGGCCGCCTGGGGATGGAGCAACGGCTCGCCCCAGTCCGTGAGGAAGAGCCTGAGCGAGGTCCGCGCATAGCGATCGACGAGCCGTCGAAACGCCTCGACCGGGATGTGCTGGCGCGCGCGTCCCTCGCGTGCGAGCCCGGTGGGACAGAGCGGACAGCGCAGCTGACAGTGAGTGGTGAGGTCGACGATCAGCGCCGTGGGATCGCCGATCGGATCGCGGGTGCGCAGCCGGTATCCGAGCTCCGCGCCCAGCGCATTCGCGAGCTTGCGTGGCCCGTAGTGTCGCGCGGCATCGCGGACGCGTTCCGCGAGAGCCGCGACCTCGAGCCGACTCGGGCTCACGCGGGCACGGGTTCTGGCGCCAGCTCGGGTCGCGCGGGCCGAGGTGCAGCGCGGCGGCTGCGGCGCGCCACGGGAACGATGTCGCCGGTATCGACGCCCCACTGCCAGATCCCCGACAGCAGTCCCGGCAGCATGTAGAAGATCTCGAGGACGGTTCCGTAGGAGAACTCGGAGAGCATGTTGTGGAAGAAGAGGCCGACGTTGGAGGCCAGGAACCAGGTCCCGAGCGCGGCGATCCATTCGTGGCGGCAGCGCATCACGGTGACCGAGGTCGACAGGTAGCGATACAGGAAGAAGATCCACAGCATCATGCCGCCGATGCCGAGCTCGGCGGCGCTCATCAGGTATTTGTTGTGGATCGGGATGATGAAGCGCTTGTGCTCGAAGAGCCGAACCTCGATCTCGTACCAGCACTCGCGCGGCACACCCAGCGGGAAGTATTCCTGAAGCTGCTCGGCGGCTTGGTTCGCGCCGACTCCCATCACGGGATTCGCCGCGACCATGCGAATGCCCACGCCGAGCATGTGCCAGCGGGAGGTGGTCGCGATGGCCTGCGATTGGGTGATGCGCTTCTGGATCACGTTGTCGGGCCCGAGGAGGAACGCCGCGCCGGCGAGCACCGTGGCGATCACCAGCAGCGAGAGCACCGTGGTGCTGAGCAGACGCCTTCGGTAGAGCAAGAGCGTGACGACGGTCATCGAGAGGCCCACGGACACCCAGCCACCGCGGGAGAACGTGAAGACCGTGCCGATGCTGGCGAGAGCGATGCCCAGGAGGCTCAGGAACTTCACCCAGCCGTTCTTCGAGAAGTAGAGCAGGATCATGCCGAGCGGCATGACCATCTCGTAGAAGTGGCATTGGACGTTGTGCGGCCCGATGGTGCCGGTGGCGCGGAAGATGTTCTCGCCGCCGATGCGCTGCCAGTCGTACTTGATGAGGCCGAAGATCGAGACGACGCCCTTGATGAAGTACGAGAGGGTGTTGAGACCCCCTTGCAGGATGAGGTCGAAGAGCAAGCAGCCGAGGGTGAGGAAGATCGACCGCCGATCCGTGAGGTGGCTCGAAGCCCACGCGAAGATCAGGAAGAACTTCACGTGCATCACGATGTTCCAAGCCGCCAGCGACTTGTCCCGCGCCACCACGATCGTGGCCGCGCGCCACAGCAGGCACGCCAGGTACGGGAAGAAGATCGGCGAGCGCACCACCCGTGCCTTGCCCAGGCAGAGCTCGGCGCCCCACCACACGAACAGCACGATCAACGGCATGTCCGAGATGTAGAGCACCAAGCCGTCGGGGTTCTCGCCGAAGAAGAACGTGGGAGCCGTCGTCACCCACTTCGCCGCGCCGAGCGGCACGGTGAGCAGATAGAAGGTCCACAGCGCCAACCGCTTCTCGGGAAGCGCCAGGAAGACCATGCCCGCCAGGAACCCGGCCATGACCAGGATCATCCAGAGCGGCGGCAGCTGGGTGGCCACCCCCATGAGCAGGAACATCAGCGCGAACACGGCGCCGTAGACCAGCGCCGCGAGGCCATCGAAGCGGAAACGAGTGAGCTCGCGGAGAGCGGCGGCGCGGGTCAATCGGGCCTCGTGAACGGGTGCGACGCGAGTGCCGCGGCGCCCGCGACGATTGTGCCATCGCTTCGTGCGTCCTGGCCACGAAGCGGGCGCGCGGCGGACGCGATTCGCTTGCCGCGTGCGGGTTCAGCCGGTAGACCGAGCGGCGCTCGTTCGCGAACCAGCGTCCTTCTCCCGCGAGCCCTCATGCAACGATTCGTCCGGCACCTCCTCGTGGCCGTGTGCGCCGCCGCCTGCGCGGGTGCGATCGGCTGTATCCACATCGACCGCCCAGACCTGCTCGAAGTCAGCCCGCCCGAAGGGCAGGAGGGCACCGAGGTCACGATCGTCGGGACGAATTTCGTCGACGACTTCTCGCAGACGCGCATCTCGTTCGGCGGGGTCGTCGCACCGTCGTCGTCGGTGATCTCCATCGAGCCCACCGAGATCCACGTGCGCGTGCCGTCCGGCGCGGTGACCGGCGACGTGGTCGTCAGCGTGGGCGGAGTCGAGAGCGGGCGCGTGCCGTTCCGCGTGATCGGCCCCTGGCTGCTGGTCGGCACCGAGGCGTCCGACGGCGTGACCGTCTTCGACACCCACACCGGCTTGGTTCAGGCGGTGCTCCCGGCGTCCGGCGCGCCGCGCGCCGCGCGCTTCTCGCCGGATGGCTCGCTCGCCTGGCTCTTGGGTGACGACGAGGCCGGCGGGTTCGCCTGGCGCTTCGACTCCGCCGCGAGCGCGCTCGACGCGCGCGTGGGGTTGGCGCCGAGCCCGTCGGCGCTGGTCTTCGACACCATCGTTCCCACCATCGACGAGCTCGCGAGCGATCGCACCGAGGCCTGGATCGGGCACCTCGACGGGACCATCGAGGTCCTCGAGTCGGCGACCCCGGCGGTGCGCGCCACCGTCGATGCCGGCAGCCGTGTCTCCGCCCTCGAGGCCACCACCGACGGCACGGTGGTGGTGGCGCTCGCGCCGGATGCGCCGGCGGTCGTGTTCTACGATGCCGACTCCGCGACTCCCGCCGAGCTGGGGCGCGTGGACCTGGGTGCGAACCCGGGACCGCTCATCATGAATCAGCTCACCTCGAAGGCGTTCGTTCTCGAACGCGCGGACGCGCGAGTCGCGTTCGTCGACCCGTCCACCCGCACGATCACCGAGCGGGTGGCGGTCGGCCCCGACCCGATCGACATGGTGCTGAGCGGTACCACGCTCTTCGTCCTCAGCCGGACCAATCACACCATCGACCTGGTCGACGGCACCGGCGCGTTCGTCATCGCGTCGATCCCGGTGGCGGGAGACGCCACCCGCCTCGCGGTGCTGGTGACGGCCTCCGAGACCCTGGTGTGGGCGACCACCGAGTCGAACGTGCTGCGTGGCTACGACCAGCTCGACAAGACCGAGAAGAAGTCGCTCACGGTCGCGCCCGACGTGGTCGCCTTCCGACCACTCGTCGGCACGACCGGCCAGTTCCTGCTGCTCGCGCACGCCACCGATCCGGGGCAGCTCACGATCGTCGATCAGCCCGATACCCGCGCCCGCGTCACGGAGCTGCCGGGCACGCCGACGTTCCTGGCCGTCCAACCCTGACGGGCTGGTCGTGCGGCGCCGCTCGGCGCATGCACGTGGGATCGGTCTCGGCCGAACGGAGGCCGAGGATCAGATCCGAATCGGCAGCTCGACGATGAACGTGGTGCCGTGCGGCTTGCGATCGCGCAGCCGGATGTAACCGTGGTGGTCCGCCACGATCGTGCTCACGATCGCGAGCCCCAACCCGGTGCCGCCGCGGCGCGTGGAGAAGTACGGCTCGAACAGCCGCGGCCGGATCTCCGGTGGGATCCCCTCGCCGGTATCCGAGATCTCGAGCCGCGCCAGGTCGAGGAGGCGGTTGTAGTGGGTGACGACGTCCACCTGACCGACGGCGCCGTCGAGGGCGCGGATGGCGTTGTCGATCAGGTTGATGATGACCCGCTTGATCTGCTCGCGGTCGAGATTGAAGATCGGCACGTCGGGATCGAGGGTGCGCGTGAAGCGGATCTTGTCGTGGCTGCCGTCGTAGAGCGCCAGCGCTTCCTCGACGATGTCGTTGAGCGAGTTCGGTGAGGGATTGGATGCAGGCATCCGCGCGAAATCCGAGAACTCGCTCACCAGCTTCTTGAGCCCCTCCACCTGGCTCACGATGGTGCTGGTGCATTCCGTCAGGATCTCGCGGTCGGCGCCCACCACGTTCTCGTAGCGGTGCTGAATCCGCTGCGCCGCGAGCTGGATGGGCGTCAGCGGGTTCTTGATCTCGTGGGCAATTCGCCGCGCCACCTCGCGCCACGCCGCCATGCGCTGCGCCTTGAGGAGCTGGGTCAAGTCCTCGAACACGAACAGCAGCCCCAGGAACTCGCGCTCCTCGTCGCGCAGCAACGTCACGCTCGCCAGCAGTGTGACGGTGCGGTCCTCGATCGTGAGCTGGATCTGGCGCTCGATGGTGTCGGTCTTGGCGCGGCCGAGCTCGCGCACCAGCCCGCGGAAGACCTCGCGGTGCTCGGCCGGAAGGATCGAGCGGTACCGGTGCCGCAAACTCTCCGACGCGCGTACGCCGAGCAGTCGTTCGGCGGATTTGTTGATGGTCGTGATGCGTCCGCGGCCATCGAGCGAGACCACTCCGGCCGCCACGTTCTTGAGGATGGTCTCGGTGTAGCGGCGACGCTCGTCGAGGGCGGCGCGGCTCTCGCGCAGCTCGGTGATCATCTGGTTGAAGTCGGTGACCAGCGTGCCGAGCTCGTCGTCGGTGGAGCGCTCGATGTGGACGTCGAGATCGCCAGCGGTCACTCGGCGCGTGGCCCGCGCGAGCTGGCTGATCGGCCCGGTGAGCGTGCGCGAGAGATAGAAGCCGAACCACGTCGCGGCGAAGATGCTGAGAAGCGTGAGCGCGATGAAGACCGCCAGGTAGCTCTGGCGAATCGGCTTGCGGCCCACGACGATCTGGCGGTACTGCTCGAAGTTGGCGCGCACCGTCTTCACGCCCTGCTCGAGGCTCTCGGGCACCCAGCGTGTCACCACCACCACGCCCGCGGGGGCGCTGGAGCCGCTGGCGCGCATGGGCGCCGCCGCCCGGATGAGCTCGCCGCGTTCGCCGGTGGCGGGACGCAGCGCGCCGCGAATCGTGAGCACCGACGCGTCCGGGGAGCCTCGGAAGGCGGATTGGACGAAGGACGCGGCGGGGTCGGTGGGGGCGAAGCGCGGAGCACCGCTGGCGTCGCCGCGGGCCAGGGCCGCGCCGCGCGCGTCGAGCGCCTCGACGCTCGTGACGCGGTAGTCGTCCGCGGCCTCGGCGAGGAGCGCTGCGAGCTCGTTGGCGCGCTCGGGGGTGGCGAGGCGTCGCGCGGCGATCTGACCCGCGATGCGCTCGGCGAAGGTGCTCGCGTCGGCGACCTTGTCCTTGTAGAAGACCTGCGCCACCTCGAGCGCGCTCTCGAGCGACTCCTCGACCTTGGCGTCGAACCACTCGTCGAGGCTGCGCGACACCACCTGCACCGCGCTCACGAACAGCACCACGGTGGGAAAGAGCGACAGCGCCACGAACGCGACCACCAGCTTGCTGCGCAGCCGGGCCCCCAGCACCCCCTTGCGGCGCTCCACGACCAGCTTGACGACGTTGCGGATCAGCAGGAACAGCATCAGCAGGATCAACACCACGTTGGCGTTGATCAGCAGCGACAGATAGATCCAGCTCTGGCCGGGGACCCGCAGGTCGCCGCGCAGCGCGCTGCGGATCGCCACGAACATCCCGCCGCTCACCGCGGCGATGAGCACGATCAGCAGCGTCTCGCGGCGGCGACGGCGGGCCTCGGCGCTGCCGCGCAGGGGCGGCTTGGGCAGGGAGTAGGTGTCGGTCTCGGTCACGGCAGCTTGAGGTCGACCCAGCCAGTGTCGAAGCCCCAGCCCGGCAGGAAGAAGAGGACCTTCTCCAGGCCGAGCGGCAGCATCCCGTCGCGCGAGTCGCAGCTCAGACGCACGCGGACCAGCTTGTCGCCCGGCGCGCTGAGGTCGGCGCGAAGCGGCGTGTCGACGGTGCCGACCTCGCGCTCGGCTTCGTCGAACGACGACGTCTCGAAATGCTGCGCGTCGTCGCCCTCGAAATCCACGCGGTAGCGCTGGGTGACGTTGTCGTAGGCGACGCGGCGGAACTCCTGGCCGCGTGCGAGGGTCTCGTCGAACCAGAGCCCGCGGGCTCGCTCGACGGCCCAGCTCACCGACACGATCGCGGTCACGCCGCTCTCGATCGCGTCACGTGCCTCGCGGTCGAAGAGCGCCTCCGCGTGGAAGCGCAGGCGCAGGCTGCCGTCGCGGCCGCGGTCGACGCTCAGCGCATCGATGGGGGGACGCGGCTCGGCGGCGCCCGCGCGGCGACCGAACGGTGTCGCGGCATGGACGGCGACGACGAGGAGGGCGATGGCGAGCGCCGCCGCGAGCCGGCGTGGGGGGAGGCGATTCCGGCGGATCATGGGCGGTGGCTGCCGGCCCGCGGGGGATGAAGGGAACGGTCGCGCGCGGAAACGCCAATCAGGAACCGAGGATCGGGACGCTTGCCCAGGGTGGCCGGGGCGCGCGCGTCGGGCGCCGGGCTGCAGTACCGGATCGCCGCCCTCGGTCCCACATCGCTTTCCTGCGCGGGTTCATGGGAGGCGTGGATCTACAGACGCTGCTCCAAGGCGTTCGGGATGTAGCGCGTGTAGCCGGTGAGCACCCCGCCGACCAGCTCGGCCCCAGCCTCGCGGATGCGTTGACGGGCGCGGTCGGCGACGGTCTGACCGGTCGACTCGGCGGCGACCACGAGCACCGCCGCATCGCACGCACCGGCGAGCGCATGGCCGAGCCCGGACTCGAGGATGGGAGGCCCGTCGACCACGGTGACGTCGTAATCGCGCGTCACCGAGTCGAGCCAGGACTTGACCTCGTCGCGGGTCATCACGGCGTTGTCGCCTGCTCCGCCTCCCGGCGGCGCCACGATCGAGACCCCGGGAACGCCGCTGTCGCGAACCGCGGCGGCGCCCTCCCCGGTGCCGGACGCGCCGGTTCCGCTCACGATGAGCACGCGCCGGTGGGCGCCTGCACCCATCGCCTCGGCGAGGAAGTGAGCGACGGCGCTGGCGCCTTCGCCGGGAAGCGAGCTGGTGACGACGATCCGACGGGCGCCGCGGCCGGCGCCCTCGAGGAGGATCGAGGCGGCGCGACGAATGGGCTCGCGGGCGGCCTCCACGAGGCGCTTCCCCGTGATCTTGTGCTCCAACACCGCCAGCGTGGGTACGCCGAGGGCATGCACGATGTCGTCCTCGCGCTTGAAGGTGCTGCGCAGGCTCTCGATGAGGAACGCGACCGCGATCGCGACGACGGGTGCCACCGGCGCACCGATGAGCAGGTTCATGAAGAGATCCGGCCACACCGAGTCCACGGGTGGCATCGCCTGGGCCAGCAGGCTCACCTTCACCATGCGCGAGTCCTGGGCGGCGGTCAGCTGCGAGTCGGCGCGCTTCTTGAGGATCGCCTCGTAGAGCCCCGACGCCTCGCGAATCTCCCGGTCCAGCTGCTCGATCTTGAGGCGGTGCTGCGGCAGCGGACGCTGGGCCTCGTAGAGCTGCGCCAGAGTGGTTCCCAGCGCTTGATCCTCGGCTCGCCAATTCGCGAGCTGCGCCTCCTCCAGACCGATGATGCGATCGACCTCGCGGCGCACGCTCGCCTCGAGGCGGTCGACCTCCGAGCGCATGAGCTGCACCTGGGGATTCTCGGGGGTGTAGCGCTCGAGCAGACCCTCGAGCTGCAGGCGACGCTCGAGGAGCTCGTCGTGGAGCTTCACGACCGAGTCGAAGTTGTTGATCTCCGGGCTCGGGATCAGCATGCCGCTCGGATTCGCCACGATCGGCTTGATGCGGCTCAGCTTGGTCTCGAGCGACAGGATCTCCTTGCGGAGATTGATGCGCTCGCGCTCCAGGATCTCGATCTTCTCGAGCAGCGTCGTCTCGGTCTTGTCCATCGAGATCAGGCCGTTGTCCGAGCGGTAGTCCGCGAGCTCCTGCTCGAGATCGTCGAGCTGTCGGCGTGCGTCCTCGAGGTGGTCGGCGAAGAACGCCACCGCGCTCGGCGACTGGTGCACGGTCAGGTGGTACTTCAGGTACTCGGCGGCGACGGCCCGGACTTCCTTGGTGATCTGGTCCGGGAACCAGCCCTTCATGCCGATCTCGAGCACGTCGGAGTCGGCGATCTGGTGCACCTGCAGCCGATCGCGCAGGGATCCGATCGCCTTCTCGAACCGCTTCTCGGGTGGCGCCGGCTTGATGATGTGAAGGAACTCGAGGGTGATCCGGGGCAACGATTTGACGAAGGTGATGGCCTGGCGCAGCACCCACTGGATCTTGGCGAGGCCGATGCCGGGCGGCGCCGGGTCCGGTCGCGGCTCGATCAGGTTGAGCTGCCGCACGACCTGCTCCAGCACGGGGCGGCTCAGGATGATCTGCGTCTCGTTGTTGGCCTCTTCCTGGCCGGTGACCGAGCGCAACAGGCTCGTGGTGTGCTGCGGGAAGATCGCGGGATCGGACAGCGTGGACGTGGTCTTCTCGAGGAGGAACTTGGCGCTCGTCTGGAAGGTGGGAGGCCAGCAGAAGCTGAACAGGACCAGCGCGAGGATGATGGCGATCGTGGAGATGATGATCCGCCACTTGTGCTTGAAGAGCACGAAGTAGATGTCCCAAACACCCACGGGCTGGCTCCTACCGTCACTCGGGACGGACCGCGAGACAAAGGCGCAAGACCAAAAGGTTTATCACAGTTCGCCCGGGCCCGCGTCACGCCGGCGGGACGGCCAACGACGGCGGCGAGCCGGGACGCTCGCCCCGGCTCGGTGCAGGGCGCCGGCTTGCGGCGGCCTCGCGTGACCCTTAGCTTCGACGCGCGAGACGAGCCCGCGGCCGGCGTGGGCTCGAGCGAGGGAGATCCGCTCGATGAGCCGCTTTCGTACGTTCCGATCACTCCGCCGGCGCGGACCGGCCTGGGCTGGGGTGTGGGTCGGGCTCTGCATGCTGCTGGGCCAGCCGCGCGGCGCGTTCGCCGACGGCGGCGACTCGGGCCCCGTGCGCGTGGTGTTCTCGTTCGACGACACCCTCGACGGCTGGGTGCTCGGTGGGAAGCACCCGACCTACAGCGCCCGGATCGTTCACGAGCCGGAGGCCTGGAAGACGGGTGGGGGAGCGGCGGAGATCCGCTACTCGGCGGGGGAGCAGGTCTTGTTCGGCACCGACACGCTTAACCAGGGCCCACCGCCCGGCTTGTTGCAGCGCATCTTCGGTGGCCAGCCGCCGCCGCGTGCTCGCCTGGTGAACGTCTCCGACATGGCGGGATTCGCCTTCGACCTGAAGAGCGACGTCGCGACGATGCTGTTCGTGAACGTCGTCGAGCGCGGCGGCGCCCGCTACGTGCATCCCTTCGAGGTCGCCGCTGGCGCGTGGCAGGCGATCCGCATTCCGCTCGCGGCGTTCACCGTCGCCGCGGATTCGTCGGATTCGAATGGGCATCTCGATGCGGGCGAGATCTACGCCATCGCGCTCGGCGACCTGCGCTCGTTCACCACCGGCGACTCCGCGGCCAATCGGATACTCGTCGACTCGTTCGGCGTGTGGGCGGCGCCGGGTGAGGCTGCGCCGACACTCGCCGGTGGCGACGCGCCCGGCAGCGGCGAGCGGCTGCGCGTTCGAGCATCCGGGGGCGCGCTCGTGGCGCGGGTGGGCGAGGAGGTCGAGATCCTCGGCGCGGAATCGATTCCCGCTGGGGGATCGCTCGAGCTCGCCGGGACCGATGCGTCGCGCGGCGCGGTGTCTGCGGGCGCGGGCCCGCGCGCGGCGCCCGCCGTGCCGGGGCTCTATCGAGTCGCGAGCCGGGGCCGTGCCGCGGCCGGGTCGGTGGGCGCCATGGGCGCGGACACGCTCGCCGTGGTGCCCCCGGGCCGTCCCGCGAGCTGGCTCGGCACCTGTGTCGTGTCCGAGCTCTCGAGCACCGAGCACGCGGGCGCCGATCCCACCTTCGTCCACGCCGCTGGCATCCACTGGGATCGGCCGATCGTGTCGTGGCGCGGGATCGAGCGCAGCCCCGGCCAGGACGACTGGGCGGAAACCGATCGCCTGATCGACGAGCGCGTGGGGCAGGGGCTCGCGCTGGCGCCGATGCTGGCGCACGCGCCCACGTGGGCGGGCTCCGACGCGAGCGGCGACGCTGCGCCCACGGATCTCGCGGCGCTCGCCGCGTTCGCCGAGCGCTTGGTCGCGCGGTATCGCGACCGGGTGCGCTTCTGGACGCTCGGCAACGAGCCGAACTGGGCCCACACCAAGATGTCCGCGGCGACCTACGTGGGCTTGCTGGAGGCGTTCGCGCGCGGCGCGCGGCGCGCCGATCCCGAGGTGAAGGTGATGCTGGCCGGGATCGCGTTCATCGATCTCGAATACCTCGAGAAGCTCTACGTCGCGGGCGCCGGCGCGCACTTCGACATCATGAACCTGCATCCCTACGCGTTCCCCGCCGCACCCGAGGAAGAGCAGGGCTCGGCGTTGCTCCGGCGCACCACCGGAGTGGAGGCCAGCCTGGTGGGCGTGAAGAAGGTGCGCGCGCTGATGGAGCGCTACGGCGACGGCGCCAAGCCGATCTGGATCACCGAGATCAGTTGGGGCTCGGGCCGCGACGCCACCGATCTGGAAGCGAAGTACCGGCCCTTCATGGTGGATCCGATGACCCAGGCGCGCTACTACGTGCGCGGCGCGTTGCTGGCGCGCGCGTGGGGAGTCGAGCGCTTCTTTCTGCTTTCCGTTCAGGATCTGCCGGATGCCGCGGCGCAGCTCTTCGCGCGCTCGGGCGTGGTGGGTCTCGACGGCACGCCCAAGCCCGCGTTGGTCGCGCTGGCGGTGCTCGCGCGGCAAGTCGGCGAAGCGCGCGTCGCGGGTGAGATCGGCGGGTTGCCGGCGCCGGCGCGGGGCGTGCTCTTCGAGGCGCAGGGAGAACGGATCGCGGTGCTCTGGACGACGAGCGGGCAGGTGCTCGTCCCGACCCGCGCGATCGGCGTCCCGCGCGCCGCGGTGGACTTCTTCGGTCGGCCCATCGATACGTTGGTCACCGAGTCGGCATCCGGCGAGGGCGCCGTGAGCGTGGACGAGAATCCTCGCTACATCCGCGTGAGCGCGCCGTGAGCACGTCGGCCTCGCGTCGTGGCGGGAAGCGTGCAGTCGCCGTTAATGGTGCAATTCCTGAAATTTGCGACGTTTGTTGACGTTGCTCCGCCTTGCTGTCGAATTCGCGCGACTCGTATACTCGATCGAGGCGTGCTCACTTCCGGGCTCGCGCGCGTGGTGCGCGCGATCGGCGACACCCGGACGCACACAAACGTTTCCGGTTGCTCCTCTTCGGGTCGCATCGGAGGTCTCGTGCTCGTGATTTCATCGTTGCGTCGTGGTCGCTTCCTTCGTTCGAGCGTCCTCGCGCGGATCGGCTTCGCGCGCGGCGCGGTGCTCGCCGCGTGCGTCGCGCTTGCGTTCGTGTGGCTCGGGCGCGCCGATCGAGTCGCCGAGTCCGCGGTCTCCGCCACCAAGAACCTGATCAGCTTCGAGGACGGTCACGCTTCGTTCTGGCAGGGCGTCGGGACCGCCGCCGCGAGTTGGGGGACGTTCACGGACGGTAGCCGGAGCGCCGGCAACACCACCGTGCTCTACAACCCCGACACGACCGCCAACGACAAGATCTCGGTGCTGCAGACGGTCGATCTCGTCACACCGTCGAGCTTCACCTACCAGGCGGAAGCGCGGGCCAACGCCACCAACACCTGGCTCGGCGTGGTCTTCAACTATCAAGCGAACGGCAATCACTACCTGTTTCGAGTCAAGACCGGCGGCACCACCTGGGAGCTCAAGGAGAAGAATGGCGCCAGCTACGCCAACCTCGCCACCGGCAGCCTGACGTCACCGGGCGGCGGGTGCGTATCCACGGCGGCGGTGAGCGTTCCCAGCAACACCTACGTGACGCTGAAGGTCGAGCGCGCGGCGTCCAACCCGAACCTCATCACGGTTTCCTACCAAGGCAACGTCCAGGGCAGCGCCACCGACAACACCCCGCTCACCGGCGGAAAGATCGGTGTCTACGTCAACGGCAACTTCGCGTTCTTCGGCAATCCGGAGGTCTCGGGGTCGATGAACGTCGCCATGCCGGTGACGGTGGATCCCAGCACCGTGGTGAACCCGATCCCCACGGACATGTACGGCTCCAGCCTCGGGCTCTTCGGCATCGACAACGGCATCAGCGACTTCATCACCGACGAACCGACGTTCCAGGCCTCGCTCAACAAATGGTTCGGCTACCTGAGCTTGGTGGACGACATTCGACCGCCGCGGCTTCGTTACCCGGGAGGCGTCCAGGCGAACGGTTACTTCTGGATGCAGGGGATCGGCCCGATCGCCGGGCGCCGCTCGGACGGCTTCTTCGAGTCGATGCTCGCGATCGGCACGGACGAGGCGCTGCGCTTCGCCGAGGACGCGGGCGGCAAGGCCAACCTGATCGTCAACATCGATTGCCTCGTCTCGGGACCGCAGAACGGCGGGTGCGACCGGGTCGCGATGGGTGAGAACCCGGCGATCCTCGTGGCCCAGGACTGGGTCGAGTACGTGAACTATCCCGCCGACGGGAGCAACGCGAACGGCGGCGTCGACTGGGCGGCGGTGCGCGCGGCGAACGGTCGCACGTTGCCGTACGGGATCGACACCTGGGAGATCGGCAACGAGGTGATGCAGACCAACCCGTCGTCGTACGCGAACCTGTTCAACCACTTCGCGGTCGGCACCGGCGGCTCGGTGGTGGGTCTCAAGGGCACGGATCCCACGGTCAAGCTCGGGTCGCAGGACGACGTCTTCTACAACACCCTCGGCAACCGGCTGCTCTGGTACCAGAACAACGGCAACGGTGTCCTCGACATCGCGGGCGCGAACATCGACTTCTGGGCGCACCATCCCTACGGCCCCTCGCCGTACTTCTCGTTGATCTTCCAGAAGGACAACGGCGTGTCGGTGACCCACACGTTCCCGCAGGCGGGGGACTACACGTTCACGTTCAGCGCCGCGGCGCTCTACGCACCTTCGGCGAACTACCCCACGCTGGTGCTGCAGGTGGACGGCGTCACCCGCTGGTCGCAGACGATCAATCAGGGCTTCAACTACGGCACGCTGTCGTTCCCGACTTGGAGCACCACCGTCTCCGGGCTCACGGCGGGAACCCACACGATCGCGGTTCAAGTCGTGGGCGCCGCCGCGAACCAGCTCAGCCTCGACACCCGCGTGGATCTTGCGGGTCCCGGCAGCCCCAAGGACATCGACCTCTCGAACGCGGACCTCTTCTACGAGGCGGTCGCCGGCATTCCGGACGCGGTGCCCACGTTCATGGGCGAGCGCGTTCCCCTCGAGGGCGGCAAGCCGCCGTATGCGACCGAGTGGAACACGATCTACGGCATCAACGCTCGACCCAACGACCTCAAATCGGCGATCACCAACGCGCTCTTCCTGGCGAACTTCCTGAAGCAGGGCATGAAGCTCGGGAACTTCTTCCCGCTCTTCGGCGAGAAGCAGTTCGTCGGCGCCATCGAAGGCGTCGCGCAGGACGCGGAGAACGGCCAGATCGGTCGCATCGATCCGCGCATGCGGCCCACGGGTTACGTGCTGGCGCTGGCGCGTCAGTACCTGACCGGCAACATCGTGAGCCTCAAGACTGGCCCGTACGGCTACCACTACGACGGCGACGATGGCTTCCTGGTCGGCGGCGCCATCGGCTCGCTCTACCGCGAGATCCCCAACTACGTGGACGGTCTGGCGGCGGTCCAGCCGAGCGGCAACGCGCTGGTGCTGATGCTGGTCAACCGCAACCGCACGCAGACGATCCCCGTCGATCTCAATCTCGGCAGCTTCACACCCGCATCCTCGGGCACCCAGATCGTCGTGACCGGCGCCGACATCGGCTCGAACAACGAGCCCGAGAACTCGAGCGGCGGCGCCTTCGAGGTGGTCCCCGCCACGTCGACGCTCAACGGCGTCGCGAGCTCGTTCACTTACAGCTTGCCGGCGCGCTCGATCGTGTTCCTGGTGTTGCCGAAGCAAGGATCCGACCCGAATGCGCCGAGCTCGCCGTCCGGGCTCGCGGCGAACCTCGCCGGCAGCAACGTGAACCTTTCGTGGGTCGCGAGCGGAAGCGGCGATCTCGCCGGATACAACGTGTATCGCAGCCGCGCGTCCTCGGGCCCGTTCGCGAACAAGGTGAACGCGTCGCCGATCGTGGCGACCAACTACCAGGACACCACCGCGGAGCGCGGTTACGCCCACTACTACGCGGTGAAGGCCGTCGACACCGACGGACACGAGTCCGGGTTCTCGAACGTCTCCTCGGCGACCCTGGGCGGGTCGGCGCCCGTCTCGGCGGTGCCGTCCGCCGTTGCCGTCGACTTCGGAACGCCTTCGGGCGATGGCGTGACGGGCCTCGCCGTGGCGGACGCCACGACGTTCAACGTGGCGGCCGTCGGCAACAAGGTCGACTTCCACGGCGACTTCACGCTTCCGCTCGCGGCCTCACCGACCTCGTTCGCCGTCTACTACAACGGCGTGTGGAGCGCGGCGGCCAAGACGGTGCGGCTGTCGCTCTGGGACTGGGGCACTTCGAGCTGGGTCGAGGTGGTGAACCGCACCGATCCGACGAACTTCCCGTCCCGACTCATCTGGGGCACCGTGAAGCCGGCGGAGCTCACGAAGTTCGTGAACGGCTCGTTCCAGGTGAAGGCACGCATCAGCATCGACAGCGCCGGGACGGGCACGCTCAAGAGCGATTACCTGGCGGTGCAGGCGCGCAGCTGAAGTAGGTAGGCACGCGGAATCGAGCGCACGGGTGCCGAATCGGCGCCCGTGTCGTTCGCTTCGCGCTCGTTCCGCCGCAGCGCGGGCCCCCTGTGGCTCGCATCGGGCGGCGCTGCTCGCGCGTTCCAGGAGGCCGCCTGCGGCTGCGGTGGCGTGGGGGTCGCGCCGCCGCCGTCACGAGCGGCGGGCGGGACCGACCGGCTTCGGGCCTCGCGTCAGAGCAAGCGCAGCACGATGCTGCGCAGCGGTGTCGCCGCGGTACCGAGCTGCGCGAGCTTCGGCAGGTCGGCCTCGGCGAAGCCGATCTCGAGCTCGTGGATGCCGGGCTCACAGCGCGCGAGCGGGCCGATCGCGGGTGACCATTTGCGCTCGCCAGGCGGAATCTGGAGCGACCCGACCTCGCCGCTGGTGCGGTCCCGGATCTCGAGCGTGAGGGGAAACGCGAGGCCCTCGGCGAGCTCGACTTCGACGGCGAGCGTGCCGGAGCGCGGTAACGCGCGCCGCAGTCGCAGCCGCGCACCTGGCGTGAGCAGCGCGGGGATCTCGGCTTCGTGGTCGAGCAACGGCACCAGATCGAGGTAGGCGCCCGAGCCGGGCGGCCCCAGCCCCACACGGCTGCGGCCGGTGAGCGTCACGCGCCAGATCGGCACCGGAGCGGTCTCGACCACCGTCGGCTCCGCGCCGCGATCGGTCCCGAAGTGGGTCGGTGGGAATCGCCTGGCGCCGATGGCACGCGCCTCGAACCGAGCGGGCTCGACCGTGAACACCGGCCACACGTCCGGTGCGATCGGTCCGCCAGGGATGCCCGGATTGGTGCTGGTCTCGGCGGTGAGCCGGGTTCCCGCCCCCACGTAGCGATCGTCGATGCGGGTGACGGTCAACGCGCGACCGCCGGGGTCGGTGACCGCCCAGGAGACAGGCGCGACCGATCCCAGGTAGCGCAACAGCTCGCCCCAGGGATCGCCAGGGTGGCTTGCGGTCGGCTCCGCGCCGACGTCGAAGACCAGCCATTTTCGTCGCGGCTGCGCCAGCAGCTCCTCCAGGTCGGAGCTGCCATCCAGGAACGCGATGTCGAGCGCCGGGTTCGCGTTGGCGCACGGCGCTGGGAGGTCGTCCCACGTCGTCCAGCCGTGGGCGGCGTCGCGGCTCAGCAGCGAGCACCCGTCCACGCGTGGCGCTCCGGGGAACTGCATCACGGTGGCGGTGATCGCATGGCCGGGCTCGCTCGGCGCGCGCGGCGTCCAGTACCAGGGCAGGATCCACGCGCTGGTGGAGTCGAGGACCACCACGTCGTCTCCGGTGGCGGTCTCGGCGAGCTGGCGCGCGACGATGCGAAAACGCGCATCCGCCGCGGTGGCGCGATGAACCAGCCTCGGAAGCTCGACGGGCAGGACCAGCGGCAACGCCAGCGCGGCCGAGGCCAGCACGCGTAGCCCGGGGCTGCCGATCCGCTGGCGGACCGGGTACGCGAGGCCGCGGCCGGCGAGGATCGCGGCGGCGGCGGGGGCGGCGAGCAGAAAACGGGCCTCGATGCGCACCAGGCCGGTGGCCGCCCCGAGCGCGCCGAGCACGAACGGCGTGAGCAGCGCGCCCAGACCGATGCCGCGCGCCTGCCAATGGCTCGAGCCCGGCGCGAGCCATCCCGCGAGCACCACCGCCAACCACGCGGCGATGAGGAGCGATTCGCCGATCGGCGGCAGCTTCCCCACCGCCGTCGGCGACGTGGTGGATAGCCAGCTTGGTTCGCGCGCGAAGGTCGGCCAGCGCGGCAGCTCGGGCGCCGTGCCGTACACGGCCCAGATCGACGCGACCGTGAGCGCCGCCGCGAGGAGGTATCCGCTCGCGCACGGCAACAGCGCGGCGCGGGCGGATCCCTTGCGCGTGAGCGGCACGATCAGCACCAGCTGGGCCGCGAGCAGCAGCAACGAGCGCGGCTCGGTCAAGCCGGTCACGACGCCCAGCGCGAGCGCGAGCACGAACGCCCGTGCGCCCCGCACCCGTCCCGCCGCCGCCGCCTCGGCCAGCGCGATCCCCGCCAGCGACTCGGTGAGCCACGGCGCCAGGGGATCGCCGGCTCGGCCGCTGACGCGAATCCAGGCTGGGGATCCTGCGAGGAAGAGCGCCGTCGCCGCGGCGGCGGGCATGCCGAAGAGCCTGCGCGCCAATCGAAACGCGACGGCCACGCCGAGCGCGAGCACGGCCGCGGAGAGCACGCGTGCGCCGGTCACGCCGCCCAACGCGTACGCGAGGTGAGTCGCGTACGGCCAGAGCGGTGGCCCCACGCCGTCGGTGACGAGCGAGGCGAGCATCTGCGGCGGCGGCAGGCTCGCGTAGTGGAGCGCCACCGACTCGTCGACGTCGATGGTCGGCTGCTCGATCCACGCGAGTGGAGCGAGCCACGCGACGCACAGGATCAGCCATCCGCACATCACGGCACCGCGGCTTTGCGGTGCGGCGCGTACCTCGAGCCCGACGCGTCCCGGTGGAGCGATCACGCTCCCCGGGCTAGCGGTGGCGGCGCGCGTCTCGCTCGACGTGGACATGAGGCGGCAGCGCGGCGGCGCGTGCTCAGCGACGCCGCAGCCGGAGGTGGGCGGCGCGACTCTCGAGCTTCTTGACCTCGGACATGCGCCCCGGGTGAACGCGGCTCACGGCGGCGGCGAGCAGGTCGAGAAGCAGGCCGAGGCTCGGGTGCTCGGGTCCCTCGAGGGTCTCCTGGATCGCGATCAACCGGCGCAGCACGGGCTCGGCTGCCGCGTAATTCCCCTGACGCCGCAACGCATACGCCAGCTCGTTGAGCGCCCGCGCGGTCTCGGCGTGGTTCTCGCCGTGCAAGCGCACCGCGAGCGCGCTCGCCTCGGTCATGACTCGCTCGAGCTCGGCGAAGCGCGCAGCGCTGCTCGCCGCGCTTGCCCGCTGCCAGAGCGCGGCGAGCGCCGCGCGCGGGAGCGCATCCGCCTCGTGCGGGTCGGCGGAGGAGGGCTCGCGTGGCATGGCGGAGGAGCGGGGCTCGCGCACGGGTGGAGTCGGTGGGACCTCGGTTTGGCGCCTTGGATATCTCATCGAGGTGGCGCACTGGTCAACGCGGCCGAATCGAGCCGCAGTCCCGGGTGGCGGGTCAGGCGTCGCGAGTCGAGCGCGCGCTTGGTCCGAGGCCTTGCAGCGGATCCGCTTCCGGCACGATTCTGCCTCGAACAGGCGACGCGCTCGCTGCGGTCGCGGAACGAACCGAAGCCCGTGTCCGCCGAGCCCGCCTCCCTCGAGCCAGCGTCGCCGCGCGCCGCGCCGCGCTGGGCGCTGGTCGCGGCGTACGCGTGCCACGCGTTGCTCACGTTCGCGGTGCTGCCGCCGAGCGAGCTGGCGCGCGACGCCCCGCTCTTCGTCGACGACTACGTGCCGCGCTTTCGCTACGCGCTCACCCGCGCCGCGCTGCTCGCGAATGGACAGCTCGCAGGCTACGACCCCGCCTTCAACGCGGGCTTTCCCGAGTGCCAGCACCTGCTGGCGGGTGGCCACGCCTGGACCCTGGCGATCGCGACCCTCGCTCCGTGGCTCGGCGAGGGACGAGCGTTCAACGTCATGACGGCGTTGCTCGTGCTCGCCACGCTACCGCTGCTGGCCTGGGCGGCGCGAATGCTCGCGCTCGGCGCCGCGGCGTCCTGGGTGCCGATCGTCGCAGTGCCGGTGATCTGGACGGGCGTGCCGTTCTCGTTCCTCGTGACCGGCAGCCCCGGTTGGTTGTGCGGCGTGCCGCTGGCGCTCGCCGTCGCCGCCTCGTATCGATCGTTCCTGGTCACTGCGCGCGCGTGGCCGTGGGCGCGGACCGCGCTGCTGGCCGCGCTCGCGGGCACGGTCCACGAGCTCGCGGCGGCCTGGGTCGGGCTGTTCGCGCTCGCACTGCTGGTCGAGCGTCGGCGCGCGCTGAGTCCGCGCGTGCTGGTGGGCAGCGCGGCGATCCTCGCCGCGGCGGCGCTCTTCAACGCGCACTGGATCGTCCCCTTCGTGGCGCGCCGTGACGTGTCGCTCGGTTATGGGGGCGGCACGGTCGGTGTCCTCGACGCGCGCTACTCCTTGCTCGCGCTCTTCTATCCGCACGGCTTGCCGGTGGTGATCGTGCTCTACGCGCTCGCGGTCGCGGGCGCCCGCCAGCTCGCGCGCCGCGGCCGCGATTCGTCGCTCGTCGTTTTCTGGGGCAGCTTCGTCGGGGCGCCGCTGGTGTTCGCGTTCGCGGGCTACGCCTGGCGGGTGACGGTCTGGACCGAGCCCTATCGATTCCTGGTGATGTTCCTGCTCGCCGCGTGCCTGCTCGCCGCGATCGGGCTCGCGGAGGCTCCGGGAGGTGGGGTGCGCGCGTGGCGACGCGTGTTGCCGTGGGCGAGCCCGCTGGTGGCGATCGCGCTCGGCCGCTTCAACCCCATCGGTCCGGAGCTGCCGTTGCGCGCGGGTATCGAGGGGGAGGCGGCGGGACTGGTCACGCTCCTCGAGCACGAGGTCGATCCCGCGCAGCGGCTGCTCGTCGAGGACTCGGCGTGGGAGCATCCCGAAGCCGACTGGCTCGTGAACCTCGAGGGACCGGGCCACCACTACTTCGGCACCCATCTGCCCACGCTTCTCCCCGAGCTGATCGGTCGCGAGCTGGTGAATGGTGCGTACGTCGGCCGGCCGTTCGTGCGCCATCAGGTCGTCGAGTTCGAGAGCCGCATCCTCGACGGCCGGCCGATCGCCGCGTGGCCCGCGAGCGAGCTCGACGCGCTCTTCCGTCGTTACGCCATCGGGCACGTGCTGGTGTGGAGCCGGGAAGCGCGCGCTGCTCTGGAGGCGCGTGCGGAGCTGCTCGAGCCGGACGGCGTGCTCGGCGAGCTGGCGCTGTTTCGCGTGCGCGCGCCGAGCTCGCGGTTCCTCGCGGGCTCGGGCAGGATCGAATCCACCCTCGACCGCATCGAGCTCAGCGAGCTGGTACCGGAGAACGGACGCGTGGTGCTGCGCTACCACTTCGACCGCGAGCTCGCCGCCAGCCCGCCGGTGCGCCTGGAGCGCTTCCCGATCGACGGCGATCCGATCGGGTTCGTCGCGCTGATCGATCCGCCGCCCCGGGTGCGTCTCGGCTTCCATCCGGAGCGCACGCCTCCGTCGGTGCGCTGGCACCGGTCGCGCGAGCCGCGTGCCGTTCGTCAGCTTCCGGTGGGCGAGGGCGCCGCGGGCCGCGGCCTCGGCAGCCACACGTCGGTGCGCGCCGACGGAGCGTAGTGGCGCTCGATGAGGGCGCGCAGCTCCGGGTCGAAGAGCTCGTAGAGCGGGTGGTGGATCACCGCGCCGACGCGCTGGCTCGCGATGGCGCTCAGCACCTCGGCCTGCTCGTTCGCGAACACGCCCGGCCGGTAGATCCAGGGTCGAAACTGCTGGAATCGGCCGATCAGCGGGCGAAAGGCCTCCAGGCCGTAGCGGCCGTCGAGCACGGAGCGGTCCTCGGGGACGTGCGCGAGCACGAACGCCATGCGCGCCGTCTGCTCGGCGCGGCCGTGTCGATCCTCGGCGGCGAAGCACGCGGGCATCAGCACCGCGACGAGCATCGCCACCGTCTGCGTCGCCGCGCTGCGCTCGCGCAACGCGCGCGCCGCCGCGGCGGCGAAGAGCGCCGCGGGGATCAGCAACATCTGGGTCACGAGCACCGCCGAGAGCGCGATCTGCGCGCCGTGAGCGAGCGCCGCCAGCGTGAGGGCCTGCCAAGGCGCGTCGCGGCGCCACGGCGAGCGGACGAGCGCCCACGCGCCGAGCAGCCACGGCAGCGGCGAGAGCGCGACGATCCGCGTCGCCAGATGGCGCTTGTAGGCCGCGAGGCGGGTCGCGTCCAGCCAGCGATAGCCGGTGGTGAGGAAGACCTCCACGTCGGCGCTGCCCACGATGCCGCGCGCTGCGAGAAAGGCGAGCGCGAGCCCGAGCGGCGCGAGCGCCAGTACGGCGAACGCGGCGATACGACGGGTGCGCGCGCTGCCCGGGAGCGCGAGCTCGCGGACGTGGTGCCGCTCGGCCGCCCAGGCGGTGGCCAGCCACAGCAGCACCGCCTTCGGGTTGAAGAGAAAGCTCAGCCCGAAGGCGAGCCCGGCGAGCGACAGCGTGCCAACGCGGCCGCTTCCGACGTAGCTCGCGAAAAGACGGAACGCGAGCAGTGCCAGCGGGAGCGCCACCGAATCGGGACGCGCTTCGCTCAGCGACGCGGCGAGGGTCGGCGAGGCGAGCAGCAAGATCACGGCGACGAGCGCGCCGCGCGCGTGTCCCGCGATCCGCCGGCCGAGCAGCGCGACCTCCGCGAGCGTCCACGCCATCAGCGGGGCGATGGCCACGCGCACCAGCCCGGGCAGCGCGGGGCTCACGCCCCTCCAGCGATAGAGCGGCGCGAGGAGCAGCGAGAACGTGGGGAGGTGCGAGGTGACGTAATCCCTGCCGAACACGCGACCGTGGTCGAAGAGCCACAGGATCTGCAGGTTCTCGAGCTCGTCCTCGTTGATCGTGCCGGTGAGGAGCCAGCGCAGCTGGCGCGCGACGAGGAGCGCCGCGAGGCCGCCCAAGAGCCAGCCCGTGCGGCGCTCGTCACGCGCCATCGCGAGGATCCACGGCAGCGGCCGGCGTGACGGAGGGCGGCGCGGCGCTGGCGCCGGGCGCGCCCAGATACGTCCCGAGGTCCACGGCGAAGATGCCGTCGCGGCTGCCCACGTAGAGGCGATCCCGGGCGAGGTCCAGCTCGAGCGAGAGCGCCTTGTTCCCCACGCGGTCGCGGCGCAGCACGGCCCCGTCCAGGTAGCGAATCGCCCACAGCTCGCCGGGCAGGAACGCCAGCGCGTAGATCACGTCGCGGCGCGGATCGTACGCGAGCGCGCGGCAGTTGAGCGGCCCGCGCAGCGCGCGGCGCGCGGCGAGCGAGCGCTCGTCGATCTCCGCGATCCGATCGGTGAAGAACCCCGCGGAGAGCACCGCGCCGTGGGACGGCACCCGCAGCAGCGCGAGACCGCCATCGGGGATGGGTGCGGTGCGCTCGATCTCGAAACGCGTGAGGTCCACGCGCACCACGCGATAGCCGCCATCCTCGTCGGTGGCGCCGATCTCCACGATCGCGAACCCTTCCTCGAGGTCGCCCACCATCTCCCACGCTCCACTGCGGAATCGCGTGAGCCCGGCGTCTCGGAACGAGAGCGAGCGGCGGATCTCGCCGCTGGCGCGATCGAGCTCGGCGATGCCCGGCTCCTCGGTGAACACCACGATGACCCGATCCCGGCCAGCGAGGAAGCTCATGGGCACGTAGCGACGCGGGCCGGTGAGCGGGATCCGTGACGCGATGGCGAATGGGTCGGAGGTGAGCGTGAGCAGCGAGCCGTGTACCCACTCGAGCGCCATCATCCCGCCTGCTTCCCGCGGATCGGCGTTCAGATGTCGCACGAGATCGTCGGGCGTCGGGACGAGCGCGGCCGCGCCGCTCGCCAGGTCGAGGCGCACGAGCCCGGAGGTGGGGCCGTAAGCGGTGAAGAGCGTGGTGCCGGTGGAGTCCAGCTCGAAGTCGCGCAGAAAGGCGAGTGGGAAGCGGGCCCCGGCGCCCGGGGCGGGGTAGACGCGGCGCACCGCCGGATCGGCGTCGAAGCGGTGCGCCCCGCTCCAGGGGACGAGCCCGGCGTAGCTCACCAGCAAGAGCGAGGTGAGCGTCGCGGGCAGCGCCGCGCGCGCCAACCAGCGCCACCGCCCCAGCGCCGCCGTCACCAGCACCGTGACCCACGGCAAGCCGAAGACCGCGGCGTAGAACACGATGCGATCGTCGGCGCCGATCTCGGTGAGCAGCCGGATCGAGCCCGGGAGCGCGAGCGCGGCTAGGCCCACGGGCAACCACCGCATGCGGCGAGTCGCGGCCGCGACCAAGCCCAAGGCCAAGGCGGCGTGCAGCGCTGCAGACCCCGGGGCCGCGCGCACGATCACGCCGAGGTTGGCTGGGAGCTTCGCCCACTCCTGTGCGATCCACGCGTGGCTGCCGAGCTCCGTGGGAGCGCGCTGGCTCAGCGAGGCCAGGCTCCACAGCGGTGCGGCAACGAGCATCGCCTCGACGGCGATCCACAGCGCCCGGCTCGGTCCGTGACTGCGGTGGCGCCCGCGTCGGAACGCCAGGGCGAGCAGCAGCGCGACCAGAGCGGCGCACCACGCCCCATGGACGACGCGATCGCCGACACCTTCGGCGACGAGCAGGAGCCGCCGCGCCAGCGCGAAGATCGCCCAGCCGAAGAGCAGCGCGTCGCCCAGCCGCTCGGCGAAGAGCCCGGCGTCTCGCCGCAGAGCGAGCGTGAACCGACGGGTGGAAGGAGCGACGGACACGAAGGCGAGGCCACCCGGGAGACGCGTCGGCGAGACGGGCGCCTCACCATAGCGCGAGCACTCGGCGATGTCGGCGCGGAGCGCGCGGCGGCGCGGGCGTCGTGCGGGGCGCGCAGCCGCTCGCTCGGGGGAGTGCCCCGAAGCGCCGGGCACCCTTTCCGCGGACCCGTCAAGTTGTCGGCGCCAGCGCCGGAATTCGGTCGCCACGCGAGCAGCCGGCACGCGGCGTGGTCGAGAAGAAGCGTGAAATCACGAGCGATTTCGTGACTCCAACCGACGGGATGCCCTTGGCCCGGATCTTGATTGTCTGCCTGCTCGAATCCCGCCCAGCGCCGTCAGGATCCACCTGCGACGCGATGGGGTGGACGGACGACGAGCGCGCCGTTCGGCACGCGGAGAGGCAGGAAGTCATGAAGAGGATCACCCGACGCTCGATTCGCGGCGCGCCAGGCTTCACGCTCCTCGAGCTCATGGTGGTGGTCGCGATCATCGGCATCCTCACGGCGATCGCCATCCCGCAGCTCTTGGGCGCCCAGGAGAAGGCCAAGGTCGCGTCCTGCGAGGACGCGTACACGCTCCTCAACGGCATGGTCGTCAACAAGATGGAGACCTTCCAGGCCGCCGGCGACGCGAGCTCGGCTCAGCACGCGATCGACGAAACCATCGGCGAGCTTCAGGGGCGAGCCCCCAAGAACCCGCGCAACCTCGGCGAGGAGGGCTACGAGACGATGATCGTGACGTCGAGCTTCGTGCCGACGGCCGATACGACCTGCAAGGTCTTCCTCTTCGATGGCACGAGCTCGTCGACCAACCATCTGGCCTCGGTGGTCGTGACGCAGTTCGAGGGCTCGGTGCGCTCGTATCGGCTCACGCTCAACTGAGGATGCACGGGCGCGGCGCGGGTGATCCCGGTCACTCGCGCCGCCGAATCATCAGGATCCCGTCCCGGATCGGCACCATCACGCGCTCGAGCCCCGGGTCCTCGTCGACGCGCTGCGCGAAGCGCACCAGCGCGTGATCGTCCTCGGTCTTCGGATCGAGGACGTGACCGCTCCACAGCACGTTGTCGGCGAGCACCAGCCCACGTCGATCGAGACGCGGCAACGCCCAGTCGAGGTACTCGACGTAGCCGCCCTTGTCGGCGTCCAGGAAGACCAGATCGAAGCGCCCGTCGAGCTGAGCGAGCTGCTCACGGGCGGGCCCCACGTGGAAGCGTACCCGCGCCCCCAGCCCGGCCTCGGCGAGATAGCGTTTCGCGACCGCCGCCGCGCGCGGGTCGCGATCGACGCACACGAGCTCGCCGTCCGGTGGCAGCGCCGACGCCAGCCACAGCGCGCTGCAGCCGGTGAAGGTGCCGATCTCGAGGATGCGCCGGGCGCCGATGGCGCGCGCCTGGAACGCGAGGAAGGCCCCCTCGAGATCGCCGACCATCATCTGCGGGGCGCTGAAATCGCGCTGCGTCTCCTCCGCGAGGCGCCGCAACAGGTCGTTGCCGGGAGTGGAGTGGCGCGCGCAATAGGCTTCGATCTCAGGTGCCGTGATCGGTGTCATGGGTTCCCTCGCGGTGGCCGCGGCTTGGCGTTCCGTGGTCCCAGAGGCGGCCGAGCCCCAGGAGGTCCTTGAAGAAGGTGAGCCCGCCGGCGCCGAGGTTCAGGGCGTCCTGCAGGGTGCGCAGGTCCCGGATCCGCTCCCAGAAGTAGCGGGGACGCACGTAGAAGTCGCTGCTGGCGCGTTCGATGCGACGGCGCGCCACGCTCATCGCGTGGCCGGCGACGGTGGCGTGGTGGAGCGGCGTGGCATCGTCCGAGAGGTAGTAGCGGTCCAGGTCGTCGGCGGTGAAGGCGCCGTCGGCGATGCGCTCGCGTGTGAGCGGGTTGGCGGGATCGGCCTGCAGCAGGTCGTAGAGCACGTAATCGGGCGCCAGGCGCCGCACGAAGGAGATGGTTCGATCCACGTGCGCCTCGGTCTCGCTCGGGCTCGCGAGCAGCAGGTAGGCCGTGGTGCGGATGCGATGACGGCGGCACGCGGCGAAGGTCTCGATGGCGCGCTCGCCGGTCGCGTTCTTGCCGAGCGCGCCGAGAATGTCGTCCTCGCCGGATTCGACGCCGAACGCGACGAGGTAGCAGCCGGCGGCCGCCATCCGGGCCGCGAGCCGTTCGTCGACCTTGTCGACGCGCGTCTTGCACGACCAGCGCAGGCCGAGGCGTCCGACGCGCTCGACGAGCTCCTCGCTGCGCGCCCGGTGCAACGTGAAGGTCGGGTCGATGAAGTGCACCTCGCGCAGATCGTACGCGCGCATCAGGTCGCGCAGCTCCGCTTCCACGCCGGCGGGGCTGCGTTCGCGGACCGGCATCGAGAGGCAACAGAACTCGCACGAGAACGAGCAGCCGCGCGCGGTCTCCATCATCGTGGCGTACGGATAGACACCCATCGGCGGGTGGAGGCGAAAGCGCGCCATCGGCTGCGCCGCGTAGTCGACGCGAATGCCGTCGTCGAGGTCGCGGTAGGCGCCGCGCGGATTCTCGACCGCGTCGCCAGCGGCGTCGCGCCACACCAGCCCGGGCACCGCGGCGAACGACGGCTGGCCGGATTCGAGCGCTCGAACCAGGCCGAGCAGCGCCGCCTCGCCTTCGCCGCGTACGAAGAAATCGACGGCGTCGCCGTAGCGCAGCAGCGAGCTGGCCGCGAAGCCGTTCACGCCCGGGCCACCCACGACCACGCGCGTGTGCGGAAAGCGCGTCTTCACGCCGCGGGCGATCTCGAAGGCCTCGCGCAAGCTCAGGATCGTGACGCTGATGCCCAGCAGATCGGGTGCCCCGCGCTCGGTGAAGCGCCGCACCAGGTCCGGCACCCACTCGCGCTCGGCGATGATGTCGCGAGTCTCGACGTTGGCATGACCGTGGG
This sequence comes from bacterium, assembly GCA_046331705.1. Taxonomy (GTDB): domain Bacteria; phylum JADJOY01; class JADJOY01; order JADJOY01; family JADJOY01; genus JADJOY01. Next base: position 26,495 of record JAXLQJ010000041.1, on the reverse strand, counting down.
CCTTGAGGTGCGCGGACAGGTAGCCGATCCCCAGCCGGGGAACCGGGTACATGTCGCTCAGATTGAACTGCAGGCGCCGGCACGGCGCCATGACGAGGAACGTGGAGAACGCGCGGCTCATGAGGCGCCGGGAATCATGCACGGGAATGCGCGCGGACGGGTGCCGAGGCCGAGGCGAGAGGCGGGGCGGAGCTCGCGGCGGAGGCGGGGAAGGGGCTCGCGCCGACGTCGAGAGCGCCGCATGTTACCATCCGCGAATTGCGGCGGCGGAGCGCGGCGGGGTCGCGCTTCGCTCGCGTTTTCGCGCCCGCGCGGCGGGCGCCGATCGTCGACGAGGGTTCGACCGTGGAACATCGAGGAGAGGAAGTCGCCGACGATCCGGTCTACCGGATCCGTCACAGTCTCGCCCACGTGCTGGCGCAAGCGGTGCTGGAGATCCGCCCGGGCTCGACACTCGGCTTCGGCCCGCCGATTCGCGACGGCTTCTACTACGACTTCATCCTGTCGAGCCCGCTCACCGAGGAGGACTTCCCCGAGATCGAGGAGCGGATGCGCAAGATCATCGCGCAGAACCAGAGCTTCGAGCGCGAGGATCTCGATCGCGAGGCGGCCTTCGCGCGTCTCGCCGCGATGAACGAGCCCTACAAGCGCGAGTACGCCGAGGAGCTCTTCGAGAAGCACGGCATCGACAAGCTCTCGTTCTTCAAGAACGGCCCGTTCCTCGACATGTGCGAGGGGCCGCACGTCGCGAGCACCAAGCAGATCCCCAAGCGCTGCTTCAAGCTCAAGAGCCTCGCGGGCGCGTACTGGCGCGGTAACAGCGACAACGTGATGATGACCCGCATCTACGCATGGGCCTTCGCCACCCAGGAAGAGCTCGACGCGTACGTGAAGGCCTACCACGAGGCCCTGGCGCGCGATCACAAGAAGCTCGGTCGTGAGCTCGATCTCTTCGTCATCGACGAGATGATCGGCAAGGGGCTGCCGCTGTGGCTGCCGAACGGCACCGTGATCCGCGACGAGCTCGAGAAGCTCATCAAGGAGCTCGAGTTCCGGGACGGCTACCAGCGCGTGGCGACCCCGCACCTGGCGCGCGCGGAGCTCTACTACAAGACGGGTCACCTGCCGTATTACGCGCCGCACATGTTCCCGTTCATGGAGCTGATGGAGCTCCGCGAGAACGAGCAGGGCGAGATCGCCGTGGGTGAGGCCGTCAAGGAGTCCTACGCGCTGCGTCCGATGAATTGCCCGCACCACCACCGAATCTTCGCGTCCCGGCTGCGCAGCTACCGGGATCTGCCGCTGCGGCTCGCCGAGTACGGCCAGGTCTACCGGTTCGAGGACTCGGGAGCGCTCTCGGGACTCTTGCGGGTGCGCGGCATGTGCATGAACGACGCGCACATCTACTGCACCGAGGATCAGATCCGTTCGGAGTTCTTGAAGGTCATGGAGCTGCACCGGCGGGTGTACGAGATCCTCGGTCTCAGCGACTACTACATGCGCTTTTCCACCTGGGACCCCGACGATCCCAAGGGCGCCGAGAAGTACGTGCCCAACCCCGAGGCGTGGGATCGCACCCAGAAGCTGGTGCGCTCGGCGATGGAGGAGAGCGGGCTGCCGTTCGTCGAGGGCAAGGGCGAGGCCGCGTTCTACGGCCCCAAGATCGACGTGCAGTTCCGTACCGTCACCGGGCGCGAGGAGACCGCGAGCACCAACCAGCTCGACTTCGCGGTGCCCGAGCGGCTCGGCCTGAGCTACGTCGGCACCGACAACCAGGAGCACCGCCCGTACGTCATCCACCGCGCGCCGCTCGGCACCCACGAGCGCTTCACCGCGTTCCTGATCGAGCACTTCGGCGGCGCCTTCCCCACCTGGCTCGCGCCGGTGCAGGTGCGCGTGGTGCCGGTGGGGGAGCGCTTCGTGGAATACGGGCAGAAGCTGGTCGACGAGCTTCGCGGCGAGCTGGTGCGTGCCGAGATCGACGACTCCGCCGACACGATGGGCAAGAAGGTCCGCAACGCCGTGACCCGGAAGATCCCGAACATCTGGGTGGTCGGCGAGCGCGAGCAGGCGAACGCGACGATCACCTGGCGTCGCTACGGTCGGCAGGACCAAGAGACCGTGACCGTGGCGGAGGCACGCGAGCGCGTGCTGACGTCGATTCGCACCCGCAGTCGCGAGTGAGCGCCGCGGCCCTCGCTGCGCGGGCGTGGGCGAGGGATCAGTGGGCGGGTGCGTCCGGTCGGCGCGTCGTCGCGGTCGCGTCCGCCCGCGCCACCGCTGCCCGAGCGGTGCGCGGTAGACGCCGCGCGCGTTCGACCGCCGCGAGATCGGCGCGGGCGCGCTTCCAGGCGTCGTCGGTGAGCGTCGCGCCCGCGTAGCGCACGTCCTCGACCAGCGCCGTGAGGCGGGCCACGGCCTCCGCGGCGTCGGATTCGAGGCGGCGCACGTGGGCGCTGAACTCGCGGGGCGTGGCCGCCGGATCCTTGGCGATCCCCTTGCGAGCCAAGAGCCGGACCATCTCGCGGTAGAAGATCGCTGCGATCGTCTGATCGGCGTCGGCCGTGCGCTTGCGCCTGCGCCAGCGGCCGAGGTTGCGCGGCGAAGCCCAGAGGTTCCAGGCGGCGATGGCGAGCGCCACCAGCATCACGACCCCGCCGACCGTGCGCTTCGCGGTGTCGCCGGAAGGAGACCGAAGCGAGCGCTCGATCCACTTGAGCGGACCGGGTCCCCGCAACCAGCGATTGCTCGAGTAGACCTGGACCATGCGCTCGAAGGCGTTGCGTTGATCCGCGGCGGTGAACGCGAGCACGTAGCGGTTCCAGCCCATCCGGATCGCGTCGAAGAAGTGGATCGCGTTGGCGGCGGGCGTCGTGTCGGCCTCGACGGGCGCGATGGAGCGCGGCGAGGGGTCGAAGGTCACCCAGCCGGCGCGGGGGAAGAACACCTCGACCCACGAGTGCGCATCCGACTGGCGCACCATGAGATAGCCGCCGATCGGGTTCCACTCGCCCTGCAGAAAGCCGTTCACCAGCCGGGTGGGCACGCCGACGGCGCGCAGCAACATGGCCTGCGCGGTGGCGAAGTACTCGCAGTGGCCGCGCTTCTGGACGAACAGGAAGTCCTCGAGCGGCAGGAAGCGGTGATCGGCCGCCAGCTCGAGCGAGTACGTGTAGTTGCGTTCCAGGTAGTCGCGGATGGCGGCCGCCTTGTCGTAGGCGTTGGTCGCCCCCGCCGTGATCTCGCGCGCCAGATCCGCGACTCGCGGGTCCATGCTCGAGTAGACGCCGAGGTAGTGAGCGCGGACGTCGTCGTCGTACTCGGTGCCTTCGTTGCGCAGCCGCTCCGGATCCGGGTCCTTGATGAACGATTGCGCCGTGTAGGCGAGGGTCGCTCCCGGCACCCGCGGCAGCATGATCGAGCCGGCTTCGTCGACGCGCAGGAGCTCGCTCTGCACCAGCACCTGGAACGGGACCGGTAACGCGAAAAGCGCGCTCGTGCCGATCGGTTCCAGGTAGACGGTGTACGCAACGACGGGGCGCCGGCCGGGGCTCGGGCCGACCTGGAAGTCGCGTGAGACGAGCGGGTTCTGGGAGCGGGGCGGAAGGGTGCGCTTCTCGAGGGTGTTCCGCCAATGGCCGCGCCCGTCGTATTGGTTGAGCGCGATCCCGCGGATGTGACGGATGTTGCCGAGCAGCGGGAGCTTCTGCGGATCGTCGAGCTGGATCCTGAGCGCCAGCCCGCTGCTCAGCTCGAGCTCGCCCACCGCCCCCAGGTTCACCTCCTCGTTGAAGCCGGAGATGAGCCGCGTGCTCACGAGCGGGCTCAGGAAAAAACCGGTTCCGAGGCGGGGAATGGCGTAGAAGATGGGAAAGGTGACGAGGAAGGTCCCGAGCGCGACGCCGGCCGTGCCGAGGAGGTAGCGCGCGCGCACCAGACCGTCGGCCACGGTTGGCGCGCCGACCGGCAGCGCCGGCGGCCGCGCGGTCTCGAGGAACGTCGCCTCGGACTCCAGGCCGCGCTTCACCGTGAGCGCCATCAGCGCCCACGTGCTCGTCACCATGTAGGCGAAGAGCATCGGTGCGATCGAGAAGCTCGGGCTGAACGCGGTCGTGATGAGGATCTGGAAGAGCGCGAGCAGGTGAATCTGCACGTACTCGCGGTTGGTCTTGGGGTGGAGCAGCCGGTAGGCCTGCAGGTAGAGGACCAGCCGCACGAAGCCGGAGAAGCGGGTGTCCGCGCTCGGCATCTGCAGGGCCACCCACGCGGCCACCAGCGCCGTCACGACCACCCAGAACGGCAGGCTGCTGATGCGCGGGATGCGGCCGAGGTCGGCGAGATAGCCGCCGGCCAGCACCGCGGCGCACGGAATCAGCCACGGCCAGGTCAGCACGTGGACGCTGAAGAGCGGCAGCAGCGCCGCCGCGCACATGGCGTACGTGAGGTCGTGGAAACGCGTGCTGAAGCCCGGGCGGCGCCCGGCCCAGCGGGCGAGGCGCACGCTCGCGCCGAGCTCGGTGGCGCTCAGGACACGCCTCCGGCTGCCGAGCGCACCGGCGGCGTCGGCTGAATCGTCACGGGCGCGGGCTCGCCGAACACGGGCTCCGGGATCGCGAGCGGGGCGAGGATCGGGCCGTAGGGATCGAGTCGCGCGAGGGCCTCCAGTATCCCGTCGACGTGGCTCGGGCCGGTGCCGTGCGCGATCACGATGCCGTGGGTGGCGAGGCGCACGGCGAAGCCGTGCTGCACCAGCTCGGTGGCGATGCCGGCGGCGCGGCTGATCGCCGCCTCGATCTCCGGGTCGTGATTCGGCTCGCGCCGCTCGCGCTTGGCGGCCTCGGCGAGATCGAGCACCAGCGTGATCCGTTGCATCGCCGGCATCTCGAAGTCGCGAACCAGGAGCGCGCCGGTCCTGCCGCTGTGCTTCCACGAGATGTGGCGCGGCGAGTCGCCATGCTGGAAGGGCCGGATGGAATGGATCTCCTCGCCCATGCCCTTGCGGTGCGACGGCTCGCCGCCTTCGCCGAGCCCGCGCAGGATGCCCGGCACGGAGCTGCGGTCGAGGCGCGGCCACACCAGCACCTCGAGCGGAACCGGGACTCGCCGGCCGCGCTCGATGAAGCCGAACGGGAAGCGCGTGCCGATTCGCAGCCCGGGCAGTCGCGCGACGCCCCGTCGCTCGAAACGATATTCGGCGGTGAGCTCGACCTCGCCACGCGCCGGCACCTCGGGGACGAACTTGAACAGCACCGGCTTGCCGCCGGCCGCCGAGTCCGTGCACTCGAGGGCGAAGCTCGCCAGCCAGCGCTTGTCGTTGCGCAGCACCAGCGTCGCGAGCACCGGCTCGCCGGCGTGGATGCGGCCCGGGAGGCGGCGCGTCCCCGAGACCCGTCGCAACGTGCTGAGCGCCAGGATGCCGGAGACCAGGAAGAACGCGAGCATCATCGCGAGCACCAGGTAGAGGACGTTGTTCCCGGTGTTCATCGCCGCCAGGCCGACGGCGAACGTGAGCACCAGGAACACGACGCCCTCCGCGCGGATCCGCGGGATCTCCTGCGGCGCCGCGGCCGGAAACCGCGACTCGAGGGCGGCGCGAGCGGCCATGGACGAACGCTGCGTCAGACCGGGACGGCCACGCGACCGAGCACGGATTGCACGACCTGCGCCGCCTGCGCGTAGGGCCGGAACCCATTGCCGCCGCGGGTTCGGAGCACGATGCGATGGGCGAGCACCGCCACCGCCATCGCCTTCACGTCGTCCGGCAGGACGTGCTCGCGGCCTTCGACCAGCGCGTGGGCCTGTGCCGCGCGATAGAGATGGACGGCGCCGCGGGTGCTCACGCCGAGCTCGACCTGATCGTGGTCGCGGATCGCGTGCACCAGATCCAGCACGTAATCCTCGAGCGGAGCCGCCACGCGCACGCGCTCGACCTCGTCCTGGATGGCCACCACCTGCTCGGGCGTGATCACCGCTTCGAGCTCGTTGCGGGCGCCGTAGAGCTCGGGATTGCGGAGGATCTGCCGCTCGTGATCGCGGTCCGGGTAGCCGAGACGGAGCGCCACCAGGAAGCGGTCGAGCTGGGACTCGGGCAAGGGATAGGTGCCGTGGAACTCGAGCGGGTTCTGGGTGGCGATCACCATGAACGGCTGTGGTAGTGGGTGGGTGTCGTTGTCCACCGTCACCTGGAACTCGTTCATCGCCTCGAGCAGCGCGCTCTGGGTCTTGGGTGTGGCGCGGTTCACCTCGTCGGCGAGGACGATGTTGGCGAAGACCGGGCCGGGGCGAAACTCGAACACGCGCTTGTCGCGGTCGTAGACGGAGACGCCCAGCACGTCCGCCGGCAGCAGATCGACGGTGAACTGGATGCGCCGCATCTTGCCGTCGAGGCTGCGGGCGATCGCCAGCGCGAGGGTGGTCTTGCCCACCCCGGGCACGTCCTCGAGCAGCAGGTGGCCGCGGGCGAAGAGCGCCACCGTGGCGAGCCTCACGGCGTCGGGCTTGCCGACCAGCATTCGTTCCATGTTCGTCCGCAAGGCCTGGACGCGGCTCAGATCGACCATGACGTTCGTCGCGCTCCTTTTCTGGCCGCCGGGCACCGGGGCTCGGTGGCGATGGTGGCGCTCGTGTGCGAATCGGCGAGGCCGAGCTTCCGATCGGACATCGCGAGCGCTCGGCGCCGGGGGGTGGTGGCGCGCGGGCGCGGGGAGCCGGTCTGGGTGGCCAGCGAGGCGTGCACCGGTCGAGCGCGCGGTGAGTATATCCCTCGCCGGTGGGCGCATCGCCAGCAAATTCGTGCGATCGCCGCGCCCGCGCGACGGAGTAGACTGCCGGGCCACGTCGATCTCGCGTCCCACCCATGGGACCGCCCCGGAGTGACATGGCCGCGCTCGAGCTCGCGTTCGTGATGGATCCGATCGGTTCCATCGACACGGACAAGGACACCACCTTCGTCTTGATGCTGGAAGCCCAGGCTCGCGGCCACGCCGTGCAGTACCTGGAGCTGCCGGACCTCATGCTGCGCTCCGGGCGCACGTGGGGGCGCATGCGGCGGGCGCGCGTGCGGCGCGGCTCGCCGCACTACGAGCTCGGTCCGCCCGAGGCTCGACCGCTCGCGGACATGGACGCGGTCTTCATGCGCAAGGACCCGCCCTACGACATGGGCTATTTCTACGCGACGCATCTGCTCGATCCGGCGCTCTCGGGGACCTGGGTGCTGAACGGCGCGCTGGGCTTGCGCGAGGCCACCGAGAAGCTCTTCGGGCTGCGCTTTCCGGAGCTGATCCCGCGCACGCACCTGGCCAGCGATCCCGCCGAGCTCAAGCGTCTGCTCGATGAGCTCGGCGGCCGCATGGTGGTGAAGCGACTCGACGGCAGCGGCGGGTCGGGAGTCTTCCTGGTTCGCGACGGCGATCCCAACCTGAGCGTCATCCTCGAGAGCAGCACGCATTTCGGGCGCACACCGGTGCTCGCGCAGGAGTACCTGGAAGCGGCGAGCCGGGGCGACAAACGGCTCATCGTGATCGGCGGCGAGCCGGCGGGCGCGGTGCTGCGCGTGCCGCGAACCCACAACGAGTTCCGCGCCAACATCCACGTCGGCGCCACCTGCGTGCACGCCGACGTCGACGATCGCGATCGCGAGATCTGCGCGCGGCTGCGTCCCGAGTTCGCGCGCCTCGGCCTCGAGCTGGTGGGGCTCGACGTGATCGCCGGCTACGTCACCGAGATCAACGTCACCAGCCCCACCGGATTCCAGGAGATCCGAAACCTGAGCGGTGTGGCGCTCGAAGGGCGGATGCTCGACTTGGTCGAGGACGGCGTGCGGTCGCGCCGGTCGTCGGGCGCCGCCGCGTCGGCCCGCGCGTGACGGTTGGCGGCGGCGCGAGTCGCCGGCGCACCCCCGCGCGCGTCGGCGCGCTGGCCGGCATCGCGCTGCTGACCGTGCTCGCCTACGCGCCGGCGTTGCGCGCGCCGCTGAGTTACGACGATCCCTTTCTGGTCCAACGCTCGCCGGTGGTGATCGGCCGCCACCCTCTCGGCGCCGCGTTCCGCCTCGGCTACTGGGAAGGGATCGCGCCCGACCGCGGCAACGAGTACCGGCCGCTCACCATCCTGGCGCTGGCGCTCGAGCATCGCGTCTTCGGTGACGAGCCGGCGGGCTATCGATGGGTGAGCTGGCTGCTCCACCTCGGGTGCGTGGTGGCTGTCGGCGGGCTGGCGCGACGGCTCGGCTTGTCCGCGCACGCGGCGCTCGGCGCGCAGGCCGTGTTCGCGCTCCATCCGATTCACGTCGAAGCGGTGACCAGCATCGTGGGGCAGGGCGAGCTGCTGCAGACGTTGCTGTCGCTGGCCACGGTGCTGGTGTTCCTGGCGGAGGGCGCCGTGGCCGCATGCGCTTGGCCGCTGCTCGCGCTCGCCGCGTTGCTGGCGAAGGAGGCGGCGATCGTGGCGCCGGCGCTGGCGGCGCTGGTGGCGTGTTGGCTGCGGCTCGGGCGTCGCGAGCGCGTGCGCTCGCCGTGGGCGGCGCTCGCGATGGTGCCGATCCTCCTCGGCTACTTCGCGCTGCGAATGCGGGTCCTGGGCGAGCTCGGCGGGACCCGCGCGGTGGGCGTGATCGAGAATCCGCTGGTCGCCATCGGCGGTCCGGGGCGGCTCGTCGCCGGTGCGTGGCTGCTCGCTCGTTATGCCTGGCTGCACGTCTTCCCGGTGCGGCTCTCGGCCGACTACGGCTTCGCCTGCCTGACTCCGCCGACCTCGCTCGCTTCCCCGCTGAGCTGGCTGCCGCTCGCCGGCTGGTGCGCGCTGGCGGTCGGCGCGCTCGCGCGGCCGCGCGCGCTCTTCGCCTTGCTCGCGGGATGGTTCGTCCTGGGGCTGGCGGTGGTCTCCAACGTCGCGTTTCCGATCGGCACGATCTTCGGCGAGCGCCTCGCGTATCTCGCGTCGGTGGCGCCGTGTCTCGCGGCGGGCGCCGGATACGAGCGCGTGCGGCGTGCCCACCCGGGAGGCGTCGGCGCGCTGGCGCTGGCGGTGGTCGGGCTGTTGGCGCTGCGTGCTGCGGACCGCAATCTCGACTACGCGAGCGACGAGCGCCTGTTCGCGGCGGCGGTGCGGGTCTGCCCGGCGAGCGTCAAGGCGCGCTTCAACTTGGCGGCGCTGCGTGCGCAGCGCGGCGACCTCGCGGGCGCCCGTCGCGAGCTCGACGCGGCGCTCGCGGTCAAGCCGGATTGGCCGTTGGCGCTCGCGGCTCGCGGTCGGGTGCGCTTCGAGGCCGGCGAGCGGGATGCCGCCACGGCGGACTTCGAGGCGGCGCGGAGCCTCGATCCCGACGACGCCGTCGCGCTCGCGGGCCTCGGAGACGTCGCGCGCGCCCGCGGCGACTGCGCCGCGGCGCGCTCCCTCTACGCACGCCGCGAGCGTGGCGCCGGGCGATCCGTATGCGCGCGCCGGCCTCGCGGCGTGCGATGATCACGACGTTTCGCCGATGCATTAGCCTAGCGATCGAGGCGGACTCGAACGGTGCAGGAAGCGGATGGGAGCGAGATGAACGCGACGCGCGCATCGAGCGAAGGGTGGGGTGCGCGGACCCGCGCGCGCTCGATCACTGCCGGAGCGGCCGCTCGCGGCGCCCGGCGCTCGCGAGCCGCGGGTCGCGCGGCGGCGGCCCTCGCTGCCGTTGCCATCCTCGTCTCGCCTGGACGAGGCGAGGGCAGCAATCCCACCGCCATCCGGGTCCCAGGGCCGCCCGCGGACGTGGTCCTGCCCGCCCATGCGGTGGTGCACCCCGCGTTCGAGGTGGGCGAAGTCCTTCAATACGAGTTCGGCTGGAAGGGGATCGCCGCGGCGAACGCGACGCTCAGCGTGGAGACCGTGCCGGGCGACGGGCCGAAGCGCGTCAAGGTGGTGGGGACGGCGCGCACGCTGTCGTGGCTCGATTGGATCTGGAAGATGAACGACCGCGTCGAGGCCGTGTTCGGCGCTGAGACCCTCACGCCCGAGACCTTCGACTTCCGTCAGCGCGAGCGCGGCGACAAGATCGACACCCATCTCGAGATCTCCTGGAAGGACGGGGTGGCGACCAGCCGTCGCATCAAGAACGGCAACCCGAAGGAATGGTTGTTCCCGATCACGCGTTCGTACGATCCCGTCACGGCCGCGTTCCTGCTGCGCGGCGTCGAGCTCGAGCCGGGGGATTCGAAGCTGGTCGAGGTGCTCAACGGCAAGAGTCGTTACCTCATCACCATGCACGTCGCCGGACGCGAGACCGTCACGGTGCCGGCGGGCACGTTCGACACCTTCCGCCTCGAGCCGGAGATCCAGAACGTGAACGTCCCACCGCCGCCACCGGAGAAGCGGAAGCTGCGCCGGGTGACGATCTGGATCTCGACGGAAGCGCCGCGGCGGATCGTGAAGATCGAGAGCGAGGTGTTCTGGGGCAGCGTGTACGGCGAGTGGATCGGCCCGAAGACCGGCGACGCAGCACGGCGCGATGACCCTCGACCGACCGGCTGACGCGCGGCTCGCGCGCCGCGGCGAGCGGCGACGGCGTGGTGGACCGGCGCCCGCGCGAGCGGTGGCGGGGTGCGCGGCTCGCGGCCATCGCTGGTGCGCGCGAGGGTCGCGATGAGCGGCCCGGTTCTCTCGGTCGTGATCCCGGTGCTCAACGAGGAGCAGCGCCTCCCGCCGACGATGGAGCGGATCCTCCGCTACCTCGACGCGCGCGGCGACGGCCCGCACGAGCTGGTGGTGGTCGACGACGGTAGCAGCGATCGCTCGAGCGAGGTCGTACGCTCGTTTCAGCGAGCGGAGGGCACCGCCGTGGTGCTGGTCCGCGCGGAGCACAATCGCGGCAAGGGCGCCGCCGTTCGCGACGGGATGCTCGCGGCGCGGGGTCGCCGGCGCGTCATGTGCGACGCCGACCTGTCGACGCCGATCGAGGAGGTCGAGGCGCTGGAGCGGCGTCTCGACAACGGCGCGGAGATCGCGATCGGTTCGCGCGGGCTCGCGGACTGTCGCGTCGAGGTGCACCAGCCGTGGCTGCGCGAGCACCTCGGCAAGCTGTTCAACCACTTCGTGCGCGCGGTGACCGGACTCCCGATTCGCGACACCCAGTGCGGGTTCAAGCTCTTCGCCGATCGCTCGGTGCCCGCGCTCTTCGAGCCGCTCGTGACCCCCGGCTTCGCCTTCGACGTCGAGGTGCTGATGCGCGCGCACCGGCTGGGCATGCGCATCGACGAGATCCCGGTGGTGTGGCGCAACGATCCGCGCACCAAGGTCCGACCGGCCATCGACGGGACCCGCATGGTGCTCGACGTCGTGCGCATCCGGGCGCGGCTCGCGCTCGAGGGGTGCCCGGGACGCGGGGCATGAGGCCGGCGAGGTCGGTCTCGCGCGGCATCCGGATCGGGCTCGCGCTAGCGCTCACGGCGCCGTTGCTGCTGGGGCTCGCGGCGCACCTCGCGCTCGCCTGGAATCTGGGCGCCGACTACTACGACGCCACGGACTACCTGATCAACGCGCGCTTCCTCGCCGGTCACGGCTCGTGGCTGGAGGGCGTGCGCCCGCCGCTGGTCTCGCTTCTCGACGCGGTGTTCTTCCTCGACGGCGCGCCGCGGGCGTGGCGCGGTCCGCACGTGCTCGCGACGCTGGTGTCGTATGCGGCGCTCGCCGCGTGCTTCGCGCTCTTCGTCCGATCGCTCACGCCGCTGCGCGCCCTCGCCGCGACGCTGCTCTTCGCGGGCTCGCGGCTCTTCGTCCACTACGCACCCTTCGTGATGGCCGATCTGGCGGGGACCGGATGCGTGGCGGCCGCGCTCGCCCTCCATTCGCGTGGGCGCGAGCGCGGCTCGGCCTGGACCAACGTGGCGTTCGCGGCGTGCGCGCTGCTGGCGCTGGCGTCCCGCCATCCCCTCGCGATCCTCGGCCCGTTCGTGCTGGGGTTCGAGGTGTTCGAGTCGCTGCGCGGTGGAACGGCGACGGTACCGCTCCGGCGGCCGGGATTCTGGCTCGCGACGGTGCTGCCGATCCCGCTCTTCGTCGCGGGAATGGTGGCGCTCTTCCGCTGGCGGCTCGGCTGGGACGTCGGCCACGGGCTCGCGGCGCTGGCGGAGATCGTCACGTCGCAGGCCGACAAGAGCGGAATCACCAGCCGCGTGGCCGAGTCTCGGCTCGAGTACCTCGACGCGATCGTGGTCGCGTTCCGCTGGCCGCTCGCCTCGTCGATGCTGGTCGGGACCTTCCTCGCCGTGCTGCGCGGTCGCGCCGAGGACCGCTTGCACGCGCTGTGGCTGGTGGCGAACCTCGCGCTCTTCTCGCTGGTGATCAGCCGCCGCGAGTCGCGCTATCTCTTGCCCGCGCTGCCGAGCGCGGTGCTGCTCGCGGTGCGGGCGCTCACGCGCCTCGAGCGCGCGCTCACGCCGCGGCCGCTCGCCGGAGGCTGGAGGCCGCGGGGCGTGGCGGCCTTCGGCGTGGGATTGTGGGTGGCGGTGGGCGCGCCGCTGATCCCGGGGGTCGCCACGGAGATCGACGCGTTTCGCGATCCCATCTATCACGACGCTTTCGCCGCGCGCGTCGCGGAGCGTGCCGGCGCCTTGCTCGCGCCGCCGGGACGGTTGCTGGTGGTGGGCGACAAGTACGCCGTGCACCCACAGCACTATCGGTTCACCGAGGGCGACGAGTACTACTACTTCCACCACGTCGCGCCACGCTGGTTTCACTATTGGCTCGGCGTCGACGTCGTGCCGGTGCAGGCGGTCACGCCGCCCGCGGATCGTTGGCTCAGGTTTCCCGGGCTGCTCGATTGGGCTGCGCCGGGCGACGTGATCGTGACGCTCGAGCCCGAGACGTATCAGACGCGAATCCAGCCGCTGCGAAAGCGCCCGTTGGCGATCACGCGTGTCTGGGCCGATCGCGCGGACCGGGATCCCGAGGGCGCGTGCGATGTCTATCGAACCGCGCGCGCGGCGCTCGAGCTCTGCCGCGCGGAGGACGGCGTGGTGGCGCGGGTGCACGCCGCGGCGCCCGTCGAGGTGTACGTGCCGGAGGGCGAGCGATTCGTCTCGCGGGGGTGGTGGTCGCCCGGGGCGGGCTCGCGCTCGGACGTTGCCAACCTCGGGTCACCCGGCACGCGCTGGAGCGACTCGGTCCCGGCCCGAGTGCTGCTCGCCACCTACGACGCTGCCGTGGCCGAGTGTCCGCGCGTCTCGGACGTGCCAAGCGTCGCGGAGCTGGGCGAGCGCACGTGGCCTGGCCCGGGGGTCTGCCCGATCTTGTGGCGGCCCTGATCGCGGGTCGAGGGCGCACGGCGCCAGTCGCGGATCACGTGCCCGAGGCGGGGTCTTCGCCGTCGCTCACGAGGATCCGCTGTACCTCACCCTCGCGGATCATGCGACCGCGCAGTCGCACCTGGGCCCACGTGAGCGGGAAGTCGCGCCGGCAGCCGGTGCAGTAGCCGTTCGGGCTCTCGCGCTGATGGCGCTCGCGCAGCGCCCGGAAGCCGTTGGCCAGCCACTCGATCTTCCCGGAGAACTGACCACAGCCCGGGCAGGACCCGTAGAGTGTGAGCTTGTAGTCGGCTGCTGGTGAGCCCGGCGACGAGGGTGTTCGCGGTGTCGGGCTCATGGCGAGCGGCGATTGTAACCGCGCGCGGCACGCGCCGCAGGAATCGCGCGCGAAGCAGGGAACCCGCCGCCGAGCGGCGGTCCGCGCTCCAATAGGTTCGGGGGCCCTCCCGATCCCACCATTGGGACCGAGAAAGCCCCCGGGGGGGGCGAAGTCGGTTGGCTCGTCTGTCGCGCTCGGCCGTGTCGTTCCCGTGGCGGTGACGTTGCCACGAACTCGCTAGAGCAGGACGTGTGCCATGCAGCACCGCGACCATGGCCGTCGCGAGTGGCACCGGCATCCCCCTGAAATCACGAGCAATCGTGCAAGCCTCACGTGCGCGGTTCTGCGGCCAGCGATCCGTCGCGAACGAGGAGTTGACGCGTAGGCGCCGAAAGAATGACGCAGCGACATCGAATCGGCTCCTGTGGAGGGCAGGTGCGGCGGCGGAAGTGAGTGACGTTTTGCGTCGGCGCCCGGTGACCAGAGTCGTTGTCGGAGCGGCGAAGCGGAGGCGATTGTCGTCGTCTCGCGGCCCGCCTCGCCGAGAATCATTCGTGGTTTCGCAATTCTCCGAGTGTCTGCTGACATTTCAGGGTGTGGCTTGGAAGTTGCTTTGCCTTGTCGCCGGTGAAGTGCAACCGGGAGGTAGGATGCGCAAGCAATCATTCACGATGCGGGCTCGCGGCACGGACGGATTCACGCTGATCGAGCTGCTGATCGTGATCGCGATCATCGGCATCCTCGCCGCGATCGCGGTGCCACAGCTCCTCGGTGCCCGCGAGAAGGCGGCTCACTCCACGTGCCTCACGGCGCTCCACCAAGTGGACGGCGACGTGGTCAACCGCATGGAGTACTGGGAAGGGATCGGCGACCCCGCCGCGGCCGACAAGGCGATCGACGACGTCATCGCCATCACGACCGTTCAGCCGCAGATCCAGAATCCACGCAACCGCGGCCGGAGCCCCATCGATCCGGGCTACGAGAAGGTGGCGAGCACGAGCTTCATTCCGACCGTGAGCACGACTTGCAAGGTTTTTCTGTTCGACGCCACGTCGCTCGAGAGCCCGCCGTCGCCCACGGTGGTGCTGACGCAATACGAGATGCGGGTGCGGTCGTACCGCATCGCGCTGCACTGATTCCGCTCGCCGAGCGGAGTCGCGAATCGCCCGAGGCGTTTGCCTCGGGCGATCGTGTTTTCGGGCGAGCCCTGGGTTGGGCGGCGCCGGGCCGGAACGCCCGTGGACGGTGCCGGGACGCGGGCTATACTCGGCGCCCCCTCGCGCCGGCACACACGGCGTGTGATCCGTGGCGAGGGGCGCTCGATGGTGTCGCGAGGGCTGGCGGTGCGTGATCTGATCCGCATGTGGAGCAACACCCGCATGATCGTGCTGGTCGCGATCTGCGCAGCCGTGTACGCGGCGATCCTCATCCCGTTCAAGCCGATCCCACTCATCCCCGGCGTGACCGAGCTGCGCCCGGCGAACGCGATCCCGCCGATCGCGTCGTTTCTGTTCGGGCCGGCGGCCGCCTGGGGCATCGCCTTCGGCAACCTCATCGGCGACTTCTTCGGCACGCTCGGGCCGGTGACGATCTTCGGCTTCCTCGGGAACTTCCTGCTGGGATGGATCCCGTATCGGATGTGGCGAGCGCTCGACGGTACGCCCGCGCCGCCCTTCCTGGTGGGCGGCGGATCGACTGCAGCGAGCTCGCCGGTGTGGCTCCAGCTCGGTCAATACGCGTTCACGATCGTGGTGGCGAGTGCCGCGTGCGCGCTGGTGATCGGGTGGGGCGGGCTGCTCTTCCAGGCGTTCCCGGTGCGCGTCGTGGCGCCGATCATCTTCTTCAACAACGTGTCGTGGAGCTTGGTGGTTTCGCCGTTCGTCATGCGCGCGGTGGCGCCGCGGGTCCGGGCGTGGGGATTGACCGCGGATCAGATCCTCGCGGACGACTCGGCGGCGGCGAGCGGCTCGCTACGGCTCGTGGGTCTCTTTCTGACCCCCGCCGCCGCGCTCGGTGGGCTCTTGCTGCTCTACTTCTTCACGGGATCCGCCGCCGCGGGGCTGGATCCGCGCTGGGTGGCGGCCGTTCCCGCGGTGCTGGTGTTCGCCGGCACGGCACTCCTCTGAGCGTCCCGCTGCGACCGTGAGTCGATTCCCGAAGCGGCTGGCGTCAGGGCGATGAGCGCCGTTCTCGAGATTCGCGCGCTCGCTTTCGGCTATCGCGGCGCCGAGCACGACGCCCTGAGCGGCGTCGAGCTGGGGCTCGGCGCGGGCGAGAGCCTCGCGATCGTCGGTGCCTCCGGTGCCGGCAAGACGACACTCCTGCGTTGCGCCAACGGCCTCGTCCCCGCCTTCTTTCCAGGCCATCTCCGCGGCGAGGTCCGGCTCGGCGGCGAGGCGCCGGCGGCGGTCGGAGTGGCGCGCGCCGCGCGTCATGCCGGCATGGTCTTTCAGGACTTCGACGCGCAGCTCTTCAGCACCAACGCCCGCCTCGAGGTGGCGTTCGGCGCCGAGAGCCTGGGTGTGCCGCGTGACGAGATCGCGCGCCGGGTGAGCCATTGCCTGGGACGCGTGGGGCTCGCGGGCTTCGAGAAGCGCGAGCCGGCCACCCTGTCGGGAGGCGAGAAGCAGCGGCTGGCGATCGCGTCGGTGCTGGCGATGCGGCCGAGCGTGATCCTGCTCGACGAGCCGACGACCGATCTCGATCCCGTGGGCAAGGCGGAGGTCCATGCGATCTTGCGGGAGCTCGCGCGCGACGGCCTCGCGGTGGCGGTGATCGAGCACGAGACCGAGGAGATCCTCGATCTCGATCGCGTGCTGCACCTCGACGCCGGCGCGGTGGCGAAGGACGGCCCGCCGCGCCGCGTTCTCCTCGACGTCGCCGGGCTGGCCGACGCCGGTGTCGAGCCCCCCGTGGCGGCGCGGATCGCGTCGCGGCTGGGGCTCGCCGAGGTCCCGCACGAGGACGCGCTACGCCGCGAGCTGGCGAGCCGCACCGCGCGCGCCGCCCCGGGCGCCCCAGATGCCCGTCCCGCGCCGCGCGGCGGCGAGCCGCTCATCGAGGTCGATCGGCTGGTGCACCGCTACCCGCTGCGCGATCGCCCGGCGGTGGACGACGTGAGCTTCGCCGTTCGTCCCGGCGAGTTCGTGGCGCTCCTGGGGGCGAACGGCTCGGGAAAGACCACGCTCGCCAAGCATCTGAACGGCTTGCTCCGGCCGTCGAGTGGCGCCATCCGGATCGCTGGCGAGGACACGCGCAAGCAAGGCACGGCCGCGTTGGCGCGGCGGATCGGCTACGTGTTCCAGGATCCCGATCACCAGATCTTCTCCGCGACGGTGTGGGAGGAGATGGCGTTCGGCCCACGGAACTTCGGCGTGCCCGAAGCCGATCTCGAGGCCCGCATCGTCGCGGCGCTTCAGGTGGTCGGTCTCGCCGACGCGCGCGATCGCGATCCGTTCGTGCTGACCAAGGGCCAGCGCCAGCGCCTCGCGGTCGCCAGCGTCCTCGCCACCGAGCCCGAGGTGCTGGTTCTCGACGAGCCCACCACCGGCCTCGATTACAACGATCGCGAGCGGATGCTGGCGTTGCTGGCGGATCTTCATCGTCGCGGTCACACCGTGCTGGTGATCACGCACGCCATGGAGGTCGTGGCGAGTCATTGCGAGCGCGCCGTGGTGATGGCTGGCGGCAAGCTGGTCTTCGACGGTGGAGTGCGCGAGCTGTTCCGGAACGAGCGCGTGCTCGCCGAGGCCAGGTTGCGCACGCCCGCGGCGTGGCGCCTCGGGCAGATGCTCGGGCTCGAGACGCTCACCCCGGAGGCGCTCACCGCGGCGCTCGGCGAGCGGTCGGGACCCGCCGGAGCGGGATCGTGAAGCTCTTTCTCTACGTCGATCGAGAGAGCGCGCTGCACCGGCTGCACCCGGTGACCAAGATCGTGCTGCTGCCGGCGTTCTTCGCCGTGGCGATGCGACTGGATCGCCTCGACACGCTGCTGGTGCTGATGGGGATCGTGCTGGCGGGCGCGGCGCTCGGTCGGGTGCTCGACGCGCTCGCCGGCATGGCGTCGCTCCTGATCACGTTGTTCGTGGCGACCACCTCGATGTGGTGGCTGTTCGCGCCCGAGGGCGGGTTGCTGCGCGCGGGCTTCGACCCGGCGGGGCTCGGCCGCGCCGCCGCGCTCGGTCTCAGGCTCGCCCTCATGGTCGGCTCGGGCGTGCTCTTTCTGGCCACGACCCGCGTCGAGGAGTTCGCCTACGGCCTGCGTTCGCTGGGGCTGCCCTACCGGGTCGCGTTCGCGCTCACGCTGGCGTTTCGGCTGGTGCCCACGTTCGTGTCGTCGGGGCGTGCGGTCGCCGAGGCGCAGCGCGCACGCGGTCTCGATCTCGATCGCGGCAACGTGCTGGCGCGGATGCGTCGGTACACGCCGCTGGTGGTGCCGATGTTCCTCACGGCCGTGCGGCGCGCGGACCGCCTCGCCGCAGCGCTCGAGACCCGTGGCTTCGGCTCCGGCGAGCAACGAACGGAGCTCGCCGAGCATCGCTTCGGAGCCGCGGACGGGCTCGCGCTGGTGCTGATCGTGGGGTTGGCGGCGGGCACCGTGTGGGGGCGGGACGTTCTCGCCTGGGAGCCGGTGCAGCAGGCCTGGCAGAGCGTGCTCGGCTGGGCGCGGTCGCTGCGCGCTTCGGCGCTCGGCGCCCCATGAGCGCGTGCCTCGGCGACCGTGGGCGGTGCGGCGCGTGTCGAAGGAGAATGGGATGAAGCGGCAGCGATCGGCCGAGCACGAGCGTCCGCGTGGCGGCGAAGGCGGAATGCACGGCATGGCGCCGGCGCGCATCGACCTCGCCGGCGGTACCGTGGACCTGTGGCCGCTCTACGTGCTCTTTCCAGGTGCGCTCACCATCAACGTCGCCGTCGGCGTCCGCGCGCATTGCTGGATCGAGTCGCTGGGTGGCGGGCGGGTGCGCATCGAATCGCGCGATCAGGGGCAGGTGATCGAGGGGCGCTCGCTCGCCGAGCTACCCCCCGCGACGCTGCCCCTGCCGCGCACGCTCGCCGAGCAGCTGGCTCCGGAGGGCGGCTTTCGCATGGTGCTCGCCGCCGAGGCGCCCGCGGGCTCGGGGCTGGGTGGCTCGTCCGCGCTCGCGGTCGCGATCGCGACGACGCTCGCCGCCTGGACGGGGCGAAGGCTCTCCAAGTGGCAAACCGTCGAGCTCTGCCGCAATGCCGAGGCGCGGATCCTGGGCGTGCCCACGGGCGATCAGGACTACCACCCCGCGCTTTGGGGCGGACTCGTGGCGCTGCGCTTCGGCCTCGACGGAGTGCGTCGTGAGACCCTGGACGTCGACCCGGGCGAGCTCGAACGGCGCCTGGTGCTCGGCTATTCCGGCGTCTCGCGCAGCTCCGGGCTCAACAACTGGGACGTGTTTCGTGGCGTGGTGGAGCGGCGCGGCGCCTTGGTGAAGCGCTTGGAGCGGATCGTGGAAGCGGCGAACGCGTTGCGCGCCGCGCTGCTCGCGGGCGATTGGCACGCGGCCGCGCTGGCGATCGACGCGGAGTGGGCGGCGCGCGCCCAGTTGGCCGCAGGGATCCGGACGCCGGAGCTCACGCGCATCGAGCGCGCAGCGCGCCGCGCAGGGGCGGTGGCGGCCAAGGTCTGTGGCGCCGGTGGCGGCGGTTGCATTGCCTTTCTGGTCGAGCCCGGCGACCGTGACGCCGTCGCGAGCGCCGTCGTGCGCGCGGGTGGACAGGTCTTGGCCAGCACGATCGCGCGCCGAGGTGTGCAGGTGAAGCGCGTGGCCGCTGGGGGGCCGGGACGACCTGCGACCGCCCTGTGAACAGCTTGTTGAAATCGTGCCCGACGCCGGTGCGGACGACCGCATGGCCGCGAGAATCTCAGGGAGATTCTCGTTTGATATAGTTAGCAATATCAATAGCGTATGATGTGATATGCGTGTAGTTTCTCGGAAAGGCCGACATTTGGCGCGGGCTGGGCACAGGCCCGCAGACTGTGGCATTTGTGACGAATTCCACAGCAGGCGGGGCTGCGCCGGCTCCACCGATGGCCGCGAGCGCCTCGGCCCGGTTTGGCGCTCGTGGCGGCGTCGCGCCCCGGCAATCACGGCTTTGCTCGTGCTTCTCTGGGCCACCGCCGGTGTCCCGCCGACCGCGGCGGAGGACGCGGCCCGCCCGCGGGGCCGCTCCACCGAGGACCTGATCGAGGACCTGGGCCGCATCGACCCGCGAGCGCGCCAGTCCGCTGCACGGGCGCTCGGTAACGTCGGCGATCGGGGACTGCCGGCGGTGCCGGCGCTTGCCGCGGCGCTCACGGACGAGGATCACGGGGTGCGGCTCGAGGCCGCGCGCACGCTGCGTGCGCTGGCGCCAGACACGCGCGCGGCGATTCCGGCGCTCACCCGCGCCCTCGACGACCACTTCTCCGACGTGCAGATCGAGTCGGCGTATGCGCTGGGCGCGATCGGTCCCGAGGCGCGCGAAGCGGTGCCGGCCTTGATCCACGCGCTCGGCGATCGCCAGGCTCGCATGGCCGCTGCGTGGGCGCTCGGCAACATCGGCAGCGCCGCCCGCGACGCGCTGGTGGTGCTCGAACGTCTGCGCGACGGCGAGAGCGACCCCAAGAAGCGATCCGAGCTCGAGTGGGCGATCGAGCGCGTGCGCTGGCGCAAGCCGGCGCGTGGCGACGGCGCGGAGCGCTGACCCGCGCCGCCGCCGCGACGACGCGGTTTCGCGCCCGGCGCGAAGAGGAGGGCGGCTGGATTTCGGCGCCCGAGCCGGCCGCCCGACCTCCGCGCGGCGCGCTCGGTCGCGCACGCCGGTTGGGGCGCCGATTCTCGGGCGCGCTCCTAGACAATCCAGGTGCGGCGAGCTACGTGTGAAGAATTCGTGCGGCGCGACGCCGTCGCGAGCCTCGCGCGCGGCTCGCGCGCGTCGGCGACGAACCGCAGTCGATTCGCTTACGCACTCCACGAGGAGACCATGGGCATGATTCGCAGCTACGTGAAGGGATTGGGCGTCTACGTCCCTCCCCGTGTGGTCAAGAACAAGGATCTCGAGACGCTGATGACCACCTCGGACGAGTGGATTCGTCAGCGCACCGGCATCGAGGAGCGCCACTACGCCGACGAAGGCGTGTGGACCAGCGACCTCGGCGCGGAGGCGGCGAAGCGTGCCGTGGCCGATGCGGGCATCACGCTCGCGGACGTCGATTTCATCCTGTTCGCCACGCTGAGCCCGGATCGCCACTTCCCCGGAACCAGCTGCTACATGCAGGACAAGCTCGGCATCCCGGGCATCGCCGCGATGGACATCCGGAACCAGTGCACCGGCTTCCTCTACGGCCTCGCCACCGCCGACGCCTTCGTGCGCACCGGGCGCTACAAGAACATCCTGGTGGTGGGCGCGGAGGTGCACTCGTCGGCGCTCGATTTCTCCACCCAGGGACGCACCGTGACGGTGCTCTTCGGCGACGGAGCCGGCGCGGCGATCGTCTCGCCCACCGAGGAAGACCGCGGCTTGCTCACGGTGAACCTGCACGCCGACGGCCGCGGCGCCGAGGACCTGTGCCTGCACCTCTGGAACATCTCGCGCAAGCCCTACATGCGAACCGAGGATCTCGCGGCGGGAGAGCACTGGCCCAAGATGAACGGTCGCGCCGTGTTCAAGGAGGCGACCACCAACATGAAGGGCGCCATCCTCGAAGCGCTCGCCGCCGCCGGGAAGAGCATCGAGGACATCGACCTGCTGGTGCCGCACCAAGCGAACCTGCGCATCAACCAATGGGTGGCGAGCGAGCTCGGGCTGCCGGACGAGAAGGTCGTCAACAACATCCAGCGCTACGGCAACACCACCGCGGGGTCGATTCCCATCGCGCTCAACGAAGCCCGCGAGGATGGCCGACTCAAGCGGGGTGGGCTGGTGTGCATCGCCGCCTTCGGCGCCGGCTTCACCTGGGGCGCGGCCTTGCTCAAGTGGTGAAGGGAAGGCGATTGCGACGCGCGAAGCGACGGTGGTATCAACGACGGGGTCGCGGCCCGACGCCTGGTTCGCCGCGACGGGGAGCGCGCGCATGAATGGATCGGATCGCATCCGCGGGGCTCGCGGCGTTGTCCGGCGCGGGGTTGGGAGCGCGGCCCTCGTCGGCGGCTGGCTGCTGGCGTTGGCCGGGTGCGCCTCCGTCGACGTGATCGACCCGTGGCGCACCGGCTACGTGCCGCGTCTACACCTCAACGACCGTTTCTACGAGCTCTCGATGCGGGTCGTGGACGACTGCAATCGGCCGATCGACGGCATGCTGGTGCGGCTGCGCGGCGTTCGTCACCTGAACGGCTTCCGCGACGACCCGGAGACCGAGTTCTATCTCTTCGGTCGCAGCGGCGACACGGGCCAGCCGGGTTCGCTCCACTTCCGCTTTCCGGCGCCGCGCGATCCCGAGTCCTTCGATCTCTACGCGGTGCTCTACGAGAGCGATCGCGACGTGCACTCCACCCACTTCATTCCGGGGAAGTACTGGTACCTGAAGTGGGCGCACCACGAGCTCGATCTGGGCAGCGATCGCCACGCGTACCTGACGCTCTCGCCGGACGCGTGACCCGCGTCTGCCGCGGGGCGTGAGCGCGCCCCGTCACGCGCGAAGCGGTCGCGCGCGAGCCCTTCACCTGCGCTCGTCTGTCCGCGGCGCCGCCGGCGCCGCGGCGTCCGCTGCCCCCTCTCGCGAGCTGCCCACCGGCGTCAGCACGCCTTTGCGGATGGCGTGGATCACGCCGGGCTGCACGTCGGCCGGCACCCGCTGCAGCACCACGTGCGGGTCTTCGATGACCATGACCCCGTTGGGGATCACGCGTCCCGGGGCCAGCGAGATGCGACCCCAGAGCTGTGCTCCGTGGCCGACACAGG
Source organism: bacterium (assembly GCA_046331705.1). Taxonomy (GTDB): domain Bacteria; phylum JADJOY01; class JADJOY01; order JADJOY01; family JADJOY01; genus JADJOY01. Next base: position 3,989 of record JAXLQJ010000041.1, on the reverse strand, counting down.
TGCCGAGCCCCGAGGTGCCGGTCGGCACCACGCGGCCCTTGTGCTCGATGGTGACCGGCCCCTTGAGGTTGAGATCGTACGCCCGCACCTCGCCGCCGAACGATGCGTTTCGGCCCAGCAGGCTGGCTTGCACCAGGCTGATCCGGCAGCCCGGATAGCAGATCGCCGCGTTGAAGGCGGGCCGATGGATCAGGTGCGTGCCGTCGCCGACCACGGAGTTGCGGACCTCGCCGCACGCGTCGATGGCGACGCCGTTGCCGAGCACGCTCAGCGCCACGATCGTGTACGGGCCGACCTCGACGTCGTCGCCCAGCTCGCTGGCGATGACCACGGCCGTGGGATGGACGCGACAGCGCTTGCCGCGGATGACCAGGTGGCGTCCGACGTGCTCGAGCAGCGACGCGCCGCCGATGGTGACGGGCACTCCGCTGATGGCGAGCGCGAGCTGCACGGGCAGGTAGCTCACCAGCGACCACAAGAGCTTCACCAGCAGCCACGCGGCGCGCCGCTTGCGGAAGATCTGGCGGGCCGCCCACACGGGACCCGCGAGCACGTTGGCGACCCAGATGTGGTACCAGCTCTCGATCAGGACCGCCTGGTGGAAGGTCACCGGGAGGAACTGCTTCGGCCGGCCCGGCACGTCCTGGGCCTTCCACACGGGTAGGTTCCAGGTGCGCGCGTGGGTGACGAGGGGGCGGGCCTTGGCGGGGTCCCCGTCGCCGCCGCCGGCGCGGTCCACACGCACCAGCGGGTAGATCCAGATGCGCTCGTCGCCTTCGCCCTCGCTGCGCAAGTCTTGAAGCGGCGTGCTGAAGCGGGTGAAGGCGGATTCGCGCAGCGCCAGCGCGACGGTACCGGATTCCTTGGCGGCGGCCTTGAGGAACTCGTAGAGCAGCGCGCCGGTGAGGTAGAGATTGTCGGGCAGCAGCAGGTAGCGCTCACCGGTGGCTTCCGCCGGGTGCGCGATGCGCACCGGTTCGAGCCTGAGCCGCGTGAGCAGCTGCGTCATGCTCGCTTCGAGCGGCTCGTTCAGGATCCGCGATTGGGACGCGGGATCGCCGAGCGGCTCGATGATCGTGCTGCTGGAATAGATGAATGCTTTCATGCGCTCGCTTTCGGTGCCGGGGGTGAGCCGGAGGGGCGAGCGGATATACGCCAGGCGGGTGCTTGCCAGCAATCGGGACAGCACCTAAATCCGAGCCCGCTCACCGGAGCGTGGCCCGCGCCATCCCGCCGCGTCGCCAGCCGGCGACCGCCCCGAGGAAACGAATGATCGTCCATCGCGCTCAGCGCATGACCGTGATCGTGTGGCTCGCCGTCCGGGTCACGGCGAGCTACGCGCTGGCGTGGATGCGCGCGCCGGCGGGCGCCCCCGAGGCGCGCGAGCGGTTCTGGGAGGCCGTGCACCGTGCCAACGCCGAGCGGATCTACCGCACCAGCGTCGCGCTCAGGGGCGCCTTCCTGAAGGTCGGCCAGTTCGTGAGCACGCGCATCGACCTGGTGCCGCCCCCTTACGTCGAGGTGCTGTCGCGACTCCAGGACCAGGTGCCGCCGTTGCCCTATGGCGTGATCGCCGCGCAGATCCGGCACGAGCTGGGGAAGGGCCCCGACGAGGCCTTCGCGTGGTTCAACCACGTGCCGGTGGCCGCGGCGTCGCTCGGTCAGGTTCACGAGGCGCGCACCCACGAGGGTGCGCGGGTGGCGGTGAAGGTGCAGTTCCCGCACATGGAGCCCATCGTCCTCGGCGATCTCGAGAACCTGCGCTTGGTGGCGCGCTTGGCGCAGCGCTTCGTCGAGCACGTGGACGTGGTGGCGATCGCCAACGAGCTGGTGCGGTACGTCGGCGAGGAGGTCGACTACGTCCAGGAGGGCCGCAACGCCGAACGCTTCCACGAGGCCTTCAAGGCGCGCGAGGACGTCGTGATCCCACGGATCCACTGGGACACCACCACCCGCCGCATCGTCACCATGGATTTCATCGAAGGCCGTCGGATCACCCTCGACCTCGAGGACGCGGCGCGCGCCGGCGAGGCCGGGCGCGAGCGCATCGATCGCGTCTGCTCGACGCTGGTCGACGCCTTCTGCAAGCAAACACTCGAGGACGGCTTCTTCCACGCCGATCCCCATCCCGGGAACTTCCTGGTCACGCCGGAGGGGAAGCTGGGGCTGGTGGACTTCGGCTGCGCCAAGCCGATCGCCATCGAGACCCGCCGGGAGTACGTGCAGCTCGCCCAGGCGTTGGTGCAGAAGGATGGCGCGAGCATCGCGCGCTCGTTCACGGCGCTCGGCTTTCGCACGCACGACGGCAATCCCGAGCCGCTCGAGCGGCTCGGCGCGACCTACATGGCGGTGTTCCTGGCGGAGCGCGCGTCGGATTTCCGCGGCCTCGACTTCGAGACACTGTGGCGCGACATGATGAGCTCGATCCGCGCCAACCCCGTGACGGTGCCGCAGGACTTCGTGCTGCTGGGGAGGGTGTTCGTGGCCCTCACCGGCATCACGCTTCAGTTCCGGCCCAACGTCAGCTACTTCCGGATCCTCGCGCCGTATCTGCTCAACGTGCTGATGGCGACCCGCGCCGCGCCCGCGTGACGAGCGGGCCGCGTCCTCACGTCGCCGCGCTGGGCAGCGCCACGCCGAGATCGAGCGGCACGCCGGCGCCGGCTCGCACCCGTTCCGGATCGAGCCGCACCGGCTCGGTCGCGGTGTCGACACGCGTCGACGACTCGATGCCCACCGCCACCCGCACCAGCCGCCGCACGCGCTGCAGCACCGGCGCTTGCACGTAGGGCACGCCGTGGCGGGCGCAGAGTTCCCGCACACGCGGCTGCGCGCGCTGGTACTGGCGGGGAGTCCACGATGGCCACAGGTGATGCTCGATCTGGTAGTTGAGGAAGCCGTGCAGGAAGTCGTTCCAGTCGCCGCCGCAGCGGTAGTTCACCGAGCCCAGGATCTGACGGAGCTGGAACTCGGCGCGGCTGGTGGCGGGCCGATCGAAGGAATAGAGGTCGCCGCCGGCGTGGTTGGGGACGATGACCACGAAACTGTGGAGGTTCGCGTAGAGCTCGGCCAGCACCAGATTCACCGCCAGCGAGAACGCAGCCCACGGGCTCCAGAGCGCGAGCAGCGCCGGTAGCGCGACGAAGCGGCCGAGGCCATAGACGAGCCAGCTCCGCACCACCAGGTCGCGTCCGCGCGGATACCAAGGCAGCCACAGGTCGCGGCGGCGGATGGTGCTGCCGGCGGCGCTCGCCTGGTTCGCGCGGCGCTCGCGCGCCGAGTGCATGGCGTGGATCGCGTTGGCCGCGTAGTAGCTGAAGCGCCAGGTGAGCGCGAGCGGCACCAGCAGCGCGTAGCGCAGCGCGAGCGGGATTCGATCGTCGCGCAGCCACGCGACGTTGTGCTCGACCATGTCGGGGTCGGCGGGCTCGCCCAGGTTGTAGTGGTGGTCGAGGTCGTGCTCCTGGTGCCACGCCTCGGGGATCAGCCAATCGAACCAGTCCACGAAGCGCCGCCAGCCGCGTCCGAAGCGGCGGCTGTCGAGGTGGGGTGGCCGGTCCTCGATCTTGTCGAACGCGCCGTGGCAGACGTGGTGACCCACGATCGCCCAGCGCGCGAACACCGCGAGCCCGAGGGCCACCGCCGAGAGCGGATTGGGGGCGATCCACGCGGTGGCGAACCCGAACGCGGCCAGCAGCCGCCCCCAGCGCATCATCTTGCGCAGGTGCCGGACGTCGGCCGCGCCGCACTCGAGGTCGAGGTCCTGCTTGAGTGCCGCGAGATCCGCGGCGAGCGCGCGGGCGTCGATGCGTCTGATCGCATCGGCGGACCGCAAGCAGTCGGACGGGCTCTGGGCTTGGCGTTGGCTCATGCGTTGGATCTCGTGTTCGACGGCGTGGTGGGCTGCTCGCTCCCGAGCGCTCGACTCGGCGCGGCGCGCGGCGGCGCCACGATCCGCTCGACGGGCGAGGCCGCGGCCCGCGTCGCGG